>NZ_NAND01000001.1:1217500-1840000 GCF_008679445.1 Veillonella sp. LMAG:90
CCGCTTCCAGCCAAAATGGCAGGAGTAACACTATGCTCAACGTACAATAGCGGCGTGGGATACGCAGGGCTCATGCTTTATAGGAGCGCAGCGACGCATAAAGCATAGAGCATCGCGTAGTTCGGGGCGTTAAGTAGTGAGCCCTATTTGAAGGAGAGTAACGACGCACAAATAGGTGCGAATCTCTTAGTTCAGACCGTAAGATTCTTCGAAGAAGAATCACAGGGATGAACGGAAAACATCAGCAGGTAGAGTCGAGAGTAAGTAAAAATCCACAGCATCCGAACGGGAAGCATATATAGCGTGACTGCGTACGAATGATAGGTAGTCGCTGATTGAGCCGGTACGTACACTGCGTTACTAGCTTTCTCTACCGCAGCGAGCGAAGCAATGCGGCCACGTCCTAAATCAATAGAGCTTTCTCCCTCTAGCCTTCATAGCACTAAAAAAGTCACTAAAGCCGATCAATGCGGGTACGCCCTAAATCAATAGAGCGTTAAGCCACTAGCCCCTAGCATTAAATGATAGTATTCCTACTACTGTAGCAAGCGAAGCAATGCGGCTACGCTCTAAATAATCAAAAAAGACTGCAACCTAAGTCGGTAGACAGACCTAGGTTACACACTTTTTATTAAACTGACTAATTCCTTGAAATATTATCAGTAAAATTATAATATAGTTTATAAGATATTTTAACTAAATATTAAGTATTGATATTTTACTATTGGGAGGCATTTGTATGAAAGGTATTATTATTAGATTAATGTTTTGCTTTGCTTTTCTAATGACAGCAGGTGGATCTTATATAGAAGCTTATTCCTATTCTTTAACAGATGATTTTGCAGCTGAAAAGAGTAGAGTATCTTTTATCATGCGCAGTGTTGAGGGTACCAGCTATAATGTCTACATAGTAGGTGATGGAGATAAATATGCTGGAAAATCAGCGCCATTTGTTTGGGGCAGTACTAACGATTTAATTTATAAAGCAACAGCCTACACTCCTTATATTTCAGAGTTAAATGACGTAATAGCTCTGCAACAAGATATTAAGCTATTTGGAGATAATAGCAGAAACGAAGAATATATCAATGTAACCAACCCGACTCGTACCGGTGGTGTGTATGTCATTAAAGGCATTAACGGACAACCAGATATTTTAGTAGCTGCTATTCAGACTACCGGTGGTGGTTTTGTAGATTATCGCTTTTTTGCTATAAAAAATGGTGAATTACGACAAATGAAGCTTTTATTTTCTAACCAGAATACAAGATTAGTATCTATGGGCTATGTAGGCAA
This sequence comes from Veillonella sp. LMAG:90, assembly GCF_008679445.1. Classification (NCBI taxonomy): domain Bacteria; kingdom Bacillati; phylum Bacillota; class Negativicutes; order Veillonellales; family Veillonellaceae; genus Veillonella; species Veillonella sp. LMAG:90. The sequence goes on from NZ_NAND01000001.1 coordinate 1,218,797, forward strand.
TGGGCCTCACGCACTTTCTGATGGGACAATAGCTTTGCCATGGTTTAAACAAAAGATGGGCGGAGCAAAAGATTTTGGACAATTCACTTCAGTTTATATGCCGGATTATAATAATCTGATTTTAATTTGGGCTTATACTGTCAAAGGAGATCTATAATAGGCCTCAACCTAACTCCTTTTCTTTCACCTCAATAAAATCCACCACCGCTTTTTCAAAATCCACGCCCATTCTATCGGCCAAGGCAGCGAGCCACCAAACGCACTCACCTAATTTATGTGGTAGCAAAATCTCTAAATCTTTATCCGGATTTTCGGTAGGCCATGTCTTTTCATAGGCCATGGCCATTCTACCTATAAGTGCAGCGTCAGTTAAAAAACCTAATGCATCTTCTTCTATGGTCCAGCGTTTGCCGTTAATGGAATCTTCCAACTTATGATAGGAATCTCTGATTGCCAAATTACGGCTAATTGTTTCCTTTAGCGTTATTGAATGTCCGGAATTAACTTTATCTGTTGTATTTTTCATAATGACCTCCCTCTAAATGAATTGGAATAATCGTTTTTTCTATAAATTGAGTATAGCACCATGGAAGAAAAGAATCTTTAATAGATATCATCGAAAAGGCTATTTTATTATCTGAGTTGTTAATTCACAATATCATGAGAAATAATGACATTCGTTTATTGACAATGTATAAAAATCATGTTACTATACGTGTATAGAAAGTATCAAATAAATAAAATACATAGTTGGGAATAGGTGCAGAAATGCATAATAGAGAAGTCGGTGTAAGTCCGACACGATCCCGTCACTGTAAGGCTAAGCGAATCTCATTTAAGTCACTGGGTAACACTGGGAAGGCGAGAGGAGCGGTGAAGCTAAGTCAGGAGAACTGCCTATTCATCATTCACCATTTGACCTACGAGCGATAGGGAGGAGAATCATATATCCTTTTTCGCATGCGTCGGAAAAGGCTTTTTTATTGCCTAAATCGATGATGCATGTGACACCCGTACCGGTCATGGCTATGGATATTTGGTATTATCACGCAAGTGTTAATATATTGTCATGATAATGTATGGGCGTACATTTTCATCATCTCCTAATCAAAGGCTCTACAAAATACTGTGATGGGTATTTTGTAGAGCCTTTGACCTTTTTAAACACTATAATTCAAATTTTAGGCAATAAAAAAAGCCCTTAAGGGCTTAAAGTTCTTAACTGGTGCGGGAGAAGGGACTTGAACCCCCACGCCCGAAGGCGCCAGATCCTAAGTCTGGTGCGTCTGCCAATTCCGCCACTCCCGCAACAAAGATATATTATCATATCGGGCGCCATATCGTCAATAGATAATTAAAAAATAGCAAAGACAAAAGGGGAATGCATTGGACAATATTAATATTTTTACTGATGTGACGGGCCTAATAACCACCTTTTCGTATTGATGTTGCATGACTCCTATGGTACACTAAACATATACTTTGTAATTACAAGGGGCTTTGGCGTAGCTAAAGCCCGTTTTGTCGTTGCTATATGAGCGTAAAAAGAAGAAGGTAATAGAAAATCCAATGGAAACATTACAGGAATTATTATATAAATACCCTGCCTATAAAGAGGCGGAAGGACTTTTCGGTAAAAAGGGAAAGCATGTAATATCAGGGCTTGGAGGCTCTCAAAAGCCGTTCATTTACAGCACGGCTATGAAGGCTATAGAGCAGCGGCCTACTATTGTATTGGTGCATGATAAGAACCATAAAGAACAATGGGAACGCGATTTGGCATTCTTTTTGCCGGATGTGGACGTAATGCCATTTCCTATTACGGAAAAAGTCACATTCATTACGGCGGCGCGCAGCCTGGAAAATCAGGGGCTGCAGATGCGAGCATTAGGTGCCTTATTACACGATGAACCGGTTGTAGTTATCGCTACAATTGATGAGGCAACCCAGCGTATTTTAACGCCGGAAGAATTAAAAGAAAGTGTTATACATTTAGCCACCGGTGACATTGTTGAGCGTGAAATTATGCTCGAGAAATTGGTAACCTTAGGCTATGAACGAACAGACCAGGTGGAACAACGTGGTCATTTTAGCGTGCGCGGCGACATTATCGACGTATTCCCGGTAAACAGCGATAATCCGTATCGTGTTGAATTCTTTGACGATGAAATCGATACCATTCGCACCTTTGCTATCGACACGCAGCGCTCAATCGAGTCCGTTAAACATATGACAGTTATGCCGTTCCACTTGAACGATACGTCGGAAGAAGGCTCTTTATTGAGCTATGGCAAAAACGCCCTGCTTTTGTACGATGAACCGAATCGTTTGCAAGATGCCTTAAAAGGCTTTTTGAAAGAAGACGCCGTGCACCGTCAGCAGCATTTTACCTGGTCCGAGTTTATGGGGACTAATGCGGCTAAAAGTGAAATTGCATTTAACTTCCTGCAGCAGCGCGTGTCCGGTTTAGCCGGTTTTGACAGCATTGGGCTTCAGAGTAAGTCTATGATGTCCTTTGAGCGTCAAATGCCGCTTTTAATTGATGAAATAGACGTGTGGCTAACCCAGGGGCGTCAAGTTGTGCTCGTTATGAACAATTTGCAACGCCGCGAAGGTTTAGAACGAGCCCTCAGCGAAGCGAATATTGCCTATGAAGTGAGCGCCGAATTGAAAGCAACTAAAGAGGCGGTTCTCATTGTAAGCGGGCTTTTATCGGAAGGTTTTGAATTACCACTTTGTAACCTGGTGGTAGTTACGGAAGGCAATATTTTTGGTCAACAGAAGCGAAAGCTTCGTAAAAAAGTGCCAAAAGGTCAGGAGATTACTTACTTTACCGATTTAACGCCGGGCGATTATGTAGTCCATGCTTTGCACGGTATCGGGAAGTACGTGGGCCTCAAAACGATTGAAACAGAAGGCATTCACAAGGACTACATTGAAATTGCCTATGCGGGCACAGACAAGTTGTTTTTGCCGGCTGACAATTTAGACCAATTACAGAAATATATCGGCAATGAAGGTGATGTGCCTAAAATTCATAAGATGGGCGGCCGTGAGTGGGGCAAAGTTCGTCAAAAAGCACAAAAATCCATTGACGATTTGGCAGAAAAGCTGGTAGAACTCTATGCACAACGTGAGGTTGTGGATGGCTTTGCCTTTGAACCGGATGATACCTTCCAGATGGAATTTGAAGAAGCCTTTCCGTATGAAGAAACGGAAGACCAATTGCAGGCATCTCAAGAAATTAAGGCCTCTATGGAACAGCCGCATCCGATGGACCGGCTGCTTTGCGGTGACGTTGGTTTTGGTAAAACGGAAGTGGCTATGCGCGCTATTTTTAAAGCGGTAAAAAGCGGTAAACAAGTAGCCGTCTTAGTACCGACAACTGTATTGGCACAACAACATTTTCAGACCTTTACCGATCGTTTGGGTGCCTTTGGAGTACGCGTTGAAGTGTTGAACCGTTTCCGCTCCGCCGGTGAAAAGCGCGATATTATTAAACGGGTTGCCGATAAATCGGTGGATGTCTTAATCGGAACCCATGCGCTTTTAAATAAAAAAGTAGCTTTCAAAGATTTGGGACTCCTCGTTGTGGATGAAGAACAACGTTTCGGTGTAGCGCAGAAGGAAAAGTGGAAGAGTTGGGCCAATAATATTGACGTCTTGACGTTGAGTGCCACGCCGATTCCGCGAACCCTCCACATGTCGCTTGTAGGGGTGCGTGAAATGAGTGTTATCAACACGCCGCCGGAAGACCGTTTACCGGTGCAGACCTATGTGGTGGAATATGACATGAAGCTCATTGCCGAAGCCATTCGTCGCGAAATTCAGCGCGGTGGGCAGGTCTATTTCGTGTATAACCGTGTAGCTTCCATTGAGCACATGGGCGAACTTTTGGAAGCGGCTATGCCGGATTTGCGCTTTGCCATTGCCCACGGTCAGATGGCAGGCAGTGAAATGGAAGCCATCATGGTTGATTTTTATGAAGGTCATTATGATTTATTGCTATGTACCAGCATCATTGAAACGGGGCTCGATATTCCAAACGCCAATACGATTATCGTGTACGATGCGGATCGTTTGGGTCTGTCGCAGTTATATCAGATGCGGGGGCGTGTAGGTCGTTCCCGTCGTCGTGCCTATGCGTACTTCTTGTATCGTCCCGATAAAATGCTCAGTGAAACGGCGGAAAAACGTTTGAAAGCGATTGAAGAATTCACCGAACTGGGCGCCGGCTTTAAATTGGCTATGCGTGACCTTGAAATTCGCGGCGCCGGTAATTTACTGGGCTCACAGCAGCACGGCAATATCGCATCAGTCGGTTTTGCTTTGTATTGTTCTATGCTTGAAGAAGCGATTGCCAAAGCCCAGCATAAAACGGTTACCAAAACGGTGGAAGTGGATCCGGTTATCGATCTTGGCATCGATGCCTTCATTGATGAGGCCTATATCAATGATACGGCCCGGAAGATTACCATTTACCAGCGTCTGTTGCAGATTCGCAAGCTGGAAGATTTTGACGAATTTACCGATGAATTGATTGACCGATTCGGTTCGCCGACGCCGCCGGTGGAACGACTTTTGAAATTGGCGCGCATTAAAGAACGAGCCAGAGCCATCGGCATTAAGAGCATGGTTATTCGTGAAGGTGTTTTAATCATTCACTGGGCGGACTTAGAGAAGATGGCCGGCTGGGATCCCGGCTTAGTAGCGACAAAGGTTTGGCAACATGTTAAAATAGATAAAAATAATGTGTTACGTTACAGCCCGATTGAAGAGGGTGCTTCCGTATTGACCACAGTTGAGGTGTTAATGGGGGAATTGGAAAAACGTGACCCTGCTTTACAATCTCAGTAAGCTTCAGGAGGAACCGTATGAATCGATTTTTAAAAGGGGCTATGATTCTTACTTTAGCGGGCATAATTGTGAAAATTATCGGTGCTTTCAGCAAGGTGCTGTTGGCACGCATTTTAGGCGGTGAAGGGATTGGGCTGTATCAGATGGCCTATCCCATTTACCAGATTATTGTCAGCCTGGCTACAGCAGGTTTACCGGTAGCCATATCGATTATGATTGCCGATAAACTGGCCTATAAAGACGTACGCGGTGCGTCAAAAATCTTTAGAGTATCCGCTACGGTTTTATTTGCCTTAGGTGCTTTTTTCAGCGTGGCACTGTTTCTGGCGGTACCGTGGCTGGTTGAGTCGGAATGGCTTACAGATCCACGCAGCAGCTTTGCGCTCATGGCCTTGGCGCCGGCAATTGTGGTAGTGACGATTTTGAGCTGCTTGCGCGGCTATTTCCAAGGGTTTCAGGACATGCTGCCAACCGGGGCATCGCAGGTTGTGGAACAATCTTTACGCGTTGCCTGTATGGTAGGTTTTGCTCTATTCCTCTTGCCTTATGGACTGCCAATGGCGGCGGCAGGGGCTACGTTAGCTACCTTTCCGGGCGTTGTAGGGGGCATATTGGTACTCCTTTATTTTTACCGACGTCAACGTCATTTGCGGGCTAAACTATTAGCTGAGCAAGCGACGGACATCATTCCGGAAAGCTCATGGCAAATCATGAAGCGTTTGTTTGTTTTGGCCATTCCCGTTTCCATGGCCAACATTATGATGCCCATCGTGTCGGGCATTGATCTGGGCGTTGTACCGCAACGCCTCATTGATGCGGGCTATTCCGTTCGCGAAGCAACCACCTTATTCGGTTATTTGACGGGCATGGCTACCTCGCTGGTGAACTTGCCGATTATTTTGACTACGTCCTTGGCGGCCAGTCTTGTGCCGGCCATTTCTGAGGCGTTTTCCAAAAAAGACATGGGGGAAATTCAGAATCGCAGCCATGTGGCGCTCAAAATAACCACCTTGATTACGGTGCCTGCGTTTGTGGGGCTTTATGTGTTGGCTACGCCGATTTCAGAACTTCTCTATGCCACACCGAATGCGGGAGGCCCCATTGCGGTTATGAGTCTCAGCATCTTCCTCTTAGGTGTACAGCAAGTGAGTACGGGGATTTTACAAGGCCTCGGCCATACGGCGATTCCTATGGTGAATCTGTTCATCAGTACACTCATTAAAATTCCGCTTAGCTGGTATTTGACGGCCTTGCCGGAATGGGGGATTAACGGGGCGGCTTGGTCCACGAATATTGACTTTGGTTTGGCCGCATTATTAAATATGATTTTTGTGCGCCGCTACATCAAGTATCAGGTGCCTTGGCTCGAATTGAGTAAAATCTCCTTAGCCGCCTTTGCCATGGGCGGTGCGACCGTAATGACCTATTCCTTCTTTGAACCGCTTCTGGGCGGTAATTTTGCGGTTTTTGGCGCTATTGTAGTGGCTATCGTCATTTATGGAGCAGGCCTTCTGATTACAAAAGCTGTTAAAGACGATGAATGGCAGGCCATGCCGGTCATCGGGAAGCGTTTGAAAAAACGTTCTCATAAGGACTGATAGAAGAGCGGCTATGGCACATAGAAACGGAGAAGCAGAAAAGGAGATTGTATGAATACAGCAAATATCGGCCCTTTATTGGTTAAATTGAATATAGATGTGGCTCAGGGACTGTTTATTGTGGGTGCCGATCAAATTGAGGAAACACCCTTTGACTTAACAGGCACTTTGTTAGTCACTGATTTAATAAATGATGAAACAGCGTTGACGAATCTTACTGATGTTTTGAAAAAACGTTTCGGTACCAATAGTCAAGTTGATTTATATGGCGTTGCGCTTAGTGAAAATAATGCGCTCGGCAAAGGGTTGCCGGTGAGTGATTTAAGCACGTTAGGCGCCTCCTATATGACTAAACTGGAAGCAGACATGGGTGAATCCCTGACTTGGGTATTGCTTCATCGCTCGGCTGAAAATACTGTTAGGACTTCAGAAAATGCCTCTAAAATCGATTTAACGGGCCTGGAAGGGGCGGAAACTGAAGAAGGGTATGAATTTACCTTACAACCTCTCATTGACGTGGTAGCGGCTTTAAGAGCGCCGGACGGGTGCCCTTGGGATCGTTTGCAAACGCATAGTACCTTGCGCCGTTATCTTTTGGAAGAAGTATATGAAGTCCTTGAAGCCATCGACAATCAAGATATGGCCAATCTTCGCGAAGAGTTGGGCGACGTTTTATTGCAAATTGTATTCCATGCAAGACTAGCGGAAGAGCAGGGACTTTTTACCGTCCAAGATATTATTGACGATATAACGGCTAAAATGATTCGCCGTCATCCCCATGTTTTTGCCAAAGCTACATCGAAAGAATTAGCTTCAACCCAGCTAAACTGGGAGGCTTTGAAGGCGCAAGAACCGGGTCATGACAAAAAAACTTTGCTTGGCGGCATCTCCAAGGGCTTACCGGCTTTATTGGGGGCTCAAAAACTGCAAGAAAAGGCCGCGAAGGTAGGTTTTGACTGGGATACTGAGCCTCCGGTGTGGGCCAAATTTGAAGAAGAAATTGCCGAATTTAAGGAGGCCATCGCCGAAAAAGACTATGAAAATGCAGAATTAGAGGGCGGGGACGTGCTTTTTTCCTTGATTAATCTTCTAAGATGGTATAAAATAGGCGGTGAAAATGCACTAAACCGCACCAACAATAAGTTCCGCCAACGTTTTGCCCATGTAGAACGCTGTGTTAAAGACAGTGGAAAATCGTGGAAGGACTTTTCATTAGAAGAATTGGACTTATTTTGGGAATCGGCTAAAGTGTCTGAACAAAAACATTCATTGAAATGATTCGTAAGGCGTGATATACTCTTACAAGTTACAATGAATGGATACATTCTATTTTTTAAGGAGGTTCTGTCATGAATAAAACAGAATTAATCGCAAGTGTTGCTCAGAAAGCCGAATTAACTAAAAAGGATGCTGAAAAAGCAGTTAAAGCTGTGTTCGACACAGTAGCTGAAGAATTAGCAAAAGGCGAAAAAGTTCAGGTTATCGGTTTCGGTACTTTTGAAGTTCGCGAACGTTCCGCTCGTGAAGGCCGCAACCCACAGACTGGTAAAGCTATTACAATTGCAGCTTCCAAATCCCCTGCATTCAAAGCCGGTAAACAGTTAAAAGAATTAGTAAACGTACAAACTAAAGTTAAACCTCGCAAAAAATAATTTGCCCGGTTTTAGAAGAGACCGCCCATGATGACAGCGTCGTTAAGACGGCTGTTACGATTGCCAATCGGCAATAAGGGGGTCTCTTTTTTTATGCAAAAAACAAGTTCTTTCCCGTTTCTAATTCGAAAAATATGTTATAATTGAAGAACAGGGAAGGAGACATTTATGAGCAAGCCAGACAGAATACTCATAGTATCAGCTTCAATCGGTACAGGGCATACGCAAGCAGCCCGAGCCATTGAAGAGTATTGGGCACAGAAAAATCCTGATGCCATTATTACCCATGTAGATTTTTTAAATACGAACAGTTTTTCTTTTGACAACTTGATTAAAGAAACTTATATTAAGATGATTGACGTATTCCCTATGCTGTACGATGTTATTTATCGCATGTCGCAAGGGGATAAAAAAGGCAGCACCGCGCAGACGGCGTTGTCATGGATGTTGAAGCGTCGTATGTTAAAACTGATTAATCGGGAAAAGCCGGATATTATTATCTTCACTCATCCTTTTCCCTGTGGGGCGGCTTGTATTTTAAAACGCCAGCATTTAATTGATGTTCCTTTGGTAGCGGTAATTACTGATTTTCAAGTACATCAATTCTGGGTGTACAAACAAATTGATGCCTATTTTGTAGGCACCACTTCGATGGTGGATGAATTATGTAAAGCCGGTATTCCGGTCGATAAAATTACGATCACGGGTATTCCCGTACGCCGTACATTTTATGAGCATCGTTTAACCGAGTATAAGCATGCCTATCCGGTAAAGGTCCTCATTATGGGCGGTGGTCTCGGACTCGGTTGCGTGGAATCGGCATTGCAGCATTTAGATGAAGTATCCGGTATTGATGAGCTCATTGTTATTACCGGACGTAATGCGGAGCTTTACGAAGGGCTTATGAGCATGCGCAAGAATTTGCGCACTCCTACGACGATATACGGCTATACTTTGGAAGTTGCCAAATTGATGCGGGAAGCGGCCATGTTGGTTACCAAACCGGGTGGTTTGACCTGTATGGAAGCCGTTACGGTTGGTGTACCGATGGTTTTCTTCAGCGCCATTCCGGGGCAAGAAGAAGGCAATGCTGCTTTTTTTGAACAACAGGGTTTTGCCCGTTGGGTGCGCGATATTCATAATTTACACGCTGTAGTGACCGGTTTATTGGCTAATCCGGAACGATTACATGAGATGTCGAGGGAAGAATTGCATTGGAAGCTGGATGGGGCAGCCAATATTGTCAGAGCAGTTCAGTGTTTGTTAGATGAACGTAAAAAGCCTGTCGGTAATGTGAATACGTCTGTTGGGGATGTAAAAAACTCTCTTGCGAAGCTTTAGAATTTTTTGTACAATGGACTAAACATCCCGAAGGGGAATGGGGTTTTGTATTAAAGGAGGATTCGTATGGACGGCGACGCGCTGGAATCGTTTTATGAGAATTTAGGTTTTGAATTAGTTGAAATTGACGATCGGGAAACATTGTTTTATCAAATTGATGATGATGGTGATTATGCCACGATTACCGATGAAGATGGCGGTGTGCCGACTTCGTTGAATGAACCGATTATTTTTAACCTATATGATGATATGGATTCGTTTCAGTGGAGTGTGACAGTAGAAGATTCTGAATACTTTGGTGAATTATTTGCTCGCGTAGAAGATACGGACGAATTGCTTGCAGTATTAAAAGATATTCGACAAGAAAATATGGCTCGTTATGACGATAGCCTTTAATTAAAAGTTTGACTTAATCGATGCCGGCCGGTAAAGGCTGCAGATTGATATATGCCAAGCAATGAAAAAGCTATCCATTATTGCATCGTGTTGCAATGATGGATAGCTTTTTAGTTAGGAGGGGAAAAATGAAAAAGCAAAATAATATTAAGTTAGATCAATCTTCTTGCGAATCAAATTAATCTTCTTGTGGATGGAGCGTAAAGCTTAAGCTGGTAAAGATTTTATCTTGCGTAGCGAGGCCGTCAGATTGCGGATATGGGAAGGCGAGTTCAACGCCGATAACATTCACGCTGCCGTTGCGAACCGGTAAGTATGCTTTACCGTCCACATCCGTTTTTTCAACAACTGTGTGATGATTAATTAAATCCGGAATAATTTCTACATTCGGCATTGGCCGACCTTCATGCAATACTTGTACCGGCAAAATATCGCCTACGTTAAGCTGTGTAGGGTCTACCAACGGTACGATTTGATACGGAATATTCGGAATGGCTTTCGGTGTACCTACCTTATTCAGATAGTTGATGCTGTACTTAATGGCATGGGTTCCTTTAATAGCGCCCGGCACATCTTTCATAGGTGCGTTGTGAACCTTTTTCTGACTATCTACGCTCCAGTAGCCGTAATCGAAGACAATAACGGCGACACTCGTGTTTTCGCTTGGCGTAATGGTCACATGGTCGGCAAAATTTTGCTGTGGAATAGCAATTTGCTGAAAATCTTTGGTATAACCGGTCAAAGATTTAACCATGTTTGGCTGATAGGCATTATCTTCCGGTCCTTCGCCGAGCACAAGCTGTAATTGATCGAGACGCGGACCTACCCAAAGTCCGTGAGCAGAGGTTACACTTACCGCAGCGGTAGTCAAAAGAGCGGCGGCGCATAATGAAGCGGTGGCTTTAAGCAATTTACTACGAATCATAGAACACACTCCTTATAAAAAACCAAAAAATACCAAAATACCTGTTATGAATGACTAAAACGCAGATGACATTCATATTATCCTCATCATGACGTATAATTAGTTACTTGTCAATAATGGTAATCATTATTGTTTTTCATGATTAAAATAAGCGGCAGTAAGCTGTGAACGGAATCGTGTGGTTTTGAAATGTATAGTAGCCGTTTGGTAAAGCCGTTTCTTTGCGGTATAATAAAAATAACGTATTAAATGAATTTGAATAGATAACAATCATCAAGAAAAAGGATTGAATAGATTATGAACGTGTTAACATTACAGGATGTAAGTCAATCGTACGGCACACGGCGATTATTTGAAGATGCCAATATGACCTTTACCGATAATAAACGGATCGGTTTAATTGGCGTTAACGGCACCGGTAAGTCAACCTTCATGCGCATGCTGGCAGGCCTTATTGAGCCGGAAAAAGGCACTATTTTGCGCAATGGTAAGGCATCGGTTTATTATTTGCCCCAAGCACCGGAATTTGACGAAGACGCATCCTTATTGGAAAATATATTTTTAGCGGATCATCCGGTTTTAAAATTAGTCCGTGAATACGAACGAATGGACCAAACTGCGCCGGGCAGTCCTGAGCATTTAAAACTATTGAGTCGCATGGAAACCGAAGGGGGCTGGCAGGTTGAACAACAGGCCCGCACGATTTTAACTAAATTGGGCTTCACCGATTTGATGCGGCTCGCTAGAGAACTAAGCGGCGGCCAGCGCCGGCGTTTGGCGTTGGGTCAGGCTCTGTTATATCCCAGTGATTTATTGCTTCTCGATGAACCGACTAACCATTTGGATGAAGCCAGCATCGAATGGCTTGAAAAATATCTTTTGGGCCGTAAAGGCGGGCTCGTAATCAGTACGCATGACCGCTATTTCTTGGATGCCTTGAGCGATGAAATTTTGGAATTGTCGGACCGTCATTTTTATAGCTATGAAGGAACCTATGAAACCTTCTTAACCTTGAAGGCGGACCGAGAAGAACGGGAAGCGGCGACGGCGGAAAAACGTCATCAGTTCTCGAAACGAGAACTGGCTTGGGTACGCCGTGGGGCTCAAGCGCGTTCGACGAAGCAAAAAGCCCGTTTACAGCGTTATGAAACCTTAAAAGCCCAGGATGTGGCACGTCGTGCCGATACCTTGGATCCGATTGCTCTTAAGAGCCGTTTGGGCAAGACGATTTTTGATATTGAACACTTAACCTTCAGTCGCGGTGATATTCCGATTGTGAAGGATTTTACGTATCATGTGGTTCGTCATGACCGCATTGGTATCGTGGGACCGAATGGCATCGGTAAATCCACATTTATGGGGTTATTGGACGGTAAATTCGAACCGGATGCAGGAACCCTTGGGCGTGGTGAAACGGTCCGTATAGCGCATTTTACGCAAGAATTACCGGTATTTGATGAAGATCAGCGTGTATTGGATTATATTCGGGAAGACCATCGCTACATGGTGTTGGCCGATGGCAGTACGTTGAGTGCCGGTCAGATTTTGGAGCGTTTCCTATTTACCCCGGAACTTCATGGTGTACCGATTCGCAAACTATCGGGCGGTGAAAAGCGCCGCTTGTATTTGTTAAAACTCCTCATGAGTGCCCCTAATGTGCTCTTATTGGATGAACCGACTAATGACTTGGATATTCCGACGCTGGAAGTGCTGGAAGACTTCTTGGACTCTTTTAGCGGTATTGTCATTACCGTTTGCCATGATCGCTACTTTTTAGATCGCGTCGTAGATAAATTATTTGTATTTAAAGGGAACGGTCAAATTGAAATCGTCCATGGGGCGTATTCGGAATATCGTGATATGTTGGATGAAATGGAAGCAGACACCGGCATTGGTGTTTTGGCGGGTGGTAAATTAAATAGCGGTGTTGTAGGGCAGCAGGCAGGTACCTCCCAAACCGGAGCAGGGGATGCCAAAAATGAGCCGAAAAGCGATAAAATCGCTTCTAAGGGCTCTCACACGGGTGATGCGGCTAATGACACCTCAACTACGGCAGAAACGGCTCCTGCAGCGTCTAAATCACTTACAAAGGCAGAGCAGGCAGAGCTTGCTCAATTAGAACTGGATATTTCCGAGCTGGAAGGCCTGTTAAAAGCTTATGATGCCATGCTTAATCAAGCGGGCGGCGATTACGAAGCCATGGAAAAGACTATGGCGGAACGTGCCGATGCGGCGGCGAAATTAGATGCTAAAACGGAACGGTGGTTAATGCTTGCCGAGCGGTAATAGAATAATTTGTTTTAAAAATTTTTATTAATACCTTTCGCTTTGATGCATTAAATTTTTATAAATTTAAATTATGATACTTAAGAAATCAGACATAATTAAAAATAATTTATTTTTTGAATACTCCATTCGCTTATTTTGATAAAATACGCCGTATAAACAAGAAATTTGATTTATAGTTTTGAAAGATGTAAACAATTTGAAAAAGTTTAAGGTATACATGAAATAAAATATTGAATTTTGTCGCTTGAATAGTATATACTAGAAACAGAGAAGCATAGTTATTTTTTTGCATGGCAGTGTTACGCATTTCCCAAGGGAGGATCGTTATGAAAACTAACAAGTGGGGCGGCAAACGCGCGGGCGCAGGTCGCAAAAAATCATTATTCGACCGCAAAGGTCGTACATTCCGTTTGACGGATGCAGAATTTTTGGAAGTTAAGCCTTTGATTGACGCAATTCGTAAACGTACTGAAGCGGCTGCTTTGGCATCCAAAGTTAAGTAGTGTCAATTAAGGACTGGGGAGAGTCCGACATATTTGCTCATCGTTAAAGAATTCAATCAGCAGATTGTTACTCTACTTCTCATATTTTATTAACAATGTAGTAGATAGGTATGAGGACTTATCGGCAACCGAGTATTCGGTTGCCGATTTTTCTGTTCTGATGAGATGTATTTATCAGGTACGAAAAACTTTGTAAAAAATTTTTGATTTTATGACAGAAACAAGATAACTATTTTTTCTTATAAAGTTTAGTCATTTTCTGCTATAATATGTAATAGTGAAAATATTGAATATAGTTCACAAATAGATTTAATAAAAATAAAAGGATAAAAGTTTATAAGGAGATATAGCATGACAGAAACAATTAATACCGATATTTTAAAGAAAACCGATACTATTGTAAAAGCTGACGCGCGTCATACTTTTGATACCGTAGCGGCTGCATTGGGTGCTGATGCGCATAATCCGCTTGTAGTAGTAGGGACGGTTGCCAAAATGGAAAACGTCGGCGAAATCGTAAAGCGCGAATCTTTGGACGTTACACCGAATCTCGTAATTAAAGAATTTACCGGTCAAGGTTTGGTGGAAGCGTATACCGACAGCGTGACTTACGGTTATGTGGCCGACTTCATGGAAGAATTCGTGCGCATTGATATGCTTTTAATCAGCGAGTTTGATTATGTAGTGCGTGAAGCGGATGAATCGGTACAAAAAGGGTTGCTCCGTTTGTTTGAAGGTTTGGTTCGCAATAATCGTCAGGTTGTATTTACCATGACACAGGCTCCCGAAACCTATGAAGCCTTAGTTTTACCGAATTTGGCAGAACTCGTTGGCAGCGGTGCCTTCGTAGTTGTTAAATAAGAAACTAAAGTTAAAATGTAATACAAAAGGGATATATCAGCGAAGAGTGGGTAGTTCTTCGTGATATATCCCTTTTTGTGTAGGTGAGATTGTGTAAAACGTGTGTTAATTCATTACATCATGTAATTGTTTTGCCTTCCGGTGGAATGCGTACACCGGCAAGAGGCTTACCGCCAGACCGACGACTATGCAAAGGAGGGTGAGTTGCAAAGACGCTGAGGAGATGGCCAGCGGCATGATAATGGCTGAACTGGTGTTTAATGCATAGGCCAGGCCGAGGTAGGCGCCAAAGCCCATGAGCCAGCCAAAGACTGCGCCAAGACCTATTACATAGGCCGTTTGCTGTATCAAAATACTGTACAGCTGCTTTTGTGTAGCGCCGAGCGCTTTTAAGATGGCGTAATCGCGGAGTCGATTCACCGTTGCCAAATAAGCAGTTACCAAAACAACGGCCATGGCAAGTCCGATTAATAAGTAACCGATGGGTTGCCATACTTTTTCACCACGCCCCATGAGGTTGAAGAGTTGGGTAATGACTTGGGCGGGGAATACGAGTTGAGCATCTTTGCGTTTGACATATTGGGCTGCTAGGGTATAGGCTTGTCCGAAACCTACCGGTTCGACCATGATAGCCGTCACATCGCCTTTTTCAGAAAGGTCGTGACTATGATCTTGGTCTTGCACTTGCTCTTGGGCTTGAGCTTGAGCGGCTTTTGGGAGTTGTCCTTGTACTCGGTTTGGTTTATGACCGTGAGCATGGAGCTCCCAAATGCTTTCGATAGGTGTCAAAACGGCTTGATTATAAGGGCCGCCGGTATCGGCTAATATACCGACAACCGTAAATTTTTCTTCTTGATGCTCTTTACCTTTTGCCAAAGTACCATGTGTGGAGTAGAAGGTATCACCTAGAGCCAGGCCTAATTGTTTTGCCACATCTTGGCCGATAACGGCTTCAAAAGGGGTTTGGAACGGACGGCCCGATGAGAGGCGCAGCCATTCCGGTTTAGTATTATCGGCTCGTACGGTAAAAATTTCAGGCTCGGTACCAACTAAGCGAAACCCTTTTACACTATCGCCAAAAGCTAAAGGTATGGCCTGTTTTACAAGTTTAGTATTGGCGCGTAATTGAGTAACTTCTTGGTAACTGATATTGGAAAGGGGTTTGTCTTGTAAAAAGACGGTATTGAGTACAAACTGTTGGCTGCTTTCGGGAGAGCCTACGAGTAGGGTAAAGGGTTCGGTCGCGGCGATGAGTCCACGCTGCAGTCCGCTACCCAAGGAAACTACCAATACACTTAAGGCTACCGCGAGCGCCATGACGAGAAGCAGGAGCGATGTGGTCAGAGGTTTGGACCAGAGCTGCTGCCAGGCTATTTTACGAATCATGAGAACCTCGCTTTGTTAAGTGTAATTGATTAGTGAATTGAGAAATAACAGTCGTTTCGTGACTGGCAATCAGTAATGTGGCATTGGCTTCTGTGCTGTAGTTGCGCAATAAGTCAATAACGATGGCACTGTTGGCGGCATCAAGACTGGCTGTCGGTTCGTCGGCTAACAGTAGGGAAGGTTTTTTTATAAGCGCTCGGGCAATAGCCACGCGTTGTTGCTCACCTTTGCTCAATTGGGTCGGCTTTTTGTGACGGAGATTGGTAAGTCCCATGATATCCATGAGTTTCACCGCTTCATCGGTCATCTCTTTGTGCGTAAAACGATTGGCAAAGAAGGCACCGCTTATAATGTTTTCTTCGGCTGTTAAAAAACTGAGCAGATTGAAGTCTTGAAAAATATAACCAACTTGTTGACCGCGCCAATGATCGAGTTCTTTTGCGTTGATTTCGGTCAATTTGACATCATCCGCCTGAATCGTGCCGGTAGTCGGTTGTAGGAGTCCGGCTATGCACTGAAGTAAGGTGGATTTGCCACTGCCGCTAACGCCGGTCAAACACCATTGACTACCGGTCGGTGCTTCAAAGGAAGGCAAGTCCAATACGGTAATCAAGGTGTCGCCGTCAGGAAATTGACGGGTCAGATTTTGAATCGTCAACATATTAATAAACCTCAGCACCACGGAGGCGAACAAGACTTACGAAGCCTGTTTCACCATCTACATAGCTGCCTACTTCTAATTGTCCCGATACGGTAATGTCCTGATCGTAAGGCAAAGCCGTTACGGAATCGTCCATATAAACGACTACAATATCACTAGGCCAATCTGCATCAGTTGAGCAGAAGGGGCAGATGGCCATAGGTGTTTCCGTGAGCACAAAGAAGTTGATGGTCGGTTTTAGCGGTGGAGCCATATAACCTTGCATCGTTACATTTTGCCCATTTAATGACAATAAGCTATCCGATAAAATAAGCCCTTCTGAAGTTGCGCCTGCATACATGTCTTCAAAATTCAGCCAAGCCGCCAAAGCCGTGTTGGGCACCATGACAACTGCAAGCTGTACTACGAGGCCAAGTATTAAAGGGCGTAGCCACTGTTTTAATTGCATCATTGTTCCTAGTCACATCCTTGTAAAAAATTATTTGTTGTTATCTTTGTTGCCGTCAACGCCAAGGGCACGGAGGATACCGAAGAATACTTCAGTGTTGTCCATAACGCCGTGGAAGTATTCGGAACCAGGGCCTTGAGCCATGAGTACTACGTCGTCAGCGGAGTGAATTTCGCTGGTTTCACCGGTAGTTGTAGGTAAGTTGCCTTGTACTAAGCGAGCGCCTTGTGGAGCACGTTTAGGGTTAGCGATTACAAGACCGTCTTTGCCGGCTGTAGCTGGGCTGGTTGGTTCATTTTGGAAACGATAGTTTTCATAATGATCCGGAGCATTAGCGTATTGAACAGCTAAGGTTACGTCAGCATCAGGGTTATCAGGGAAGCCGTCGCGGTTAGCATCGATGAATGTAGGCCAGCCTGCATCACCGTATACACGAACTGCTTCACGACCTACTTTGCCATCTTGTTCGCTGTAAGTACCGGTAATACTGATACCGTGAGCATGGTCAGCTACTACGATGATTAAAGTGTTGTCGCCATGAGCTTTGGAGTATTCCTGAGCCCATTGGATTGTCTGGTCGAATTCGATAGCGTCATAAGCCGCACGTTGCCAATCCATTGTATGTAATTGTTTGTCAATGGAGCCGGCTTCGGACATAAGGAAGAAACCGTTAGGGTTCTTTTCTAATACGTCAACGGCTTTCTTAGTCATATCCAAAAGACCAGGTTGGTCGTTGAAACCTTTAAGCACGGATGGATTTTCAGGTAAGAATTCGCGATCCATGTAAACGTTCATAGTGTTAAGCGTGAATAAACCGAGGATTGGTTTGTCAGCTGTAGTTTGAGCAAGTTCAGTTTTGTTACCGGCAAATTGGTAGCCTTTGTTTTTGAACTCTTGGATTACGTTCACATTATCTTTACGTTTGGAACCAGGAGTTTCTAATGGTAAGAAGAACTGGGAACCGCCGCCCAAAACAACAGCCGGTGGGTTTTTACGATTTAAGAAGTCCATTGCGATGAAGTTCTGTTCGCCGCGACGACGAGTGTGTGCAGTTACGGCAGCCGGAGTTGCGTCAGTTACAGCCGCAGTTGTTACCATACCGTAGGACATATCTTTCGCACGGGAAATGATTTCAGAGATATTTTCTACTTTTGGATCATCCATTGGGTCCGGAGTGCTGTTTTCATACACGCCCATAGCGTTAACTACGGATTTGTTACCGGTGTTGTAAGCGGAAGCACTGTTGGCGGAGTCCGTTACGATGGAGTCATAACCGGAAGTAGTGATAAGAGCCATGTGAGGCATTTTTTCCATAGCCAAAACGTCGTTGAATTTACCGTCGCTCATGCCTTTAGAAAGGATACGAGCCACTTCTTTAGCTTGCATGCTCATGCCGTCGCCAACGAAGAGGATAACGTTTTTAGCTTTCTTTTGAGCTTTTTCGTTAACTACTTTGTAGTTAGCCATTTTTCTGATGGCGCCTTGAGCTGTGTTAGCAACTACGTTAACGCGTTTGTCGCCGGTGTCTTTGAAAGACACATCGTTAATGCGATAGGAAATATGGTCGGCGTATTGGGTGATTGTTGCGTCTTGTTTGAAAACTTTAGTAGCGTCTTCACCGTTGATTGTTACTGCTACTTCTGTAGTAGTAAGCGGTAATTCCACTTCAAAGTCAAAACGTTGACCCTGCCAGAATTTTGCCTGGTTAATAGGCATTACTTTAATTGCGTTACTTGTCACAGCCGTGGCAGGTAAGTTTGCTTGAGAAACTACACTCACTGCAGGAGCTGCTGCTTGGACTGCGGGCGTACTAAGACCGAACGCTAAGGCACCTGCTAAAGCAAAAAATACCATTTTACGTAAATGCTGCTTTCCGTTCATGAAAATACCTCCTAATGTATCAAATAAAAATGAACTTCTGCTCTCTTTATCCTAACAAAGTGCTAAAAAAAGATATAGAAAAAAGGCAGTAAAGTATTTGTAAAAGAATTGTAATAGGACTAAGGTCTAAGGACGTTTGAATTTAGTACAACACAAATATCGTGTTTTATGCTACAATAGAAAAGATAAACTATGTCAGAGGTTCAGCGTGTGAAGTCACATAGGGTCATTTTACAAAAGTTCGTAAATATTTGATAAAAGTCGGTAGCTTTTATCGGTCAGCCGTTAATGACTAAGTGGTCGTTATAAAATAGCAGTGTATATGTAAAAGCGTATATGTAAAAGCGTATATGTAGCAGTGTATATGTAGCGGTATGCATATAGTAGTATGTATGTAGCAGTATGCATATAGCAGAATGCATGTAACAGTCAGTTATTAGGAGGCGAATTTTTTATGAATGATCCAAAATTGTTGAAACCTGTAGAAACAACGGCCCTGGCTATGTGGGCGCATTTCCCTATACCGTTTATTGCGTAATTGGGTGATTGTATTTATGGCAAACTTATTGGGGTCGCTTTGCATCGCGTGGTTGTTAAGCCAATCCGGGCTATGGCACAGTGGCGCCAACCTGCTGGGTGGCATGACGATTAAACTGGCGGTCGGCAAAGTGACGCTTACATTTGGTCAAGCATTGGCATTGGGAATACTTTGTAACTGGCTCGTATGTTTAGCCGTCTGGCTCAGCTTCAGCACCACATCAACGTCCGGTAAGATTCTGGGAATTTATTTACCTGTATTCATGTTTATCGTATCCGGTTTTGAACACAGTGTGGCTAACATGTATTATATTCCGGCCGGTATTTTGGCCGCTTCCGATCCGTCTTACGTGGCACAGGCCACATCATTGGGGGTTACACCGGATGCCCTGGCACAACTCGGTTGGGGGTCTTTCTTTATTAACAATCTCTTGCCGGTCAGCTTAGGTAATATTATCGGCGGGGCCGTATTTATCGGCATGGCGTTAATGTATGGGAATGGTCGTCCCGATGAAACGCTGATTCAGGCTATGAAGGAAACAGTTTTAAAATAAGGTAATGAAGGTTAGTATACATAGCCATGGCTATCTATTAGAAATTGGGAAATTAAAAGATAAAGCCTAAAACCGCCTCTTTTCATTATCGAAGAAATTCGGTATACTAATAACAAAGTAGAAGATAAAGTTTGAGAGGGCACTTTTTTAGAATCCTGTTATTTAGGTAATATAAGGAAGGCTTTGATTCCGAGTATTAGAAATGGAGTAGTCAATGGAATATACCAATATTTTGTATTCAGTAACTAACAAAATCGCAACAATTACCTTTAATCGTCCGGAAGTGCAGAACGGGTTTAACATTCCTATGTGTAATGAAATCCTTGATGCCATCGAGCGCACTGAAGCAGATCCGGAAGCACGCGTGCTTTTAATCAATGCGGTAGGTAAGGTATTTTCTGTCGGTGGCGATTTGTCGGAAATGAAACGCGCCGTTGAAGAGAACGACCAGCAGTCGTTGGTAGCCATCGCTGAACTCGTTATGCAAATTTCGTTTGCCATGAAAAAAATGTCCAAACCTGTTGTTATGAGCACCGACGGAGCTGTAGCAGGCGCTGCTTTTAATATGGTATTGGCTGCGGATATCTGTATTGCCTCTACCAACAGCCGTTTTATCCAGGCCTTTGTTAACGTAGGCCTTGCACCTGATGCGGGCGGGATGTTCTTATTGACTCGTGCCATCGGTATGAACCGCGCTATGCAGCTCGCCATGACCGGTGAAGCGGTAACTGCTGAAAAAGCGAAAGAATACGGCTTTGTCTATAAAGTGTGCGAACCGGAATTATTAGTAAAAACAACCGACCGTCTTTGCACTCGTTTGGCTAAAGGGCCTGAATTATCCTTCAAAGCTATGAAAGAAATGATGTGGGCCAGTGTATTCAGCGGTTGGGATGAATATGCTAAATTAGAAGTGCATTTACAAACAACCTTGGGCTTCTCGGAAGACTTCAAAGAAGGCGTGCGTGCCTTTGCGGAACGTCGTCGTCCTAACTTCCAGGGGAAATAATATGTTAATGGGGCTATTTAATTGTAAAAATTAGATAGCCTTTATTGTTATAAAAAGGTGAATAGTTTTATTAAGCTAAGAATCGTTCTATTAAGTTAAGAATAGTTCTATTAAGCGGAGAATAAATCTATAAAGCTAAGAATAAGTCTATTAAGCTAAAACAGTTCTAAATAAAAGAACGATTCGGATGTATAGGAGTGAGAGCATATGGAAACGAATAACGTAAAAGATTATGTAATCCTAAATAATGGCGTGAAAATGCCGATTCTTGCCTTTGGGACTTATTTAATTCCGAATGAAGACACGACACAGGCCGTTTTGGACGCGCTTGATGCGGGCTATCGCCACATTGATACGGCTCGCTTATATGGCAACGAAAACGAAGTGGGTGAAGCCGTGAATGCCACGTCCGTACCGCGTGATGAAGTTTTCGTAACAACGAAGATTTGGTTTAATAATTATGGGTATGAAAAAGCCAAAGCAGCCATTGACGATGCGTTAAAACGTATGAACCTTGACTATCTTGACCTTATGCTCCTTCATCAGCCATATAATGATTATTATGGGGCCTATCGTGCTTTGGAAGACGCGTATAAAGCCGGTAAATTGCGTGCTATCGGAGTAAGCAACTTCTATCCGGATCGTTTAAATGACCTCATTGCCTTCAACGAAATTAAACCGCAAGTCGACCAGATTGAAATTCATCCGTACTTCCAGCAGGAATTTGCCCGTGCCAATATGGAAGCACATGGCGTTCAGACAGAGTCTTGGGCTGCCTTTGCTCGCGGTAAAGACGGTATTTTTACCAATCCAATCTTAGAAGAAATCGGTAAAAAATATAATAAATCTACGGCACAAATCATGATTCGTTGGCAACTTCAACGCGGTATTGTATGCCTCGCCAAGAGCTCCAGCCCTAAACGGATGGCGCAAAACCTCGACGTATTTGACTTTAGCCTTACCGAAGAAGACATGGCAGCTATTAAAACCATTGATAGAGATACAACTGTGTTTATGAGCCATTACCATCCGCGCATGCTGGAGGAATTATTAACTAGAGCCGTTGAGGCGTAAGCCCTTTATGTGGCTTAACTCTAATAATTGAATAAAGGACCCTGACCATCCTGTTTGCTCCTGGGTGCATTCTGCACAAAAGTCGCTACACAGGATGGTCAGGGTCCTTTTTTGCATTCTGCTTATTTAGGATCTAGGCCACATAAAGGGCTAAAACGCCATGACCGGCCTAGTTAATAGGGGGGAGGGAGGAAGAGTTCGTATAGGCGAAGCCTGGATGCGGCCACGACTTAACTAAATAAAATAACGCCCCTCTCTATTCTGTTTGCTCCTACGTGCCGCGGGCACAAAGAGTCGCGTCACAGGATAGAGAGGGTCGTTTTGTTGTTATCTAATTTGGAGCATCAGCCGTGGCCGCATCTAAGGTTAGCGCCGTATATCGAATCAATAGGAGAGGGGGGAGTTACTTATTCTATATAATTTTATTTAAAGATATAGAATACAAAAATAACTCACCGGTCATAATGTTTTTATATCTTGTAAAGAGATCTTTGATAGAACGGACCCGGGAGGTTTCTTCTTTTCCTACGACACCTGTTTTGTGAAACGGTAAAGCCCTTGGTGTGGCCTAGTAGCTAAAACAGCTGAAACGCAAAAAGAGCGTTACCATCCTGAGAAGCGACTCTTTTGTAGCATGGGCTCAGGAGCATTCTTCCTTTCCCCTCCACCCGTTATGTGAAACGGCGAAGCCCTTGGTGCGGCTTAGTAGCTAAAACAGCTGAAATGCTAAAAGACCGTTACTATCCTGTGAAGCGACTTTTTGTGCCCGCGGCACGTAGGAGCAAACAGGATAGTAACGGTCTTTATATTAAGTTATTTAGCACTAAGCCGCAGCCGGGCTTCAACTTTCAGTATAACTATACCGTATACTGCTATGGATAACTACTATTGTACTTTAACGATAAGTTTCTATATACTTAGACATGTAAGTTACGTAGAAGTGTTCACGAAGTTGTTTTTGAACGCAAGTACTTAGAATAAAAGGAGCGATAATATGACTATGAATAATTACAACGAAAAAGAAGTTATTTTGAATAATGGTGTAAAGATGCCGATTTTAGGCTTCGGTGTGTACCAGATTCCGAAGGAAGATACGAAACAAGCTGTGCTTGAAGCGTTAAAAGTTGGGTATCGTCACATTGATACGGCACAATCTTATTTTAATGAAGCAGAAGTTGGGGAAGCGATTTCCGAATCCGGTATCCCTCGTGAAGAAATTTTCTTAACTACCAAAATCTGGATTGATAACTATGGTTATGAAAAAGCTAAAGCGTCTATCGATGAATCTTTGAGAAAATTAAAAACTGATTATGTTGATTTATTCTTATTGCATCAGCCATTCAGTGATTACTATGGTGCCTATCGTGCGCTTGAAGATGCTTATAAAGCCGGCAAAGCACGTGCCATCGGTGTAAGTAACTTCTATCCGGATCGTTTGAGCGACATTGTGGCATTTACTGAAATTAAACCGCAGGTAAATCAGGTGGAAACACATCCGTTCAATCAGCAAATCGAAGCGCAGGAAAATATGATTAAAAACAATGTACAGTTAGAATCTTGGGCATCGTTTGCGGAAGGACGCAATAACATTTTCACAAATCCTGTTTTGATGGATATTGCTAAAAAATACAATAGATCAACGGCTCAGGTTATGATTCGTTGGCAAGTACAACGCGGCATTGTTTGCTTGACGAAGAGCGTTAAACCGGAACGTATGGCAGAAAACTTTGATGTGATGAATTTTGAGTTGTCCGCTGATGACATGGCGCGCATTCAATCTTTGGATACGAAGACAAGCTTATTCTTCAGCCATCAGGATCCGGCTACAGTAGACTTTTTCATTAATTTGGTAAAAGAACGTCGCAATAAATAAGGTTAGTGGTGAAAAAATATGTTTTTGATAAATGGATAACAATGTTTTGTTTGAAATAACTTTTTCAAAAATATAAAGACGTAGTTTTTAAGAGACACTGATACGATTCATTTCGCATCATTGTCTCTTATTGAGTGAGGGAGTGATAGTTTTGGAATTTGTAAATAAAATGAGAAATAATTCATTTATATTCTTATCCGTGCTGGCTTCGTTGATGGCGGTTAACTCCTTATCGACGGATGTATACTTACCGGCGTTACCTGCTATGACGGAAATGTTGGGACCGGGGGCGGAACTCACAATCAGCGGCTATTTATTCGGTTTTATGATTGCGCAACTCGTGTGGGGTCCTATTAGTGATAGCATCGGTCGTATTAAACCGTTAATTATGGGTTCGGTATTATTTGTTATCGGCACGATTGGTTGTGCCACTGCCGATACCATGACAGAACTCGTTATTTGGCAAATTTTTCAGGCTATCGGTGCCTGTGTGGGGCCTATGTTATCACGAGCCATGATTCGCGACCGCTACAGCCTTGCTGAAGCGGCTGACAAATTATCCTTGATTACCATGCTCATGGCAGGGGCACCAATTGTAGGCTCTTCCATTGGCGGTTTAATTGTTGAATTTGCTTCTTGGCATATGATTTTCTGGGCCGTTGCTGTTGTCGGTGTTTTAATCGGTATCGGCACATTCTTTTTACCGGAAACATTGCCGGAAGAACGTCGCAACAAGGCGGGGATTAAAAAAGCTTTTAAAATTTATGGCGAATTATTTGCCGATTGGGCGTTCATGAAATACACCTTGTGCGTAGCTTTCTTCTATATGGGGGCTTATGCGATTATTGCCGGTACACCTTATGTATATATTACTTATTATGGCATTCCGGAACGTTATTTCGGCGCATTATTTGCCATGAATGTTATCGGTGTAGTTATTATGAGCTCCGTAAACAGAGCACTCGTTGCCCGCTATACGATGGACACCTTACTTCGGGCATCTACCTTAGGTACAATGGCAGCTGTATTATTGCTGGTTTTTATGACCTATACAAATGTGTGGGGCGTTTACGGTGTTATTTTGTCCGTAGTTTTAATCTTTGCAACCAATGGTATCATTTCAGCTTGCGCTACTGCAGCTGCCCTTGATAAAGCGGGCGACAAAGCAGGAACCGCTGCCGCTCTTATCGGCTCCTTGCAATACGGTAGCGGCATCGTATCCTCCGTAGCCTTAGCACTCTTCTTTAACAACACCCCATGGCCAATGGTAGGTACCGTCGTAGTATGCATGGCCATCTGTGCTTGGCTCGCTTGGAGCAAAACACCGGTTCGTGAAACTGATGAAAATGATGAAGAAGCAGATGATGATAACATGTGTACTCAAGAATAAAATTAGGATTTTAAGTTAAGTCATATGTGGGCTCTAATTCATCATCAATTAATATAAAAATACAGTAACCACAAGGGTTTTTCCACCCCTTGTGGTTTTTGTTTTTTAGGGGGTATAAAGATAATTATGAAAATTATTTTATCATTCAGAGAATATTGTTATTTTTCATATGAGTTGATATAATAAATAAAAGTTTTCAAGATGTACATTTGTTCTGTTCTAAAATATAAGAGTACGTTTATGGGGGATATGGTTTATTGTATTTTTAGTCGATAATTTGAAGTCTATATATTTAATGCTTTAAAATGGAGAAATAAAATTGTGAAAAATAGTTTGAGGCGCCTTATAAGTGCAACTGCTTTATTGATAGTATTTTTTGGGCTATTGTTCTATCCTTTGGTAAAGGTAGAGCATGTGAAAGTAACTATAAATGAGTTTTTTGAACTGAATAGATTTTCTCTTTTGCCGGATGGGCAGCGTATATTTTTATATGACAGGAAAAATAATAATATTATTGCTAAAGACATACAATCTAGTTATGAACGTGGTAATAAATTATATGTATATGGACCTTATTTTCAGGGTATTATAGAGCGACAGAAGGATCAAATTCAGATATTTGTTGAAAATACAGAAGAAAAAGGCAAACTATTAAGATTACGTAATGAGGATGGTCTTATATTAATAAATAAAAGTGATATGAATAAAGAAGAACTTAGAATATTTGAAATATTAAAGGTGTCGACAGAATTAAAAGAAGAAACAAAGCAAAAAGAGATGATAGTTAAAATTTATTAGTATTTGATAATTGTAGACATTTTCTCATCAGGTATATATGCGTATATAAAAATGGGAGTCTTAATGAAAAATAATTGTTAAAATAGTAGATTTGCATAAGTCATATCTACAAGAAGGAGGCTAAAATATGATTAAAAATAAAATTCCCAAAATTTTTTTAGTCTTCCTTCATATATTGTATATGATGCTCCTAATATTGATGATATTTATTTGGTTAATTTCCATGATAATATCTAAATGGGGGTAGCCAAGGTATGAGGCTAATGGCATATTTCATGCTAATGTGCTGGTCGACAGAAAAATGAATATAGATTTACTGCTTCCTAAAAATGCTCTCGCGGATGCACAATATATCTATGGTCTTTGTATATATCCAACTTCGTATGGGAAAGACGGGTTTATAAAAATAGACTATGTAAATGATTTGTATTATCTATATGATGCAAATGATAAACAAATAAAGGGCTTGCAACAGGTGTATGGGGACAGGGTCATAGTATTACAGCGTTTGGAACCTGGTGATGAACAGATTTATTTACGATTAAAAGAAGGCAAAGCGGGGAAATTAGTAGAGACACCGGTTTATACAGACTCATGGGGAAAACCGATGTGGGATGAGTTTCGATTTTAATAATATTTCAGAAAAGATGGAATGAACTAAGAGTTATATACTAACACCTTTGAGAGGGAGCTAGGGATATGGATTTAAAGGAATGGCTAAAGAAGATGTGTCAATTATTGGAAACATGGATTCCACGATTAGTACTATTCATTTGTTTGTGTGGATTTCTATATGGCAATATTGCAGGAATTATAAACAATGGTAACTATACTTTTGACAAACTATTTAATGCGATTTATCTTCTGGGATCATTGGCGTTATACCTATTTCTAAAAGAGTGTATAGTATGGTGTAAAGCCATTATAAAATTTTTTAAGAATATCTTTAATTATATGAGCAGTAATTTGAATTAGTGTACACAGTACTTTTAGAACACTATATCTTGAAAGCTTTTTATCTCTAAAGAACCTTTCTCCCTGAGCTAAGATCTAATACGGCGATACCCTTTGCTGTGGCCCTAGACGCTAAAGTAGCAGAAATAAAAAAAGGCACTATACATCCTGTGAACCGACTTTTGTGCCTGCGGCACCCAAGCTCTCCCCAGAGCTAAGATCTAATACGGCGACACCCTTTGCTGTGGTCCTAGGTGCTAAAGTAGCAGAAATTTAAAAAGACACTATACATCCTGTGAACCGACTTTTGTGCCCGTGGCACCCAAGCTCTCCCCAGAGCTAAGATTGTATACGGCGACACCCTTTGATGTGGCTCTAGGTGCTAAAGTAGCAGAAACTTAAAAAGACCCTTACCATCCTATGAAGCGACTTTTGTGCCGCACTTCTCCTAGAGCTAAGATCTAATACGGCGATACCCTTTGCTGTGGTCCTAGATGCTAAAGTCGCAGAAACGCAAAAAGACCCTATACATCCTGTGAACCGACTTTTGTGCCCGTGGCACCTAGGAGGGAACAGGATGTATAGGGTCTTTCAGTTTATATATGTAGCACTACGGCCACAGCAGGGCTTCGCCTATTACGACTTAGCGATCCCCATTGAATATCGAATTCTTAACAATTACATAGTCCACTTTTCGAATTGCAGTCAAGTTATTACCGCCTGCATAGGAAATAGAGGACTGTAAGTCTTGTTCCATTTCAGTTAAGGTATCGAAAAGGCTGCCTTTGGAAGGAATGTACATTTTTTTACCCTCCACGTTTTTACGTTCGCCTTTTTGAGATTCGGAAGCGGAACCAAAGTATTCTTTGTATGGTTTGCCGTCGATTTCAACTTCTTTACCCGGAGATTCGGTGTGACCGGCAAAGAGGGAACCAATCATAACGAAAGTAGCGCCAAAACGAATGGATTTAGCAATGTCGCCATGGTCACGGATACCGCCGTCAGCGATAACAGGCTTAGTAGCCGCTTTGGTGCACCAACGAACAGCGGATAACTGCCAGCCGCCGGTACCAAAACCGGTTTTTAATTTCGTGATACATACTTTACCCGGTCCAATGCCGACTTTAGTAGCGTCAGCGCCGGCATTTTCAAGTTCACGAACGGCTTCAGGAGTACCAACATTACCGGCAATAACGAAGCTTTCCGGTAATTGTTTTTTTATATGCTGAATCATTTCAATAACGGAATTGGAATGACCGTGAGCGATATCGATGGTAATATATTCAGGAGAAAGACCGGCTGCTTTAATTTCATCAACGAAATCAAATTCTTCTTTTTTTACACCAATACTGATGGATGCAAATAATCCCTGTTCTTTCATACGTTTAATAAAATCAAGACGAGTGTGTGGAGCAAAACGGTGCATGATGTAGAAGTAATTGTTGCGGGCTAATTTTTCAGCCAATTCTTCATCAATAATCGTCTGCATGTTGGCCGGTACAACCGGTAAACGGAATGTGCGATTGCCGAGTTTTACTGAAGTATCACATTCACTACGGCTGTTAACAATACATTTATTCGGGATTAACTGAATGTCTTCATAATCAAAAATGTTTGTTGTATTAATCATGGAAGGCCTCCTTGTAATAACATAAATATCCATTAGACATTATATAGGAAAGATAGTGTTTTTGCAAGCCTAACTCGAACAGTATGATTTATATATCGTTTTAATGTTCGGGTTTTGTAAATGCCATGTTTGCTTTTTGTAAAAACTCCGATACTTGGGGCAAAAAACGGTATTGAGTTGATTTATACTTCGCTCTGGCGGTATAATTAAATTATATTTGCAAGCAATTGGGTAAAAAGCTTAAGGAGAACGCAAATCATATCTTTACTGTTGTTGTGATAACGACCCATGGTCGGGAGGATATTTATGGAACAAAAACAACGTACAAGAATGTTGGTGGAAGCGGGTTTATCGATTGCAATCGCATATGTATTACATTTTGTAGTCCTCTTTCAAATGCCGCAAGGCGGTTCGGTGAATGCAGCCAATTTGGTACCGCTTATCATTTTTGCCATTCGTTGGGGTGGTAAGTGGGGTGTCATAACTTGTATGGCTTACGGTATCATCGATTTTTTGCTGGGCTTCAAATTTTCGCTTCATTTTTTAAGCATCTTACTGGATTATATTTTAGGCTATGGTGCCATCGGTGTTGCCGGTTTCTTCGGTAACAGCCGTGTACGCGCTATTTGGGGCGTTACAGCCGGATGTGCATTACGCTGGGTCTGCTCCGTTGTGTCGGGCGCTGTCGTATTTGCTTCCTATGCACCGGCCGGTCAAAACCCATGGATTTATTCTATGATTTATAATGCCAGTTATATGGTGCCGGAATTAGTTATTAATATGGCGGTTATAGTACTGTTCTATAACCGTATTATGAAAGGAATTCGTTCGGCGCGCGGTTAATTGTGGCTGAATGAGTTAATGGAGTTATTTATGAAACGTCTTTTAGTAGAACGTACAGATATGAACCAATTGCATGATATGGGGCTTCTCATAGTGTGTGGCGGTCAAAGTACTCGCATGGGACGTGACAAAGCATCGTTGCCTTGGCAAGAAGGCACACTTTTGACCTCGCTCATGACCAGGGCGAGGTCCTTTGCTTTTTCACATATCGTTATCGCCGGTAATCAGCCGGTCGATTTACGAACTTTACCGGGTGAACTCTATGCTATGCATCCTTTATCGGATTTAAGTGGTCGGGTACGCCTTAGTGATGCTGAATTGGCCACCGTAGAGCCTCATGATGTGCATCGTTTGGAATGGGTTTTGGAAAACGAGCGGACCTTATCTATCTTTTTAACGGCCGATCAGGGCGAACCATGCGGCCCTTTGGGCGGTTTGGCGGTCGGCCTTAGTGAAGGGCATTGTGATGCTTATTTGGCGGTGTCGGTGGACATGCCGTTATTTGACAATTTTGACTTTGGCGATGTAACAAAACTTCGCTCGCATTTGGGGAGAACCCCGGTAGATTGTATTGTGCCTACTATAAATGGCAACTTAGAACCTTTGGGGGCCTTATATAGCCAGCGTTGTCTGCCGGTTATTATAAAGTTGTTACAGCAAGGGGAACGCCGTTTGCGGGCCATTTTTGACCATTGTCCGACAGAATATGTCGATGTATCGGCTAACGCCTATGCCTATAAAAATGTAAACACTTATAATGAATATAAGGCGATTCGCGCTTTAGCGTATAACAGTACTCGTCAAAAACCGATTATTTCCGTGGTGGCCAGTCAGTCTAAAACGGGCAAAACCGAAGTGGCTACGCGCTTAATTAAGGCTTTGGATGCTCTTGGCTATGAAGTGGGTTTTGTCAAAAGTGATGGTCACGGTTTTACCATGGATTCAGAAGGAACTGATACATGGAAGGCCGATAACGCCGGCGCGAAGGCTGTAGCCATTGCCGGACCTACCGGGTATGCGATTTTAAATAAAACGGAGGGGCCAACCGATTTAATGACCTTGGCCGAACAATTGCCGGTCGATATTGTAGTTATGGAAACGCGGAGCCGCGGTGTAGAGCCGATTATTGAAGTGGTAACGGAGGCACCGACGAATTTTGAAAACTGCATTACGCCGGTTGATAAATTATTGGCCGTGGTGTATATGAACGACAATGAGGCGTTTTCACAAGAAAATGTATTACCGTCAGACGGCGTAGCTGTGTTTTCATTACATGACATAGAATCATTGGCCAACTGGTTGGTAAAAGAAGTGTGCTTTAATTAAGTCATTGTAGGAATTTGTATTTTATTTTAAGAAATATACTATTTAAGATGATGTAGCAGATATTGCAGTTTTTTCAAAAGGTATATTTTATTTAGATTATAAAAAAGCTGAGGAGGTGACCGTATGGAAGGCATTACGGTTGAAGCGGCGCGAAGTAAATTATTGGATTTGGTAGCACAGTTACCGCCCCGAGAAACAGAGAATATTCCTTTAGAAGATGCGTTGGGCCGCGTTTTAAGCACAGAACTGACTGCCAAGACAAGTATTCCGCCATTTCGTAAGGCTCCTTATGATGGTTATGCCATTGTACATAGTGAAGGACAATCGCAGTTTACGGTTATTGCCACAATCGGTGCGGGTGAAAAATATGAAGGCAAAGTTCTTCAAGGTGAAGCTGTGCGCATCATGACGGGCGCACCGGTGCCTGATGATTGTGACACCATTGTTATGCAGGAACGCTGCCGTTTGTGCTCCGATGATGGGATACCGTTGCAGCATTCGCAGGTGCGCGACGTAATGGAACCTATGGGTTACGATATTTTAGTAAACGGCGTTATTGAAAAAGGCGAAAATATTATTCCGGAAGGCGAAGAATGTGCCGAAGGGGATATATTGATGGATGGTGGTGTTTTATTGGATGCAGGCCGTGTGTCTGTAGCAGCCGGGCTCGGGCATCGACAATTGCCGGTATATAAAGAACCTAAGGTTGTAGTTTTAACTTCAGGTCGCGAAGTGGTGCCCCTTTCAGAAACGCTGCAAGGTGCTCAAATCTACAACTCTAATCTTTATATGCTGGAAGGTTTGTTGAAGGAGCAAGGGGTTACCGGTTTTAAAGCACATCATGTAAGTGACGATCCGGATAAGTTGGATGAAGAAATTGAAACAGTTCGTCAGTTGGCGGCTGATGCGGACTTAATTATAAGCACCGGTGGTGTATCTGTGGGCCTCTTTGATTCTATGCCGGCGATTTATGAAGCCTTAGGGGCTGAAAAATTGTATGATCGCATCTTCATGCGTCCCGGTGCCGCTTCCTATGGCGGTGTGATTCGTCGTGAAAATGGTGGTCTTACTTTTTGCTTGGGCCTTTCCGGTAACCCTACAGCGGCGTATAATTGCTATCATTTGTTAGTTTTACCGGTATTGCGTAGTTTGCAAGGACGACGCGATATCATGTTACCGGTAGTTATGTTAAAACTGGGCAGTGGCATTCACAAAAAGAACCCCTTTGATCGTTATGTGCAAGGGGCCATTACCTGTGAATCAGGGGAAGCCGTGTTCATGCCGAATCGTGTATTCACTTCCAGTGCTTTACTGGGACTTGCCCACGCCAATGGTATGGCAAAATTGGAACAAGGTCAGCATAACTATGAAGAAGGGGATTTAGTGGCCGTATCGCTATTGAAGGCTCATGAATAAATTCTTTTGTGGCAGCTCACCAATAAGGTTTACAAAGTAACTATCGCCATCAGGATTCGATAAGGCTTATTAAAAATTTCTTATGACAACTCACCGATAAGGCCTATTAAAAAATCTCTTATGACAATTACCATAAGGCTCAATTATCAGTAGCGATTTATGGGTATGCAACTATAAAGGACATCTTCCGTGTTTTGTACATGTGACAGATGTCCTTTTTGTATAAACAATTATAAAAACGTATAATTAGTCATTCTATAGCAAATTGCAAGGAACGAACTTTTTTGATATAATAGAAAAGCTTCATGTTAATTCAAGGGTATTTCAAGCGTAGTTATAATCCATTGGAAGAAGTAAAACCAATGGTTTATAACTCTTTTTTATTTTCTCCTTATTCTAAAACTATGACTTGAGATTTGCCTATCTCAAGTCGAATTACCCTTGAATTAATGAAGGCTCATTTGAAATAATTTATATGTATGCGAAAAAGGAAGTGATTGCATTGGCTATGTTAAAAAAATTAAGTCTGGCTTCATGGATTATTATCGGCTTAGTGGCAGGCGTTATCGTGGGCGGCGTAGCTCCGGAGTTTGCCAAAAGTCTAAAACCATTGGGCGATGTATTTATCCGCATGATTAAAATGATCGTGGTACCGCTCATTTTTAGTTCCTTGGTCATGGGGATTGCCGGAACCGGTGATTTCAAAAAACTCGGACGTTTGGGCGGTAAAGCGATTTTATGGTTCGAATTTGCTACCAGTTTGGCATTAATCGTAGGCTTATTTGCCGTTAATGTCATGGAACCGGGCGTTGGCGTAGCTTTAACGCAAAACGGTGCTTCCGAAGTAGTTAATAAAGCGGCGTCTGCTCACGGTATCGACCATGTTGAAATGCTCGTTAATATCGTTCCGACCAATATCGTTGATGCTATGGGACGTGGCGATATGCTCCAGATTATTTTCTTCAGTTGTTTATTCGCCATTGCCGCAGCCAGCACGGGTAAAGACGGCCGTCAAATCATCGACTTATCCAAAGATTTGGCACACATTATGTTCAAAGTTACTCATTATATTATGTATGTGTCGCCAATCGGTATTTTCGGCGCCATTGCCTACACGGTAGGTGAATTCGGCCTCGGTATGTTATTACCGCTTTTAAAACTCGTTCTTTGTTTATACTTAGCCTTGATTCTATTCTTGGTCATCGTAATTTCCATTGCCTCTTTTTTGACAAAAACCAATTTATTCCCGTTGTTAAAAGTCTTAAAAGAACCATTGGTATTGGCATTCTCTACGGCAGCCAGTGAAGCGGCGTTGCCGATTGCCATGGAAAAATTGGAACGCGCCGGCCTTCCTAAACACATTGTAAGTTTCGTGTTGCCGTTAGGTTATACCTTCAACTTGGACGGCTCCACCTTGTATAGTGCGTTAGCTGTTGTATTTATCTCGCAGGTTTACGGTATTCCGTTCCCATTGGAATTACAGTTGTTGATGCTTGTTACCTTGATGCTTTCTACAAAAGGCATCGCCGCGGTACCGGGTGCATCTCTTATCGTAATTGCCGGTACGGCGGCCGCTTTCGGTTTGCCGGTAGAGGGCATTGCCATTATCCTCGGTGTTGACCGTATTCTTGATATGGCCCGCACCTTCTGTAACGTAACCGGTAACTGTGTGGCCGCAGCCGTTGTGGCTCGTTGGGAAAACGAAATCTCTGCCGATGACTTGGCTAAACGCATGAAAGAACCGTTTAGTGAGGAAGAATTGGAGAACTTAGAATTCTCGAAATAAAGTTTTCGAAATGAAATAGTTGTCGGTGCGGTAAACGGCCGTTGCATAGTTATTTTGCGGTCGCCATGATACCGATAGACACTCAAAAACCCCTATACCTATCTACTCCCGGGCTCTTTCAGTGCAAAGGTCGTGTGATAGGTATAGGGGCTTTTTTCGCTTCTTTCATAGGCATTTATGGCAACCCTGTAAAATATCTATACTCACTGGCCGTTTCAAAGCACCGGCACCGTATTTACATTTCTCAGTGGGGGGAAGGGTAACTCCTCCACGGCGTGAGATGATAATACGCTGTTGGTGCTTGTAATCACGTTTAATCGCTAAACGGCTCGGATATTTAGCTTAAAATTGAGATGATATAAGATACGAAAGGCACTATCCCATTACGCGACTCTTGCTCTGAAAGAGCGTAGGAGCATATGGGATAGTGCCTTTCGTATACCCACAATTAAAGTCTGAATATCCGAGCCGGAATCAGTGGTTTGAACGTGTTACTTCACCAACAGATATTTTATTGAACAAAATTCATTGACTTCCATTCAGTGAATGTGATACAATGTACACATAGTTCGAAAAGATTGGATGTGATGATATGAATAATCGGCAGTTGGCTGCCTTGGAAACAAAGAAAAATTTATTGGCGGCGGCTAAGAAGATTATTAGAGAAAAAGGTCTTGTAAATACTTCGGTGGCGGAGATTGCAAAAGCTGCAGGCGTTGCCAACGGCACGTTTTATACATATTTTAAACGTAAGGAAGATATAGTATATGAACTTGGCCTTGAAATATATGAGGAGCTTATAGAGAGAGCTAAGAATTATGAAGGAACATTTTTAGAGCGACTTACATTTTTTATGACGAGTTTTTCGGCAGATATCGAAAAAAGCAGTTTAAAGCTTTGCCAGGAATGGGTACGCAATACTGTGAATCCAAATTTAGTCGAAAATCCTGAGCATCGTAATAAAATATATATGGATATAAACACAGTGAAGTCTTTATTGGAAGGTGGTGTTGCTCGCGGGGAGTTGAAGGCCGATACGCCGGTAGATGTTTTGGCGCATACAATTATAGATATCTTGTATGGTCAGATGCTCTGTTGGAATATGACTGACGGTGCCAATAGTTTTAAGGAAAGAACCAAAGAGTTTTGTAATATATTTTTAAAATCGTTAATGACACCTTATATTGTGTAAAAATTGACAAAAAGGAGAGATACTTATGACTACAAAGATTCCTACAGTTACATTGAATGATGGCGTGAAAATTCCGGTATACGGTTTTGGTACATTCCGGATTCCTGCTGACGGCAGCACCTATAAAGCAGTACGTGAAGCTTTGGACTTGGGCATTCGCCATATTGATACGGCCGTTGCTTATTTTAATGAAGCAGAAGTGGGGAAAGCAGTTCGCGAAAGCGGCATTCCTCGTGAAGAAATTTTTGTTACCAGCAAACTTTGGTTACAAGATTATGGCTACGAAGCGGCTAAAAAGGGGATTGAAACATCCCTTCGTAAATTAGGCCTGGATTACATGGATTTGTATTTGATTCATCAGCCATACGGTGATGTGCCGGGGGCTTGGCGTGCCATGGAAGAGGCGAAAGCTGAAGGCAAGATTCGCTCCCTTGGTGTAAGTAATATGACGCCGAAGATTTGGAATCAGTTTGTGCCGCAGTTTAAAACGATGCCGTTCGTTAATCAGGTGGAATTCAATCCATATTATCAGCAAAAAGATATCCGCGCTATTATGGCCGAACATGATGTGAAATTAGAAGGCTGGGGTCCATTGGGGCAGGGGAATGCTAATTTGTTGAAGGACCCTGTGATTACAAAAATTGCGGATGCTCATGGTAAAAACGCCGGCCAGGTTATTCTTCGTTTCGAAGTGCAGGAAGGGATTATCGTTTTCCCTAAATCCACGAAGCCGGAACGAATCAAGAGCAATATGGATATTTTTGACTTTGAATTGACCGAGAGCGAAATGAATGAAATGCGTGGTCTTGACACCGGTAAGGGCGTACACAACCCTGATAATGAAGGTGTAGCCGAGTTTTTACTTGCAAACTATGATGTGCATGCCAACGACTAATTAATATTTACATAGTCAAGGAGATATAGAATAAGGAGAGAAATTATGGAATACAGAGAGTTATATAATGGTGTAAAAATTCCGATGCTTGGTTACGGTGTTTTTCAGATTCCGGACCATGAAGAAGCTAAAAAATCCGTGGCAACGGCTTTGAAAAACGGTTACCGTTTGATTGATACGGCTCAGGCCTATTTGAATGAAACGGCTGTTGGCGAAGCGATTAAAGAAAGTGGCATTCCGCGCGAAGAAATTTTCATTACCACCAAAGTTTGGGTTCAAGATTATTCGTATGAAAAGACTATCAAAGCGGTGGAATTGTCGTTGGAACGTCTTGGTGTAGAGTATATTGACCTTATGCTCCTACATCAGCCAATCGGTGATTATATTAATGCGTGGAAGGCTCTTGAAAAGTTATATAAAGAGGGCAAATTGAGAGCTATCGGCATGGCTAATTGCTATCCGCACGTAATTGCTGATCTTTGCATGACATTTGAAATTAAACCGATGATTAACCAAGTGGAATTACATCCGTTTTTTCAACAACAGCTTAACCTTGATACAATGAAGGAATACGGCGTTATACCGGAAGCTTGGGGACCTTTTAACGAAGGTAAACGTAATTTATTTACCGATCCGATTTTGACGGCCATTGGTAAAAAATACAATAAAACAGCGGCACAGGTTGCTTTGCGCTGGAATATTCAACGTGGCGTTATTGTAATTCCTAAATCAGTTCGGGAAGAACGTATGCAACAAAACATAGATGTCTTTGATTTTGAACTTTCTCAGGAAGATATGGATCAAATCAAGACAATGGATATCGGCCATAGCGAAATCGTAAATCACTTTGACCCTGAATTTGTGAAGATGTTGCATAATCATAAAGTATGATAGTCGGCCGTGAGGTAAAAAGCTATCGCACAGTAATTTTTCGGTCGCAGTAATGCTTTGGGACTTAAAAATCCCCCTACCTATCTACTCCTGGGCTCTTCCAGAGCAAAAGTCGCGAGATAGGTAGGGGGATTTTTGCGTTGTTATCATAAGCATTTACTGCTATGCCGAAAAATTACATCTGCAAAAAGCTTTTTCCAATCACGGCCGGCGTATTCATACCTAAGATTTGGGGCAGTGAGTAGAGAGTAAATATCCTATATTGATCTTCGGATATATAAAACAGAGCCTGCTAGAATAATTCTTTAGATTGACTTTTAATGTCGACATCCCTATAATAAGGACAAAGTTTTGATTAGGGAGGACATTAAATGAATGATAAAAAGTGGAATTTACAAACAATCGTTCTGTACGGGATTAACAGTGTTATAGGTAGTGGAATTTTTTTGCTACCGGGTTCAGCCTATGATCATTTAGGCCCGGCTAGCCTTTTGGCCTATTTATTTGTGTTTGTTTTGGTTATGTCTATTGCTCTTTGTTTTGCGGAGTGCGGCAGTATGTTTGAACAGTCCGGTGGACCATATCTTTACGCGAAACAAGCATTTGGGGATTTCTTTGGGTATGAAGTAGGGGTTATGAAATGGATTGTTAGTATAATCGCCTGGGCGACTATGGCCGTTGGCTTTTCCACTGCTTTATCAGCATTGATTCCGCAAATTGCCTCTCCTGTATTGCAAAAGACTATAGCTATCGGGATAATTCTTACTTTAAGCTTGGTTAATCTTTTAGGGATAAATATTATGGCGTATTTAAATAATATTGCTACTGTAGCGAAACTAATTCCTATGGCAATATTTATTTTAGGGGGAATTTGGTATGTAGAGGGAAGCAATTATACTCCATTTATCCCGGCAGATTTGACAATTAACTCTGTGTCCACAGCTTTTATTATTGTATTTTTTGCTTTTACAGGTTTTGAAAACTTAGGTGTAGCTGCCGGGGATATGGAGAATCCAAAAAGGAATGTTCCGTTGGCTTTAATCATATCCATGTCTTTCGTATCGGTAGTCTATTTTTTCGTTCAGTTTAACTGTGTTGGTATTTTGGGCGCTGATTTAGGCGGAACGAAAACGCCCGTAGCAGATGCTATGGGGCGTGTTTGGGGGAGTAACGGCTTGTTGCTGGTAACGCTGGGGACCTTAATATCTATAGGCGGGTTGAATATTGCAAGTTCTTTTAATACGCCACGATGTGCTCAAGCATTGGCAGAAGGCAGACTGTTACCTAAATTTATGATGAAAAATAATAAATATAATGTGCCTTATATTTCGGTGCTTATTACAGGAGGATTGGCCATTTTATTAACCTTGACAGGAAGCTTTGCAGAACTAGCCGCAATTAGTGTTATCAGTCGATTTAGTCAATATATTCCGACTTGTATTGCTGTTCCAGTTTTAAGGAAAAAGAGTTTTGGTCATGCAGGTTATAAAGTGCCGTTTGGGCTATTAGTTCCGGCAATTGCAGTAGTTGCTAGTTTATGGCTCTTAGCTAATGCAGATTTATATAAATTAGTAACCGGCCTTGGTGCGATGGTTCTTGTTGCACCTTTGTATATTCTTATGAAGAAATATAGTTCAGTTGAAAATAGCCGGCCGTGAGAGGAGGGCTTATAAATGAGATTGAATTATGTAAATAATTAATTATGCTAAATAAGCATAATTGAAAAAAGGAATTTGCAATTACGATATAGAATTTACTTGTATCAGCAACTTTTGTTGACTTGTTAGTTTAGACGTATTAGTTTAGACATATTAGGGAATTCAAGTGAATTGAGAGGCTATACTATGCAAACTACGTATGAAAAAGTTGTTTCGGTTTGTTCGTATTGCGGTTCCGGTTGCCAGATAGAATTTACTGTCGATAAAAAGGCTAACCGCATAATTTCTGCAAAAGGCGCTCCGGGTCGTACCAACGAGGGGCGCCTTTGTTTAAAGGGTTTTTACGGTTGGGATTACCTGAATGACCCTCAGCTTTTGACTCGGCGTATTACGAGTCCGATGATTCGTAAAGGCGGTAAAGGCAGCCCGTTGGAACCGGTGAGTTGGGATGAAGCCATTGCCTATACGGCGGAACGGCTCAAAGCGATTATTAAAGAATATGGTCCTGATTCCGTTATGGGGGCCGGGTCGGCCCGCGGTCCGGGGAATGAAGCCGGCTATATTACGCAAAAATTTATGCGTGCCGTAGTGGGCACTAATAATGTGGACCACTGTGCGCGTATTTGCCACGCTGCGTCCGTAGCCGGCTTAAAAGCATCTATCGGGGAAGGAGCCATGTCAGTCAGTGTGCCTGAAATTGAAGATGCTGAAGTCATTTTTAACATCGGGTATAATGGAGCAACGTCTCATCCGATTGTGGCTCGCCGCATTATTAAAGCGAAAGCTAAAGGGGCGAAGATTATTTGTGCGGATCCTCAGATTTCGGAAACGGCTCGCATTGCGGATATTCATTTGCAGCAAAAAGGGGGCACCAATTTGTTGCTCCTCAATGCGTTGGCCTATACGATAATTGATGAGCATCTGACGGATGATGAATTTATCAAGGCTCATGTGAACGGCTATGAAGAGTTTGTGCCGAAGCTTGCCCAATATGCACCGGAAGCGGTGGCCGCTGAAATCGGCGTCAGTGCTCAGGCTATTCGTGAAGCGGCTC
This sequence comes from Veillonella sp. LMAG:90, assembly GCF_008679445.1. Lineage (NCBI taxonomy): Bacteria > Bacillati > Bacillota > Negativicutes > Veillonellales > Veillonellaceae > Veillonella > Veillonella sp. LMAG:90. The sequence continues at coordinate 1,258,472 of NZ_NAND01000001.1, forward strand.
GGCTCTATGCTTCGTCGAAGCATTCTGTCATCCTTTGGGGCATGGGGATTACTCAGTTCTCTCAAGGCGTTGACAGCGTGGCGGCGTGCTCCAATTTGGCACTTTTGACCGGCAATTACGGTCATTATGCGACGGGGGTAGGTCCGGTGCGCGGTCAAAATAACGTACAGGGCACCTGTGATATGGGTATTTTGCCGGATGTCTATCCGGGGTATCAGTCGGTGACGGATGATGCGGTACGCGCTAAATTTGAAAAAGCCTGGGGTGTTTCCTTACCGTCCAAACCGGGGATTAAATTGACGCAAGTACCGGATTACGTGCTAGGTGAACCGGATCCTAAGAAGCGGATTCATGCCTACTATATTCTCGGTGAAGATCCGGCCCAATCGGACCCTAATTTGGAAGAAATTCGTGAAACCTTAAAACAGATAGATTTAGTTATCGTGCAGGATATCTTTATGAACCGCACGTCGGAATATGCGGATGTTCTTTTCCCGGCTACGGCGTGGGGTGAACACGACGCCATTTATACCTGCTGTGACCGCGGTTTTCAGCGGGTTCGCAAAGTCATTGAACCGCCTGAAGGGGTAAAACCGGATTAGGAAATCCAAAGCCTCTTAGCTACGGTTATGGGTTATCCGATGCACTATAACAATACGCAGGAAATCTGGGATGAAATGCGTAAGTTATCTCCTAAATTCACCGGCGCCACTTATGAAAAAATCGACGCCTTAGGCGGCGTACAGTGGCCTTGCTATGATGAAAGTATGGATGATAAAGGGACTATGTTCCTCCATGAAGGTGGTCATTTTGCTACCGAAGACGGTCGTGGGAATTTACTTTTCACCGATTATGAGCCGGTTAAAGAAGAAGTGGATGAAGAATATCCAATGTCCTTCTGTACCGTTCGCGAAGTAGGCCATTACTCGGCACGCACCATGACGGGCAACTGCCGCATGTTGGCAAAACTGGAAGATGAACCGGGTTGGGTAGCCATGAATCCTAAAGACTGTGAAGAACTTGGTGTGGCCCAAGGCGATTTGGTTCGTGTTCGTTCACGGCGCGGCAGTCTTATAACCCGTTGCTTGCCGACGGAACGGGTTAAACCGGGTTCGACCTACATGACCTATCAGTGGTGGATTGGAGCTTGTAATGAATTGACGAATACGGCGCTTGATCCTAAGAGTAAAACGCAGGAATATAAATATTGTGCCTGCCGTGTTGAAAAGTTGGACGACCAAGCTGAGGCGGAAGCGTATGTACAGACACAATATGCATTGATTCGGTCCAAAATGGGGATAGAAAAGGCAGGTGCCAACGTATGAATCGATTTGTAAAAGGAAATCCTTTATTTTGTATAGGCTGCCGTACTTGCATGGTAGCCTGTGTAGTGGCTCATCGCGGTAACGGTATTTTCACGACCGATCCTGAGAGCGAAGATTTTTATCCGCGCATTCATGTGGTAAAAACGAAAACTAAGACAATGACGGTGCAATGTCATCAGTGTGAAAATGCACCGTGCGTCAAAGTGTGTCCCGTAGGGGCTTTGGAAAAGGGCACTGATAGTATTCTTATGCACGAAGAACGTTGTATTGGCTGTAAACAATGTACTATGGTTTGCCCGTTTGGCGCCATTCAAATGAAATCCGTAGCCGATGAAGGTACGGTGAGGGTAGTGGCCAATAAATGCGACCTTTGTGCAAATACGGAAGAAGGCGTACCGGCCTGCGTCAGCCATTGTCCGACTGACGCGTTGACATTTTATGAAATCGACAGTGTGCAGAACGCAGTGGATAAGAAAAATCTCCAAACAGCATTAAATGCATGGGCTGTAAAGGAGGGACAAGTATGAATCAGTTTGTATACTGTGATGTGAATCTTTGTATCGGCTGCGGCATGTGTGAACGACAATGCATCATGTCCCATTACGATTTGAAGATGACGGACGTGAAACTTAATGATCCGTTGCAACGCGCTCGTTGCAAGACCTATCGTCAGCCGGAATTGAAAGCGGCGGTTCACTGCAAGCAATGTGAAAACCCGTCATGCATGGCGGCGTGTCCGGTAGGAGCTATCCATAAACGGGACGACAAGCTGATTTTTATTGACGAAAACAGCTGCATCGGTTGTCGTGAGTACGTACTGGCTTGTCCGTTCGGAGCCGTCCGCATGGCGCCCGTAGCAGACGGTCGGGTAGTGGCCACTAAATGCGATTTATGCGTTGATACGAAGGCGGGCACACCGGCTTGCGTCAAAGGCTGTCCGAAGAAGGCCTTGACCTTGATGAACGATGAAACATTAAAGGCATGGCTTTTATATAAACAGGAGCATTCGGCGTAACTGCATTTTGTTATATTTAGTTGTTGTATTTTTGCTATAAGCTATAATGAGAATTATGTAATAAGGCTAAAAAAGGCTCTCTTGTAAAGTACGCTGTGAGGCGACTATACAAGAGAGCCGTTTAGTTTTTACTGTTAAAAATTTAGTTTTATAGGGGTTATAGGACAAAACTTAGTACTGGGAAGCATAGAATAATTTAGGGTTATAGGGGATAGAGTTATAGGACAAAATTTGGTACCGGGGAGTATAGAATAATTTATTAGTTCTACAGAAGTCCTTTAATCCGTTCCGGATGGGTAATACATTTAAAGGAATCGGGGCGCAACACATTACAGAGGGTAATGTTATATTTTGTGCCAATTCGATGCCCAGTTCCGTCGGCATGGCACGGGAACAGAAAATCGGCACACCGATACGGTGAACTTTTTTGATGACCGACTGTGGTACACGACCGCTGAAGATTAAAATTTTGTCGGATGAATCAATCTTTTGGGTGGTTATAATGCCTAAGAGGCGATCCAATACATTGTGACGGCCTACATCTTCCGCATAGGCTACCACCTTACCGTCTTTTACAAGGGCCCCTTCATGAACGCCGTGTGACGTATGATGGGCTTTCGTGATGGAATCGAGAAGCCCACCGTAATTGCAGATTTCATCGGCACTGACCGTTAAATTGGCTTTGGCTGCCGGCGGAATGACCGGGGCCGATTCATTATAATAGGCTGTATTGTGGTTAAGCGTTACATCGATGCGATGGGAATCTGAATCCATGGCGATGTGAGCAATATCTTCTAATTGGCTGATATGACCTTCCATGAGGCAATAGCCGATGATTAAATCGCGAAAATCATGCGGTGAGGCAATGAGCGTTGTAATACGCTTGTTTTCAATAAAAAGCTTATAGGCCACTTCGTCAGAGATAGTAAGCTGTTCTTCGACGGCGCCTTTGCCTTTTTGATAGGAGATACAATTGTGAGAATTAGTGTCTGATAAAGAATACATAACAAACCTCCTTGAATGATTCGCACTATGCGGACAATATGCCGGTGAGAATGTACTTGATTCCTATATTATACATGACTTGAGTATGTTATACAATTTTTATAGGAATTTACTATGTAAAAATAGCATAACAAAAGCCCTAAGTGTGGAGACTCAGGGCTTTTGCCGTTTTGTGAAGAAGATGAAGTTTGTATAGACTATCCTGAGAGGATATATTGTAAAGTTTGAAGAAACTATCCTAAGAGGATACATTAACGAAGAGTAGAGTGACAGCAGGATCCTCAAGGAATAAAGGAATCGACTCCGTGCAAGCGGACAAGACATAAAGTGTGTCCGGTTGTATTTGGAGGTTACCTATTTGAGCCTTGGCAGAGGGATCAAAAGGTAAATTTGGAACATAGAGGAAGCTATGTTCGAGAGGATTAAGTTGAGAAGAAGAAGTTAACACAGAGTAGTTAACCTTCATTCCTTGTTGGAACATAACATTAAAATCTGTTGCTTTCCCCTTGGAGTAGGTGTGATAAGCACCATCGAAGTAAGCTACTTCGTACGGTTTTAATAGGTATGTTTCTGCTGTTTCTTTAAAAGATAGGTATAACTGATTGTTTAGCGGAGTAATTAGACGTTGATAGCCCGGAAGCAAAGTAAATTTAGACGATTCAACATCAACTGTAGCGGAACTTATCCGAATGGCAAAATCTCTCTGGCTATAAGAGCTTTGCGGAGGATAAATATAAAACTCAGTTGTGGAACCACCGGACCAATTCGAGGTGGTGGCGTCTTTACGACTAATCGCTGTAATTTCCATAGCGCCTCCTAAGCGTTCTCATCTATTCGCTACATACAATATAAGTCAGTTACGTCTAAAAACTGTCAAAAATCAAAACTTTTTTCAAAATTTGAAAATTAGATGTTTTTTTGGTTATTCTTGATGTATATTAGACGTATAAATTTAACATTCCTAATATATGTACGGGAAATATATGTGAGGAATAAGTTGTATTTTTTGAATGGAGGCAATCATATGGCTAAGTTAGTAGAATTCGTTCCAAATTTTAGTGAAGGTCGCGATAAGGCAAAAGTTGAAAAAATCGTTGATGAAGCACGTAAAATTAAAGACTTGAAGATTCTTGATTATTCCAGTGATGCCGATCACAATCGCTCCGTAGTTACCTTAATCGGTTCCCCTGAAGCGGTAACCGAAGCAGCCATCAATATGGCTAAAGTAGCGATTGAACTCATCGACATGCGTACTCATGAAGGGGCTCATCCGCGTTTTGGAGCCGTTGACGTTGTTCCGTTTACACCGATTTCCGAAGTAACCATGGAAGAATGTGTTGAAATTGCTAATAAAGTAGGTAAAGCCTATGGTGAAATGGGGATTCCGGTTTATCTTTATGAAGATGCCTGCACTAAAGAAGATCGCCGTAACTTAGCCTCTGTTCGTAAAGGGCAATATGAAGGCTTCTTCGACAAAATTAAAGACCCTAACTGGGTACCTGACTATGGACCTGCCGAAATGAATGAAAAATCCGGTTGCTCCGCTGTTGGCGCTCGCGTATCTTTGGTAGCCTTTAATGTAAACTTAAATACCAGCGACCTTGCCGTAGCTGATGCTATTGCCAAGAAAATTCGTCATATCGGCGGCGGTTTACGCTATGTCAAAGCTATGGGCGTAATGCTGGAAGAACGCAATCAGGTACAAGTTTCCATGAACCTTGTTAACTACCATAAATCCTCCGTATATCAAGCTTTTGAAATGATTAAAATGGAAGCCAAACGTTATGGCGTATCTGTCGTAGGCAGCGAAATCATTGGTACCGTACCGATGGCAGCTTTAATGATGGCCGCTGAATATTATTTACAAGTTGAAAACTTTGACATGAACCAAATTTTAGAAAAACAATTGTTAGACTAATATAGCTTCCATGATTTACAACGATTAAATTGCGTATCGCTGTGCAATGAGAGTTGAAAAAAGTCCATATTTAGTGTAAATTAAAGGGTATAAAGTTATTTATCAAAGATTAACAGCCCTACAGGAGGTGCATTTATGTTCAGCGATATTGAAATTGCGCAAGCCAATCAGATGGAACCGATTACCAAAATTGCCGAAGAATGCGGCATTTTGCCACAAGAATTGGAACAATATGGTCATTATAAAGCTAAAATTTCCCTTGATGTATTAAAACGTTTGGAAAATAAACCGGATGGTAAATTAGTTCTTGTAACTGCCATTACGCCAACTCCGGCGGGCGAAGGCAAATCCACTACCAGCATCGGTTTGGCACAAGCTTTAAACAAAATCGGCAAAAAAACTGTAGTTGCTTTGCGCGAACCTTCTTTGGGACCGGTATTCGGTATTAAAGGCGGTGCTGCCGGCGGCGGTTACGCTCAAGTAGTACCGATGGATGATATTAATCTTCATTTTACCGGTGATATGCATGCCATTACGGCAGCTAACAATTTATTATCCGCTATGATTGACAATCATGTACATCAAGGCAATGAATTGAACATTGATGTGCGTCAAATCAGCTGGAAACGTGTTATGGATATGAATGACCGTGCTCTGCGCAACGTAGTTGTGGGGATGGGCGGCAAAGTATGCGGTTTCCCTCGTGAAGATCATTTCATGATTACCGTAGCGTCTGAAATTATGGCCGCGCTATGCTTGGCAACAAGCCTTCAGGATTTAAAAGCACGTTTCGGTCGTATCGTTATCGGCAGTACCTATGATGATCAACCGGTTTATGTACATCAGCTCGGCTGTGAAGGCGCCATGGCTATGCTCATGAAAGACGCCATCAAACCTAACTTGGTACAGACTTTGGAACATACGCCGGCCATCGTTCATGGCGGTCCGTTTGCTAACATTGCTCACGGTTGTAACTCCATTTTAGCGACTAAAATGGCTCTTAAATTGGGTGATATCGTAATTACGGAAGCCGGATTCGGTGCCGATCTCGGGGCTGAAAAGTTCCTCGACATCAAATGCCCATACGGCAATTTATTCCCACATGCCGTTGTTATCGTAGCCACTATTCGTGCGCTCAAAATGCATGGCGGTGTTAAAAAAGCGGACTTAAACGAAGAAAACGTGGAAGCTGTTAATGCCGGTTTTGTAAACCTTGCCAAACAGGTTGAAAACATCCGTGCTTTCGGTTTACCGGTATTGGTAGCAATCAATAAATTCGCGTCCGATACACCGGCCGAAATTGAGAAGTTATTACAGAAATGTGATAGCTACGGCGTAGACGTAAGCCTTAACGAATGTTGGGAAAAAGGCGGCGACGGCGGTATCGATATGGCTAAACAGATTGCAACCATGGTAGAAGGTACCGATTTCAAACCTACCACTATGTACGATAAGGAAGAAAGCATTCCGGCCAAATTGACAAAAATTGTGCAGAAAATTTACGGCGGCGACGGCGTTGAATTTACCGCCAATGCTAAAAAACAAATTAAACAGTTGGAAGACTGGGGTCTCGATAAATTACCGGTTTGTATCGCCAAAACACAGTATTCTTTGAGCGATAATCCGGCTTTATTGGGCGCACCTAAAGATTTTAACATTACCGTACAAGACGTGCGTATAGCTAACGGTGCGGGCTTTATCGTTTGCCAGACCAGCAATATCATGGTTATGCCGGGCTTACCTAAGAAACCGGCGGCCCTCAATATGGATATCGATGAGGACGGCAAAATCACCGGTTTATTCTAAAATCAGCTTGCAAAAATTCATGCATACTGAACTTAATTGGGAGGAAACACATGGAATTAAAAGCTTTATCCGTAGAAGCATTTATCAATGAAACAGGTTCCGATTCGCCGGCTCCTGGTGGTGGCAGTATTGCGGCCCTTAACGGCGCAACCGGTGCAGCTTTAATCGAAATGGTGGCAGCGCTTACCATCGGTAAAGAAAAATATGCCGCTGTAGAAGCCGAAATGAAAGACATTCAGGTAAAAGCTCATGAAATGAAAGCGCGTTTCTTGGCATACATTGATGAAGACAGTGCAGCCTTCAATAAAATTATGGCGGCGTTCAAATTGCCGAAAGAAACGGACGAAGACAAAAAAGCTCGTTCCGCGGCTATTCAGGAGGCTACCAAAGGGGCTGCTTTGGTTCCGTATCATATCGGTGAATTGGCTAATGAATTATTGCCACTCGCTGAAGCTGTTATCGTAAAAGGCAATCAAAATGCGGTTACTGACGGTGCCGTAGCTACGATGAATGCCAGAACAGCCGTACATAGTGCGTTCTTAAACGTAAAAATTAATTTAGGCAGCATCAAAGACGAAGCTTTCGTTGCCGATTTAAATCAAAAAATGGCAGCTATCGAAGAAGCTATTGATGCCAAAGAACAAAGTTTATTACAAAAAGTAAATTTATAAGCCGTGAAGCAATCATAGCCTATAGTTTTACTTGAAACTTGATGGCATGGGATTTATTGCCATTTCAAAGTGATGATAAACTTTAAAAAGTAAACGAACAGAGCGGTTTTTTAGTAAACCGCTCTGTTTTTTTAGATATTTTTAACAATGTCCGGACTAAATATGCGAAAATGTAATTTTAAATATTACTCTGTAGAGTGTAAAATAAGTATTATGATAAGCACAATAATCATGTAAGATTGGTAGTATTAAAGGTGTTAGGTAACAGGATCGGTGTAGGGAGTTGAGGCTTGACTAAGAGGTCGCAGCCGTATAGTAAAACCGATCACAGGTATTTAGGTCCATAAAGGAGTGAGTTCTCTTGTTTAAAATCGTAAGAAAAATCGTTTTACATGCTAATATGTATCAATATGATATTTTGGCACCACGTTTAGCGGAGTCGGCATTACCGGGGCAGTTTGTAATCGTAAAGCACGGCGAATACGGTGAACGTGTACCGCTCACTATTACCGATTATGATCGCGAAGAAGGTACCGTGAGCATCGTTTTCCAAACATTGGGTGACTCCACGCAAAAACTCGCCAAATTGGAAGAAGGCGACTTTTTGACAGACTTCGTAGGGCCATTAGGGAATCCGACCGATTTGGCGGAAATGTCCGACGAAGAATTGAAAGAGAAAAAGATTTTATTCTTGTGCGGCGGTGTCGGCACGGCGCCGGTATACCCGCAAGTTAAATATTTAAAATCCCGCGGCTGTTCCGCCGATGTTATTATCGGGGCCCGCAACAAAGATTTAATTATCTATGAAGAACAAATGCGTTCCGTAGCGGGGAATTTGTATCTTGCCACCGATGACGGCTCTACAGGCTTCCACGGCAATGTAGTAGCCTGCATGAAAGATTTAATTGAAAAAGGCAAAGAATATAATCACATCGTTGCCATCGGGCCGATGATTATGATGAAATTCGCTACCATTGCGGCTAAAGAATTGAACATTCCAATCGTAGTGTCCTTGAACTCCATCATGGTTGACGGTACCGGCATGTGCGGTGCTTGTCGCGTTACTATCGGCAATGAAGTTAAATTTACCTGCGTAGATGGCCCTGAATTTGACGGTTACTTGGTAGATTTTGACAATGCTATGCAACGTCAAACCATGTACAAGACGGAAGAAGGTCGTAAGTTAATCCGTGAAATGGATAAAGCCAATCCAAATCCTGATTGCACGTGCAAAGCGGAAGAAGGCTCTGAAACTACAGAACTTACGGATAAGGCTAAACGCATTCCGGTGCGTGAACAGGATCCGGCCGTGCGTGCTACTAACTTTGAAGAAGTTTGCTATGGCTACAGCCAGACGGAAGCCATGCTGGAAGCACAGCGCTGCTTGAACTGTAAAGTGCCTCGTTGCGTTGACGCTTGTCCGGTTCACATCAATATTCCGGGCTTTATCCAAGCTTTAAAAGCAGGGGATATTGAAGAAGCAGGGCGCATTATTGCGCAGCAAAGTGCCTTGCCGGCTATTTGCGGCCGCGTTTGTCCGCAAGAAGAACAATGTGAAGGCGCCTGCGTTATGGGGATTCGTAACGAAGCGGTGGCCATCGGTAAATTGGAACGCTTTGTAGCCGATACTAACCTTGCCAACGGTGTTGTTTTTGGTGAAAAAGAAGCGCCTAAGGGCATTAAAGTGGCTGTTATCGGTTCGGGTCCTGCCGGTCTCAGTTGTGCCGGCGATTTGGCCAAAAAAGGCTACGACGTAACGGTATTCGAATCCTTACATAAATTGGGCGGCGTTTTGGCCTACGGTATTCCTGAATTCCGTCTCCCTAAAGATCGCATTGTAAATAAAGAAGTGGAAAACATTAAGAATTTAGGCGTTAAGTTTGAAACGGACGTTATTATCGGGCGTACCGTAACCATCGATGATTTGATGGATAAAGAAGATTTCAAAGCCGTATTCATCGGTTCCGGCGCAGGCCTTCCTAAATTCATGCATATTCCGGGCGAATCTTCGAACGGCGTATTATCGGCCAACGAATTTTTGACCCGTGCGAACCTTATGAAATCGTATGATGACAGCTACGACACACCGATTGCCATCGGCAAAGTGTGTGTAACCGTCGGGGCCGGCAACGTGGCTATGGACGCCGCTCGTACCGCCCTTCGTTTAGGCTCGGAATCCAAGATTGTATATCGCCGCAGTGAAGATGAAATCCCGGCTCGTGCCGAAGAAGTTCATCACGCAAAGGAAGAAGGGGTTGAGTTCAATCTCTTAACCAATCCGGTTGAAATTCTTCACGATGATAAAGGCTGGGTAACCGGTGTTAAATGTGTCAAAATGGAATTGGGCGAACCGGATGCATCCGGCCGTCGTCGTCCGAAGGAAATTGAAGGTTCCGAATTCGTTATCCCTTGTGATACCGTAATCATGTCCCTTGGCACCAATCCAAATCCATTGATTCGTTCTACCACTAAAGGTCTTGATACGGAATCTTGGGGCGGTATTATTGCCGATGAAAAAGGGGCTACCACCAGAGAAGGCGTATTTGCCGGCGGTGATGCGGTAACCGGGGCCGCCACCGTTATCTTGGCTATGGGGGCCGGCAAACAGGCAGCCAGTGCCATTGATGAGTATTTATCTAAATAAGTAAATGGCAAATATAGCTTGATAATATAAGTCAAAAGATGTGGCGAATAAATAGCCATTAAAAAAATAATAAAAGTCGTATAATAAGCAGTTTCTAAATTCTTGCGCTTACCTAAAAGTTTTGTTTTTTTTGTGTGGGGCGAGATTTAGGAACTGCTATATTATTTTCAAGTTGATTCATAGTTATTTTGTCAAATTTTTGGTGATTTACGGATAATTAGCTAAAAAAGTCTGAAAACAATCAAAATTATAATTCAAGTTGGGTTGGATTTTCTTGGACGTTTTTCAGATTAGAATTATTTAAAATACAGGTAAGAAGGTAGTAAATATACGCATTAGTGTAATGTAAGTACCAATTGATGTATGACAAAATAATTTGTCGGTCGTAATTTTGCAAAAGGGGTGGACCTATGAATAACGCAACTGTTCAATCTGCAATGACAATCAAACTTGACTTCTCCAAGGGCTTACCGGCGAAGAAAACCTTCCAGGAAGGCATTCGTCGGGCACCTGATCGCGGTTTTCGTTTGACACCGGAACAAACCGAAGTCGCTCTTAAAAATGCGTTACGTTACATTCCGGAAGAATATCATGATGAATTGATTCCTGAATTTTTAGAAGAATTAACGACATGCGGTCGTATTTACGGTTACCGCTTCCGCCCTGAAGGTAATTTGTACGGCAAACCAATTGATGAATATAAAGGCAAATGTGTAGAAGGTAAAGCCTTCCAGGTTATGATTGACAATAACTTGGACTTCGCCGTAGCCCTCTATCCGTATGAACTCGTTACCTATGGTGAAACCGGTAGCGTATGTCATGACTGGATGCAGTATCTCCTTATTAAACGCTATTTGGAAGAATTGACACAGGACCAGACTCTTGTAGTGGCATCCGGTCATCCGGTAGGTTTATTCCGCTCCAAACCGGAAGCGCCGCGCGTAATCATCACGAACGGTATGATGGTGGGCTTATTCGATAACTTAAAAGACTGGGAAATCGCCGAAGAAATGGGCGTTGCCAACTATGGTCAAATGACGGCCGGCGGTTGGATGTATATCGGACCGCAAGGTATCGTACACGGTACATTTAATACGATTTTGAACGCCGGTCGTATGAAACTCGGTATTCCGGTAGACGGCGACTTAAGCGGTAAATTATTCGTTACCTCCGGCCTCGGCGGCATGAGTGGTGCTCAAGGTAAGGCAGCTGAAATCGCGAACTGCGTAGCCATTATTGCCGAAGTGGATTACTCCCGCATCAAAACTCGTTTGGATCAGGGCTGGATTTCCGGCGTGTCCGATTCCATTCCTGAAGTAATTAAAATGGCGCAGGACTCCATGGCGGCTAAAGAAGGTAAAGCCTATGCGTACCATGGCAACATCGTTGATTTACTTGAATACATCGCTGAACACGACGTGCACGTTGATTTGATTTCCGACCAGACTTCCTGTCATAATGTATATGACGGCGGTTATTGTCCAAAAGGCATCACCTTCGAAGAACGTACTCAAATGTTGGCTGAAGATCCGGCTAAATTCCATGGCCTCGTAAATGAAACGTTGAAAGCTCACTTCGCCGCGCTTAAAAAATTAACGGCTAAAGGCATTTACTTCTTTGATTACGGCAACTCTTTCATGAAGGCCGTATATGATGCGGGCGTTAAAGAAATTTCGAAAAATGGCGTTGATGAAAAAGATGGTTTCATTTGGCCAAGCTATGTAGAAGATATCATGGGACCTCATCTCTTTGATTACGGCTACGGTCCATTCCGTTGGGTATGCCTCAGCGGTAAACCGGAAGACTTACATAAGACTGACCAAGCCGCTATGGAATGCATCGAAGTGGATCGTCGTTATCAGGACCGCGACAACTATAACTGGATTCGCGATGCTGAAAAGAACCAGATGGTAGTGGGCACACAGGCACGTATCCTCTATCAGGACGAAGTAGGCCGTGTACGCATTGCCCTTCGCTTCAACGAACTCGTTCGCTTAGGTGAAATCGGACCGGTTATGCTCGGTCGTGACCATCATGACGTATCCGGCACCGACTCGCCATTCCGTGAAACATCCAATATTAAAGACGGTTCTAACGTTATGGCCGACATGGCGATTCAAACCTATGCCGGTAACGCAGCGCGCGGCATGAGCTTAATCGCCCTTCATAACGGCGGTGGTACCGGTATCGGTAAAGCCATCAACGGCGGTTTTGGTCTCGTGCTTGACGGCAGCCATCGCGTGGATGAAATCATCCGCTCCGCTTTATCCTGGGACGTTATCGGCGGTGTAGCTCGTCGTTCCTGGGCTCGCAACGAACATGCTATGGAAACGGCTGTTGAATTTAACAAAACCCGTGCCGGCGTAGGTCATATTACGATTCCGTTCGTAGCGGACGATGCGAAAGTAAAAGCCGCTGTTGCTAAAGTGTATCCGACAGCTAAAGTAATCAAAGACTGATAGCCTATCAGCAGGCGATTGGCAGTCGAATAGCAGTCGAATAGCAGTCGAATAGAAGCTCCCTAGAGCTTAGTAACAAACACAAATGAAAGACTGTATGAAGAACGAAAGGAGCTGAATATGGGAGACCAATTATTAATAAAAAATGCCGCCCAAGTCGTAACACCGCAAGGTCATACGGCGATTAAGGGGGCATCCATGAAAGATGTTAAAATCTATGAAAATGCCTCTGTTCTCATCGAAGACGGTCACATTGTGGCCGTCGGCGATGGGGCGGAATGGGCGAAAACCGTACCGGTCGACAAACAGATTGACGCTACCGGCAAAACGGTACTGCCCGGTTTCGTAGATTCGCATACACACTTTGTGTTCGGCGGCTACCGTGCTGATGAGTTCCTGTGGCGCATGGAAGGCATGACGTACATGGAAATTATGGAACGGGGCGGCGGCATCAACAATACCATGAAGGCCACTCGCAATGCCTCAGCGGAAGAGTTGATTGAACACAGCATGGATATTTTAGAGAAGATGCTCGCTTTCGGTATTACCACGGTGGAAGGTAAGAGTGGTTACGGTATGGACCACGATACGGAGCTCAAACAGCTGGAAGTCATGAAAGAATTGGAACAGCGCCAGCCCGTAGAAATTGTGCGCACCTTCATGGGGGCGCACTCCATTCCGCCGGAATACAAAGGTCGTAACGAAGAATTCTTGAAATTCCTTGTTAAGGAAGTGATGCCGGACGTTAAAAAAGCAGACCTCGCTCAGTTCTGTGATATCTTCTGTGAAAAAGGCGTTTTCTCCATCGAAGAAAGCCGCCAGTACTTGCAGCAAGCCAAAGACATGGGCTTTGACTTAAAAATCCATGCCGATGAAATCGTAACCTTGGGCGGTGCCGAATTGGGCGCCGAACTGGGTTGCACCTCGGCGGATCACTTATTACATGCTTCAGACGAAGGTATTAAAGCGTTGGCAAATAGCGATACGGTAGCGACCTTGTTACCGACCACCGCCTTTTGTCTCAAAGAACCGTTTGCACCGGCTCGTAAAATGATTGATGCCGGTTGTGCCGTAGCACTCGCTACCGACTTCAACCCGGGCAGCGGTTTTACCAACTCTGTACCTCTTATGATTGCTCTCGGTGTTATCTATATGGGAATGACGGCGGAAGAAGCCATTACGGCTCTTACCTTGAATGGAGCTGCCGCTGTTGGGCGTGCGGATACAATCGGCTCCATTGAAGAAGGTAAACAAGCCGACATCGTCATTCTCCAATACCCATCCTACAAATTTTTGCCGTATCATACGGGCGTGAATATTGTAGAAACGGTCATTAAAAAAGGCAAAGTCGTTCATCAGGCGTGAGAACGACAAAGCCTTAATTAAGTGTAAAGCTCCGAGCTTTAGACTTAGTACCTAAACTTCAAATAAAACTTCAAACTTCTTTATACCTCGTTTAAAACACTCTTTGGTCGTTTTGGATAGCTAATATGTCAGGTTGGCTACAATAAAAATGGCTGAAGGGTGTTTTTTTGTGATTTTTTCTGTGTTGACTCATACTGTCAGTGCCAATGCGCACCATTGGTGGAATTAAGCAGGAATAAAAAAATAAATAAAGAAATTCTCTTTTGTAGCCGGGTATAAAGGGGGCGATTATGTTTCAGGTTGAATTAGAATTGGATAAGTTGATTAGTCAAGCGGTAACGGAAAATGCCAGTGATATCCATTTTGATGCCACCAAGGATGGTTTATTAATACGCTTTAGAATTGATGGAGTTCTCGATATACATGAAAAGATAGAGCAAGATGCAGCGGATAAGTTAATAAACAGAATTAAAATTTTGAGTGGTATGGACATTAGTGAAAAACGGTTGCCGCAAGACGGGCGTTGGTGTTGGCAAGGCAAAGATAAAAAAGATGTTATGCTTCGTGTTTCGTCATTGCCTTCAGTTTATGGGGAGACAATAGTATGTCGTATTGTAGGCAGCGAAAACTGTTATAAAAGTTTAGAGCAATTAGGGATGACGGAAGAAGTACGACAAATCGTAATTAATTTATTGCAAAGGCCGTATGGTTTGCTTTTAATTTCAGGACCGACAGGCTCCGGTAAAACCAGTACATTATATGCGTTACTTAGGTTATTAAATACGGTTACAGACAATGTAATTTCACTGGAAAATCCTGTAGAAGCAGATATTCCGGGTGCTATACAGGTGCAAATAAATCCAAAAGCAGGATTAACTTTTCCTAAAGCATTACGTGCTGTTTTGCGACAAGATCCTGATACGATTATGGTTGGTGAAATTCGTGATAGAGAAACCGCAGAATTAGCGGTTCAAGCAGCATTAACAGGTCATCGAGTGTTGGCGACAATACATACTAATACAGCATTAGGTGTACGAGAACGGTTATTGGATATGGGAATTGAAGATTATTTGGTACGAGCAACTTTATTGGGTGCTATAGCACAGCGCTTGGTACGAAGAAAAACGAGTTGTGGCTTTTGTGGACGATTGGCACTGTATGAATTATTAGCTTTACCGGATAATTCGGTAGATTGGACACATTGTGAACAATATGTAAGACCTACTTTATTGGAATCAGGAACGCTTGCTGTAAGAATGGGGCTAACTACAGTTGATGAAGTAAGGCGTAACGGCATTGAAATTCGGGGAGTTTAATATATTGAAGGTGAATTACTATGAGTTTAAGTGAATTGTTGCAGCGGGCCATTGCTGAAGGGGCAACAGATGTTCATCTTGAACTGCATCAGGAGCCTTATTTCCGCTTAGGTAATGATATTGTTAAGTGTAATGGGATTAAGGTATCAGATGCTTTGTTTACAGAAATTTTAAAAGCAAGTGAATGCGGCAAACTAAATAATGAAAATAGGGATAATAGTCATTTGAATGTAGTTACAACTTTGGAAAATAAAGTTAGCGATTCATTAGAAAAAGTGGCCGATGCACGTAAATTATATGCGGCATTTTCGAAAGACAGCGCTTTTTCATTTAAAAAGATTAGAGTAAGGGTTCATTTATATCAAGCTAAACAACAACGTTGTGGTACATTGCGCATTTTATATAATCAGTCACTGATGATGCCGAATGGGGAAGCAGGAAAGTTATTGCATCGTATTGTTCATTTACAAGAGGGCTTAGTCCTTGTTACCGGCCCTACCGGTTCAGGCAAAAGTTATACTTTGGCTACCTGTTTACAATGCATTAATGATGAGTGTCATAAGCATATTATTACCTTGGAAGACCCTATTGAATTTACATTCGAAAATAATCAAAGTTTGATTCATCAGCGTCAATTGGGACAAGATATGGAATCAATGGCTGCGGGCGTTCGCGATGCGTTACGAGAAGATCCGGATGTAATTATGATTGGTGAATTGCGTGACCGTGAAACCTTGGAAGCTGCATTACATGCGGCTGAAACGGGACATTTAGTATTTGCTACTTTACACACACAAAGGGCCGTAATGGCTATTAATAGGATGATTTCGGTTTTTCCGGCTTCTCAACAAGAAGAAGTGAGAGCTCAACTATCTCAAGTATTAAGAGCTGTATTATGTCAGCGGTTATTAAGATTTGATAAACAATTTGTGGTAGTTAGAGATATTTTATTAAATACACCGGCTGTAGCAAATTTGATTCGACAACGTAAAGAACCACAAATTGTATCAATTCAAGAAACACAACCGCCAATGCAGACAATGGAAATGGCAGTGGCAGCTCTTAAAGCTGAATGGGGAGAACGTAGTGAATTTAAGGAGGTTTTGGAACAGGCTTATGAAACAGTATAACTATAGGGCCTTTGACGCAAAGGGGGTGATACAAGAAGATACCATATGGGCTGAATCAAGTGAAGAAATAGTTCAAAAATTGCAATATAAAGGATGGCATATTATTGAAGTTGCAGTAATAAAATCTTCTGAAGTAAATAGTGTTAAGTGGCGGTATAAAGATATTATAGAGTTTTCATATCGTATGTCTTTATTATTAGAAGCAGGTATTTCTATACGTCGTGTTATGCAATTTCTGAGCGCTAAGCCGATAAAGCATATTCCTTATGCAGTAATTAATGAAGCTATACAGCGAGGTAATCCCCTTTCAAAGGTATTAACAGAGGTGGGGTTCCCTAATATCGGTTGCGCATTACTGCAAGCCGGTGAGGCTGCAGGTACCTTAGCGCACAGTTTTTCTCAAATTAAAGAATACTATGAGAAACAATGGGCGTGGCAACGACAATTAAGCGGAGCAGCGGCGTATCCGGCATTCTTATTGTTACTCATGATGATATTTATAGGCGTGACGGTAGTGTTTATATTACCGGCTTTTAAAAAAGTATTTATGTCTATGCAAGTACCTTTGCCATTCATTACAAAAATATTATTTAGTTTCGGAGATTTTGTTACAACTCACGTAACTTTATGCATAGGTTTATTAGGCTTATTCATATTTGGGATTTGGTGTATCTGGCAACAAGCTGATATTCGTTTAGTTGTGTTGAGATATATATGGCAACGCGGTAGTGGGCATGAATGGTTTGATTGCTTTTATTTGGCCAGAATTACAAAGGTTTGGGCGATTTTATTGGACAGTGGCTTAACAATTACAGATATGCTGACATTAACAAAATCATTATGGGGAAATCCCTATGCTACTTTATTGCAAACACAAGTAAATAATTTATTAGCTAAAGGAACTACATTTGGAGACGCTTTAAAAAAGGCCAAATTGGGAAATGAATTTCTTTGGGAGTTAATTACTATAGGTGAAGAGACTGGGGATATGGTAGCCATGCTGAATCATGGGGCTTCCTATTATGATCGATTAACTTCCCGTTATATGGCAAAATTACAACAATTAATGGAGCCTATTATGGTATCTCTTATGGGGATAGGGGTAGCTATCTTAGTTATTGCTGTTATGTTGCCTATGTTTAATGCAGTGACGGCAATGCAACATGTTTAGTAATTAGAGTGTTAGGAGGAGTTTTTTTATGGATAATGTAACAAATATTTCACTTAGAGAACGCGTTAAACAGTGGTTAGCATCGTATCATAAAACCTTACGTGATAAACGTAAAAAAGAAGGTGGTTTCACCTTAGTCGAGTTAATGGTGGTAGTAGCGATTATTGCTATTTTAGCTGCGGTGGCAATGCCACAATTTTTATCGGCCGGGGACAAAGCTCGTGATGCTAAAATCAAAGCAGACACACAGACAATTGCTAATGCGGCTCAACTTTATATGGTAGATAGAGGGACTGATGAAGTTCCTTCAGTTGAAGATTTATACAAAGCAGGCTATTTATCTGAAGCCGTTAAAACACCAAAGGGTGGAGATTATGCGGTAACATCTGAAAGCAATGCAGGTGGTACAGGTACTCATATTGTTGTAACGGCTACTGATAATACGAATGCAAATTAGACGAGAATCAGAATTTAATTATGGGGATAGTTTTAGAACGTCTAAAATAGTAAATCGGTTAAATTAATCGATTAAACTTTATAAGTTAAGTAGCATGTAAGCTCTGATGTATAAAAAGGAACGTAGTGGTTAGTATATGTGGTTACAATACAGTGTAGGTGGTATAAGTGGTGCATTGGCCGGATTAACCGCTTTCTATCTCTTAAAAGAAATTGTTATAGAACGAGAACGGCGTTCTATAATTTTGATGTTAATTTACATTCTTATAGGAATGCTCGGCGGATTAATTTGTAGCCATTTGACGGTAAATATAAAAGAAAGTCTTTTAATGATTATCTTCGGTTTCACTCTTTTTATGGGCGCTACCATCGATAAGTATTACCTGATTATGCCTGATGAGGGTGCTGTTTTTTTGCTCATAGTTGGAATAAGTCGGATATGGTTATTGGGGATTTCTTTTTTTCAAACTGTTGAAATGGCAGGAATTGTATTAGTGGGAGGATATCTATTTAGTAAATTAACAAACGACGGTTTGGGTCTTGGTGATGTGAAATGGTGTAGTGTATTTACATTATGGTTATCACCATTGGCTTTGTGGCAAGCTATTTTATTGGCGCTTATCGGTGGAACCGGTTGGGTACTTTTGTACTATCTGTATTCAGGTAAGGTACTACGTATACTGCCATTTGGTCCTTTTTTATGTAGTGCAGCAGCTATTATGTATATTTGGGAAAATTTATGGTCAATATTATGAAACATTATATAAATAATTTGAACATATATTATGGCAAAAATCATTGTAAGGGTGGATTTTTATTAATAGAAGTTTTGATTTATAGTACATTATTAATTTTATTATTGGGGATGGCACAGCTTGCTATATCAAAAACCATGAGCGAAAACTGGCAATTTGATCGAGTGAGTAGACTATTTTATTACACAATTAAGCGAACTCAATTACTTTCTTTTAATGGTGGATCCGGAACACAGGGAAGGCCACTTAATACAATATACGTAAGTGATTCGTCATATGAGGTGAATTTATATGCTACCTTATGGGGATATCAAGAAATTTTTGTGCCTAATACTATGAAGTTGGTAAATAATTCGAGAACAAAACAATCGGCATATTTAGGTAAATATGATGGGCAGAGTGATTTATATAGTTTTGAAATCTATGATTATGTATTGCGAAAATATCGAAAGTATATTTTTTCACAACAAACACCGAGAATTCGTTGGATTGAAGGAACATTCTAAAGGATATTTATATGCTGAAACTTTAGGCGGTACAATGATTGTTGCCTTATTTATCCTGACTGTTACGGCGATGATGGGGACATTAATTATTCAATGGCGAAGCGCTAAAATATCACAAGTAATAGTGCCCATTGCTATTACAGCAATGGAACAGAGTAAATATAATTATCAACAATTTGGAGAACCGGGCGAACTTCCTAAGGTAAAGGAGCCATATAGATTAGTTAGGGCAATAAATTCTAAGCATGTGCATAATATGGATGTTAAGGAGTTAGAGGTAGCAGGATATTATGGAAATCAAGAAATACTTCATTTCTCAACGTATATTTGGCAGGGAATACCGGCTACTAATAAAGAGAGGTAATTCCGGATTTTTATTGGGTGAATTGTTAATTAGTACTACTGTTATTTGTATTGCCATGGGGGCCTTATTAAGCTTAATGTTAGTCTCTTTGCAATGGGCACAACGATGGCAAATAGAAAATGAGGTTTTATTAGAAAGTATGACGATACGATTAACAATAGTTAACTTTACTAAACGTGCAGATAAGACTGTTACGGTTGGTCGTACAGGCCAATATATTCTATATGATGGTGTACGTTGGTTCGGTATTGAGGGCACAGAAGCTAGGCGTGTCTTAAGTGATGGTCAAAAACAAGCATTATCCTCACCTACCATTAGTCCGTCTTGGGGGAGGCTCATAGTGACACCCCTTATAGGGGGAAAATCATTTGAACAATTTTTACCAAAAAGTCCTATACACATGAATTGGCAAGTCGAAGTAAAGGGAACACCTAATACAATGAATGCTAATCAATATAAGATAGGGACGGATATTACGGTACTTCCTAATTTAGACTATTTTCAATATTCGCCGACAAGGAGTTGATATATTGAAGTGTCCTTTTAAGTTTAAAAACAAGCCCTGGTACTATGGGCGAAGAAAGAACAAATGCGCTAAGTCTAACAATATAGGTGGTTTTTTCACATATATGGCACTTATTATAGGGACAATATTACTCTTATTTTGGTCGGCATTGAGTGATGAAATGAATATTATCGTAGGGATTACTCATGATGAAGTAGCATTAACTGCTATGAATTATAAAGCAGAGGGTATCATTGGTTGCTTGTTACGAGAATACAGTGAGAAAGGTGATTTGATGCCTACACTTCAGGAAACAATATATGAAAATGACGATAATTATACAGCGTCATATATATTAAACAGACAGGCAAGTAATAATGAATTTAAGGTTCGATATCGTAATCGTATTACAGGGCAAATCGTACAATATTTAGTAGTTTTTAGGGAAGACCCAGGGCCGTGGCCAAAAAATATTAATGTAGATTTAGTAAGATTTTTTTAACAGGCTGTTAATGAAGGGATGGTTAGCGAATGAAATCAGAATTTATAGGGGTTGCGATGGGAGAGGCGCAAACAATTGCTATTAGTATGGCGAAGACTAAGAAGGGGATAATAATTCAAGATGCAATTGTTGAAAAACGCCAAGATTCGTTAATGAATGATTGTAAGCACTTGGTAAGCAAATATTCCCTGGAAGATAAACCTATAGGTATAACAGCTCTTGGTGAACGTCAGGATAAAGTTATGATTATTCCACCATTATCACGTCTGGAGATTAATCAGATGCTACATTGGTCGGTTCCTGAATTTGTCACATGGCCGGAAGATAGTTATTATTTTGATTTTGTAGCTATAAATTTACCAAATCAAGTTAGGTCTTCCGGGAATGATAAATTAGTATACGTAGTAGCATTAAAAAAAGAGCATATTAATGAATTGGCAACCGGTGTTTTAAAGAGTGGTGGAAACCTAAAAATTATAGATTATGCACCGGGACCGATAGCACATAGATTTGTTGAAAAAGAAGGCGCTGTAATCGGCATTATACATGAGGATATATTGGAATTAACAGCTTGGTATAACTTTGTATGTATTTGTAATCATAAAATTCCGCTTGATTCGGTTGATATAATGAAAGAATTGGAAGATTTAGAGGTAGATTTATTCAGTTATGGTATAAGTGGAATTTCCGGATTTTATTTATACGGGGATATACATGGCAATCTATCGGACGATGATTGTGAAGCTGCTTATGAGAAGTATGGTAAGCTTACTGCTATTCCTTTTGAAGAAACAAAAGAAGTAGCGAAAATGGAAAAGGTGATGTTTGAAAAATCAGATCCTTTTTTGTGGGATATGGCGACTGGTCTGGCATATCGAGGCATACAAAAAATGAGAAATTAACAACCACGCGTTGAATGATATTTGAATCATTAATAGCTAAAAATATAGTTGGCAGGTGAAATGATGTGAATTTTTTGACTTGGCCGTTTCGGTGTGAACGGTACTGTAGACATCATAAAACAGCAATCATAATGATTGGAATCTTAGCCTTGTTCTTAGTAATATTCCTATGGGGATTTGGGTTTTACTTATACTATGCAAGTCAGAAACTGCATGAAGATATATACGAAATGCAAGCGGTAGGCAGCGCGAATCACGAGGCAGTTCAAAAGTATGAAAAGGTTATTCAGCAACGACTGACAAAAGATTTAAAACATAGTACCGGTCAAAGTATATTATTGCACACTGTTGATTGTGCAAATTCACAGATAGTTTTGGATACCGTTAATTTTACTGATGATGGTTTTAACGTAACTGGTATATGTACAAAACCGGAGGTCGTATTGGCGTATAGTCAACGGCTCAAGGGGAGTTTGAAAGGAGTTATTGTTAATGCAAAACAAGGAATTGATGCTAATCGTAAAATCCATACATTTCAATTATCTGGAAAGTTTGAAAAGGCTAAACCTCAACCCAAAAAGGATACACCAAATAGTCGGTAGCTACATGGTACTTACAGTTTTGGGAGCTGGTATAGTTCTCTGGTTCCATCAGGAGAGAAGTGACTTATTAGCGATACAAGAACAACAGACTTTACAAAATGAAGCAGATCAAGTTGTTGTGAGCAGTCAGGCTTACGAGATGATTATGGCGACCGACAAGAAAGAAATAACTGAAGAAGCCTTAAAGGATAAACTGATGAAATATTTGTCCGGTAAAGCATTAACAATTACAGCGATGGAAGAAACGGAGAATAAGAAGGGTAAGAGCTTATCTGTAGAAGTAACAGGAAATTTACGAGATTATTTCACATTGGTTGAAGAATTGAATGGAGATAGTCCCGAACTGCAAATAGAGCCTAAACAACTGAATAAACAAAACAATCAACTTCACATTCAGTTTGATATTATTTCTTAACCTAAAGCCGTGACTTTTGTCATGGCTTTTTTATTATGTCTCTCACCCCAAACCTAAACATTTTCTTAATTCCTTAAATCCTATTCGTTTTATACTTTTACTAAATGCTGTGATGTAGTAGAATAGAATCAAATGGGTATCGTACATAATGAGAACGGAGTAACAGGTAATTGTTCGTTGTGATTATGTATGACACAATCTGTAATAGGCGGGATTAAGTAATGAAACGAAATATAATTTTAATCGGTACTATGGGGAGCGGCAAAAGTCATTTGGGACGCAATTTAGCGGAAGCCAAAGGTTGGCAGTTCGTTGATACGGATCGACTTTTGGAACGGCGCTATAATTTGCCCATAGCCGAAGTGTATGAGAAGCTGGGCGAGAAGCTCTTTCGTTCGGCGGAACGTGAAATTTTAAAGAAAGTTTGCATGTATCATGAGTGTATTATTTCCGTAGGTGGTAATTTTCCCCTTGATGTACGGACGGTACGATATTTACAGCGGTATGCGTATATTATCGGTATTCGGGCTTCCGAGTATCGCATCGTGAAGCGGGTGAATCGTCGTATTGGTAAACGGCCGACCATGGATTATGATGATGTGGCGGGCTTTGTAGAAACGATGATGCAACGCTGGAAACCGGTGTATAAGAAGTGTGATTGTGTCATAGATACGACGTATGGTCGCACTGAAAATTTAATTGATTCAATCCACGAAACGTTAGCACGTGAAGGTGTGGAGTTCAAAAAACGACGTCCTATGGGGGTAGAGCAACATGAAAAATATTGCGATTCTAACGAGCGGCGGTGATGCGCCGGGCATGAATGCGGCGGTGCGTGCCTTGGTTCGTAAAGGGATTTACGAAGGGTTACACGTATATGGCATTAGCCGCGGTTTTGAAGGGCTTTTAAAAAATGATTTTGAATCTTTGAATCGACGTGATGTAGGGGCTATCGTCAACCGTGGCGGCACGATGCTCAAGACGGCTCGTTGCACAAAGTTTAAGGAGCTGGAGAACCAGGAAAAAGCGGCCCAGATTCTTCGGGACCGCGAAATTGATGCTCTCGTTGTTATCGGCGGTGACGGCTCTATGGCGGGTGCCATGGCGCTTGCCAAACAGGGGATTCCCACAATTACGATTCCCGGCACTATCGATAACGATATGTGCGGCACGGAATATACCATTGGTTTTGACACGGCCCTTAATACGGTCGTTGATGCGGTCAGCAAGATTCGTGATACCACGACGGCTCATGATCGGGTAGCCATCGTCGAAGTTATGGGGCGCAGTGCCGGTCATTTGGCGGTGCGTGCCGGTCTTGCGTGCGGCGCCGAAATGGTGCTTATTCCCGAAAAGCCTATGAGTCTTGATGAAGTGTGCGATCAGCTTCGCATTTCCCATAATGCAGGTAAAACGAACAGCATCATCATGGTGGCGGAAGGGGCATACCACAGTTTTGAAGTGTGCGGCTATATTAATAAGCACCTCAATATTTCCCCGAGTGTTACTGTTCTTGGCTATTTGCAACGTGGTGGCTCGCCATCCGCTCGTGATGCGGCCATGGCGGCACTCATGAGTGAAAAAGCGATTGATGCTCTCCTCGAAGGTAAGAGTAATTGTTTGACCGCTGTTTTAAACGGCAAGATTGAAATGGTGCCGTATGAAGAAGCGTGCACACGTTGTTATCCTATCAGTGAATCGGAATATGAGCTGATTTCGGTATTGGCTCGATAGGTTCATTAAGCACTCATTAGTGAAACCTATAATTATTATCGATTATATATATGAGCTGAAAAGCCCTTCTTTGCCGTATAGTCGAGAAGGGCTTTTTAATTATATGAAAATTGAGAGACCTGATTATTTTGTCTTTAAGTAAAGGAGTTAAGCACATGTGGCGGACAAAGAAATTTTGGGGGATCCTCATCCTCATATTACTGGTCTTGGGTGGCGCTTTTTATTATTTCAAAACAAAAGATAACACACAAGCGACCTCGTATACGACGGGGAAAGTAGAGCGGGGGAATATTGCCTCGGTTATTACGTCCACGGGGACTATCAACCCGACAAATTATGTAGATATTTCCACTAACGTAGCCGGTATGTTGGAGCAGGTTTTGGTTAAAGAAAATGACCATGTAACGGCCGGTCAGGTGATTGCCACCATCGATGCCCGTCAATTACAGGCAACGGCGGATGATGCACGAGCTACGCTCGAAAATGCCAAAAATGATTTAGATCGTTACAGCACCTTGGTTGCGCAAGGGGCTATTCCGCAACAGACCTATGATACAGCCCTTATGAATTACCAGAAGGCGCAGGCTGCGTATGATCGGGCAGTAGCTAATTTATCCGATACGACCATTACTTCGCCGATGGACGGCACGGTTATCGGTACACCGTTAAAAGCGGGCCAGACTATCAGTACCGGTATTTCCACGCAGATGATTATCGCAACGGTTGCTGATTTGAGTAATCTTGAGATTTATTTGACCGTTGATGAAACAGATATCGGTAGTGTGAAAAAAGGCGCTCGCGTAGATTTTACGGTGGATGCTCATCCGGGTAAAACCTTTACCGGCTATGTAAGTGACATTGCTTTGGGTACCAAAGGTAACATGGGTACGACGAGCAGCAGTGTAGTGTACTATACGGTTAAGGTAGCTATTTCGCCAAGCGATGCGTCGAACTTCTTCCCGACAATGACGGCTCGTGCTACGATTTACGGCGATGAACGCACTAACGTATTGGTTGTGCCGTTGGCCGCTGTGCGTACGGATAAAGTGGGCGAATACGTGTATGTAATTAAAAACGGTAAACCGGAACGAACCAGTGTAACAACCGGTCTTACCGGTGAAACGACGATTGAAATTGCTAAAGGTCTAAATGAAGGCGATGAAATTGTTGTCAGTGGTGATGTAGGTTCTTCGTCGTCCAAACAGAGTAACTCCGGCGGGCCTATGTTCTAGGAGGAATGCAGATGAAACAAGCAGTCATTTCACTGGAAGGAATCACCAAGACGTATGTTAACGGTAAACTGGTAGTGCCCGTACTACACGGGATTGACCTCAATATTTATGAGGGCGAGTTTACCTCCATCATGGGTCCATCCGGATCGGGGAAATCCACGTTTATGAATATTTTGGGTTGTTTAGACAGACCGACTTCAGGTTCCTATAAATTGGACGGCGAAGAAGTGGCCACGTTGAGTGATGATGAGCTCGCCTTTGTGCGCAATAAACGAATCGGCTTCGTTTTCCAAAGTTTTAACTTGTTGCCGAAGTTAACGGCTCAAGATAATGTGGCGTTGCCTATGGTCTATGCCGGTGTTCCCAAAAAGGAACGCAAAGAGCGGGCCGCCTATCTTTTGGATTCGTTGGGGCTCGGTGAACGGCTCGACCATTTACCGGCGGAACTATCCGGTGGTCAGCGCCAGCGTGTGGCTATCGCCCGCGCTTTGGCCAACGACCCGTCCATTATTATGGCCGACGAACCGACCGGTAACTTGGATTCCAAGTCCAGTGTGGATGTAATGAATATTTTTACCAATTTATATAATGAAGGGCGTACCATTATTTTGGTTACCCATGAACCGGATATTGCTACCTTTGCAAGCCGTAATATTGTGCTGCGCGACGGTTATATCGTAGAAGATAAGCAAAATCCGAATATGGCCGGTCTTCAAACGGTACAGGCTCCTACTGAATCTGTAGCCGTGTCGCCGGCAACGGCACAAAAGGCGGTTAAGTCGGTGATACCGAAAACTGTCACGGAAAAAGTAAATACGGAACAAACGAATGAAGGGGGGACGTCTCATGTATAAAGAGGGCTTTTTGATGGCCTGGGCGTCCTTGGTGGCCAACAAGATGCGTTCGCTCCTTACCATGTTGGGGATTATTATCGGCGTAGCTGCGGTTATTGCCCTCGTATCTATCGGTTACGGGGTGCGCAGTCAAATTCAGGACTCCATCTCCAGCTTGGGCAGTAATTTGCTCATGGTGTATCCGGGCGCGCCGCGGACGCCGGGCGTTCGGCCTACGGCGGATTCGCAGAAAACGCTTAAGCTTGAAGATTATACGACCATTTCTCATTTGCAGGATATCGATATGGCGTCGCCGGTATCGGCGGGCAGTTCGTATGTGGTTATTTATACGAATAAGAACTGGACGACCAGTGTTAACGGTGTAAACAGTGATTTCCAATATATTAATAACTGGACGGTTAAATCCGGTCGTTTCATTACGGCGTCTCAGGTGGAACGGCGCGAACGTGTGGCCGTTATCGGGGCTACGGTAGCGACGAATTTATTCGGCACGGAAGACCCGGTGGGTAAGGATATTCGTATTAAAAATAATCCTTACAAGGTAATCGGCGTGCTTGAAAGTAAAGGTTCCGGCAGTTTCGGTAATGACCAGGACGATGTTATCTACATTCCGTACACTACAGGGATGGAACGTTTACAGGGCGTCGATTATTTGCGCATGATTTATATCAAAGCGAAAGACGGCGTAGATCTTGATCGTTTACAGACGGACGTGGAAAATATTTTGCGTGTACGCCATAATATTAAAAATCCGGAACTCGATGATTTTAACGTTCGTAATATGGCCACCATTATGGCGACCGTGGAAGAAACAACGGCGACTATGACCTTGTTCTTAGGTGCCGTAGCTGCCATTTCGCTGGTTGTCGGCGGTATCGGCATCATGAACATTATGCTCGTATCCGTTACGGAACGTACCCGTGAGATTGGTGTGCGTAAGGCCTTGGGGGCTACGTATCGCGTTATCGTTATGCAGTTCCTCATTGAAGCGGTGGTAATCAGTCTGGTGGGTGGTGCCATCGGAATCCTGGTGGGCATCGGGGCGTCTAAGTTGATCGGTGCTTTGACGAGCATGAAGACAGTTATCTCCATGGGACCGATTCTCTTGTCCTTCGGTTTCTCCATGGCTATCGGCCTCGTATTCGGTCTCTATCCGGCCCGTAAGGCGGCTAAGTTGAATCCGATTGATGCCTTACATTATGAGTAATAGGTACAGTAAATTGTCCCTCAAAAGACAATGTACTGATTTGCATACTGTTTATTTGATGCATTGCGCTGTAGAATAAATCACGGAAGGGAGTGTAGTCGTGAGTAAAAAACAAGGAATGCGTACGTTAGTTGATTTTTTTGACAAAATGTGTCATGAACATACCTTTGATTGGTCAAAGTATACTCGTGTAACCGGTGGTGATCCCGGTCATTTGGAAATACTGTTTGACACCGATGCAGTGAGACATGGTAATTTTATCGGCAATGTGCACGGTGGTGTCTATATGAGCCTCGCCGATACGGTTATGGGTGTATCCTGTTTTACCTTGGGTAAACGAGTGGTAACACTTGAAATGAAGGGGAATTTCATCAAAGCTGTTAAAGCCGGTGAAAAACTGCGCGCCGTAGGCAATGTGGAACACAACGGCAATCATACCATGGTCACAACCGGCCGTTTATATAATACGGTGGGCGACCTTGTGTATATGAGTACCGGCACATTCTATGTAATAGACAAGTTTGACCTGCCGGAACTTCCTTGGCGGGTATAAGGCGTAAGTTTACTTGGTTATCAGGGCTGAATGTGGTCATGACGATATGACCATGTAATGAGGCCACTTAATTGTTAAGGCGTAAATAGCTTTGACAGAATGCGTAAGAGTTGATATACTTACACATAGATTAATAAAAAACTCAGTCGTACTGGCGTTTTTCAAAGTTGCTTTTTAGGTTTGACGGATGCATTGGCATGACGAGTAGACATTACGGCGATGACAAAATCGGCGTTGCATAGGTGTTTTTCAGAGAGTGAAGCATTGGTGGGAGCTTCATAAATGCGATGCAAAGAGCCTTTCCTTTTGGAGCCATGGATTGAACAACGAGTAGATTCATCGTGAGACCGCGTTAAGGTTATTGAGTACTAATTAGGGTGGTACCGCGAATGTTATACCTTCGCCCCTTGCCGGGGCGGAGGTTTTTTTTTGTTTTAGGAGGTTGTGACGGATGGAAGAATTATTAAAATCCCTGAAAGCGCAAGCGGCGGAGCTTATTCAAAAAGCTACCGATTTGCAAGCTTTACAAGATGCCCGCGTTAAATATTTAGGTAAAAAGGGCGAAGTAACTGCATTGTTAAAAGGTCTCGGCAAATTATCGGCCGAAGAACGACCACGCATGGGCGCCTTGGTAAATACGGTGCGTCAGGAATTGGAAGCTATGATTGATGATGTGCAGGCCAAACTGGAAGCAGAAGTGTTGGCTGCTAAATTGGGCGCCGAAGAGATCGACATTACTTTGCCGGGCCGTGCTACTCGCCAAGGTCATGTACATCCGCTCACAGCTGTTAACGATGAAATTGAACGCTTTTTCATGAAAATGGGCTACACCGTTGCGGAAGGGCCTGAAATTGAAAGTGATTACTTCAACTTTGAATGTTTGAATTTACCGGCCGATCATCCGGCGCGCGATATGCAGGACTCCTTCTACATTACGGACTCCGTATTACTTCGTACCCACACTTCACCGGTACAGGCTCGTACGCTTCAGAGTCAGGAACCGAACAGCCCTGTACGCATGATTGCACCGGGCAAAGTATATCGTTGGGACTATGATGCCACTCACTCCCCGGTATTCCATCAGGTGGAAGGTCTCGTAGTGGATAAAGGCATTACCTTTGCCGATTTGAAAGGTACCTTGGAATTATTCTTGCGCCACATGTTCGGCGAAGAAACGAAAGTTCGTTTCCGTACCAGCTTCTTCCCGTTCACGGAACCGAGTGCGGAAGTTGATATCTCCTGCTGCATGTGCGGCGGTGAAGGCTGCCGCGTTTGCTCCCATACGGGCTGGCTCGAAATCCTCGGCTGCGGCATGGTTCATCCGAATGTGTTGACCATGAACGGCTATGACCCGAACGAAGTGCAGGGGTTTGCCTTCGGTATGGGTGTTGAACGTATTGCTATGCTCTTGTACGGCATCGGCGATTTACGTTTATTCTATGATAATGATATGCGTTTCTTGAAGCAGTTCTAGGAGGTACGACGATGAAAGCTAGTTTAACATGGATGAAGGACTATGTTCCTGTAGACACAACGAAACCGGCTCAGGAACTGGCCGATGTATTGACGCAGGCTGGAATTCCGGTAGAAGACGTTATCTCGATGGATCCCGGGTTGAAAAAGATTTTTACCGGTAAAATTACAGAAATTACAAAACATCCGGATGCCGATAAATTACAGGTTTGCCAGGTTGCTTGTCTTGATGACAAAACGGGTGAAGAAATTACGAAACAAATCGTAACGGCAGCAACGAATGTGGCTGTTGGTCAGGTGGTACCGGTGGCGTACCATAAATCCCGTTTGGCTGACGGCACGGAAATTAAAAAGGGTAAACTTCGTGGTGAAGTATCTGACGGTATGTTCTGTTCCGTAGCGGAATTGGGTATTCCTAAAGATATGGTTATGCCGGGCGAAGGGGAAGGTATCTACATTTTGCCGGAAGGTACGCCAATCGGCATGGATATTCGTGATGCGGTGATGCTCAACGATACTGTCTATGAATTCGAATTGACACCGAATCGTGCAGACTGCTTCTCCATGATCGGTTTGAGCCGTGAATTTGCGGTTTTGACAAACGCGCAGAATACGGAACCGACCGTTAAAGTGAATGAAAATGGTACGGATGTCAACGATATGGTAAAAATCGGCATTGATGATGCCGAATTATGCAGTCGCTTCTTGGCGCGTGTTATCGGCAATGTTAAAGTGGGACCGTCCCCATTGTGGCTCCAGAACCGTTTGCGTAACGGCGGTATTCGCCCAATCAATAATGTGGTAGACGTAACGAACTATGTTATGCTCGAATACGGTCAACCAATGCATGCATATGATTATGATAAAGTAGCCGGTCATCAGTTGACGGCCCGCGCCGCTAAAGCCGGTGAAGCCTTAAAAACGTTGGACGGTACGGATCGTGAGTTGACCACGGATATGCTCGTTATTGCCGATGCGAACGGCCCTGTAGGGGTTGCCGGTGTTATGGGTGGTCTCGATAGTGAAGTAACCGAAGCAACGACGACGATTATTTTGGAATCGGCTGTATTTAAAGGGTCCTCCATTCGTCGCACCGCTCGTGCGCTGGGTATGCGCAGTGAAGCATCCGGCCGTTTCGAACGCGGTGTCAATGCGGAATACTCACCGGTGGCCCTTGACCGTGCGGCTCAGTTGTTGCAGGAGTTAATGGAAGATATTACCGTAGCTAAAGGTGTGGTGGATGTATATCCGGCTCCGGCTGAAGCTCGTACTGTATCTTTCACGGTGGCAGCGGTTAACAGCTACTTAGGTACCGATATTTCCGCCGAACGGATGCAGGAAATTTTGACTACCTTGTCCTTCACTTGGACACAAGATGGTGATGTAATTACCGTTGGTGTTCCGTCCTGGCGCGGCGACGTAACGGTTATGCCGGATATTGCGGAAGAAGTAGCTCGTATTTACGGTTATGATTTCATTCCGAATACAACCCCATGGGCCAACCTTAACAGTGGCACCATGAGCGATAAGAAATTGCTTACGAAAGCAATTCGTCAGACCTTGGTAACCCAGGGTCTCAGCGAAATTATTACGTTCAGCTTCATGCATACGGACAGCCTCAAGAAATTACTCATTCCGGAAACGGACAGCCGTTATCAGGCGGTACCTATTTTGAACCCGATTACGGAAGAATTCCCGGTAATGCGTACGACCTTGATTCCAAGCATGCTTGATACGGCGGCGCGCAACTTGGCACAGAAAAACCATGATTTGTGGTTGTTCGAAGCCGGTGCGGTTTACGAACCGAAAGCCTTGCCGATTACTGAACTTCCTGTTGAAAAATACCATGTAAGTGGTTTTATGATGGGCAAAACGACAGATTTGCAATGGGCTCAGCCACAGCGTGACACCGACTTCTATGATGTAAAAGGTGTGCTTGAAGCGGTTCTTAAAGAACTTCGTATTGAAGCTACGATTGAACGCTCCAAAGAAACCTATCTCCATCCGGGCGTAAGTGCTCAGTATGTTGTGGATGGTACTGTTATTGCTACTTTGGGTGAAGTGCATCCGCAAGTAATGAAAGCTTACGATTTACCTGGCAAAGCATATCTCTTTGATATCGATGTGACGGCTATCTTGGGCTTGACCCGCGGACAGCTTCGTTACCAGGGTATCAGTAAGTTCCCGGGCACCGCTCGCGACCTTGCCATCGTGGCACCTAAGACTGTATCTTCCGAAGCTATCAGCCAAGTCATTTATGAAAAAGGCGGTCAGTATTTGGAACGGGCGTTCGTATTCGACGTGTACGAAGGGGCTCACATTGAAGAAGGCCATCGCAGCTTAGCTTACAATTTATCCTTCCGCAGCAATGAAGGTACTTTGACGGATGAAGATATTCAGCCGGCAATTGACGACATTTTGGCTGCGTTAGCTGAATTGGGTTGTAAATTGCGCTAATAGGAGAGATCTATTTGACTATTGTGCCAATGCAGGTCTCAATTGGCTATTAGAGCGTCAAATGGCGCCAACAGTTGCAATTTGTTTCAATTAGTAGTAAAATACATTAACTGATTAAATAATTAATAAGCCGCTATATTGTGCGATGGCACAGTATAACGGCTTATTTTGCCATATTTTTTAAAGAATGTGATATAATTCTATATAGAAATATGGCGAATTGAGTCCTTAAGGAGGGCGTATGGAATTATTGGCACCGGCAGGCACGTCGGAAAATTTTTTAGCAGCTTTAGAAGCCGGAGCTGATGCAATTTATTTAGGCGGCAAGGCTTTTAATGCGAGAGCGAATGCAGCCAATTTTGAGATAGAAGAGTTGGCTGAAGCGGTTCGCTTGGCCCATTTGTTGGATGTGTCCGTATTTGTTACGGTGAATATATTAATCGGCGATGCCGAGTTAAACGATTTAAAAGAATATTTGCGCGAGTTGGAACGCATCAATGTAGACGCCATTATTGTGCAGGATTTGGCGTTAGCCGAACTGGCGAAACGAGTAGCACCGAAGCTTCATTTGCACGCCAGCACGCAGTTGACGGCCACTAACATGGGGACGGTACGTTTCTTGGAACGCATGGGGTTTACCCGTGTTGTGTTGGCTCGTGAAATGAGTCTCGAAGAAATTAAAACGATTTGCCGCGAAGCGAAAGCGGAAATTGAAGTGTTTGTTCACGGTGCCCTTTGCGTATGTTATTCCGGTCAGTGCCTCATGAGTAGCTTCATCGGCGGCCGCAGTGGTAACCGCGGTGCCTGTGCACAACCGTGCCGTTTGCCCTATGAACTTATCAATGGCGAGGGCAAGGTCATAAATACTGAAAACGAAGCCTATATCATGAGTCCGAAGGACCTTAATTACAGTGAGCATATGGCGGAACTTTTGGAAGCCGGTGTGGCTTCTTTCAAGGTAGAAGGGCGTATGAAAAAAGCGTCCTACGTGAAAGAGGTTATCGGCACGTATCGTCAGATTATCGATAGAGCGGGTCAAACCTTGGCTGAAGACCAAGAACATTTGACGGCGGGCTTTAACCGCGGGTTCTCCACAGCTTACTTGGAAAATCGTTCCGGCCGTGAAATGATTACCGCCGTGGCTCCCGGCAATCGGGGGAAGCGTATCGGTCCATCCGATGAAGGTCCAAAGAAAACAGTTTGGCAGAATTTACAGGAATTTGGCCGTAAGTACGATGTGCATGCGTATTTGGACGGACAGGAAGGCTCTGAGTCGACTTTGACACTCTTGATGGATGACGGCACGTCTGTTACGGTTAGCGGTGACTATGTGGTGCAACGGGCTCATAAGACGCCGACCAGTCATGAAAAAGTGTCGGAACAGATTGGCCGTTTAGGTACGACGGTGTTCCGGTTGGCTTCTTTATATATGCCGGAAGAGCCGTTTATGTGGCCATCCAGTGTGCTCAACCAGATGCGCCGTGATGCGGTTGCCCGGTTGGAAGATATATTATTGGCAAAACATACTAAGGCCATGGCTGAGGTGTTAACACGCATCGAAGGTGCCATTGCAGCTGAATTTAAGGACAGACCAAGTTATAAGAGTATGATGGTACGAGCCGGTAAAGCTACTCATAGCGTTAAGGCCGGTTCCTTGCCGATTGTTTCGGTGCAGCTTGATGAAGAATGGCAATTAAAACCGGCCATTGAAGCGGGGGCGCAGAAGATTATTTTCGGCGGTGACCGCTTACAGCGTAAGCCGTACAATTTAGATGTATATAATCGCGTGGTGACTATTTGTCGTGAGCATCAGATTCGTTGTGTATTGGCGACGCCGCGTATCGTTCGGGAAAGTGAAATCGAGGCGTATCGTCCAACCTTAGAGGCAATTATCGCGGCTAAGCCGAATGCCATCAGCATTCACTTCTTAGGTGCCTTGGAATGGCTCCAAATGATGGGCTATGAAGGGGAGGTGGAAGGTGACAGCAGCTTGCAGCTGTTTAATAAAGAAGCGGTACGTGAAGCAGCCGAATTAGGCCTTTCAAGCGTTGTTCTTTCCCAAGAAGCCACTTTACGTCAAATTGCGGCCATCATTCGTCATAGCTCTTTGCCTATAGAATGTGTTGTTCACGGGCTTACGGAGCTCATGATTTCCGAATACTGTGTTATCAGCAGTTTTGCCGGTACCGGTTGTAAAGCCAATTGTCCGGCCCCTTGTTTGAAGGACTCTTATCGCTTGCGTGACCGCCTGGGCGAGGAATTCCCACTTCGTACGGATTCCTATTGCCGCATGCATATCATGAACAGTCGCATGCTCGATATGCGCGCGTACATTCCGGATTTGGTAAAACGAGGTATTGCTATTCTTCGCATTGACGGTCGTCAGCAGTCTAAAGAATGGCTGCGTGATACGATTGGCGCTTATCGCGGTATTTTGGCACACACCTTACCGGTACCGCCTAAGAATGAGTCCTTACCGATTACACGGGGACACTATTTTAAAGGCATTTTTTAGAGATTTTTAAACATAGATTTAAATATTGCCAGGTAAAAAGCTGCCGTTTAAGCATACGGTGGCGTAGCAAGATTTTATGGCAATATATCGGGCCAAAGTAGTCAATCTTTGGCCATGTGATTACATAGGAGGGATTGTATTACCTATGAACAGTGAAAAACTGTTGGATTTTG
This sequence comes from Veillonella sp. LMAG:90, assembly GCF_008679445.1. Classification (NCBI taxonomy): domain Bacteria; kingdom Bacillati; phylum Bacillota; class Negativicutes; order Veillonellales; family Veillonellaceae; genus Veillonella; species Veillonella sp. LMAG:90. Next base: position 1,293,502 of record NZ_NAND01000001.1, read on the forward strand.
ATGTGATTCGAGAACGATTGGCCGCCGAATGCAGCTCTAAAGTAGCGAAGGAAATGGCCATGGAGTTGGAGCCCTTAACGGATCCGATTGCCATTAAAACGGCTCTCGATGAAACGGTAGAAGCGGTCAATTCGCTAAATACCGAAATCGAACAACCGATTGGCGGCACCCGCGATATTCGTGAAGCTTGTGCCAAAAGTCGTAAAGAAATTATTTTGACTCATGAAGAATTATGGGATTTATATACCACATTGAGTGCGTATAAGCGTATGTATGCATTTTTTCACAGCAAATATATGAATTATCCGCTCTTATCATTTTGGATTCAGGATATGCCTCGTCATGACGGCTTAGAACGCAAGTTTGAGCGTGTTTTTGACAAAAAAGGTAATTTAATGGATTCCGCATCGCCTAAATTGCAGCATTTACGTACTACCATTGCGCGTACGAAAGACCGCATCAAGAGTGATTTGCAGGCGATTATGCACGATCCGAACAATCAGAAATACTTTCAGGAGGCTATCGTTACGCAGCGTAATAATCGCTATGTAATTCCGGTAAAACAGGAATATCGCTACGCCTTCGAAGGTTTGATTCACGACCGTTCGGCTACCGGTGCGACACTCTATATTGAACCGATGCGCCTCGTAAATTTGAACAATGATTTGCAGGAAGCAGAATTGGCGGAAGAGGAAGAAGTTCGCCGTATTTATAGGGAATTGTCGCAGGCCGTTCGCAAAGACAGCAATACCTTGATGGACGCCTGTGAACGCGTGTCCCATGTGGAATTCGTGTACGGTAAAGCTAATCTGGCGATAAAGATGAAGGCGGTTCCGGCCGAACTTAGCGGGGCACGGGAAGTAAAACTCTTAAATGCGCGTCATCCGTTGATTCCGGCCAATGTGGTAGTGCCCACGACGATTACGTTGGGGACGGCCTATCGAATTCTGCTCATTACGGGCTCCAATACAGGTGGTAAAACTGTAGCCATGAAGACGTTAGGTCTTTTGAGCCTCATGAATCAGGCCGGTTTATTTATTCCGGCCGAAACAGGCTCTATTTTGCCGATTTTTAACAATATTTATGCCGATATCGGTGATGAGCAGAGTATTGAAGCCAGCCTCAGTACCTTCTCCGCTCATATGACGCAGGTTGTAAAAATTTTAAAAGTAGCCGGTGCCAAAGATTTGGTGCTCCTTGACGAATTGGGGTCCGGTACGGATCCGGAAGAAGGGAGCGCCTTGGCGGTGGCTCTCTTGGAATATTTCCGTAAGCGTGGACCGCTCATGATGGTGAGTACCCACTATAATGAATTGAAACGCTATGCGTACCATACGGATGGTATTGAAAACGGACATGTGGAATTCGACGAACGCACATTGCGTCCGACCTATCGACTTCATATCGGTGTGGCCGGCAGCAGTCATGCCTTGAGTATTGCCGCTCGTCTCGGGGTGCCTCGTGAAGTTATCGACTATGCCAAACAGGCTCACGAAGGTTCCGCTAATCGCGATATGGAAGCGGTACTCAGTGATTTGAACGAACAATTGCGTCGCAATCAGGAGCGGGAACGGGCACTCAAGAAGGAACTTGATGAAGCACGGCGCATGCGCACTCAGGCTGAGCGTGAAAAGAAACAGGTTAATGATCGCCGTAAACAGATTTTGGCAAAAGCTCAAAATGAAGCGCAGCAGCTTAAACAGTCCATTCGTGTCGAAGGGGAACAGATTATTAAAGAGTTGAAATCTCAGTTTTCAGAAACGGATAAGGGCAAACGGCAAGATGCCATTACGAAAGCGCGTAAAGATATATCCGGTGTTAATGTGCCTGAATTGGAACAGGAACGTCGTACGCCGGTGAATGTAAAAGAGTTGAAAGAAGGACAGACTGTATTCGTGGTATCCTTAAATGCAGTCGGTACGGTAGCAGCCGTGCAGGGTAAGCGTATCCAAGTAAGTGTTAACGGCTTAACAGCCAATGTAAAAGCCACCGATTTGGCCGTAGCAAGCCGCGAAGAAACCAATAATTTACGCCGCAAGGAAACGGCGGTTCAACCAAAACCGCGTAAACGCGCCGGCGGTTCAGCCGTGGAACGTCAGAAACATGCGACTACGGAGCTTAATGTTATCGGACAGACAGTGGATGAAGCCAATCAGAATGTGAGTCACTTTATCGACCAGGCATTGATGGCGGGTATCTCGCCGGTTCGCATCGTTCACGGCAAGGGCACGGGTGCTTTAAGAGCCGGTATTCATCAGTATTTGAAGACATTGCCGCACATCAGTCGCTATGAAATTGCCGGCTATGATGAAGGCGGGGCCGGTGCTACTTTGGTATATTTGAAGTAGCACAGTCTTACTGATACCATATGTAGCATAGTTATGCTATAATAAGCTATATGACTTATTATTCGTAATGAGAGGTGTCGTATGAGTTTACAAGGTTCGTCTCAAAATGGGCGACAAACACGACGTAGAACGACGGCGACTAAACCGCCCAAGAAGAAATCGCCAATGCGTCGATTCCTTTGGATTGTGGGTATTTTAGTATTCCTTATAATAGCCGGAGCCGGTTGCGGCTTCATTGGTGCCACCATGTCCGATTTGCCGGAAGTGGCCAATGTTAAACCGGCTGCTTCGTCGCAGATCTACGATGTGCATGGCAATTTGATTACAACTGTCCATGCTACTGAAAACCGGTTACCGGTGAAGTTATCACAGGTTCCGAAAGATTTACAAAATGCATTTATTGCCACTGAAGATAATCGTTTCTATAGTCACCATGGCGTAGACCCTATCGGGATTATGCGTGCTATTTGGGTTAATATTGCCCATGACGGTGTGGCCGAAGGCGGTAGTACTATTACGCAACAGCTGGCTCGTAATGCGTTTTTAACTCAGGATCGTACGTTAAAACGTAAGATTATGGAAGCGATGTTGGCCATTCGTATTGAGCAGTATTATACGAAACAAGAAATCCTCGAAATGTATTTGAATCAAATATATTTCGGTCAAGGTGCTTACGGTGTACAGGCAGCAGCCCATGTATACTTTGGCAAAAATGTTCAGGATTTGGATTTGGCACAATCGGCTATGCTCGCCGGCTTGCCACAAAGTCCTAACTATTATTCGCCGCTTACCAACTACAAAGCGGGTAAAGCGCGTCAGGCTGTTGTTTTGGGGCAGATGGTTAAATATGATTATATTGACCAAGCTACCGCGGATAAGGCGAAAGATGAAGACTTGGGTCTTCGTGAAAAATCCGAAGCCGCTCACAGCGATAACAATGCGTCGTACTTTATCGACTATGTTATTTCTGAAATCGCCGAAAAATACGGCGACGATGCTGTCTATAAAGACGGTTTGAAGATTTACACAACCATTGATATGAAGGCACAGGATGCAGCGGTTCAAGCTATGCATAATTTGCCGAACTTCTATACGGATGACAAAGGCTTAACACAGCCGCAAGGTGCGTTAATTGCGATCAATCCGCATAATGGTTACATTGTAGCCATGGTTGGTGGTCGTGGTGACGATTCCTTTAACCGTGCCGTATTGGCTGAACGTCAACCCGGTTCTGCATTTAAACCATTTGTTTACTTGGCAGCTATTCAGGACGGTATGACGCAGGGCACCGTTATGGACGATAAGAAAATTGAATTTAACGGTTGGAGTCCTAAGAACTATGAAGGTACCTATTCCGGTCAAATGACCTTGCGCTATGCCTTGCAGCATTCCGTTAATACCATTGCCGTACAGCTCGCCGATGCTGTAGGAATGCGTAAAGTTCTTAATTTGGCAAGCAGCTTAGGTATTACTACTTTAGATGACTCTAAAGATAATAACTTGGCCGCTGCGTTAGGTGGTTTGACAAATGGTGTTAAACCGATTGATATGGCCGTAGCCTATGGTACTTTGGCTAATGGCGGCGTTAAAGTTAAACCGGTGGCTATTACTAAAATCGTAGACCGCAATGGCCAGGTAGTGGAAGAGAACAGTACGGAAGAACAGCGCGTAGTAGATCCTAAATATGCCTATGTTATCACGAATATGCTTGAATCCGTAATGTCCGGCGGTACCGGTGGCGGTGCATCTATCGGGCGCCCGGCAGCCGGTAAAACAGGGACTACCGATGAATCAAAAGATGCTTGGTTTGTAGGTTATACACCTGATTTGGTAGCCGCTGTTTGGATGGGCGATGACTATGGTATTGAGACACTGGATGGTATTACCGGTGGTACCGTTCCGGCTGTTATTTGGCGTGATTTCATGTCGCAAGCTTTAAATGCTATGGAAATTCCGGCCAGTGATTTCACAGTTCCGCCGGGAGCAGCATCTATTGCTAACCAGGGCTATGCGCCGGTGGCTCCAAAGGTAGATCCGAAAGCTAAAGATAAGGACAAAGATAAAAAAGATGCTAAGGATAAGGACGATGCTACTGTAGAAAGTACTGACAATTCGGCAGAAAGCAGTTCCGACTCCGATAGCAGCAAATCCGGATCCGGCAGTTCCCGTAGTTCCGGAGGCGGTGCGTCTAAGTCCGGTAAAAGTGAATAATTAATTTTAAAGTACATATACATGCCTGTTTGGGGCATTCGAGGAGGAAGATTGATGAAGACATTGGAAGAACAGTTGCGTCTGATTAAACACGGCGTGGAGAATTTACTTCCTGAAGAAGATTTTAAGAAGAAATTGGCAAAATCCATTGCTGAAAACAAACCGTTAACGATTAAGCTGGGCCTTGACCCAACGGCACCAGATATTCATTTGGGCCATACGGTTGTTTTGCGCAAATTAAAAACCTTCCAAGATTTAGGTCATCAAATCGTAATTTTAATTGGTGATTTTACGGCTCGCATCGGTGACCCTACCGGTAAAAGTGCAACCCGTCCGCCATTGGATGAAGCGGCAGTTGCTCATAATGCGGCTACTTATAAAGAGCAAATCTTTAAAGTATTGGATGAGTCCAAAACTAAAGTGGTTTACAACAGTGAATGGCTCAGCAAATTATCCTTTGAAGATGTTTTGAAACTGGCTGCTAAATATACAGTAGCGCGTATGTTAGAACGCGATGATTTCCAAAAACGTTACAGCGAAGGTCGTGCTATCGGTGTTCATGAATTCATGTACCCCTTGATGCAGGGTTACGACTCTGTTGCTTTACATGCAGACATTGAATTTGGCGGTACGGACCAAACTTTCAACTTGCTAATGGGTCGCCATTTACAGGAAGAATATGGTCAGGAGCCTCAAACTATCATTACTATGCCTATTTTGGAAGGCCTTGACGGTGTTCAGAAAATGAGTAAATCCTTGGGCAACTACATCGGCATCAGCGAACCGGCTACGGAAATGTACGGTAAAGCCATGTCCATTCCTGACGAGCTCATGATGCGTTACTTCATGCTCGTTACGGATATGTCCATCGAAGATCAGGAAGAATTGGCAAAAGCCTTAGAAAACGGCACAGCTCATCCGCGCGACACGAAAATGAAATTGGCTCATACCATTGTGCGCTTGTATCATGGTGAAGAAGCAGCTAATGAAGCACAAGAACAGTTTATCCGCGTTTTCCAAAAACACGATTTACCGACTGATATTCCTGAATACGCGATGGCAAAACCAACCGAACCTGTATATGTGCCACAGCTTTTGACCGATGCAGGTCTTACTGCCTCGAACAGTGAAGCCCGTCGCTCCATTAAAGCCGGTGCTTTCAAAATTAACGGTGAAAAATGTTCCGATGAAAATATCGAACTCGCTGAAGACATGGTTCTTCAGGTGGGTAAACGTAAATTTATCAAAATCAAATTTAACTAATAGTGCCGTTAAGCGATATTACATTTACTATTAAATGTATCTGTAGTTAAATGCATCTGCACTTAAATTTATCTGCAGTTAAATGTGTTGCACTAATTGACGCGGTTATGTCAATACGTCAACAAGCTATTACAAATAGTTAAGTTAAAGAGCAATCCTCAGCGAATGTGAGCATTCCTAAAGGGTTGCTCTTTTCTTTTGCCTAGCGTTTATATGTGATACACTAGCTTCTGTATATTCTATATAGTGCATCAGAATTTGAAAAAATGATTGACACACAATTAAATGTGTTATACTATTTATGTAGTTGATGTATTTCTTTTATTCAGGAGGTTTCATATAATGAATCGTGAAAATGCATATGTACTTTGGTTTGACGAATTAAAACGTGAAGATGTGGCGTTAGTAGGTGGTAAATCATCGTCCTTAGGGGAAATGACGTCCTCTACCAATGTGCCGGTACCGTATGGTTTTGCTACCACGGCTCATGGCTATCGGTTCTTTATGGAGCAAACCGGTTTAGAAGATAAAATTAAAGCAGAACTTGATAAATTAGATGATGTGGAAAACTCCGCATTACTTCGTGAAATTTGTGCGAATATCCGTAAATTAATTTGCGATGCGGAAATGCCTAAAGAGTTGGCTGATGCTATTGAAAAAGCTTACGCTGAACTCGGTGAAAAAGTTAAAGAAGAAAATCCGTTTGTAGCGGTTCGTTCCAGTGCTACCGCCGAAGACTTACCGGATGCCAGCTTTGCTGGCCAACAAGATACCTACTTAAACGTACGCGGTGCGGACGTTATCATTCAGAAAGTTAAAGAATGCTACGCCTCTACGTTTACCGACCGTGCTACTTACTATCGTGTAAAACAAGGTTTTGACCATATGACGGTTGCTTTGAGTGCGGCCATTCAGATGATGGTATTCTCCAAAGCGGCAGGCGTTATGTTTACCGTTGACCTCGTTACAGGCAATGATGAAAGCATCTTGATTGAAGGCTCTTGGGGTCTTGGCGAATATGTAGTACAAGGTACGGTTACACCGGATAACTTTACGGTCAACAAAAAAGATATGAAGATTGTTAACCGTATGATTAATGATAAAAATATCGCCTTAGTTCGTAATCCGGACGGCGATTGTGCTGAAATTGTAATTCCTGAAGAAAAAGCAAAAACTCAGGTTATTACAGATGAACAGGTTTTAGAATTAGCAACTTATGCCAAAGCCATCGAAAAACATTATGGCTGCTACATGGATATGGAATGGGGCGTAGACGAACGGGACAACAAGATTTGGATTTTGCAAGCTCGTCCGGAAACTGTATGGTCCCGCAAGAATAAAGAAGTGAAGCCGGTTGAAAAAGCAACAGATGCACCGACTACCACAACTCGTGAAATCGTAGTTAAAGGCTTACCGGCCAGTCCCGGTAAAGCTGCCGGCAAAGCTCATGTAATCCTTGATCCGGCCGATATCGACAGCTTCAAAGAAGGGGAAATCCTCGTAACGACTATGACGGCTCCTGACTGGGTACCGGCTATGAAAAAGGCAAAATCTATCGTTACGGACGCCGGTGGTATGACTTGTCATGCTTCTATCGTAAGTCGTGAATTAGGCATTCCTTGTATCGTTGGCACGAAGAGTCGCAGTGAAGAAGCAACGCACCGTATCAGTGACGGTCAGTTAATTACGGTTGATGCCACTAATGGTATCGTGTATGACGGTATGCTTGAAGATGCGGTTAAACCGAAAGAAGAAGCTTCGGCACAAGTAGTAAGCGAATACATCCCGGTAACAGGCACTAAAGTATACATGAACTTGGGTGATCCTGATTTAGCTGAAAAATACGGCGTACTTCCATGCGACGGCATTGGTCTTATGCGTGAAGAATTTATTTGGACTACCTTCATTCATGAACATCCGTTACATTTAATTGAAACCGGCCGCAGTCAATTTGCCATTGATACATTGGCTGAAGGTATGCGCAAAGTTTGTCAGGCTTTGGCGCCTCGTCAGGTTGTACTTCGCCTCAGCGATTTCAAATCCAGCGAATACCGTGACCTTAAGGGCGGCGACAAACATGAACCGCATGAATCCAGTGCTTTACTCGGCTGGCGCGGTGCTTCCCGCTACTATGATCCTAAATACGCACCGGCTTTCCAATTGGAATTGCAGGCCATTAAAAAAGTGCGTGAAGAATATGGTTTTAAAAACTTGCAGGTTATGATTCCATTCTGCCGTACGGTACAGGAAGCTGCTGAAGTTACCCGTGTTATGGCTGAAAACGGTTTAGCTCGCAGTGCGGACTTCAAAATCTGGCTCATGGCTGAAATTCCTTCCAACATTATCTTGGCTGATCAATTTAACCAATATGTTGATGGTTATTCCATCGGTTCTAACGACTTGACGATGTTAATCCTCGGTTGTGACCGTGATAATGAAACAGTTCAACACATTTATGATGAACGCAATTTGGCTGTTCGCCGTGCTATTCATCACTTAATCGAAGTAGCTCACCGCGATGGCAAAACAGTATCCATCTGTGGTCAGGCTCCGAGCGTATACCCTGAATTCTGTGAATTCTTGGTGCGCAGCGGTATCGATTCTATTTCGGTAAATCCTGATGCGGTAAAAGCAACTAAAAAAATGGTGGCTCAATTGGAACAACGTATTATGCTTGACGCTGTGACCGGTCGTGGCCGGAATCTTGGCAATGAATTAGAGTGGTAATACTACTGTGTAATGCGACAGGAGGCTACATGTAGCCTCCTGTTTTTTATAAAAAGTATAAAAGGAGGGGCTGTTTTGCAATTAACTAAACGGCAAGACCAAATTGTACATATTGTAAAAGAAGAAGGCCCGATTACGGGGAAAGCCATTGCCGCTAAATTAGATTTAACCCGTTCTGCCTTGCGATCTGATTTGACCGTTTTGACCATGATGGGCCTCTTAGATGCACGGCCTAAGGTAGGGTATTATTATGTCGGTCAGCAAGGTGTGAGCCCTATTGCCAATGAAATTCGGCAATTTACGGTAGGTCAGGTGATGGCGCAGGCCGTAGCTGTAACGGCGGATACGAATCTGTATGATACGATTGTTACCATGTTTACCGAAGATGTGGGGACCGTCCTTATTTGTGATGACGGCTACTTATTGGGGCTTGTATCTCGTAAGGACTTATTGCGAGCCGCCATCGGTCAAAATGATCCGAAGACGATGCCGATTTCCATGATTATGACACCCGTGAGCAAGATGATTTCCTGCACCGCCGAAGACAGTGTGGTAGAAGCGGCACAGCGTATGATTGATTATGAAGTGGACTGTCTGCCCGTTGTGGAACGGGGAGAAGATGACGGCCGTCGTCGATACAAAGTGTTGGGCCGTATTTCTAAAACGACCGTAACTAAATTATTTTTAGATTGCGGTGTAAAGTAATATTGCACATTGTGATTAGACATATTAAAATAAAAAGTGAAATGAGTTCGCTTAATAGATTTAATTGAGGTGTGGCATGGAGAACAATAAAGTTATTTTTGCAATTTCCGACTCTTTGGGCGAAACGGCCGAGTCCGTAGCACGTGCGACGGCGAGCCAATTCGACAAGGAGAATATAGATATTATTCGCATTCCCTATATCAGTCAGGAAAGCCAGATTGATGATGTAATTAGTGAGGCCGCGAAGGAACAAAGTATTATTTGTCACACGATTGTATCGCCTACATTACGTCAATATTTGCATAAAGAAGCTGAAAACATGGGGATTCAGGCCGTTGATATTATGGGACCTGTTCTTGATGCAGTGGGCACCATTGCTGATACAAAACCTCGTTTGACGGCCGGTATGATTCATAAGTTGGACCAAGAATATTTTAAAAAGGTGGAGGCCATTGAATTTGCCGTAAAATATGATGATGGTAAAAATCCGTCTGGGTTTGAGAAGGCCGATATTGTTATTATCGGTGTTTCCCGTACCAGTAAAACGCCGTTATCTATGTTCTTAGCTTATAAAAAAATCAAAGCCGCCAACTTGCCGTTGGTGCCGGAAGTGCCATTGCCGGAAGAATTATTCAAAATACCGCCTAAAAAGGTAGTAGGTCTTATCATCGATCCATACAAATTAAATAATATTCGCAGTGAACGTTTACGCACTATGGGCCTTGACGGTGAAGCCAATTATGCCAATATTGCTCGTATTGAAGAAGAATTGGCCTATGCAAGGGCTGTTATGCGCCGCGTTCATTGTCCTATCCTTGATGTGTCCAATAAATCTATCGAAGAAACGGCTTCGTTTGTAATGCAGATTATTGAGCGCAATAAGCAACAGGAAGCGAGTCGCTAAAACAATACGGCATTGACGTTTGATTACGTTATGCCGTATTATTGCATTAAGTAAAACTTATTAAAAGTGAGCTATATTAAAAAGAACTGCGATAATGGATGCGTAGTTGGCTCATAGCCCGGTGGAGGGTAAATATGGCAACAGGAGGCTATATGACAATCCGAGAAGAAATTGAAGCGAGAGAAGAAGTAATTTTATCCCCTTATGCAGCAAAGAGTAAGTTTGCGGTCCGTGATCGTGAAGAGAAACCGGATTATTTGCGTACGGCATTTCAGCGTGACCGCGATAGAATTATTCACAGCAAATGTTTTCGTCGTTTGAAGCATAAGACACAGGTGTATATTGCACCGGGGGATCACTATCGCACTCGGATGACACATACCTTGGAAGTTGGTCAAATCGGCCGAACCATTGCGCGGGCGCTGCGTCTTAACGAAGATTTGGTTGAAGCCATTGCCATGGGCCATGATGTGGGTCATACGCCGTTTGGCCATGTGGGGGAATATGCACTGCGCGATATGGTGGGGCATTTTAACCATAATGAGCAGAGTCTTAGGACTTTGGAAGTTCTTGAAAAAGATGGCCTCGGGCTCAATTTAACAAAGGAAGTGCGCGATGGTATTTTGGGGCATACGGGCACGCACATACCGCTTATTTTGGAAGGTCAGATTATTCGGATTAGCGATAGAATAGCTTACTTGTGTCATGATTTTGATGATGCCCAGCGTGCGGGCATGTTATCCTCTAACGATTTGCCGGAATCGGTGCGCTCTGTTTTGGGCACAACGCCATCCCAGATGATTACGACTATGGTTATGGATATGGTACGAGAATCCATGGATAAACCGGAAATTCATATGTCGAAGGAAGTGGAATACGTAATGCATGAGTTTCGCCGTTTTATGTTTGAGGCGGTATATCGGGCTCCTTCTTTAATCCCGGACCGCAATCGGGCAGCTCATGTGGTGAAATATTTGTTTTTGTATTATTTGGATAATCCGGAACTTTTACGCCATGAAGTGGTAAGACAGGGTGTGGATCCGAATAGAATTATTACGCTGACGGATATCGTGGACTATGTGGCGGGGTTGACGGATCAGTTTGCGATAAAGTTGTTTAAGGAGATATATATTCCCAAAATCTGGGATCCGGCCAATTAGATGCGCGACTTTTAAAAGGGACCTTCTCTTAGAGTACTAGTTTTCAACAAAAAAATATATCCTCACGCAAACTGGCAAGTCAAGCTCGAAAAGTTTGCTTAGAGGATATTATTTTTTTGTTTTGAAATTATCATAGTGCCTAGAGAGAAGGTCCCTTTTCAGTGTCAGCGCAGTCTAATTTGGCCGGCGGGGAGGTAGTGGGAATATATGTCTCCTTAAACATGGGGGAGGTCTGATTTAGAGTAATAAGCAATGTGTGTAGTTGTGGTAGAGGAATAAGCGATGTGTGTAAGAAGGGAAAAAGTTAAATAAGTGAAATAAGCAACAGATATAAGAAAAGAGGCTTTTTTATATAATGATCTGTGAGTTTGCTATAAGTGTAGTGTTAAGTCCATTGCAGATTCACATATAGTAGCGTATAATAAAAATAAGATTAAGGAGGTGTGTTTATGGAACAATTATTGCGATTTCAACGCATTTTTTGTGCTGGAATGTTTAATTTGTTTGAACCAATAAAAGCGCGCCGCATGAAAAATGATAGGATATTAAACAAGACAAATGAAGAAGCTTTACATGGAGATTGGATAACCGTAGGTTCTGACGTATCAAATGCGATGGTAGAGTATAGAAAAGAGTGTCAGAGATATTTCTGAAACTAAGAATAATTGGCAAGATGAAAGTGATAATAAGGCTATAGAACCTGAAGTTGTTTTGGATAAATCGTCCAATAATAATAGCACTATTCAACAGCATATATCTTTTAGACAAGGTCCATTGCCGAGTCCGGAAGAATTTAGAAAATATGAAGAGATTTGCCCGGGAGCTGCAGATAGAATTCTTAAGATGGCTGAAGAACAAGGAGCCCATCGTAGAGAGTTGGAGAAAATTGTAGTAAAATCTGACTCTAGAGATAGTCTATGGGGATTGATTTTTGCGTTTGTTTTTGCGATTACAGCAGTTTTTTATGGTGCTAATTTAATTTTATCTGACCATTCTGTTGCGGGTACCATATTTGGCGGTGTTGGCCTAATTGCAGTAGTAAATGCTTTTATTAAGGGTAGAAATAATGTAGCCGATGGTGAATCGACTAAGGAAAAAAATTAAAATTTTGAGTTTGTTAATTGAATATAGGCTTATAGGACAAAAAGTGTGTGTGGCTTTTTTAGTTAATCCCAATAAATTGGAAATTCCGTGGACATATGAAACTCATTCCAGACGATGGCATCGCCCCATTGCGGTAAGATATTATCAGGACGGTTATTCCGCATTATCCTACGGTAAGTAGCAGCAATGGTTTTATCTGTAGGCATACATTTTAATATTTCAGCAACAGGAAGCGGTCTAGGTGAGTGCTCGTAACACCACCAATAGACCGCTTTTAATCGTCTTTCTAAGGATAACCCTCTGTGATCTCGTAACATCCCCCTAAGTTGCGCATTAACGCCTCCTTCCAGTCGATTGTTCGTTGTAGGTACGGTAATATCTACAAACGTCAGGTAGGTAAATAGAGTCTCATCTCTAATTAATCGTAAAAGTCCTGCCTCAGCTTTTAAGAGGCGTTCATGAGTTGCCCTTTGATTCCCATTTTCGTCGACTGTCATTTCACGTAAGAAGTCATCAAACTCTTCTCTCCAAGCTAATAATCCATCAATCCAAGTATAGGCATCATCTATCGATTAAATCTTAAATAAACGCTTTGCCAGTTCATATAAGGCCTTGCCGGCTATTGTTTTTGGCGCAGAGGTTGTATACCTTCTTACTTGCGCAAAAACATGAAATAAGCAGCGTTGATGGTTACTTGTCGGCCACCTCTTTGCTAAGGCCTTAGCAAATCCAGATCCGCCGTCTGAGATAACAACACGCGGAGGAGCAATACGGTCCATTAATGCCTGCCAAGCTCTAGAGTTCTCATATCTACAAACATACCAGCCTAATACATGGTCCTTACTACAACAAATAAGTACACAGAGCTTACGCGTTAGGTATATGCCGTCAAAGTAAAGCACATCATATACTTCCTCAATCTTTGGTGGGAGGCACCATATGGACCAAAATTTAGACGTTTTACGTCTAAATGTACGCCCTCTTCCAGGCATATGCTGCTGCAATTGTTTACTAAATAACCATTTCAAAAACAGCTTTAGATCATTACTATCAGTGTTAATTTTGTTAGTGAAAGCGACTTTACAGTGCTTACAAAACCATCGCTGAGAACCGGATTTCAATATACCGTGTTTTATACATTTTCGACCACAATCAGGGCAAACTACTTGTTTAATATTAATCATCCTCCTATTTATGTTTTTATTTAGGAAGATATAATACCATTTTAGTCAGTAGTTATGTGGGTTCACGTATGTTTTTACACACACTTTTTGTCCACCCTTTATCTTTGTCAAAAAAAGATAAAAGTGCTACAAACCCAGTATTTATCTAAGTTTGCAGCACTTTCTACACACACTTTTTGTCCTATAACTCTGAATATATAAAAAGAGGCGACCCCTTTGTTAGGGGCCGCCTCTTTTAGAGTACATGTACCTTCTTATTTTTTACGCGCGTGTAATTTTATCGGAACGAAGGCAGCGAGTGCATACATTTACCTTTTTGGTTTCGCCGTCTACAATTGCTCGTACTCTCTGGATGTTTGGCTTCCAGGTCCTTTTTGTGCGGATGTGAGAGTGACTCACGTTCATACCGCTAGCGGTGGTTTTGCCACATACTTCGCAAAGGTTTGCCATATTTTCCACCTCCAAGCATAATTTACAACATAACATATGTATTCTATCACAAGGGGATAGAATAAAGCAAGTAGCAATTTTTAATACCGGTTACATTCTTTTTTTGCAGTTAGCAACATTCTTTTACTTCGTTTTTACTACTCTTATGTTACACTATATCTTAGTTTTAAGATATAATAATATTATAGCACAGTAGGGCAAACTTGTTTTTATAAAAATGGTCGGAAGGATTAGATGGGTATGGATGAATCATTATTGACGATAAAAGGCGTAGGTCCGGGGCGCGTGAAACAGTTAAATAAGCTCGGCATTACGGATGTGTCGTCATTATTGACTTATTTCCCGAGGACTTATGAAGATCGCAGTGTAAGTTATCTTATTGGAGCGTTGAAGCAAGGCGCCGTAGGTGCTACGGAAGGAACTGTTTTAAATATTCAGGAGAAAAAGCCGCGTCGCGGTCTGTCTATTTTGGAGATTTATATCGGTGATGCGACGGGCCGTTTAAAGGTTGTTTTATTTAATCAGGGCTACAAGAAGAATTTTTACAAAGTGGGCCAGCGATTGCATGTATACGGCAAGGTTGAGTTTGCGTATGGTTCGTTGCAGATGAATACGCCCCATATTGAGATTTTGCGGGAAGGGCAAGTGGCGGAGGCCGGGATTGTGCCGGTGTATCCCCTTGTGGACGGCGTAAGTCAGTTTGTTATACGTCATGCCATTAGTAATTGGTTTACTGCCAATGACAGTTTGCCGGAGTTATTGCCAACGGACAAAACGAAAGAACATAATTTTATGACGCGCTATGAAGCGTTTAAAGAGATGCACAATCCGCTCACGGTGGAGCGTTACGGTTTAGCCCGCAAGCAACTGGCTTATGAAGAGCTGTTCATCATGCAGGCGGGGCTATTGTTATTGCGGGAACGGGAGCAGGCGGAACTGGGCATTAAGATGCAGCCTGACGGTGATTTGGTGCCGGCTTTTTTAAAAGCCTTGCCATTTGCTTTAACCGGTGATCAGCAAAAGGCTTTTAATGAGATTGCCGCCGATATGGAAGATGAACGACCGATGCGGCGGCTGTTGCAAGGTGATGTAGGCTCCGGCAAAACGGTAGTGGGGGCGTTGTCCTTATTAAAAGCAGTAGAGAATGGCTACCAAGGCGCGTTAATGGCACCGACGGAAATCTTGGCACAGCAGCACTATGAAGGGCTGACGGAGTTGATGGCCGGTCTGAATCCGGTGGCCCCGTCAGGTCTGAATCCGTCAGCACCGGCAGGTACGGATCAGGGGCAAACAGCCGGTCTTGGACAGGTAAAAATGGCGCTCTTAACGGGTTCCACGAAGCCGGCGGAGCGTCAGGTTATCTATGAAGGCCTCGCAGACGGCACGATTGATATCGTTATCGGCACGCATGCGCTCATTCAGGATTCGGTGACGTTTAAAAAATTGGCCCTCGTTATTATTGATGAGCAGCACCGTTTTGGCGTGGAACAACGAGCGACGTTGCAGCGTAAAGGCCATCATCCGCATATGCTCGTTATGACGGCGACGCCCATTCCGCGCACCATGACGCTATCTATTTATGGGGACTTGGAAGTAAGCCTCATTAAAGAAATGCCACCGGGTCGAAAGCCCGTTTTGACCTATGCGGTGGACTCAACCTATAAAGAACGATTGCATCGTTTTTTTGAAAAAGAAATGACCGCCGGTCATCAGGTGTATGTGGTGTGTCCCCTTGTGGAAGAGTCTGAAAAACTGGACTTGGTAGCGGCTGAGCAGCTCTATGAAGAGTTGGCTGAAAAATATAATCGCAAGTTTGGCGTAGGCCTTGTACACGGTCGCATGAGCGCCGCCGATAAAGAAGCGATCATGGATGCTTATTACAAGGGAACCATAAAGCTCTTGGTATCTACCACAGTTATCGAGGTGGGCGTTAATGTGCCTAATGCAACGATTATGTGCGTAGAAGGGGCTGAACGGTTTGGTCTGTCGCAACTTCATCAGCTCCGAGGACGCGTTGGCCGTGGCAGTACGCAATCCTATTGCATCCTTGTGAGCGACAGTCACAGTGAAGACAGCAAACAACGGTTGGCCGTTATGACGAGTACGCAAGACGGTTTTGTAGTGGCGGAGCAGGATTTATTGCTGCGCGGTTCCGGTCAATTATTCGGACTCGCTCAATCGGGGCTGCCGGATTTACGAATTGCCAATATTTTAAAAGATATTGATTTACTGATAGCGGCACGTCAGGACGCTAAAGCTTGGCTTGCGAAGCTAGGCTTTGATGAGGCGGTAAAATTGATGAAACCTGAGCTGCTACGACGATTTGGGGAAAGTTTCCAACGAATTTTGTACAGCTGATTCAGTGTGAAATTTGATTTTGCTTTTCAATTAGCAATAAGACGATTGAATTTGAGAAAAAGCTGTATTTAAGCATGTACAGAATAGGTCTTTTAAAGTATAATAATATGATAGAAAAGTCTAGTATAGATAAAGTCGTTTCTATATTGTACAAACTCGTTTTACGATGATGGAGGTTGAGAAGAATGCCAATTATTCATGTGGAGCTTGTTGAAGGTCGTACCTTTGAACAGAAGAAAAAATTGGGCGAAGCTATTACCAACGCAACGGTAGACATTGTGGGCGTACCAAAAGAAGCTGTTAAAGTTATTTTCACTGATATGAAAAAAGATAACTTTATGGAAGCCGGCGTTATGCGCTCTGAGAAATAAGACAAGTATTTAAAAATATGTCTTGCTAAGGAAACAGAAATTAAGGAGAAAGGAAGTTACCATGAGAGAAGATAAGTTTGGTTTACGCGGATTAACATTTGATGACGTTTTATTAGTTCCGGCGGCTTCGGATGTGTTACCGCATGAAGTAGACATCACTACAAACCTGACTCGTGATATTAAGCTCAATATTCCAATGATTAGTTCCGGTATGGATACAGTTACGGAATCCCGAATGGCTATTGCTATGGCGCGTGAAGGCGGGATGGGTGTTATTCACAAAAATATGTCCATTGAGGAACAAGCTCATGAGGTGGACAAAGTAAAGCGCTCAGAACATGGTATCATCGTTGATCCGATTTACTTGAGCCCACAGAACTTATTAGCTGATGCGGAAGAATTAATGCGTAAATACGCAATTTCAGGTGTACCTGTGACTGTTGACGGCAAATTAGTCGGTATCATTACGAACCGTGATATGCGTTTTGAAAATGAATTAAATAAACCAATCGGTGAAGTTATGACGAAGGAAAATTTGGTAACCGCACCGGTAGGTACTTCTTTGGAAGAAGCCAAAGCTATTTTGCGTCGCCATCGTATTGAAAAATTACCTTTAGTTGATGACAACGGCTATTTAAAAGGTTTAATTACCATTAAGGATATTGAAAAAGCAACGAAATATCCTAATTCGGCTAAAGACAGCAGCGGTCGTTTACTCGTAGGCGCAGCCGTTGGTGTAAGTAAGGATTTATATGACCGCATGGAAGCTTTGGTAGCTGCTAAAGCGGACGTAATCATTGTTGATACGGCTCACGGTCATTCTGCCGGCGTATTGCGTACGCTTAAAGAAATTAAGAAAACATTCCCGTTTATGCCTGTAATTGCCGGTAACGTAGCAACTGCAGCCGGTACGGAAGCATTAATTGAAGCCGGTGCTGACGCTGTTAAAGTAGGTATCGGACCGGGCTCTATTTGTACGACTCGTGTTATTGCCGGTATCGGTGTGCCACAGATTACAGCTGTTTACGAATGTGCATCTGTAGGTCGTCGTTACAATATTCCAATCATCGCCGATGGCGGGATTAAATACTCCGGAGATATTGCCAAAGCCATTGCAGCGGGCGGCAATGTTGTTATGATGGGTAACATCTTGGCCGGTACGGACGAAAGTCCCGGCGAAACGGTTATTTATCAAGGTCGTAGCTATAAAGTATACCGCGGCATGGGTAGTTTAGGTGCTATGAAATTGGGTAGTAAAGACCGTTACTTCCAGTCGGAAGCTAAGAAATTAGTTCCGGAAGGCATTGAAGGTCGTGTGCCTTACAAAGGTATGTTAGCTGATACTATTTTCCAAATGGTAGGCGGTTTACGTGCCAGCATGGGATATTGTGGTTGTCATAATATCCAAGAAATGATTAATGATACTCAGTTTATCCAAATTACTGCCGCAGGTCTTAAAGAAAGCCATCCGCATGATGTTAGCATCACGGTTGAAGCTCCTAACTATAGCGGCTGATTATTGAGGTGTATTTGTTTTGCGAAATCAATTGAGCATTCTCGATGTGCCGGTTGATGTCATAACCATGAAAGAAGCAGTTCAGCGTGTACAGAATTTATATTCTGAGCCGGGGCTACATACTGTAGTCACGGTTAACGCTGAAATGGTTATGCGCGCCCGTCACGATAAAGAATTGCACCAAATTTTAAAACAAGCAGATATGGCCGTCCCCGACGGGGCCGGCGTGCTATGGGCTGCCGAGCAATTGGGGCAGCACATTCCCGAACGTGTGGCCGGTTGTGATTTGGCGGTAGCCTTATTGCAAGAAGCAGCACAACATAAAACGCCTGTGTATTTTTTCGGCGCAGCCCCCGGTATAGCGGAGCAAGCTGTAAAGAATATGGAGGCTCGCATTGGTCCTTTACAGGTAGTCGGTATCCACTCCGGCTTTTTTGATGAGCAAGAAGAAGTTGAAATTATAAAAGCCATTGAAGATGGTGGAGCTAAACTTGTCCTGGTGGCCTTAGGTGTGCCCAAACAGGAAAAATGGATTACTTCCAAACTATCTCATTTAGATAAAGTAGTCGCTATCGGCTTGGGCGGTTCCTTTGATGTTATGGCGGGCCATGTAAAAAGAGCGCCCGAATGGATGCAACGAAATCGTTTAGAATGGTTATATCGATTGCTCAATCAACCGCAACGCATCGGCCGAATGATGGCGTTACCTAAGTTTATGTGGGCGGTGAAGCAATCAAAAAAATAGAGAGGTGGTGCAAGATGCCCACAGGGTTTATTGTTAAAGATGGTTACCCTTTTATCGGTGTAACTTTTCTTATAGCATTTCTGGTGGGATATTTTATCTCCCCGTATGTGGCGATAATACCATTTATACTGGCTTGCTTTTTTACCTTCTTTTTTAGAAATCCGAAACGGGTAATTCCAAATGATCCGGACGTGCTGGTATCACCGGCTGACGGTAAGGTAATGGAAGTAAGTGAAGTGTATGAAGATTTATTCTTAAATACTGAATGTAAGAAGGTAACGATTTTTCTTTCTGTGTTTGATGTGCATGTAAATCGCGCGCCGATGGAAGGGAAAATTACGTTCCGACAATATACATGTGGCGGATTTTTGCCGGCCTATAAAGATTCGGTCGGTTTTGAAAACGAACGTCACTCCATTGGCATTGACAATGGTAAAATTGAAATTTTAGTTACTCAAATCGCAGGATTATTAGCGCGACGTGTTATATCGTGGACAGATTTAGGTAAGAATCTGGCCAAAGGAGAACTGTACGGGATGATTAAATTCGGATCTTGTACAGAAGTTTTCGTGCCTAAATCAGTAGAGATTACTGTTAAAAAAGGCGATTATGTACGTGGCGGAGAATCGATTATCGGGAGGCTGCAAAAAAATGGATAAGTCTATATTTCCAAATTTGTTTACGGCTGCTAATCTATCCTTTGGCGTCGTAGGCATAACTTTCGCGGCCCAAGGTGAATTTACGTTAGCAGCAATTTGTGTGTTATTATCCTTATTGTCTGACGGCTGTGACGGCCGTGTAGCTCGCGCGCTGGGCGTATCCGGACCAATGGGGCGTGAATTAGACTCCTTGGCGGATGTGGTTGGTTTCGGGGTTGCACCGGCTTACATGTTATACATGTATCAATTGAGTCATACCGGCTGGCTTGGCTATGTGCCTTTGTTAGCTTTCTCCGTATTCGGTGCTTTCCGTTTAGCTCGTTTTAACATTATGACCGATGAAGTACATGGTTACTTCTTAGGTTTGCCTATTCCGGCTGCCGGCTGTATGGCCGCAACCTATGTTTTATCCGGCATTCGTTTACCGGAATGGCTTTTGATGGTTTTAATGGTGGTAGTCGGCTATTTAATGGTAAGTCGCGTGCATCATCCGGATTTTAAAGGCAAGGGGGCCGATCCGGTAAATACATTGGCTTTAATTATTGTTGCGATTCTTGGCGTGTTAGCTTTAGTGTGGGATTGGCATTCATGGCCGGTTCTTATCTTTGCCCTGTACGCCGTATTTGGTATTTGTAACACAACTATTAATCTTGTAAAACGGTGAGGTGAAGGACGTAAATGGATTATATTCTTGACCTTCTCATGATTCCGCTACAGGTAATAATCGTATTCTATACGCTTTATTATTTCGTGTTGGCCGTAGCGGGCATGTGGCGAAGGAAAGAAAAAAAGAATTATACGCCTAAGAACTCATTTGCCATTATTGTATGTGCTCATAATGAAGAGGCCGTTGTCGGTCAATTGGTAGAGAATTTGAAGATTCTTGACTATCCGAAAGAGCTGTACGATATTTTTGTAGTAGCTGATAATTGTACCGACAAGACAGCTGAAATAGCTCGCAATGCCGGTGCGATTGTGCATGAGCGTGAAAATAAAGAAGAGGTAGGTAAGGGCTATGCCATGGGCTGGATGTTTAACCGCATCTACGAAATGGACCGCGAGTATGATGCCTTCGTAATTTTTGACGCTGATAATCTGGTACATCCTCATTTCTTAGCTGAAATGAATTACCACTTAGAATTGGGAGAGCCGGTTATTCAAGGCTATTTAAATGCAAAGAACCCAACAGATACGTGGGTGGCAGGCACATTTGCGATTGCTTTCTGGCAAGTGAATCACATGTGGCATTTAGCTAAATATAACCTTGGCTTGTCGACCGCGCTCGGTGGTACGGGTATGTGTATCCGTACGGACATTATTAAGACCTATGGATGGGATTGTAATTGTTTGACCGAAGACATGGAATTTTCCATGAAGCTTTTGATTCACGGGGTGAAAACAACGTGGGCTCATGATGCCATCGTGTATGATGAAAAACCGTTGACCTTTATGCAATCATGGCGGCAGCGTAAGCGTTGGGCACAAGGGCATTTTGATTGTGGCGAACGCTATATTCCGAAACTGTTTGTTGAAGGGATTAAGCAGGGGAACTTACGTATTTTAGACGGTATTATTCAGATTAGTCAGCCGTATTTCTTATTGGTATCTACGTTCTATCTGATTATGACCTATATTAATGCGTACGTGCCGATTTATACGAATATTATTTACCAGATTTTACCGGTTACGGTGTGGACCATCATCGGTATCGGGCAGTATTTGTTCCCACTCATCGTATTGGCCACCATTAAAGTACCGCCTAAAGTTTGGCTCTATTATTTGGTGTACCCGCTTTTCATGTACAGTTGGGTTCCGGTAACCTTCCTTGGTTATTTGAATCGCCATGATAAAGTGTGGGCCCATACCCAGCATACACGCGGCGTTTCGCTTGGTGAAGTGAAATTGACGCGCATGGGTGATGCGGATAAATCGATAAAGAAATAAAACTGTTAAAAAGTGCCTAGTAGCGTAGGCACTTTTTTGCATATAGGATATATAGAAGAAATTATTTACTGATATATTGTTACAATATAGAAGTTAGATACATTCGTTGCTGTCAATGTTCATGCTTTTTGGTGGACTTGTATTAAAAATCTCTATATAATAATAGATAGATGGCTATTATCTTAGGAAGTGAGTAGCCTGTTTTATGGTGAAAAGAAAGGATCTATAAAAGACTATGCACATTTTATTAACAAATGATGACGGCGTATGCGCCAACGGGATATTAGATTTAGGCGCGGAACTTGCCAAAGAGCACCGCGTAACGGTGATTGCACCGGAAGTGGAACAGAGTGCCAAATCACATGCCATTACCATTCAGATGCCGGTACGGTTGCGCCGTTTTTCAGACGAGGAAGACAATCCGAGACGCTTTGCCGTAACGGGAACGCCGACAGATTGCATGAAATTTGCGTTGTCTCACTTTTTGAAAAATGACATGCCGGACATGGTAGTATCCGGTGTAAATAACGGTTTTAACTTGGGATCCGATGCTTTATATTCCGGCACGGTAAGTGCGGCCATGGAAGCTATGTTCTATAAGGTGCCGGCCTTAGCCGTATCCGTTGAACGCTACAGTAAAAAACGGAGTGCCGAAATTATGCCGTTCATTCGTGAATTCATAGGTGAAGTATTTGAAAAACAGCAATTTAAGGGGCTGTTGAATATGAATTTTGCCAAAGAAGGTCCCGTAGGTTGGGATAATTGTGAAATCCTCGACCAAGGCATGCAGATGTATTACGATATTATCGATCCTCGTGAAGACCGTAAAGGCCGTAAATATTATTGGATTGGCGGTAAATTATCTTTTGAACCGGAAGAAACGCCGACTGACGTAGCTTCTATCAAAGAAGGTAAGGTGACGGTGGTGGCTCTTACTTGGAAACAACAGGATGACGAAGGTACAGCCCAAATGCGTGAGATTTTGGGAACGATTAAGAAGTGAGTATTGCTTTACTTGACGCTTATATATTATTGCGTTAAGATATATACAAGACGAGCCGTCATAGTGTGTGGTAACGCTAGGCTCATCTCTAGTGAAATTAGCAAATTGAGAAATGGCCTAGTCGTTACAAACGTATTAGGTCATTTTTCATTTAAGAATCAAGACCACTAAGGTAGCGAAAGCTATCATCAAGGATAAAGCTTCGAATACACTCATGATCTCACCTCCTTAACAGAGATGACCTAGTCGCACTATAACGGCTCTTGATTATTAGTATACTCCTTTTATCTCTATAATTAAAGAAAAAGTCGAAAATATGTTCTTGAGGAAAAGTTGAAAGATTATATTAAATAAAAAAGAAGCCAACCCCAATCGCTCAAAGGCGACATGATGGGTTGACTTCTCCTAATATTTTAACTATACGTGAATTATTATAAGGTGTCAAGAATGGGAAGATAGTCTATAATAAAAGTAAAATAGGTATTAAAATGTGCTAAAAAGGTGCTAAGAAGACAGGAAGAAAAGAGGAAAAGGTAGTGTCTATCTAACAAGTACATACTTGCCAATGCTATTTTATTAGTATATAATAACATATATAGAAATTTAGAAATGTAGATATAAGGCTATACATAGGCTATTAGACTATGGCTGGTGTATGGCATGAAAGGATGTTTTAAATGTCAGTATTAAAAGAAGATACAAACAAGTTAATGGAGTTGTTTGAAAAAAATTGGGCGTTGGTAACGGCCGGTTCTATAGAGGACTATAATAGTTGTACTGTTAGTTGGGGGAGTTTGGGCAATATTTGGGGGAATCCCGGACAGAGTCATAAAGTGGCAACGGTATATATTCATCCGGCCCGCTATACCAGTGAATTTTTAAAGCGGAATGACTTTTTTACGGTTAGCTTTTTTGACCCGAAATTTCGTAAAGCTTTAGGCTATATGGGATCTCATTCGGGGCGTGATGGCGATAAAGCTAAAGGCGCAGGGCTGACTCCGGTTGCTTTTGGTGATGGCGTAACTTTTGAAGAAGCTGAACTGACACTATTATGTCGCAAACTGTATTTGCATCAGTTTACTAAAGAAGATTTGTCGCAGGATGTACAGGATTACTATGCATCTTTGCCACAAACTTATCCTGATTTTAAAGGCGGATGGCAACCTCATTACCAAATTATTGGTTCTGTAACAGATATAAAATATATTATTACCTGATTAAATCATGTGCTAATTTAGTACTAAATATTGCAATAAATGGGTTTGTAATGAATATATCCCTAAAAGTATGTGCACTATTATATGCCTTACTGTTGAGGATGAGTATTAGTTTACTTGACGCTTATATATTATTGCGTTAAGATATATACATAAGACGAGCCGTCATAGTGTTTCGTAGCGCTAGGCTCATCTCTGGGTAAGATTACAAATTGAGAAATGGCCTAGTCGTTACTTAACGATTAGGTCATTTTTCATGTAGAATTAAGACCACTAGAGTAGCAAAAGCTATCATCAAGGATAATGCTTCGAATACACTCATGATCTCACCTCCTTAACAGAGATGACCTAGTCACACTATAACGGCTCTTGATTATTAGTATACTCCTTTTATATCTATAATTAAAGATATAATCGAAAGTATGTTCTTGAGGAAAAGTTGAAAGATTATATAAATAAAAAATGCTATTTCTATGAGCGGGCAATCATCACCCAATATCATAGAAATAGCATTTTTGTGGTGCGGTTGGCGGGAGTCGAACCCGCACACCCGAAGGCACTGCCGCCTGAAGACAGCGCGTCTGCCATTCCGCCACAACCGCATGAAATATGTACTTATTGTATTACTTTTGATGTTTCATGTCAAATAAACGCGCTGTTAAAGCACATTATGCTTAGTTAGTAAATTTAGCGTTGGAGAAATTGGGCAAACGGTGAAATAGTTTCAGCTTCAAATTGTAATGATAATTTTGTATAATTACATATAGAACATGTTCCGGAATAATTATTCTGATGATAATTAAGAAGGGGTTTAAATGTCTTATTTTACTGACGTTATATAATCGGCTAAAGTTAGCCTTTATTTGGTAATAATCCAGTACGACAATTATATTGAGAATTAAACTTAATAAAGGAGACATAATATGGATATGAGTCAATTATATGAAGCTTTGCTGCAATATATAGAGAGTGAGAACTATCAGGAAATAGATGCTAAGACATTTTATCGAAAAATCTTCCCTGAAGGCATACTCGAAAAAGAGGGGGGCTCTGAAGGTAAGCCAAATGGTATTTTAGTCACTAAAGACGCATCCGGTAAGCCAACAGGCCATTCGGCGATTAGTGATGAATTGAATGAAATTCTGAATTTAGATCCGGACTCCGAAGCCGTTATGGCGCCGATTTCGTACTATGGTCAAAACTTGACCGGTCGCAACGGTGGCGTATTACATGCCTTAACGATTACCGTGCCGGTACAGCGTGTTGCCGAATTAGAACGTTTATTGGCCATATTAACACAGTCAGTTTTTCTTAAAGCGACGTATTTCGTACTTACGGGCGAGTCGATTCAACTTTACTATGTCTATGAAGAGGGCGTGGCTATGACCGGTGAAGCCCAAAAAGAGTTGATAGCTCAGAAACAAGTGTTAATTGATCGTTTTAATGAGTTACTGGGCCTAACCAAACCGATTGCCATGACACCGCTCGCCGATCGTTTACCTATTATTGGGACCGTTAGTGGCAAAGACCGTTTGCCGGTTCGAGCGTTTCAAGTTAAGTTAAAGTAAAAGTAAAAGTAAAAGTAAAAGTAAATGACTTGTAGGATGCGATAACCGAAAGATGTTTTTCAAAATTAATAGATAGCAAAAAACACAGGGCGCTTATCATTGAGTAAGCAACCCTGTGTTTCTAGTTTTCATGAGTTACGAATATATTTTTCAGTACAATCAAAAGCAATTTATGCTTCCAGCTCTTTAGCGTAGCGGCGATGTTGAATATACCAAACGCGGACTGTATAGGCAATGGACGCAGCGGTAAGGCCGCCTAAGAGGCCCATCCAGATGCCGTAAGGACCAAAGTCGAACCCAAAAGTGAAGAGCGCTGCTATCGGCGTACTCACGCCCCAATAGCAACTTAGGGCTATGATAGAGATAATTCGCACGTCTTTGTAACCGCGCAATATACCTTGAAGCGGTGTGCCGAAGGCATCGATAACAGTAAAGAAGACCGCATAGGCTAAGAAGCTACTGATTAGACCGGTCATATGAGGATCATTCGTATAGAAGCCGGCAATTTGTTCCAAGTGGGTAAAGCTGTACATACAGATTAGAATGGCGATGATAATGGCGATGCCACGGGCGATATAGGCGTATTGTTTGGCGTCGCGGAATCGTTGGGCACCCACTTCATAGCCAACGGTAATGGTAGAAGCAATACTGATACTGAGCGGAAACCCGTAGAATAAGTTAGTAAAGCTAATAGCTGCCTGATGAGCGGCGATGATTTCTGTACCGTAGTAAGCCATTAAGAGTCCGGCTAAGCTGAAAATACTCATTTCACAGAATATGGCAATACCGATAGGAACGCCCAAGGTTAATTGTTCAACAATATAAGGGCTTTGAAAAGCGGGCCACTGCCTAAAGACTTTATAGTGTTTGAAATTTTTGTTAAAAAGTAAAATGAGAATATAGGCTAAAAGGTTGTACCAACAGCTAATGGCCGTAGCAATGCCGGCACCGACGCCGCCAAAGGCAGGCAAACCGAAATGCCCCAGAATAAAGGCATAGTTTAGCAGTACGTTAAGGACAAAACTGGACACCATAATCATCATGGAATAGTGGGTAAAGCCATGAGCATCCACCGAATTTCGGAGAACCGTGCTGCCCATGAGGGGAATAATCCCGAAGGCAATGGCTATCATGTAATCAATGGTGATAACCTGTGCATCAGGCGCCAAATTAATGAGTTTTAACACCGGCTCGAGGGCAAGAATGCCGGCTAGAATTAAGAGGCTACCTAAGCCAACCGCCAAATAGAGACCATGAGCAATAATCGTGGGTATATTTTCTTTTTTGTCGGCCCCCAAAAGTTGCGCAATAATAGGGGAAATACCCAGTAAAATACCCATGGCACCGAAGAAGCAAGCCGTCCAAATATTATAGCCTACAGATACCCCGGCGAGATGCAGGGTGCTGTATTGACCGGATAGTAAGATGGCTACAAATGAGCCCGCAATTAGCGAGAACTGTGTTAATACGATAGGGCCCGCTAACCGCAAAAACAGCAGGATTTTTTCAAAAATTTTAAAGGTAGGATGCATACGAACTCCTTATCTATACAATAAAAAAGTCTCCAACTAAGCATCGGAGATTTTAAAATAATCACAAGAAAAGCGTAATATCTGATTCGCAATGTATTAATCACAACATATTACTCGAAATGTGTTCATCATGTCAATATTATTATAACTTTATTGTAACATAGCATCAGAAGATTGAAAAGTTGTTAGGCGGGAAGCGATATTGTCGAAATATCGTTAGCCGTGTATGTATTGTGATATGGAAGGATTGCTAGAGTTAAGCGATTTTTATTAAAAAGTAGGCTATAAAAATTATCAGATTTCTATCGACAAGGTGACGATATTTCGATATAATATCTATAGTATATTGATATATTACGATACATTGATTAATTTGACGGAGGTATGATTTTGGAACTGTTTTCAGCTGCAGGATTATTGGCAATTGCAAAAATTATTGTCATCGACATTTTATTGGCCGGCGACAATGCGATTGTTATTGGTATGGCCGCCAAAAACTTACAGGAGAAGCATCGTAAGCTGGCTATTTTCTGGGGCACATTCGGGGCGATTGCTTTACGCTTAATTATGGCGTTTCTTTTTGTGGAAGCGATTAATAATATCCCGGGGTTACGCTTAGTAGGTGGTGTATTATTACTTTGGATTGGCTATAAATTGATGGCCGCCAATGAATCGTCTCATAATATTGAGGCAAAGAGCAATTTGCGCGATGCCATTATTACCATTGTAATTGCAGACGGTATCATGGGTATCGATAACGTTATCGGCGTTGTTGGTGCAGCCGAAGGCAACATGATGCTTGTACTTGTTGGTATTTTAATCACTGTACCGATTATTATCTGGGGTAGTACGATGTTCATCAAGTTGATTGAAAAATACCCTGTTATTCTCTTCTTCGGTGGCGGTATTTTAGGCTGGATCGGCGGTGAAATGATTCACGTTGACCAGTATACATTCGATTTAATTGACCCGATTAGTTTACCGTTCAAAATCGCTTGTATTATTTTAGTCGTTGGTGCTGCTTTGATTCAACGTAAATTGACAGCGAAAAAAGCTGATAACTAAGAATAAGCTAATAACTGAATAAAGAATACAAAATTAAAGGTCTTAATGTACGACTTAGTAGCTTAGTTGCGGCAATGAAATCGTTCATTAAGACCTCTTTTTATATCATTACAGAATTAATGTAGGTTCATAGAATGCATATTAAGTAATGGAACGCTTTAGTATAAACAAGACGCATACATGTATTGAGAAGTGCTATTGTACTTTTAGAGAAGATTTTCGATATACTAAAAGGGTAGTAAGTAATCGAAAAATTAAATAAACTGATATTTTTTACCATTAATTTTTACCTTAGGAGGACTATCCATGAATACGATTAAAAAAACAGCACTTCGTTTATTTGTAGCATCTGCACTTCTTTCTTCCACGATGGCTGTTAATATGGTTGTATCGGCAGCTGATGAAGTGGCAGCCAATCCGCCAACGACTATTACAGCGAATACCCAATCATCGGCATTAATTACCAATAAGGCTATGAAGCAGCGTAAGCCATTACAAATTGCGGAACAAGGTATTTTTTCGGTAGGCGGTGTGGTGTTACAAAGTGAAGGCACATTCAATCCGGAAGATCTTTGGGAAGCAACGGGAGCAGGTCAGACATTACATGCGGACCATGCGAATGTGATGTATCAGATTCCGGTAAAAGCCGATGAAGCACCGATGATTTTCTTGCACGGCTATGGTCAGTCCCGCATGGGCTGGATGACAACACCGAATGGACGTCCGGGCTGGTCCGACTATTTCCTTCGTGAAGGGCATAGCGTATTCTTAGTAGACCAACCTCGTCGCGGTGAAGCGGGTACTACCTCGGTACCGGGTATTATTACGAATAAAACATTGGATCAACGCTGGTACACACAATTCCGTATTGGTCGCTGGGAAAACAATAAATCCGTCGTGTATGAAGGTTCCCAATTCCCGAATGATGATGCTTCGGTTGATCAATTCTTCAGACAAATGACGCCGGATACCTTTATGAAAACCGATACGGGATTTGATTTTGATCCTGTTGTAGTAGGTAAAGCGTTGGCTACTACGGTGGATGAAGTAACCACCAAAACCGGTGAAAAACCAATTGTAGTGACTCATTCTCAAGGTGGCGGTCCGGGCTGGCTCGCTGCAACGTATACCAATAATATAGCCGGTATTATTGCAATTGAACCGGGTAATCCTCCGGCAGCCGGCAGTGATGCGTACAAAGCGATTGATGAAAAGAAAATTCCGGTAGTGTTCTACTATGGTGATTACATCGACAATGGCGATCCTGCTATTTCTGCTACAGCTTTTTGGCAAGGTCGTCGTGATAATGCCAAGAAATTTGCTGAAGAAATGAATGCTAACGGTGGTAATGTAACGGTTATTGACTTGCCAAAAGAAGGTATTTACGGTAATGAACACTTCATTTTCCAAGATAAAAACAGTGATGAAGTAGAGGCTCACGTGGAAAAATGGATTAAGAAGAACGTTAAATAAGCAGATTTGGCAGAACAATGGCTGAAATCCAAAGGTCTTGGCAAATAAATTTATATAAATATGGTTAATTGATAAAAAGGCCTGTAGTTTTGCAGGCTTTTTTATAAAATTATAGGCAACGCTTATTTTGCTTGCTATAATAAAAACAGGAAATAAATTTTCGTAGTTAATATGAAGGTATTGCTGATTAGTGGAATCTTAATGGTTGTATACTAATCGGGGCCGTACCGGTAAGGAGATACTATGGAATACGTAAAATTAGGCCGCACCGGTCTTGATGTTTCTAAATTGGCATTGGGTTGTATGAGTTATGGCGCACCGGTAAGTGAACAGTTTTGTTGGGTTTTGGAAGAACCGGAAGCCCGTAAAGTCATCAAACATGCGGTTAATCAGGGAATTAACTTCTTTGATACGGCGAATTGCTATAGTAATGGCGTGAGTGAAGAGATTTTGGGCCGTGCCGTTAAGGATTTTATGCATCGCGAAGATGTGGTAATTTCGACTAAAGTATTTGTGGAAATGCGTAACCGTCCGAATGGCGGTGGTTTGTCTCGCAAAGAAATTATGTATGAAGTAGAACAAAGTTTACGCCGTTTAGGCCTTGATTATGTGGATATTTTGTACATTCATCGTTGGGACTATAACACGCCGATTGAAGAAACGATGCGCGCTCTTAATGATTTGGTGACCGATGGCAAAGTTCGTTATTTGGGCGCCAGTGCCATGTATGCATGGCAGTTCCAAAAGGCACAATATACGGCGGAGCGTCATGGTTGGGTGCCGTTTGTAGCCATGCAGAATCACTATAATTTGTTATATCGTGAAGAAGAACGTGAAATGATTCCTTTGTGTAAGGATATGGGCGTTGGCTTAACGCCATATAGCCCGTTGGCAGCCGGTCGCCTCAGTCGTGACTGGACGGCTACTACGACGAGAGCGGAACTCGATAAATTTGCTAAAGGCAAGTACGATAGCACGAAGGATACGGATAAAATTATCGTTGATCGTGTCGGTGAATTGGCTGAGCGTTACGGTACAACGCGTACCGGCATTGCTTTGGCTTGGCAATGGCATAAGGGCGTAGTAGCACCGATTATTGGGCCGACTAAGGAAAAATATATTGATGATGCGGTGGCCGCTATCGACGTCAAGTTAAGCGACGAAGATGTGGCGTATTTGGAAGAACCGTATGTACCTCATAAGGTTATGGGTGCCCGTTAAAAACTCTTAGGTGAGGACATGAAAAGGCTCGTATTAGAGCGACAAACCTCGTATTATTGAGCGGGTACAACCTATAAAAAAGAGTAGTCACGTTGATTGACCGGGCCTTTCTTGAGAGAGGAGGGCTAAGTACAGTACAACATGACTACTCTTTTCACATAGAGAATAAAAATATGGACATAGGTTTAGCACAAAACGTGTTGCATGTCACCTATAATTCTATTAATTGAAGGATTTATAGAAGCGAGGCATCACCGGTGACGAAACAGTTTATAAAATACGTAGAAAAATTGGTGTAGAACGAAGGCGGGGGATAATTATGAAAATTAAGGCGCTATGCAGAGTGTATACTTGCGAGATTATGGTGGCAATCTAATTGAAATTAGTTCTTATAATGAAATATAGAGAAATTTAAATATAGTTGTTGACAAGGTCGGAAAAGCGCTATATAATGTACATGTAATCATAGTTATTACTAGTTAAAACGAATCAGTATTAATCGCGGTATTAAGCGGTTAGTGTTGTTGTGTTAAAGGTACCGTATTAGATTTTTGGGCGGTACATGTGTTTAGATAATGTTTCAACAAAACGAAAGAGAGTGACAAACATGGACATTTTATTGAAAAACTTATTCCGTTACCAAGATCAAGGCTTATTATTTTATCGTATTGTTTTTGGTTTATCGATGATGGCACACGGCTATTTCAAATTTGCCGGCGGCGAACAAGTGTTGACTGCTGTAGGTAGCATGTTAGGCGTATTTGGTATTACCGGTGGCTATTACATGTTAGGTATCATGGCAGCCAGTGCTGAATTAATCGGCGGCTTGTTAGTTTTATTAGGCCTTGGTACTCGTTTAGGTGCCTTACTGATTGTAGGTACTTTATTCGTGGCTACTGTATTGGAATTGGGTAATGGCTTCTTAAAATGGGACTATCCGTCTCAGATGATGTTCGGCGCTATTATGCTTTTCATCGCCGGTCCTGGCCGTTTCAGCTTTGACTACAAAATTGCTCATAAATAAGAATTGAGCGATTGTGTTAAGCCTTGAAATTTAATATTGTAATTAATAGGTTAATTGTACAATGAAATTGAACACATAAAAAAATCCATAGTGAATACCGATTTGTGTTATGATTAAGGTCTCTAATCTAAAATCTTATACACGAGGTATCGATATCACTATGGACTCTATTAATCATAACACATCATTACGTACAAACAAACACTTATCTTACGCAGAACGCTTTCATATTGAAAAACAATTGCAAGCGGGTGCTTCAAAACTGTCGATTGCTAAAGCTTTAGGCCGTTCTCGTACAACCATTCATGCTGAAATTCAACGAGGTACTGTTGAACAAATAAAGGCTGGTAAACGGGTCATGGTGTATCTAGCCGATCATGGACAGGCAAAGTATGAAACCTCTCGTAAAGGCTCGTTTAATACTCGAAAAGCCGGTATGATTACACCTTTTCTTACTTGGGTTGAAGACCAGGTATTGGAGCATAAATGGTCATTTGATGCTGCCGTAGGCTATGCATTGCGTAAGTGCTTGTTTGTACGTAATGAAATGGTGTCTACTAAAACTTTATATAACTACCTTCATGAAGACCTTCTCCGCGTTAAACCAATGGATTTACCGCTAGTGCTACGCCGTTCAATGCGTAAAGCTATTACGCGTAAGCACAAGAAAAATCTAGGTAAGTCTATTGAACTACGTGATGAATCTGTTTTGACTCGCGAGGAATTTGGAAATTGGGAACTCGATACCGTTCGAGGCATTAAAGATAAGCATGATGAAGTAATTATCTCTCTATTAGAACGTAAAACACGAATTTATGTAACGTTACGGTCACCTTCCGCTAAAGCAGTTGACATAAAAAACACGCTACACAACTGGCTATTAGGCTTTAGTACCGATATTTCATTACAGCAACTCTGCAAGACAATTACAGCTGATAATGGCCTTGAATTTGCGTCTATTACTGAACTTGAAACAGAGAATTTACAGATCTTTTTTGCTCATCCATATGCCGCATGGGAACGTGGCTCTAATGAACGACATAATGGTTTATTACGCCGCATTATTCCTAAAGGAACACCAATTCGTGACGTATCCGAAACAACACTTCGCCGGGCAACCGACTGGTGTAATTCCTTACCTCGTAAGATCCTAAATTACCGTACGCCGCAAGAAGCCTTTGTTGAAGAAGTTAAGAAGTTAGTGGATTTACAAAGTGTTCAATTTGATATTGCAATTTAGCATTGTAATTAATATTTGCAAGAGCTCCTGTAAAGGAGCTCTTTTTTCATACTCTATGGGGAGATTTATTTTAGGTATAACATGTGGGCATAGTTTACGTATAAGAAACAGTTTCGGCTTATGTGTTTCTTTGCTGTTCCTTTATCCTCTCATATGGTGTATAGTTAATCATATATTATACTGTAATAGG
This sequence comes from Veillonella sp. LMAG:90, assembly GCF_008679445.1. Taxonomy (NCBI): domain Bacteria; kingdom Bacillati; phylum Bacillota; class Negativicutes; order Veillonellales; family Veillonellaceae; genus Veillonella; species Veillonella sp. LMAG:90. Next base: position 1,326,684 of record NZ_NAND01000001.1, read on the forward strand.
ACGGGAGCGACTATGAGAAAACATTGTGCAATAGTACTGGGTGGAATTTTTTCACCTTTAGATGGTATCGATACAGCTGATTTTGTGATAGCTTGTGATAAAGGGTATGCCTATATCCGTGAATACGATTTGGAACCGGACTTGGTGGTAGGTGATTTTGATTCTTATCACGGGAAAATCACGCCGGGTATTGAAATACTTGATTTACCGACTATGAAAGATGATACGGACACATTGGCAGCGATTCGTTATGCCTTAGAACATGATTATAAAGACTTAACTCTATATTGCGCCTTTGGCGGTCGTTTTGACCATTTAATGGGGAATGTACAGGCAGCCATGTATGCTGTGTCACAAGGGGCCGTCGTGCGCATGGTGAGCCACGATACGGATAGTTATCTGTTTAGCCATGGCGACATTACCTTAGAACCGCGGATGGACTACTCCTTGTCGGTACTCGCTTTATCTGACGAATGTCATAATGTGACGATTACGGGAGCTAAGTATGCGTTGAAAAATGCGACTTTGTACAATACAAAGCCGGTAGGTGTAAGTAATGTGTGGCATGATACAGTACACGTGAAGGTGGGCGACGGCATTTTGATGGTGTCCATGTCGCATATGTAGGACAGTAAATATAGTATCATCAACCTGATAGGGCTCATACCCGCTACATAAAATTAAGAAAGTAATCAGAAAATATAATCCGGCAACGGATGTGGACCCAAGTTTGGAAGCGAGTCTTGAACCGAGTGAATGGAATCGCTGATGACGGCTTGTGTCATAGGAGGTTTTTAAAGTATGTTAACATCATTAGGATTTGTCATATTAGGTGGCGCCGCTTTAGCTGCGGTGTGTCGCAAAATACAACTGCCGACCATTATCGGGCTTATGTTGGCCGGTATGCTTTTGGGACCGCAGGGGGGCAATTGGCTCGATTCGACCATGCTTACCATTTCACCTGATTTGCGGCAGTTAGCTCTTATAGTTATCCTTGTAAAGGCAGGCCTTGCTATTAATTTGCGAGATATTTGGAGTCTTGGACGGCCACTTCTGATGATGTCGACAGTACCAATGTTAATAGAGTTGACAATACTTACGTATTTAGGCCTTTATGTATTTGGCCTCCATGGCCTGGAAGCTTTACTTTTGGCGACTGCCGTTTGTGCCGTGTCGCCGGCCGTTGTGGTTTTTCGCATGATTCATCTCATTGAATTACGTTATGGGACGAAAAAGAAGATTCCGCAACTCATCATGGTAGCTTCGTCATTAGAAGATATTGTAGTCGTGGTTATTTTTTCATTAGTACTAGCGCTCGTGGAGGCCCATGTGGCTACACCGGAAGGCATGAGTGCCTTGGCCATTGCCGCTCAGGTTCCGGTAGCATTGTTTAGTGGCATTGTGCTGGGCTTTATAGGTGGCTTTATACTGTCGTATATTGCCAAACGAATGAATAAAGGCGATCAATTATTGCCCGGTACAGTGACATTATTGCTGACGATTTTGATTGCCGCATCGTTTGTGATGGTGGCGATCAGTAATTGGTTCAAGCCGTATGCGGCCGTTTCAGGTCTTTTGGCGGTTATGATTATGTCCAGTGTGGTCAAAGGACAGGTGTCTTATGATTTGGGGCAGGCTCTTAATCGACAAATTAATCAACTATGGATTCCTATTGAAATCATCCTATTCGTGCTTGTAGGAGCGGCTATCGATACGACCTATATGCTCAGCATGAGCGGCATTTTGATTGGCGTTATCGCCTTAGGTTCTATGGGGCGTGCTTTGGGTGTAGGCGTGTCTTTGTTAAAAACGAAGCTCAATATGAAGGAGCGCATTTACTGTGCCATTTCCTTTGCCCCTAAAGCCACTGTGCAGGCAGCCATCGGCGGTATTCCGCTGGCTTTGGGGCTTGATAGCGGTCCTTTAGTGTTGGCCGCATCGGCCATGGCGATTTTAATCACATCGCCAATCGGCGCATTTGCCATGGATTATTTTTATAAACGATTATTGGAACCGGAAACAGATCCTATTATAGAAGGACAGGGGGAGGCAAAGTAAGGCATGTTAATAAAAAAGCGCCTGGTAATTTCCAATATTTTGATGATTGCCATTCCATCGATAGTGGCGTTACTTATTGTATTTGTCAGCTTGGCAGCCATTTGGATTCCAAGCGTGCAACGGAATAACATCGGGGTCCGTGATTTGGAAGATTTTGAGCGGACCGGAACCTTTATGCTGACACAGGTGGAAGGTAAGCTGCAGGAAACGGCAGCGGCCGGTCGCGATCCGAAGATTTCGGATGTATCGGCGGCACTGCGTCAAGTAACCGGCTATACAGTGCGTGTGGCAAGCCCGACCGGTGAATTATGGACTTGGGGCGATGCACCGGACGCGGAAGCCCTTAAGCTGGAAGATGCAGCAGATCAATTAAATGGTGACGGTATCATTTCAAACGGTAGTCATGCCGTAGCAACACGAAATGTGGTGACTAAGGCAGGTGATTATCGAGTCTATATTTATGGTTCAGAAATCAAGATACGAACCTGGCCGGCTAAAAACACGGTTAAATGGTCGCTCATATTTATCTTCATTATGTTTATCATAGGCATTATTGTAGCGAATAAATTCTTAACACGTTTTGTGTTTCAGCGTATTCGCAGTGCTTTAGATTTATTGGCATCGGGGGTTCGTCAAATTCGCGATGGCAATTTAAAAATTAAGCTTACCTATGACGGTAAAGACGAATTTGCCCCAATTTGTGAAGATTTTAACGATATGGCCCGTCGTTTGGAAGAGTCGGTAACGTTGATTCAAAAGCAGGAACAAAATCGTAAAGAGTTATTAGCCGGAATTTCTCATGATTTACGGTCCCCGTTAACGTCGATTAAGGCCTATGCGGAAGGTTTGGAGGACGGCATTGCGACGACGCCGGAATTACAGGCAAAATATGTGCGTATGATTCAGACAAAGGCGGATGAAATGGAGCACATGATCAGTAATCTCTTTACGTTTTCAAAAATGGATTTGGAAGAATATCCTAGCTATCCTGAAAAAATGGACCTGGGTGCGCATTTGGAACTGTTTATTCGTAATGAAGGGGAAGCGTATAAGAATAAGGGCTTAATTCTGCATCGTGAAATGATTGAGCACGATTCTTTGATTTGGGCTGACCCGTTTCAAATTCGCAATATCATAGCCAATATTGCCGATAACAGTGTAAAATATAAAGTGAATGAAACCGGTAACTTATATATTTCCTGTCAGACTCAGGAAGCTATGGTTGCGCTGATTTTAGTGGATGACGGCCCCGGAGTGAATGAAAGCAGTTTGGAACGGCTCTTTGATGTGTTTTATCGCAGTGATGCGGCGCGCAGTAATCCTCATAAGGGGAGCGGGCTCGGTCTTGCGATTGTTAAAAAGATGGTGCAGCAAATGGGTGGTACCATTGAAGCTGAAAACGCTGATGACGGTGGTTTGCGTATAATCATGAAGTTCCCGAAATACGGAGGTTAATGCAGTGGCGAAACGAATTTTAATAATTGAAGACGATCAAGCAATTGCTGAAATTGAGCGAGACTATTTAGAGCTGAGTCAATTTGAAGTAACCATCGCCAATGACGGCGGCAAAGGGCTGGAACTCGCCTTAAATGAACCTTTTGATTTAATATTGCTTGATGTCATGTTGCCGACCGTTGACGGTTTTAGTATTTTAAAGAAATTAAGAGAAACACTGGATATTCCGATTCTTATGGTAACGGCTAAGCAGGAAGATATAGATAAGATTCACGGGCTAGGCCTGGGTGCCGATGATTACATTGAAAAACCGTTTTCCCCAAGTATTTTGGTAGCGCGTGTTAAGGCAAATATTGCGCAATATGAGCGTTTGCGTAAAGACTCGACGAGCAACAAAGGGGAAGCGGACATTCAGGTGGGCCATTTACTCATTCAGCCGGGCTCACATCGCGTCTTTGTGCATAATAAAGAAGTAAATTTGAAAAATAAAGAATATGAATTGCTTTTATTCTTAGTCCGCAACGGTGATTTGGTATTTGATAAAGAAACCTTGTACGAGCGCATTTGGGGCCTCGAAGCCATTGGCGATGTGGCAACCGTAGCTGTTCATATCAATCGTTTACGTGAAAAAATCGAAGATGATCCGAGTAATCCGCGCTACATTGAAACCGTGTGGGGCGCCGGGTATCGGTTTAAAATGTAGTACGAGTGTGGCGTTAAAATGCAGTACGGGTATTGGTTTAAAATGTAGCATTCGATAAAGTATTGCCGGAGACAATAGCATGTCAAAGAGCAATACAAAGTAAATAGAATATAAGGTAAGCATTATAGCTGTCAGATGGGAAAAATCCCGTCCGGCAGCTATTTTTTTATTGAAAAAACTTGGTTTATTAATTTGAAATAAAAGTTTAAATTTTGTTTATATTTGGTGTAAATCTTGTTTAAAACCCTTTTGTATACTGAGAGTGTAAATTGGAATAAAGGAGTTTTTAACATTGATGGAACAAGTTTTTAGTCTCATACAACAGTATGATTTTTCGATTTTAAATTATATATGGTTATATGGGCATGCACATTGGCTTGATATTTTCATGGAAGAAGCCACTGATTTGGGTAATGGCGGGGCAATCTGGATTGCTCTTGGCATATTCTTTATGTTTCAAAAAAAATACCGAAAAGTAGGTTACATGATGATGACGGCCATGCTCATAGGCTTTGTTCTCTTGAACTTGGGCGTTAAGCCGATGGTGGCACGGCTTAGACCGTTTGAACTGCAACCGGCGGTGCAACTGTTAATCCATGAACCCTGGGATTATTCATTCCCGTCAGGTCATGCTTGGTCAGCTTTAGCCGCAGTTATAATTTTATTTATGAATAAGATTCCGGGCCGTTATGTGGCCTTAGGCGTAGCCTTACTTATCAGTTTTTCAAGAATCTATTTATATGTGCACTATCCATCAGATGTCATTGCGGGAGGTATATTTGGAGTGGTTATCGGTATGGCCAGTGTATACGGTTGGCGTTTTCTTGACAAAAAATACGCACAGCGCCGTCCCATAATAGTTAAAAATTCAGTTTCAGATTATGAATTATCTTATAAGCAGATTGAGGAGAGTGCCCATCATGAGTGAGTCAAAAAAATATCTCGGCTGGATTCTACTGTTAGGTGTGTATCTGTTTTTTCTGGGTAATTGGGGCATTGCCATCACGGATCCGGTAGAATCAAACTACGCTTTAACGGCGAAGGAAATGCTGCAGGCCGGCAATTATTTGTCGCCTCAGATTTACGGTAATTATTGGTATGACAAACCGATTTTCTTTTATTGGGAAGTCATCGCCGCCTTTAAACTCTTTGGTATTAACGAATGGGCAGCTCGTTTTTTTCCGGCTCTATTCGGCATTAGCGGTCTACTCATGACCTATTGGTTCACACAAAAACTCTTTAACCGCCTGACAGCGCTTGTAGCTACGGTTATTTTGGGCACATCGTTAGAATATTGGCTCATTTCTAAAACTGTAATTACCGATATGACCTTATTTGTGTTCTTCAACGCGGCGCTTATTTTCTTCTATTTGGGCTATTATTTTAAAAAGCGTAATTACTATTACGGAGCGTATTTCTTTGCAGGAATGGCTGTTTTGACAAAAGGTCCTATAGGCTTGTTGTTACCAGGTCTCATCGTAGTATTATTCCTCGTTTCACAGCGCGATTACAAAGAGCTGCTTCATATGAAATGGCTTGGCGGGATTGCTATATTTGTTCTAACTGCCGGCCCTTGGTACTACTACATGTACAGCGTGCACGGCATGGATTTTATCGACACCTTCTTGGGGGTTCATAATGTATTGCGTGCTACCGTTTCGGAACATCCGCGGGATAATGTGTGGTATTACTATTTGGGCATGTTTATTATCGGATTCTTCCCGTGGGTATTTACCTTACCGTATTTATTTAAACGTCGTTTTCAGGCGCAGCGTGAGCGTTTGCAAATAGCAGCCACTTCAAGTACCGGCATAAGCTTGGGGCAAGGCACCGATTCACTTGATGGCCATGATGATAATCATCTTGGCTCATTGGTTATGAATATTGGATCCGTAAGTGCGTCCGGCGCTATTATTCACGCACAACCGGCTATGAAAGATGCTATTAAAGGTAATAGTGATGGCACCCCAACTTGGCGAGTAATCCTGCGTGCTATGATGCAGTTTGACCAAACTACGGTATTCTTACTGATTTGGGCTTTTACAATTGCTGTGTTCTATCAATTGATGGCTACTAAATACACGACCTATACATTCCCGTATTTATTGCCGATTGCTATTTTGGCGGCTCGTGTCATGGTAAATCATTTGAAACTGGTGAAATACACCGTGATTGCCAATCTCATATTGTATTCCGTGCTTACCTTTGCCGTAGCGACGCCGTATTGCAACGCTTATTCTTCTAAAGCTGTAGGCAACGTGGTGGCACAAACGGTTAAACGGGGGGATATGGTTGTAAGTTATGGGCGTTATCAGACGTCCGCCGGATTCTACAGTAATCAGTTGATTTATCGTGTTGAAAAAGCAGCTGCTATTCCGGGCCTTGAACCATCGGCTATGAATTGGAATACGAAAAACGTAATGCCGTTCATTGCGGAAGAAACCGTGGCAACACGTGATCATGTTGTTGCCATCGTAGATAATCGCCGTTTAAAAGAATTTAAAGCCGATATGCCGGGACAATGGCAAGAAGTAAAAGCTTTGGATAAATTTACGGTGTTTAGAAAATAAGTTGCCTAAGTGGGCAAAAATAGAATTGCCTAGGTGGGCAATAAGAAATCCAGTTAAGTAACAATATAAGAACTCGGTTAAGTAACCATCTGATTTTAAGTCAAGTAACTTAATCAATAAAGCAAAAAAGCAACTAAAGGTAAAATGCCTTTGGTTGCTTTTTTATTAATAATGATTTTTATACGAAATATTCAAGTTGATTAGGAATTTCTCCGGTTTTTTGATAATATTCAAAGATTCTACGCAGTATTTTAAGAATTGTTATGTCGATTTGTATATCTAAAAGAGGAATATGATTGGCGTGCCAACAATGACTACAATTTTTAAAAGTTATATTGCCTAGAGAAAATTCTTTATTCCAATCTACCGCTTTAATAATTTGTTTTGTTTCTAATCGTTTACGACCGGAAGGTCGGCGGCGAATTCGCTGATGTATTTCAGCTTTAATAAAAGCAGATTTATTGATTGTGATAAGACCGTCGCTTATTTTCTCTTTATTTATATATTTTGGTATATTGAGGTTAAAACTGCCATATTCGTAAGAAACAGATACGTCGTCTTCTGATATTTTTTTAGCAAAACCGCCGTAGCCCATACTCATAATATAAACTCCTGTGTAATATTTTTATGATACGTTAGTAGTTATCTATATTGTAATTTAAAAACAGAAAATAAGCATTTAAATGGCAACATGAAATTGAATATTTTCAAAATTATTTACATTATATCGAAACCTCTGATTTAAAGGGGGTGAATTCGACCCCTTTAAAATTTGGAGTACAATACTAACAGTCTTCTCTTATATAGCTAACCTGTTTATAACATTACAGATTATCTTTTTGTTAACGAATGACCGTCATAAATATATTGCCTAATAAGGCGTTTGCCTTCGACGGCATGGATTTTAAAATAGAAATAATGGTTGCGGTTATCTTTGGCATTTTCCTTGTTGAGCTTGAAGTAATTTTGCTGTGAATGGGCCATACTTTGTAGAATATCATCGGTTAAAAAGGTTAGCGGTGTATCCAAGGCAGAATATTCATAAAAATCTTCTTCAAATTTCAGATAGTTCGGTGAAAAGTATGAAAATTGTAATTGGTTACGTTGAAATTCTCTAGATTCCATCGTTTGCCATCTCCTCGGTTGTAATGCGATTAATAGTATCTATAGGTAAGGTTGTAAAGGTATCATCTTGGTGTTTAATCGTGACTTCAGTCAAACTGAGATCATAAACTTTGCCTGTGATACGGCTTGTGGTGAGCGGTTGACCTTTACGTTGCACGCGTACCTCAAATGTGGCCGTGTATTGACCGGCATAGAGTCGACCCAGCCAGGTTAAACGTTCTTCAAGACTCATGGATTCATCGATTTCAAGATTCATATGAGATTGCAGTAAGGCCGTTTGGTGGTCGGATAAAAAGAAGCCCATCCATTTTGCCATTTTGCGGTCTTTGTAGGCACGGGCGGATTTGAATGGCAAATAGGAGCGGTCAATCATACTAAACCATCCAAACCGCCGGCACCACCGGCTGCATGACCGCCAATGAGTTTACTGCGGGCAATGGCACGGGATGAATCCAAGAGAACCGATGCCTTTTGAATGGCCAAGAAACCGTGCAGACGGCGAATATCATCAATGGTATGTTGGAGGCTGTGACTTTTGCGCACCGTATCCGGATTGTCGAAGAGGGAAATGGATTGTAAGGCTTCCGGAATGAACTGGCTATATTGAACGCCGATTTGACGAACTGCTTCTCCTTTATAATGTTTTCGGAATAATTTAATGACGTGGCGCGTCAATTCATCGGTCAGCTGCGTCGGCTCAATCTTCATCTGTGCTTGGAAAGAACCGCGAGACCGTTGTTCAAAATAGCTTTCTTTGGCAAAACCGATATAAACGGACACACAACGTGTTTGCTGATGGCTGCGGCGTAGCCGGATAGCCACCTGTTCCGCCATCTCGCTGAGCAAGAGCTCGATTTCATCTTGTTTTGTGTAGTTACGAGGCAAGATTTGTGAGTTGCCTAACCCCTTGGATTGTGGCGTATACGGTTCACGTACGTTACTTTCATCAACGCCGTTGGCGTGAAACCAGAGCTGTACGCCGATGACGCCCAAGTCTTTTTGAAGAATATCCGGATTGCAGTTAGCCAGCTTTTTGATGGAGTGAATGCCAAGATTATTTAAACGGCGAGCCATGCGACTGCCGATGCCCCAAAAGTTAGTTAGTTTGGGAATTTGCCATACTTTAGTGGATACATCTTCGTACGACCAGTTGGCACGCATAGTAGACGTCGTTTTAGCTTCATTATCGAGAGCCAGTTTGGCAAGTAACGGGTTCGCATTCGACATACCGACGGTAGAGAAAATACCGGTTCGCTGGCGAATATCATGCTGGATTTTGGCAGAGAGAATATCCAGCTTTTCACGGCGACTTAAACGCGGATCGGGCACAAAATACTTCAAAGATCGAGTAAGGTCTACAAAGCCTTCATCGATAGAATAAGGGCAAATATCTTCGGTGGCAGCGTACTCGCGCAGAATGCGTTGAATCTCGAGGTTTTTTATAATATAAAGGCCCATGCGCGGCGGCACGATTAAGGTGCGTTTGGCCCAGCTCTCGATATAATTGATGAAGTCGGGCGTAATGGGCAAGCCTTCTTTAAGGGCACGGCGTAAATTAAACTTCCTGGTTTCGATATCGAAAGGCAAATCGTAGGAACGACTTACATTTTGCTTGCCAAAGACATGTTTGAACGTTGGGGAGGACGCCAAAATCAGGCCTTTGGAATTGTCGGCCCGGCTCATGACACATAATGAAGTTGTGAGGGGATTTAAACCGCGCTCAATACATTCGACACTGGCGTAAAATGACTTCATGTCGACAAACGCAATGTCTGAGCGGGGCTCCAAGTCGTAATTAATATAGCCCATGATGGCACCTCCTTTTTACGTAATAACTTCTTTACTAAAATAATACATCGAATAAACGTTTGAGTCAATGGTAGAAAATAAGAATGGTTGTTTGGCTAAAAGGTAAAAATTTAAAGGTATTAAGAGTCTGCAATTTTAGTTAATTTATTGCTAGAAAGTTTAATTCGGTCGAATTCGACCGAATTATCTCCGGCTGGTTTTCTCTTTTTGGTTGTTGCCTCAAGGTGGCGTTCCACGTCCTTCGGTGCTGTTCTTACGTTTTTCTATTGGCTTATTAAGTTATTTTTCATATAATATATTCATATAGACTTACGCTTGACAACAGCGTAAAATAAAAATTTTTTGCCTTTTTTTGCTTAAAGGGTATTATTTGGAGGATGGATTTATGAACAAACAGCAGTTAGCTGCCAAGATTTGGGAGTCTGCAAACCGCATGCGGTCTAAGATAGAAGCGAATGAGTATAAGGATTATATCCTTGGTTTCATTTTTTATAAATACTTGTCGGACAAAGAAGAACAGTGGCTTTTATCCCAAGAATACACGCCGGAAGACATCAAAGAATACGTAAACGAGGATGACGATGAAACGGTGCGTACGGTTCAAAAGAATCTAGGCTATTTTATTGCGTATAAAGACCTTTTTTCCACATGGATTCAAATGGGGGCAGATTTCTCGGTAGACAATGTGCGAACTGCTTTATCATCCTTTACACGTCTGATTTCACCGTCCCATAAAAAGTATTTGACGGGATTTTTAATACCCTCGAAACAGGCCTTTCTAAATTGGGTGAAAACACGAAATCGCAGACGAAGGCCGTTAGTGATTTGGCACAGCTTATTAACGAAATTCCGATGGATAAAAAGCAGGACTATGACGTTCTTGGCTTTATCTATGAATATTTGATTTCTAATTTTGCAGCTAATGCCGGTAAAAAAGCAGGGGAATTCTACACGCCGCACGAAGTGTCTTTGCTTATGTCTGAAGTGGTAGCTAATCATTTAAGAGGTCGTGAAAACATCAAAATTTATGACCCAACCAGTGGTTCGGGGAGCTTGCTTATAAATATCGGCCAGACTACCGCTAAATACATGGAAAACGAAAATAGTATTCGTTACTATGCGCAAGAATTGAAGTCCAATACCTATAACTTGACCCGTATGAATCTGGTTATGCGTGGGATTTTGCCGGATAATATTTTGACGCGCAACGGGGATACGTTGGAAGAAGATTGGCCGTATTTTGATGAAGCGGATCCGGTCGGTACGTATGAGCCGCTCTATGTGGATGCGGTTGTTTCCAATCCACCGTATTCACAACGTTGGGAACCGGCCGGTAAAGAAAGTGATCCGCGTTATTCTCGCTATGGTCTAGCCCCTAAATCTAAAGCAGACTATGCGTTTTTATTACATGATTTATACCACTTGAAACCTGGCGGCATTATGACTATTGTTTTGCCACATGGGGTATTGTTCCGCGGTGGTGAAAAAGGTCAGATTCGTAAAAACCTCATTGAGCAGAATAATATTGATGCGATTATCGGCTTGCCGGCAAATATTTTCTTCGGCACGGGCATTCCGACCATCATTATGGTGCTTCGTCAAAAACGTGAAAACGACGATGTGCTCATCATTGATGCGTCTAAAGGTTTTGCCAAAGAAGGTAAAAATAACAAACTTCGAGCATCAGATATTCGCCGTATTGTAGACACGGTGAAAGGCCGTTTGACTCAGGATAAATATTCTCGTGTCGTTACTCGCGAAGAAATCCGCAACAATGACTATAACTTGAACATTCCGCGCTATGTGGATTCTTCTGAAAAAGCCGAATCTTATGATATTTATGCGACTATGTTTGGTGGCATTCCGGTAGCTGAATTAGCTGATTTTGACGCTTATTGGAATGTATTCCCATCGTTAAAAGAAGAGCTTTTTACTACTGGTGATGAGTATGTGTCTGTAAGTACTGAGGATATTAAAAAGACTATCCTGGATAATAAAGATGTGCAGAATTTCTTGGCACAATTCCGCAACCGTTTTGCCGATTTAGGCGAAAGCTTAGACCGTGAACTGATTGACGATGCTATGAGTCTTTCTATTCCTAGAAAAGAAGAATCCTTGGCAACTGAACTTTTCAAACGCTTTACCGGGATTCCACTCTTAGATCCATATCAGGCCTATGAGATTTTTGAAGAACAATATGGAGCCATCGCCGGTGATTTGGAATTGATTCAGGCGGAAGGCATGGAGGCTGTTCGTACCGTTGACCCTAACATGGTAATTAAGAAAAAGAACGGCAAAGATGCGGAAGTGCAGGATGGCTGGAAAGGTCATATCCTTGACTTTGATTTGGTGCAGCGCGTTTGCCTTGCCGAACAATTGGATTCTTTGACGCAGAAGAGTAATGAACTTTCTGAAATTCCGGGTTCCTATGAGGAATTGCTCGAGTCTTTGAGTGAAGATGATAAGAAAACCATTTCCGAGGCTCTTAATGATGCTAATGATGCCTTTGTGGTAAAAAATATTAAGAGCGTAATAGCTGAACTTAAGAAGGACGAAGCTGACAATAAGGAACTAATTAAGACCCTTAAAAGCGCGCAAAGTCTTAACGATAAAGAGAAGAAATTAAAAAATCAGATTAAAACGGAAGAAACCGATTTGCATCTTTTGACTAAAGAGACTATTGAATCTCTTTCTGATGCGGCGGTACGCGAACTTCTCCATGAAAAATGGGCAAAACCGATTGTAGATGGCACATTAGCTCTTGCTGATGCCATGCTCAATGACTTTACGAATCGTATTGAAACTTTGTCTAAAAAATATGCTGAAACAATGAGCGATATTGAGGAAGAAATCAGAAAGACTGAAAAAGAATTGTCTGCTATGCTTTCTGAACTTACCGGCTCAGAAGCTGATATGGCCGGCATCCGTGAATTGCAGAAGTTGATAGGGGGTTAATGAGATGGAAAAAAGAAAAACCCCGAGGATTAGGTTCAAAGGCTTCAGTGATGATTGGGAACAGCGTAAGTTGGGGGAAATGGCTGATTATAAAAAAGGTCCGTTTGGTAGTGCGTTAAAAAAAGAGATTTTTGTTCCGGAAGGAATTGATACTGTTAAAGTTTATGAACAACAAAATGCTATTAATAAAGACTGGCGATTTGCAAGATATTTTATAACAAGAGAATATGCTCAGAAGTTATCAAATTTTGAGACACATGCGGGCGATATTATTGTTTCATGTGCGGGTACAATTGGCGAGATATATGAATTACCGCATAAATCAAAGCCAGGCATTATAAATCAGGCACTCATGCGGATTAGAGTGAATGAAGGATTTATTACAAAAGATTTATATAAAATTATATTTAGCAATAAGATTGATGAGTTTTCTGCAAAAATGAGTAATGGATCTGCAATGAAAAATATTCCACCTTTTGCTGACTTGAAAGGAATGATAGCAGATATTCCATCTATGAAAGAACAGTATTGTATGGGAAACTTTTTTTCTAACTTTGATACCCTCATTACCTTTCATCAACGACAGCAAAATTCATGGAAATTAATAGAAAAAGGAGTAAAGTTATGGATGATTTTAACAAAGAATCAGATTTTGAAGCGGCTTTAATAACTGCATTGCAGCGTTATGGTTGGGAAAAGGACGTTCTCAAGAATCCGACGGAACAAGATTTGCTTCAAAACTGGGCAAATATCCTTTTTGAAAATAACAGAGATATTGATCGTCTGGGAGATTATCCTCTGATTCAAGAAGAAATGGAAGATTTGTTGGAACAAATCCGTCGTCTTCGCACTCCTTTGAAGTTAGATGGTTTTATTAATGGGAAAACTGTGTCCATAACGCGGAAAAATCCTGACGATACATTGCATTACGGTAAGGAAGTAAGTTTGAAGATTTATGACCGCATGGAAATTGCGGCCGGGCAAAGTCGTTATCAGATTGTGCAGCAACCTCGTTTTGTCCGTCGTGAAAAGGTGTTGCAGGATAGACGCGGCGATTTGATGCTCCTCATCAACGGTATGCCGGTGTTTCACATTGAGCTCAAGAAATCCAGTGTGCCTGTAATTGAAGCGGCTAATCAGATTGAAAAATACGCACATGAAGGGCTTTTTTCAGGAATCTTTTCATTGGTGCAAATCTTTGTAGCTATGAATCCTAAGGAGGCCTTGTACTTTGCCAATCCGGGGCCTGATGGCAAGTTCAATCCGGATTTTTACTTCCACTGGGCTGACCTAAATAATGACCCGGTGAATGATTGGAAGGTTGTGGCGGAACGCCTATTATCCATTCCAATGGCACATCAATTGGTTGGTTTTTACACGGTTGCCGACGATTCTGACGGTGTTTTAAAAGTAATGCGCAGTTATCAGTATTATGCGTCCAACAAGATTTCTGACCGCGTGTCCAAAAATGATTGGCACGAAGGAAATCAGCGTGGGGGCTATATTTGGCATACCACGGGTTCCGGTAAGACCATGACGTCCTTTAAATCGGCGCAGCTTATTGCCAATTCAAAGGATGCGGATAAGGTTATATTCCTTATGGATAGAATCGAGCTTGGCACGCAGTCGCTCAAGGAATATCGGGCGTTTGCGGATAATGTGGATGATGTGCAGGAAACGGAAGATACGATTACCTTGATCAGTAAGTTGAAAAGCATAGATCCGAAGGACACCTTGATTGTGTCGTCGATTCAAAAGATGAGTAATATTAAGGAAGATGCAGCCAGCAAAATGCGGTCCAAAGATCTTGAGTTAATGAAGTCTAAGCGGCTCGTGTTTATTATTGACGAATGTCATCGTTCGACGTTTGGTGAGATGTTGGCCACGATTAAGGCTACCTTCCCGAATGCACTTTTCTTTGGTTTTACGGGAACGCCGGTTTTTAATGAAAACGAACAAGCCATGACTACCACAGCGGATATTTTTGGTGATGAACTTCATCGTTACAGCATTGCTGACGGCATTCGCGACAAGAACGTGCTTGGTTTTGACCCGACCATGGTAATGGTGTATAAGGATAAAGATTTGCGTGAAAAAGTTGCTTTACAGGAATCGGGGGCTTATTCGATTGAAGAGGCGTTAGAAGATCCGACGATGAGCAAAACATATTATCGCTTTATGTCGTCGGCGCAGGTTCCTATGGCGGGTAAACGTGAAGAGGACGGTTCTTACGTACGAGGGATTGAAGATTATGTAGAGCAAGAAGCTTGGCAAACGGATGAGTACCAGTGGGCCGTAGTCGACGATATTGCTGAAAACTGGCGTACACTTTCGCGTAATCATCAATTCCACGGGATTTTTGCCACCAGTAGCATTCCGGAAGCCGTTCGTTATTATCTTAAGTTTAGAAAACGCTATCCGCAGTTAAAGGTAACCGGCCTTTTTGACCCAACTATTGATAATAAAGGTGGCTATGCTTTAGAAAAGGAAGACGGTCTCAAGGCTATGCTTGAGGATTATAATGCTATTTTCGAGCAAAACTTTGACATCGGCGGTTATGCCAAGTTTAAAAAAGATGTGTCGGCTCGATTGGCGCACAAAACGCCATATAAATGGGTAAAGCCTGAAAAACAATTGGACCTTTTGATTGTTGTGAATCAGATGCTTACCGGCTTTGACTCAAAGTGGATCAATGTTTTATATTTGGACAAAATGCTGGTATATCAGAATTTAATTCAGGCTTTTTCGAGAACTAACCGACTTTTCAATATTAATGAAAAGCCGTTTGGTTCGATTCGGTATTATCGCATGCCGCATACGATGAAACGCAATATTGAAGAAGCTGTACAGCTTTATTCCGGCGACCGTCCGCAAGGCTTATTTGCCGACCATTTACCGGATAATGTGCGTCATATGAATGCCACGTTTGCTGAAATGAAGACTATTTTTAAAAGCGCCGGCGTGCCGGATATGGATACATTGCCGGAAGATACACCGTCTAAAGCTAAGTTTGCTAAATTGTTCCGTGAGTTCTCCACTTATCTTCAGGCCGCTAGGATTCAAGGGTTTACGTGGAATAAAAGGGAATATTCTTCTTTAATTGATGTGGAAGATACGAGCGAAGAAGAAATGATTCAGCTGTTGCCGACGGAAGATGACTATCTGATTTTGAATCAGCGTTATAAAGAATTGAGAACAGGAGGAGCGGGCCCAGGGGGAAATCCTCCTGATGATGGTGGTGAAATTACATTCCCGATTGACCCATATCTTACTGAACAGAACACGGGTGTTATTGACAACGACTACATGAATTCTCGTTTTGAAAAATGGCGCAAACAATTATTAGACCCTGATGCCGATCCGGCTACGGTTGAGGAAACGTTGACTGACCTTCATAAATCCTTTGCCTTTTTAACACAGGAAGAGCAAAAATATGCGAATATTTTTCTCCATGATGTGCAGACCGGTGATGTAAAAATTGTCGATGGTAAGACATTTAGGGACTATATTTTCGAATATATAGAACGAGCTAAAAACCAGCAAAACAAAAAGATTTCCACCTATCTTGGTGTTGATGAAGTCCTTTTGACAAATTTGATGGACGCTCATGTAACGAAGGATAACTTGAATGAATATGGTCGTTTTGACGCCTTAAAAGCAACGGTAGTCAGAGAAAAAGCGCAAGAATATTTTACAAAAGTGGATAAGAAGAAGTTACCACCATTCCGCGTGAATAATCGGGTAGATGAGTTGCTCACAAAATTTGTTTTGGAAGGCGGTTTTGACATTCAGGATCCGGACGAAGAGGAACAGAAGAACGAAGCAAGTAAGAACTATCACAACACATGTAAGTAAATCTGTAGTGATAATGCGGACGAAACTAAAAAGACAATTAAAGATGAGCCAAGCGAGTGCCTCCAATCCTTCATCGGCGTAGGAAGGAGGCACTTATGTCGATTGTAAATAAAGCTACGGATTATTTAACGGACTATTATCGTAACTGGGTTTCGGTGTATAAGGAAAGCGCTATTCGCAATGTGACACTTTCGAAGTATCATATGAGCCTTGCTTGGCTGGAACGACTGGCTCCGGGATTGAGACTTTGTGATGTAACGCGGGTTTCGTATCAGCAAATCATTAATGAGTATGCTAAGGAGCATGAGCGGCAGACGACGATGGACTTCCATCATCAGTTGAAAGGAGCCATTCTTGATGCGGTTGATGAAGGCCTGATTCCGCGCGATCCGACCCGTAAGGTTATTATTAAAGGGAAGGCACAAGCCCCGAAGAAAACAAAATACTTGAATCAGTTTGAGCTTCATACATTGCTGAAAAGCCTGAATTTAGGTGATGAAGTGAATTGGGATTGGTTCATTCTGTTGGTAGCTAAGACAGGCATGCGTTTTTCAGAAGCATTGGCCATTACGCCGGCAGATTTTGACTTCGCTCATCAGACGCTTTCTGTGAGTAAAACATGGGATTACAAAAATGGCGGTGGGTTTTCACCGACAAAGAATAAGTCGTCAGTCCGTAAAATTCAAATAGACTGGCAGGTTATTATGCATTTTGCTTTTCTTGTTAAAGATTTGCCGCAGGATAAACCGATTTTCATTAAAAAGGAAAAGATATATAACTCGACTGTGAATGATATGCTGGAGCGGTGCTGCAGGAAACTTGATATCCCTGTAATTTCGGTTCATGGCCTGCGTCATACGCATGCATCGATTTTACTATTTGCCGGAGTTTCTATTGCCAGTGTGGCCAGGCGACTTGGCCATGCCAGTATGACTACGACACAGAAGACATATCTTCATATTATCCAAGAGCTGGAAAACCAGGATGTAGATCTTATTATGAGGTCGTTGTCTAATCTTATGTAACGGATAAATGAGTCCGCGCCGATGGAGGATTATTGAGTTATAATAATTAACTTCATAGAAATATTTAAATATATTGTTGGCATCGAATAAGATAAATCATATAATAACTCTAGGATATATACTCATATCACGAAATGTAGATTTAATAGAAGCTACGGTGTAATTAGCTCAATACGATAAAGCAGTTATGCCAGGAACATAATAGTGTATAAGGAGATATATATGAAGGAAGACAATAAGCAAGATGTTAAGACAGTGCAAACAGGCTTAAAGGTATCCATGTTAAATTTGGTACCCCTAAGAGCTGGTCAGACTTATCTTGACGCTTATAAAGACATGATTGACTTGGCTCAAGCCGTAGAAAGTTACGGCTATGAACGCTACTGGATTGCCGAGCATCATAATATGAAATCCTTGGGAAGTAGTGCGACTCAACTTCTGATTCAACATACCTTGGCTAATACTAAAACGATTCGTGTCGGTTCCGGTGGGGTAATGTTGCCGAACCAGAGCCCGTACTTGGTGGCAGAGCAATATGGCACGATAGAAACGCTCTATCCGAATCGTTTAGATTTGGGCTTGGGGCGAGCTCCCGGTACGGACCAGGTAACAGCACGGGCTCTTCGACGCACTAATAATCTCTATACCGATTTTGCCGAAGAATTGCGTGAGTTAAAAGGCTATTTCGATGATACTAATAATGTTCATGCCTATCCGGCTGCCGGTCTTCAGGTACCGTTTTATATTCTAGGTTCCAGCACTGACAGTGCGTACTTGGCGTCCGAATTAGGTTTGCCATATTCCTTTGCCTCTCATTTTGCACCGGCCATGATGGAAGAAGCGGTAGAGATTTATCGGGAACGTTTTAAACCGTCTAAAGTGTTGTCAAAACCATATGTTATCTTGGGTATGAATGTCGTCTTGGCTGATACTGATGAAGAAGCTAAACATTTAGCAACGACTCAGACACAACGTTTTATTGATATTGTTACCGGTAATAATCAAGGTTTGCAGCCGCCGGTGGAAACAGAAGCTGAACTTTGGGATAATTATGTGGCAGCTAAACGAGCACCGCATTTTGGCCCTATTCCTTTTAAAGCAGAGGACATCGCGTTCCGTGAGCAGGCCGTAGTTAGACAGATGACGTCCGTTTCGTTGATTGGCAGTCCGGCTTCCGCGGCTAAACAGTTGCAGGATTTACAAAAACGGGTAACGTTTGAAGAGATTATGGCTCAGAGCTTAATTTACGACCAAAGCGTACAAGCCTATTCGTATAAATTATTGGCTGATGTGGTGAAAACGTGTAGGGACATTTTAGATAGGAAATTAAATCCTACGTTAATAGAGTTTAGTTTATTAAGTCCATATTAATTTTAACTAGAAAATGCAATGAATTTTGATATTAGTCAGAATTTATTGCATTTTTTTATTCTCGCTAGCTTGATGATTCAAGAAATAAAGCTTAGTTATGATAATAATTCATATTTTATTGACCATTTCAAGATTTTTTAAGTATAATTTCTTCATAGAATATTTATGAAATTTGAAAAGTTTAATCTATAAAAACTGAATGAATATATATGATTATTTTTTATAGATTGCAATATATTAACGCTAAATATAAGATGATTTTATTATTTAAACTATATGAGAAGAGTTGATAAATTGAGAAAATTAAGAAATATCAATTTAAATGAATTGTGGGAAAAAGAACAGGAATGGCTTGATTATAATCTTTTAGACCGTAAATATAACGATTGTGTGGAGTTAAAGTTTTGGAAAGATTTAGCACCGAGATATTCAGAAAAATTTAATCTATATCGAGATGTACCGGGTTTAGGTGAATGGCTTCATCAAAAAATTGGTAATAATAAAAGGTTGCTTGAAGTCGGGTGTGGAGTTGGAAATTTTACCATACCTTTTTCTAAATACAGTAAGGAAATATTAGCTGTGGATTTTTCGCCGGCCATGCTAAATGAATTACTAAAAAATATTGAATATGAAAATATAGAAAATATACGAATGCATCATAGTAAATGGGAAGAATTTGAAGAACCTTATGATGCAGATTTTGTTGTGTCGGTTAACTCTTTATATCGAGTTCGTTATATGGAGACGGCATTGAAGAAAATTTCAGAATACGGCAAGCAAGGTTTTTTTATAATTCGTACAGTATATAAACCCTATTTGCATGAAATTTTTGATGAATTACGTATAGAGTATAAAATAAATAGTGATTAT
Organism: Veillonella sp. LMAG:90; assembly: GCF_008679445.1. Lineage (NCBI taxonomy): Bacteria > Bacillati > Bacillota > Negativicutes > Veillonellales > Veillonellaceae > Veillonella > Veillonella sp. LMAG:90. The sequence goes on from NZ_NAND01000001.1 coordinate 1,346,480, forward strand.
ATGTTTATGCCCATGATGCTTTGGAATATGGGCATATCAGCAAATGTTCAGTATACGCGATATGGACGGCCTATTTCTTTTCAGGCATGGAATGATATAGAAGGTCAGATGATAGACGATATTGGTGAAGATAAATATTTACAGTATAAAGACGAGCTTAGTGACAGATTTCTTCAAAAAGCAGTAAAAGGTGAAAATGGATTTACTTATATATCGGAGCAGATTATAGAAATCATATATTCATTCAAAGATGGTAGTCATTTTTCATTGTAAGAAGTGGGAAATGATTATAACCTTAATTTTTATTTTTTGCCATGGAAACAAGGAAACATCGGTAAAAATGAAAATAAATTGCTAAATTGCAATATCAAATTGAACACTTTGTAAATCCACTAACTTCTTAACTTCTTCAACAAAGGCTTCTTGCGGCGTACGGTAATTTAGGATCTTACGAGGTAAGGAATTACACCAGTCGGTTGCCCGGCGAAGTGTTGTTTCGGATACGTCACGAATTGGTGTTCCTTTAGGAATAATGCGGCGTAATAAACCATTATGTCGTTCATTAGAGCCACGTTCCCATGCGGCATATGGATGAGCAAAAAAGATCTGTAAATTCTCTGTTTCAAGTTCAGTAATAGACGCAAATTCAAGGCCATTATCAGCTGTAATTGTCTTGCAGAGTTGCTGTAATGAAATATCGGTACTAAAGCCTAATAGCCAGTTGTGTAGCGTGTTTTTTATGTCAACTGCTTTAGCGGAAGGTGACCGTAACGTTACATAAATTCGTGTTTTACGTTCTAATAGAGAGATAATTACTTCATCATGCTTATCTTTAATGCCTCGAACGGTATCGAGTTCCCAATTTCCAAATTCCTCGCGAGTCAAAACAGATTCATCACGTAGTTCAATAGACTTACCTAGATTTTTCTTGTGCTTACGCGTAATAGCTTTACGCATTGAACGGCGTAGCACTAGCGGTAAATCCATTGGTTTAACGCGGAGAAGGTCTTCATGAAGGTAGTTATATAAAGTTTTAGTAGACACCATTTCATTACGTACAAACAAGCACTTACGCAATGCATAGCCTACGGCAGCATCAAATGACCATTTATGCTCCAATACCTGGTCTTCAACCCAAGTAAGAAAAGGTGTAATCATACCGGCTTTTCGAGTATTAAACGAGCCTTTACGAGAGGTTTCATACTTTGCCTGTCCATGATCGGCTAGATACACCATGACCCGTTTACCAGCCTTTATTTGTTCAACAGTACCTCGTTGAATTTCAGCATGAATGGTTGTACGAGAACGGCCTAAAGCTTTAGCAATCGACAGTTTTGAAGCACCCGCTTGCAATTGTTTTTCAATATGAAAGCGTTCTGCGTAAGATAAGTGTTTGTTTGTACGTAATGATGTGTTATGATTAATAGAGTCCATAGTGATATCGATACCTCGTGTATAAGATTTTAGATTAGAGACCTTAATCATAACACAAATCGGTATTCACTATGGATTTTTTTATGTGTTCAATTTCATTGTACAATTAACCATGAAAATAAATTATTAGTCGTCGATGTTTTATAAGGAGAGATTTGTATGACGAATAAGAAACTTTTATCGGCACTTATTATGATGGCATTAACAACCTCAGTACTGGGGAGTGTTTATGCGGCAGATGAAAGTAATGGGGATGCAGTAAAAAGATATAAACCATACGCTGCTGCCGAAGAAATTGAAAAATTACCGGATATTGTCGTAATTGGGGATCGTAATAAAGAGCGTGAAGTATTACCGGGGGACTTTGTGTATACTAAGTCACAAACCGGCTTTTTTAGTGGTAAAGATACGCTTGATATTCCGTTTACACAAACAAATTTCACTGAAAAATCGATGGAGATGTTTACCGGTCCGGATAAACCAATGGACTCATTATTGGCTAATTCGCCATCAATCCGACAAAGCGGTTCAATTTTACACGGAGACTTTTTCTTCCGTGGATTTAGAACTAACGGTACTAACTTTTATGTAAATAATGTGCCAGGAGTATTTACTCAATTTAATACGCCTTTATATCCTATCGAGTCTTTAGAAATGATTTCCGGGCCTAATGTTGGTATTTACGGTACCGGTGTACAGTATGAAACAACTAATCCGGGGGGGATTATTAGCGTTAAGACTAAAGTTGCTCCTGATAATCGAGTATTTGATTTTACTCAGACTATTTCCGGTAGAGGTTTGTTTGGTGAATATTTAGATTATGGTGAACGTTTTGGTAAAAATAAAGAATGGGGTATTCGAATTACCACTGAAAATCTTAATGGCCGAAGCTCGGTAAAAGGTACAAAAATTAACGGGCAAGGTATTTTTGCCAATATCGACCACCAGTCAGAAAAATCAAAAGATAGTTTATTTATTGGGTATCGTAATTTAGATATCCAAGGCGGCTTGCGTTGGTTTATTTTAGACAGTTCTGTGACTAAACTCCCTGGTGTGCCAAAAGGATCCAATGATTATAGCTTTGACGGTATGGTTAAATCAACTCACGGTTGGTTAATGACATATAATCATGAGCAAAAATTTAATGAACATTGGGATGGTTTTGCTAACTTTGGTATGCAGAGAAATGATTTGGATCGAAATGTTATGGCCAATGGTGGCAGTGGTTACGTGCTCAAGGAAGACGGAACATTCCCTGTAACTGCTAGACCGGGTGGAACACCGCAAGAATATTATTATTGGCAATTAGGCACTACGGCGCATTATAATACCGGTGATATAAACCATGATATTACGTTGTCATATAATCAGGCTTGGCGTAACAGAAAAACAGCGTATAATAATGGCTCTTTGGCTACCATTGGTTCCGGTAGTCTATATGATGGCATTAATCAAATATTACCGGCACCGACTAAATTTGATACTCGTTGGAGCAATAAAACTCGCGTTGAAAGTTTCTCGATTATTGATTATATGACTTATGAAAAATGGAATGTCATTTTTGGTTTCCATAAACATGAGGCAACATCTAAGTCTTATAAATACTCAGGAAATACAAGTAATTGGTCTTCTATTGATACGATTAAAACTGATGCAACAAGTCCTACTTATGGTTTTATCTATCATCCAAATGACAATTCTTCGATTTATGCGAGTCATACAGAAAACTTTGATGCCGGTAGTGGCGTTAATACTACTTTTGAAAACTATGGGGATGTATTACCGCCATTAAAGACCAAACAAAATGAAATCGGGTTTAAATATTTAAAAGATGATTTATTATGGACTTTAGCATACTATGATATCAAACAAGATAATTTGATTAGTGTGTATAAAACCGGCTATAGTAAACCGTTCCAATCTAAAGACGGACAAGCTCGCCATAAAGGGCTTGAATTGGCTGTTAACGGTAAGTTGGCTGATAAGTGGAATCTATTCGGTGGTATTTCCAGAATGAGTGCGAAACAAGAAAAAACTACAAATGGTACTTTAGATGGTGTACGTGTTAATGGTACCAGTGAATGGACTGCTGTTTTTGGTGCGGAATACAATCCTAATGAATTCTGGAGCTTTGTAGGTCGTGGGATTTATACAGGTAGATCACCTGTTATGAATGAAAAAATTTGGGCCGGCGGCTATACAATATTTGATGTAGGCGCTACTTACAAAACTCATTTCGGTGAAGTTCCGGCAGAATTATCCTTAATGGTTAATAACGTGTTTAATAAAGATTACTGGCAAGTTTCTCGAGGCAATCAGGTATACCTCTCCTTGCCGAGAACATTAACATTTACAGCTAAACTTCATTTCTAAGAAAAGGTATAGATTTTTGAAAAGGAAGGAATTTTATTAAATTCCTTGCTTTTCTAATATTCGGACTAGTAATTTTAGGGAGATACTACTAATGAAAAAAACTATTCATAAATCAGTGTCAGGTTTGCTTGCATTGGGTTTTATCGGTTCAATTATGCCTACGGCGATAGCAGCCGAAAGCGATTCTCCATTGGATACCGTTTATGTAATTGCTTCTAAAAATAGTAATAATGAAGATGCATTACCGGGTGGTCTTGTTAATGAAAATGCAAAGTTAGGGATTTTGGGGAAACAAAGTCTTATGGACATTCCGTATAGTGAAATGTCTATGACTGAAAAAATGTTAAAAAAGTTTGACGATCCGACTCAGCCGCTTGCCAATGTACTTTTAAATAATCCTTCTATCAGAACAAGCACGACATCGCCGATGTATACTGACTTTTCTATGCGCGGTATTAATATGAACGGTAATCATATGATGTTGAATGGAGTTCCAAGTTTGTTTTATCAATTTAACGGACCTATTACTCACTATATTGATCGGATTGATATAACCTCAGGCCCAAATGCAGCCGTCAATGGTGTTAGTATGTCAAATAACGGTACTAATAGTGGTGCGACACCAGCTCCGGGCACTATTAATATTGTTACCAAAAGAGCTACAGATAAACCTAAAGTAAGTTATACGCAGACCTTTTCCGGCAGAAGTAACCTTGGTGAATTTATTGATATTGGCCGTAGATTTGGCAATAATAATGAATGGGGCGTCCGAGTTATGGGCGAGTATATGACCGGTGAATTATCACTAAAAGGTGCCGAGAAAAATGAAAAGAATATTTTTCTTAATTTAGATAGACAAGGAAAGACAAGTTTTACGAATCTTTTTATTGGGCATTTTGACCTTCGTGTTAATGAGGGACAACGATGGTTTACATATGGTGGTAATGGTACTGAGTTACCAAGTGCTCCGGATTCGAATATTCCTTATGATTATAAAGGTACAACTAAATGGATGCATGGTTGGATGTATACCTTCAATCATGAGAAGCAAATCAATAAAGACGTTAGTTGGTTCACTAATATAGGTCATTCATTAAGAAGTGGCAATAAATATAATTCCAGTTCAGCTCTAAGCTTTGATGAAAAGGGGAATTTCTTGTCGTCTAACGTAGCTAATGCTCAAAATGAAAGTGGATTGAATACTTATTTCCAAACAGGTATTAGAGGTAACTTTGAAACCGGAGCAGTAAAACATCAAGCCTCAATAGCGATTGACCGTTCTTGGGCGAAATATTGGAATGATTCAAACAATGGAACAAGAGGAACAATCGGTGGTAATATTTATACCGGAACAATTTATTCACCAAACTTTGCAATACCTGCATTACGTTATGCAAAATTATCGTGGAATGAAATAAATACCGGTGTTACTATTGCAGACTCGCTTAGTTATGGTAAGTGGGATGTATTGTTAGCAGCTTCTCATAAGCATGAAAATTTCCAAAATAAATTGAGAACAGGGCAAGATATTAAAAATGATGATTGGCTACCTACTTTTGGCGTGACTTATAAACCAAATAATGATATTGCAATTTATGCTAGCCAAACTGAAAGTTTGTCGCGAGGTGCCGTGGTTGTAAATGGGTCACGAATTTATGATAATGCGGGGGATACCTTGGCTCCATCTACCAGCAAGCAGCGTGAAATAGGGATAAAATATAATTTCGAAAATATCTTTACGACACTTGCTTATTTTGATATTGACACTGAAAGCTTGATTGATAAAGAATTGGACAATGGCTTATATCATCGAGTTGCCGATGGCCGTGATAATTACAAAGGTTGGGAATGGACTGTTAATGGTCAACCGGCCGATAAATGGACCGTTACCGGCGGGCTTTTATATATGAATGGTAAACGAGAAAAAACTAATGGTGGTACGGCTGACGGAAAATTTATTAACGGTGCCGCTAAATGGAGTGGGGTTATTGGTGCCACTTACGCACCTAATGAGCAGTGGAATATAATCAGTCGTTTGAATTGGGTTGGCGAAGCTTTTATTGATAATAGTAAATCACCGACCGGAGCTACCAGAATCCCGTCATATGCAGTATTGGACTTGGGCGTTGATTACAGCACTGTTATTTCTGATGTTCCGGTTACATTTAAAGCTATGGTTTATAATGTTACTAATAGAGACTATTGGATTGGACGAGGTAGTTCAACCACTTTTGGCTTATCTATGCCGCGTACATTTATGTTATCTGCTACGGTAGAAATATAATAAACTGTTATTCCCGGAGGTGATTTTTTGAAACGGTTAATAAACAGAATGTATCTGTTGTTGTGCGTCCTTTTATGTATAGGGTTTATACTAAGCGGGTGTGGTAATCAACAATCGACAGAAGAACCTGAAATTGTATTGGCTGCCGCAAGAGATCTGGCTCCGGGAAATAAGGATCCGTATTATTCAAGTGTTATTTTAAAAACGTGGGAATCTTTGGTAGGTATTTCGGATGATGGAAAAATAAAACCTATGCTTGCAGAATCTTGGGAGTCTAACGAAAGTAAGACCGAATGGATTTTTCATCTGAAAAAAGGGGTAAAATTCCACGATGGAAGTGATTTTAATGCGGAAGCTGTATTAGCGAATTTTTATCGAATCACTCATATGGGCTATAAGCCTTCAACGTTTTATGGCTATCAGGTTAGTCGCATTTATCCGGGATTAATTAAATATGAAGCCGATGATGCGTATACGGTTCATTTATATTTTGAAAAACCGGTTCCTATGTTAATATATCGAATGGCGGGATGGGGGAGTTGTATGTTCAGCCCTTCTTCTTTTGATAAAGAAAGTGGCGATTTTATTGATATAGCTAAGGGAACCGGACCGTTTAAGATTGTTGAAAGAAAAGCAGATAATTATACTGTATTGGAACGATTTGATGAGTATTATGGTGAAAAGGCTAAGGCAAAACGTATACGGGTTCGCGTAATAACTTCGCCGGAAGCCAGATATTCGGCATTAAAATCAGAAGAGATTTTTGGTGTATTGGATTTAGGTGGCGTCACGCCTATAATGGCTGAAGATCTTATGCGTGACGGTCGTTTTCAAGTAAATAGTGCAAAATCAACAATATCACATTATCTATCAGTAAATGGAACCAGATATCCTTTTAATGGTGAACGTATGAGAATGGCTCTAAATTTAGTGATTGATCGAGAACAAATTGTTCGTCATTATTTTAGAGGCTATGGCACACCAACGAGGAATTTTTTGAATAGCACTAATCCTTTTTCAAAAGTTTATCCGCCTGAAAAAAATTTAGAAGAAGCAAAAAAATTAGTGGATGAGGTATTACAAGGAAAGCGTCAAAAGATAGTCTTTTTAATTCCGCAATATGGCGCCGCAAGATATCCGTATAAGGTTATTTCTGAATTTATTCAGGCAGAATTAAAGGTATTGGGGTTAGATACTGAGATTGTTTTGATGGATGGAATGACAGCCCGTAAGGCTATGGCTATGGGAAATTATGATTTATCAATAGGAACCAGAGGTTTGGGGAATCTTGATCCAACCTCTTTATTGTATGAATTTTTTGATACTAAAGGCCCTACTAATAAAGCTAGTAGTTTCGGATATTCCAATCCTCAAATAGATGCGGATTTTGAAAAGTTAGTTGGTACATATAATATTGAAGACCGTGCTCAAATATATACCGATATTTTGAATCAGTTAGTTGAACATCCCGCGGTAGTACCGCTTTTTGAAGATCAAAACCTGGCTGTGAGCAATAAAAAGTTATCCGGATATGATGCTGTCGTATATGGTATTACATTAGATAAAGTATCTTGGGTAGGAGAGGGAGATGTGAAATGATTGCTTTTTTCGTTTATGCAGCAAAAAGGCTTCTTATAATTTTGCCGTTTCTTATAGGTCTCTCTATCATTTCTTTTTTGCTTGGCATTATTGCTCCCGGTGATCCGGCATTAACATTATTGACAATGGATGGTTCAACGGAACCAACTGTTGAAGATTTGGCGGCTATGCGTCATTTATTGGGGTTAGATCAGCCTATATGGCAACAATATTTAAACTGGCTTATTCATGCATTAAAAGGTGATTTCGGCATATCTTATTTAACTCAAAAGCCGGTGTTAGCTGAGATTTTGAGACGATTCCCGGTTACCTTTCATTTATCCTTATGGGCAATGGCATGGGTATTGTTTTTGGGTATTCCTTTTGGTGTATGGTCTGCCAGATATAAAAATAAAAAATCTGAATTTTTAGTACGAATTTTTATATTGCTTTTTATATCAGTTCCCAGCTTTTGGTTAGCAATCATTTTTATGTTGATTTTTTCCGAGGAACTTCACATATTGCCATCAAGTGGATATGGCGACATAACTCATATGATAATGCCCTCCTTTGTTTTGGCGGCCGGTACGATAGCGGCCGTAATACGATTACAACAAACGACAATTATATCTGTATTGGAAAAACCTTTTATTCAGACTTTACGCGCTAAAGGTTTTCCTATGCGATATATCTTACTACATCATGTGTTGCCTAATTCATTTATGCCGGTTATAACTATGATTGGTACTTATTTCGGCACCATTCTAGGCGGCTCGGTAATAATTGAAGATTTATTTTCTATTCCCGGGATGGGCAGTTATGTACTGGCTGCCATATGGGGGCGAGATTACCCCGTTATACAGGGCTATGTGATTGTAAGTGGTACGATATTCCTTGTTTTCAATTATTTAGTCGATTTGAGTTATTATGTATTAAATCCTAAGGGACGAGGTGGCGATTGATGAAGGTTTTCCGCTCTGTACATCCTTTATATCTATTAGCTTTTGCTATAGTATTGGGAACAATCTTTTGCGCCGTAATGGCACCATGGATTTCACCTTATAATCCTACGGAGGTAAATACTGAAGAAATTTTGGAATGGAGTTCATACAAACATTGGTTAGGAACAGATGCATTAGGTCGTGATATTTTATCACGCATGATTTATGGTGCAAGAACATCAGTTGTTTTTGCGACCGTAGCAGCTTGTTGTACTATGCTAGTAGGATTGATATTGGGAATGATTGGTGGCTATTACGGTGGACGCATAGATCAAGGTATACAAGCTTTGGTCAGTCTGTTTCAAGGGTTGCCCGGTATGAGCTTTATGATTGCTATTGCGGCCGTATTACCGGAAAATGATGCCCGTTTAATTATAGCGGTAACGATTACTTCATGGACCGGATTTTCACGTATTGTGCGAAGTGAGGTAATACATCTTCGAAATGAAAACTATATTATTGGCATAAAAAGTTTGGGTGCCGGTAATTCTTATATTCTGAGAAGATATATATTGCCCAATATTTTTCCTTTAATCGTTGTTTTACTGACTCTTAGAATCGGTACCTCTCTTTTATCAGCATCTGCTTTATCTTATTTGGGCCTGGGGGTACCACCGCCAATTGCCGATTGGGGTGTTATGATTAGTGATGCCCGGACTTATTTTAGGAGTTATCCGTTGATGATATTGGCACCGGGTATGGCAATAACACTTTTTTGTATGAGTATAAATTTGATTGGTGATTTTTTGCGTGAACATTTGCAGTTGAGTAATGCCGGAGAAAGGAAAATGTTATGATGGAAGATATTATTATTGATGACTTATCAGTTGCATATCCGTCAGAACAGGGGCTTACTCGAGTGCTTCGCAATGTAAATTTCAGATTAGTTTCAGGTAAAATAACGGCTTTGGTGGGCGAGTCGGGAAGTGGGAAATCTATAATGGGGTCAGCGATTATGGGGCTTTTGGATGAATCTGCTGTTGTGACCGGTAAAATTTATTTAAAAAATCAGAATTTATTGGCACAATCAGAAGCGGAATGGAATATGACCCGAGGTACCCGGATAGGATGGATTGCACAAGATCCTATTACTGCTATGGATCCTATGCAAAGGGTAGGTAAACAAGTCGTTGAATCAACCTGTTACAGAAATAAGACTTCTTATTCCGCTGAAAAAGCAAAGGGGATTGAACAATTAAAGCGGTTTGGCTTGCCTAATGCGGAAGCGGTATATGATAAATATCCCGGTGAATTATCCGGTGGGATGGCTCAACGTGTATTAGCAGCTATGATGGCGATGCCACACCCCGGGTGGATAATTGCGGATGAACCGACTAAAGGTTTGGATGCTTTTGTGCGGCGCGAAATTTGTCAGTTATTCCGTGATCTTCGAGATGAGAGCGGTGTTAGTATTTTATTCATTACTCATGATATCCGTTTAGCAGAAAAACTAGCAGATTATATTGGGATTATGTATGCGGGAGAAATTCTTGAATACGGTACTTGTGAAGAAGTATTTAAAGAGCCCAAACATCCTTATACTATCAGTTTTTTAGAAGCACAACCAAGATATAGGTTAAAATCGATTCCGGGGTTACCACCTGATTTGCATAACATTCCCAATGGTTGTATTTTTAAAAATCGTTGCAAGTATTATGAGTTAGACATATGCGAAAAAGATCAAGTTATGAAGAATTTATCTTCTTCCCATCAAGTGCGTTGTGAATGGAGTAAATAGTATGAGTGTATTGGAAATAAGGAATATCTCTAAAAGTTTCACAACAGGCTTTATTAATAAAAGAATCTTCAAGGTTTTAAAAGATATTTCTTTTTCGGTAGAAGAGAATGAGATTCTTGGTTTGGCGGGAACCAGTGGGGCCGGGAAGTCCACATTAATTAGAATTATCATGCAACTTTTAAAGCCAGATCAGGGAGAAATTCTATTAAACGGAAAAGTAATATCGCAAATGTCGGCAAATGAGAATAAAAAAATGCGAGAAGATATGCAGTTAGTTTTTCAAAATCCGACTTCGTCTTTAAATCCTCGCATGACAATCAAAGAGTCTATTGAAGAACCGATTCGTATCCATAAGAATCAAGATATTAATTTAAAGCATAGTATAGAGGATGTTTTAGAGAAAGTACAACTTCGTAAAGAGTTACTTTCCAGATATCCGCATCAACTTTCCGGCGGAGAATTACAGCGTATTTGTCTTGCCAGGTTACTGTTATTAAATCCGAAGATTCTTTTATTGGATGAACCGACATCGATGCTTGACGTATCGGTGCAAGCACAGATTATTTCTATTTTAAAAGATATTCAAAAGGAACGATCTTTAGCTTGTCTGTTTATCTCGCATGATTTAGATTTGTTACGCGTAATTTGTAATCGTATCGGAATTATGCGCGAAGGCCGGTTGATTGAATTACAACCGACAGAATTACTTTATCGGCATCCTAAAGAAAAATACACGAAAGAATTGTTAGCGGCTTTTGAAGATTTTTAGTTGAGTATTTGCAGTAAATTATTATATTAGAGTATAGTTATTTTGATTAAAAATATTATTAAAAAAATAAATAGAGTTTAACTATAAGATGAAACCTTAAAGTAAAAAATCTTTTGTTTTAAGGTTTTTTGTATAAAAATACTGTTTAGAATAATATGTTTAAATATAAAAATTAACGATGATAAGCCATAAAACCCTATGAAATAAAGGAGTTTTAGTATACAATAGAGGGTATAGCATGATTAATATTTGTTTTGAATTAAGATTGACAAGGTGGAAAAGTAAATATATAATGTACATGAAGAAATTTTATACATATTTATAGGTGTCGATTTAGACTTAATAGAGAAATCGGTATAAGCCGATGCGATCCCGTCACTGTAAGAGGAGCTAATCTCATGTTGCCACTGGATATTCCGGGAAGGCGAGAGGCGCTATGAATCTAAGCCAGGAGACCTGCCTATTTATAATCTCCGTTTTAATCTACGAGCGATAGAGAGGCGATTATGGCAAAGGTCATGTAGCATATCTATTTCAAGATTGAAGTAGATATGTTTTTTTATAAGTTAATGGATTATGAAGGGATTACTAAGAACCTTGAGTTAGCATTAGGTGAGGTAGTGTTAAAAGAAGAGGAATAGTAAAAAAAATAAATCTATTAACTGATTATGATCTGCCCCCATTTTCTTGGACAGAAGTAATTTAGGGTAATTTTATTAGGAGGGTATTATGAAAGGTCAGGGATTGTTAGTACGAGCGGCAGTATTGGCATGCTGTGGTAGTATTTTGAGCTGTGTTGGTGTACAGGCCGAAGATGTGGTTACTGATTATGACTTAGGGACAGTGGTCGTAACTGCGACAAAAACGGAGCAAACTATTGCTAATGTGCCGGCCAGTGTAAGCGTTATTACCTCAAAAGATATAGCTGACAAGAATATTTCGTCGGTTCAAGAAGCTTTACAGTTTTTGCCGGGTATTTTTATTGACCAAAGTGCGCAAGGCAGTTTGACTATGCGTGGTATGAGTTCTACAGATATTTTGGTATTAGTTGATGGAGTTCAACAAAATAATACTTATAACGGAACTGTAAATTTTAATATGATTCCAATTTCGAATATTGAACGTATTGAAGTATTGCGCGGTGGCGCATCCTCTTTATACGGTGGTCATGCGGTTGCCGGTGTTATTAATATTACGACTAAAGGTGCACCGGAATATGGAACTTCTGTAGTGGCAGATGTATCCTATGGTAGCTATAATACTTGGAAAAAAGCCGTGTCGGTTAATTCTCGTTTATCAGACAAATGGAGTTTAGGGGTTACTTATGAAAAACGCTCCTCTGATGGCTATAAAGGATTTTATCGATCGCTTGCACCAAAAAAAGGTACAGCATCTATTAGTGCCGATTTACCACAGTTAAGTAATGGTACTTATATATACGGTGGTCGTGGTGAGAAAGAATGGGAACATGAAAATTACGGCTTTAAAATTGGGTACAATTTTGATGAATCTAAATCTTTAGTTTATAGCTATAATCGAATTAATAGTGAATCCTCTTATAGTAATCCATTTACTTATGTACATGATACTAAAGGAAACCCTGTATGGTCTGGCAATGTTCAGGTCGGAACAAATAAAATTATTTCTTTATCTCCTAAAAATTTCTTAGGCTATGATAATGAAAATAAACGTGATACCCATATTTTGACATATCGTGATACGGCAAATGATTTCTTGGCGCGTGCAAGTTATACGCATGATAAGGTTGATGGTTTTACATCACCTACTGTACCTAGTTCCTATAAAAATGTTGATTGGACCGGGGCCGGTGATTATTCTCTCCATCCAGGGAAGAAATTTACGTACGAAGTTGAAAAAACATGGCGAGATATAGGAAAGCATACCATTAATGCCGGTGCCTCTTATCATACGGAAGAAATGATTCAGAAGCGTTATAATCTTTCTTCGTGGCATAACAAAAACTCCATTATTAATCAATATGCACAAGATGAAGGTAAAATAAGCAATCTGGCTGTATTTGTACAAGATGAGTATAAATTTGATGATGAATGGTCTTTATTTGTTGGGGCACGTTATGATCGTTATAAAAAAGGTGACGGTACATTCTGGGCCAGTGGTAAAAACGGTTATGATACCACATCCGAGGGTAAAACATATAATCATATAAGTCCTAAAGTTTCATTAGAATATAAAGCTAATGAAAGTACAAATTATTATATGTCTTATGGTGAGTCGTTTAATCCACCACCATTAGTATATATTTATCGTTATGGCGGTTCCGGTATGGGTAATGTTATTCCAAATCCGGGCTTAGATCCTGAAACTTCCAAAACCTGGGAATTAGGGATGAAACGCCAGTTGACGGATCGAGATTCAGTGGATATCTCCTTATATAATGTTAAAACCAAGGACAAAATTGAGTATACCTATTTCTACTTGCCGGGGACAAGTACTACAGAATATAAGCAATACATAAATTACGGCGTAGAAAAACGACGCGGTATTGAACTTAATTACGAGCATAAATTTACAGATAATTTAACCTCATACGTTAACTATGCTTGGCAGTCGGGTAAAGTTAGTGGTCCGAAATTAGAGGATACTAATAAATCAGGCTATAGCAATGCAGTTGATTATTCTGTACCGAAACATATCTTCCATGCCGGTTTGGCTTATGACAAGGAAAAATGGACCGGTTTGTTAGATATGCAATATGTTAGTGCACGCCAAAGCTCTACGGCAGCAGCCGGCGAATACGGTGCTTATGACGGCTATTTCTTAGTGAATACCAGTGTTGGGTATCGCGTTACCCCTGATTTTACAGTTAAATTTAGTATTGATAATATATTTGACCGTGAATTCTATGATAATGAGGCAACTGCTGGTCGTACCTATACATTAAGTGTTCGTTACGAGTACTAGACGATTTAAAAAAGACCCTCAATCTATCATGATTGAACCGCCCCCTTAAAGTTAGACCTAAAAATCTAATTTTAAGGAGGTCGGTTTTTTCATGTCAAAATATAGTTTTAAATTTAAGCTAAAAGTTGTTACAGCATATTTAAATGGAGAAGGCGGTGGCAGAACTCTAGCAAAAAAATATGGAGTCAAATCATATTCTCAGGTCAAAAGATGGATAAAAAATTATCAAGCATTTGGTGTGGAAGGACTTAAAGAAAGAAAATCTAAGACTAAATATACTTCTGAGTTTAAGCAATCTGTGGTAGAGTTGTACTTAACAAGTATCTTATCTTATCAACAAATAGCTTTACAGTACGGAATTAATAATCCAACATTAATTGCTCGATGGAAATCAGAGTATATAAAAGATGGTGTAAATGCCTTTGTTGAACGACCTAAAGGACGGCCACCCACTATGAAGAAATCTGAGACTAAGCAATCCAAGCCTAAGAAACCTATACGTATTAGTCAAAAAGAACTATCTAAATTAACACCTGAGCAACAACGAATTTTAGAACTGGAAAAACAATTGCGCTATGCTCAAATAGAGAATGCCTATTTAAAAGAACTGAGGAGGCTGCGACTCGAGGAAGCTCGAGAAATGAAAAAATCGCAAGAATCATCAACGGCCTCCGAAGAGAGTTCACATTAAAGGAGATTCTTGCGGCATTAAATTTTCCTAAGGCTACTTATATGTATTGGCAAAAGAGGTTCACTCGTGAAGATCCAGATTTAGCAATAAAAATAGAAATTGAAGAGATTCGAAAAACCAATCCCAATTATGGATATAGACGGTTATTACCCTTATTAAAACTTAAAGGGATAGTAATTAATAAAAAGAAACTGCAGCGTATCATTAAAAAGTTTAAACTTCAAATTACTACATATTCTCGCAAAAGCAGAAAATACAACTCCTACAAAGGCAAAAAAGGTACGGTTGCTCCCAATCGAATTCACCGTAAATTTGAATGTATATACCCCCATCAAAAGATCACAACAGATACAACTGAATTCAAGTATTATGAGGTGGGAGCTGATGGAGAATTAATAACAAGAAAATTGTATTTAGATCCATTTATGGACCTATATAATCTTGAAATACTAAGTTTCAGTATTTCACCGGCACCTTCAGCATCTGGTATTTTAATGGCACAAAGAAAAGCTATTAAAATAACAGAGGATGCTAAATATAGACGAACATTTCACTCTGATCAAGGCTGGGCGTATCAAATGAAAGAATATCAAAGGCTCTTAAAGAATAATAATATCTTCCAGAGTATGTCCAGAAAAGGAAATTGCTATGACAATTCGCCTATGGAAAACTTCTTTTCAATTTTGAAGCAAGAAATGTATTATGGAAAAACATTTCATAGCTACAAGGAATTAGAAACAGCACTTACTCAATATATACTCTATTACAATGAAAAACGAATAAAAGAGAAGTTGAATTGGCTAAGTCCGGTAAAGTATCGCTTAAAGAATACAGTAGCATAAAAAATTCCGAGAAACCTATTCAGGCTTCTCGGAAATAAAAGTCTAACTTTTTGGGGTCACTACAGATCGAGGGTCTTTTATGGAGTTTTATATGAAACAATGGTATAAGATTCATAAATACACGGGTTATATAGGGGGCATTGTATTTTTCTTACTATGCTTTTCCGGGTTAGTTATTATGCTTAGAGGCTTTTCTTTCTCAAATATTGAAAAAGAAATGTACTCTGCCCATGAGATTTCCATGTGGAATAATAGCCAAAATCAGATTAATACAATATTGGCCGAACATCCTAATTACACGTTGCGATCTATGGCAATTCGACCGGAGACCTCTTTAATTTCTTTTCGTTTTACCGAAAAGAATAATAAGGAAATTATTCGTTATCATTACTATATTCGAGATGGTCGGTTCATTCCGGCAAATAATCAGATGGTACCACGCCATGTTGATATGGACTATACGGCTGTAATTGTAAGAACCTTAGCCAGATTCCACAGTAATTTTTTATTGGGCGATATGGGTCGTATTTTATTATTGCTGTTTAGTTTGGTTAGCTTAGTAACGTGTTTTGCAGGCTATAAAATTTATAAAAAAATTAATCTTTCGCCGAAACGAGGCACGTATTCGCTACATACATTCCTAGGAATTATAGTCTCGCCTTATTGCATTATTTTATTTATTTCAGGCATTTTGTTGATAGGTCATTCTTATTTTTCACGGGCTTATTATGCTGATAGTGCGGCAGGGGCAGAAGCGTATTTTGCGTCACAGCAAAATACGGAATCTGTTTATACGTATTTGGACATTTTTGACTTAGTAAGGAATAAGTACCCGGATAAAGAGATTTTATCGTTAGATATTCCATCCGGAAAGGATTTGTCCAAGCCGGCTACAAGTACTTATCACCTGCGTTTGATTGATAAGTCTGAATTACAAAATGCATATCAGGGATATTTTGTGGCTGACGATTTGTGGGTGTGGGCTTATAAGAGTTCGGAGTTTATTTCTTACATAACCTCGCCACCATGGTATATGAGTATTTTGGCAGTAGGGGTGGATTTACATTTTAAGAATCATGGGCATCCGGCGTTAGAAATCATATGGCTTATTTATTTAGGCTTGAGTTGTGCTTTATTGCTGTTATTATTCATAAAACCGCTTAGACGTGTACAGATCGTTATGAACAATCGTTATTCGTTTGGTTGGGGAACTTTTATTTTAAACTGTGGTTATTTATTTTTACCTCTATTTGGGCAAATCGGTGTGTATATAGGTATTGTGTGTGGCCTTTTGAGTTTTGTTTTGATAGGGGTAAATATTAAAAATATCATTTATAAGAAAGGATGAAGTTACAAAGTATTTTTGAATTAGGTGGATTAGTTGCTCTTTTGTATTGTGATTAGGTATTTTGGGATTTAGGTGTTTAGGAATTTAGGAGGTTTTTTATGCGTAGACATCAACGCTTGGTAATTATGGTAGCAATGTATCTTATTGGGATGGCAGGAAATTATCATCCGGTTGAGGCCGCTTTCGATGAAAATTTAACTGAGTATAGTTTAGGGACTGTGGTTGTTACAGCGGATCAAACAAAAAACAAATTTGGTGATACGGTAACGGAACAGTCATATTATCGTACCGGCGGTGATGTAAAAGTAATCACTAGTGAAGAAATTGAAAAGCGCCATTATGCTGATTTAACCGAGGCTATTAAACGTGTTCCGGGCGTTACATTTCAGAATCCGGGATACCGTGGCGGTGAATATGGCTATCAATTTTATAATAACGGGGTATCCATTAATGGTGATACGCGTGTAGTTATATTAGTTGACGGTTGACGTGTTGATAATGCTGCCAGTGCGAGAATATCCAGTTCAAGCGCTTCCGGAAGTAAATCTACCGGGGTAAATATAGACCAATTAATTAATATTAATAGTGTGGATAAAATAGAAGTCATCAAAGGTCCGGGAGCCTCTGTATATGGTTCGGACGCTTTAGGCGGTGTTATTAATATTATTACCAAAAAAGGTGGTAATGAAAATCTAGGCACAATTGATGTATCTACCGGGTCTTGGAATCGTCATAATTACTCGTTCTCTTATAGTGGCAGTACCGATGCCGAAAATCCGTTGCGTTACTATGTAGCGGGCATGCGCTCCATGTCACAGGATACAAAATATCGTGATTCCGGAACTGGGGAAACGGCAACGTTAGGTGGCTCTAAATGGCGTGAAGATGGTGTAAATCTCCGCTTAGATAAAGATTTAAACGAAAAACAAAGTATTAAATTCTCTTATACCTATAAAGCAGGTAAGGATGGCTATCCAATTTCAACGCCTAGTCGTAAATACTGGAATTTAAATGATTGGAATCGCATTATTTTTAATGCAGCAGTCGGTCAACTTGGTGAAGGCAATGTACTCGTTGGCAATTCAACATTAGCCGGTGATGTTAAGAATCCCGGATACCACAATTTATATGCATTAGATGGTGCCGGTTATAATTCTTACAGTAAATTTAAACGTAATGACTATGAATTTATGTTTATGTTTGACCGTGATGAAGAAAACGGTCTAGAAAGCTTTGTTCGCCTCTATAATCAAGAATATCGTTATGAAGGTCGAGACTTGTATTATTGGCGTAAACCCGGTGTTACGGCAGCTGATTTAAGAGATGCTTATCGTTTGGCATTTCCGGGCGGTGCATCAGATGAACAGTTGCGTGATTGGATTAGTCAAAACTTAGCGCCATTTCCAGGCAATAAGGAAGCGTTGGATAAATGGGTTGAAGAAACAGGCGGTAAAGCCGGCGAACCGCGTAGTTGGAATGAAGAAAAAAATCGTGGTATTCAATTGCAGTATGCTAAAGCATTCGGTAAGCATGAGATGATTGGCAGTGTTACTTATGATAATGCCAAGAATTATTCTAAACGCATCGAAAGAGATAATTCTCTAACAACCTCACGTGTAGAGCGTAAATCTATTTATGGTTATGTTCAGGATAAAATCCATGTGAATGATAACTTTGATATTACACCGGCATTACGATTTGCTCACTATAGTGATTATAAAAGAGAGTCGGCTAACGGCAGTACCAATATGAAAGGTAACACGAATGCTATTACGCCGGCGTTGAATTTAGAGTATCTTTTTAACGATAACAGTACTTTGTATTTTGGTTGGACTAATATACTCAGACCATTGCGTAGTGGTGACTATACTGCAACCAGTGGTATCTATAAAACTGCACTTGAAAATGAAAAAGGCAACGCTTGGACTGTTGGTTATAGTAAGACCTTTAATGAAAAAACAACCGTAGGGGTTAACTATGATTACACCGATATGTCCAATGCCATCGCCAAACTTCCGATTTATGATGAAGCGAATGATAAATTCACCAGTACGGCAGTAAATGCTAAAGAAGTAAAACAATCTTTTAATATCACCGTAGATCATCAGGTTAATGATAATTTACGAATCGGTTTGGCTTATTCCTATATGAAGGATCGTTGGGATGCTAAAAGCGGTTACACGTTAGATCCATCCTGGGGCTATAATAACTCTACCGATATCAATTTGGGAATTAATAATTTACGACCAAAGAATCATTATACGATGAATGTTTCTTATGAGCGTGGAAAATTATATACCGGGTTATTGGCTAACTGGTATACCGGTGCCAGTCGTACAGCATTTAGCTCCAATAGTTTCTTGATTCTTGATTGGAACTTAAATTATAGCTTTAACGAGGATATTACTGCTTATGTAACTGTCACTAACTTAACCAATAAAGCATACGAAACATCGTATAATGCATGGAATGGTATCGGTAGTTCAGCTATGCCGGCTCGTCAAATTATGGTTGGTACAAGATATACTTTCTAAAGTTTTACGGTAATAGCAGGAATAGTGAAAGTTACTACTCCTGCTATTAGCCGGTGCAATGTGAAATGGAGTTGGTTGTTTGCTACGGTTGCGTACGAAATATACATTGTGCTTACTATTAATTTTCATATGCATTATCAGCAGTGCCTGTAGAACAAACTCACAATCTGAAACTGCATTTGAAAGAGGTATTAATCGAGACAGCATTACGTATGACTCTAAAATAATAGAAGAAGGGTATCCAAGAGAGATTAAGCAATTGATGTCCGATGGAACCGAGCAAACTATTAGATATACTCGAGCTCCGCACAGGATTATAGCGGTTTGGCAAAACTCAATTGAAACATTATTGGCCTTAGGAGTAGGTAAAGATATTATAGCCGCTATAGGTGTTCCAGATGCGGAATATATATCACCTGAATATCGTGAGGCCTATAATCAAATACCTTATAAAAGTATGCAGATGCCTGATAAAGAAAGTGTTTTATATAATGAACCCGACTTTATCTTGGGATGGTATTCGACCTTTGGCAGAAGTGTATTCGGGAATACTGCGTTTTATCAAGATAGGCAAATCGGTACTTATATAGCTCAAAGCTCTTATGGACGTAAGCTTAATAAAAACCATACTTTATCGGAAGAGTACGAGTATATACTTCAGATTGGTGAAATCGTTAATAGAGAAGAGAGAGCCAAACAATTAGTTCAGAGTTTGGAGCAACAGGTTAATCAAGGTCGTGAACTGGGACTTTCACAAGGTAAAAAGCCCCTGGCTCTTATTGTAGAGTTGGAAGGCAAAGACTTGCGCTTATACAATGAAACTACATTAGCCGGTAATATCATTGAACAAGTAGGCGGGGAACTTTTATTGCCACAAGAGGAGCGTACCGGTTATGAGGAACTGATAACTTTGAATCCGGATGTATTATTTGTTGTAATTGTAGAGTCGGAGTATAAGAATGCCGATAAAATAGTTGCTCGTTTATACAATAATCCTGCTTTACAAAGTTTAACCAGTGTCAAAAATCATTCGATTAAAATTTTACCGTTGTATGCCGTTTATTCTCCGGGAATACGGGTTAAAGACGGCATTCAAATTATTGTAGATGGATTGTATCCGGAATTGGCAAAGGAGGGGCCGCATGAAAAATTGGTTACAGGCAACTAAATACACAACGGCCGCTTTAACTTTGGGGATAATACTGGCGTTAGCAATGTTTTTAGCTCTCACCATAGGAAACGTGAGATTACCGAATTCAGTTATTTGGGAGACGTTGGTTAACGGGTGGAATAGTTCATTGCCTATAGAGGCCCCGGGACAAGGGGGAATTCATGATATTGTTTGGTTGTTGCGTTTCCCAAGAATTTTAATGGCGGCTCTAGTCGGTGCCGGCTTAGCCGTTAGCGGTGTAGTCATGCAGGCTATTGTCCGAAATCCTTTAGCGGACCCCTATATTTTAGGAATTTCTTCGGGAGCTTCATTGGGAGCGACCGTGGCTATTTTGTTTGGCCTTTCGTTTACTTTTGGTGATAATTCTGTTGGCATTATGGCTTTTATGGGTGCTTTCGCCATTTCGTTAGGCGTAATATTCATCGCCAATATGGGTGGCCGTGCAAATTCCACTAAATTGTTGTTGGCAGGCTTAGCTTTGAGCGCAGTGTGCTCTTCTTTTACAAGCTTAGTTGTATATTTTGCAAATAATAAAGAGGCTATGCAATCGATAGCATTTTGGATGATGGGAAGCATGGCCGGAGCAACGTGGGGCGTATTAAAAGTATTATCTGTCGTGATGGCTTGCTCTATATTGTTTCTGTGGTTACAAAGTCGAATGCTTAATTTAATGTTGGTTGGCGATGAAGCGGCTATCACTTTGGGTTATGATCTTAACAAATATAGACAGATTCATTTGTTAGTGAGTTCGCTAATTGTCGGATTTGCTGTATATTCAGCCGGTATTATAGGTTTTGTAGGACTTTTAGTGCCGCATGTGGTTCGTTTATTTGTCGGAACCGGTCATATTAAGCTGATTCCTTTTTCGGCATTGGTCGGAGCTATATTCTTGGTTATAGCGGATGCTTTATGTAGGATTTTATTGCCGCATGCAGAATTGCCGATTGGGATTCTTATTTCTGTCATTGGGGCACCGTTCTTTGTATTTTTAATAGTTAAAAGAACCTATTCATTTGGGAATTAAGGTGAAGGTATGGAAATTAGTACTCAAAACATTCAGTTGTCCGTCGGTAAGAAGATTATTTTACGAGGAATTAATATTGAATTATATAATAATGAAATCCTCGGAATTATCGGTCCTAACGGCAGCGGTAAGAGCACCTTTCTCAAGTGTGTGTATCGAACGTTAAAACCGGATGAAGGTAAAATTACGATTGACGGTAAATTAATAGATGAATTATCCTATCGGGATACAGCTTCAAAAATGGCCGTAGTGGCACAACATAACATATATAATTTTGATTTTAAAGTAATTGATATTGTTTTGATGGGGCGTGCTCCCTATAAAAAACTGTTGTCGCGTGATACTAAAGATGATTTTGAATTGGCTAGAGTAGCTTTGGCAAAAGTAGGCCTGCTCGAAAAGGCGGAACAAAGCTTTAATACGTTATCAGGTGGTGAACAACAGCGGACTATTCTAGCGAGAGCATTGGCACAAGATACTGAGTGTCTAATTTTGGATGAGCCCACCAATCATTTGGATATTCGCTATCAATTGGAAATAATGGAGCTTATTCAGAAATTACAGCGTACTACTTTGATGGCAGTTCATGATTTGAATATAGCGGCTAAATTTTGTCATCGTTTGATAGCTCTTAAAGATGGGCATGTGGTAGGTCAAGGAACTCCCAAGGAATTATTGACAGTTGATTTTATAAAAACGCTATATGGTGTTGAATCATCAGTTCATTATTTTGCAGATAATACATATCCTCATGTAGTATTTGAGAGTACTATATAGTATTAAATTATCTTAAAAACTAAATAATGACACTTTTTTATTTAATTTAATTCAAAGAAGATGTGGACAGTTGACAGCTATTATGTAGTTTTATATACTATAATCATATAATTAATAAAGTACATTATATAGGTGTCAGATGACTTAATAGGGAAATCGGTATAAGCCGATGCGGTCCCGCCACTGTCGGAGGAGCAAACCTCACATTGCCACTGGATTTTTCTGGGAAGGCGAGGTAAGCGATGAATCTAAGCCAGGAGAACTGCCTATAGGAGAATCACCGTTTTAACCTACGAGCGATGGGAAGGGGATTAGCGATAATATAAACATTCGTTTTATTATGGACACATCTTCGTAGATGTGTCCTTTTTTTATAGTTTTTGTGAGATGTGTTTATCAAGGAGGATTTAAAATCGTGGAAATTTTAGCATTATTTCATAAGGGTGGCTTAGTTATGTATCCTATTTTACTGGCTTCAATTATAGCCGTAACAATAGGTGTAAATCGTTATTTATGTTACAAGGCGGCATCATCTAATATTGATTTATTAAAAGAACAATTACCGAATTTACTGCGTACTCGTCAATTAGAAGAAGCTAAAGCGCTTTGTGATGAAGCAGGGGGCGTAGCCGGTAATATTGTTAAAACGGCTATTGTTGAGCGTACTGAAGATTTAAAAGCTGCTGATGTGGTAGAAAGTATTGCTACGCACGAAGTGTTCCAATTAAAGAAATATCTGAATTATTTAGAAACTATTGTTACCTTATCGCCGTTATTAGGTCTATTGGGTACTGTTGTCGGTATGATTGGTTCTTTTAGTGTGCTTTCTATCGAATCCGGTGAGCCGTTTGCTATTACCGGCGGTGTCGGTGAAGCCTTGATTGCGACTGCTACAGGTTTATTGGTAGCTATTTTGGCTTTGGTAATTCATACATATTTGGCTCAGCGTGTTAATGTATTGATTGCCGATATTGAGTATGTTGCTTCTTTATATGTAATTAATACGAATGCAGGTGTACGTCATGAAGCTTAAGTCAATGAAAATAGAACATCAACCTAAATTGATGATTATACCTATGATTGATATTATCTTCTTTTTATTGGTATTTTTCATGATGAGTATGTTGACGATGGTTGTTCAAAAGAGTGTTCCTATTCAATTGCCGCAAGCTGCAACATCTAAAGTAAACTTAGATAAAGTATTGCCAATAACGGTAACGGCGGACGGAGCCATTTATTTGGAACAGGAACGAATTCCGGAAGGTCAGTTGAAAGCACGCTTGGAAGCTGAAAAAAGTAAAAATCCGGAGCTGGCCATTATTGTTCGCGGTGATGCGGGTGTTAATTATGGACGTGTAGTAAGTGTTATTGATACAGCTAAAAAATCAGGGATTCAAAAAGTATCTATAGCCGCTGAAGAAAGATAGGAGAGAATTCAATGAATAGTCGAAATATGTGGACTAAGCCTTGGGTCGCCTCACTCATTTTTCATGCCGTTGTATTAACCGTTATTCCTTTTTTGCCATGGCCGGCCATCCCTAAAGCGGATGATATGTCATCGATTATTGAGGTGGATTATGTAGAAATTAAACATCCTAATCCTAAGGGCAATCCTAATAGCGGTGGCGACGGTGGTGATGGTAGTGGAAATTTTGGAGCTAATTTACCGGCAGTAACGCCTATGACGGCGTTGCCTGAATATTCTGAGCCATTAACCAGTAATAATGAAAATAGTATTGTTACTAAACAGCAGGAAACAATCCAACAAGGCGTAGTAAGTGCAGGCTTGGATTCAGCTCTTAATAGTGGTGGCAGTGGTTCCGGCAGCGGTGGTCTTGCCGGTTTCGGTACCGGTACAGAAACCGGCATTCAGGGGGATCCTAACGGTACGGAGGTTGATACTACTTTTTATAGGCCGGTACCGACATATACGCCCAAACCAAAATATCCAAGATCGGCTCGCAATCAAAATGTGCGTGGCAGTGTTGGCGTTGGTTTAACTATAGGCCTTGACGGAAGTGTTGAGTCTGTTTGGATAAATGATTCATCAGGTAGTGATACCCTGGATCAGGCTGCCTTGGATGCAGTAAGTAGTTGGCGATTTGAACCGGCCAGAAGAGGTAATGAACCAATCTGTACGACTACAAGTGTTAATGTAGAATTCCAGTTGCGATAAAAATTAGGGAATTTCTTGCAACTCGAATATATTTTTATGTGTTTAAAAATAAAACTAAGCACATTAGGTATTTTTAATTTTGTACTGGTGTTAAGAGGTTATTATGACAAAAAAGAGTGTGTTGAACAAATCTGTGTTAAAAAAGCTGTGTTAAAAAAGCTGGTTTTATTAAGTGTTGTGTCAAATTGTTTGTATACGGGAATTGCTTTAGCGGCTGAAGAGACCTCGGATTCATATACATTAGATCCGATTGTAGTTACAGCTCAACGTACAGAAACGAGAGATTTGGAAACTCCGGCGGCAACAACTGTATTAACTAAAGAAGATATTAAAAATACAGGTGCTAAGACTGTATTTGACGCTATATCGTTTACAACGGGGATTACGAATTTTTCCTATGGGGCTGGCGGTCTTGATTACGGTTCCATGGATAGCCGTGTAAATATTCGTGGTTTAGAACGTGGTGCTCTTATTTTGATTAATGGTGCTCCTATTAATTTGAATGGTAAAAATAGCTTAAGTGGTATATTACCGGAAAATGTCGAAAGAATTGAAATTGTAAAAGGCGCGTCTTCTACGTTATATGGTGCTGAAGCACTAGGCGGGGTTATTAACATTATTACCTCGACGCCGGAAAAAGAATATGTAAAAGCCAAAGTTGGGTTAGGCAATTTAGGCTATAAACAGTATTTGGTTTCTGCCGGCAATAAAGATTTTAATATCGCTGTAGGTAAAGAGTTTTTCGGTGCTATTGATAGAACGAGTCCGAATCGTAAGGATTTAGACGGCAAGCGTAAATATGAATATTATAATGAACGCGGTAAAGGTGATTTATTTAATATTGCCTTAAATGCTAAGTTAAGTGAACGTTTGGATTTAAGTTATATGCGTAGTGAATCCAACTCCACTTATGGTCAAATTGTAGTACCGGGAACGTTAACTAAAGCAAAAGCGACAGAGGCATCAGAAAGTAAGCGTTATCATTATGACGATAAAAAGAATAATTTTTCATTGACTTATGACTATGATAATACTAAAGCCGTAGCTTTTTACACCGATCGTGATTTGTATGGTGAAAGTAAAAACTTGGCTACTAATAAGTGGAGTGAAAATGCCAGTAATTATTTAGCTCGTAAATATGGTATTGATGTTCAACATGAATGGAGTTTACGAGATAATAAAGATTCTTTCATTGGTGGTTTATTGGTAAGCCGAGATACCTATAAAGGCACAGCAGCGGCTACATCCAATGTAAGAGCTGGTCGTAATAATATGGCATTGTATGGTAGCTATTCTTATGAAATTAATCCTAAATTGACGACAATTTTAGGCGCTCGTTTCCAAAAAATCTCCGATCCGGTAAATGACCAGAATGTATTTATGCCACAATGGCAGATGCTGTATAAATTGGATGAACAGTCATCCATTTATTCGAATGTTGGTAAAGCCTTTACGATGCCAAACTTATCGGATACTTTTAAATATGTAAATGGCGGTTATCAGGCGATTAGCGGTCCGAATTTAAAACCGGAAGAAGGCTGGAACTATGAAGTTGGTTATAAACATGTAACTGAAAAAGACTCCTGGAAAGTGGCTTTATTCTACATGGACTTTAAAAACTTCTTTGATTGGGCTCCGGATCCTGAAACCGGTAAGAATACCGTTCGAATTAATGGCGGTAAATTCCAAAATGTCGGTATTGAATTAGATTACAAACGCTTATTGACAGATAAAGTAACATTGTCTTTGGGGACAACGTATTCTAATCCTAAAAAACGGGATATTGGCGTATCAACTTGGAATCAGGCGTATCCAAAACTTCAATTTAATGCGGGAGTAAATTATACTGACAATAAATTGGATGCCGGTATTGCGTTAAATTGGTTAACTAAACGTTTGCAAAACCGTGATGGGGGAACTAATCCGGATTTAATTAATTTGAATGCATATGTTTCCTATGCCTTCGGCGAAAATGATTCCGTACAAATTAATCTTAATAATATTTTAGACAGACATAATGTAATTACTAATGGCGATTGGGAATATTGGGATAATCCATTTAACTACACTGTTAGTTATGCACACACATTCTAGTGGCAGATTATAAAGGAGTGAATTTTATTTTTAATTTGCTTCTTGATATTTAGTATTTAAAAATTAAGCAAACTGATAATCACCGTCGGTATTTTGAATTTAGTAGGTAAAGGTAATGAGCTATATGGCATGCATGAATTGTAATGCGGATAATACAATACAGTCTAAATCAGTTCAGTTACTGATTTTGGCTTTAACAGGCCAATGTAATTTGAAGTGTTCCTATTGCTATGCAGCCAATCAGACTCAACAGCCTATGACGTGGAATACAGCAAAGCAAGCATTGCAGTATATAACTGAGTATTCGGGTACGCCTACCATTCAATTTACCGGCGGTGAACCTTTATTGGCGTGGGAGTTGCTAGTTAAATGTGTTGAATGGTTAGAACGTCATAAAATCAAGGCAAAATTGCAGATACAGACGAATGCGACGCTGTTAGATGACCGAAAAATAGAATTTATAAAGAAACATCAAATTGCTATAGGGGTTAGCTTGGATGGTTTTGCCGATAGCAATGCTGTGAACAGACCCTATATGGATTTTGGTGATTCAACAATGAATACAATTAAAAGTATTCAACTTTTAAGTAGTGCCGGTATTGAAATAGGTATTACGACAGTAGTTAATGCAGTTACTGTGGATAAATTGGACAAGGTTATAGATTTGGCCTATTATTTGGGAAATGTGCGGCAAGTCGGATTTAATCTGGTGCGTCCGCAAGGTCGGGGAAAAGAAGAACCACTTATTACCGAACAAATATTGGAGGCCGGTGTTCATAAAATGTTAAATCGGCTGGAATATTGGCAAAATATAACGCATCGTTCACTTATAATAGCTCAAATTGATAAAGTTAATAAATTACAAAAGGGATATACTCCTTTTTCACATTGCTATGCACTTCATAAGGCCGGTATGTATGTAAGTCCGGATGGTATGATGTATGCTTGTGCTTCTTTGGCAGGGCGAGAAGAATATTGTCTTGGCCATGTTACTACCGGGGGAGATAGTCAAAAGGAAAGTGTGTTATTGACTCATTTAGAGCCGGTTGTTGATATGTGTACGCAGTGTAATTTTATTAATTACTGTGGTGGTGCCTGTTATAGTCGAGTTCAATTAGGTCAGACTATAAATCCTTTAGAATGTACTATGAAAAAAATCTTTATTAAATATTATCAAAATAAACATACGATGAGGGCATAATTTTATGGCTTTTTGGAAAATATATCGAAAGATAATTATTGCCGGTTTACTTGCCATACTATGCTTAATCAGCTTATCCGGGTGTAGCGTTCATCCGGTTATAGATTCTACATCCGAGAAATATACCAAAACGGTTGAAAGTGCTGATGGTGTAATTGTAAAAATTCCTGATTATCCAAAGCGTATTGTAACGCTGACATCGGCTTATGATACAGTTTTATTAGGTCTTATTGATACGTCCCGAATAGCTGCTATCAGCTCGCTGGTAAAATATGAAGGGTATTCTATGGAATGGGAAAAGGCTAAGCAAGTAAAAACACAGTTGTATAGTTATCCTTTTGAAAAGATTGTAAAGCTAAAACCGGATTTGGTATTGGCACCGGAATATACATCTAAAGATGTAATTGACGGCTTACGCGGAATGGGGATTCCCACTGTAGTCGTCGATTCCGGAAAAACGGTAGAAAGTACTATTAAAAATATAGAAACAATGGCATATCTTGTGGGAGAGCCTGAGAAAGGGGCTTATTACAGTCGTAAAATTAGAACTGAGATTGATTGGCTACAGAATCAAGTAAATAAAATACCTGAGGATAAACGACGGAGTGTACTTTTTGTTTCATCCATGGACGGATATACCGGAACGGGAAGTTTCTTCGATGATATGAGTCGCTATATGGGTATTTATAATGCTCCTTCTTATCGAGGTTATCCACCGCGAATATCATTTACCGATGAGCGAGTTATTGATATGAATCCCGATTACTTACTGATACCGGCTTATCAAACTATGGATAAAGGTTTGGAAGAAAGGTTTTTACATACACCGGCTTTTCAGTCGATGAAGGCTATGCGCAATAATCATGTAATGCCTGTTCGGGCCGCGTATCTGTATACGAGTAATCAGCATATCGGTGAAGCGATGATTGAAATAGTGAAAATCGTTTATCCTGAGTATATTCAAGCGGATTCGATTCCAAAAAAATTTTAGTTATTAAAGGATGTAATTTGAATAATTAATTTGGTGAGCGGTATGGAAAGAAAAAAGAAACAAGTTATCAGTATTTTAATATTGATAGTACTTCTGTTAGGGATAATTATTATAGCTCTTCATTTGGGTACCATTAAGGTGCCCGTGTTGGGCGGTTTGCAGAGTATTTGGCAAGGTTTGGGGATACCTGTAACGGTAACCAATCCATTAGAGCCGGAGCAGGAAGCGGTGCTGTGGTACATTCGCATGCCACGTATTTTAATAGGGCTTATGGTTGGAGCCTCTTTAGCATTGGCCGGTGCCGTTATGCAGGGAATTTTCTCTAATCCCTTGGCTGATCCGGGGATTATGGGTGTTTCGGCAGGGGCCTCACTAGGTGCTGTTATTGCTATTTCCTTAGGGCTCACTTCAATGGGGATGTTCTATATGCCGATGTTTGCCTTTGTTGGTGCGTTTATGGCTGTTAGTATTACTATTTTATTAACTATGCGAGGCGGTCGCGTGGAGACCGCTACATTATTATTGGCCGGTGTTGCCATTAGTATGTTGTTGGGGGCTTTTACATCCGGTATTTTGACACTGATGAATGAATATCGGTTGCGTGAATTTTTGTTTTGGATGGTAGGCGGTCTCGATTTCAGACGTTGGGAACATGTTTTTCTCGCTATTGGACCGTTTCTTATTGGGACGACAATTCTAATTACATTGGGACGTCAATTGAATGTGTTGGTATTAGGTGATACGGAAGCAAAGGCATTGGGCGTTCCGGTTATGCTATATCGGTTAATTTTCTTGTTTTTAGCATCATTTATTACAGCTACCGCGGTATGTGTTAGTGGTGCTATCGGTTTTGTAGGGCTTATTATTCCTCATATTGTTCGAATTTTAGTAGGGCCCGATCATCGTGTATTGTTGCCGGTTTCAGCTTTAGCAGGGGCACTTTTTCTCATATTTTGTGATACGCTCGGCCGTGTATTGGCGGCTCCTAGCGAAATTAGGGTAGGCATTATGACAGCTTTGTTAGGGGCTCCGTATTTCTTGTATCTGTTACGTCGTGTTCGTCAAAAAGGAGGCATTTAAATGGAATTAAGTGTAGAACATCTAAGTGTGTCCTTGAGTAATCAACAGATTTTACATGATATCTCTTTAAAAGCTGAAAGTGGTGAGTTTATCGGTATTATAGGGCCTAATGGTTCGGGTAAAACAACTTTTTTAAAAGCGCTACGCGGTTTATATCCTTTTACGGACGGCTCGGTTATATTAAATGGTGCTTCGATACCCCATCAAAGTGATAAACAAATTGCCCGACAAGTTGCTTACATGCAACAGAGTGTAAATTTGAATTTTGGCTATACAGCTAAGGAAATTGTTATGACCGCACGCTATCCATTTTTAAAGTGGTGGCAAAACGAGTCCGCCAATGATGAAAATGTTGTTGAAGCTGTTATGAAAAACGTTGGTATTTGGCACTTAAGGGATCGTGCAGTGAATGAATTGAGTGGCGGCGAGCGGCAGCGTGTATTTTTGGCAAAGGCGTTAGCACAGGAAACCGAGCTGTTATTACTCGATGAACCAACCGCAGCTTTGGACTTAGTATATGCTGATGAGATTTTCAGGCAGGGGCGCCAATATTGTGAATCAGGTAAAACTATTTTTATTGTTGTTCATGATTTAGAGTTGGCTGCTAAATTTTGTACGCGACTTTTATTGATTTCAGAAGGTCACTTAGTGGCGGATGGGCTGCCTAAAGAGGTATTGACGGCTAAAAATTTGAAAAAAGCTTTTCATCTGTCTGCAGCTGTGTATGAAGATCCATATTTTACACAGCAACGTATTTTTGTGTTCCCGAATGATGCAACTGATATTGAACCGTATCGTCGTGGAAATACATTGCCGCCTGATATGACGGTAGAGTTAAATGAATAGTAGGAGTCGATAACATGAGTGATATTAATGTAATAGAGCAGGGAGCACAATTTAAACAAATTCTATATCCTTTTTCGGCAATTGTAGGGCAGACGGACATGAAACGTGCTTTGATTTTAAATGCTATTTCACCGGCTATCGGCGGTGTTTTGATAAAAGGGGAAAAAGGAACGGCTAAATCAACAGCTGTACGTGCATTAGCGGCTATTCTGCCACCGTTAGAAACTGATGGGGCCGAGTCGATGCAAGTTGTGGAATTACCGATTAATGCTACCGAAGATCGCGTGGTAGGAACAATAGATTTGGAGTATGCCTTAACTGAAGGAAAGAAAAAATTTGAGCCCGGTATATTGGCGAAAGCTCACAATAATATTTTGTATGTAGATGAGATAAATTTGTTGGACGATCATGTGGTGGATGTTCTTTTGGACGCAGCTGCTATGGGGGTCAATACGGTTGAACGAGAAGGTATTAGCTACTCTCATCCGGCGAAATTTATATTAGTAGGCACTATGAATCCCGAAGAAGGTGATATTCGCCCACAATTATTGGATCGTTTTGGTTTATCGGTAGATGTTAAAGGTGAGCGTGAACCCGAATTACGTATGGAAGTTGTAAAACGACGTTTGGCTTTTGAAAGCGATAAAGTTACTTTTGCGGCATCGTACAAAGAAAGCGATCGAGAATTGGCTGAAACTGTTGTTAAAGCTCGATCTCTATTATCGCAAGTTAGTGTTACAGATACGGTATTACGCAAGATTGCCGCTTTATCAATTCGTCTTAATGTTGACGGACATCGTCCGGATATTACGATGCTTCATACGGCCAAAGCGTTGGCTGCATATAATGAGCGAACCGAGATTAATAATGATGACTTGAAAGTGGCGGCACAATTGGTATTGCCGCATCGTATGCGCCGCCGTCCGTTTGAAGAGCAGGGCTTTGATTGGAGTAGTGTTACTGATATTTTGGATTCAGAAGATTAATTTTTTAGTGTGCAAAAGCGCTTAAACAGTGTATAGGTGGGCATTATGGCAGCGACTGTAGAGAGAGCTTTAGCTATGGCTCTTATACAACCAAAAATAAATAGTCTTATAATTTCAGGTCCGACCGGTGTAGGTAAGAGTTATCGTGCCCGTAAATTGTTACAACAATGGAACATTCCGTATCGCACAATTCCTGTGCATATTCAAGCGGAGTCGTTGACCGACCATATAGATTTGGAACAAACTATTCGAGTCGGGCACTATGTAGCCGGCAAAGGTTTGTTTAATCAATCTGTAAAGGTGTTTTTTATCGATGACTTTCATTTGATTCGTGAATCTTTACGGCACTTGCTATTACAACGTATTCGAGAGATGGGTGGTACCTTAATCGGTACCGTTAATACAGCAGAAGGGAGTTTAACTATTTCTGAGTGGGAAACTATAGATCTACATGTAGCGATGGAAAACCCTGGTGAAGCAAAACGGTTGGCTGTATTGCGAGATATCTTAAATTCCGAATATACTGAGTCGATGATGTCGGTAGCGGATTTCAGAAATGCTGAAACCTTGATATCGGAGATAGTGCCGTCCGAGGCTATATTGCAACTCTGTATCAGCTATATAGTAAAATCCGGTGCGGTAGGCAATACCAATGAATTTTTACTGGCGGTTGCGGCAGCGGCATTGGCTGGGCTAGATCAAAAGTCATATATTTTACCGAAACACGTAGAGGAAGCTACTTTATATGTATTGCCTCATCGTATGCGGCAACAAACTGAAGTGGGAAATAGTCAAAATCAGTCACTCGATAGAGATAATAATCAATCAGAAAATAATCATGATAATGGTACGGTCAGTGAGGAGGAAAATACTCCGGATAATAATTCGCAAGAACCGGAGCAAAATAACGATAACGAAGATATTCAGAATACTGAATTAGAGGGTGACAATGAAAATGATGTTAGCCAAGATAATCAGTCACAGTCTGATCTTAGTGACGATTTAGATAGTTTAAATGAATCCTCTGAGAACGAAAGTCAAAATGATTTGGACAATCAGGATGATAGCCTTGAAAACGATGGTGTAAATAATATATGGCCGGAATTAATAGCGGCCATGAATCAAAACTTAATGGGCTTGCGTTTAGATGACAATAAAACAATGGATCGTAAGGCACGAAAAGGTTCAGGCAAGCGCTTACGTACTAAAGCCGGAGATTGCGGCGGTCATTATGTAAGAGCTATCCAATATCCGGAACCGTTAAAAGATTTAGCTTTGGATGCGACTATACGAGCGGCTGCACCGTATCAAAAAATACGGCATTCGGAGTTACAAAATAACAGTTCGTTAGCCATTCAAATCAAGGCACCGGATTATCGACGTAAAGAGCGTGAAAAACAAGTCGGTGGTCATTATCTATTTGTTGTGGATGCCAGTGGTTCTATGGCGGCTCGCAAACGTATGGAGGCCGTGAAAGGTGCTATTTTCAGTTTATTACAGGATGCCTATGAGAAACGTGATAAAGTAGGTCTTATCGTATTTCGCAAGGAGAAAGCGGAATTGGTATTACCTTTTACCGGCAGTATTGAGTTGGCAAGACGTCTATTAGAACATTTACCTACCGGTGGTAAAACACCGCTTGCAGGGGCTTTGGAATTGGCTTATAGAACTTGTGAGCAGGTTTTACGACGTTCACCAACCGAAAAAATAGACGTTTTTATTGTTACGGATGGTCGGGCAACCTATGGTGAAACCGATAATCCGGTAAACGAAGCTTTAGCTTGGGGGAAAGCTTTTATTGATTTACCGGTGGGGATTTTGATATTAGATACAGAGCAAGATTTTATCCGCCTTGGAATTGCGAAAGAACTGATGCAGGCTATGCGTGGAACTTATTATTCGATTGATACCATAACAGCTGATACTGTATTGCAAGTGGTGAAAGGAAGCCGCTAAAATGAAAAAAATTTTATATATTACTAATATGGCTAAGCAAATACACCATGTTCGTGAAGTTGAAGCTAAAGGTCGTATTGAGGCCAAAGAACATTTTAAAATTGACTTATATAACTTAAAACAAGAACCGGAATGGAATGAATCATGGGAACAACGCCTTAAAACATCAGATGTTGTTATTATGAAACATATGGGGACCGGATTAGATACACCGTTTTTACGTCGTTTGGCTAATTGGTTATATCAGAACCATCCTTGCTATGCGTTGTATGCCGATGAAGAACAGGATATGGATAAATTGCGCGCCGGTATGAGTGAAGCTGAAATGATTCGATTGTCAGAATATCAGCAGTTGAGTGGGCTTACCAATTTTGAGAATTCGTTTTTATATGCCGCTTCATTAGCCGGTGAAGCTGTTGAAGTACCGGAGCCGATACCGGTGCTATGGCAAGGTATCCTTGGTGAAAATGGCGTCACGTACGCGACCTATAAAGAGTATTTGGAAGCTGAAGGCGTGGTTGATTGTCCAAGTATCGGTGTATTTTTCTATCGTGAAGAGTGGATTATGAAGGAGTTGTATTATCCTGAATTGTTGCGAAAAACAATTAAGACATACGGTTACAACCCCATTATCTTTTTCGGGCAATACGGCGGTAATCCGCTTATAGGAGCACCTTCGTTGAAAGAGTCATTACGGATTTTATTCTGTGATGGACCTTTACCGTTTGAAGTATTAATTAATACCTGTAAATTTTCACTAATCAGTTTGAATGCAGCAACTCAAGAAGATATTAGTCATTGGGATATTCCGATTTTAATGGGGTATAACATCTATATGGATGAAGCGACTTGGGAGGCCAATGTACAAGGTTTAAGTCCTTTAGACGTGAATTTATCGGTATCTTTACCGGAATTTGATGGTTCCCTTCATGGTGGGGTTGTAGCGGCACAAACTAATATTGATGGTAAATACATATATTGGCCGGTTAAAGAACGAGTGGAATCTATCGTTAAACGAGCTGTAAAATATGAAAAACTTCGTCATTTATTGCCAGCTGAAAGAAAAGTTGCGATTATTCTTCATAATTATCCGCCTAATAATTCTAATATAGGTTCGGCAGCCGGTTTAGACACACCGGAGTCGGTGCAACGTTTATTGGTAGCTATGAAGAACGAAGGGTATACCATTGACTTAATTCCTGAGTCGGGGGCTGAATTAATAGAATCTGTTTTATCACATACTACTAATGATCGCAGTATGCTGAGTGAGGAACAGGTTGAAGACGCCGAAGGTAAATTAAGTGTGCAGCAATATAAGGAATTTTTTGATTCATTGCCGGATAAATCGAAAGTAAATATGGAAGAAGGCTGGGGACCGGCACCGGGAGAAGTTTTTCGTTATGGTGATGAACTCCTGATTCCGGGATTCAGTAATGGAAATATTTGGGTAACGGTGCAACCGCCACGTGGTTTTGGTGAAGATCCGGGTAAATTGTATCATGATCCTATTTTGGCTCCGACACATCATTATGAAGGATTCTATTATTGGCTCCGCGAGATATTTAAAGCGGACGTGGTGATGCATGTAGGCACTCATGGTTCATTGGAATGGTTGCCCGGGAAAGGCACGGGGTTAAGTTCTTCTTGTTATCCTGAAATGGGCATTCAGGATTTACCCAATGTGTATCCTTATTGGATGACAATTGTCGGTGAAGGGATACAAGCTAAACGGCGAAGTTCAGCCTGCTTAATCGGCCATATATCACCACCTATGTCTAAGGCAGGTCTTTATGATGAATATGAAGAATTAGAAAATCTCTTGGATGAGTACGGGCATTTTGAATTGGAATCGCCGGAAAGTTTAACTTCATTGTATACAGCCATTGTTGAACAAGCTAAAGCATGTCATTTTTGGGAGAGTATTCCAGAAGATAAAATGACTGATGCGGAAAGTGTATTGGCCTATTTGCATGAGTTGCTTACAGACTTAAAACATATGCAAATGCGTACGGGTTTGCATATTCTGGGTAAGGCGCCGACAGGTAAGGATTTACAAGAATTTTTATTAGCTCTTATGCGAGTTCAAAACGGTATTGTACCGGCATTACCGGATACGATTGCCAAAGGTCTGGGCTATGATTGGAATACATTGGAACAGTATGGCGGTCAAAAGGTAGATTCTTTACAAATAGGTGAACAAATCAATTCTAATGAGAATCAAGACTTTTTGTTTACCGGTAAATGTATACTTCGCAACAAAGATATTGTAGATCAAATATGGCATGTGATTCGTGATGTGATTGCACATTTAGCAGAAAATGACTATATCTATTCCGACTCATGGCAACATTTGGAATCAGTTAATACGTTATGGCAACGGTATAGTGTTGAAAAAGACAGTAAGGTAAAGCAAGTTTGTTTGACTGAAATCGGTTCGATTTTATTGGAGGCTTGTCACGAGTACGTGCCGAAATTAAAGCAGACCGAACAGGAAATAGGACATACATTAAAAGCTTTGGCCGGCCATTATATTGAACCGGGGCCGGGCGGTGCCGCAACGAGTGGACGAGCCGACGTCTTACCGTCAGGTCGCAATTTCTTCGGTGTGGATGAAAGAATGTTGCCTACGAAAGTTGCTTATGAATTAGGAAGTACATTAGCTGATCAGGTTATAACCGATTTCATTAAAGAGGAAGGGCATTATCCGGAGTCGATTGGCATAGTTCTATGGGCCGGTAGTAATACGCGAAGCCATGGCCAATGTTTAGGCCAGTTTATGAATTTAATGGGGGTTCGACCAATTTGGCAAGGTGGCGGTGGTCGTGTTATCGGAGTTGAGGCTATACCGCTTGCAGAACTGAAACGACCACGTATTGATGTAACCGGACGAATAAGTGGTCTTATCAGAGACATGATGCCAAATGCCTTAAAATGGCTTGATAAAGCAGTAACTTTGGTTGCTGAATTGGATGAGAGTGAAGAAGATAATTTTATAAAAAAACATATTAATGAGGATGTTTCTTGGCTTGTGTCAGAAGGTGAAGATGAGAAAGCCGCTTATCAAAAAGCCAGATTCCGTTTATTTGGGGATCCACCCGGGGCATATGGGGCCGGTATTGGACAATTAATTGAGCAGAAAAATTGGGAGTCGATTGATGATTTGGCCGATGTTTATGTAACTTGGGGTAGTTATTGTTATGGTGACGGTGCTAAATCAAATCAGGATAAACGCATATTTAGAAGAAGATTAGCTACTATGGAAGTTACCATTAAAAATGAGGATAATCGAGAAGCACATATGTTGAGCTCGGATGATTATAATGCCTATCATGGCGGTTTAATAGCTGCTGTTCGAAGTATTCGCGGTGAAGTCCCACGCTCCTATGTTGGTGATAGTTCGAATCGTGAACAGGTAAAAACACGTAATTTAAAAGAGGAAGTGAATCGTTTAGTTCGTGGTGAGACGTTAAATCCTAAGTTTATAGAAGGTATGCAACAACATGGCTATAAGGGAGCCTCTGATTTGGCAAA
Organism: Veillonella sp. LMAG:90; assembly: GCF_008679445.1. Lineage (NCBI taxonomy): Bacteria > Bacillati > Bacillota > Negativicutes > Veillonellales > Veillonellaceae > Veillonella > Veillonella sp. LMAG:90. The sequence continues at coordinate 1,383,848 of NZ_NAND01000001.1, forward strand.
TGTGGTGGCACACAGTTTTGCTTGGGATGCCACGAGTGCTGTAATCGAGGACTGGGTATATGAAGGCTATGCCAATAAGTATGCTTTAGATAAAGATATGCAAGAATGGATGCAATCAGTGAATCCATGGGCATTGGCCCGAATTGCTGAAACATTATTAGAGGCTATTCAGCGTGGTTTGTGGCAAGCACCAAAAGATATGGAAGATCAATTAAAACAATTGTATTTAGCCATGGAAGGCGAAATTGAAGGACGATAGTCTATGAGTGTTTATAAAAAGTTGTGGTTTTTATTTATCTTTTATCTGATAGTATTTTCCATTGTAGGTTGTAAGACATTAGATGAAACAAAAACGTTAGAGGGAACACATCAGATAAGAGATTCTACCGGTGCCGTGGTGCAGGTGCCGGATAATCCTACACGCGTTGTTCCTATCGGTGTAAGTACGGAAGATATGGTGATTTCTTTAGTAGGTCCGCAGAAGATTGTGGCTTTAGGTAATTTACCAAATAATTTTCCGGAAGAATCCAAGCAAATAAAAGCAAAGGTAAAATTGAATACGGAAGCCGTTTTGGCATTGCATCCGGATTTACTGATTGTTCCTGACTGGGTGGACCAGGAAATGGTGGTTACTTTACGAGGCCTAAATGTTCCAGTCTATGTATATAAAGGCCCAAGAACTATAGATGGCAGTGAAAAAACTATTTTAGAGTTAGCTGACTTATTAAATCAAAAGAGTAAAGGCGAAGCCATTGTTAACTCAATGCAGCAACGATTGGTAAAGGTTGCTGCATTTACGGAGCAGGTTAAAAGCCGGAAAATTGTCGGATTTTATGGTGTTTTAGGCTTGACCGGCGGTATAGGGAGCACTTTTGACAATATGACACAGCTGATAAATGCAGCTAATGCGGCAGCTTTATTGGGCTTGGACATCAGTGAAAGCGGAACTCGTGAAGATTTAATACGAATTAATCCTGATGTTATTATTGTACCGTCAAATGTTTATAGTTTTGATCAGTATAAAGAAATTGAAGTTACTTCATTATATAGTGATCCTGCCTTGAAAGATGTGAAAGCTGTAAAAAATCATCAAATTTATGTAATTGACGCTCGCTGGATAATGAGTTATTCACAGTTTATGATTAATGGTATTGAGGAATTGGCGCGTGTAACATATGGATACTCCGCAAAATAATAAAGCGTGTTTAAGGTGTTTAGTTTATTACTATTTTTATAATAAGTATTTTTATAGGTATTGAGTTGGAGGGTTTATTATGGGTCGAGTTATTGGTAAAAACAAAAAAATGTTAGCTGCTTATGTTACGTTTGCACTAATGGGTATGTCATTAAGTGGCCAAACCATGGCGGCAGCCGGCACTACTGATGAGGTATATGCATTACCTGATGTTGTAGTAACTGCTACAAGAACGGAACAACAGGTTACCAAAGTTCCTGCCAGTGTAACTGTTGTAAAAGGCGAAGATTTGGAAGAAAGACATGAATCTAATTTAGGGGAAGCTTTGCGTAACGTACCGGGAGTAGAGTTTAATACATATGGTGGCGGTGTAGGGTATACTAACTCTAATTCTTTCAGAATTAATGGTAGTAATAATGTTTTATATATGGTAGATGGTATTAATATGAATGCTGCCGGTGTTAACGTACCGTTTACTATTTTAAAAAATATGGATGGTATTGATCGTGTGGAAGTGGTTAAAGGGGCTGCTTCTACCTTATATGGGTCCGGTGCTATTGGCGGTGTTGTAAATGTTATTACTCGTGTACCGGAAGAAGGCATGAAAACAACTGCTCGTATTACCGGTGGCAGTTATGATAAAGAACAATATAAATTTATCAACGAAGGTAAAGAAGGCAATGTATATTGGCGTGCATCGTATCAGAAAGATATTGTGGGTAGCTATAAGGATGCTCATGGGGTCGAAGTTCCACAACATTTAAACGGACGTACCGCATCTTTCATGGTGGGTAGTGATATTGATGATAACAATAATGTGATGATTTCTTATGATTCCTATCGTGCCGATGTAAAATATGCCGATTCTGCTAAAAAATTAAATCATATTCGTTATGGTAATGAAGGCAATGATTCGTTCCGTGGCATTTGGAAAAATAAGATTAATGATCGCTTAAGTCATCAGTTATATGTATTAAACAATCACTATGATGGTACTTATGACGGCTATACGACGGATATTAAAACGATTGCAATTGGCGATCAGGTAACGTATCTTTTAGATAAACATACTTTGATTGGTGGTTTTGATTGGCGCCAGGATAAAGTAAATACTATCGGTGACAGCTGGGAAAAAATTACCGGTAAAAAGTTAACGAATACATCATATTATGTTCAAGATGCTTGGAATTTTGCTCCAAAATGGACATTAACACCTGGCATTCGTGTGGATCATCATTCGGAATTCGGGTCCCATACATCACCTCACATTTCCTTGGGTTATGATGTAAATGAAAAGACTAATGTATATGTGTCGTATAATGAATATTTCTTGGCTCCGACCCCATATCAGTTATTCAGTGATAACTATGGGAACAGAAACTTAAAACCGGAAACCGGTCATGAAGTAGATTTTGGTGTTCATCATCAATTTAGTAATTCCTTAATAGGCAATTTAAACTTCTTTACCCGCCATTCCACTGATAAAATTGATTTCAATCGATCTACCAGTAAGTATGCTAATTTTTCAAATGAAAAAGCACGTGGTTTCAGCTTCGATTTGCGTAAGCAAATTACCGGTAACTTGTCAGCCGGAGCGGCTTATACATATACCCATATTGACGCTACATCCGGACGCTCCGCCAATGCAAACGGCTATGTACCGAAACATGCTATCAATTTAAGTTTAGACTATAACGATGCTAAATGGGATGCTCATTTGGATGTACGTGCCGTAATTAACCGTCCGGGCATTGCTACGACTGCCGATAAAGGTGATTTCTTCCCTAAGAGCACCTATTGGATTACGAATGTAAGTGCCAATTACCGTATTACTGATGACATTACCGTTTTCGGACGCGTTAATAATCTATTTGATGTATATTATGCGGAAATGTCGAATGTTGCCGGTTGGGGCGGCAGTGCTGGAGATTGGTGGGCAATGCCTGGCCGTAACTATCAATTAGGTATGGAATTCACTTTCTAATATAAATATCGAATGCAGTATAGTATTAGTTCTTTTACTATAGTTTAAAGATTACCCCCATTATGCAAGTAATGGGGGCTATATCTATATGTTATTTTTCACCAAAAGGAATCTATTATATGGAACTGTGGAAATTGCCAACCGGCGACTCGGTATCACGTTATGAACGATCAATCGTAGTTAATTTTACCGGACCGCGCAAGGTATTGAGTACCTCTCTATTTAATGGTGGTTATCATGAGGATTATACTTATGTGTTCAATCATGACTCCAAGCCCAGCCCCGGGGAGACGATGTGCACGTCACTGGAAGATTATTTGCAGCATTTGCATGATGTAACGTTGCGTCTAGGTTTTGAACCCACCAAAGGAACCGGCATTGGTACGGCGGCCTACATGGAGAATGTAGCGATTATTGAGAAGTCTTATAAGGAACTTACGGTGACGGCTATTGTTACCGGTGGTATTGATGTTAATGGCGGACGTGTAGGCGATGAAGCGTCGTATTATAGACCGTTGGAAAAAACTGAAACAACTACAGATGACGATATACGTTTTAAAACAGGACGGCAGCAAGCTCCAAATGGTACAGAAGCAGAGCCATTGGGGACAATTAACATCATTCTTTATATTGACGGCGATTTAGCAGAGCCTTTATTAGCTCGGGCATTGGTAACATGCACCGAAGCGAAAACGGCTGCATTGCAAGAACTTCAAGCCGGCAGCCATTATTCCATGGGCATCGCCACCGGTTCCGGCACGGATCAGACTATAGTAGTCGCTAATAGTGAATCACCGTATTATTACGACAGTGCCGGCAAGCATTCCAAATTGGGTGAATTAATTGGTAAAGCTGTCAAAAAAGCGGTAAAATTAGCATTATACAAGCAGACTCATTTGGGGCCGAAACAGCAACATAATCTATTTAAGCGTTTGCAGCGCTTCGGGCTTTCCCTGAACTATCTGTTTGAAAGCTATATGAGTGAGTATGAGGCTGACGGGCATGAGAAGTTTGAAGTGCTTAATGCATTTGAGAAATATGCGCGCAGTAATGAAACTGTAGTTATGAGTGCTATGTGGTCGCATTTGGTAGATGAATGGCTGTGGGGGCTGTTGACGGATGAAGAATTGAATCTCGGCTTAGTACAGCTGGGTTTGGTACCCGTTGAATCATCTGGCTCTTATCCATCGAATAGCCTTGAATATTTTGAGCCGGCCGGTATTTCAGCTACTCACCAATTTGAAGTGGCGGATGTAATTCGTAACTTAGAGAATCATATTATCAATGAAGTGCGTATTCGATTAGGGGATACTACGAAATAGTGAATTACAAGATAGAATCAACAAAGTTATTTTAGATTCATTATAAAATTGCTAACTCTACATAGCCTTATACATTTGAAAGGCAGTGGTTATTATGAAAAAGATTGCTATATATGGTAAAGGCGGTATCGGCAAATCCACGACGACTGCCAATATATCGGCCGCATTGGCGCAGCAAGGGCGTCAAGTCTGTCAAATCGGTTGTGATCCGAAAAATGACTCTACCCGTTTGCTTCTTCATAAGATTTGTCATCAAACGGTGTTGGACGAAGTATGTCTAAAAGATGATGACGTTACCTTAGAAGACGTTGTGCATACAGGTTTTGCCGGTGTTACTTGTATTGAAGCGGGCGGACCGGAGCCGGGCGTGGGCTGTGCCGGTCGCGGTATCATCGTTGCCTTAGAGAAACTCAACGAATTATCGGTAATGGATGACAAAGATATTGTTATTTATGATGTCCTTGGTGATGTGGTTTGCGGTGGTTTTGCCGTGCCGATTCGTGAAGGCTATGCCGATGAGATCTACATTGTTACGTCCGGCGAAACGATGGCTCTCTATGCGGCCAATAATATCTGTAAAGGGATTGCCCGTTTTGCCAAACGAGGATCCGTACGTTTGGGTGGCCTAATTCTTAATAGTCGTATGGTTCCTAATGAAGAGGCTATAGTTAATGCCTTTGCAGAGCGTTTGGGAACTAAAGTTGTTGCCGTGATTCCCCGTGATAATATTGTACAGAATGCGGAAATTAATCGTCAGACGGTTATTGAATATGCTCCTGATAGCGCGCAAGCTACCGTGTATCGTGAGTTGGCAAGCCACATTTGGGATAGTCAAGCGTCGGATATACCAAAGCCGTTAGCATTCGAAGAATTGGAAGAGTTGGTGTATAGCTATGGCCGTGAATAAGCGACGTTTTATCAAAGACAAAGTCAGTTACAGTTGCAGTATGCCTGGTGTATGGAAAGCAGTAGCGCATTCTGAAGGTTGTGTGGTTGTGTATCATGCACCGAAAGCTTGTGCCCATATTACGGAAGAAATGGAACGTAATCAGTACTTTCGTATGTTGGCACGTCGCGAATATACGAATCCGCCGTATACAGCACCGCTCATCACGTCTAATATTGCCAAGAAGGAATCGATCTTTGGTGGTAGTCAGTTGCTGAAAAAATGCTTAGATTATGTGGTAGCAACCTATAAGCCACGCTATATTGTGGTGACCGATTCCTGTGTAGCCGGTGTTATCGGTGATGATTCGGCGGCTGTTTGCCAAGAAGCAGAACAAGAATATGGCATTCCCGTACTCCATGTGGATTGTCATGGTTTTTTAGATGGTGAATATTATGGTGGATTTATTAGCGCTGCAAAATTATTAATTGACCGTTTCATGGCGAAAAAAGAGTTACCTAACGTTACATCTGACCAGCCCTATAAAGTGACACTTATCGGCGAAAAAGACGGGCCCGGCTCAATGGCTATCCAACAATTCTGTGCTTTAATTGAAGATTTTGGTTTAGAGATTTATAAAGCATTTCCCGGTTATTGCTCAATTGAAGATATGCAAAAGATCGGTGAGTCGGATTTTACGGTTATTTTAGGCGGTACACAAAAGGCCTATGCTTATTTACGTGAAATTGCCGATTATATGAACGAAAAGCTTGGTATTTCTCATTTTGCCTCTGATTATCCAATCGGTTGGGAAGGTACGAGGCGTTGGCTCGACGATTTTAGCGTATTTTTGCAAAATTTTAAGAGCGACGCTAAGAATCATAAGATTGAGATAGAAGCGATAAAAGCTAATGTGTGGCGCCGTTTTGAAGAAGGTTTTGAACCTTTTAAAAAGACACTTCAAGAGGCTTCTATCGTGCTTTCTTTAGGTTATATAAACCCTAACTACGATTTGAGTTGGGTTCTTGAGTGGATCCATTTAGGTAATTTATCGTTAGCAAAGGTTGTTATTCTGGATAATGTTCCGGAAACCCAACAGGCTATGTATAGAACGATGGTACAGCGTTTTTATCCGGAGACAACGATTGTTTTAGAAACTGCGGATACGGTATTACCGAAAGATGCTTTAATTATAACTACGCAGGAATTGGCCGAGCCTTTTTTACGACAACTAATATTGCCTTGTTTGCCGCCAATCGGCATGGCCGGTTTGGTACAGATGTATCGCAAGCTGTTTATGTTGGCAAGACGGCGCGGTGAGAGGGGGATTGTGCTCTATGGCTGGTAATTCGTGGTTTAATCATAATGAATGTTTACAAAGTTGTGCCCTTGCCGGTGCTGCCGCTATGGCTGCTGGCATTACCGATGCGTATATTGTCGCGAACGGCCCTACCTGGTGCTACTTTTATGCTATGAAGGTTACTGACCGCCCGGGTCTAAACTTGGGTCAACGCTTTCTGTGTACCTATCCATCCAATGGGGCTATCGTGTTTGGTACTGAAAAAGAATTGCTGCAGACGTTGGCAGATTTAACTAAACTGCCAAAAGCACCGGGATTAGTATTAGTTGAAAATAGTTGTGCTTTTAGTCTGATAGGCGATGATTTGTCGAGCATTGTCAGCGAATCTGATTTGACTTGTCCTATACTTACTATGGACTCAGGTGGTACTTTGGGTGACTTTTGGGCTGGCTATCGTAAAGCCTTGCTTGATTTGCTGAAATTGGTGGATTTTCAAAATGTTGAAAAATCTGCTGATACCAAAAAGAATGGCAAAGTCCATAACGAAGAGTGTGGCCAAGAAAATGGCAATGATAGAATGACTAAGTCACAGTATACGGTAAATCTAATCGGTTGTTCCGTCACGTATTATAATGAAATAGACGATTTGGCAGAGTTGGAACGGCTTTTGAAAATAGTGGGGATAGACGTCAATCTGATATTGGCCGTCAATCATAATATGGCTGATTTGAAGTGTTTGTCGCAGGCTGATTTAAATGTAGTCATTCATCCTGAACTCAGTCATGAGGTGGCTGAGTGGTTATTGAAAAAACTAGCCATGCCGTATATTGAACCGGTTTTGCCATATGGCCTGGAAGGGACGCTTACATGGGCACATGAAATAGTGACGGCACTCATGAAACAGGCCCATGCTGCAGGTTCTCAAGCTGATGAATCTGATACATTAACTAAGTCCGACGATAGAGATGAAGCGCAAATTGAAATACGCTTAAAGCCCCTAACAGACCTTATTCAAAGCGAAAAGGCCCGTCAATTTGAACGGACTAAAGAGATTCAACGTTTATGCGGTGAACCTTGGTTTGATTCTGTTTTAGTATCAGCGCCAAGTTCAGTTGTGCGTGGTATGGAACGGGCCCTTAATGATGAATGGCTTGATGCGGGGCAGTTTACTTATGTTGTGCATGACGATAGCAAATCTAATCCGGACTATTATTCCTATGTACAAGGCCATGATTGGCAGGCCGCTTTGCAAACCGGCGAGAATGGTTTATTATTAGGAAGTGATCAAGAGCGACGTTTATGTGTGCCGGATAAGCATATTGCATATCAAACAATCAGTAATCCGGAACCGGCTGAGATTGTACTGGCTGAACGCCCTTTTATGGGGATTAGAGGTCATCGCCATATGCAAGAAATTATTTGGAATTTATATATTCACAGTTTAGAAAATGGATAAGGACTAAAGAGTCATGGATACTGACAATAAGGCAAAAATACCTGCTTTTGATACTGATATGAAGCATACAGCTACAAATATTGTCGGTGAGCACGGTTTGGATACTCCAATGAATCTGAGTATTGAGGGGGGCCATGAAAAAGCGATAACTGAAGCGATTGTGATGGACGAGTCAATCCACGACAATTTACTCAGCATTAGTGATATGGCGAAACTTCATGGCTTAACGCGTCCAACGCTTTTGTATTACGATTCTATCGGGCTTTTTTCACCGGTTTTTACGGCATCAAATGGTTATCGTTATTATAGCCGTGTGCAGATTCCGCTCTTGCGTGAAATTTGTTTTTTAAAAGCTTTAGGTATCAGTTTGAAAGAGATTCAAGGACATTTAAATAATCGTACACCGGAAGCAGAATTAGAGTTATTGGCCGAACAGGAATTAAAGATTCAGAAAGAAATGCAAGAGTTAGGGCGTAAGCGTTTAGCTTTGCAGCAGCGACTCTATATGTATAAGGAAGCGGTCAACGCCGTGCCGAGACCACAGGGGGAACCGTTTTTGCGACATTACAAAGAACGTACCATTATTTTTAAAACATTTTTAGAAAACGACTCAGGTGATGTGGATCGTCAAAATATCCACTTAACGTCTATGGAGCTTTGGCGCGATTTATATAATCATGAGTTTTTGCCGGCCTATAGCTATGGTTTTTTGATAAAAGAAGAAGCACTTAAAACGGATAACATGCTTAAAGACGGGGGCTGCTATATTCGAGTTCCCGTGGGGAATTTTGAATTTGAGTCAACTGTCTTGAATTTGCCGGAAGGCGATTATATTTGCTGTTATAAGCGGGGGCGCCCAACTGATTTAACTGTTTTAAAACAGCTCTTGGCTTGGATTGCGGAAAAGGGGTATACCGTTTGCGGTGATGTGGTGGATTCCTGTTTCTTGGATACGACGTTTGACGAAGTTCTTCATGACGAAATTTTTACAATACTTCAGATTCCGGTAGTCAAAAAGTAACGATTTTACATTGTTTGCGTATTGATTTTGTGTTGCTTTTATATTGCCTTTGTATTGCCTCTGGTGCACATTTATACTGAATATTTAAAATAGTGATAAGATACTATAGAAAATATCATATAAACTTCATCTAATATTTAGGGAAAATCTATTGACTGTAAAGTTACTTTATAGTTTAGAATAGCGTCTATAGAAAAAGTAGTCCCTATGGTAGGACAGTAGTTGAGATGGAGGGATGCAGTATGATGGCAATTTTAATTTTGATTAATAAAGCAATCGAAGATTGGCTCAAAACTTTCTAATGGGAACAAAGAGAATGATGACAACGCAACTAAATAATCGTTACTTTGTAAAAGTGACAGAGAAAGCATCGTAGTTATTTTAAAAATAACTGTGGTGCTTTTTTGTTTACCTATAACTGACAGTAAGTTGACTATGATTATATTTTATTTGAAATATGAATCAGAGTTATTTTATTGACAATACATGTGTTCGCGGTTATTATTAAATAAAGATAAAAAAGATGGAGGATACCTAATGAAACAGTGTATGGATGCGGACAATTTACATCGCCGCCTCAAGAAAATTATCGGGCAAGTGCAGGCGATAGATAGAATGGTAGACGAAGACGTACCATGTGAGGATATTTTATCCCAAATTAATGCTGCAAAATCTGCTTTAAATCGTTGTGGGCAGGTTATTCTGGAAGGCCATATTCGTCACTGTGTATGCGATGGGTTAGAGCACGGCGATGTGGATAAAACCCTTGATAAATTCACTAAAGCAGTAGAACGTTTTGCCAACATGCAGTAGCAGTAACATGTAGATGTAAGGTGATTGATTCGTCGGTGTATGTTTACGAATAAAATTGAATAGTAAGTCCTTAAGGCGAAGAGAAAATCTTCGTCTTTTTTATTTTCTTATTGACAACCTATACCCCTATAGGTATAATGCAAGTGTAATAACTTATACCCCTATAGGTATAAAAGTTCGAAAATAAGCCCATATAGGTAGCGCATAAAGAGTCTGCCTATGTGGGCATTATAAGCAACAACATATGAATACTTGCTTATATATTATGATATGTTCGTTTATATTTCATTATTATCATATCGGTATCATCAGTCAAACAGGAGGTTTATCATGGAAACGGCTATACGAAAGTTGGAAACCAATGTATTTAGCAAATTAGAGTATTTATTGGAATTAGGCGGTATTAAAAAAGATATAGCGTTTTTGGTATTATCCGGCTTAGCTGTATTAGCCAGCTTGTTTGATTATCAGCCGCTACCGTTTGATATTGCTTGGGTGGCGATTATCCTTTGCGGCTTGCCGATTATTATAGAAGCCATTATCGGCCTTGTAACTGAGTTTGATATAAAAGCTGATGTGTTGGTATCCTTGGCCTTGATCGCGGCTGTGGCGACCGGTGAAATTTTTGCGGCTGCCGAAGTGGCGTTTATTATGCAAATTGGTGCGCTCCTTGAAGATATTACGGTAGCTAAAGCAAGAGCCGGTATTGAAAAGCTCGTTAATTTAACACCTCAAGAGGCACGTGTTTTAACGGCTAGTGGGGCTCAATTTGTTAAAGCTGATGAAGTCCAAGTGGGCGATATTTTGCGCGTGTTACCGGGCGAAACGATTCCGGTGGATGGTGAAATTATCGCCGGTGAAACTTCGATTAACCAGGCCGTACTTACCGGGGAATCTTTACCGGTGGATAAAACGGTAGGTGATATGGTGTCCAGCGGTACGGTGAATCAGTTTGGCAGCTTTGATATGCGTGCCGTAAAGGTTGGTGAAGACAGCTCTATTCAACGTATGATTCGCTTGGTTCAGTCCGCTGATGCAGGCAAAGCGAAGATTGTAGGCCTTGCGGATCGTTGGGCTACTTGGGTTGTAGTGATTGCTTTACTTTCCGCTATCGGCACTTGGGCCGTGACCGGTGAAATCCTGCGCGCCGTTACTATACTCGTTGTATTTTGCCCTTGTGCCTTGGTATTGGCTACGCCGACGGCCATCATGGCGGCTATCGGAAATGCCACTAAACATGGCTTCTTGGTGCGTGAAGGGGATGCGCTGGAACGGTTAGCTAACGTGAAGACTGTTACCTTTGACAAAACCGGTACGTTAACGTTCGGTATGCTTAAGGTCATTGCGGTTGAACTGATTGATTCTCCGGTGGGTTGTACCAGTGATTCGGTCTATCGTTTGGCAGCCAGCTTGGAAGCGTTATCGGAGCATCCGTTGGGCAAAGCTATTGTTAAGTCGTTTAAAGAAGGTTCTAAAACGGATATATTGCCTGTTACTGAATTTAAAATGCTACCGGGTCGTGGCGTTTCCGGTAAAATTGCAAGCCAGTTAATCGTTGCCGGTAATGAACGCATGATGGCGGAAGCGGGTATTGAAATTGCATCTTCTGTGAAAACAAGCGGCGCTAGCTATCTTGATCAAGGCGGCACCATTGTTTATGTGGCAGTTGGTCAATATTTGGTAGGTTACTTGGTATTGGCTGATACGGTGCGTAGCGAAAGCCAGGCAGTTATTGATAAACTAAATCGTATCGGTGTTGAGACGGTTCTCTTGACCGGCGATAATGAAAGTGCGGCCTACACTATCGGCTCTCAATTGGGCATCCGCAGTATTCGTGCGAATTGTTTGCCGGAAGACAAGTTAAACTACATTGAATCTCATGAAAATCAATCTATTTGTATGATTGGTGATGGTATTAATGATGCGCCGGCTCTTAAAAAAGCACAGGTAGGTATTGCTATGAGTGGCGTAGGCAGTGATATTGCGGTTGATGCGGCCGATATTGCCCTCGTTGATGATGAAATTAAAGAATTGCCTCATCTTATGGCCTTGTCTAAACGCATGATGAGCACCATTAAGTGGAATTTGGTGTTTGCCATGATTCTAAACTTTACGGCCATCGGTTTGTCCTTCCCGGGCATTTTAACACCGGTAACGGGTGCGTTGGTACATAACGCGGGCTCCGTATTAGTTATTATTAATTCCGCCTTGCTTTTGACGTGGCGTAGCAGAGCGTAGATATATAACAATATTATAGAGGCACATATGGCTTGATAATCTGATTAAAACCTCCTCATAGTTTATGGGGAGGTTTTTGGCGGTTAATGTATAATTCAAATAATGATTTGTAAAAAGGAGTTTAATTGAGATATGTCGAAATCGATAAGAGGGAAGTTATTATGTTACTTTTTTATTAGCATAATTAGCGATTACTACTGTTTATTGGGGAAAGGGGATTATTATGAAAAAGATAGTTTCAGTTCTTGTTGGTGTTAGTGTATTTTTGGGGATAAGTGAGATAAATCTTGTGGTTGACACTAATTTTTCACATGTAGAGGCAGCCGTAGTTGCTCAACAAGATTCAAGTCAAAAGATGCCGGCAAAGAGTAAGGTAAAGAGTTCTTTGATTAATATGACGGGGAAATATGATAATGTCAAACCGGGGCGACTTTATGGAACAATGATTTCTAAAGAAGAGAAAGTTATTGCCGGTGTAAGCTTAGGTTCTTCCTTTGAAAGTATTATTAAAAGTCTGGGTAAACCTGATAAAATTGATTATATTGGCAATAGAATATCAGCTGTAACCTATGGTGGGATTTACTTTAGTAGTTTTATGGGGAGTGAAGAAATGTACATGATTACTGTGTCAAATCGTGATGCAGTGACAGCTCGTGGAGTGGCCGTAGGAGATACCTTGGAGAAGGTTTATTCTTTATATGGCCAACCAGATACAGTTTCTCAAGATAAAGATAGCTGGTTTTATGGTAGATTCATGCCCATGACTGATAATGTAGCCGGAATACGATTTGTGCATGATGGAAATAGAGTAACTAAAATCATTATTCTATAATTAGGGTTATAGAATGTTATAATTAATTACAATTGCTTAATTACAGTTAAAAAATAGATACAGTTAAGAAAGGAATTTTTATGGAAATTATATATTGGTCAGATTATGCTTGCCCGTTTTGTTTCATTGGACGCAAGCATTTAGAGGCTGCCATTGAGAAAATAAATAAAGAAAAAGATGAAACGTTTACAGTAACAATGAAGGCATTTGAACTGGATCCGAGTGCACCTACAGTAGTGGAAGGGACTGCTACTGAGCGTCTTGCATCAAAATACGGTTTAACGATGGAAGATGCAGCTGATAGAATTAATGGCGTAAATATGATGGGGCAGGCTCTCGGTATCGATTTCAGATACGATTTGGCAAAACCTTCAAATACCTTTGATGCGCATCGTATTACGAAGTTAGCTCAGGCAAAAGGCAATGATGTAGCCGAAGTTTTGACTGAATTATTGTATGAGGCGTATTTTGTAAAACATGAAGTGTTGGCAGACCATGCTGTATTAATGTCAAAAGCCAAAGAAGCCGGCTTGGTTGAAGACGAAGTAAAAGCTGTGTTAGATTCGGATATGTATGCTAATGAGGTTCGTGAGGAAGAAGCGTTAGCTGCTCGTTATGGCATTAACTCCGTGCCGTTCTTTGTAGTAAACGATAAAGTAGCATTACCGGGGGCACTGCCAATTGAAGAATTTGAAAAAGTTCTTCGTGAAATGTTGGAAAAAGAAGTCGAATAGTATGTATTTATAAAGTGAGGAGCTGATTATCATGGGCAAGAATATTTTAATCGTTGTGGATATGCAAAATGATTTTATTACCGGTTCGTTGGGGACGGCTGAAGCGCAAGCGATTGTACCTAAAGTGGCAGCTAAGATTGCCGAGTTTGATGGCGATGTTTTCTATACCATGGATACGCATGATGAAGCGTATTTAAATGAACAGGAAGGGCAGAACTTACCGGTATTGCATTGCCAAGAAGGCACGGAAGGTTGGCAATTAGCTCCTGAGATTATAAATGCAGCGCCGATTGATCCGGAAAAAGTATATTGCAAAAATCAATTTGGTTCGGTTGAATTGGCGGAAGATTTGCAATATTTGAATGAGGAAGAAGAAATCGATTCTATTGAACTCGTTGGTCTTTGTACCGATATTTGCGTCGTATCCAATGCCATTTTGTTAAAAGCTTTTTTGCCGAATGTGCCGATTACGGTATGGGCTGATAGCTGTGCCGGGGTAACGCCTGAGAAACATGAAGCGGCTTTGGAAACGATGCGTAGTTGCCAGATTATAGTTAAATAAAAATAAAAAATAAAAAAAGTCCTAAATCAGACCTTTACAAAAGTCCTAATTCGTACTATAATAACTATTGTAGTTAAGTCTGAATTAGGACTTTTTGGTTTATATTATAGTTGGCAAATATGGAATATAGTTTTTTAATAATCGGGAGGTATTATTTTGGAACAATTACGCAAGCAACAAATACAAGCACTTGGTTGCTATTTTGGTCGCATAGTGGAATTATATGCTGATTGGGCTAAACAAGAAGGTCTTAGCTACAATAAGTTAGCTGTGATTATGACTATTTTTTACGGTGAAAAGGCTACACAGCGTGAAATTTGCTCGGAATGGGCCTTGCCAAAGCAGACCGTATCGACGATTTGTAAAGGTTTTGAGCAAACCGGTCTTATTACGTATACGGCCGGTACTGAAGATAATCGTGAGAAGTATATGGCACTAACCGCTAAGGGGCTCGCGACGTATAGGCCCGTTATGGAGAAGTTACAAGCGGTTGAGTTTTATGCTTTGCAAAAAATGGGCGACGAAAAAGTCGCTTTAATGTTAGCTTGTATGGAACAATTTACTTCGGCATTTGCCGAAGGTGCTAAGGAGGTTACTAAATGATTGGTTATTTATTTTTAGGTGCAGCTATTTTATTGGAGATTTTTTCGACATCCATGTTAAAGCTATCTATGGGATTCACTAAGTTGATTCCATCCGTCGTATTTGTAGTGGGTATGAGTTCCTCATTTTATGTGTTGTCCAAGGCATTAAATTTGATTCCCCTCAGCATTGCCTATGCCATTTGGTCAGGTATCGGGACTGCGTTAACAGCCCTTATCGGTGTATATATTTGGAAAGAAGAGCTTTCTATGACAGCTGTAATTGGTATCGCACTCATTGTAATCGGGGTAATATTATTAAACCTAAAAGGTGCAGCCCATTAATTGGTAGATTCAAAGTTTATAACATAATTCCTTGTATTAGGGGCCCCGAGGTGGGCTCCTTTTATTTTACTAAAAAAGAATCTCATTTAAATCTAAAAGTTCACTAAATCTTCATCTTGTTTTAATGTAGCAGGCATAGAGTAATGATTACAGAGTTGTTAAGAGCAACGAAGTAAATAGAACAAATAACAAGGAAGAAGATGATAGAGTAAGGAAACCTTTGTTGATAACGGTGGTAGCTGTTTTAGTAATTCAACATATGAATTATTAGAATTATTATATGGTCGTTGTTTGAAAAACAAGGGTAGATTTATGATTATCGATGTGCTATAATGAAGTTGTAAGTGATAATAAATACTTTTAAAGAATTAATCAAGCTTAGTGATGTGAATCACGGCTCCATTACAGCATGTAAATTTCTGCGTGGTGTAACATTAATTAAAAAATTAATTGAGAAGAAAGGCTTCAGGTGAGTTTACCATGAACAAAAAAATCGCAAAAGCATTAAACGAACAAGTTATTTTTGAATTTAATTCCGCATATTTATATTTAGCATTATCCTTGTCAATGGCTGATGCACGTTTTAAAGGTTTCTCCGCTTGGTTGCGTTTACAGTACCAAGAAGAAATGGATCATGCATTCAAATTTATTGACTATTTAGAAACTCGTAACGAAACAACTACTTTGGGTGACATCAAAGCTCAGGCCGTTGAAGTTAGCGATCCATTGAAAGTAGCTGAAATGGTTTACAACCATGAACAAGTTATTACCGGTAAAATTAACGAAATTTATGCATTAGCTATCAAAGAAGAAGACTATGCAACTGTTAACTTCTTGAACTGGTTCATTAATGAACAGGTTGAAGAAGAAGCCAGCGCTCGTGACTTGGTTGATGAATTCAAATTTGCCGGTGACAGCCGTGCCAGCCAGTTGTTTGTTGACTCTCGTTTGGGTAATCGTCAATAATTCTAAGTTGATTGTGAGTACAATCTGACTTAGTCTAATATCAATAGTTTTAACTGATAAAAAATTACACAAGCTTAAGTAAGCTAAAAGAGACGCTCTTCGGAGCGTCTTTTTTGGCTCTTTGTCAAATTTTGGGGCGCTAAAGAGTCTATGCACTTTGAGGAAGGACATGCGACGTAACTGTTGCGTGTCCTTTTCTTGCATTGATGAATAAAATCCGGTTACGGAAGTAGTGGAAGTTCCGTATCCCAAAAGAGCAACGTTTTAAAACTTTAATTTTGTTATTGCAACCCTCGGTAAAGCCATTTGAATATGGTAAGGTTAAGGCATTAATAATTTCGTCGCTCCAAGAGGAGAACGTTTTTAAGAGGGATTGAAATTCAGGTAGTTCAGAGTCAAAAACTAATGAAAGCCATTCATTTATGGACCTTAGAATATCGGGCCTCCGTTTAAATTTCAACACTGTATGGAAGGCATATTTTAGCATATAGGCACGGTGTAATCTCGATGAATAGTGAAACATATCCATAAGTTTTGCATATTCATTGTCAGTTAAATCCTTAAAATGTTTAGTCAATATTCGCTTATTCGTTTTGAAGGTTCGGCTTGCATTAGTTAAGGTATTTTGCTCAGCTTTACGCACTCGCTCAAGGGCAAAGGTCACCAGCCGGATTAAGTGGAATCTGTCAGCAACAATATGAGCTTTAGGGAAGCATTGCTTCATGACGGAGCGGAATTGGAGGGACATGTCCATTGTGATGTATTTTACGTTGTTTCGTACGTGTCTTGGGAATTGCAAAAAGTACTGTATTAACTTGACCGTATCTCGTTTAGGCAGAATATCCAGTATTTTATGGTCATTAGGATCGGTAAGGATGACCTGGTATTTTTGGCCGGCTGCATTGCCTTTAAATTCGTCAATAGATAATACCGCAGGTAATGTCTTGGGTCGGCTATAGTTAATTTCCTTAAAAATGCGAATAACTTGAGTTACGCTAATATGACAATATCTAGCAACTGCTGTTAGAGATTTTACCTCTGACAATTCAGTAATGACCACTTCTCGTAGTCGGGGCGTAGTCCTAAGATAGCGTGTAGAGAATTCTGTTTTTTCATTAAACGTGCGTCCGCAAGTGCAGCTATACCGGCGTTGACGATAGATAAGGCGAATCGGCTTTTCATTGGTTGTAGTGTGGCGGATTGTGCGATGTGTGTAGCCTTTTATACGAGTTGTTTCCTTATGGCAATTAGGACAAACATGAGGTTTTACCGGTACCATCACATGTAATACATATTCTTCTGAAGTTTCTCTCATATTTTGGATATGTGAATCTTTTATTCCGAGCATTTTTCCTATATAATTAAGACTAGACATATTGAATAAACATCCTTTCGTTAATTGTTAGCACCTTTATTGTATCGGATTTTATTCAATATGTCTTTTTTGTGCAAAAAAAGTAGGCGCCAAGAGGACACGCAACTAGCGTTTCTCTTTAGCGCCCCAAAATAAATTATAGAACCTCTTTTTTGTATTCGGATTTTCTTTGTCTTTTTAACAAGTAGCGTTGTTTGACTTTTGTAATTTTTCACTAAAAGGTAAAAATACAGCTTAGTCTGATGGCTTAAAAAGCCTTATAAATACTGATTAAAATAAAAAGTCAAATTTTTTATATTTTTTTGACTTTTTAGCTTGACAAAAGTCAAAAAGTCAACTATTATATAGACAAGGTCAAAAGAACAAAAGGTAAAAAGGTTAAAAGGTGAGACGAAATAAGTTGAACTAAAAGTTAGCCGAAAGTCGACCGAATCATAAACAGAATGAAGGTATTATATGATGCAGAGTGTATTAATAGATATAAAGTTTGGAGAGATGATGTATGGGAATTTTAGCGGATCGAATTGAAAAGTTTATTTTAGCTAAATTATTGGAAGAGCAGGCAAATAGAGAAGACGGTATTGTGTTACGCCGTAACGAATTAGCTGATGAGCTCAATTGTGCGCCGTCGCAAATCAGTTATGTCTTAAGCACCCGTTTTTCCAACGACCGCGGATTTATCGTAGAATCGAGACGTGGTCTGGGTGGTTTTATCAGCATCACTCGTATTCCGGTGAAAGCACTGTTAGAAGCGCCTAAACAAGATACCAATGAAGAAACAGCCACTGACAAACCATTGACCATGGGTATGATAGATAATTCGTTGTTTGAATTGATGCAGCAGAAGTTCTTACGTAAACGAGAGGCAGCTCTTTTACATGAAGCGTTCGCCATCTTGATGGAAGAACCGGATCGCAAAACGCGGGAAGCAAAAGTTCGTCGTTTGTTTGAACAAGTAGTCTCCATGGTGAAGGAGGTATGATGCGTTATGTTATGTGATAATTGTAAAAAAAATGAAGCCACTGTCCATATGACTCGGGTGGTTAACGGTAAGAAAAGTGAACGTCATTTATGTAATGCCTGTGCTAAACAGCAGGGCGAAGATTTCGGCGGTCAAGGTTTTATGAACTTCGGCCCATCCTTATGGGACAATGATTTCTTTACTAATGACTTCTTTACCAATTCATTATATCCTGACAGCTTATTGAATCCTCGCCAGGAAACGCGTTGCAGTCAATGCGGTATGACATTCAGTGATTTTAATCAAACCGGTAAATTCGGATGCGATCATTGCTATGAAGCGTTTGAAGTACAGATTGCACCTTTGGTAAGACGTTTACAAGGTTCGTTAAATTATGAAGGCCGTGTACCGAGTCGCGGTACGGGCGTTTTCAAAACAAAACATCAAATTAAACGGTTGCGTCAGGAACTTGATAAAGCGGTTAAAGCGGAACAGTTTGAAGAAGCCGTTCGCTTGCGTGATGAAATTAAATCGCTGGAACAATCCTTGGGTAACACCGACAAATAGGAGGGACAATTATGTTAGATAAAATTTTAGATGAACCGCTTAGCGGTTGGCTGAAAAGCAGTGATCCTTTAGGCAAGATGGATTCGCATATCGTATTGTCCAGCCGCATTCGGTTGGCTCGTAACTTCAAAGGATTGCAATTTACTAATCGGAATAACGAAGAGTCGCTGAAAAAGGTCGACACCATGATGCGCGGTGTGCTTGGCACTTTAAAAGCCGCCGATGGTCGCGATTATTCCAATATTAGTTTAGATAAATTATCTGATACGGAACGTGAAATTCTTGTTGAAAAGCATTTGATGAGTCCGCAAATGGGACAAAAAGCGATGTATCGCAGCTTAATTGTTGCCAATGACGCGTCTGTGGCCATCATGGTCAACGAAGAAGATCATATTCGTATCCAGGCTATGGAACCGGGCCTTAAGCTTAAAGAAGCGCTGGAACATGCATTTCTTATCGATGATGCCATCGAAAGCAAATGTGACTATGCGTTTAGCGAACGGTACGGCTATTTAACCGCTTGTCCGACTAATGTGGGGACGGGGCTTCGCGCTTCCGTAATGTTACACTTGCCTGCATTAGCCATGACGGGTCGGATTAACCGTTTGGTTCGTAATATTACGCAGCTTGGCTATTCGGTTCGTGGTCTCTATGGCGAAGGTTCGCAGGCATTAGGTAATATTTATCAGATTTCCAACCAAGTAACGATGGGGATTAGTGAAGAAGACACAATTCAACAAATTCAGAAAGTAATTGAAAAATTAGTTCAAGAAGAAGTGAAGGCTCGTGAGGCCATTAAAAGTAACGACTTTGAAGCGTTTGAAGACCGTGTATGGCGTGCGTTTGGTACTTTGCAATACGCACGGCGCTTATCCGGCGAAGAAGCGCTGAGTCTTTTGAGTGATGTTCAATTAGGTATGGATATGGGCGTGTTGCCACAACATTCCGCTGATGTGTTCAGTGAGCTCGTGGTAACTACAAGACCTAACTTTTTAAGTAAATATGCCGGGAAAGAATCGATGACAGCTCCGGAACGCGACAGTTATCGCGCTAAAGTTGTTCGTGACAGATTAGCCCGCTAAGATATGAGGTGATTATATGTTTGAACGTTTTACAGACGGTGCGCAACGTGCTTTAGGCATTGCGCAGGAGAAAGCTAAGAAGTTCGGCCACGACTATGTGGGTACGGAACATTTGCTCCTTGGCTTATTGGAAGAAGATGACAGCGTAGCATCTAAAGCGCTCCATTCTTTGGGCTTGGAAGATAAAGCTACGGAAAAAGCTGTGTTGGATGCGGTAGGCCGCGGTAACAGCCATGGTAATGAATTGTATATTACGCCGCGTACCAAACGTGTATTGCAATTGGCCGTGGAAATTGCCAACCAAATGCAGCATAACTATGTTGGTGCCGAACACTTATTGCTCGGTATTTTGCAAGATGGCGGCGGGGTAGCTGTCAATGTCCTCTATGGTATGGGCATTCGTGCTAATGACGTTGTCAAAGCTATTAACAGTATTTACGGCTCCGAACAAAACGGTGCTGAAGGCGGATCCGGCAACGGTGCGAATGGTGCCGGCGGCAACAGTAATTTGGGTGATTTAAAAGATTTTGCCACCGATTTGAATGAATTGGCAAAACAAGGCAAGATTGACCCGGTTATCGGCCGTGATAATGAAATTAACCGTGTAATTCAGATTTTAAGCCGTCGCACAAAGAATAACCCGGTACTTATCGGTGAACCTGGTGTCGGTAAAACAGCCATTGCCGAAGGCTTGGCACAGCGTATTGTAACGCAGAACGTACCTGAAATTTTACGTAATAAACGTATTATTTCCTTAAGTTTAACAGCTATGGTTGCCGGTGCTAAATACCGTGGTGAATTCGAAGAACGTTTGAAAAAAGCTATCGACGAAGTACAGAAACACGATGATATGATTATTTTCATCGATGAACTTCATACTTTGATTGGTGCCGGTGCTTCCGAAGGCTCCATGGATGCAGCTAACATTTTGAAACCGGCCTTGGCTCGTGGTACGTTCCAAGTAATCGGTGCTACGACCCTCGATGAATATAAGAAACACATCGAAAAAGATGCCGCTTTGGAACGTCGTTTCCAACCTGTATTGGTCGGTGAACCAAGTGAAGAAGAAGCTCTTGAAATTTTGAAAGGCTTGCGTGACCGCTACGAAGCGTTCCACAAAGCTA
This sequence comes from Veillonella sp. LMAG:90, assembly GCF_008679445.1. Taxonomy (NCBI): domain Bacteria; kingdom Bacillati; phylum Bacillota; class Negativicutes; order Veillonellales; family Veillonellaceae; genus Veillonella; species Veillonella sp. LMAG:90. The sequence goes on from NZ_NAND01000001.1 coordinate 1,405,192, forward strand.
AGATTACCGACGAAGCTTTAAAAGCTGCCGTTGAATTATCCAGTCGTTACATTTCCGACCGTTTCTTGCCGGATAAAGCTATCGACGTAATGGATGAAGCAGCCTCTAAAGTACGTATGAAAGTATTTACAGCGCCACCTGATGTGAAAGATTTGGAAACTCGTCTGGCCGATGTTCGTAAAGAAAAAGAAGCAGCCGTAACCGGACAAAACTACGAAGAAGCAGCCAAACTTCGTGATGAAGAAAAGAAATTGGTTGATGAAATCGAAGCTAAACAACAAGCTCGCAGCAAAGAAGACGAAGAAAAACTTGTTGTTACCGAAGATGATATCGCTGCCGTTGTTTCTCAATGGAGTGGGGTACCGGTTGCGAAAATTGCTGAAGAAGAATCGCAGCGTCTGCTTCGTTTGGAAGACGAACTTCATGAACGAGTTGTCGGTCAGGATGAAGCTGTAGTAGCTGTTTCTAAAGCCGTACGTCGTGCTCGTGCGGGCCTTAAAGATCCGAAACGTCCTATCGGTTCGTTCTTATTCTTAGGCCCTACCGGTGTCGGCAAAACAGAATTGGCTCGTGCCTTGGCAGCTAACCTCTTCGGTGATGAAAATGCCATGATTCGTCTGGATATGTCCGAATATATGGAAAAACACACCGTATCTCGTTTAGTCGGGGCGCCTCCGGGCTATGTGGGCTATGATGAAGGTGGTCAGTTGACCGATGCCGTACGTCGTAAACCTTACAGTGTCATCTTGTTTGACGAAGTTGAAAAAGCTCATCCGGACTTCTTCAACATCTTATTGCAGGTATTAGACGACGGTCGTTTGACTGATAACCAAGGTCGTACGGTTGATTTCCGTAATACGGTTATTATCATGACGAGTAACTTAGGCTCCAACTTCTTAAAAGAAGATAGCGCCGCTATGGGCTTCTTAGCTGCCAAGAATAAAGAAGATGCTAAGAAGAACGCCGAAAGCTCCTTTGCGGAAGCCAAGAAAAACACGTTGGATGCCGTTAAACGTCATTTCCGCCCTGAATTCTTGAACCGTATCGATGAAATGGTTGTATTCCATCCATTGACCGGTGAAGATTTAGGTAAAATTGTTAACATCTTGCTTAAAGATGTAACAAAACGTTTGGCTGAACGTAATCTTACTTTGGAAGTATCCCCTGAAGCTCTTGACGTTTTGGTTAAAGAAGGTTCCGACTTTGCGTATGGTGCGCGTCCATTGAAACGTGCTATTCAGCGTTTGGTTGAAGACCCTATTTCCGACTTAATCTTAAAAGGTGATGCCCCTGAAGGTTCGGTTATAAAAGCAAATGTGGTGGACGGCGACATCACAATGGTAGTATAATTAACAGGATTTGATTAACAGTTACAGATTTGGTTGATTATAACGCCGATTTACCAATTTATTCATGAAAAATTACTCCTCTGTTTGAAGGATATTGCACTAAAAATCACGAATACTATTTAAATGGTGTTCGTGATTTTTTTTATAAATAATTATGAAAAAAAGGTTCTCAATTTGAAGTTGATTTACGAGTATATAAAGAAAGGGAATCTATGGCAAAGGTTAAGACAGCATATTTTTGTAATAATTGCGGTGCGGAATCGGCCCGTTGGCTCGGTAAATGTCCGCAGTGCGGTCAATGGAATACATTGGTAGAAGAAGTAGTCCGTGAAACGAAGCAAAAGGGAACCGCCTCTTATGCGCCGGTAGACAAGGCGGCTACTAAGCCGGTGGCGCTTGCGGATATAAAAACGGAAGATTCACCGCGTATATCCACCGGTTACGGTGAGATTGATCGCGTATTGGGCGGCGGTATCGTGCCGGGAGCGCTCATTTTATTAGGCGGCGATCCGGGCATCGGTAAATCGACGATTCTTTTACAAGTATCGGGTAAAATCGCCGATACTCATGGTAAGGTGCTCTATGCGTCGGGCGAAGAATCGCAGATGCAGTTAAAGCTTAGGGCTGAACGCTTGGGCATTCAAGGGCAAAACTTAGCGGTTATGGCGGATACTAATTTGGACTCTATTTTGCAAGAAGCAAGTCAACATAAGCCGTCCCTTCTTGTCATTGACTCGATTCAGACTATGTTTACAGACGCTCTCGATTCGACGCCGGGCAGTGTGGGGCAGGTGCGCGAATGTACGGCTCGTTTACTCCGCTTTGCCAAAGAGCAGGGCGTGCCGGTTATTATCATCGGTCATGTGACTAAAGAAGGTAATATTGCCGGGCCGCGTATGTTGGAGCACATGGTGGATGTAGTGCTCTATTTTGAAGGGGAACGGTCTTATCAGTTCCGTATTTTGCGCGGCATTAAAAACCGTTTCGGGTCTACCTCGGAATCGGGTCTTTTTGTCATGGAAGAGGAGGGCCTTGCGGAGCTTATTAATCCATCGGCGACCTTATTGGCGGAACGGACGGAAGAAGAAACAGGTTCCGCTGTTATGGCCTATTTGGAAGGGATTCGACCGATTCTCGTTGAAGTGCAAAGCCTCGTGGCAACGACCGCTTTCGGTATGCCGCGCCGTACGTCCATTGGTTATGATTTAAATCGTCTTATTATTCTCTTAGCCGTTCTTGAAAAACGTTGTAATCTGACACTGGGAAATAAAGACGTGTACGTTAATGTTATCGGCGGCTTAAAGGTGAATGAACCGGCTTGTGATTTATCGGTGGCCGTGGCTATCGTGTCGAATTTAAAAAATCGTCCGGTACCGGCCGATATGGTGATTCTCGGTGAAGTAGGCTTGACCGGTAACATCCGCAGTATACCACGTATTGAACAGCGTATTGCGGAAGCCGCCAAAATGGGTTTTACTCGTTTTGTAGTGCCGGCGGGGAATGCGAAACAGGTGAAGACGAACCGCAAGGATATTACGATTCACGGCGTTACCACGGTACAAGAAGCGATGCAACTCGTATTTTGACAGCTTTTTTAATAATGATTTAATGATTTATTTATAATTTTAATGTACAATATAGGTGTACACAGTGAAAGGAGGTGAAATGAATGGTATATAAGATTTTACGTTATGTCATAGCCTTATTGGTTGGGATTATGGGTTATATGTTGACGGACAATTTCATGCCCGTATGGGAACCGATTATTGATGTGAAGTTCTGGACAATGGGCTTCTTCGGTATTTCCATAATTAAAATTTTAGCCTTAGCTTTGGGCGGCTTAATTGGTGCTCTAATCGGCTTTGTTATCGCTTTGCCGATTATTAATCAGGGGTTAAAATTGGCCAGAAGAATTGAAAGTCTCTTATCCCGTGTACCTAATCAGGAATTAATGGCCGGCACAGCCGGATTACTTTTTGGACTTATAATAGCAAATCTTATTGGCTTGGCATTTTATCGCGTTCCGATTATCGGTTCGTATATTCCTATTATTTTAAGTGCTATCTTCGGTTATATCGGGATGCGTTTGGCATCGCGCAAAGGACCGGAGCTCTATGCCAACTGGTTGCAGAGCCGCACAGTGGCAAAAGATAAGAAAAAAGACGTTGTACCTAAAGACAGCGAACAGGCGGCAATACCGGTTATCTCTGAATTTGAATCGGTATCGGTAGCAAAGTTATTGGATACGTCGGTTATTATTGACGGTCGTATTGCCGAATTGTGTGAAACGGGCTTTTTGGAAGGGCCTTTAGTAGTGCCTTTATTCGTGCTTGAAGAATTGCAACATATTTCCGACTCAGCCGATGTGTTGAAGCGTAATCGCGGTCGTCGCGGGCTCGATATTTTGCAAAGCATGCAACAAAAAGAGATAATCGCCATCAAAGTAATTGCCGATGATTTTGAGGATATTACAGAAGTAGACTCCAAATTGATGCGTCTTGCTTTGGACAAAAAGTGGAAAATTGTAACGAATGATTTTAACTTGAATAAAGTAGCCAGCTTGCAAGGCATCGAAGTACTTAACTTAAATGATTTGGCCAATGCATTGAAACCGGCCATGATTCCGGGCGAATGGATTCGTGTCCAGGTTATTAAAGAGGGCAAGGAAGATAATCAAGGTGTCGCTTATTTAGATGACGGTACGATGATTGTTATTGAAAACGGGGCCCAATATGTGGATACGTCCATTGATGTTATGGTTACGTCAGTATTACAGACCAGTGCAGGTCGTATGATTTTTGCGCGGGCGAAAGGAACTAAAGAATGATCAGCTGTATTTTATTAGCCGCCGGCGCCGGTAAACGGATGAAATGCGAGGCTAACAAAATATTTTTGCAGCTTGGAAATTATTCCGTGTTGCAATGGAATTTGCATCATATGACGGCAGTGGCTGATATTTCGGAAGTGATAATTGTAGCTGCTGCCGGTGAAGAGCCTGTTATTGCCAAAGAAGTGGCGGCTATGGGCCAATTGCCTTGGGAGCCGCGTATTGTAGCGGGTGGCAAAGAGCGTCAAGATTCGGTGCGAGCCGGCACATTGGCTGTCAGTGAGTCAGCGGATATTATTTTGGTCCATGATGGGGCACGTCCCATGGCAAAACCGGAATTATTCACGGCTGTGGCTAAAGCTGCTGATGAGTATGGCGCAGCGGTAGCCGCTGTACCGGTCATCGATACGATTAAACGCGTGTCGGACGATTTATTGGTTACACAGACGCTCAAACGCAGTGAGTTATATGCGGTTCAAACACCACAAGGTTTTCAGCGTCAATGGCTCATGGACGCACAGGCCTACGCGGCTGAGACTGACTTCTTGGGGACTGATGATGTATCTTTGGTAGAGCATCAAGGTAAACCGGTTCATATCGTACTGAGTGATTATACCAATTGTAAACTCACAACCCCCGAGGATATTATAAGAGCTAAGCAATATTTAGGAGTGACAGAACCTATGATGCGAGTAGGCTTCGGTTATGATGTACATCGTTTTAAAACAGGCAGACCTTGTATTTTGGGCGGTGTACAAATCGAGAGTGAATTCGGCCCTGATGGCCACAGTGATGCGGATGTATTGATTCATGCTTTGATGGATGCTTTATTGGGAGCGGCCGGTTTACCCGATATCGGGTATTGGTTTCCGCCGGAAGATGATGCGTTCAAAGGTATTTCAAGTATGGAATTATTGCGCCGTGTTGTGAAACTACTACACGAAAAAGGATTTAAGGCGTATAATGTAGATGTTATGGTCATTGCGGAAGCGCCTAAATTAAAGCCGCATATCGGGGCTATGAAGGAAAATCTGGCCGGTGCCTTAGGGATTGGTGAAGATTTTATCAGTGTAAAAGCAACGACTCATGAGAAGATGGGGGCGTTTGGTCGCAAGGAAGGTTTGGCTGCTCAGGCGGTAGTAACGCTTTATAAAGCCTAATCATTAGCAACCTGTCACCCTATAAATAAAATGTATTAAGTAAAGGAGCGGATATAAACATGGCAAAGATGAAGGTACGATTTGCACCAAGTCCGACAGGACCTTTCCATATCGGTGGTGCCCGTTCAGCCCTTTTCAACTGGCTATTGGCACGTAAAGAAGGAGGTACATTCCTTCTGCGTATTGAAGATACAGATTTGGCGCGTTCTACGCGTGAAAGCGAAGAGAATATTAAAGCCGCTCTTAAATGGCTCGGCATGGATTGGGATGAAGGTATTGACGTAGGCGGTGAACACGGTCCGTATCGTCAGACTGAACGTCTCGATATTTATAATGAAGTAACGCAGCGTTTATTGGATGAAGATAAAGCTTATCGTTGTTACTGCACCGAAGAAGAATTGGAAGCGGTACGTCAGGAACAATTAGAACGCGGTGAAACACCTAAATACAACGGTCATTGCAGCCATTTAACAGAAGAACAAATCGCTGAATATGAAAAAGAAGGCCGTAAACACACGGTTCGTTTGCGTGTGCCTTTGAATCAGACCATTGCCTTTGATGACATGGTGCGTGGTCATGTGTCCTTTGAATCCAATGGCGTTGGTGATTTCGTTATTGTAAAATCCGACGGGATTCCCGTTTATAACTACGCTGTAGTTATTGACGATCATACCATGGAAGTAACTCACGTAATTCGTGCGGAAGAACATCTTTCCAATACGCCGCGTCAGATTGCAATTTATAATGCTTTGGGCTGGGAAGTGCCGACTTTCGGTCACATTTCCTTAATCCTTGGTAAAGATTACAAGAAGATGAGTAAACGTCACGGTGCTACTTCCGTTGATCAGTATCGTCAGCTCGGTTACTTGCCGGAAGCCATCGATAACTTCTTGGCATTGCTCGGTTGGGCACCGGACGGTGAACAGGAATTATTTACACAGGAAGAGTTGATTCAAAACTTCTCCATGGACCGTGTAGCTAAGAATCCGGCCGTGTTTGATATCGATAAATTAAATTGGATTAACTTCAACTACATGAAGAATTTATCCGATGAAGAATTATACGAATTATGCTTGCCTCATTTGCAGGAAGCCGGTTATGCTTCTGAAAACCCTGATGAAGCGGAAAAAGCTAAACTCATCATGCTTTGCGTATGCTTAAAAGACCACATCAGCTTCGGTGCTCAGATTAAAGAAGAAGCAAAACTAATCTTTGAAGATATGGAGGCTCCGGATGCCGAACACGCTGAAGAAATTAAAGCGGTATTGGCTGAAGAATCTTGTCCGACCGTGCTCAATGCATTCCGTGCAGCCGTAGCGGATTTGGACGAAATTACGCCGGATGTAGTAAAAGCTACCATCAAAGGTATTATGAAAGAAACCAAATTGAAAGGGAAATTCGTATTTATGCCGATTCGTATCGCTACGACCGGTCAAATGCACGGCCCTGATTTGAATTACATTATCACCTTGTTTGGTAAAGAAAAGACGTTGGCACGCCTTGATGCGGCTATCAGTCAGTTATAATTGATTATATTTAGTAGGTTACATCCTTTATTGACGGTCAATTTTTGAGTACGGGAGGTTTCCTCCCGTACTCTTTTTTATATTCTTTCTTTTTTTAAAGGAGGCTATAATATGGAATCTATGGTTGAACTTTTTTTGCGGTACACTAAAACAAACACGCGCTCTGATGAAGCGGCTACTTCAGTACCGAGTACTCAGACTCAGGTTGAGTTTGCCAAAGTATTGAAAGCGGATTTGGAAGAACTGGGCTTAAGTGATGTGAAAATCAACGAAAAGAACGGGTTTGTTATTGGTGCTTTACCGGCTAATACCAACGACCAGGTACCGGCCATCGGCTTTATTGCTCACATGGATACAGCTGATTATAATGCGGAAAACATTACCCCGCGTATTATCAAAGACTATGACGGGCAGGATATATTGCTCAATGAAGCAAAAGGTATCTACAGCCGTGTTGCCGATTTTCCTAATTTAGCCAATTATAAAGGCAAAACTTTAATTGTTACTGACGGCACCACCTTGCTTGGCGGCGATGACAAAGCGGGCATCGTGGAAATCATGGAAGCGTTACGTTATTTGAAAGAAAATCCGGACATCAAGCATGGTCTTATTATGTGTGCTTTCGGACCTGACGAAGAAATTGGGCGCGGTGCAGATTTATTTGACGTAAAAGATTTTCCGGTAGATTTTGCGTACACCATTGACGGTACCCGCCTTGGTGAATTGGAATACGAAATATTCAATGCCGCTTCTGCTACCGTTGAATTACACGGTATATCCGTGCATCCGGGCTCTGCAAAGAATACCATGATTAACTGCAATAAATTGGCCATGGAATTTGATCGTTTATTGCCACAAGCCGCTGTTCCTGAATTAACGGAAGACCATGAAGGCTTTATCATGCTTGCAAGCAATGAAACGGGTGTAGAATCAGGCACCATGAAATACATCATTCGTGACCACGACCGTTCCTTCTTTGAAGCCAAAAAACAATTATTCGTGCTGGCTGCCAAAGTATTGAACGAACGTTACGGTCGTGAAGTAGTCACCTTGACACTTAAAGATCAATATTACAATATGTACGATATCATTAAAGATCATATGGAATGTGTAGATATTGCGAAAGCAGCTATGGAAAAAGCCGGTGTTAAACCGCTTATTCAGCCGATTCGCGGCGGCACTGACGGATCTAAAATTTCCTTTATGGGTATTCCGACACCTAATTTGTTTACCGGCGTGGAAAACCTTCACGGTCCTCACGAATACGCTTGTGTTGAACATATGGAGTTAGCGGTTAAGACGATTGTTAATATTGCCACGGCAGCCAAATAAGAGCAAAATAACAGGCGAAATAATTAGAAAATTAAATATAACGGAACCACTTGCACACGATTAAATTTTAGCCGTATAATTTGTATAGAATTAGTCGTAATACATTGACTTTATAAGGGTTTTATGATATTATTCTCTATATATCGAATAAAATTGTTATTAAAGACGATGAACGAAAGAAGTACTTTGTGACTAACTTTACAGCGAGAACTAACTGGTGGAAGGGTTTAAGTATAGCCAAGGGAAATGCATTCGGGAGTTAACAGGCTGAATAGAGTAAGTTTGTTCGGATACGCCCGTTATGCGTTGGAGAGAGTGCTATCAGTACTTAACAGAGTGGAACCGCGGGCCACCGTCTCTGTAATGAGATGGTGGCTTTTTATATTTTAACGGAAGAGAGGCATCGGTAGCGATGAGAGAAATTAAAGTATACAATACGATGACAAGAGAAAAAGAAGTATTTAAGCCGGTAAAGGAGGGAGAAGCTAAGATTTACGTATGTGGCGTAACGCCGTACAACCACCCTCATATCGGTAATGCTCGTCCTTTTGTTACCTGGGATGTAATTCGTCGCTATTTGACACATGTAGGCTATAAAGTGACGTATGTACAGAACTTTACAGACGTGGACGATAAAATTATTAACACATCTAATGGGGAAGGTGTGTCCTGGGATACGATTGCCAATCGCTATATCGATTCCTATTTTGAAGTTATGGATGCCCTTCACGTTAAGCATGCTGATGTATATCCGCGTGTATCCGAACACATTGACGAAATCATTGAAATGATTGCTACGTTGATTAAAAAAGGTTTTGCTTACGAATTGGACGGCGACGTATACTACAGTGTTGAAAAATTCGAAGATTACGGCAAATTATCGGGCCGTACTTTGGATGATATGGAAGCGGGCGCTCGTGTAGACGTAGATGACCGCAAACAGAATCCGATGGACTTTGCCCTTTGGAAGAGCGCTAAACCGGGTGAACCTTATTGGGAAAGCCCATGGGGTAACGGTCGTCCGGGATGGCATATTGAATGCTCTACCATGAGCAACAAATACTTGGGTGAAGAATTTGACTTCCATGGCGGCGGCAGCGATTTGATTTTCCCTCATCATGAAAACGAAATTGCTCAGTCTGAAGGCTGCACCGGTCACCATCCGTCTGTACGTTACTGGTTGCATAATGGTTTCATTACCATTAACCAAGAAAAGATGAGTAAATCTTTGAACAACTTCTTCTTGGTAAAAGATATTTTGAAAGAATACAGTCCTGATGCACTTCGCTATTTCTTGATGAGCACTCATTATCGCAGCCCGCTTGATTTCAGCGATGAACGCTTGGAAGAAGCCAATAAATCCTTAGAACGCATGACAACGGCTATTCAGAACCTTTTATACTTGGAAAACCAAGAAGAAGGCGAATGTGATGACGAAGCAAAAGCATTACTCGATAATGCTCGCAAATATGCGGAAGAATTTGAAGAAGCTATGTCCGATGACTTCAATACGGCACTTGCCGGAGCGCCAATGTTCGGCTTGGCTAAAGAAATCAACATTTACTACCAAGCAGTACAAAACTGCAACGGTAAAGTTTGCCATGAAACATTAGCAGAAGTACGTGACATCTTCAAGATGATGACTGATATCATCGGTATTTTGGAACAGGCTTGGGAAGGTCCACAAGGCGGTGCCGGCGCTGAAGAATACGAACAGTTAATGCAAGTAATCTTGAATGTTCGTCAAAATGCCCGTGAACAGAAACTTTGGGACTTAGCCGATGCCATTCGTGATGAATTGGGCAATATCGGTATCGTAATTGAAGATTCGCCGCAAGGGGCACGGTGGAAGAAACGTGAATTTTAAGCGCTATCAATTTTTACGAGCCACGGCTATTGAAAAATTAAAAGCAACAACTACGCATGAGGGAATTGTACCGGCTGAAGCTGAGGATTCCCTCATGCTTGCCTATATAGGCGATGCCGTGTATTCGCTCTATATCCGCGAGCGCATGACGGAAGCGGGCATTTCTAAGGTTCAGGTATTACATAACCTGGTTACGGAGTGCATTTGTGCTAAGGCACAGTCAAAGGTTCTCCATGCGTGGGAAGAGTCAGACTATTTAACGGATATGGAAAAACAGGTGGCTAAACGAGCTCGTAATAGTAATGTACATGTACCGAAAAGTGCCACCGTACAAGAATATCGTGCCAGTACAGCCTTTGAAGCAGTACTTGGCTATTTATATCGTTCGGGTCAGAACGAGCGACTACAGACTTTGATGAAAGCTGCATTTTGGTATACTTTGGACAGTATGAGTTAGATGCGTTATGATAGAGTAAAGGAGACATATCATGAGTGATTATATTGTAGGACGCAATGCGGTACGTGAAGCTTTGCGATCGGGACGAACCATTCAGCGTTTGTTTATTACGAATGATAAGGTGCAGGGCTCCTTACAGGAAATCATAGGGTTGGCTAAGGATAAAGGAATTGAGCTGCGCCGGGTGGATGACAAACAGCTTAGTAAATACGCTGACGGTGTGGTTCATCAAGGGGTCGTGGCTTTGGCGGCACCGGTTAAATTTGCCGATTTAGGTGAAGTGCTTCAAAATTGGTCTTCTGATAAAGCGCCACTTTTAATCTTGTTGGATGGCATTGAAGATCCTCATAATATGGGGGCAATCATTCGAACTGCCGAATGTTGCGGTGCTACGGCCGTTTTAATTCCGAAGCGCCATACAGCTCCGATTAATGCTACCGTTGCCAAAACGTCGGCCGGTGCTTTAGAATCTATTCCGTTAGTGCAGGTTGGCAATGTGGCACAGACAATTGAAGAACTTAAAAAGCAAGGCTTTTGGGTTCTCGGTGCTCACATGGAAGGTCAGCAAACCTTGTATCAGGCCGATTTGACGAGTCCTTTAGTGCTCGTTATCGGCAATGAAGGGAAAGGGCTTAGTCGCCTTACTAAAGAGCGCTGTGATTTTCTCGTAACGATTCCTATGTACGGTCGTATTAACTCATTAAATGCATCGGTAGCGGCGGCTATTTTGATGTATGAAGCGGTTCGGCAGCGTCAATAAAAGGAGTGAGGCTCCGACATGAGAGAAGATATTTTAATTGTTGACGGGTATAATGTTATATTTGCGTGGCCGGAACTGAAGAAAATCAGTAAAAGTTCCTTGGAACATGCCCGGTCGCGAATTAAGCATATGCTTCAAAATTACGGTAAACATAAGGGTTACCGTGTTATACTGGTATTTGACAGTAAATATGCCCATCCCGGCAGTGCCGAAGAGTTTATTACCGATGATTTTTTGGAAGTGTATACGGCTGATGGGGAAACAGCGGACTCTTATATTGAACGGACCGTTTTCACTTTTAAAAACACCTATGCCAATGTATATGTATGCACCTCTGATTATGCGGAACAGAGCCAAGTACTCGGTTTTGGTGCTTTGCGTATCTCCGCGCGTGAGTTAAAAGCCCAGGTTGAACGGGCTAAAATTGACGAACAGCGTTATTACAAAGGGCTTCACAACCGAGATAGTTTGCAATTACAGCGTAATGAACTGGGACATCAAATTGATGGTGAAGTAGCTAAGCAGTGGGAAACCTTGCGTCGAGGGAAGAAATGACCTTGCAGAACCGAGGGCTATCAAGTATAATGAGAGATACATTAGTAAGGTTCTGCGAATCCGGCAGAGTGGGAGGTCGGCATGTGCGTTAATCCACGCGTAAATGATGAGTACCGTCGTTATGTAGATTTAACAGATGAACAAATTTGTAAATTAGCGCAAGAACAAGATGACCACTTAGCGGTGGACTATCTTGTGGATAAATATAAAAATTTTGTGCGTGCCAAGGCACGGTCTTATTTTTTAATCGGTGCTGATAAAGAGGACATTATCCAAGAGGGCATGATTGGCCTCTATAAAGCTACGCGCGATTTTAAAGGGGACCGACTGGCGTCGTTTAAGGCCTTTGCCGAGTTATGTGTAACACGGCAAATTATTACGGCTATTAAAACCGCGACGCGGCAAAAACATATTCCGCTCAATTCCTATATTTCGCTGAATAAGCCGATTTATGCGGATGAGACGGAACGAACCTTGATGGACGTATTAGTGGAAGGCCAGGGTACGGATCCTGAAGAATTATTCATTAATCGGGAAGAATTTTCCGATATTGAAGCAAAAATGGGATCTATATTAAGTGATTTGGAAGGCAAAGTGCTGATGGGGTACTTAGACGGCAAGTCGTATAATGAAATTGCCGCTGAATATCACCGCAGTGTCAAATCCATTGATAATGCATTGCAACGCGTAAAGCGTAAATTAGAAAAGTATTTGGAACATCGCAGTGAATTGGCGAAAAAGAATGAGCCTTAGGAAGGATGACAATTGTGAGAAATTTCTTGATGTTTGCAGAAGTGGTAGTTGCTATTTTATTGATTATGGTGGTTGTATTACAATCCAGTAAAAGTGCCGGTATGGGCGGCGCCGTAAGTGGTGCGGCTGACTCCGTATTTGGCGGTAAAGCACGTGGTATCGACGGTTTATTGTCGAAATGTACTATCGTGTTGGGGATTATTTTTGCCATCTTGAGCTTATTCTTAGGGATTTACTTGAATCAATATTAATAGCGAGCCTGCCTTGTGCAGGCTTTTTTGGTAGGGGTATAAAGCTATGGAAGAGATGAAAGATAAGATTTTAGCGTTTTTTAAGGCCATTAGTCCGGAAGCGTATCATATCGAAGATGCAGCATATATTTTGGGCATAAAAGGGTCTGAAGAGTTGGAAGCCTTTATGGGAGATGTGGAAGCGCTTACCGAAGCGGGCTTATTAGAAGCACGGCCCGGCGACTATTACAAATTCATCGACAAGGCTGAAAAAACAGCATTAAAAATTGAGGAAGTAAGAGAGTTTGAAGGTATTTATAAGAGCCTTCGTAACGGCCGCGGGCTTGTTATTGACGAGACGGGGCAACATGAAGTAAATATCGGTGCCGGCGATCGTAACGGTGCCATGCATAATGATAAAGTTTTGGTACATTTTTTCCGCTTCGGTCGTATCGGCGAACAGCGCCATGAAGGCCGTGTGGAAAAAGTGATTCAACATGTGAATACATCCATTGTAGGGACTTATGATCGCCAACAGATGTTTGGCTTTGTAACGCCTGATGATGAACGCTTAGTTGATGATATCTATGTAGCTTTGCCTGATACTATGGAAGCGCGCAGCGGGGCTAAAGTATTGGTGGAAATTACTCGTTGGCCTGATGCTAAAGGACGCCAGCCGGAAGGTAAAATTACGTCCATTTTAGGTTATAAGGGCGACGTAGGTGTGGATATTAACTGCGTAATGGCGCAGCATAAAATTCCGTTTTCATTTCCTGAGGCGGTTTTAAAAGAAGCGGATCGCGTATCCTTTGATGTAGCCCTGGGCGGTAAACGTCTTGACTTACGCGAGGTGCCGATGATTACTATCGACGGCGAAGATGCTAAAGATTTGGACGATGCGGTAAGTTGTAAACAGCTGGCCAACGGTCATTATAAATTAGGTGTTCACATTGCCGATGTAAGTCATTACGTACGGGGCAATACACAGCTCGACAAAGAAGCCTATAAACGTGGTACCAGTGTGTATTTGGTTGACCGTGTTGTACCGATGTTACCGACTAAATTGTCCAACGGTATTTGTAGTTTGAATGCCAAAGAAGATCGCTATGCCATGAGCTGCATTATGGAAATCAACCATGCAGGCCGTGTGGTGGACTTCCAAATCAGTCCGTCCGTCATTCGCGTGGATCGTCGTTGCAGCTATCCCGAAATATATAAAGCATTGACTCAAAGCATCATTCCCGACGATTTGTTGCCATTGATGCCAATGGTGCATGAACTTCACGAAGTGGCCAAGATTTTAATTGCCATGCGTGAAAAATCCGGTGCCATTTCCTTTGAATTCCCTGAATACAAGATTCTGTTGGCCGAAGATGGTACACCACTCAAGATTGTACGTAAAGACCGTACTATTGCTGAAAAAATCATTGAAGCTTGTATGCTGATTGCCAATGAAACGGTAGCTTGCTATTTACGTGACACTCATAAACCGGGGATTTATCGTATTCATGAGCAGCCAAGTGAAGAAAAGTTACAAGCTTTACAGACGGTTGTTACCTATTTAGGCAAACCGTTCCATTTGGCCGACAGCCATGTTGAACCAAGAGATATTCAGAAGTTCTTAGACAGTATAGCCGGCACTGACATTGAACCGATTGCGCAGATTATGACCTTGCGCTCCATGCAGCAGGCGCGTTATTCGGCAGTCAATGTGGGACACTTTGGTTTGGCGTCCGCTTGTTATACCCACTTTACATCGCCAATCCGTCGTTATCCGGACTTAATTGTTCATCGTTTGCTCAAAAAACGGTTACACTGGGGCGATGGCTATAATAAATACGATGATATGGAGGATTATTTGGCGAAAGCGGCCGACCATTGTTCGATTCAGGAACAAATTGCCGTAGCTGCGGAACGCGATACAAATGATCTTAAAAAAGTTCAATACATGGAACCGTTTATCGGCGAAGTCTTTGACGGTAAAATCAGCTCCATCACATCATTTGGGATGTTTGTAGAGCTTGAAAATGGTATTGACGGCTTAGTTCATATTGCTACCATGGATGATGATTATTATTTCTTTGACGAAGAACATTTCTTGCTGGTTGGGCGCCGTACGGGCAGAACCTATCATTTGGGGCAGGAAGTAAAAGTAACACTTATCAAAGCGGATAAAGATAAGAAACAAATAGATTTCTTGCTTGGGGAAGTGGATGCGCAGACTCTGATTGAAAAATCGCTAGCCGGTGAACATCGTCGAACCGGTTTAGGCAGTCGCGGTATGCGCTCCGGCAAGTCCGGTAAAACCGGTAAAAACGGTAAAGCAGGTAAGAGCGGTAAAAGTTCTAAGTCTGAAAAGTCCGGTAAACGTGAAGCAAGCGAAAAAGACAGCAAGAATAGTAAACGTAAGAGCACAAACAGTAAATATAACTGGCAAAGTGATTACGAAGATAATACGCCGGCTGCTTTTGCCAGATTTGCCAAAAAATCTAAAAGCAAAAAACAAAGTAAAAAAGTAAGCCGCAAAAAGAAATCAGGTAAGAAAAAATAGCAGTACCGAAGTTTAGGAGGTAGTTTGTGAGTAAAGCTAAGAAAGACAGTACCAGTTTAATCGCCGACAATCGTAAGGCCAGACATGATTATCACATTCATGAGACTTATGAAGCGGGGATTGCTTTAACCGGTACTGAAGTTAAGTCGATTCGCCAGGGCCGACTTAATCTGAAAGACAGTTATTGTGCCATTCAAAATGGTGAAATATTCCTCTATCAGGCTCATATCAGCCCATATGAACAGGGTAATCAGTTTAACCATGAACCGATGCGTACGCGTAAATTATTGATGCATCGCAGTGAAATTCACAAATTGTTGGGACAGGTGAAGGAAAAAGGCTTTTCTTTGGTGCCACTTAATTTTCACTTCGCTCATGGCTTAATTAAGGTAACTGTAGGCCTCGTTACAGGTAAGAAAAATTATGATAAGCGCCAGGATATGGCTGAGCGCGATGCGCAGCGTGACATTCGTCGCCGCATGAAAGAACAGAGCCGCGATTATTAAGCTAAAATAAAAGACGTCTGCAGGTGTGTTCCTTTGAATGCACCTGAGGCGTCTAAATTAATGCCTGATTTGTTGAATCACTAACTTGTTTTCGTTATGCTCTATATTTGGCGATTTTTTACCTATAAACCGTTAGTTCAAAATTCGTCATTTTGTTTGACAGTACTGTCACAGTTGTTTATAATTAATCATGCACACATGGGGACGTAATGGTTTCGACAGGGGTGCGTGTATCACAGATAGCGAGTCGGCGTTTCCATTTGGCCGTTAAACGGTGGAACTTTTAAATTAAACGCAAAAGAAAACTTTGCATTAGCTGCATAAGCTACGTCTTACTCTGATCTGCCCGTGATCGGGGATAAGGCGTCAAACTACGGGCTCGCCTAATATATTTGCTCTAGTATAGTAGGTTAAACAACAGAGCTGGGTTAATATAGTTTGTCGTTGTACGAAAGTTAGCTAAGATCTAAAACAGCGTCTGCACTCGGAGAAGTCTGTGGGGCAACACTTTTGGACAGGGGTTCGATTCCCCTCGTCTCCACCACTTAACATTATTGGCCTATAGGACATTTTGAGTTGGTTTTTAGACCGATGAGACTAGTATTTATCTAGTCTCATCGGTCTTTTAAATTTTTTATTAGATTTTAAAGGGTGGACAAAATGAGTTGGTAAAAAGTCTGAAACCCCTTGCTATATAAGGGTTAAATAAGGTTATATCTTTCTAGAAAATATATTTTTTAGGAGGTATTACTTTATGAAAAAAATTAGATGTCCTTATTGTGGTTTTGACTGTATAAAGTATGGAAAAACTCGAATAGGTAGGCAGCGATGGCGTTGTAAAGAATGTCATCAAGTTTTTACTAAGCCTTATGATCATACAAACTCGGATTTTCGCCTTTTTCTTCAATGGTTGTTCAGTAAAAATGTACAAAAAGATATGCCCGGTGCCGGTCGTAATTTTCGCAGAAAAACAGCTAAATTTTGGGAACTTTGGCCTTTACCACCTAAAATTGAAACTCAAAGCTCGATTGTATTCATTGATGGTATTCACCTAGGAAGGAAAGCCTGTATATTAATCTGCTGTGATGAAAAGCATGTATTAGGTTGGTATGTATGCAGAGCTGAGCGAGCGAGGGCTTGGGGGGCTTTGATGAGCCGTATTGCTACGCCCACGGTCGTTGTATCTGATGGTGGTCCCGGCTTTCGGAAGGCATTAAAAAAAGTTTGGCCAAAGGCCAAACTTCAAAGATGTATTTTTCATGCTTTTCAACAAGTAAAAAGGTATACAACAACTCGTCCTAAAACAATTGCCGGTGCAGAGCTATATGGGCTTTCAAATGATTTATTTAAGGTAAATTCTACGACTGCAGCATTACATTGGATTAGAAGTTTAACAGACTGGAAAATTAAGCATAAAGCCTTTTTAGACGAAGTATCTTATGACGAGTATGGAAAACCTAGGTTAAAACATGAAAGACTTTTAAAAGCAGAGCAATCACTTCTTGTATTAATTAAATCTGGTACCTTATTTACCTACCTAGATGATACATTAGACTTTAACTGTCCATCTACTA
This sequence comes from Veillonella sp. LMAG:90, assembly GCF_008679445.1. Classification (NCBI taxonomy): domain Bacteria; kingdom Bacillati; phylum Bacillota; class Negativicutes; order Veillonellales; family Veillonellaceae; genus Veillonella; species Veillonella sp. LMAG:90. The sequence continues at coordinate 1,422,639 of NZ_NAND01000001.1, forward strand.
ATAACCGTATTGAAGGTGGCATAAATGCTCAATTAAGAGCTATGCTTCGTAACCATAGAGGAATGAATATTGAAAGGCGAATAAAAGCGGTTTTCTGGTGGTGCTACATGCACTCACCGAAACCGCTTTCACCCGCTGAAATACTCGAGGTTATGCCGACCAACAAAAGTATTTCTAAACTATATGATACCATGAATTCCAGAGAAAAATTAGAAGATTCTATTCCAACCTGGGGCGATGCTATTGTATGGAGTGATTTTCATTTCTCAGATCCATATCCTAACTATCTATGGGATTAAATTACCAACTCAAAATGTCCTATAACCCACATTATTAATCAAAATAAGACCGCTCAGGCAATGGCCGAGCGGTCTTTTTGTTCTTGATTGAGTATAATTTTTGGCTTATAGGACAAAAAGTGTGTGTGGCTTTTTTAAATTAATCCCAATAAATTGGAAATTCCGTGGACATATGGAACTCATTCCAAACAATGGCATCCCCCCATTGCGGCAAGATATTATCCACACGGTTATTCCGCATTATCCTACGGTAAGTAGCAGCGATTGTTTTATCTGTAGGCATACATTTTAATATTTCAGCAACAGGAAGCGGTCTAGGTGAGTGCTCGTAACACCACCAATAGACCGCTTTTAATCGTCTTTCTAAGGATAACCCTCTGTGATCTCGTAACATCCCCCTAAGTTGCGCATTAACGCCTCCTTCCAGTCGATTGTTCGTTGTAGGTACGGTAATATCTACAAACGTCAGGTAGGTAAATAGAGTGTCATCTCTAATTAATCGTAAAAGTCCTGCCTCAGCTTTTAAGAGGCGTTCATGAGTAGCCCTTTTATTCCCATTTTCGTCGACTGTCATTTCCCGTAAGAAGTCATCAAATTCTTCTCTCCAAGCTAATAATCCATCAATCCAAGTATAAGCATCATCTATCGATTGAATCTTAAATAAACGCTTTGCCAGTTCATATAAAGCCTTGCCGGCTATTGTTTTTGGTGCAGAAGTTGTATACCTTCTTACTTGCGCAAAAACGTGAAATAAACAACGTTGATGGTTACTTGTCGGCCACCTCTTTGCCAAGGCCTTAGCAAATCCGGATCCGCCATCTGAGATAACAACACGCGGAGGAGCAATACGGTCCATTAATGCTTGCCAAGCTCTAGAGTTCTCATATCTACATACATACCAGCCTAACACATGGTCCTTACTACAACAAATAAGTACACAGAGCTTACGCGTTAAGTATATGCCGTCAAAGTAAAGCACATCATATACTTCCTCAATCTTTGGAGGGAGGCACCATATGGACCAAAATTTAGCGGTTTTACGTCTAAATGTACGCCCTCCTCCAGGCATATCCTGCTGCAACTGTTTACTAAATAACCATTTTAAAAACAGCTTTAGATCATTACTCTCGGTGTTAATTGTGTTAGTGAAAGCGACTTTACAGTGCTTACAAAACCATCGCTGAGAACCGGATTTCAATATACCGTGTTTTATACATTTTCGACCACAATCAGGGCAAACTACTTGTTTAATATTAATCATCCTCCTATTTATGTTTTTATTTAGGAAGATATAATACCATTTTAGTCAGTAGTTATGTGGGTTCACGCATGTTTTTACACACACTTTTTGTCCACCCTTTATCTTTGTCAAAAAAAGATAAAAGTGCTATAAACCCAGTATCTATCTAGGTTTACAGCACTTTTTACACACACTTTTTGTCCTATAACTCTAATTTTTAGACAGTTATTTTAAATAATCTGAATTAGATTAATTTCGGCAAAATAAATTCAATCCAAGGAATACCTACTACGATAAATACAACGAGGTAGATGATACCGAAGATGGCACCCAATTTCCAGAATTCAGGGCCTTTTACATAACCGCTGGCGAACCATACCGGGCTATGACCGGTACCGTATGGTGTTAAGATACCCATAATACCCATTGGTAAGAGTAAAATAATCATAATCTGACTGGCATCAGCACCCGGAATTTGAAGTGCCAAGGTAGCAAATAAGCCAACTATAGCAGTTACGTATGCTGTACCGGAAGCGAAGAAGTAACGAAGTACACAGAAGGCAAAAAGCATACCTAATGTCGCCATAGTTACATCGAGACCTACGAGGTAACTATGGCGGATTTTGCCAACCAGTCAAGGAAACCTACGTTTTTAAGACCCGCAGCCATTGGTACTAAGGTAGCAAACCAAGTCAATACGTTCCAAGCCGGCTTGTTAGCTAAGAAGTCATTCCAGGTGATGATTTTAAAGAGAACCATAAGAATAATAACTAGTAAAGCCGTTGTGGTTGGGTTTACACCAAAAGTAGAGGAACCAATCCAAAGCGTTAAGGCAATGAGGGAAATAACCGCCATGGCGATTTCAGAAGCACTCATGGCGCCTAATTTATGGAATTCTTCTTTGGCCCATTCGGCGATTTCAGGCGAACCTTTAACTTCCGGCGGGCAAAGGTAGTATGTCAAAATTGGGGTAATTAAGAACAAGATAATGCCTACCGGTGCAACTGCTAAGAACCAGCTTGTCCAGTTAACGGTAGCAACGCCGGATTTGGCAGCGAGTTCAACCGCCAATGGGTTTGGCGCCTGGCCGGTGAGGAATAAGGTACTGGACACACAAGTCGTTGCCAAGCTGATCCAACATAAATAGGAGCCGATACGGCGCGGGTTTTTATCCGGATAGCTGTCAAACATCGGGCAAATACTGGAAACGATAGGGTAGATAGTACCACCGCTACGGGCTGCATTACTTGGGATAAATGGTGCTAAGATAAGGTCGGTAATAGCAATGGCATACCCGAGACCCAAGGAGGATTTACCTAATTTTTGAACTAAGAATAAGGCGATTCGGCGACCGAGACCACTGTTTTGATAGCCGATACCAATCATGAAGGCGGCAAAGATTAACCATACGATGGCATTGGAGAAACCGCTGAGGCCCCTGCCTGACCGGCTGTGGTAGGCACAATTTTACGGGCTTTTTCTACAACCGGCATACCTACACGGAATAGAACGGCTAAGGTAATCGCAATCATACCGATAAAAGCAGGTGGCATCGGTTCGAGAATAAGACCCACAACTAAGGCTGCAAAAATACTTACAAAATCCATGCACCTGCGGATAGGTCTTCCGGCGCGCCAATCGCAAATACAATGAGTCCCACAATAATTGGGGCTAAGTACTTCCATAAGGCATTAAAACTCAACTTTGATATCATATTTTTTTATCTCCTTTCTGATGATACAAAAGTACTTTATATTATATAGAAATATAGGAAATAGTAAAGTGAATTATTGATTAAAATTACACATTATGAGAAATAGATATAAGTTACCATATATATTTTGCGACTTTGAAATTTTTTTGTAAAAAATGTGTTGACAGGTTTGTAAAGTTTGCGTATAATAGTCATTGTTCCGAACGCGCCGGAGTGGCGGAATGGCAGACGCACTTGACTCAAAATCAAGCGGGTAACACCGTGTGGGTTCAAGTCCCACCTCCGGCACCAAGCTAAAAGACGCTCAGTTGAGCGTCTTTTTTTGTTGCCTGTTTATGGCATCTTACTGGCTCTTTGTCAAATTTTGGGGTGCTAAAGAGTCTATGCACTTTGAGGAAGGACATGCGACATAACTGTTGCGTGTCCTTTTCTTGCATTGATGAATAAAATCCGGTTTCGGAAGTAGTGGAAGTTCCGTATCCCAAAAGAGCAACGTTTTAAAACTTTAATTTTGTTGTTGCAACCCTCGGTAAAGCCGTTTGAATATGGTAAGGTTAAGGCATTAATAATTTCGTCGCTCCAAGAGGAGAACGTTTTTAAGAGGGATTGAAATTCAGATAGTTCAGAGTCAAAAACTAATGAAAGCCATTCATTTATGGACCTTAGAATATCGCGCCTCCGTTTAAATTTCAACACTGTATGGAAGGTATATTTTAGCATATAGGCACGGTGTAATTTCGATGAATAGTGAAACATATCCATCAGTTTTGCATATTCATTGTCAGTTAAATCCTTAAAATGTTTAGTCAATATTCGCTTATTCGTTTTGAAGGTTCGGCTTGCATTAGTTAAGGTATTTTGCTCAGCTTTACGCACTCGCTCAAGGGCAAAGGTCACCAGCCGGATTAAGTGGAATCTGTCAGCAACAATATGAGCTTTAGGGAAGCATTGCTTCATGACGGAGCGGAATTGGAGGGACATGTCCATTGTGATGTATTTTACGTTGTCTCGTACGTGTCTTGGGAATTGCAAAAAGTACTGTATTAGCTTGACTGTATCTCGTTTAGGCAGAATATCCAGTATTTTATGGTCAGTAGGATCGGTAAGGATGACCTGGTATTTTTGGCCGGCTGCATTGCCTTTAAATTCATCAATAGATAATACCGCAGGTAATGTCTTGGGCCGGCTATAGTTAATTTCCTTAAAAATGCGAATAACTTGAGTTACGCTAATATGACAATGTTTAGCAACTGCTGTTAGAGATTTTACCTCTGACAATTCAGTAATGACCACTTCTCGTAGTCGGGGGGTAGTCCTAAGATAGCGCGTAGAGAACTCTGTTTTTTCATTAAACGTGCGTCCGCAAGTGCAGCTATACCGGCGTTGACGATAGATAAGGCGAATCGGCTTTTCATTGGTTGTAGTGTGGCGGATTGTACGATGTGTATAGCCTTTTATACGCGTTGTTTCCTTATGGCAATTAGGACAAACATGAGGTTTTACCGGCACCATCACATGTAATACATATTCTTCTGAAGTTTCTCTCATATTTTGGATATGTGAATCTTTTATTCCGAGCATTTTTCCTATATAATTAAGACTAGACATATTGAATAAACATCCTTTCGTTAATTGTTAGCACCTTTATTGTATCGGATTTTATTCAATATGTCTTTTTTTGTGCAAAAAAAGTAGGCGCCAAGAGGACACGCAACTAGCGTTTCTCTTTAGCGCCCCAAAATAAATTATAGAACCATCTTACTTATTATGGGCACCTATATTTGGATACATTCAATAGTAATTCTGTCAACTTACTCATAATTCGAGTAAACTGTTTTTATATTTTTGTTCAAAAATCGGTAAACTTAAATGCATTTTAATTATGATTTTTATTCGTGTTTTTGATTGACATATAAAAATTTGATTGAATTTGAATTTATTTGAGCGTTTTTAATGGCGTTTTAATCAGTAAAGTGCTAAAATACTATTATTAAAGTAGTATTTGCAAGAGAAAGGGGGCTTTGTGATGAAAGTAGGTTTTAACTACATCACAGAACCAAGCAGACGTCGTGTAGGATTGTCTGTTTTAATCGGTATTATAGTCGGCATTATCGGTGCCATTGCTAAGTGGGGTTGGGAAGTGCCGTTTCCACCGCGTAATCCTGATATTTTCTGGCCGGTTGACGCCATGTCTCGTGTAACACCGCCAAAAGTTGTGTTGGATATGTTACATATGCCTGATTTATCCTATACATTCTCCGGTGTTCAGTTACCGCTTGATGTATTTATTGTGCATGTTTTATTCTCCATTGTATTTGGTATTATGTATTGCGTAATCGCTGAATATTGGCCACGCATTAAAATGTGGCAAGGATGTGTGTTCGGTTTCTTTGTGTATTTATTTGCTCATGTAATCGTAATGCCGCTTATGGGCTTGGTACCGCCATTGGCAGAAATCCCATTTGATGAAAACTTGTCTGAATTATTCGGTCATCTTTGGTGGCTTTGGATTATGGAAGTGGCTCGCCGTGACTTACGAAATCGTATGACCGGTGAACTTGATCCTGAAAAGTATATTTAATTAATAAAACCTCTTTGTTTTAGGTGCTCGGTAATGTTGTTTACAACAGCATTTATGACCAAGCTAACTTTAAAACAAAGGGGTTTTTATTATATCGAAAAATATAGTAGGATATAGTATAATAATTATTGACAAAATTATATTTTTTCGATAAACTGAAACATGGTACTAGAGTTTTCAGTTCGGTTTTCATTAGTTTTATATAAGTTGAATTGAAAGCGTTTTTAGAATAAAAATGTTGGTAATGTGTAATGCTTATCAATTTTTTATATAGTGTTTACTTTAGAATCTGCAAAGTATGTCAGAACTGTGGTAAGTACGGTTATGTAGTGATTGTTATAGTGTAGTGATTATCCTTATAAACAGGGTAAGCAGTATAGTGTAATGATTGCTTATTTTTCTATTTTAGTGTGTGGAAGTGATTCATTATGTGTATGTGGAATTACAGTGTGAATGTTGATGGAGGAGGCGACAATGAAACAACGAATTCTTGATGCGGCTGTAGCCGAAATAGAGTTACATGGCTCGTCATTTCGTATGGATGACTTGGCTAAGCGCCTTAATATTAGTAAGCGTACTTTGTATGAAAATTTTCATTCCAAGAATGAAATCATTGAGCGTATTTTATTCGACAAGAGTCAGGACTTTTATAATTTGCATAAGCAGATTTTAGAAGATGACAACTTGGATACGGTTACTAAGCTCAAACGCTATTTTACGGTTAAATCTGATTTGTATGCGACAATCAGCGGCGATCATTATCGACTTATGTTTGCCTCGGTGCCATCGTTGGTAGACCAAGTAATGCGTACAGTTGAAAAAGATTGGGAGTTACTGGGGAACTTTTTAAAAGAACAACAACGATTAGGTGTTATTAAAGATGTGGATATTGATGTATTAATACTTATGTTTAAAGGTGTTTTACGCATAGTATTTTACGATAGTCTAGCTAACCCGGAAGATTGCAAAGAGCTTTTGTCAGAGGCTATGAACTTAATATTGCATGGTATTTTGAATGAGGAGGATAAGAATGAGTAAGTTTCGATTATTGGGTGGCATTGTAGCCGGGTTGGCGATGATGCTGGTGGTTGCCGGTTGCGGTAAGGAAGAAGCGCAACAACAGGCAGTTGCAGTCAACACATATAAAATTGTGGCCACCGATACACAGATTGCAACGTCCTTTAACGGTACCGTTACATCGCAGAATAGTACAGCCATTCATGCGCGTGTTTCCGGTCACGTTGTAGAGAAGTATGTTAATGGCGGCGAACAGGTTGTTAAAGGCCAGCCTTTATTCCGTTTGGATTCCCGTCAGTATGAAGCTAATTTAGCCAGTGCTCAGGCTAATGCAGCATCGTCCAATGCATCCTATTTAAATGCGGAACGCGATTTGCAGCGTTATCAGCAATTAGCTAATGAAGATGCCATTGCTCGTCAGACTTTGGATACCCAAGCCAGCACGACGGAACAGCAAAAAGCTGCTTTAGCGGCTAATGATGCAGCTGTTCGTATTGCTCAGGATAATTTGCAGGATACAGTTATTTATGCACCGTTTGACGGTACCTTAGAAATGGATGATGTCGATTTAGGTGCTTATGTAACTGCCGGCAGCACTACTTTAGTTACTATTAATACAGTAGATCCTGTATATGTAGAATTTGCCATGAGTGAAGCTGAATATCTTGACTTCATGAAGAATAAGCAAGGTCAGAATTTGGCTAATGTACCATTACAGCTTCGTTTATCTGACGGTTCTATTTATCAGTACACCGGTACGTTGGTGCAGGCCGCCAAAAACCTCGACAGCACATCCGGTCAGTTGATGTTTAAAGCGTCCTTCCCAAATCCACAGCATATGTTATTACCTAATATGTATGCGTCTGTTGTTTCTCCCGGGGATATTATTAAAGATGCTATCTTAGTTCCTACTAAAGCTATTACGTATGTACTCGATAAATCCTTCGTATTTACGGTTGATGAAAACGGTAAAGTTACTCAGACTCCGGTTGAAACAAGCGGTACTCAGGGTATTTATACAATTGTTAAGAGTGGTATAAAACCGGGGACAACGGTTGTTGTTGACGGCTTAACCAAGATTCGTAACGGTGTAACAGTTAACCCTACGGCGTTGACTAAAGACCAGATTGAAAAGACGAAATAAGGGGGGATACTGTGTCGAAATTTTTTATTAACCGACCTATCTTTGCCATCGTTTTGTCCTTGATTATTACGATTGTCGGCCTTGTGTCAATGTTAACCTTGCCGATTGCGCGTTATCCGGAGATAACACCGCCACAGGTTCATGTAACGACTAGTTACGTCGGGGCATCTGCAGACGTTGTAAGTGATACGGTAGCGTCCGTAATCGAATCCCAAATCGTAGGGGTTCAAGATATGGACTACATGACATCAACCAGTAGCAACAGCGGCAGTTACTCTTTGACAGTCCAATTTAATCAGGGTACCGATGCGGATATGGATACGGTAAATACTCAAAACCGTGTACAGCGTGCCTTAGCTTCCTTACCGTCGGAAGTACAAAGTGTCGGTGTTATTACAACTAAATCTACCGGCGATATGTCCTTGGTATTTGCGTTGAAATCTAATGATGCTGATTCATATGACCAGACATTCTTAAAAAACTATGCATCCAACTACATGATGGATGAAATTAAATCCATTAAAGGTGTTGGTAGTGTGCAGGAATTCGGCGCTGACTTTGCTATGCGCGTTTGGCTCGATCCAAGTAAAATGGCTCAGCATAATGTAACGATTGCTCAAGTAACCAGTGCTATTTCCGCACAGAATAGACAGGCGGCAGCCGGTTCTTTAGGTACCGATCCAACGCCTAGTACACAGCAAATTAATCGTAACATTTCCATTCAAGGCCGTTTAATTACGCCTCAGGAATTCGGTAATATCGTTATTAAAACAGATAGCAACGGTAATTTGCTGCGCTTAAAAGATGTGGCTACTATCCAACTTGGCTCTGAAGATTATGGTTTTAATGCCAAGAGTGATGACCGTCCAATGGCTGTGTTTACCGTATCTTTAACAAGTGATGCGAATGCGATTGAAACAATCGGTCAAGTAAAGCAAGTTCTGGAAAAACAAAAAGATAGTTTACCACCGGGCGTTGAATATACGGTTATCGTAGATAATACGAACTTCGTTATTGCGTCCATCGAAGAAGTAGTTCAGACCTTCGTAGAAGCGTTGATTTTGGTAGCTTTGATTGTATATATCTTCTTACAGTCCTGGCGCTCCACATTGATTCCGATGATTGCCGTACCGGTATCCTTGCTTGGTACCTTCGCGGCGTTTGAAGTATTAGGCTTTACCATCAATACGTTGACCTTGTTCGCGATGGTACTTGCTATAGGGCTTGTAGTCGATGACGCCATCGTTGTTATTGAAGCGGTTGAATACGAAATTAAAGTCAATGGTTTGACGCCTCATGACGCAACGATTGCAGCTATGAAAAACGTACAAGGTCCGGTTGTCGGTATCGCTTTCGTATTGGCGTCCGTATTCGTGCCGGTATCCTTCATGGGCGGTATGACAGGTATTCTTTACAAACAGTTCGCCTTGACCATTGCCGTATCTGTTGCCATTTCTGCGTTCGTAGCGTTAACCTTGACGCCGGCACTTTGTTCCATGATGTTAAAACCACATGTACCGCAGGAACATGAAAACTTGTTGCATCGTGGACTTAATAAATTTAACGATGCCTTGGAACGTTTCAGTGATTGGTACGGGTATCAGTTAGCTCGCTTGGCTAAACACTTATGGATTACTGTGGCTGCTTTATTGGCGTTTGCCTTGGTTTCCGCAGGTGTGTTCCGCGTATTGCCATCCGCTTTCGTACCACCGGAAGATAACGGTTATTACATGGTAGCCGTAAACTTGCCGGAAGGGGCTACTTTATCCCGTACGATTGCCGTGCTCGATAAAGTGCAGGGCTTCATGAGTGAAGATCCGGATATTGTCGATAAAGCAGGGATTGCCGGTTTCGATATTTTAGCTAGTGCTCAAAAATCAAGCGGCGGTTTGATGTTTGCTACCTTATCCGATTGGAGCCAACGTAAAGGGGCCGGACAGGATGTTAACAGCAAAATCGGTAAATTAATGGGCTATGCCGCTACCGTTCCGGAAGCGACTATTTTACCGTTGAATCCACCACCAATTCCGGGGTTAGGTAACTCCGGTGGTTTCTCCATGTATATTATCAATAAGGCAGGGGATTCCACAACTGAAATGGCAACCGTTGTTAATGACTTCTTAAGTGAAGCTCGTAAACAACCGGTATTTGGTTCTATCTACACGACCTTTACTGATAGCACACCAACTTATAATTTTGATATTAACCGTGATAAAGCGGCTCAAGATGGTGTGAGTGTGTCTGATATCTTTACGACCTTGCAAGGTTATTACGGTTCGATCCAGGTTAATGACTTTAACCAGTTCGGTAAGACTTATAAGGTTGTTATTCAAGCCAGCCAGGATTACCGTGTTTCACCGGAAAATAACAACAATATCTATGTAGCTAACAGTAGTGGTACTTTGTATCCGGTAGCTAACTATGTTAAAGCTGTATCCACAACATCGGCTTCGACGATCACTCGTTTTAACAACTATCCGGCTGTTAAAATCGGTGGTTCTGAAGCGGACGGTTACAGTTCCGGTGATGCCATTGCAGCTCTTGAAGAAGCAGCGAAAACGTTACCTCAGGGCTATGACTATGACTGGGCCGATCAAAGCCGTGAAGAAGTTAAAGCCGGTTCCCAGACGATTCTTATCTTAGGCATGGGGATTATCTTCGTATTCCTCGTATTGGCCGCCTTGTATGAATCGTGGAAAGTACCGTTTGCCGTATTGTTCTCCGTACCGTCCGGTATCGTAGGGGCAGCTTTAATTCCTTGGTTATTGAACTTAACCGGTGCTTATAGCTTAACCAACGATATTTATTTACAGATCGGGTTGTTGACCTTGGTCGGCTTAGCGGCGAAGAATGCAATCTTGATTATCGAATATGCTAAGATTCGTGTTGATGAGCGTGGCATGCGCTTTGTCGATGCGGCTATCGAAGCGGCGAAGATTCGTTTACGTCCTATCTTGATGACGTCCTTAGCGTTCATCTTAGGTTGTATTCCGCTCGCAATCTCCAGCGGCGCCGGTGCGGGTGCCCGTGTATCCATTGGTATTACCGTAGTAGCCGGTATGACATCTGCTACCTTATTCGGCATCTTCGTTATCCCGATGTTGTTCATCTTTATTGAAAACATCGGTGCCGGTAAGAATAAAAAACATTAATACGTCAGTCTAGGTACTTTAAAAACTTACAATAATGTAAGTTTTAAAGTGCATGACCTGTAAATTATTAAGCGAGTATGCTCTTTTGAGTGTACTCGCTTTTTACATATAATTCGATTGTTGCATATTATGTATAACTTAAATGAAAGAATACATGATATAATGATGGTAATTATAAAGTACATACGTGTACATGTAGGAGGCGATGCGTAGCTGGTGAGGTGTAACGGTGATGATTTATTATAATTATATATCTAAAAGTCACCGGGTTGTGTCTACGGTTATTGGGGGATAGCCGTCAGTAGGTTCGTTGTAGTAGTGAGGAGGTAAGTAAGTGAATATTATTATTTCGGTAATTGTCATTCTCTGGATTGGTACTTTAGTATTCAAACGATATAAAGCGCAAGCCGTTTTATTCATCGGTGGTATGGTACTATTAGCATTAGCCTATTTGATGGGTTACGGCACAATTCTTGGTGCTAAACAACAAACGGGTAACTTTATTTTTGATATTTATGAACTCATTCGCATTTTATTCAGTGAACGTGCTGCTAAATTAGGCCTTAATATCATGGCCGTAGCCGGTTTTGCCCGTTACATGGACCACATTGGTGCATCCCGTGCGTTAGTTACCTTGACAATTAAACCGCTTAAAAAATTAAAATCCCCGTATTTAGTACTCAGTGCTTGTTGGGTAGTAGGGATGATTATCGGTCTTGCTATTAACAGTGCCTCCGGTTTGGCCATGTTATTAATGGTTACTATGTATCCTGTATTAATTGCGTTAGGCGTAAGTAAGTTGTCCGCAACGGCTGCCATCGCAACGACTCTTTGTCTCGACTGGAGTCCAAGTGATACAGGGACTATCTTTGCCGCTGAACTGGCGGGCATCGATCCTGTAACATACTGGCATTCCTATCAGGTACCGGTAGCTCTTTGGGTATTCCCGGTAGTTGCAATACTTCATTATGTTGTACAAAAATACATGGATAAACGAGATGGTCATATTGTAGTGGCTCAGGACGCTGTAGTTCACGAAGAAAAAATGACCAATGAAGACTTAAAAGAAGTTAAAGCACCTTTATACTATGCGATTTTACCGATTATTCCGCTCGCTTTAATTTTATCCTTCTCCAGTCTCTGGATTTCTTGGATTAAGATGAACATTATCATGGCCATGTTAATCGGTACGACTGTGGGCATGATTTTCCAATATTTACGTACCTTTGAGGGTAAGTCTACGCTTGCTGATTTACAGGTTTACTTCGACGGCATGGGTCGCCAAATGGCAAACGTAGTCAGCCTTATCGTAGCCGGCGAACTCTTTGCCAAAGGCCTCATGGCTATCGGTACCATCGATGCCCTCATCAACTGGACTAAAACGTCCGGTTTCGGCGGTATCGGCATTACCCTCGTAATGGTATCCATCATCGGCATTTCCTCCATCGTTATGGGCTCGGGGAACGCTCCGTTCTTCGCCTTTGCTAACTTGGTGCCGTCCATTGCGGCGTCCACCGGCGTTTCGGCAGCCCTCATGATTTTACCGATGCATTTTATCGCCAGTGCGTTCCGTACCATTTCGCCGATTACGGCTGTAATCGTGGTAGCCGCCGGTATGGCCGGTATTTCACCGTTTGATTTGGTTAAACGTACTGCCATTCCGATGATTGGTGCCGGCTTTACGCTCGTTGTTGCGAACTTTGTAATGTTCTTATAATTTACAATGTTGAGCTAAAAGATTTGTAAATTATTTATATGTGTACTTTTAAATTTTAAAATTGTATTTCATATCTCCATCCGACATTGTGTCGGGTGGAGATATTTGTTTGTAAAAAGCATGCTATAATGCTCATTTACTCATACTGCAGAAGGGTAATTTATGGTATAATGAATAAGATAAATTAACTTCGTTAATTCTAATTTTTTTATGAGGTGATATACATGAGTGAAAATGTAATTTTAGTAACCGGCCATAAGAGCCCTGACACGGATTCCTTCTGTTCTGCATTAGGTTATGCTAATTTGAAAACCCAGATGGGTATGCCTGCCAAAGCAATTTGTGCCGGTAAAGCTAACAAGGAAACTTCCTTCGTGCTTGATTATTTCAAAGTAGAACATCCTGAAATCGTGACAAGTTTTGCCGTTCGCATTAAAGACGTTATGGAAAAAGTACCGGCTGTTGATGCTTCTGCAAGCTTGGAAGATATTTTGGCATGGCGCAACACTCATGACATGAACCGTGTACCGGTTGTAAAAGACGGTAAATTCGTAGGCGTAATTTTACCAAGTCGTTTGATTGATGCTTTAGCCGGTGCTTGGCTCGATAAGAAAACTGTAACTGCCGCCGACATCGTATCTAAAGCGGGTTGTCAGTTGGTTTCCCCTGAATTAAAATTAAAAGAATTCGACCGCGGTCATGCCGGTGCGTTCCCGGTAGTAGACGGTGACACTTACTTTGGTATGGTTCGCTCCAAAGTGGAAGCACCTAAAGAAAAACAAAAAGTTGTATTAATTGACCACAATGAAAAAGTACAGATTATCGACGACATCGAAGATGCCGAAATTATCGAAAACATCGACCATCATCGTATCGGTGGTTTAACAACGGAAAACCCTATTTTCATCCATTACGAACCGGTTGGCTGCTCTTGCACCATCGTGGCTAACTTCTACTGGCAGTACGGTCAGGAAATTCCTAAACACATTGCGGGCTTATTGTTATCCGCCATTATTTCTGATACAGTATTGTTCCGTTCGCCGACTTGCACACCAAAAGATGTGGAAACAGCTAAGAAATTGGCTGCTATCGCCGGTGTGGATTTGGAAGCGTACGGCCTTGAAATGTTGAAAGCCGGTGCCGATGTATCCGATTTCAGCGATGAACAAATCGTTCGTACAGATATGAAAGAATTCGGTGCTAACGGTCAGGTTATCAGCATTGGTCAGTTGACTACCATGAACGCTGAAGAAGTATTGACTCGTAAAGCTGCTTTGTTAAAAGCTTTGGAAGAATTGCGTGCATCTAACAAATATGCTGCATCTTACATCATGGTTACCGATATCTTGAAAGAAAGCACTAACTTATTATTCGCCGGCGATGCCGATGCTATCGTTAAAGCTGCTTTCGGTCAAGAACCTAAGGAACAGGAAGTATTCTTGGCTAATACTTTGTCCCGTAAAAAACAAATCGTTCCTCAAATCTTGGGAGCTATGAAATAATACGACTAAGTAGCTATATAAGTAAAACAAAAACGTTGCAAAGGGCAACGTTTTTGTTCATTCTGATTACACTGTGTAGAAAGGACTGTTATGAGTAGTATATTTGACGGCTTGAATAAAGAGCAACAAGAAGCAGTACGCACTACGGAAGGGCCACTGTTGATTGTAGCGGGCGCCGGATCCGGTAAGACGCGTGTACTGACGTATCGCATTGCTTATTTATTGTCACAGGGTGTAAATCCTTATGAAATTTTAGCCATTACCTTTACCAATAAAGCGGCTAAAGAAATGAAGAGCCGTGTGGAGGATTTGGTTGGTTCCATGGCGGATCGCATCTGGCTCAGCACTTTTCATTCCTTTTGTGCAAAATTTTTACGTTTTGAGCTGGATAACTTCCTCGGCTACAGCAAAAATTTTACGATTTATGATACAGGGGACTCACAAGCCGTTATTAAGGGGGCGTTGAAGAGCCTGAATCTGGATGATAAATACTTTCCGCCGGGAGCTATGCTTAGTGCTATTTCCGATGCCAAGAACCGACTCTTGATGGCCCACGAATTTCGCATGGAAGCTCGTGATTTTTACAGTCAAAAAGTGGCTGACGTATACGAATATTATGAGAAAGAACTCCGCAAGAATAATGCGCTCGACTTCGATGATTTGTTGATGGTAGCGGTTAAACTCTTGCAGAGCCGTGAAGATATTCTTCAGAAATACAGTAATCGCTTCCGTTATATCATGATTGACGAATATCAGGATACGAACCATGCTCAATATACGTTGGCTCATTTATTGGCCTCCAAATGGCAAAATATTTGTGTCGTAGGGGATGCGGACCAGAGTATTTACGCTTGGCGCGGTGCGGATATTCAGAATATTCTTGATTTTGAAAAAGACTATCCGGCTACTAAAACCATAAAACTGGAGCAGAACTATCGCTCCACGAAGACGATTTTGGAAGCGGCCAATGCGGTTATCGATAACAACGAAGGGCGTCCCGACAAAGTCCTTTGGACGGATAAAGATATGGGACCGAAAATTCGTCATTTCGAAGCTCAATCGGAACTGGAAGAAGCGGCTTTTATCAGCGAAACTATTGCCAAACAGCATGATATTCATGAAGTACCGTATGGTAATATGGCTATTTTATATCGTACCAATGCTCAGTCCCGTGCCCTTGAAGAAGGCCTCATCAAACGAGGCATTCCTTATGTAATGGTAGGGGGGACGAAGTTCTACGACCGTAAAGAAATAAAAGACGTGTTAGCCTATTTAAAGGTACTCTTTAATCCCTTTGACGATTTGAGCTTGATGCGTATTATTAACGTGCCAAAACGCAGTATCGGTGCTACGACGGTTGCTAAATTGCAAGATTATGCTCGTGAAACAGGCAATTCTTTATTCATGAGTTTGACCATGTTAAGCAATATTCCGACAATTAAGGGCAAAACGAAGGAAAAACTGGAGGAATTCGGAATTCTGATTTTTACTTTGGTTGCCATGATGGATAACCACAATGTATTGCAGATTTTGGAAGCTATTCTAGAAAAAACAGGTTATCTTAAAGAATTGGAAGACAGCACGGACCCTCAAGACGAAGCCCGCGTTGAAAATATCGGTGAATTGTTATCCGTAGCCAAAGTATTCTTAGATGAAAATCCAACAGGCACGGTGCAAGACTTCTTGGAACAGGTGGCGCTAGTCAATGATGTGGATACGTATGAACAAGCTGATTCTAAAGTAACCTTGATGACCCTTCATTCAGCCAAAGGCTTGGAATTTCCGATTGTCTTCTTAGCCGGTATGGAAGAAGGCTTATTCCCACATAGCCGTACCCTCATGAATCCGGAAGAGATTGAAGAAGAGCGTCGCCTTTGCTATGTAGGGATTACCCGTGCGGAAAAAGAACTGTATCTTTTAAATGCTACGACCCGTACCGTATTCGGCCGCACCAACGGCTATTTGCCATCGCGCTTCTTAAAAGAGATTCCGGAAGGCTTGATTGAAGAGTTACGACCAAAACGCAAAGTGCGTGAGGATGTACAGCGTCATGTACCGTCTCATTTATCCGTAATGTCTCGTCCCGTAACGAAGCCTACTTTGCGTAATCCTGTTGTGGAAAACTGGCAAGTCGGTGATACGGCGGTTCATTCCAAATGGGGGAATGGCAAGGTTATCGAACTTCAGGGATCCGGTTCCGGCTTGAAGTTAAAAATAGACTTCCCAACTCAAGGGGTTCGCTTAATTATGGCTCAATTTGCACCGGTTAAGCGTTTAGAAAAATAACCTGTTATATCATTGTTTTACAAAAGACGGTAGGAGAAAGACTATGCCAGCAATGAATGAATTAAGAGCAGCTGTAGCCAATGCGGCTACGGAAGAAGCAAAAGCCCATGCCCTGCAACAATTATTGGCTCATGCCGGATATTTGTATTATGTAAAAGATGCGCCGGAAATGGAAGATTATGAGTACGATAAACTCTATCGGGAATTACTCGATTTGGAAACGGCGCATCCCGAATTTATCACATCCTATTCACCGACACAGCGCGTAGGCGCCAAGATTGAAGGGGATTTTCCGAAAGTCGTACACGGACGACCAATGCTGAGTCTTGGTAATGTTTTCAGTGATGCTGAAGTGCGTACGTTTGCGGAACGAACCGAACGCGAGCTCGGTCATCGACCTGAATATGTCATTGAACTTAAAATCGACGGCCTCGCTTGTAATCTTCATTATGAAAACGGTGTTCTCGTAAGAGCCGTAACCCGCGGTGACGGCCGTGTCGGGGAAGATGTAACGAATAATGTGCGCACCATTCAATCGGTACCGCTTTGTATTGAAAATGCACCGCCGTATATTGAAATACGCGGTGAAGTATACATGCCTCATAAAGAATTCCAACGCATTAACGAAGAGCGTGAAGCGGCCGGTTTGCCGACGTTTGTAAATCCGCGCAATGCCGCCGCCGGTTCTTTGCGCCAGTTAGATCCGGCCATTACAGCCAGTCGTAACCTCGACTTCTTCGCCTATGCTGTAGGTTCTTCGGAAGGCTCCGATATTCACTCCCAGAGTGAACTATTAAAGCGTTTAGCGGAATATCATTTCCATGTAAATCCAAATTACAAAGTGTGCCAAACCATTGATGAAGTAATTGAACGTATTGCTTATTGGGATACGGCTCGTCATGAATTGGCCTATGATACGGACGGTATGGTAATTAAAGTGAATTCCTTTGAAGACCAGGAACAATTGGGGGCTACCGTTAAAGATCCCCGGTGGGCTACGGCTTTTAAATATCCGCCGGAAGAAGTAGAAACCATCGTCAAAGATATTACTATCAATATTGGCCGTACCGGCGTTTTGACACCAACCGCGGAATTGGAGCCGGTCTTTGTATCAGGCACCAATGTAGCGCGCGCCACCCTTCATAACGAAGATTTTATTAAAGACAAAGACATTCGCATCGGTGACCATGTGATGATTCATAAAGCGGCGGAAATTATTCCGGAAGTCATTAAATCCTTACCGGAAAAACGCACCGGTGAAGAGCGTGAATTTAGCATGCCGACCAACTGTCCGATTTGTGATTTTCCGACCGTGCGCCAACCCGGTGAAGTCGCGGTTCGTTGCAGTAATCCGCATTGTCCGGCTGTGGAAAAAGAAAAAATCATTCACTTTGCCTCCCGTGATGCCATGAATATTGACGGCTTGGGGCCGAGCATTGTGGAAAGCCTCATTGCCTATAAGTTAATTGCTACGGTAGCCGATTTGTACAAATTAACGGAAGAACAGCTGGTTACGATGGAGCGCATGGGTAAGAAATCGGCGCAGAACCTCTTAAAAGCCATTGAAGAATCTAAAACCCGTGGTCTCGGTCGACTGCTCTTTGCTTTGGGGATTCGCTTAATCGGTGCTAAAGCAGGCCGAACTATTGCGGAACATTTTCCCACTATGGAGGCTTTACAGGCTGCTACCGCTGAAACTTTAACGGCGGTCAGTGAAATCGGGCCGACCATGGCGGACAGCTTGGTGGCTTATTTTAAAGAGCCGTATAATTTGGAACTCATTGCAGCCCTTCGCGAAGTGGGCGTTGTTATGGCAGAAGAACAGGTGGAACCGAGCGGCACCGAACTGGAAGGGGAAACCATTGTTTTAACGGGAACACTTGAAAGTATGGGGCGTAAAGAAGCAGGTGAACTCTTGGCGGCTCACGGCGCTAAGATAACAGGCTCCGTAAGTAAGAAGACAACTATCGTTATCGCCGGTGCCGAAGCAGGCAGTAAGCTCACTAAAGCGGAATCTTTGGGTATTCGCGTCATGGATGAAACGGAGTTTTTAGAATTAATCAAGGACTGGCAATAAATTCGGCCTTTTGGAATCAAACAAAGATGGGCAATAGATGCGGCCTTTTGAAATACATCACAAATTGACCCTACGATTTTTAAAATAGGCAATATATCAGCTTATTTTGTATTGTCATAGTCAATTTGATATAATAATAAAATGGAAAGGATGTGTACGCATGAAAATTGATCGGGAAGAAATAAAAAAGATTGCTTTATTATCTCGTTTAGATATTAGCGAAGAAAATATGGGCACTGTAGAAAAAGCGTTAAATGACGTATTATCTTATGTTGCTGAATTGGAAGAATTGGACCTTGAAGGGGTAGAACCTATGGCCCATGCAGTTCCTTTACACAATGTATTCCGTAAGGACGAAGTGATTCCTTCGTTGCCACATGATTTGGCAATGCAGAATGCACCTGAAGAAGAAGACGGTTACTTCAAAGTGCCGCGCGTTATACAGGAATAGGAGGAAGCACTGTGACCATTCATGAATTACATCAGAAATTAGTGGCCAAAGAATTGTCGGCCGTTGAATTAACGAATGCCGTAATTGCCCATAAAGCAAAAACAGAACCGACAGTACATGCGTATTTAGCGGATTCTCACGAACAAGCTTTAGCGGTAGCAGCTAAAGTTGATGAAAAAATTGCAGCCGGTGAAGCCATTTCGCCGTTAGCCGGTATTCCGGGGGCTGTAAAAGACAATATTTGTATTAAAGACCAACAGGCTACTTGTGCGTCTCGTATGTTGGAAAACTTCGTACCGCCATACAATGCGTCTGTTGTTGAAAAGTTAACCGGTGAAGACTATGTAAGCCTTGGTAAACTTAACATGGACGAATTCGCCATGGGTAGTTCTTCCGAAAGCTCCGCATTTGCTAAAACTACGAACCCTTGGAACGCCGAGTATGTACCGGGTGGTTCTTCCGGCGGGGCGGCTGCTTCCGTAGCAGCGGGCAGTGCTGTGTGGGCTTTGGGTTCCGATACGGGCGGATCTGTTCGTCAGCCGGCGTCCTATTGCGGCGTAGTTGGTTTAAAACCAACTTACGGCAATGTGTCTCGTTACGGCCTTATTGCGTATGCTTCATCGCTTGACCAAATCGGCCCTGTGACCCGTGACGTAACTGATGCGGCTATCGTGCTTAACGCTATCAGTGGCCACGACCATCGTGATTCCACGTCTATTCCGGGCGAACGTCCTGATTACACGAAAGCCTTGGTAAATGACGTAAAAGGCCTTAAAATCGGTATGCCAAAAGAATATTTCGGCGAAGGTCTCAACAGTGAAGTCCGTGAAGCGCTTGAAAAAGCCGCTAAAGTATACGAAGGTTTGGGTGCTGAAATCGTAGAAGTAAGCTTGCCGACTTCTAAATATGCTTTATCCGCTTATTATATTATCGCTTTGGCGGAAGCCAGCTCCAACTTGGCTCGTTACGACGGCGTAAGCTATGGTTTGCGTGTACCGGCTGATAACTTGGTTGAAATGTCCACGAAGACTCGCTCCCAAGGTTTTGGTGCCGAAGTACAGCGTCGTATCTTGCTCGGTACCTATGTATTGAGTTCCGGCTATTATGATGCTTATTATTTGAAAGCCTTGAAAGCTCGTCGTTTGATTAAAAACGAATTTGATGCGGCTTTTGAAAAAGTAGACGTATTGTTAACACCGACTGCACCAAATACAGCGTTCAAGTTCGGTGAAAAAATTAACGATCCGTTATCCATGTATTTAGAAGATATTTGTACCACCCCTGTTAACTTGGCCGGTATTCCGGGCATTTCCATCCCGGCAGGTTTTGCATCCAATGGTATGCCAATCGGTATGCAGTTGTTGGCACCGGCTATGGGTGAAGAAGTCTTATTCCGTACGGCTTATACATTCGAACAGGCTTGTCCGGAATGCAATAAAATCGCATCCATTGGGGAGGTAACACTATGAAATACGAAACAGTCGTAGGGCTGGAAGTCCATACGGAGTTAAAGACTAAATCTAAAATCTTTTGCGGTTGCACTACTGAATTCGGCGGCGACCAAAATACGCATGTTTGCCCTGTATGTTTAGGTTTACCGGGCGTTATGCCGGTACTTAACCAAAAAGTGGTTGAATATGCTATTCGCGTCGGCTTAGCTTTGAACTGTGAAATTTTACAATTCAATAAATTCGACCGTAAAAACTACTACTATCCGGATTTGCCAAAAAACTGGCAGACATCCCAATATGACTTGCCAATCTGCTTGAATGGTCATATTGATATCGAAGTGGGCGGCAAAACTCGTCGTATCCGCATTACGCGTATTCATATGGAAGAAGATGCCGGTAAATTGGTTCACAGCGGCAATACCATCAGCACATCCGATTCCTCCAACGTTGACTACAACCGTACCGGTGTACCATTGTTGGAAATCGTATCGGAACCTGATCTTCGCTCCGGTGAAGAAGCTCGTGCCTATGTTGAAAAAATCCGTTCCATCATCAAATATTTGGACGTGTCCGACGTTCGTATGGAAGAAGGCAGCTTGCGTTGCGACGCCAATATTTCCGTACGCTTGATGGGCGACGAAAAATTAGGTACTAAAACTGAAATTAAGAATATGAACTCCTTAACTGCATTGCAGAAAGGTGTTGAATATGAAGCCATTCGTCAGGCGGAAACGTTGGAAGACGGCGGCACTATCGTTCAGGAAACCCGTACTTGGGACGACAGCAAGGGCATGACATTGTCCATGCGTAAGAAAGAAGCGGAAAACGACTACCGTTATTTCCCTGAACCTGACTTGGTACCAATCGTGATTACGGATGAACAGATTGAAGCGGCTCGCCAATCCTTACCGGAATTACCGGATGCAAAAATGGCTCGTTTCCAAGCCGATTACGGTTTATCCGAAGAAGATAGTGCGATTTTGACAACTATGCGTGAAACCGCCGATTACCTTGATGAAGCTGTTAAAGCCGGTGCTGATGCTAAAACAGCAGCTAACTGGATGCTAGGTGATTTGTCCAAAATGGTGAACGAAGCCAATATTACCTTTGCCGATGCGAAAGTTAAACCGGCTCAATTGGCCGCTATGATTGAACTCATCAACAAAGGCACTATTTCCGGTAAAATTGCGAAAAAAGTTATCGTTTCCATGTGGGAAACCGGTAAAGATCCGCAAGCTATCGTTGAAGAACAAGGTCTTGTTCAGATTACCGATACCGGCGCTATTGAAGAAATCGTAAAACAAGTTATTGCCGATAATCCTAAGTCTGTAGAAGACTTCAAGAGCGGTAAAGGCAAAGCTATCGGTTTCTTGGTTGGTCAGGTTATGAAACTCAGCAAGGGCCGCGCTAATCCGGGCGTTGTTAACGAATTATTGCAGAAACATTTGAACGCATAAATTTAAAAGTTTTCAGCTTATATAATATAGAATTATGGTTATACATAATTCCATATGAGTAAGCGTAAGACCTATTAATTCCGATTCTTTGATTTAAAACACAGGAGATTGCTATGGAAGATAAACAATCTTATGATTCTAAACAGACGAGTGTGTTATCGGAAGAAGAACGTCGTGCGTTTGACGGCGTGACCATAGATGAAACCGGGCGTGAGCAATCTGAAGAGGATATTCGTCGTGAAAACCGTGCCAAGACTCATGAAATGTCTGATGGCACCGGTTTTAATGATTATTTTCAGCAGACAATTCCGGGCGTAAAAGTATTTACCTTCAGCTCTGTGGGCTGGAAGGGTAAATTAATCATGGCAGCTCTCGTAGTTGTTCTTTTTAGTGTGTTAACTTTCTTTGGTGGTTTATTTTTAATTGGATTTATTGTGTTGGGACTAGGCGTCGGTATATGGGCGCTCTTACGAAAGCTTTTTTAATGGTATAAAGACTTCTTCATTCCAGTTCGCTATCCGGCGTGCATGCACGAAAGGCTAGCTTGCCCAGAATGGAGAAGTCTTTTCGCGTATATAAAAGCAATTGCCAAGAAAGGAGAAGTTATGAGTTCTAATGAAAAGCCGATTGTGGCTTTGATGTATGATTTTGATAAAACGTTGTGTACTAAGGATATGCAGGAATATGGTTTTATTCCGGAGCTTGGAATGACGACGGCGGATTTTTGGCGTGAGGCTAATGGTTTAACCGATAAAGACGGCATGGACGGTATTTTGGCGTATATGTTCATGATGGTTAAGATGAGTAGGCTCCATGAAGTGCCGATTACCCGGCAAACGTTAAATAAACTAGGGGAAGGAATTGAATATTTTCCGGGCGTAATTTCTTGGTTCGACCGCATCAGTGCTTACGGTGAGTCAAAAGGCGTGCAAATAGAGCATTATATTGTATCGTCCGGCGTGAAAGAAATTATCGACGGTAGTAAGATTGCGAAGTTTTTCAAAAAGATTTACGCCTGTGAATTCAAGTATGACTATAACGGTCTTATCGAATGGCCGAAGATTGCCGTTAACTATACAGCCAAAACACAATTCTTGTTCCGTATTAACAAGGGCGTATTGGATATTACTACGAGCAGCGATAAAGAGCTGAATCAGTATACACCGGAAGTGGAACGACGAGTACCATTCAGTAACATGATCTATATTGGTGACGGACTCACCGACGTGCCATGTATGAAACTTGTTAAGGTGAATGGTGGTCAAGCCATTGCCGTATATAACCCGGAACAGGAAAACGGAATTAATGTGGCGAAAAATCTGATTAAAGATAATCGCGTTAATTTTGCCTGTCCGGCCAATTATGATGAAGGCAGTCGATTGGATAATATTGTGAAGACTATCATTGATAAAGTAAAAGCTGTTGAAACATTGCAGAGAATGTAATATTGTAGACGAGATTCTGTATTATCGTGAAGATGAAGACGAGGAAGAAGAATGGTAGGTTGAGTCTACTGTATTGATAAAAAATCATAACAATCATATCTATTTATTATACATGTGTAGTAAAAAATTGAAAAGTATTGTAATATTAAAATAGTAAGTAGTGTCGTGTTTATATTTAGGGAGGGGTATTATGAAACGAATATGGGGTATTGTTTTGATGTTTATTACCGTCCTGGCTGTTCTGGGCTGCGGTACTGACAGCATTACCGGCGGTTCCGGGAAAAGTATTTTTACAGAACCGGGTTTGGCGGCTAAGGCTATTTCCGAATTGAAAGAAACACCTGCATTAAAGGGGAAAGATATTCAGGTATTTCAAAATGTACTGGTTAGTGATCTTAAGGGTGTAGGAAGCCGCATTGATATTAATATCCTCGTTCCTGACACTAATGATAAAGTTGATAATTATGTGTACCAAAATGGTAAATGGGCTGCTCCACAACCGGTTCAAATTTCGGGCGACGGTGACATGAAAGACAATGTTATGCCATTAGATGCTATCGATTACAGTAAGATTCCGGATATGTATAAAATAGCCCAAGATAAGGCCAAAGAGATTGAAGGCGGTAAAGTAGATGAACAGCTGATTTACATTTTTAAAATTAATGAACGTAAATATGATGCTCATCTTAAAATCGAAGGAGCCAGAGAAAAGTTCGACGCCATTTTTGACTCTAAAGGCAACCTCATTGAAATGAAAAAAGAATAGTAATGATTAGTCGCTAGTTTTACACAAGTAAAAAGTGAATAAGTTGGTGTTTAATAATTTTGAGACGCTACTGCTATTGTAAACAGTAAGATTTAGTGTAAAAACTATTGTCGTTGGAGAATTTCTAATTTTAGATTGTGTTCGACTCGGCAATAGTTTTTTATCTTTTAAAATTGTATAGTTTACTAACCATATCGTATGTTTGCATGAAATTTCCTATTGGGAATGTCGTTAGTGTTATTTAGTTTTATATATAGGAGGGGTATTATGAAAAGATTAATGGGGATTATTTTCATGATTATCACTGTAATGGCCATGTTAGGCTGTGGTGGTGACAGTGATACCGGTGGTGGTAAAAAAAGTATAATCACTGAACCGGGCTTAGCAGCTAAGATTATTACCGAATTAAAAGAACAATCAGAATTTAAGGGAAAAGTAATTAAGGTGTTCAACAATGTAGTAGTTTCGGATACAGAAGAGTATGGAAATACGATTAGTATTGATGTTTTGGTTCCCGGCACCAGTGACAAAGTTGACAAATATATTTATATGAATGGCAAGTGGCAAAATGCAGGCGCGGCGTTCATTCCCGATGGTCTTACTGTGAAAGATAATCTTATGCCAATCGATGCCATCGACTATAGTAAAATCCCTGAGATGTATAAAGTGGCCGAGGAAAAAGCGAAATCTATTGAAAACGGTAAAGTTGAAAAATCAGTGGGATATATCTATTATGCTGGCAATCACTCATATAAAGCCTACATTCTAATTGATGGCTCTAAAGAATCATATTCAACAGAATTTGATGCTAAAGGTAATTTTGTTAAATTTATTGACGGATGACAAGATCTAAATTTCACGCTTGAAGATGATTTTTTTATTTCATATTACTCCTATTTTTTCAATCTATAATTACAATCAATACAAATAAAAGTTATAATATAGATATAGTTAGATGTAAAAAGTACATTGAAAGGAGATATGATTATGAAAATAGGAAAGTATTCAAAGTACAAAAAGGCATTACGAGCTATGGTTCTTATGGGAGCGACATTAACGGTGGGTGGATTAATAAGCTCGGTAAGTGCGGCCGATTCTTTGGATTTTAAAATCCAAAATTATGAAACGCGTACGATGACAGTTGACGGTAAGGAAGTAACCTTTAGAGCTTATGAAAATATTCCGTATGTAGCCAATCCGGTGGATACGACCTATCAGTCTATGAATGTGTATATTCCGGAAGCCTATTTTCAAAATGAAAAAGATGGAAAATATACAGCTGAATCGGCACCTATCTTTTTACCAAATTCGGTAGGCGGCTATCGTCCGGGGAAAGCGGCCACACCGACTCTTTCTAAAGATGGCGAACCGAATGCTGTTTTATATGCTTTATCACGTGGCCTTGTTGTGGCGGCACCGGCTGCACGCGGTCGCAGTAACGAAACGGCAGAAGGTGTCTATTACGGTAAAGCGCCGGCCGCTATTGTGGATTTAAAGGCAGCCGTGGCCTATTTACATAAGAATGATAACATTATGCCCGGTGATGCGAATAAAATTATTTCCAACGGCACCAGTGCGGGCGGGGCCTTATCCTTGTTGCTAGGTGCTACCGGTAATGAATCGGATTATGCTCCGTATTTACAAGAGATTGGCGCAGCCGATGCGCGAACCGATATTTATGTCGTATCGGCGTATTGTCCGATTACCGATCTTGACCATGCCGATATGGCCTACGAATGGTCATATAACGGTGTCAATGAATACACAGGTATGCCGTCCTTTGGCGGTCAAATGGAGCCACCTGATCCTACCTTAGGGAGCAGCTCGGCCAAAGCCACCCCGGATATGTCAGCTATGCCGGACATGTCCGGTGAAGCACCCGGTAAGCAACAAACTCAAAAGGCAGTTCAATTGACGGCTGACGCGATTGCTTACAGCGATCTTTTGAAAAATAACTTCCCTGAGTATTTGAATAGTTTACAGCTAAAAGATCAAGACGGTAAATTATTGTCACTCGACTTTAACGGCAACGGCTCCTTCATGGACTATGCTAAATCGTATATCATTAAGAGTGCTGAAAAAGCTAAAGCAGCAGGAACGGATATTTCCAGTGCCGATTTTTTAGTGTATGATGCGAAAAATCCGGATAAAATCGTCGATGTTGATTGGCTGAAATACAATACTTCGGTTGGTCGCATGAAGGCTCCGGGTGCTTTTGATTCTCGCGACAATTCTACTGGTGAAAATAACTTGTTTGGCACGGCTACGGTAGACAATCAACATTTCATACAATTTGCATCTATTAACGGTGACGGCACTGCTGTGGCAGATGAACATATCGTCAAAATGATGAATCCGCTTAACTATATTGCACCAAATGACGCTTCAAAGACGAAGGAACAGACCCAGCATTGGCGCATTCGCTATGGTGAAAAGGATAACAACACGTCCATGGCCGTGCCGCTAATTGTGGCTACTCGCTTGGCTAATTATGGTTACGACGTTGATTTTGATTTGCCATGGGGCATTCCGCATGCCGGCGATTATGATTTACAAGAACTTTTTGATTGGATTGATCAATTAGTTTAACGTCTCTCTAATCAGGCGAGCAAACAATTCCATGGCAGGGCTAAGCCACTTATTACTGTTATAACCGCAAACACCCGATATATGAGTATCTGTTAATTCGGTTTCGAGGGCTACCAGTTCACCGTTATTCAATTCATTTTTTACGGCAAAGGTTGGCAGATACGAAATACCGACATTGCTTTTTACCAGGTTTTTAATAGTAGGTATGCTCCATAATTCGATGGTATGGTCCAGTCGTATGGACTTTCTTTGCAAATATTGTTCGAATATTTGACGGAAGATGCAGTTAGGTTCATTGATAATAAAAGGTATAGGAATATTCTGATTTGGTGTTATGAAATCAGAATATTCCTTTTTTATTTCCGGCGAAGCAACTAAGGTCATAGGGTAATTGCCAAAAGAAGCTACTGTTAAATTATTTCCAAAACCTCCGACGTTTTCATAAAATATACCGAGGTCTAAGATACAGTCCAATAACTCGTTGCGGATGTCATAACAATTCATGGACCGTAAAAAGAGTCTTGTATTGGGAGCTAAATCGTGGAATTTTTGCAAAACCGGTGAGAGTTTATAACAAAGCAGGGTTTCGCCTACGCCGATACGTAAAATGCCTTTATATTCCGTCAAATCATTTTCAAAACAATTCAAGCGTTCAACTGATGTAAGAACATCGTTTACATAGGGATATAACTGTTCACCGGCTTTGGTGAGCATCATTCGTCGGCCGATTTTTTCAAATAATTTTACCGAAAGTTCCTGCTCTAATTGTCCGACTTGGAAGGTAATGGTGGATTGCGTATAGTTGAGTTTTTCTGCCGCTTTGGTAAAGCCGCCTTCTTAAATAGTAGTTTTAAAGGTCTGTAAATATTTTAGTTCCATGAGCATCTCCAATACTTCAATAATAATGAAGTTTATATTTAATAACATCAATTATATTTAATTATCTATTGATGGTATACTAGCAGGGAAAAATACGATTGTCAACGAGATGCTTACATGGAGTTTTTAAACAATATATCAAGCTTTAAAATTCGTAATGAAGATGAAAGACTAGAATATGAGGAGGCAATATAATGTATTCACTTGAATTAGCAAACAGTAAAGAGTTAGAAGTATGCTATGAAATTATTGAAGAAGGGCGTGCTTTTCAAAAAGAACAGGGATTTGTGCAATGGACGGAAGCATATCCCAATCGCGATACAATTGAAGCTGATATGGAGAAGAAAAAGGGGTATGTTATCAAAGCCCAACAAGAAATTTTAGGTTATATGTGCGTTGATTTTGACGGTGAACCGGCCTATGACGATATTAATGGGGCGTGGCGAAGTGAGGCGCCTTATGCCGTGGTTCATCGCATGGCTTTTAGTAAAAAAGCACGAGGCCAGGGCATTGCCGACATAGCTTTTGGTTTAATAGACAAACTTTGTGTAGCTAAAGGCGTGAAATATATTAGAGTGGATACGGATTTTCCGAATAAACGAATGCAACATATTTTGAAGAAGAACGGTTATGTTTATTGTGGTACCATTGTTTTTCAAAACGGCGATAAATTAGCGTATGATAAATTATTATAATATGCATTAGGCCTACCGGCTTTAATTACTCTTTTATAAAATTTTCTCTAAAAAGAAATGCCCCGAAAGGTAATAATTCAACCTTCCGAGGCATTTCTTTTTTAGTGTTATATTATTTTGAACCGATAATAGTTATTGCAGCTGTAATAATTCTTCTTTTAATTCAAAATACTTTTCCGTATAATACGGTGCCATTTGGGATTCCAGCAAATCACCGCCATAGGCTCGACGGCTGACTACGATGATAGGCGGGCTCTGGATTCGTTTGGCCACGGCCAGGCCGGCGAAGGAATTCCACCAACGTTCTAAATCAGCGATAAAGTCGGACGCACTGTCAAAGTAATGAGAAATCGGCTTAGGTAAGTTTAGAATCGCTTCTAAACGATTTTCTTTATACGCGAGCAGTAAATCTTCCGGCGTCATACGATTCCAAGGTTCGATGAAGCTCTTAAATAAACGGTCGTGGTATTCGTACTGCAATGGATCGCCTTGACCTTTGGTGATATCCTGGTTTTCAGATAATTCCGCACTCGGAATGATATCAATAGTGCCTTGGGGGATGACTTCGCGCTTGAAGATTTCACGGTTTAAATAATTGGCTAAATCATAGACCTGATATTTCCAAAGGTCACCGGAGGCGGCTAGGAAACCGGCTAAATCACCATATAGGGTGGCATAACCGATGGTGAATTCCGTCTTATTGCCGTTGCAGGTGAAAGCACCGCCTACAGAAGCAGCGAGACCGGCCAAGATACGAGCAGAGCGGTCGCGGGCTTGGATATTTTCTTTCACAAAGGAGCTAACTTTGACTTGTTCGGAGCCGTTCGGGCCTTCAAAGGTTAATGACTCAAATTGGTTGACGGTGAGCGTTAAACTGTCCTCTACCGGGCAAACGGCATATTGGCAACCTAGATTCTTGGCCAGTTGAGCTGCTAAATCTTTCGTAGCCGTTGAATTGAAGCGGGTCGGCATATTCACCAAATAAATTTGTGATGGATCTAATACGGTCGCATAGAGGGCTGCGTTTAAGGCTGAGTCTATACCGCCGGACACGCCGATGACGATTTTTTTTATGCCTGTTTGCTTTAAGAAGGATTTTAAGCCGTAATGAAGGGCCCGGTAAATTTGAGCAACTTCCAAAGGTGCTTCTGATTTAACAGGCGTTTTAATCACTGTTTGGTTATCGTATAAATCTACTACTTCGTAGCGTGCTTCAGTCGTTACATTTCGGCTATTTTCAGTAATCGGGCTGTCAGCATTTTCAACCGTGGTTGCTTCGCTTGTTTTTGCCATTAAAACAGGCTGTACGGTAGCTTCGTAGGCCGGTAATTGAGCAACTACTTGGCCAGCTTGGTTGTACACCGTGGATTGACCGTCAAAGGTACAAATGGATTTACCATTATTTTGTAAGCCCACAGAATTAATGTAGAAGACAGGCGTTTCTAATTCCTTAGCGCGTTCACTGAATAGGCGATGGCGTCGTTCGTTTTTGCCAAGGGTAAATGGGGACGCTGAAATATTGATAAATG
The DNA here is from genome assembly GCF_008679445.1 of Veillonella sp. LMAG:90. NCBI lineage: Bacteria > Bacillati > Bacillota > Negativicutes > Veillonellales > Veillonellaceae > Veillonella > Veillonella sp. LMAG:90. Next base: position 1,452,630 of record NZ_NAND01000001.1, read on the forward strand.
CATCAATCGGCACATCTTGAATGGTGCTCTTATCCGCAAGCGTCGTCGTTGGAGAGAAGGAGTAGTTTTCATCCCAGCTATCTTCACATAAGAGTGGGGCTACATTGAACATTTCGCCGTTTTTAAAAGTAAATGGTAAAAGGCCTAACAACTCCTCAACCGGGCGATGTAACTCTTGAGCTACAGTCGGTAGCGGCGTGAAATAGCGAGCTTCATTGAAGAAGCGATAGTTCGGATTGAGCGTTTTTATAATAAACGGATAGGGCGATTCCTGAGGGGTAATGAGCTCGCCGTTTTGAGCGGCGAAAATAGCGTTAAATTTGCGTGGTCGTCCATCAAAATTGGTTTTGTCAGGATCGAGGCCGACATTGCCGAAGATGACAGCTATATTATCGGTTGACTTGATAATTGTTTCGCCCATGGCTACGCATTCATTGACAAAAGCCGGTTGATCCCATACATCGCCGATGAGATAACCGCTAAGAGCGAGTTCGGGAAGAATTAATAGGTCCAAGCGCAAGGCTTTAGCGTATTCGATCGCTTGTAAAATAATATCTCTGTTTTTACGGGGGTTGCCGGGCGTAATTTCAATTTGGCCCATACCGATGCGTATCATAGGAGCTCCTTATTTTGAAAAAGAGAACAGTTCATAATGTAAAGGTTTATAATGTAAAGATTCATAATGTAAAAATACTGTCTAAGATATATTAGTGCAATATGTCTTAGACAGTTTTATTATACCTTATTTTTCAACGGTAGTGATTTTATTTTTTAAATGAGGCAAATCGGTAATGAAATAGGTGGACAGTAAGGCAATCCAGACAATCGGATTTAAAGTGAGCCAAGCATTTTGAAGACCGTACATATCTGCCAATTTACCGATAAGAGGCGCGACAATGCCACCAAGGGTAATGCCGAGTCCTAAGGTAATACCGGAGGCAAAGCCGATGTTTTTAGCTAAATACACTTGTCCTAAAATAATCATAGGGCTGTATTGGGTAAAAATACCGAAACTTAACGGTAAAATTAGAATCATGGAGAGCCAGTAGGAATCACTTAGAGTAAAGGCCAACATGATAGGCACAAGGGAAATATAGCAATAACGAATGGCTTTAACATAGCCGATGCGATCGGCTAAGGTACCGCCAAGAACGGTAACGATAATACCGCAAACAAAATAAATAGAAAGGGCTAAGTTACCGGATGCCGTTGTTTGACCTAAATGGGTAATCCAATAGATGGGGATAAAGGTGTTAAGTACGGCAAAGCAAATGGAGCGAGCCGCAATGGTAACGAAGAGAATATTGAAACTGCGCCAGTCATTTTGAGCCGTAACGTTGGCAGAGGTTTCTTTTACTTTACGTTCCGCTTTGGCGGCTAATTTATATGGTTTTAATACTAAATAGAGGGTCACTGCCACAATGGCGATAACGGCAAAGATTAAGAGGCTTTTGACGCCCCAAATATAAGCGCTGCTGCCGATGATAGGACCGATGGTAAAACCGGCTTGGCCACCAACAGAAAAATAACTCATGGCCTTGCCTTTTTCTTTACCCGCAATCGCGTTAACCCAACGCGCTGCCTCCGGATGGAACAGGGCTGAGCCGAAACCGGAAATGAGGGCGCACATAATAATGCCCACATAACTGTCTACAAAGGCAATGGAAGCAATACTAAAGCCGCAAATCAGAATTCCCAATGGAACACTTTGCCAAAAGGTTTTTTTATCCGCCAAATAGCCAAAGAATGGTTGGGCAACCGTAGCTAAGGCTGTGTTGAAAAAGATAATAATGGCTACTTGTTCATAGGTGAGCCCGTAATTGGTAATAAATAATGGCAATAGAGCCGGTAATGAACCTTGAGCCGTATCATTAATCATATGGCATATGGCCGGTAAATATTCGTGAGTTTTTTGTATAAATCTATTTTCAGACGGAGTCTGGTTAATACTTATTTCGGTAGACATAAAAGACCTCTTTTTTAAGTTTAATTATTACATCGGATTAGTAATCAACTTTGTAAGTACTAATTATCCGTAACACTCATATTTTATACCTCTTGGCACACTTTTACAAGAAATTTACATACTTGTTTAGGTAAATGATGATTGTTTAGTGATTTATAACGAGAAGCTTTAAAATTTGAATAAACTCTTTTTATTATGTAGTTAATAAGGATAAATGCGAGTATTTTGTGAAAAATACCAATTTTTTTTAAAAAAGTATTATCAATAAAAATATTGTTGTGTTTTTTTGATAAATGAGTATATAATGAGTATTATTTAAAAGTTTTATACGGGGAATAAAATTTTATTATATCTTGTATGGGGTGTTTACTGGAAATAAAAATTAGTTGAGCGTAGAGTATTGAGTAGAATATCGGGCCTAATCCCGACTTATCAGATTATGGAGTAATGAGTGATTGTGTAATTATGCAATTGAGTAAAAGGAGACTTATGGCAACAATTTATCTTATCCGTCATGGTGAAAGTGCAGCAAATGCAGGTCTAAAAACGTTTGGAACGGCAACTATACCTTTAACGCCATTGGGGCAATCTCAAGCGCAAGAAGTGCCGGAACATTTGCCTAATCACTTAGAGTATATTATTCACTCTACGTATTTACGTACTAAAGAAACTGCGAAACCGACGATTAATGCCTATCCGACGGCTACGGTTGAAGAATGGCCGGAAGTTCGTGAATTTACTTATTTAGATCCGGTGAAATGTATGGGGTCGACCATGGCGGAGCGTAAGCCGATGGTGGAAAAATTTTGGGAAACATTGAATCCGGATTTACAAATGCATCCTACGGTAGAATCGTTCGGGCAATTTATTAAGCGTGTTAAGGCCGCCCACTTATTGTTAAATGAACGTTTTGGCGGTAGTCATAAAAATGTTGCCGTATTTACGCATGCATTGTTTATGAAAGCTTTTTTTCAGGTGGCGGAGAAGCCTGATGCTTCGGCTAAACAGCTTATGTCGGAATTTTTTGATTGTCCGGTAATTTATAACTGTGATATTTTTACGTACGAACTTTAAGTACCATTAAGAGTTTATTGAATGTAATATTATAGTAAAACTCGACAATCAATACCCTCCATTCACACAAAATTCTCAAAATATGATATAATATAGCCGATGACTAAGTTAGTGGCAGTGTAGTTAACTGCGATCATATGATGAGGATATTAATGAACATACTCTTAAGTACTTTAAATTCAAAATTTATACATTCGTCGTTGGCGCTCAGGTATTTGCGCGCCTTCGGACGCACTCAAGGACAGGCATATGATATAGTGGAATACACTATTAATATGCCTGTTTTGGATATTATAAGCGATTTAACGGAACATGACGCCGATGTAGTGGGATTTGCCTGCTATATATGGAATATTGATATGACACTCCATGTAGCGTCTTTGTTAAAATCGGTACGACCGGCGGTAAAAATTGTACTGGGCGGTCCGGAAGTATCTTATACGGCTCGCCGTATTTTAGAACAGCATCCGTATATTGATTACATTGTACAAGGTGAAGGGGAAGAAGCTTTTGCCAAATTAACGGCTAAATTGCAAGCCGGAGAATCACCGTTGGAACCGGCTATAACGGGTATATTGGGACGTGAAACCGGAACTGATGTAACCGGCACCAATACTATGGATGTTACAGCGTTGATTGCTAATGTTGGGAACGTTAATTCTTTAAATGAGATATATCCTATTAAAGGTTCTGAAGAAGTGGCGGAAGTAGCCGATTTAGGTACGATTCCATTCCCCTATGATGAATCGGATATGGTAGATTTGGAACATAAGATTATTTACTATGAATCGTCTCGCGGCTGTCCGTTTCACTGTCAGTACTGTTTATCGGGCAATGCCAATACGGTACGATTTTTCCCGCAGGAACGAACCTTTAAAGAATTACAGTGGTTTATTGACCATAAGGTAAAGCAAGTTAAATTTGTAGACAGAACCTTTAACTGCGCCAAGCATCATCATTTACCGCTGATGCAGTGGATCCATGATGCGGATACGGCGACGAATTTCCACTTGGAAATGGAACCGGTTTTGATGGGGCAGGAAGAAGTTGATTTACTCGTCACTGCCCCCAAAGGGCGTATGCAGATTGAAGTAGGTGTTCAGAGCACAAATCCGGAAACACTTAAGGCCATTCAGCGCTATAACAATTGGGCCCATATTTGTGAGGTTATCCGTCCCGTTATCGAAGGTGGGCGAACCCATGTACATATGGACCTCATCGTTGGTTTACCGCATGAGCCTTATGAGCGTTTTGGTGAGTCTTTTAACGATGTGTTTAGTTTGACGCCACATGCTTTGCAAATCGGGTTTCTTAAATTATTACAAGGGTCCGGTTTGGAACGAAGTAAGGATTATGATTATGTATATGATCCGAAGGCACCGTATGAAGTACTGGCTACGCATGTCATGCCTTACGATGAAATACGCTTTTTAAAGCATTTTGAAGATGTGTTTGAGCGTTTTTACAACAGTGAACGGTTGCGCACTGTGTTTGGCTATTTAGGACGACGTTTAATTGCCAATGGCGAAAGTGCCTTCCATTATTTTGAAAATTTGACGAAAGCCTGGCTCGCCCAGAATTTACATCAGCGTAAATTGAATGATCGCGACCAAATGGCTTTTTTACATGATTATTTTGAAAAACAAAATGATGTAATCAGTAAAGAGCTCTTGGAATATGATTGCCTGGTAAGCTTCGGCGGTAAAGTGCGGGGCGATGAATTGGGCCTCCCTAAACAGACTAAGGAATTGTTACAGGCCGGCGAGACGTTCTGGCGTGACGAAGAATTAGTGAAACAGTTTATTCCTAATTATCGCTTTGTAGAATGGCGACGGATTCGTCAAGATTATTGTGAACATACAGTCACATTGGCTACAGCCGTTATATTAGGTGCCATTTCCGAAGCGGAACAGAAGACCTATAAGACAAAGGGGATAGACCGGGTGACGCTAATTATAGATGTAAAACAACGGCAAACGCCGTTTGTAAGACCGGAGGCGGTATTAGTTAATGAGTGATACGACAAAACCGAAACGGTATCGAGCCATATCGGCTTTTTTGAAAGAAAAATATGGAGAAAAAGTATATAAATTGCCTGTAGCCTTACCGTTAACTTGCCCTAATCGTGACGGTTCGGCCGGTGTAGGGGGCTGTGTATTCTGCGGCGAAATCGGGGCGGGCTATGATAATCTACCGGCCTCTATGACGGTGCAGGAGCAATTGGTGAAGAATATTGCCCATATTGCCCCTAAATATAAAGCGTATAAATACATTCCGTATTACCAAAATTTCAGCAATACGTATTTGGAACCGGAACGTTTCAAAGAATATATGGAGGCAGGTTGCATTGATAGTACGGTTGGCCTTGCCATAGCGACCAGACCTGACTGTATTAACGACACGTACCTAGAGATTCTAAAAGGTATTAAGGAAACATACGGTGTGGATATTTATTTGGAATACGGCTTGCAGTCGGTGAATTACCACACCCTTGAAAAAATCAATCGTGGTCACGGCATGGCGGAGTTCATTGATGCGGTGCTTAGGACTAAACGTTACGGCTTCAGCGTTTGTGCTCATATGATCGTCAATCTGCCGTGGGATACCATGACGGATACGATTGAAGGGGCCAGGATTTTAACGGCACTCGGTGTTGATCAAGTTAAACTGCATGCTCTTTATATTGTAAAGAATACATTAATGGCCAAGTGGTATGAAGAGAAACAATTTGAATTAATCAGTGCCGATGAATATATTGAGCGTGTTATTGCTTTTTTACGACTTTTAGATAAAAATATAGTCTTACAGCGCTTGGTTGGCCGGGCGCCGGAAGAAAACACCTTGTTTACGAATTGGTCTATGGGCTGGTGGCGTATTCAAGAAGAAATAGAACGACGTATGGATGAACGTGATGTGCGACAGGGGGACTTATGTAACTACTTAAACGGCTCGGCAGTACGTAAATTTTTGTAAAAATGAATAACGAATATTGGCAGATACAATTAATGGCATTTTTATAAAATCCTACAGTTTTATTTATTACAGTTAAAAGGAATAAGGAGAAGAGTATGACGGAACGAACTTTTACGTTTCCCCGCTATGAAATGGCAGCCCCTATTTTGGGGATGCAAGAACGAAATTTAAAGATTATTGTGGAAGAATTACCTTGCCAGGTGGTGAGTCGCGGCGATACGTTGCAACTCAAAGGGGACGATGAAATTGTCAACCAATTTTGGCGTGTCCTGGAAGAACTGGTTTTCCTTTATAAAGAAAGCAGTGCCATTACGGAACAGCAGATTCGTATGGCCGTGCGCATGGTTAAATCCGGTAAGGCCGATTTATTGCATACCATGTTTGAAGATACCATTAATGTGACTATGAAGGGTCGCATGATTACGCCAAAAACGGAAGGTCAGAAGGTGTATGTAGACAGTATTCGTCGCAATACGATTACTTTTGGCATCGGACCGGCCGGTACGGGTAAAACGTTCCTAGCCGTAGCACTGGCTGCTTTTTACTTAAAAAATCGCGATGTAGAGCGTATTATTTTAACGCGTCCGGCCGTTGAAGCCGGTGAAAAGCTTGGTTATTTGCCTGGCGATTTAAAGGAAAAGGTGGATCCCTATTTGAGACCACTCTATGACGCATTAAATGATATGTTCGGCTTGGAACAGGTTGACCGTTTCATGCTACGCGGTATCATCGAAGTGGCTCCACTCGCTTACATGCGCGGCCGTACTTTGGAAAACGCCTTTATCATTTTGGACGAAGCACAGAACACGACACCGGAACAAATGAAGATGTTCTTAACCCGTTTGGGTAACAACTCTAAGATGGTTATTAACGGTGACCGCACCCAGATCGACTTACCGGGACGCATGGTGTCAGGCCTTATTGAGGCGGAAAATGTACTTACGGGCCTAGCCGGCATTTCCATGGTTCACTTTACCGATGCGGACGTAGTTCGTCATGACCTGGTAAGTAAGATTATTCGCGCGTATGAACGGTATGAAGTGAAACGAACCGGGCGTGATTTAAATAAACCGCTTAGTAAACAAAAGAACGATAAAACGGATAAGCAAGCTAAGGCGGATAAAACGGTAAAAAATGATTCAACCGATGTAATCGCAAAAGAGTTTGATACACCGGTTCAAAAGACGGATACTACACAAGAGGAAGGTCGGTGAAACCTATGATAGTTACAATCAGTTATGCAGAAGGCATGGAACCTGTTGAAGGTGATAAAACGGCAGCCCTTAATGAAGAAATTATTCAAAAAGTTTGCGGCGAAGTGAGCGAAGTATATGGTCTCAGCGATGAAGAAGAGCTCAGTGTATTACTTTGTAACAATGAAGTAATCCATCAGCTCAATAAAGAGTATCGCGGCATCGACCGTCCAACCGATGTCTTGTCTTTTGCCCTCAATGAAGGGGACGAAATTGATATGGAAGTGGAAACTCATTTGATTGGCGATTTGATTATTTCCTTGGAACGAACAGCCGAACAGGCTGAAGAATACGGCCATCCGTTTGAACGGGAATTGGCATATTTAACAGTTCATGGTTGTTTACATATTTTGGGTTATGATCATATGACGGATGAAGATAAAGCGGAAATGCGCCGCGAAGAAGAGTTCGTATTGGGCAATTTAGGTTATGTGCGGGAGGATGCACCATATAATGAATAAAGATAAACATTTTAAATCCGGTTTTGTAGCAGTGGTAGGGCGTCCGAATGTGGGCAAATCCACATTAATCAATGCGCTCATTGGCGATAAAATTGTGATTGTTTCCGATAAAGCGCAGACGACGCGTAATCGCATCGTTTGTGTGTACATGGATGAGAAAAAACAGATTGTGTTTATGGATACGCCGGGGATTCATAAGCCGAAACACAAATTGGGTGAATTCATGGTAAAAGCGGCCGTAGACTCGCTAAAAGAAGTAGAAGCCGTTTTATTCTTGGTGGCAGGCAATGAAAAACGCGGGCCCGGGGACAATTTCATCATCGAACAGCTTAAGAATGTGGATGTACCGGTATTCTTGGTAATCAATAAGATTGACACTTTGTCCAAAGAACAAATTTTGGAAACTATCGTAGAATATCAGAATTTATATCCCTTTGAAGGGATTATTCCTATTTCTGCCCTTGAAAAGGATAATATCCATGAAGTATTGGACGTATTGGAAAAAGTATTACCGGAAGGTCCGCAGTACTTCCCGGAAGATATGATTACGGATCAGCCGGAACGTCTTATTATTGCCGATATTGTGCGTGAAAAAATTTTGCTTAAAACGCGTGAAGAAATTCCGCATGCTATCGCTGTTGATGTAGATGAGATGAAACAACGTCCCGACGGCACCACTTACATTCGTGCAACTATCTATTGCGAACGGGACTCGCAAAAGGGTATAATAATCGGTAAAAAAGGAAATATGTTGCGTGAATTAGGGGCTGAAGCGAGAACGGATGTAGAACGCTTATTGGCCACCAAAGTTTACCTCGATTTATGGGTAAAAGTTAAAAAGGATTGGCGCAACAAATCAGGCATGTTGTCTGAATTTGGTTATGAATAGAAAGGAATGATTGGTATAGATACCCCCCTAGGGGCCGCCATATTATTGATAGGGTTGGCCGTAGTTTGTATTGTAATGATTAATATTTTAGTTTTGGCAAAATTTTCATTCGCAAGGCTCAGTGAAGAGCATTTGGATGATATTGAAGATTTAAGTGAAGTGGCCAAAGCGTATTTGCGAAATTTGTATAAACGACCGGCTCGGTTTATTAATACGGCGCAATTTTTGATTCTGTTTTTTATCGTACTCCTTGCCGGCGTTGGCAGTGCTTTGATAGCACCGTTTATTGCAGATTGGGAGCGATTGTTTGAGGTCGAAACTGATTGGCTGGCCGGTATTATCGATTTTATAGTGATAGCCTTGATTGCGTTATCCATCCTGACTTTCGGTGAAATTATTCCTAAAGCATTGGGTTTATCTTTCCCGATTCGCTATATCCGTTGGACTGCCAAGATAGTTATGGGCGTAGGCTTTATAGCTACACCGTTAGTATGGGTGGCGGAAAAAGTGAGCGCTATCTTCTTAAAGAGCTTCGGCACGTTGTACAAAAACGAACTGGACTTAGTGCATACGGAAGAAGAAATTCGTATGATGGTTAACCGATCTCATTCGGAAGGTAAGCTTGACCATGTGGAGGGCGAGCTTATCGATAATGTATTTGACTTTGTGGAGCGCATGGCTCGTGAAGTTATGATTCCTCGTCAAGATGTAGATTGCATCTACGTGGAAGATGACTTTGAAGAAACCTTAAAAATTATTTCTGAAACAAGTCATACCCGTTATCCCCTTTGTATGGAAGATAAGGATCATGTAATCGGCCTTGTTCATATTAAGGATTTAATGGAGCAAAAAGAAAAGGCTCGGAAAGATTTACGCTTAGTTCGTCGCGATATTTTGACCGTACCGGAAGTCATGAAGCTTTCCGTACTCTTACAATATATGCGTACCCGTCGAATTTATCAGGCTGTTGTAGTTGATGAATACGGCGGTATGGTGGGTCTTGTTTGCCTCGAAGATATTATCGAAGAGCTCGTTGGCGACATTAAAGATGAGCATGAAACAGATTTACCGGCTGTAGTCATCAATGATGACGGCACCTTCGATTTTGACGGCAAAGTCCTTGTGGACGAAGTGGAATATGCTATGCATGTTGACTTCGATGAGCCGGAAGAAGATACTATCGGCGGTTATATCTTCGGTATGCTGGAACGTACGCCGGTTGTAGGCGATACGGTTGAGCTTTCCGGTTATGTTTTCACCGTTACAGAAATGCAAGGGTATCGCATTGCCCGTCTCAAAGCGGCACCGGTACCACCGGTTGAAGAAGAGACTGAAGCTGAGCCTAAGGAGCAGGATAAGGAAAAGGAGTAATACCCTATGAAAGGTCAAAATACGATAAATTGTGATGCGGTGGTCTTATATCGCCGTAAACGCAAGACCTATTCAGTAGTAACGTTTTTGACAAAACAACGTGGTATTCTTCATTGCTCCATCCCGCAACGGCGTTGGCAGACGCTTAAAAATGCCGGTTATTTACAGCCTTTCAGTCAGGTGTATATTACCTTATTGCCGAATGGTGAGTATTACGATTTACAGCAACTGGACGGTCGTTATTTAGTTCGCTCCATCGAAACCGATTTAGACAGCATTTGCTATGCTGCCTTTGCGGGGGAGTTTATCAGCACCGCCTTTGCTGCGGAAGAACGAGATATAAATCTTTATACTTTGGTTGTGCGATTTTCGGAGTTAATTCGTACGAAGCCGGTGCCGTTAGCCGTTATCTTACTGGGTTGGCAACTACTTAGTCTGGCCGGCTTTGTGCCATCCGCTAAAGCCTATCAACAGGCGGACGGGGTAGCTCGGTTTGTCAAAGAATTCACAGACACAACTGGCTTTACTTTGTCGCGAACGGCGCAAGATGCGATAGGGCAGATTTTGCTCTATGATTGGCAGGATACCACATCGGTTCAATTGCCCCGTACATTGTGGCGCGAGTTGGAGCGTGCGCTTTTTGCCTATACAACGATACAGTTGGGGCAAGAACTCAGTTCTTTGCGATTCTTACATGAAATGAAGGCGAAAGCTTTTGATTAGCAATGGCTTTAATAATAGTTAGTAAGTTACGCATATAATTATTACTATATAAGCAATTTTTGACCGAGGACATATGTTTTTGGTTGACAATATAAACGGGAATTGGTATGGTAACAGAAGTTAGTGTCCTAAAGGGCCACCATGTTAGGAGGAACGAACATGACATTTCAAGAAATAATTTTAAATCTGCAAAAATTCTGGGCAGAGCAAGGTTGTATTTTACAACAGCCTTATGATATGGAAAAAGGGGCCGGTACAATGAACCCGGCGACTTTTTTACACGCTATCGGACCTGAACCTTGGGCCGTTTGCTATGTGGAACCATCCCGTCGTCCGGCGGATGGCCGTTATGGTGACAATCCAAACCGTTTGTTCCAACATCATCAATTCCAGGTTATCGTTAAACCATCGCCTGAAAATATTCAGGAGTTGTATTTAAAAAGCTTGGAAACTTTGGGGATTCATGCGAAAGACCATGATATCCGCTTCGTAGAAGACAACTGGGAATCGCCAACTTTAGGCGCTTGGGGTCTCGGCTGGGAAGTTTGGCTCGACGGCATGGAAGTAACGCAGTTTACTTACTTCCAACAAGTGGGCAGTATCGATGTAAAACCGGTATCTGTAGAAATTACGTATGGTTTGGAACGTTTGGCTATGTATATTCAGGGCGTAGAAAACGTGTATGATTTGAAATGGAATGAAAATGTAACGTATGGCGATATTTGGCATCTTAATGAAGTGGAACAGTCTGCTTACAGCTTCGATTTAGCCGATACGGATATGTTATTCACTTTGTTTGAAATGTATGAAAAAGAAGCTAAACGCATTTGTGAAGAAGGCTATATTTTGCCGGCTTACGACTATGTGTTAAAATGCTCGCACACGTTTAACTTATTAGATTCTCGCGGCGCCATCAGTATCAGCGAACGTACCGCTTTCATCGGTCGTGTACGCAGTCTTGCTCGTATTTGCGCTCAGGCATACTTGGATAAACGTGAAGAATTAGGGTTCCCACTCTTGAAAGGAGATAAGTAATATGGCTGAAGATGTATTATTTGAAATTGGTGCTGAGGAAATACCGGCCGGCGCCATGCCCGGCATTTTAGCACAGCTTAAATCCTTAACGGAAACTAAATTGCAGGAACATCATTTAAAATATGAAGTGATTCGCACTATGGGCACACCACGCCGTATTACCTTAATGGTTGATGGTGCAGCGGATATGTCCGAAGAATTGAGCGAACGCCATAAAGGACCTTCCGCAGCTATCGCTTATGATGCAGATGGCAATCCGACAAAAGCCGCTATCGGCTTTGCCCGCGGTAAAGGCCTTGATGTAGCCGACTTAGTAGTAGAAGACGGTTATATTTACGCTGAAACCAAAACAGCCGGTGTTAAAGCTATGGATATTTTCACACAAATCTTGCCTGAATTAATTCATGGTTTAAGTTTCCCTAAATCTATGCATTGGGGCGATTTGGATGATAAATTCATTCGTCCGGTTCGTTGGATTTTGGCTTTATTGGGCACCGCCGTAATTCCGGTGGAATTTGCCGGTGTTCGTTCCTCCAACTTCAGCCGTGGCCATCGTTTCTTAGGTGAACGCGGTGTGCTTGTACAGCATCCGGCTGATTATATCAAAAACTTGGAAGATAACTTTGTTATCGTGGATCAAGATAAACGCCGTGACATGATTAGTAAACAACTTCATGATTTGGCTGATTCTAAAAATGCTACCATCGTATGGGACGACGATTTATTGGAAGAAGTTTTATACTTGGTAGAATATCCGACAGCTCTTTGCGGTACTTTCGATGAAAGTTACTTGGCATTGCCGGATGCTGCGGTTATTACGCCGATGAAAGACCATCAGCGTTATTTCCCATTGGTATCCAAAGACGGTAAATTATTGCCAATGTTCCTTACCGTTCGCAATGGCGACAGCCATAGTCTTGATGTGGTAACAGCCGGTAACGAACGCGTATTGCGTGCTCGTTTGGACGATGCTAAATTCTTCTTTAATGAAGATCGTAAAAAAGCCTTGGCCGATCGTTCTGAAGGCCTTAAGAAAATCGTATTCCAAGAAGGTCTCGGTAATTTAGCTGATAAAACTGAACGTTTATTAGCCTTAGGTGCTGAATTCGGTGAAGCTTGCGGCCTTGGTGAAGACGCCATGGTTGAACTTGAACGAGCTACCGTATTGGCAAAAACGGACTTAACAACCGGCATGGTAACTGAATTCACTGAATTACAGGGCATTATCGCTAAAGAATATGCTTTGCTCGACGGTGAATCCGGTGAAGTGGCGGAAGCTATTTTTGAACAATATTTGCCACGTTTTGCCGGCGATATTTTGCCTGAAACTCCGGCCGGTAAAGTGCTCAGCATTATCGACAAAGTTGACAATATTGTGGCTACTTTCAGCCGCGGCTTAATTCCAACCGGCTCCCAGGACCCTTATGCACTTCGTCGTCAGACTATCGGCGTATTGAATATTTTAAGCAATAGTGCTTGGAATGTTTCTTTAGAACCGTTATGGCGCCAGGATTTAACATTGTTAGGCGTTCCGGAAGCTAAACACGATGAAATCGTAGGACAGTTGAATAACTTCTTTGCCCTTCGTTTGAAAAATATTTACCTCGATCATGAAGTGCCGCACAATGTTATTGAATTGGTATTATCCAATCCGACTGTTACCGTAACTCAGGCTGACGGCCTTGTTAAAGCTATTATGGCTCATCGTATCGATGAAAATGTAGAACTCGTTCAGGCTTATACGCGTATGTATAACTTGGTTAAAAACGAAAGCTATAAGGCTGTGGATGATTTGTTATTCAGTGACGAAGCTGAAAAAGCATTATTCAAAGAAGCGGTTCTTGCTTATGAAAATTCACAAACAGCCCTTGAAAACAAGGATTATGATAAAGTAGTAGCTATTCCTGAAACCTTGGTACCGGCTATTAACAAATTCTTTGAAGATGTTATGGTTATGGTAGACGATGAAGCAGTTAAAGCCAATCGTTTACAATTAGTGCGTTTGGCCTATGAATCCATGGCTGTTATCGGGGATGTAAGTACTTTAAAATAAAACTAAATTACAATATCAAATTGAACACGTTCAAAACAAGATATAAGTACTTAAAAAATTTAGAATAAATCTGAAAGAGAGAGCAGATTTATATGATTTGGGGATGTTAATATGAATACTTTTATGCGAGCGGCCTTAACCGTTTTGGTAGGGCTTGTTATATGGTTTTTACCTCACACCGAGGCCATTAAGCCGGAAGGTTGGCAATTGTTGGCTATTTTTATAGCCACTATTGCAGGCTTTATTCTGCGCCCCTGGCCTACGGGGATTATGGCGATTTTTGGCGTTGTTGCTGCCGTAGCGACTAAATCTATCACTATGGTACAAGCTTTGGGCGGTTACGCGGAAGCTAATGTATGGCTCATCGTGGCAGCTGTATTTTTCTCCCGCGGCATCATTAATTCCGGCCTCGGCAAGCGGATTGCGTATACCTTAATTCATTTATTCGGTACCAGTTCGTTGAAGCTATCCTATGCGTTAGCCTGTGCAGATTTGATTATATCGCCGGCAACGCCGTCAAATACGGCCCGTGGGGGGCGGGATTATTTTCCCGATTGTGCAAAATGTTTCACTGTCCTTCGGATCCAATCCACACGACAGCTCGTCCCGCAAAATCGGTGCCTTTTTGATGACTACGGCTCACACCATTAATACGATTACCGTTACTATTTTCTTAACGGCTTGTAGCGGTAACTTATTGATTACCTCCTTAGGGGCCAAGCTATTCGGTTATGATATTTCCTGGTGGGAATGGTTTCAGGCGGGCGTGATTCCCGGTGTGATTTGTATGATTTTAATGCCGTGGTTCATTTATAAAATCTATCCGCCTGAAATTAAAGCGACGCCGGAAGCACCGGCGATGGCACAAAAAGAGCTGGATAAGTTAGGACCTATCACCAAGAGTGAAATTTATGTGGCTTTGATTTTTGTGGCTTGTATCATTTTATGGGCTACGGCTATCTGGACTAAATTGCATCCAACGGCTGTCGCTTTAATCGGCGTTCTTTCCTGTGTTGTGACGGGCTCATTAACGTGGGATGATATATTGGGCGAAAAAACGGCTTGGGATATACTCATCTGGATGGGTACCCTCGTCGGTATGGCCGGGCTCCTTGGTAAGTTAGGCGTTGTTGCAGTATTTGCGGATTTCGTAAGTAACTTCCTGAAAGGGTATGACTGGTTCTGGGCCTCTTTCTTTGTATCAGCGGCTTTCGTGTATTCTCAATATTTCTTTGCTAGCGGCACCGCTCGCATTACCGCTTTGTTCTCCGCTTTTGCGGCTATTTTGGTGGCGATGGGGGCTCCTATACCGTTTACCATCTTGTTATTTGGTTTGATGAACAGCCCGGGCTGTACGTTGACACATTACAGCTCCGGCGTAACGCCGATTTTCTTCGGTGCCGGCTATGTACCGCAGGGTACGTGGTGGCGCGTTGGCCTGGCTATTTCGGTTGTGAGTTTCTTAATTCACTTCTGGGGCGGCGTATTGGGTATGAAACTATTCGGCATACTCTAATTGGGCTGAAGTCATTCGTAAGTAGCGAAAATATAGGGCTGATGGAAATAGTTGGCCGCAGTAAAAATTTTACAAAAATAGACTTGCTATATATAGTTAGTATGTGATATTATAGTACTGTTATTTTGAGATAGTCCGCTGCCTATGAGGTATGGGTAAGAATGTCTACAATAAGGAGGAAAAAAAAGTGAACATTATTAACGTAATTGAGCAAGAACAGCTTCGTGCAGACATTCCTGCATTCCGCGCTGGCGACACCGTTCGTGTACACGTAAAAGTTGTCGAAGGCACACGTGAACGTATCCAGGCTTTTGAAGGCTTGGTTATTAACCGTCAAGGCGGTAGCGTTCGTGAAACTTTCACTGTTCGTCGTATTGCTTCCGGTGTGGGTGTAGAACGTACATTCCCACTTCACAGCCCACGTTTGGCTAAAATCGAAGTTATGCGTCGTGGTGTGGTTCGTCGTGCTAAGTTGTATTACTTACGTAATCTCACTGGTAAAGCTGCGCGTATTCGCGAAAAACGCTAATTTCACAAATAAAGGGTTGCCGTTGGCAGCCCTTTATTTTTTGCATGTTATAATATAGTTAGTGAAAAACTAGCGAGTGATGAGTAAATAATTAGCGAGTGATGAGTGACCAATTAGTTAGCAATTAGTTAGCACTGCATTAAATTACACGAATTGCATAAATTAAAAATATTCTGATTATTATACATGTGTGCTACGTTATATGTCAGTATATATAAACTGAGGCGATATATAACGTACGAATATTTTTATTATTTTTTACTGTGGCATAAAGATACGTGTATAAAAATCAGTTAAAGATGAACGATTAAGCTTAAAGGAGGCGATACCATGGCAGATACAAAACAGGATATATTTCCGGTCGTACATTGGTTCCCGGGGCATATGGCGAAAGCCACCCGCATGATAAAGGAATATGTCAAAAAAGTAGACGTTGTCATCGAGTTGTTGGAT
Source organism: Veillonella sp. LMAG:90 (assembly GCF_008679445.1). NCBI lineage: Bacteria > Bacillati > Bacillota > Negativicutes > Veillonellales > Veillonellaceae > Veillonella > Veillonella sp. LMAG:90. The sequence continues at coordinate 1,468,926 of NZ_NAND01000001.1, forward strand.
GCTCGGATTCCACGGAGTAGTGCCAATCCCGTAATCAGTGAAGTAGTGGGCCAAAAACCACATATCGTCGTGTTAAATAAGTCCGATTTGGCTAATCCGCAAGCAACTAAAGAATGGGTTGCTTATTTCGAAAGCCAAGGTGCTACCGTATTGGCAATTGATTCCAAAACCGGTAAGGGGAATAAGCAGTTAGTCAAAGCTGTTGAACGTCTGGCCCAGCCGATTATCGACAAATGGAAGAATAAAGGCATTCGCAGCCGTTCCGTGCGTACTATCATTCTTGGTATTCCCAATGTAGGGAAATCTACCTTGATTAATAAATTGGCCGGTGCTGCCGCTACTCGCACGGCGGATAAACCGGGTCATACCAGAGGTCAACAGTGGGTTAAAATCGGTAAGGATTTGGAACTTCTCGATACGCCGGGCGTATTGTGGCCTAAATTGGAAGATCAGCGTGCCGCTGCTCGGCTGGCTATGACCGGTGCTATTTCAGATGATGTGTATGACCTTGAATCGGTAATGAAACAATTACTTAATCAGGTCAATGAAGCGCAACCCGGTTTATTAGCGGAACGCTATAAATTAAAACCGGAAGAGTTAGGCGATGCCGATACATTGTTAGAAAATATCGGCCGTCGTCGCGGTTGTTTAGTAAGTGGCGGTATCGTCGATTTAGACAAGGCGCGACGCATTGTGCTCACCGATTATAGGAATCAGAAGCTTGGCAATTTAACATTGGATAGTGTCAATGAAGAACCGTTAACTAAAGAGGACGAAACTAAGCATGACGAAGAATGAATTTGAGGCCTTAACGGTAAAAGAAATTAAAACCCTTTTGGAAACCACTCAATTTGAGTTTGATGTTCTCTTGTGGGCTCAGGAAGATTCCCGATCTTCGGTTCGTAAGTTGGCCGCTGCTTACGTGATGCGTCAGAAGAAGCAATTAGCGGAATTTCAGCGTTTGAATGCACTTTATACGTATGAAAACAGCTTCTATGAAGAAGGTATTTTTGAAGTGGCCGGTGTTGATGAAGTTGGGCGCGGTCCCATTGCGGGGCCGGTTACAGTGGCTGCTGTAATTTTACCGCCAAATGCTCAAATCGAAGGCCTTAATGATTCTAAAAAGATTGCACCGCATAAACGGGAGCTTATTTATGATGAAATTATGCGCCAAGCCGTTGCGGTTAGTTGCATTTCGTATGGTCCTGAAAAAATTGACGAGCTCAATATTTATCGGGCTACGCAGACGGCTATGTATGAAGCAATTAATACCTTAAAGGTGCCGGCGAAGGCAGTCCTGGTAGATGCTATGCCATTGCCGGAGCTTGCAGTTCCTGTAGAATCACTCGTTAAGGGTGATTCTAAAAGTGCTTCCATTGCGGCCGCATCAATTGTGGCTAAAGTAACACGCGATCGTTATATGGAATCCTTGGAGGATGAATATCCGGGTTATGGTTTTGCCATTCACAAGGGCTATTTTACGCCGTTCCATAAAGAAGCCTTGGAATTGCAAGGCATAACTCCGCTCCACCGCAAAAGTTTTGAACCCATTAAAAGCATGGTAGGTTTTGAATATCCGTCAAAAAGTAAATAGAATCCTATGTTGGAAAACCGGTCCTATGGCCGGTTTTTTGCATTCTCTATGTATAACTTTAGTTGCGTAATAGTTGAATGATTAATATTCAAAAACGAATAAATATTCTAAATGGAATAGAACAATTAATTGGTTTTTGTCAAGTGGTGTGCTGCTACGAAAGGTCGATTTTAAAAAGAGGTTTGAAGTACAAGGATTTACAGTTCCTTCAATAACTGATAAGGTAATAAACAGATACTATACAATGTTTTGGACAAAGAGAAACCATAATTGAGCACCATATGGAATCTGGTTTACATAGAAATCGGGAGGCTGTTATTTTTGACTAACAAAGAATTGGGACAGTATGGGGAATCAAAAGCATGTGAATATTTATGCTCTAATGAATATGAGTTAGTGGCCCGTAATGTGCGGACTCGTTATGGAGAGTTAGACATTATTGCCAAAAAAGCGGGAATTTTGATTGTCATAGAAGTAAAAACGCGGCGCAGTAAGAAGTACGGTCTTCCCTGTGAGGCTGTTACAGCATTAAAGCAAAATCATATTCGACGCAGTACGGAACTTTATTTAGAGCAGTACAGTAGTGGGGATATACCGGTTCGTTTTGATGTTATTGAAGTCTATGTATTTCATAATGATCGATTTCAAATACGCCATTTAAAAGGCTGTTTTTGTTAAATAAAAAGCTTATTTTATTGAATAAATGGGAATCATCGGGTATTTATAGGGAATGCCGTATTTATAGGGATGCCGGGGGTTATAGGAATGCCGGTGTTTATAGGGATGCCGAGGTTTATAGGGGATGTTAGGGTATGTATGCAAAAACTAAAGGAATCGTTTTATATGGTTTGGCTGCCAAAGTGGTGACCGTTGAAGTCGATATAGCAAGGGGATTGCCTTGTTTTGAAATAGTAGGTTTGCCTACGGCCGCAGTAAGAGAGGCCAAAGAACGGGTTCGGGCGGCCATTCGCAATGCAGGCTTTGAGTTTCCCATGAAACGGATTGTCATTAATTTAGCACCGGCGGATATTCGTAAAGACGGCTCAGGCCTCGATTTAGCCATCGCTATGGGCGTTTTATTGGCTTCGGAGGCTATTCCGTTTAATACCGACCAAAGAGAGGATTTGGCTGAAAATACGATATTTATTGGGGAACTATCCTTAGAGGGACGTTTAAAAAGGACGACCGGTGCTTTGGCATTGGCTCTTGGTGCAAGAGAACAAAACATACAAAAACTGTATACCGCGCCGGATAATGGTACCGAAATGAAGCATGGTTTCGGTGGTGATGTGGTGGTGGCTTCGAGCCTTAAAGATTTGGTAGCTATGGTTCTTGGGAAAATACCGGAGATTATGGCAAAACCCGCAACACAAGGTACTCATTCGTTGCAGCGACTGGCCGATTTTTCAGAGGTAAAAGGTCAGATTATAGCCAAAAAAGCCCTTGAGATAGCCGCCGCCGGTGGTCATCACGTACTGCTTACCGGTTCGCCGGGGGCCGGTAAAACTATGCTGGCTAAAGCTATGCCGTCCATATTGCCGCCTTTGACCGAAGAAGAACAGCTCAGCATCAGCCGCATCTATAGTGTGGCCGGTTTATTGCCGACGGAAGGCCTGATGCAGGTACGACCATTTCGCAGTCCTCATCATACTATTACGTTGGCCGGCATGGCCGGAGGTGGGAGTATTCCGAAACCCGGTGAGTTAACGTTGAGTCATGAAGGTGTTTTATTTTTAGATGAAGCACCGGAATTTTCTCGGTCGGTACTGGAAGTTTTGCGCCAACCTTTGGAAGAAGGGGTTATCCATATTTCGAGAGCCAATGGTACATTCTCGTATCCGTGCCGCTTCATTTTATTGATGGCGATGAACCCCTGTCCGTGTGGCTGGCATGATGGTGGTGAAGGTCATACTTGTACTTGTACACCGTGGCAAATTGAAAGTTATGTTAAACGCTTATCGGGACCGCTATTGGATAGAATCGATATGGTGATTCATGTAACGAGACCTACTTATGAAGAATTACAAGCTGTTGGTGATGCTGAAACGTCAGCAACCATTCGTGAACGTGTTATCAGCGCTCGTGAAATTCAACGAAAACGTTCTATAGCGTTACATTTTAGTGACGGTAATCGAGTCTTGCTTAATAGTGAACTAAGTCATAGACAGTTGATACTTGCCTGTGAGGTAACCGATGAAGCGCAGCAAGTCTTAGCACAGACTTTTCAAAATTTAGACATTAGCATACGCAGCTATGACAAGATTTTACGAGTAGCTAGGACTATTGCCGATTTGGCCGGCGCAGAACGGGTAGATATTTCACACGTAGCAGAAGCATTGAGCTACCGCATGTAAGAGCTAACGAGGTTAAATAATAAGGTAAACATCAAATAGAGGTTATTATTAAAGTTAAAGACATTCCATAATCTGCTGAATTTCGTATAGCGATTATATATTGTTTATAATTTAAAGGGGATGGGGAGTACAGTATGGTGCAAGCAACAGAATTAACTGACGATCGACTTATTTTAGCCGCTTTAGGAAGTTTGCCGGGTATAGGAAGTGTAACAATTAGTGAAGCCTTAAAGCGCTATGGCACACCTATTGAACTATGGCAAACCGTACAAAAAGATAAAGCGGTTGACGATACTTTGCAGGTTAAAAAGCAATATAAATCAGCGTTAGTAAAAGGAATATTAACTATGGATTTAGGTAAGCTTGAGCATGATTTGAACAATTATCATATTCAGGTAGTCGGCTTTCACGATGAAGCCTATCCTGAAGAATTACGTGAAATATTTAATCCGCCGCAAGTTTTATTTTATCGCGGCAATTTAAAGACATTTAAAAATCCCCGTAAAATCGCTATGGTGGGAGCCCGTAATTGTACGCCCTACGGGCGCAATGTAGCCACTGTTTTTGCAGCCGAACTGGCGAGATATGGTATCGCTGTCGTCAGTGGGGGTGCCCGCGGTATTGATTCGTATGCTCATGAAGGGGCTCTCAAGGGGCATGGTCAGACGATCGCTGTTATGGGCTGTGGTCTGGACCAAAGCTATCCACGCAGTAATGCCCGTTTATTTCAAAAAATAATTGAAAATGATGGCCTTTTGTTGTCGGAATACGGTCCCGGTGTACAAGCTAAGGCGGGATTCTTTCCTATGCGCAACCGCATCATCAGTGGGCTTTCGCGCGGTGTTATAGTCGTAGAAGCCAAGTCACGCAGTGGTTCATTGATTACCGCCGATATGGCGAACAATGAAGGGCGAGATGTTTTCACTGTGCCGGGGAATATATTGACTAATGAATTTGCAGGCAATCATTGGCTGTTAGAAGAGGGGGCTATTTTATTAATAAAGCCCTCTCAAGTGCCTGATATGTATAATTGGCAATGCTTGGAAGGCGCCGGTGAGGAAAAAAGCAGTAGCCATAAAGGCGTGGGTGTGTTAAGCTTTAGTGTGGAGGAACGAAAGATTTTAGCGTCATTATCCAATGAAAAAGAAACATCGTTGGAAACGTTAGCTATGACGACAAAACTTTCAGAGGGAGCCCTCCATTTGAGTTTATTGTCCTTAGAACTTAAGCAGTGTATTGAACGAACTGCTTCAAAAGGGTATATAATATTGGAATTCGGGAGGAATCAGTTTGTCCATTAAACGTTCCATCGTAATCGGTGAGAAAGACACCGCAACTGGTAAAAAAGAAGAACGCCGTTTGGAAGGCAAAGTGGCGGTTACCGCCAAGGGGAAAGCCAAACCGGTTATGCAGGCTGTAGGTGATTTAGCCAAAACATTGCCACCTCGTACGTATAATCCGGATGGTAAAACGTTGGTGATTGTGGAATCACCGGCAAAATCTAAAACTATTGAAAAATTCTTAGGCCCTGACTATATTGTTAAAGCAAGTATGGGGCATTTACGTGACTTACCAAAAAGTCAGCTTGGTATTGATATTGAAAACGGTTTTGTACCGCGTTATTCTAATTTGACGACTCGTAAAAAGTTGATTGAAGAGTTATTACATGATGCGGACGAATCAAAAGCCATTTTACTGGCTACTGACCCGGACCGTGAAGGGGAAGCCATTTCCTGGCATTTAGCCTATATACTGAATGTGGATGAAGCTTCCAAATGTCGTATTACGTTTAACGAAATTACAAAGCATGCCGTGGCGGAAGCGATTAATTCGCCACGTACGATTGATAAAAATATGGTGGATGCCCAACAGGCTCGTCGTATGCTCGACCGTATTGTAGGTTATAAATTAAGTCCTTTATTATGGCGTAAAGTGTGTAAAGGCCTCAGTGCCGGCCGCGTACAGTCCGTAGCCGTTCGTTTGATTTGTGAACGGGAACAAGAAATTCAAGCATTTATTCCGGAAGAATATTGGTCCATTGAAGGGCAATATATGACGACGGATAAGGAAAGCTTTACGGCTGAACTGACACATAAAGGTGATGAAAAAATCACTATCCCTGATGAAGCGACAGCGGAAGCTATTAAATCAGACATTGCCGGTCAGACGGCGGAAGTTATCAAAGTAGAGCGTCGCAAGCGTTCCCGCAAAGCACCGGCACCGTTTACCACATCGACTTTGCAACAGGAAGGTGTTCGTAAGCTTAATTTCGGCGCCAAGCGTACCATGATGATTGCTCAGCATTTATATGAAGGCCTCGAAATCGGCGGCTACGGCCATGTCGGTTTGATTACCTATATGCGTACGGACTCTACCCGTATTGCCGTTGAAATGCAACAGGCTGCGAAGACATATATTCTAAATCATTTTGGCAAAGAATATTATCCGGCTAAACCGAATGTGTTCGGTACGAAGGAAAGCAGTCAGGATGCGCATGAAGCGATTCGACCTACTTCGCTTGAATTACCACCTAAAATGGTAGAGCCCTTCCTTAGTCGTGATGAATTAAAGCTGTATACTTTGATTTGGAATCGCTTTATGGCGAGCCAGATGGCACCGCAACAATCGGAAACGGTAACGGCCCAATTACAGGTTGATGACTATAAATTGCGTGCATCCGGTAGTAAAGTAGTATTTAAAGGCTTTACGGAAGTTTACGAAGAAGCTAAAAAAGATGGGGATGAACCAAAATTAATTCCTATTATGGCGGAAGGCGATACGGTAGCGAATAAAGAAATTTTGCCGGAACAACATTTTACACAACCGCCGGCTCGTTATTCGGAAGCCAGCCTCATTAAAACGTTGGAAGAACGCGGTATTGGTCGTCCAAGTACATACGCACCAATTATCGATACTATTATGTCCCGTAACTATGTGGAAAAACAGGATAAGCAATTTGTGCCAACCGAACTGGGTTTTGTAGTGGTTGACTTCTTGATTGCTCACTTTGAAAAATTTATCAATGTAGACTTCACCGTTCATTTGGAAAAAGATCTGGATGATATTGCCAGTGGTGAAGAAACCTATCAGGATGTTTTAAGTGAATTCTATACTGTGTTTGCTCAGGAATTGGAGGAGGCGAATGAAGTAGATAAGGTTAAAATCGCCGATGAAGAAAGCGATGTTATCTGCGATGTTTGCGGCAATCCGATGGTGTATAAATTCGGTCGTTTCGGCCGTTTCTTGGCATGCTCCAATTTCCCTGAATGTAAAAATACTAAGCCGATTACGGTCAGCACCGGTGTGACCTGTCCAAAATGTCATGAAGGGACGATTGTGGAACGTAAATCGAAACGCGGTCGTATTTTCTACGGTTGCGATCGTTATCCCGCTTGTGATTTCACCTTGTGGAATAAACCAATTAACGAGACTTGTGAAACTTGCGGCAGTATTATGACAGAAAAGACGTATAAGAACGGTACAACGAAGAAGTTCTGTTCCAATGAAAATTGTCCGACGCAGCCTAAGAAACGAACGCGTAAGAAAAAGGCTGATGATGGAGAGAAAAGTACCACTGATTCAAAATCAGCAGAATAAAACTAATAGATTATTAATATAGAAATATCAAAAGGAGGATATTGTGACTACATCTAAAGTTACGATTATCGGAGCCGGACTTGCCGGTTCGGAAGCGGCTTGGCAACTGGCTAAGCGCAATATACCCGTTACTTTGTATGAAATGCGGCCACAACGGACTTCGCCGGCCCATCATACAGAAAATTTTGCCGAATTGGTGTGCAGTAATTCCCTGCGGGCCGGAAATATAGAAAATGCCGTAGGCCTTTTAAAAGAAGAAATGCGTCAGCTTGATTCTTTAATTATGGCCTGTGCCGATGCTACGGCCGTACCGGCCGGTGGTGCCTTGGCGGTGGATCGCCATTTATTTAGTGAAATGGTAACGAAGAAATTATCGGAACATCCGATGGTAACGGTTATCCGCGAAGAAGTGACGGAATTACCGAAGGAGGGCATCGTTATCGTAGCGGCGGGGCCGCTCATGTCGGATGCTTTAGCTGAACAGGTTAAAGCCAAAACAGGGACTGCCAATTTTTATTTCTATGATGCGGCGGCTCCGATTGTAACGGCCGAATCACTTAACTATGATAAAGTATTTGCCGCTTCCCGCTATGACAAGGGTGATGCGGATTACTTGAACTGTCCGATGACGGAAGAAGAGTATAAAGCCTTTTGGGATGCTTTGACGACCGCTGAAGTAGCGGAAGTTAAAGAGTTTGAAAAAGAGCAATATTTTGAAGGCTGTATGCCCGTAGAAATCATGGCATCCCGCGGTATCGATACCTTGCGCTTCGGGCCGTTAAAACCGGTTGGCCTTGTAGATAAACGAACCAATCAGGAATCCTATGCTGTAGTACAGCTTCGCAAAGAAAACAAAGAAGCGACCATGTTTAACTTAGTCGGTTTCCAGACACATCTTAAATGGGGCGAACAAAAACGTGTTTTCTCCATGATTCCGGGCCTCGAAAATGCGGAATTTATCCGCTATGGCGTAATGCACCGCAACAGCTATATCAATTCACCGACTTTATTAAATGAATACTTCCAACTGATTGAAGATCCAAGATTCTTCTTTGCCGGTCAGATGACAGGTGTCGAAGGCTACTTGGAATCGGCTGCCTCGGGCCTTATGGCAGGCCTTCATGTTAGTCGTATTTTAGAAGAAAAAGTGCCGGTAAGCTTCCCGCGCACTACGGCGATGGGCGGTTTAAGCCATTACATCAGTGCGTATGAAGGCTCCGATTTCCAACCGATGAATATTAACTTTGGTATAATGGAATCATGGCCGACTAAAGTACGTAAAAAGAAAGAAAAAAATGCTTTAATTGCGCAGCGTGCGTTGGATACGTTAGCGAAGTTGAAGGAGGAATTATAATGAGTGTAGAATTTCACGCAACTACAATTTGTGCCGTTAAACGTGATAAATCTGTTGCCATTGCCGGTGACGGACAGGTTACGATGGGACAAAGTGTAGTTATGAAAAATACGGCCCAAAAGGTGCGCCGTTTGTATAATGGCAAGGTTATCTCCGGTTTTGCCGGATCCGTAGCCGATGCCTTTACTTTGTTTGATAAGTTTGAAGCTAAGCTTAATCAATATAACGGGCAATTGGTGCGTAGTGCCGTAGAACTTGCTAAAGAATGGCGCAGCGATAAAATGCTTCGTAATTTGGAAGCACTTTTATTAGTAACAGATGGTAAAACTATTTTATTGGTGTCCGGTAACGGTGAAGTCATCGAACCGGATGACGGTATTTGTGCTATCGGTTCCGGCGGCAATTATGCGTTGGCAGCGGCTCGCGCTTTAGCGGCCAATACAGAGCTTAGTGCTCGTGAAATTGCCGAGAAAGCACTTCATATTGCAGCCGATATCTGCGTATATACAAACCATAATGTTATTGTTGAAGAGTTGTCTGAATAGTTATAACCGGTATGGGCTATAGCTATTAAGGTTACAGCTATTAATGTTACAGTTAACAAGACCGTGTTATCGACATAGGTAGCCGGCCTTATTCTGGAGGTTTTGATGGATACTAATAACTTTACACCGCGTCAGATTGTGGCGGAGTTGGATAAATATGTTATCGGGCAATCGGAAGCCAAGAAAATGGTAGCCATTGCCTTGCGTAATCGCTGGCGTGCCAAACAATTGCCGGAAGATGTACGCGAAGAGTATACGCCAAAAAATATTTTACTCATCGGCCCTACCGGTGTCGGTAAAACGGAATTGGCTCGTCGTATGGCGAAATTGGTAAAGGCTCCGTTTGTTAAAGTGGAAGCCACTAAGTTTACCGAAGTAGGCTATGTGGGTCGTGATGTGGACCAAATGATTCGTGATTTGGTTGAAAACTCCGTGCGCATGGTTAAAGAAGAAATGATGGAAGGACAGCAGGAAAAAGCGGAAGAACTTGCCAATAAACGTTTATTGCAAATTCTTTGGCCTAAAAAAGAGTCGGAATCTAAAAAGATGACTAATCCTTTGGAAATGCTTTTTGCCAGTCCTGAAGATACAGAAAAAGAAGAAGCTAAAAAAGAACAAGAAGAACCGGAAATGTCTGAAAAACGGACCCAGTTCTTTGAACAATTGAAGAACGGTCTCATGGATAGCCGTGAAATCGAAATTGAAGTAGAAGAACAGGCCAAAGCATTTGCTATGCCTTTAAATGGTTCGCCTGACGGTATGGGTACCGATATTTCCGAAATGTTTGGTAATTTATTACCGAAGAAAAAGAAAAAACGCCATACCACAGTAGGGCAGGCGCGTAAAATCTTCGTTCAGGAAGAAGCTCAAAAATTATTGGATATGGATGCCGTTACGGATCGTGCCGTGGAGTTGGCTGAACAAGAGGGAATTGTATTCATCGACGAATTCGACAAAATTGCGGCTCGCAGCGGTGCGTCCGGTCCCGATGTATCCCGTGAAGGCGTACAGCGCGATATTTTACCTATCGTAGAAGGTGCAACAGTAAATACGAAATACGGTCCTATTAAAACGGAACATATCTTGTTTATTGCGGCCGGTGCCTTCCATGTGTCGAAACCATCCGATTTAATTCCTGAATTACAGGGCCGTTTCCCGATTCGTGTAGAACTTAACAGCTTGACGCAGGAAGATTTCAAAGAAATTTTGACGACACCGCAACAAGCATTATTAAAACAATATCATATGCTTCTTAAAGCGGATAAAGTGACCATTCACTTTAAAGAAGAAGCCATCGATAAAATCGCCGAATTGGCCTATCGCGTAAATAATGAAACGGAAGATATCGGTGCTCGTCGTTTACATACGATTTTAGAGAAATTATTGCAGGACATTTCCTTTAATGCACCACCGGCTGAAGAAGTAGACGTAACCATTACTGCTGAAATGGTTGAAGAACGCTTAGGTACTATCGTTCAAGACGTTGATTTGTCCGAGTATATTCTATAAAAGTGCGTTAAATATAAAACATTAGTTATCCTAAACCTTTGGTAAGAGCGGTATAGAGAACGCAGAACGGCTCATTTTAGGAGCTATCATACTAATAAAAAAGCAATCCATAAGGCGAGAAACTCTGATTGACAGAGCCTTTGCCTGCGGATTGCTTTTTTGCTAGGTGGTCGTTTTAGGTTTTCGTTTTGTCCTATAAGCCTCGTTTTGACTATGGAGACATTGTTTTTTATAACAACTGTTCCATTAAATGACGGTGTTTTTTCAAGGAATTCATATAAAACGGTATGGTAGCAGCGTCCTCTTTAATAGGAATCTTGATGCGATTTTCGGGGACATGCCAATTCAGTTTGCTCACGTTGGTAATAAAGCTGGGCAAATTGGAAGCCGCTACTAAGGCATTAAATGTTTCCGGCTCGCTTTGCTTGATAAAGGTCGTTTCGGTCAATTGATTGACAAAATCCTCCCAAATGCCGAGCTGAGTACGCAGTAACATGGTTAAACCGGCTAAATCTTCTTTTGTGACAAATTCTCGGTCCGCCAACGGATGGTCGGGTGGAACAGTGAGTGACAACACTTCGTTAAAGAACAGTTCAGTAATCACTTTTGGGTTATCGATAGGCTTGTCGGTGATGACCAGCTGGCATTCTTCATTTAACAGCTTTTCTCTCAGTGTTTGGTCATCCGCCATTTCTGTGTTTAATTTTTGCTCTAACTTACGTTCTTTGGCTCGATACTCTACTTTATATAAAGGACCGGGCGCGGAGGCCCCCACATATAAGACCACTTGTTGTAACGCATATTGATGGATTTTTTGATAAAAATCATCCGTATGACGCAGTAATTGACGCGCTTGCGATACGGTGTAGTAACCGGTATCGGTAAGGGTCATGCGATTCTTGGTGCGTATAAATAATTGAATGCCCAGTTCATCTTCCAAGCGCTGCATGCTTCGCGTCAGAGCCGGTTGGGATATATTAAGCTGTTCTGCCGCTTTTGATAAAGTGCCGAAATCATTGAATGCAATTAATTGTTCTAATAAGATTAAATCAATCATGGTAAACTCCTTTTGGTGTAACGGTTACTACGAATTTACTATGCACAATAATTATAGCATACTCATAAAATTTTATCATAATAGATAGTTAGGCTTTTTCAAAATATTTAAAAACTTAGAACTATTTACTTGACTTGAAGTTAACATCAAGGAATATAATGGCAATGAAATAATAGCAAAATATGCTATCAAAAGCATTAAGCCATTATATTTTGAGATATTGAGAGAATTGGGAGGAATTTATATGACTCTAAAAAAATTTATTTTGCTATTCTTGTTGTTATTATAGGCGCAGGCCTGTTTTGGCTGAATTTTTCAAACGATAAAACTGATACGAGTACTACGACCGTGTCTACTAGTAATGTAGTATCCACTACGGATACAACTAAAGGGAACCACCGAAGCTTAATCGTATTTTTCTCGCGAACTAAAGGTGTTTACGGTGTAGGCGAATTGCCAATCGGTCACACCCATCGAATTGCCAATTACATTCAAAGCGCTACCGGGGTCGATATGTATGAAATTGTACCGGTAAAAGAATATCCGTCGGAGTATCGTGAAACTACGCAAGTAGCGAAGGCGGAACAGGCTAATAATGAAAGACCGGCTATTCAGGGACAAATTCCTGATTTGAGTCAATATGACACTATTTATATCGGTTCGCCAATTTGGTGGGGTGAGTACCCTATGGTTGTTCACACCTTCCTTGATCAAGTTAATTTGAATGGTAAAACTGTAATTCCGTTTACAACTCATGAAGGGTCCGGCTTAGGGAGTGTTGAAGCAGTCTTAGCAAAACAATTCCCTGGAGCCCATTTATTGGAAGGCTTAGCAATTCGTGGCAGCGAATCTGATTCCGATGCCGCTAAAACGGCTGTACAGACATGGCTGCAACGTATCGGTGTATTGGGTCAGTAAAGGGAGCGTGTAGATGGGGAATTTACTGCAAATATTTCGTTTGATAATATACTGGTTCATTCTGTCGGCCCCTTTGGTATACTTGATGAACACAGGTATAGTTGAGACTACGAGCAACTTAATTACCTATGATGTAGGCGTAATAGCTTATGTAGGATGGTTGTTAGCAGTCTATATAATAACAAAACCAAAATGGTTGCTCCGTGTGTTGCGCATTTCAGAAGTTATGGCTTGGCATCGGTTGTTGGGCCCTTTAACCTTACTGCTTGCGTTGGGACACTATTGGTTTTCTTTTTCCATGCATGAGGAAATCAAATATACCGGGCTTGGAGCTCTGGTAGCAGCTGTTATCGCCTTGTTGGTCGCCATAATTTGGCTCACACCGTTAAGTAAACAAGCGAAAACAACATTTGATTCTTTTAGGCAAGCTATGCGTCAGCTTTGGTCATATCAGACGGGACGATGGTTGCATCGTTTATATTTGTTGGCCATTGTGCTCGGTCTGGTCCATGTGCATATGATTCCACGCATTGCCGAGAGCCTATACTTTATGATGACATTTGATGCCTACACCTTATTTGTGTTGGCATCATATGCTTGTACGCCGAATAGGCATGACAAAACCCCCAGTTAAACTGGGGGTCGGTAAAAAATTCTTATAGAAAAGGAAAGAACCTCCTAATGATACAATGAAGTTGGTCTGGCAACCACAACATTTCAACTTAGGAGGTTCAATGTCAATGAATGACGTAAAAAGCTTATCACATAGTAAATGGAGATGTAAATACCATATTGTCTTTGCACCTAAGTATAGACGACAAGTTATATATGGGCGAATAAAAGTTGATATAGGGAAAATATTAAGAGATTTATGTACAAGAAAGAATGTGGAGATTATAGAGGCGGAGTGCTGCCCCGATCATATACATATGCTCGTTACTATACCTCCACATTTAAGTGTATCAAGTTTTATGGGGTATTTAAAGAGTAAAAGTAGCCTCATGATATTCGATAAACATGCTAATTTAAAATATAAGTATGGGAATCGACATTTTTGGTGTAGAGGATATTATGTGGATACGGTAGGCAGATACGAAGGAGCGATAAAGGAGTATATTCGCAATCAATTACAAGAAGATATAGCTCAAGATACGTTAAATTTTAAAGAATATATGGACCCGTTCACGGGTGAGCAGGTAAAGTAGGCAAAAATAAAAGCCCCCGAGTAGGGGGCAGCCAGTGGTAATAGAGTGGTTGTCAGATTACTCAAAGCCCTCTTTAGAGGGCAACCACTAGAGAAAGACCCTTATAGGGTCAGAGCAAACCACCCGTTCTACGGGTGGTTATGATTGGTATCGAATGAAGTAGTCACATTAGGCTGAGAGCTTAAGGTGAAACTATTTTACCATAAATAGAATGAACTCTGCCAAATAATCCGTTCGGCGTATTTTTAACTGGGAAAATACATCGAGCGGATTATTTTTTTGCAATGATTGCTTTATTAATTCTTTAAAATTACACTTCAGTATGCGTGTTGTTTATACATGAATAAAGAACCACTATTGTACTATTTTTAGAATATTAGATATGATACTAACAGTTCTTATACTAGTTGGAAATCAGATTTTTTGGCTGAAGTTAAAAATTTGAGATTAAAGAAGAGTTAAAAAGTGGAGGGAGAAGAACGAAAGACCCGCAATCAAAGGCTCCATACCTGATGTAAGCCAATATGATACTATCTATATCGGGTCGCCGATTTGGTGGGGCGAATATCCGATGGTGGTCCGTATGTTCCTCGATCAAGTTGATTTAAACGGTAAAACCGTGATTCCGTATACTACGCATGAAGGCTCCGGCTTAGGTAGCACTACAGCTATTTTAGTAAGCATATCTACATTTACTCTTTATCATTGAAAGAAAAGGATGGTTTTTTTGGAAGAAGTCATGAAAGCGAATAATTCTGTTGAAGCTACCGAAAATACTAAGTTTGGTATGACGCTCGTCATAACGTTACTATCATATTTTGTAATTCTCATGGATAATTCCATCGTGTTTACCAGTTCGCTACAGATTGGCGAATCATTACAGCTTGATTCCACTCATCTGGCTTGGGTATCTAATGCCTATACAATCACCTTTGGTGGTTTCTTACTTTTAGCCGGACGTTTATCTGATTTATTGGGGCGAAAACACATTTTTCAGCTGGGTCTCGTAATTTTTGCACTCAGTTCCTTAGCTATCGGTTACGCCCAGAGCGCGGCTATGCTAATCGGAGCCCGAGCCGTTCAGGGTATTGGCAGTGCGATTATTGCACCGACCAGTTTGGCTCTTATCATGGATGCGTATATCGGTGAAATGCGCAGTAAAGCCATAGCGTATTACGGAACCACCGCCGGTTTGGGATCCAGTATCGGGTTACTTATCGGCGGCGCCTTAACAAGTCTATTTTCCTGGCGAGTGGGTTTTCTGATTAATGTGCCTATCGCATTATTATTGGTAGTATTGACTTGGCGCTATATTAAGGATAGTGAAACAGTTAACAGCAAAATCGATTATTTGGGCAGCATTCTTTCCGTCATCGGTCTCAGCTCCTTAATTTACAGCTTAACTGCTGACAATAACGGATTTTGGTTTGCTATAATCGGTATCGTTTTCCTTGCTTTATTTTATTGGCGTGAAAAAAGCATTACGTTACCGATTATGCCACTGTCTCTATATACCCATAAAGTTCGGTTTGGCGCTTATATAACTCGATTACTATTTATGATGAGTGTGCTGCCGTATTGGTTTTTAATTCCGCAAATGCTACAACGAGCTTATGAGCTAACACCGTTTGGAGCGGGGCTAGCCTTTTTACCGATGACGATTCCACAATTTATGACTGCATTACAAGTTCCGCGTTTATCTCAATATTGGAAACAAAGTACCATAATGATGGTCGGTTCGGCACTAATCCTTCTTGGCCTTGTGGCCACGGCGCTTATTGATATTGAACAAGGTTATGTACTGGCCGTTGCCTTACCGATGATTCCGCTCGGCATGGGGCAAGCCATGGTTGTAACCACGGTGACATCGGCAGGTATTTTTGACACACCAAAAGAATTGGCCGGCGCAGCCAGCGGAATTACCAACACCATGCATCAAATAGGAGGTCCTATAGGTTTGTCTATTATTGTGGGGCTTAACGCATCGTACAGTGAAGGTCTCCTTATTATGGCCTCTTATACAGCTATTTCCATGATTATTATAAAAGCCTTTATTATGGGGCGCGATTAAATAACAGTTTGGTATAAATATGTAAGGCACAATAAAAAGCAATCCGCCTGAGTAAGATATCTATGAAATATCTTATAGGTAGATTGCTTTTTGTTTTTGTAACGAAAAGCAGTTAGCATTCAGTAATTGAACACTAACTGTTTAGCTATTATTTGCGTTTATGTTTATTTTGAGCTTTCTGTGGTTGTAATTTTGACGCATCCCGGGAGGCTCCATCGCCGTCGCCCCCATAGAGATGAGTATCATAGGAACCTTTTACCTGAAGGTAGATAAAGACGATAATCCCGATAATAATAACCGTAAGACTGGTCATCTGTGCCGATTTGAGGCCCATGGTGAGATTTACGTAGTCGCCACGTAAAAACTCGAGAAAGAAACGAGCCGTTGAGTATAAAATAGCATAGAGTACGAAAGTCTGACCTTTTTTGTGTGGTACTGTATTGAATAAGAGCAGTGCCACGAAAATGAGGATATCGATTTGACCCTCCCAGATTTCGGCCGGCCATAAGGGTTGAGCCCCGTAGGTTTTAAAGGCAAGGGTAGTTTCCGGATAGAGAATACCGAAATTACCGCCGGTGGGGTGTCCGAAAGCATCACCGTTCATGAGGTTTGCCATACGGCCTACAGATTGACCCAGAATTAAAGCCGGTGCAAACACATCGGCAAAAGCCCAAGTGTCGATATTATGTTTCCTTACATACCAAATACCCGCTAAGGTACCGAGCACGACGCCCCCTTGAATGGCCATACCCCCTTGCCATACAAAGGGAATCTCTAAGAGATGATGTTGATAATAATCCCAGTCGAAGAAAAACACATCCCAAAGACGGGCACCGATAATACCGGCAATACCGGTGGTGATAGCGAAATCGAACATGTGAACATGCCAACCGCGGCCGTCTCGTTTAAATAAATAATAGGCTACTGCGGCGGCGCAGAAAATACCTAACGATAAGAGCAGACCGTAAGCTCGAATCGGAAAGTCTCCTATATAAAATAAATATTGATGCATAATTACCTCCTCATAAATAGTATATATTCATTATAACGGAGCGCCATTCTTATGACAAATAAAAAGGGGGTATGTTATAATAAAAAATATCGTAGGAGGAGGCGATTAAGAGTGATAACTATTTCATTTTTAGGCCCTCACGGGACGTTTACGGAAGAAGCTCTGAATCGTCTGTGTGAGTGTCAATCATTGATGATACAAAAAGAGGCGATGAATACTATTGATGAAGCTATTGAAGCGGCCATGTTGGGACATGTGGATTATGCTTTCGTACCGGTCGAAAATTCTTTGGGCGGTACGGTTTTGACAACAATAGATTATTTGGCAGAACACGGCGGCGTGGAAATACGAGCTGAAATCTGCATGCCTATTCGCCATTATTTATGGGGCTTGCCGGGCAGTGCGGCCAATGAAATAACCATGATTTATTCCCATCCGCAGGCATTGAGACAATGTAAAATGTTTTTGCAAAAACAGGCTAAACAGGCTCAACAAATTGTGACGGATTCTACGGCACAAGGGGCCGGCATTGTGGCTCAATCGCAGTCATTAGCCAAAGCAGCCATTGGCGGCGAGGCTATGGGCATAAAATACGGCTTGGTTAAATTAACCGATCAAATTCAAGATAATATGCTTAATTTGACGCGCTTTATTTTGGTAAAACCAAATCATCACATAACGTTTGATGCCACTATGACAACGGGGAAGGTGTCTTTACAATGTGAATTGGAAGGCTTGCGTCCGGGCTCATTGTGGGAATGCTTAGGGATTTTTGCCAAACGGCAAATCAATTTGGTTAAAATCGAATCGCGTCCGACCAAAGGACGTCTCGGTGAGTATAAATTTTTCCTTGATCTTCAGATATTAGATAATGGACCTCAAATTTCGGAGGCGCTGGCTGAACTTAAAGAATTGGCCACGTCTTTGCAACTATTGGGGGCCTATGAAACATATATTGTCGAGTAAAAGCACCTAAGAAGACTTTTAAGGTTGAGTACAAACAGCTGATAATAAATAAAAGTCTATTAAAGCTAAGCAAACTCATAAAAAATGGAATTTACTATATAAAAGAAAGGATGTATATGAAGAAAATTTTGACTCGTGCCGTATTGGCAGCGTTAGTGACGCTTTCCGCCACCGGCGCCCAGGCGGCATCTATTGAAGTGACTAAAGAAAGCAGCAGTTTAATCAAAATAGATAACTCTGTAAAATATAAAGCATCGCAAGCTACTAGTAATGGTAAAGTAACGGTTTCTAAGGAGGCCGGCAATGACCTTAGCGGCACGGAATCGGTGCAACCTATTTTTATTCGTACATTGGCTGGTCAGACCAGTGATGCGGGGGAATTGGCTATCGTGGAAGACGGCCATATATTTATCCCTTTAAGCGTATATCAGACGGTAAATTTAAATACTATCAGTATAAAAAATAACAAGGCCTATATTGCGTTGCCGGCACCCCGTCGTGCCGGTGACATGAGCTACAACGGCGATCGCCGTAACGGTGTACGTACCATTCAATTGGCTACGATAGAGCGCAACGGAACAACATATGTAGACATGAGTGCCACATCACCGCTTCTTGGCGTACAGGCGATTCGTACAAAGACGGGTATTGAATTGAAGGCACCCTTAGGGGCTTTAGATATTCCAACGCGTAAGGAAATAAAGGGTTCTTTGGCATGGGTATTCGATCCTACTGTGTCTGCTTCTTATGGGGTACCGGTAGCGAAGAGCGGTACCTCCGTTGTTTCGCCAACATGGTTTGATTTGTCTGAAAAAGGCTTGGCTGTTAAAAACGGTGTAAGCCTGACGTACGCCAATACTTATAAAGACGAGGGGTATCGTGTATGGCCGTTGGTGACGAATCAGTTTGATCCGGATTTAACGAGTAAAATCTTAAATGACAAGAAATACTGGCAAACCATTGCGGATGATATGGTATTGTATGCGTTGACCTATGGTTATGACGGCTATAATTTAGATTTTGAAGATGTGCATTATAAGGATAAAGCAAAACTTACGAGTTTTGTAACATACCTTACACAACGTCTTCATGAGTTTAATATCTATGTTTCTATGGATGTAACGGGCTATTCCGATAGTGAAAACTGGTCCATGGTATACGATCGTAAGCATTTAGGCAAAGTCCTCGATTATATGGTGCTCATGGCCTATGACGAAGTGTGGGCATCCAGTCCGGAAGCGGGCCCGGTTGCCAGCTATCCGTGGGTAAAACGCAATGCTACGGCGCTTACTCGCGAAGTTTCACCTGAAAAAATCGTCCTTGGCGTACCGTATTATATGCGTGTATGGCAGCGTACTATTTCCGTAGATGATAAAGGGAAAGTTACCTACGGTAAAGCTAAGAGCCGTACGCTTACTATGAAAGAAGCAGAGGAATTAAAAGCTATTTATGCTGATAGAGTGCAGTGGGATGATGATTTGAAATTACACTATTTGCGATTCGGTAATGATGAATTAGGTGAACAATTATTGGCCTATGCGGAAACCGGCAAAGAGCCGAGAATTGCCGGTGGCTTGCGGAATAAGTCGGCTACCATTTCCGAAGTGTGGTTTGAAGACGAAGCATCTATGGCCTACAAGCGTGAGCTCATGAGTGAGCTTAAATTAGCGGGCTTTGCAGCATGGCGAAAAGGTTTTGAAACTTCATCTTTCCGTCAATTTATGTACAATGATGCGGTGCCGGCAAAGAATGTTCCACACGGTACGGCTAAAAAGATTACTAAATTGCCTAGCTTTAATGGCAACGAATCGGCTGCGACTAAGCAGAATGCCGGTGCTAATCCTTTTACTAGCAGTGGTGAAACGGCCGGTACAGTATCAGCCGGTGCTACTTCAACGGGCGTAGCTGTTACCGGTTCAAGTTCTACGAAAGTGGCAGTAACAAAAGAATCGTAACACATCCCATGTTGACGGTATTGTTATAATAGTAATATAATTAAATTTAAGACTTGAAGATAAAATAAAACGGTATAGACTTGAGGAATTTGAGTTTGAGGAGGCTGTGGCATGAACGAAAAATATGTAGCCCAGGACATTGAAAAGAAATGGCAAGCGTATTGGCTTGAACACAATACGTTTAAGACCGACTATGATGAAAGTAAAGAAAAATATTATGTACTCGAAATGTTCCCATATCCATCGGGGAATTTACATATGGGGCATGTGCGTAACTACTCCATTGGTGACGTAGTAGCTCGTTTTAAAAAAATGAAGGGCTTCAACGTACTTCATCCAATGGGCTGGGATGCCTTCGGTATGCCGGCAGAAAATGCGGCTATTAAACATGGCATTGCACCAAGCAAATGGACTTATGAAAACATTGCTAATATGAAACGTCAGCAGCAAGAGCTCGGTTTATCCTACGATTGGGACCGTGAAGTAGCTACCTGTAAGGAAGATTACTATCGTTGGACCCAGTGGTTGTTCCAACAGTTTTACAAAAAAGGCTTAGCTTACAAAAAAGAAGCCAAAGTAAACTGGTGTGAGCATTGTCATACAGTGCTTGCTAACGAACAGGTTATTGACGGCCTTTGCTGGCGTTGTGACAACAAGGTTGAAAAGAAAGACCTTAAACAGTGGTTCTTAAAGATTACAGACTACGCAGATCGTTTATTAAACGATTTGGATAAACTCGACCACTGGCCTGAACGCGTTAAAACAATGCAGAAAAACTGGATTGGTCGCAGTGAAGGGGCTCAGTTCGCTTTTGAAATCCCTGAAATCAATAAAAATATTGAAGTCTATACGACTCGTGTTGATACGATTTACGGTGTTTCCTATATCGTATTGGCTCCGGAACATCCGTATGTAGAAGAATTAATCGCCAATAAACCGAATAAAGCGGAATTGGACGCATTCATTCACAAAGTACGCAATTTGAACGAAATTGACCGTACCTCTACGGATGTTGAAAAAGAAGGTCTTTTCACCGGCGCTTATGCCAAACATCCGATGACCGGTAAAGATATCCCTATTTGGATTGCCAACTACGTACTCGTTGATTACGGTACCGGTGCCGTTATGGGTTCGCCGGCTCATGATGAACGGGATAATAAATTTGCTCGCAAATACAATTTGCCGATTTTACCGGTTGTCCAAAATGAAGATAACAGCTTAACTT
Organism: Veillonella sp. LMAG:90; assembly: GCF_008679445.1. Lineage (NCBI taxonomy): Bacteria > Bacillati > Bacillota > Negativicutes > Veillonellales > Veillonellaceae > Veillonella > Veillonella sp. LMAG:90. The sequence goes on from NZ_NAND01000001.1 coordinate 1,490,288, forward strand.
TTGACGAATGGCAAACGGAAGCTCATGAAGACGGTATCCTTATCAATTCCGAAGAATATAACGGTATGCCTTCTGCGGAAGCACGCGAAGCTATTATCAAAAACTTGGAAGAACGCGGCATAGGCCGTAAGATGGTTAACTATCGTCTGCGTGATTGGTTGATTTCCCGTCAGCGTTATTGGGGCGTGCCAATTCCGGTTGTATACTGCGATAAATGCGGTGAACAACTCGTGCCTGAAGAAGAATTGCCTGTTCGTTTGCCGGAAGATGTAACCTTTGATGCAGGTGCTATTTCACCGTTGGCTACATCTGAAAACTTCGTAAAAACCACTTGTCCTAAGTGTGGTGGCGAAGCTCGTCGTGAAATCGATACCATGGATACATTCATCGATTCCTCTTGGTATTTTCTTCGTTATACCGATGCTCGTAACGATAAAGAAGCGTTTAATAAGAAATTGGCTGATTACTGGATGGATGTAGACCAATACATCGGCGGTATCGAACATGCAATCTTGCACTTATTGTATTCTCGTTTCTTCGTAAAAGTAGTTCATGATTTGGGCCTTGTAAGCTATGACGAACCATTCAAAGGTTTGTTGACTCAGGGCATGGTGCTTAAAGAAGGCAGCAAAATGTCCAAATCTAAGGGCAATGTTGTATCCCCTGAAGAAATCGTTGCGAAATACGGTGCCGATACGGCTCGTCTTTTCATCCTCTTCGCGGCACCGGTAGAACGTGACCTCGACTGGAGCGATGAAGGCGTTGAAGGCTCTTATCGTTTCTTGAATCGTGTATGGCGTATCGTTGATGCGTACCAAGAATTGGCTAAAGCAGGTCATAGTGAAAAATTATCGAAAGATGAATTTGCCCTTCGTCGTGAATTACACCGCGTTATTAAAAAAGTAACCGAAGACCTTGACGGTAAATTCAACTTTAATACGGCTATTTCCAGCATCATGGAATTAGTTAATGCTATGTATCAGTTCAAAGACAGTCATGATACAGTACAGGCTGATTTAGGCCATGAATTGGTTGAAAAATTACTGCTCATGTTAGCTCCGTTTACACCGCATATTACGGAAGAGTTGTGGCATGAAGTAGGTAAAACCGGCAGCATTCATCAGCAAGATTGGCCAATTTATGAAGAAGCGGCCCTTGTAATCGATGAAGTTGAAATCGCCGTACAAGTTAACGGTAAAGTACGCGATAAAATGACGATTCCGGTAGATATGCCTAAAGCCGATTTGGAAGCTCAGGCATTGGCCCTTGATCGTGTAAAAGAATTTACAGACGGTAAAACTGTAGCTAAAGTCATCATTATTCCAAATATAATTGTGAATATTGTTGTTAAATAATTAGTAGAATGATATGAGATAATATGCACAATTTAAATTTTAAATTGTGCATATTTCTGTATAAGCTTAAGTTAGACAGGTCGATATACGTGAAACAATATCATTTATAGCATAATGAGGAGGTGTCATATGCCTAAACGCAGTGACTATATTAGTTGGGATGAATATTTTATGGGCGTAGCCATCTTGGCAGCTCAGCGTTCCAAAGATCCGAATACCCAGGTCGGCGCCTGTATCGTTAGTCAGGATAACAAGATTTTATCCATCGGCTACAACGGTATGCCGCTTGGTTGCAGCGACGATGAATTCGCTTGGGGACGCGATGCAGACCACGATAATAAATATTTTTACATCGTTCACAGTGAATTAAATGCCATTTTAAACTATCGCGGCGGTTCATTGGAAGGCAGTAAGATTTATGTCACCTTATTTCCTTGTAATGAATGTGCTAAAGCGATTATTCAAAGTGGCATTCGCGAAGTGATTTATTGGCAGGATAAATACAAAGACACAGCGGAAGTTATAGCCTCGAAACGAATGCTCAGAACCGCCGGTGTGCAGATAACGGAGTATATACCGACAGGGCGCACGGTAAATATTAGCGTGTAGGGCGCGGTTTCTTCTTGCGCGGTATTGCAAAAACAGGGCAGTCAGGCGGTCAGTATTAGTGCTTAGCCCGCTATGTCTTAATAAATAATGTGTAAAAAACATGGCGAGCTACATAATCAGCAATCAACAATCCTCTTAGTCTGTCTGTTTTTTTATATTAGAGCCTAAGAAAACATTGCGGGCTATAGTACTAAAAACTCGATGCGGCTCACTGCCCATTTTTATGCGTACCGCAGTCAAGAAGACCCAAAGCGCACTACAACGCTAATATTGGAGGAAGAGAGGAGAAGGAATTACCAAGAAAAAACAAAGCGCACTACAACGCTAATATTGGGGGAGTGGGAATGAATTGTTAAGTCTCCCTCGCACTTCACCTCTCTATTTTTGAAGAAGCGACGGACGAGGGGGATTTTTTCTATCATGTTCTCGGGCGGGTGTTAATATAATGGCCTCGCCTGCTTATTGCACTTATGAGCCTAATCGGAAGGTTGAGTATGAAGTGTAGCACTATTTTAAAAGAAAGAGCGGCAGTTATTTCATAAGATTCCGTTCTTAGAAGCTTACGAGGGCGAGTTTATGTAGGAGTATAGCACTATATAAAAAAGAAAAAGCATTAGTGACCTTGAACGACCTTTGCTCTGTAGAGCCTGGGAGGAGAGGTTACTAATGCTTTTTCTTTATTTATTTTGTCCTCGTAAGCTTATAGAGAACGTTTGCGTGAGGTGCTGCCGCTCTTTCTTTGGCAAAAAGGCTCAATCGAACTATCCGATTAAGCTCTTGAGAGCTGAAGGAGCTAGGCCTTATATTAACAACCTTCCGTTTTTCATGACTTGAATAACATCCCCCTCGAACGTCGTTCCTTCAATATTCATATCTTCATGTCCAATCATGAAGTCGACGTGGGTCAGGGAGTCATTCAGGCCTTCCGCTTTCAGTTCTTCTTTGCTCATGCCGTCGCTGTTGGCAAGGCAGGTTGGGTAAGCTGCACCGATAGCCAGGTGGCAGGAGGCGTTTTCATCATACAGTGTTTCGAAGTAGACACGATTGGATTGACTGATTGGGGAGTAGTGGTCTACGAGAGCCACTTCGCCGAGATAAGCGGAGCCCTCGTCGGTTTCGATAAGGTGTTTCAGATGTTCCTTACCAACTTTTGCATCGTAGTCAACGATTTTGCCGTTTTCAAAAGTAAAATGGAATTCATTGATTTCATTGCCCTGATAAATAAGCGGCTTTGTGCTGTACACAATGCCGTTAACCCCATTGTATTGAGGGGCACTGAATACTTCTTCGGTTGGAATGTTGGCATCGAAGATGGTTCCGTTTTTAGCAGCCTCTGCACCGCCTTGCCACAAATGGTTTTTAGGAAGATCAATACGTAAGTCGGTGCCGTTGGAGCAAGTGTAATGAAGTGTTTTAAAATGATAGTCATTCATGGCTTTGGTACGATGGCCAAGGCGTTCTAAATGTTTTGGCAAAGTTTTTTCGTCAGCGACGTTTTCAAGACGGCAGAGCGTGAAAATTTCAGACCATAAGGTATCGAGTTTTTCAGAATCGGTACCGGTGAAGCCTAATAGTTCAGCCCAGCGCAAGGTCGCCACGGAGGCTACGCACCAGGTGAGGGTGGAATCCATGATGGCTTCGTGATAGAAAGCAAGCGTTTTATTTAAGTTACGAGACTGCATAGCAATGCGTTCCGATGGAACACCGGCTAGTGCTTTCGGATTAGCGCTGATGAGGGATAAAAAGGCGGCGCCTCTATCAACATAGGTTTGATAATAGGTAGGAATCCAAGGGGCCGGATTGGATAATACATCTTCCGGCGCATGAAGGAGTCGTTCTTTACCGATTTCGGTGGAACGCCAATTTACTACTACTTCTTTAGCCCCTAATGCATAGGCTTCCTTAGTTACGATTAGGGCAAAGTCGCTGTTTTCTACATCCACATTGATAACTAAGGTTTGATCTTTTTGAAGGTTTACGCCGGTTGTCAAAAGAGCGTGTGCATAATTTTTTAAACGATTTGTTTCCATAAAATACATCCTTTCTATTACTGTGTCCATACGAAGTTTTATGATTCTTATCTTTAGTTACTCATACCATTAGTGCGCATGCGCACCAGTGGTGGAATTAAGTAGGACTTATATTTTCAATCACGAAACCCTAACTAAGAATATAAAATTAAGTTTTGGGAGGGTTTTGTAATGGAACAGCTAAAAAAGCATAAAAAAGTATGGTTACTTCTAGCTATATCTATATTTTTATATTTAGTGGTGCTAAGGCCTATTATATCAGATTCATCGGAGCAAATGAATACATCCGATGTGGTGGCTGCTTCTACATCCGGAAATAGGAGTGTTAATGATGGTGAAGCCGATAGTTCGCTAATAAACAGAAGTAGTAAAGGGAGTGGCCATTCTAATAGCACTTCGACGGACAATCGTAACAGTGATTTCAATAACAATTCAGGCGGCGATAATCAGTTTGTTTATGTAACGGGTGCTGTGGAAACTCCCGGATTATACAAAGTGCGCGAAGGTGAAACCGTAGGCGATGTGATTCAAGGGGCGGGCGGTTTATTACCGTATGCTTCGGTGGATACCTTAAATTTGGCGGAAGTTGCTACCAGCGGCAGTCATATCCATGTGACGTTTAATTTCATGGGAAACCCGGAAGAACTTTTGCGTAGGCAAAAGATAAATATTAATACGGCGACGGAGCAGGAATTGACTAAATTATCCGGTGTGGGGCCGGGAACGGCTAAGAAGATTATTGCTTATCGGGAGCAATCGGGACCTTTTAAAGCGATTGAAGATCTTAAAAAGGTAAAGGGAATTGGGGACGCTACGTTTAAGAAATTGGCACCCCATATTACCGTTTGAGCAGCACGCTTTAAGAAAAATGATTTAAGTAAAATGATTTAAGCAAAATGATTTAAACAATATAGTTTAAGCGAAATATTTTGTGCGGATCTATTTCAATCAATCAGATTATTTTGTTAATAATTGATGTGACGAAAAAATTTTTTATAAAAATTTTTAAAAATTTGGAGCCAAATTGAAGTCTGAAACGTTTATATGTATGAGGAGTAATATGGGTGAGCAAATATCATGGCAGAAAATTGTAGCGCCAGGTAAAAAGGTATTATATTTTTTTACTTATACGGAATGGGGTGCCATACTATGGCTGGCGCCGGCTTGGGGAATCGTGTTTGCCTACGGACAACGCTATGAATTCACTAACCCGATGATTGTTTTTCTCTGTAGTATTTGGTATTTCATTTGGCTGATTTGGCAGCGAGGAGGTAAAAATAAGAAGCAAAGCTATATCTATGCCGGTCCCACTATAAGTGCTACGGACATGGTGCGCCAAGGTATTACATCTTCTTATGTACAAGCTATTATCGTTGGATTGTTATTGGTTTTAGCGAGTATGGGATACTATCATACAAAAAGCGAGATTGACGAGTATTATGAGGTTAACCCTTACTATATGGGGGCTGAAGGAATATATACAGTTCGTGTTCTGAATTTGCCGGAATCAGTTATCCTGCAAGATAAAGAATTTCTGCGCTTTGAAGGCGATTTAGTTACTATGATACCAAAAAAAGAAGCCACCGAGTCAAAGCCGTTAAAAGCGGACGGTCAACTTATGGTATATGTGGCGCCTACCGAAGCTATGAAGGCAAAGCCTATCTTGCCCGGTCAATATGTGATGGTAAAAGGCAGGACGAGTAAACTGTTACAGGCTCCCGAAGAAGGTCGCATCGATTTGCGCCCCCGTTATCTGGCAGCCCATCGCGTAGGCAATCTATATGAAGGGACTTTTGAGGGCTTTGATACAGCGGTGAGACCAAACTGGTATGAGCGTATTAACGATAGAATCGATTATCTATTGGGGGTGACCCGTTGGCAACTGATGAATCAGATAGCTGCTAATTTACCCGGTGAAATGGCTGCCGTAGGACAGAGTTTATTGCTTGGCGGTGGCTATGGAGCTATCGATGCGTCTGTTATGGATTCGTTTGCCAAAACGGGGTTAATCCACATCTTATCTGTATCCGGCTCTCACGTAGCCCTATTATTCGGGTTTGTGTTTGTTGTTGCTCATATTATGGGGGTACCCAAGAAAAAAGCGACTTACGGTGCCATCGTCTTTGTTATATTATATTGTGCTATTGTGGGGTTCAATCCGCCCGTGGTGCGTTCCGCTGTCATGGGTATTATTATGGGAATTGCTCTAATTCGAGGCGAGGTGTATCATAGTCGGCAGGCTCTGAATATAAGTGCGGCTCTTATGTTGGCGTATGAACCGCTTTTGTTCTTGGATATCAGTTTTCAACTCTCCTTAGGTGCCACCTATGGCATATTACTCTTCAGCCGCACTTTGTATCAGCGTTTGCCGAAAGGCTGGCCCTATATTATGGGCCCCATCAGTTTATGCCTTAGTGCGCAAATTTTAATTTGGCCGTTGCAACTTTATTATTTTCATCTTATGGGGTACGGATCCTTTTTGGCAGCCGTTATTGTCGGTCCTTTATTGGATTTAGCCATATTGGCTACTGCTGTGCTGTTGCTTTTGCACTGGTTAATTCCAGTAGGCAGTTTATGGTATTTGCTGGGGCTCCTTTTGCGGTTATCCCTCTTTTTAAACTTTACGATTGCTTCATTGCCGGGAGCGGTTATGTGGTTAGGGGCATTGCCGGTGTGGCTTGGCACTATATATGTTATATGTTGTCGTCATTTATATGCTATTATGCATGAATGGAGGGTTCGCTCGCTTTTTTATGAAAACATCACAATGAGTCTGTTATTTATTGTGCTTCTCTTACCCTTAATTCATTTGTCGAGTGAACAAGTTTTTATTCATACGATTCCGGTTAATAGAGGAGCTGCTTTTTTAGTCATTAAAGAGGAACCGTTAAAAACTGCTAAAGCTTTTTTATATATGACTACAGGCGGTAAAGGCGTATCGAATATGACGCGAAGCTCCATAGTCAACAGCGTTCATTATTATGGTATCGAACGCCTCAATGGTGTTATAATGCAAGAGGTAAATGAAGGTAATGAAAAAAGTATCATAACCCTACTGCATAGCTTGGAATTTCCTGTGAGCGCAATACATAAAAGCGATATGAATCAAGATACTTATATAGGGCGTAATAGTGCAGATTTCGACAAGCTTGTTAGGGAGTATCCAAATCAGATTTTGGTGGAAGGACCAAGGGGAGGATTCCTATTCGGTAATGGACAAATTAGCGAAAACAATCTAAAATTAATAGAGACGAAACAATATATTGTAGGAACTACTAACAGCGCTACAGCATCAAGGGGCGATGACGGTCCGTCAGGTCCGGTTGCCATTGTATATTGGCCGAGCTCCGGCAATTACGCTGATGTAGATCCGGCGGATTCAACCAGATATATTACGGGCACACGTGTTGTCCCGGATTTTTTATTGTAGGAGGGGCTATGGCAATTTTGCTGCTTTATGGTGATGAGTCACAGCTCATTGATGAAAAGAAACGCGAATTTTTAACTAAATACAAGGATTTGGCGGTGCAGTCTTTAAATGATGAAGTCGGACCGGGGCGAATTTGTGAAAAGTTAAGCGAAGATTCGCTATTTGGTGAACCAACTTTATATTGTTTAATCAATCCGCCTATTTTTGTAAAGCCCAATAAAAAGGTTAGTGATGAGTGGCAACAATTGTATAATTTATTGATTACTTATGAAGGTGCCAATCCGGTGTTAATTCTATATCATGATACGATAGATAAGCGGACTAAGCATAATAGTGAGTTTTTGAAAAAAATTACGAATGTGGCCTGCATGCGTCTAAAAAAAGAGGAAATCGTCCAATGGTTGCAGTCCTATTGTAAGCAAAATGGTTTTACCATAACAATGGACGGACTGGAATATATGAAGCATTTATTGGAATTGTGGCAAGATGTGCCGGTCAGCTTTTTGCGAACCGAATTTGACCGTTATTTTCTCTTATTGCCGCCGAAAGGCAAAATAACGCAGGATTTTTTAATTCATAATGGTAGTGATTATGGAGCAAAAAATATCTTTTTATTCAAAGAGGCATTACTGCAAAAAGATGCAGCTACTTTATTGGCTTTGTTTCCTTTTATGCTTCAGAACAAAGAATCGGAACGAGCCATGTCATATATTGAAGGCCAATTGCGTTTGCAGTTGATGGTCAGCGAATGTAAAGGTACGGGATTATCGGAACGGGAGGTACAGGATTTATTTAAAAAATACGAGTCCGCTACGAAACCGTATCCCATTACTTTGGCGTACCGGCAAAGGAACGTGTCAGTACGAGCCTTGGCTAAATTGTTGCGTGGTCTCTATGAAGTTATGCGCAACAGTCGTCGTGGTGAGGGCGACTTATCTTATTTTAAAGATTTATGTTTAGCCTATTGCAAGTCCTAGAGTTTACCCATAGAAAGTTACCGGGTTTTACTCATTACAAGTTATAGGCAGCGGGGTGTTGTTGAATGAAGAAAAAAGTCGGCATTGTAGCCGGTGTGGTGTTAGGTTTAATTTCATTAAGTACGGGCGCCTTTTTATATCCTACAGGCAATGTCATTCAAGGCATGTATTTAGGTGAACGTGATGTGTCACAAGCTAATAAAGAAGAGTTGGCAGATATTATTGAAGCGGAAGCGGCCAAGGGACCAACGCATATGAAGGTCAAATGGCAGGATGGTAAGGAAACCACGGTAGCTTTAAAAGATATCGGTGTAAAACCGAATGTAGATAAAACCATTGAAAGCCTTATGACTTACGGGTATGAGCCTTCTATGGAAGAATATATTACGAATCGTTGGCATGCATTGATGGCACCGGTATCTAAAGCTATCGTATATGATGTTAATGTCCCGGCGTTAGAAGCCTTATTGCAGACTTATAGTAAAGAAATCGGGTATACCGGCCATGATGCCTATTTGACGGTTGAAAACGGACAAGTCGTATTGCATCCGGAAGTACCGGGTAAGCGTCTCGATATTGCTAAGACAGTGGCTAGCTTACAGGAAAAGCTTGCTAAAGGCGAAGTATCAGGTTTTGAGCTAGTCATCGATAATCAGGCTAAGCCAAAGATCACGGCTGAAACATTAAAAGGGATTAATACCGTATTGGGAACGTATTCCACTACTTTTAACTCCGGTGATGTAAGCCGTACCCATAATATTCAAATTGCTACCGATAAAATTAATAATGTGGTGATTATGCCGCACCAAAACTTTTCATTTAATGATATTGTTGGTGAACGTACGGCTGAAGCGGGATACGATGATGCACCGGTATTTATGGACGGTAAATTAGTGCCCGGTATTGGCGGTGGCATTTGCCAAGTTAGTTCCACGCTTTTCAATAGTGCTTTATTGGCGGGGATGGATATTGTAGAACGGACGCCGCATTTTGCACCGGTAGGCTATATGGCGGCCGGTCGTGATGCTACAGTGGCGTACGGTTATTTAGATTTTATTTTCAAAAATCCGTACGACCATCCAATCTATGTGCTGGCTCATACATCCGGTGATACTTTAACTATTAGTATCTTAGGCTTTGCGGCGGATGAACCGCAAGCAGTATCTATTACAGTGGGCAATGAGCAGACAATTCCGAATAAAGTGGAAACTCGTATCGATCCGTCGGTGACCAAGGAAACAACGACCGAAGGTCATGCAGGCCTTAGTGTGGATACGACGGTACACATTACGTATAAAGACGGCCGAACCAAAACTGACTCCTTTAACTCCACCTATGATCCGGTAACGACTTATGTTGTAAAACCGGCTAAAGAAACCGCTAAAGACGGTAAGGACGGGGCTAAAGAATCTGATAAAAAAGAAACACCTACCAATAACGATAAAACTGAATCCGCTAAGTCGGAGTAATACAATGAGTTTTAAAAATTTGAAGGAAGGATAGACATGAAAGTACGATATCATATTGTGCCGAAACGGCGAAAGCAAACGGCTCTTATGATTGAAATTAAGGATAAAACCGTAAAAATTAAAAATGTGCTGTCCCAACCGGATGCATTTAAAGAGTTACAGAATAAACTGGAAGAATGGTATCAGATAAAGCAGATTCCCGTAAGGCAACTGGCTTCCGATGATGCTGATACTTTATTCTATGGCTATGCTACGGCACCGATTCATGATCATACGCCGGAAGAGTACTATATGGATGATCCCGGAGAGATTGAAATCCCTGAGGATGCGTTGGATCAAAAGTATTGGGATGAAATTTTTCACGCCTCTGAGCATGAAAGTCCTGATGAATTTAACCATCAGGAAGAAGATATGCCACCGGGCTTTGATGAATACGATTTTCCCTTTGTATTAAGAGAGGATGCGCCTATCAGCATGTATGATGAACCGGTAGAGTGTAACTATGTGCCGGCTAAGACTACGCCGGTAGATGCACAGGCAGGCGGTGGTTTTCAGTATAGCGGAAAACGAAGACGCAGCTTTAAACGTGATGTGACCGATCCGGGCATGATTTTGGGGCCGGCTATTCACGGCGAACCGGTTAGCATTTCTTCTGTTAATGAAGAAGTAAACGGCGTCGTTTTTGAAGGCATCTTTGTGTCACTTGAAATGATTGAAACGAAAACCGGTAAAGGTCTCATTAAGGGGCATATCGTAGATGCCACAAACAGTATCCGTTTTGCCAAGTTTACGGATACCGCCGAAGAGGGCGAGGAGCTCCTTAAAACGATGAATGGACTCAAAGCCGTTCGCGTACAAGGCGATGTTCATTATGATGATAAATTCGAACGTGATTATACGCTGGTATTGCGTAGCATTCAACAGTTGGAAAGTGGCGCTAAACGTACGGAAAATCGTGAAGATTCTCGCGTAGAACTGCATCTTCATACTAAAATGAGTGACCGCGATGCCTTGGTTAATGTGAAAGAGTTATTACAAACGGTAAAAGCTTGGGGTCACCCGGCGGTAGCCATTACCGACCATGGTGTCATTCAGGCTTTCCCGGAAGCACAGGAAGTGGCCGGCAAATTAGGCGTTAAAGTGATTTACGGCGTGGAAGGGTATTTGATTGAAGATGAAGAAAATGATACCCGCGCGCATATTATTTTATTGGCCAAAAATCGGGTAGGGCTTCGTAATTTATACAAAATGATTTCTATTTCCCATTTACAGTACTACAAACGCCGTCCGCGTTTACCGCGTGCCGTTATTGAAGACCATCGCGAAGGTATCATTATCGGTTCCGCTTGTGAAGCGGGTGAGCTGATTCGTGCCATCATTAAAGGTGAGTCGCAGGAACGATTATTGGAAATTGCCTCTTTCTATGACTATCTGGAAATCCAGCCATTGGAAAATAATCAATTTTTAATGTATGACCGTAAAACCGGTGAAAAAATTCATGATGAGCAGTATCTGATTGACATTAATAAAAAGGTTGTAGAACTTGGCGAATTATTGAATAAACCGGTAGTGGCAACCTGTGATGTGCATCATCTGAATGATGATGAAAAAATATATCGCCAGATTATGTTGACTGTATCCGGTTTTAAAGATATTGAACGGACGCCGTCGCTATATTTGCGTACTACCGATGAAATGTTGGAAGAATTTAAATACTTGGGCGAAGAGAAAGCCTATGAAGTGGTAGTTACCAACTCGCGCATGATTAATGACAGCATTGAATCTTTGCAACCGGTACCGCAGGGCAAAACGTATTCACCTAAGATTGAAGGGGCCGATAATGCATTGAAGGAAATGTGTTATAAAAAGGCCAAAGAAATTTATGGGGATCCTTTGCCGGATGTAGTAGCGGAGCGCCTCGATTATGAGTTGACCCGTATTATCGGCAACGGTTACGGCGTGTTGTATTATATTGCGCATAAACTGGTGCGTAAGTCCTTGGATGACGGTTATTTGGTAGGCTCCCGTGGTTCCGTAGGTTCCTCGTTTGTAGCCACCATGGCAGATATTACGGAAGTAAATCCGTTACCACCACATTATATTTGCCCGAAATGTAAACATAGCGAATTCTTTACCAAGGGTGAATATGCCGGTGGCTTTGACTTGCCACGCAAGAATTGTCCGGAATGCGGTACACCGCTTCACACCAACGGCCATGATATTCCGTTTGCTATATTCATGGGCTTTAATGGCGATAAGGTACCTGATATTGACCTTAACTTCTCCGGTGATTATCAGCCACGCGCTCATAAATACACGGAAGAATTGTTCGGTCGTGATAATGTATTCCGCGCCGGCACAATCGGTACGATTGCTGAAAAAACAGCAATTGGTTATGTTAAAAAATATGCGGAAGCAAATGATATTCAAGCGCGTCAAGGCTTTTTGGAATCCTTGGCCAAAGGCGTTACGGGTGTAAAAAATACAACCGGTCAGCATCCGGGGGGCATCATGGTTTGTCCGCGCGATATGGATGTGCATGAGTTCACACCGGTGCAATATCCGGCCAATAAAAAAGACAGTGGCATCATTACGACTCACTTCGATTATCACTCCTTTGAAGGTTGTATGACGAAGCTTGATATACTGGGCCATGATGATCCGACAATTATTCGTATGTTGGAAGATATTACCGGTATCGACGTTCAAACGATTCCGTTTGACGATCCGGAAACACTCAGCTTGTTCTCGTCCACTAAAGCTATCGGTTTAACACCGGAGCAGCTGATGGGTGATAAAGTTGCATCCTTGGCCGTACCGGAATGTGGTACCGGCTTTGTACGGCGTATGTTGGAAGATTCCAAGCCGAAATGTTTCTCCGACATAGTACGTATTTCCGGTTTTTCTCATGGTACGAATGTATGGCTTGACAATGCGCAAACTTTAATTAAAAATGGTACTTGCCAATTGAATGAAGCCATTTCTACCCGTGATGACATCATGAACTTCTTGATGCATCGCGGTATTAAGCCAATTACTTGCTTTAAAGTCATGGAAAACGTGCGTAAGGGCAAGAAGATTGATAAGTTGAATAAATTGGGGCAAAAAGAAACGGATTACGAAGAACAGATGCGTGCCGGTGGTATTCCGGAATGGTTCATTGAGTCTTGTAATAAAATTTCCTATTTATTCCCCCGTGCCCATGCGGTGGCTTATGTAATGATGGCGTTTCGCATTGCCTGGTTTAAAATTAATTATCCGTTGGCATTCTATGCCGCTTATTTCTCGATTCGTGCCAAAGCGTATGACATGAAAATAATGGCAAGTTCACTCAGTGAACAGCGTGCCGAGTTTGATCGTTTGAAAGCACTGGACCGCAAGGCAAGCAATAAAGACAAAGACATGATGAGTGCCTTGGAAGTTTCCATGGAAATGAAGCAGCGCGGTTTTGATTTCTTAGTGGCTGATCTTAATTACTCAGAAGCCCGTCGTTTTACTATTCATAACGGTGCTTTATTGCCGCCGTTCTTGGCTGTGGACAGCTTGGGTGAAAAAGTAGCGGATATGATTGTGGCGGAACGGAAAGAAAAACCGTTTACATCAGTTAAAGACTTACAACGTCGTTGCAAGGTTTCCGGCAGCATCATCGCAACTATGCGAGATTTAGGTTGTTTTAAAGATTTACCGGAAGATGAACAAATGAGTTTATTCGGCTAAATATTAGTAGTAAAATAAATGTTAGCAGTAAAAGGAGGTTTTTATGACCTTAAAAGTGAAAGATCCGGTATGGATTGGTGTTGATGTAGGCACGACCGGTGTGCGTGCTACGGCGTATACGGCTACGGGTAAGGCAGTAGCTACGACTGAAGCATTTTACAGCTTGGAAACGCCACAGTATGACTGGGCGGAACAAAATCCGCAGCAGATTTATGATGCTGTAGAAGAAGTAGTGAAGGGGACCGTAGCTGAATTACAGTACAAATTGGTTACTATTTCCGGTTTGGCCTTAAGTTCCGTTATGCACAGCTTTATCCCGCAAGATGATAAGTTCCAACTCTTAGGCAATATGATGACCTGGGCTGATAGCCGCAGTGCCGCTATTGTTCGTCGTTTAGAAAAAGACCCTAAAGTTAAAGATTTTTACTTCAATACAGGCTGTCCGTTGCATGCTACCTATCCACTGGCTAAAATCCTATGGGTGAAAGAAAATCAGCCGTCCATTTTTGAACGCATGACTCATATCGGCTCTATTAAAGATTTCATTTTCCGTAATTTAACCGGTGAATGGGTGACTGATAAATCGGTTGCCAGCAGCAGTGGTCTCTACAATGCGCACAAAGAATGTTGGGACGAAGAAATTTTAAACTTTGTCGGTATTACCGAAAAATGTTTGCCGGAAGTTGTTTCTACGACTCATAGTAGTGCCTTGTTGCCTGATGTAGCGAGCCGTTTAGGTTTGCCGGCCGGTTTACCGGTTGTTATCGGTGCAACCGATGGTGTATTGGTAAATGTTGGTATTGGTGCTGTTTCAGCCGGTCAGCTCAGCTGCACGATTGGTACGAGCGGTGCGATTCGCATGCTTACGGAAAAACCGCGCATGGATAAACAACAACGTACATGGTGTTACAACTTAACCGATGACATGTGGGTAGCCGGCGGTGCCATTAACAATGGCGGTATCATCATGCGTTGGATGCGTGACCGTATTCTTCATTTGCATGGCCCGCAAATGGAACAACTCGATGTGGATCCATACGATTTGATGACCATGAAAGCTCGTCACGTACCGGCCGGCTCCGGCGGATTACTCTTGATGCCGTTCTTTACCGGTGAACGAGCACCATATTGGAACTCCGATTTACGCGGTGCTTTTATCGGCTTATCCTTAAATCACAGCCGTTCTTATATGATTCGCGCTACCATGGAAGGTATTTGTTACAGCCTTCTTTGCGTATTGCAAGCTCTGCGTGATTTTGAAGAAGTGAAAGACATTCGCGTCAGCGGCAGCTTTACTAAATCCGAATTATGGCTTCAGATTATGGCTGATATTTTTAATGAAAACATTACCTTGCCGACAAACAGTGAAGGGGCATCCTTTGGCGCAGCCGTATTAGGTTTTATTTCTGACGGTACGTTGAAAGACATTAAAGATACAGCTACACTAGTTACGGCTCAAGAAGTATACACACCAAAAGAAGTTAATCGCGAAGTATATGATGACTTGTTCAAGATTTATGAGTCTTTATATGTAAATATGAAAGATGATTTGGCTCGTTTGGTGAACTTCCAACAGAACCATCCGTTCAATCGTTTATAATATATTTTTTTCTTTTTGAACTATTGTGTCGGTTCATATGAAAGGAGGCGCTTCTATGCCACTGGTTATATTGGCATTAGGCATCGTGCTATTGTTCTTCCTTATTGTAAAAGTGAAGTTGAATAGCTTTTTATCCCTTATTTTAGTGTGTATTTTGTTGGCGTTTGGTGAAGGGTTGCCGATTGATAAAATCTTCCCTACCATTCAAAAAGGCTTGGGTTCAACCTTAGGCGGCTTAACAATCGTAGTCGGCTTCGGTGCCATTCTCGGTAAACTCATGGCTGACAGCGGCGGGGCACAGCGTATTGCTACCACATTGATTAATATGTTTGGTCGTAAAAATGTAAAATGGGCAGTTTGTTTAACCGGTTTTATTGTTGGTATCGCTTTATTTTACGAAATCGGCTTCGTACTTTTAATTCCGTTGGTATTTACCATTGCGGTAGCAGCTGACATTCCACTTCTCGAAGTAGGTATTCCGATGGCTGCCGCTTTATCCGTTACTCACGGCTTCTTGCCACCACATCCGGGTCCAACCGCGATTTCCGTTATTTTTAACGCCGATATCGGCAAAACCTTGATTTACGGTTTAATCATCGGTATTCCAACCGTTATTATTTCCGGTCCGTTACTGTACAACACCGTAAAAGACATTAAAACGGAAATTCCTGAAGGCCTTCACAATGATAAAAACTTCTCTGATGAAGAAATGCCTTCCTTCATGAGCAGTATTTTAACCGCTTTAACACCGGTTATCTTGATGGCTATCAGCGCCGTAGGTAAAATGATGGGTATTCCTAAAGATGCGCCAATCATGCATATCTTCAACTTCATCGGTGACCCAAGTGTTGCGTTGACTATTTCCGTTGCTGTAGCCTTCTACACATTCGGTTATGCTCGTGGCAAAACTACGAAAGAAATCATGGAAACTTCTGAAAAAGCAATTCTTACCGTTGCTATGATTCTCTTCATCGTAGGTGCGGGCGGGGCGTTGAAACAAGTGCTCATCGACAGCGGTGTAGGCGACTACATCGGTCACTTGGTAATGGGTGCTAACTTGTCCCTATTATTGTTGGCCTGGATCATCGCTTCCGTTATTCGTATTGCTGTAGGTTCCGCTACCGTAGCAGCTCTTACAGCAGGTGGTATCGTAGCGCCGCTCATTCCGCTTACCGGCGTGAGCCCTGAACTTATGGTACTGGCCGTAGGTGCGGGCAGCGTTATCTTCAGCCCACCGAATGACCCTGGCTTCTGGCTCTTCAAAGAATTCTTCGGTCTTACTGTTAAACAAACCGTACGTACTTGGTGTGCCGTAGAAACAGCCATTGCCGTATGCGGTCTCATCGGTGTAGAAATCTTGAATTTGTTTGTTTAATAAAAACTATATAAGTTACAATCAAAAGGTTGCTTCCTCAGGGAGCAACCTTTTTTGTTGAAATCTTGTGAAAATTAATAAATTGTTACTTTTATTTATATTCAATTTGTGTAATACATTATATTATTTTTATTCACAAAATGTTTAATATAACCGTATAATGTAGAATGCTTTTAATGACAAAAACCTATCTTAATAATAGATTTATCAAATAAAAATATAACCACTTGATTTACAATTTGAATTAACTTATAATATGAAAATATTGTAATTAATTTCATTTTTGTAAGGTTGATTAGGTGGTATTAATGAAGAAGAAACAAAGAGATATGCTGACTTTGCTTGTTTTGGGGCGTTTGCTGTATGTGGCGCAAATGAAGTTGGAGCGTCAGCTATAGATTATGTAGCTGTTAACTCCAGTGATACAGTTCCGGTTGCAAACGGTACTAATAGTGTAGCGGTAGGACCTAATTCTACGGCTGAAGCTATGAATAGTATTACTGTAGGAAACGGCGCCGGCGTCGCTAATGTGGCCGCTCATGGTGTAGCTATTGGCAGGAATGCTAAAGTATTGCAATCGGATAATTATAGCGATACTATGTCGAATTCGGATAAAAGAAAAACAAATGGCCAAACATCCATCGCTATAGGTGTTAATGCTGAAACGAAATGGAGTGGTGCTACGGCCGTAGGTGCGGGAGTCAAGGTAAATGGTCTAAATGCGTCAGCTTTCGGCAACGGAGCAAACGCCATTGGCGAAAACAGTATTGCACTCGGTGGTGCCTCTATGAGTGAGACGTATACGTATTTTGATACGACTTACAATATGAATAATGCTATTGCAGTGGGTAAAGAAGCTCATGTGGGAGCCGGGCGCGGTATTGCTGTCGGATTAAAAACTAAAGCTGAAGGTATAGCTTCGACGGCCCTTGGGACACAGGCTGAAGCTTTAGGTGAAAGTGATACGGCTATTGGGAACCAAGCCCATGCCAACGGTTGGGGCGCTTCGGCATTCGGTACCATTGCTAAAGCGGATGGTATGAATGCAACCGCTATCGGTAATGATGCAAGAGCTCAAAATACCTATGCCGTAGCGTTAGGCACTCATTCTATTGCAACTGCAGAAGGAAGTACATCGCTGGGCCCTAACTCTCAGGCAGATGGTAGATTTTCAACTTCCGTAGGTTATAATGTGCAAACGGCCGGACTTCACGGAATATCAATCGGTACCAATACGGTGCGCAACGCCAATGCGAATAACGATGCCAATGCGGGTGGCGATTATGCTATTTCCATGGGATCCGATACCCATGCACGCAATACCGACTCTATTGCCATCGGTCGCCAAGCTGATTCTACCAGTGCCGGCGGTATAGCTATAGGCGCAGATTCTTTCGTGGAAACTCAAGATGGCGTAGCTTTAGGCAGTCAGTCCATAGCTAATCGTTATAGTTTAAAAGATGTATCGGTAGTATCTGATGCCTCCGCGGCGGATGAACAAGTGTATGGGGCTGATAAAGCTAAAGATGCCGACAAAACTGCTATTGCTAACACAGTTAAAGGCAATGCAGGGGCGGTTTCGGTAGGTAATGATGATATGAAACGTCAAATCGTTAATGTGGCGGCCGGTTCGGAAGATAGCGATGCCGTTAATGTGGCACAGCTTCGTTCGGTTGAAAATTCAATTGAAACTACCGTGAAAGAATATACGAATGGTTTTACAACTGTTATAAACAATCATACCAGTCAGATAAATGAATTAAATAATCGAGTAGATAACATTGAGGGCAAAGTTAATACCATAGAACGGGATGTTACCCAAATGAAAGGAGAAATGCACAAAGTCGGTGCTATGTCGGCGGCCTTAGCCGGTTTAAGAAACCTCGCTTTTGATCCAAGCAGTAAATTAAACTTCTCTGTGGCCGGCGGCTTTTACCGAGAAGCTTCGGCAATGGCATTAGGTGCGTCCTATCAACCGAATGAAGACGTACTCTTTGCTGTAGGAACAAGCGTGGGCAATAATGACAACATGTATAACGTGTCCGCAACCTTCAAAGTGGGACCAAGTGAAAAACGTCGTGCTTATATTAACGATGAACGCATGGCGCCAATCAGCACCGTTTATGTACTCAACGATAAAATGACCCTGTTGGAAAAAGAAAACCAAATTGCTAATCAGAAAATAGACCAACTAGCTCAAGAAAACGTAGAACTCCTTCAAAAACTTGAACTGTTAATGACAAAACTCTCCGTTTAACTCTTTTGATAACTACACAAGTGCCGTATAAGTGTTAAGCCAATTCAGCGTTGCAAAAGAAACAACACGTACTAAGCATATCCTCCCAAAATCCTTGCTTAAGTACAACCAACCTTGCACACTGAATACAACAACTAAACCTATACGGCACTACTTTTTTTGCTTCGCAAACCCAGCAGCAAAAACACTATGAGCCCACCCCCACCAAATTGAATACTTTTATAACACACGAACCTTTGCTAACAGGCAAGCCGTTTGTGGGCAGAGTATTTTAGTTGTAACCGATGTGTGGGATGGTTGAAGCTGTATGATAGGGAAGACGATAGCCATGTCATTCGAAGCGATTTTTTTGCTTGCAAAACCTGGAGCAAGACCGCACCTAGAGTCCACCTCCCACCAATTGAATACTTTTATAGCACACGAACCTTTGCTAACAGGCAAGCCGTTTAAGAGTAAGTTCTTTGACGGACAGTGAGGCTCTAAACGGAATAGCTGCTATGAAAGGAAAGGCACTAGCCATGTCATTCGCAGCGATTTTTTTTGCTTTGCAAAACCTGAGCAAGAATGACATGGCTAATGCCTCTATTATTTCCGTTTAGAGCCTCACAAGTGCCAAAAAGAAATTCTTCTAAACCGCTTGCCATAGCAACAGTTCGTGTGATATACTCATAAAGTATGAAATTACGCACGCACGTCTGATCCGACATCTGTGTCAGGGCTTTTCCTGATTTTTACTCGGATATGAAGCGGCGGAGGTTTATTAACAGGAGGTGCCAACATGGCAGTAGTATCAATGAAACAATTATTGGAGGCCGGCGTACACTTCGGTCACCAGACAAGAAGATGGAACCCTAAGATGGCTAAGTTCATCTTCACTGAACGTAATGGTATTTATATCATCGACCTTCAGAAAACAGTTAAAAAAGTAGAAGAAGCTTATGACTTCCTTCGTGAAGTTGCTCAGAACGGTGAAGTAGTTCTTTTCGTAGGCACGAAAAAACAAGCTCAGGAATCCGTTAAAGAAGAAGCTATCCGCGCTAACATGTTCTATGTAAACGAACGTTGGTTAGGTGGTATGCTTACTAACTTCAAAACTATCGAAACTCGTGTAAAACGTTTAAAACAGCTTGAAACAATGGCTGAAGACGGCACATTCGAACTTCTTCCTAAGAAAGAAGTAATCGGCTTGCGTCATGAAATGGAAAAATTGGAAAAATACCTCGGCGGTATCAAAGATATGCCTAAAATGCCGGGCGCATTATTCGTAATTGACCCTAAAAAAGAACGCATTGCCATTGCAGAAGCTAAAAAATTGGGTATCCCTGTGGTAGCTACAGTTGACACTAACTGTGACCCAGACGAAATCGATTTCCCAATCCCTGCAAACGATGACGCTATTCGTGCCGTTAAATTATTAACCGGCAAAATGGCTGACGCTGTATTGGAAGGCCGTCAGGGCGAATCCTTGGATGACCAGGGTGAACACCAGGAAGCTGCCGATCAAGCTTTAGCACAAATGGTTTCTGACTCCGTTGACATGGTTCAGGACGGTCAGGGCTAATAAGAGCTTTTAAAAGCACAGCTTTACAAACTTAAAATGTATCATACGTTGAATAAATTTCGGCTCAAAAATATTTGATGAATACACTTTTGACGATAATGCGAAATTGTGAAATCAGCGCTATTGCTTTTTCACAGAGCGGGCTGTCATTTGAAGTATAAAATATTATATAATCGGAAAAAATTTATTTGATAAAAAATGTAGAACGATATAAAATTAAGGTAAGGCTTTATGACCTTACCTTAATTATTGTATAGGAGGTATATATTAAATGGCGATTACTGCTGCATTAGTAAAAGAATTGCGCGAAATTACAGGCGCAGGCATGATGGATTGCAAAAAAGTATTAACCGAAGCTAATGGCGATATTCAGAAAGCAATTGACTTACTTCGTGAAAAAGGCTTAGCCGCTGCTGCTAAAAAAGCCGGTCGTATTGCTGCTGAAGGCGTAGTTTCTTCTTATATCCATGGTGGCGGACGTATTGGTGTTCTTGTTGAAGTTAACTGCGAAACAGACTTCGTAGCTAAAACCGAAGACTTCCAAGCTCTCGTTAAAGACATTGCTATGCAGATTGCAGCAGCAAACCCTGCGTACTTGAACCGTGAAGAAGTTCCTGCCGAAGTTATTGAACACGAAAAAGCTGTTCTTTTAGAACAAGCTAAAGCAGAAGCTGAAGAAGATGTAAAAGCAGGTCGCAAACCAAAACCTCAAGCCGTTCTTGAAAAAATGGTTAACGGTCGCGTTGAAAAATTCTATAAAGAAAACTGCCTTATGGAACAGGTTTTCATTAAAGATGGTGACAAAACTATTACTGATGTTATTACTGAAAAAATTGCTAAAATCGGTGAAAACATTAACGTACGTCGTTTCGTTCGCTACGCTTTAGGCGAAGGAATTGAAAAGCGCCAGGACGACTTCGAAGCTGAAGTTCGTGCAGCCGCTGGTCAATAAGAGTTAAAGAGATAAGAGAACACCGTCACGTGTTCTCTTATTTTGTAATAGCAGAGGAGTAATAAAGCAATGAGTAATAGAAATTTTAAACGTATCGTCTTGAAGTTGAGTGGTGAAGCCTTAGCCGGTGATCAAGGCTTTGGTATTAACCCGTTAGTAGTAGAAGAAATTGCTAAAGAAATCGCTGAAATTGCCCGCACTACGGATTTGCAGATTGCTATCGTAGTAGGTGGCGGTAACATTTGGCGTGGCCTTGCCGGCAGTGCTAAAGGCATGGATCGTGCTTCTGCTGACTATATGGGCATGATCGCTACTGTTATGAACTCCTTAGCATTACAAGACGCCCTTGAAAATGCCGGAGCGGCTACTCGTGTTCAGACTGCCATTGCTATGCAGGAAGTGGCTGAACCATATATTCGCCGTCGTGCTATCCGTCATTTGGAAAAAGGTCGTATCGTTATTTTTGCCGCCGGAACGGGTAATCCGTATTTCTCCACCGACACTACAGCTGCTTTACGTGCTGCCGAAATCGAAGCCGATGCTATTTTAATGGCTAAGAAGTTTGCGGACGGTGTCTATGATTCGGATCCACGCACCAATCCGGATGCTAAGAAATTTGATGAGCTTACATACATGGACGTAATTAGTCGCGAACTTAAAGTTATGGACGCTACTTCTACGACCTTGTGTAAGGATAATAATATTCCAATCGTAGTGTTCAGCATGGATATTCCTGGCAATATCACACGCGCTGCGAAAGGGGAAGTTGTTGGTACTATTGTAAGAGGTGAAGAATAATGGAAATTCAAGAACTGTTAACCCGTGAAGAAGGCCGTATGGACAAAACCATCGAGGCTTTAAAACATGAGTTTGCTTCCATTCGTACCGGCCGTGCCAGTACAGCCTTATTGGACAAAGTTATGGTTGATTACTATGGCACACCATCGCCAATTAACCAGGTCGCTAATGTAACGGCTCCGGAACCGCGTTTAATTTTGGTTAAACCATGGGAAAAATCCATGATTGGACCAATCGAAAAAGCAGTTTTACAATCCGATTTAGGACTTAACCCAAGCAATGACGGTGAAACTATTCGCTTGGCGATTCCGCAACTTACGGAAGAACGTCGTAAAGAACTCGTTAAAGTAGTAAGCAAAAAAGCGGAAGAAGCTAAAGTTGCCGTTCGCAATATTCGTCGCGATGCCAATGACGCTCTTAAAAAAGAAGAAAAAGCAAAAACTATCACCGAAGATGATGCTAAACAAGGTCAAGAAAAAATCCAAAAATTAACGGATAAAAAAATTAAAGCTATCGATGATTTAAAAGACAAGAAAGAAAAGGACGTATTAGAAGTATAATGAATACGCCGAACTTAATTGTTGGATTACCTTGGCAGCTTGCACAGAAGATGTTGCAGGCTGCCAATATCCCTTTTTCAGTAACTATAGGTGAGAACTACAATAGATTTTTTACTGTTGCTGACAATGATTTTTATGTAGGCCGAGTGACCTATGTAGAGGAAACGGGCACATGGCAAGTTTTGCTATATCGCCCTATGATAGCAAGCGGTTTTGAAAACTGCACTGAGGTACAATATGCTAAAGAATTTACTTCGTAAAAAAGAAGGAACTGCGTCAACGTCAGGCGTTACTCTGGATCCTAACAATATACCTCACCATGTAGCTATTATTATGGATGGCAATGGTCGTTGGGCGAAACGCCGTGGTTTACCGCGTACGATGGGACATCGTGCAGGTGCTGATGTATTAAAGAAGATAGTGATTGCCGCTGATGAAATCGGCATTAAAGCATTAACTGTGTACGGTTTTTCCACTGAAAACTGGAAACGTCCGGCTACAGAAGTGTCTTTATTGATGAGTTTAATTCGTGAATATTTGCTTGGTAATGTACGCGATATGCATGAACATAATGTGCGTATTCGTTTTATCGGCTATATCGGTGGTTTATCCGAAGAATTGCAACAGATTATTGCTGATGCAGAACAATTAACTAAGAATAATACGGGTCTTACCTTACAGTTAGCTATTAACTATGGGGGACGCGATGAAATAGTACGAGCTGTTAAAGCTACGGTAGCTGAAGTGACTGCCGGCACTATGACAATTGAAGATATTAATGAAACATCTTTTGGTGAACATTTATTTACCAAAGAATTCAGTGATGTAGATTTATTGATTCGTCCAAGCAATGACTATCGAATCAGTAATTTCCTATTATGGCAATTGGCGTATGCCGAATTTTGGTTTACCGAAACTCATTGGCCTGATTTTACAGCTCAAACTTTATTAGATGCTGTGTATGCCTACCAGCAACGAGAACGGCGCTTCGGCGGTTTAAAGACGGAGGAATAATATGCTGAAAACTCGTGTGATTACGGCATTGATTGGCCTTGTAATAGCCATTATTGCTATTACGGCAGGCGGTTATATTTTTAATGGCATTATTCTTTTACTGGCCTTATTGGGTTGGCGAGAATATGTGCGCATACTTCGTAATATTAAGATAGTATTGCCGGAACGGTGGGGCTATTTATTTACACTCCTTATGATGGGAGCCATAACTTTTGGTTTATATAAATGGGCAATTATTGCGGGGGCAGCTTCAGTATTGGTAATAGGCTTATTGTATATTTTTGGGCCGGCCAGACTGGATTTATCCGTGATCAGTACGTCCTTGTTAGGGTTCTTTTACATAAATGGTGGCTTTGCTGCCTTCATGGCATTACGTGAAAACTCTCTCTATGATTTATTACCGATTGGCTTGGCTAATGCTCATATAGGTGAACTTGTTATTTGGTTATTGTTACTTACCACCTGGGCCAGTGATACTTTTGCTTATTTTGCGGGCGTTAAATGGGGTAAACGTAAGATTGTACCCAATATCAGCCCTAATAAATCATTGGAAGGGTATGTGGGCGGTTTTATCGGTTGTTTATTAACCGGTATTATTTATGCTGTAATCGTAGGTATTCCGTTCTCCTTAGGTCTTGGCGCCGGCCTTTTAACCGGTATTGCAGCACCTTTGGGCGATTTATTTGAGTCTAAGTTAAAACGCGCTTGTGGTGTTAAGGATTCCGGCGTTTTGTTGCCGGGCCATGGCGGTGTACTCGATCGTTTTGACAGCTTGTTATTTTCAGCGCCAATGGTATTGGTTTACCTTTTGTAATCGCGATATAATAAGTAGAGAACAGTATAACAGCGTTAAGTTAGTAAGACTTAAACAGTTAGTGATACTTAAGTCGTTGGTAATACTTAACCGGTTAGTCATATAAATATAGTAGTAGTACAAAGATAAGCAAAGGAGTTTCTATGAAAACACTGAGTATTCTTGGGAGTACCGGTTCTATCGGCACGCAAACTTTGGATGTGGTACGACAGCATCCCGATTTATTTTCGGTAAAAGGGCTGGTAGCATACCGCAATGTGGATATATTGGAAGCTCAAATTAAGGAATTTCAACCGGAAGTAGCAGGTCTGGTTGATGAAACGGCTTTTTTAGAATTAAAAAAACGCTATCAAGGTCCCACAAAGTTGGTAGGCGGTAAAGACGCATTAATTGTTGCCGCCACCTTGACGAGTGCTGAACTTGTGGTCACTGCCGTAGTCGGTGCAGCGGGCATCGAGCCGACTGTAGAGGCTATTAAAGCGAAGAAGACCATCGGACTGGCCAATAAAGAAACCTTGGTGGCCGGTGGGCCGCTTATTACGGCGTTATGCAAAGAATATGGTGTTCAATTATTACCGATTGACAGTGAACACAGTGCGATTTTCCAATGCTTGGAAGGCCAGACTCGTGAAAATGTAGATTCTTTGCTCATAACGGCATCGGGTGGACCATTACGTACATGGCCGTCTGAAAAAATTGCAACAGCCACAGCAGCCGATTGTTTGCGTCATCCGACGTGGAATATGGGCAATAAAATTACCATCGATTCGGCCACTTTATTCAATAAAGGGCTTGAAGTGATAGAAGCTCATTGGTTGTTCGGCTTTGATTTTGATCATATTAAAGTGACTGTTCATCCGCAAAGTATAGTTCATTCCATGATCATGATGAAAGACGGTGCTATTTTGGCGCAGTTAGGTAATCCTGATATGCGTGAACCGATTCAGTATGCTTTGACGTATCCCGAACGTAAACCTCTCAAGATGGATACACTTACTTTTGCCGATGCGTTGACATTGGAATTCTTCCCGCCTCGTTATGATGACTTTCCGGCGCTTAACCTCGCTTATGAAGTCGGTCGTGCAGGTGGTTTTAAACCGGCTGTGTTTAATGCAGCCAATGAAATTGCGGTGTATGCGTTCCTTGACGGTAAGTTGAAGTTTGCCGATATTTATAAAACGGTGTTGGCTGTTTTAGAAAAAATGGAAACAGAACCGGACTTTACGTTGGAACATTTACGTGAAATTGATTTATGGGCTCGTGAAACAGCCAAAGCTTTGATTAAATAGGAGAGATTATGTTAACTATTGTTGCCACAATCTTCGTATTTGGCATTATTGTGTTTATTCATGAATTTGGTCATTTTATTACGGCCAAAGCAAGCGGCATGCGAGTTGATGAATTCGCTATCGGTTTTGGTCCGGCTATTGCTAAAAAACGCAAGGGCGAAACATTGTATTCTATCCGAGCCATTCCTCTCGGCGGTTATAATAAAATCGCCGGTATGGATCCGGAAGAGCCGCTCGATGACCGTTCGTTTTTAAATAAACCGGTATGGAAACGTTTTGTCGTTATTGCTGCCGGTGCAGTATTTAACTTCTTATTGGCATTAGTTTTATTTTTTATAGTTTATGTGGCCAATGGCATTCAGACACCTTCTATGGAACCGGTAGTAGGGAACATGATGAATGGCTCACCGGCTATCAATGCTCAGATGGAGCTTAATGACCGTATCGTATCGATTAACGGAAAGCCTGTAAATGAATGGACGGATATTTCAAAAACACTACAGGGAACGGCTAATACGATTGTGCCGATTGTAGTAAACCGTAATGGTGTCAATCAAGAATTGACGGCTATTCCGGAAGCGGTTGGTGATGACGGGCGTGCCGTCATTGGTATTAATCCGGTTATGCACTCCCAGCCGTTAAGTCTTGGTGAGTCTGCTATACAGGCTGTTCATACAACCGGTTTTGTTTTAGTTAGTATGGTGGATGGCATTTGGTCCATGATTACAGGTCATGCCAATGCGGAACTTGCCGGACCTATCGGGGTAGCCCAAATGGCCGGTCAAGTGGCTGAAAGCGGTTTTTGGAACTTGCTTCAATTCACCGCCTTGTTAAGTTTGAATTTAGGCGTCATCAACTTATTGCCGATTCCGGCATTGGATGGTGGTCACCTAATTGTTTTAATCATTGAAGGAATTACGAGACGACGTTTGCCGGCGAAAGCATTGTATTATATACAAATGACGGGGGTTTTCATTTTATTGGCTCTCTTTGTATATGCTACGACTCATGACATTAGCCGTCTGTAATATAGGAGTTACCTATGATTAACAGAAAAGAAACAACTCGAATTAAAGTGGGTAATGTACCAATCGGTCATTTTGCACCGGTTAGTGTTCAATCCATGATAACTACGAATCCGGTAGAAACGGAGAAGGCCATTGCCGAAATTAATCTCCTCGCTGAAGCGGGCTGTGATTTAGTACGCCTCGCTGTGCCTGATATGGCAGCCGCTAAGGCTATCAAAGCTGTTAAAGCGGGTGCTCAAATCCCATTGATTGCGGATATCCATTTTGACTATACCTTGGCGCTTGAAGCTATCGACAGCGGTGTTGACGGCTTGCGTATCAATCCGGGGAATATCGGCGGCATCGACAATGTGGTGGCCGTTATTAAAAAAGCTAAACCAAAACAGATTCCTATTCGTATCGGCGTTAATGCCGGTTCGTTGCCGGCTCACATTTTGGAAGCCTATGGTGGTCATCCTTGTGCGGATGGCATGGTAGAAGCGGCTTTGGAACATGTGCGCATTTTAGAGTCTTTGGATTACCGCGAAATGAAGTTATCCATTAAAGCGACTGATGTGCCGCTCATGATTGAAGCCTATCAGAAGCTATCTGCCAAAGTTCCGTACCCCCTCCATTTAGGCGTTACGGAAGCCGGTACAATTACGCAGGGAACGGTTAAATCTTCCATCGGTATCGGTGCTTTGTTAGCGCAAGGTATCGGTGATACCTTACGAGTTTCCTTGACAGGGGATCCGATTCATGAAGTGGAAGTGGGTAAAACAATTTTAAGCTCCTTGGGCCTTCGTACCTATGGGGCGACCATGATTTCCTGTCCGACTTGTGGACGTTGCCGCGTTGATTTATTCAGCATGGCAGAAACAGTGGAAGCACGCCTTAAGAGTATTAAAGAGCCGATTCGCGTAGCCGTTATGGGCTGTGTGGTAAATGGTCCCGGCGAAGCGCGTGAAGCTGATTTCGGGATTGCCGGCGGTGATGGCCGCGGTATTGTTTTCCGCAAGGGAGAGGTCATTAAAACCGTTGACGAAAGTGAATTAGTGGATGCTTTATTCCATGAAATAGAAGTGTATTTAGAGTCAAAAGCAAAGGAGTCGTAATTCAATGTTAGCCAGTAAATTATATGCCCCTACATTACGGGAAACACCTGCCGATGCAGATGTAGTCAGTCAACAGTATATGTTGCGTGCCGGTATGATTCGCAAGATGGCCGGGGGGATTTATTCCTATTTACCGTTAGCTTGGAAAAGTATTCGTAAAATTGAAGCTATTATTCACGAAGAAATGGCCAATATCGGTGCTCAGGAAATTATGATGCCGATTATTCAACCTGCTGAAATTTGGCAGGAGTCGGGCCGTTGGAATGTATATGGTGCGGAAATGATTCGCTTTAACGACCGTCATGATCGCTCCTATTGCTTAGGACCAACTCACGAAGAAATGATTACGACCCTAGTAAAAGATGAAGTAAAATCCTATCGTCAGTTGCCTTTGACTCTATATCAAATTCAAAATAAATATCGTGATGAACGTCGTCCCCGTTACGGTTTAATGCGTAGCCGCGAATTCATCATGAAAGATGCGTACTCTTTCGACCTTGATGAAGCTGGTCTCGATAAATCCTATTGGGATATGTATCATGCTTATGAAAATGTATTCAGCCGTTGTGGTTTATATTTCAAACCGGTAGAAGCCGACTCCGGTGCTATTGGTGGCAGCAATAGTCATGAATTTATGGCGTTAGCCGATGCCGGCGAAGCTGATGTAATTCACTGTGAGAACTGTGATTATGCGGCTAATATTGAAATTGGTAAACCGGGTGTCATGAAACAGACGGAAGAACCTTTATTGGAACTTACGGAAGTAGCTACACCGGATGCTAAAACAATTGAAGCTGTAGCTGAGCAGTTATCATTGCCTTTGGATAAAACCATGAAAGCCGTTGTATTGTCCATTGATGGAGTGGTAGTATTAGCTATGGTTCGCGGTGACCATGAAGTGAATGAAATTGCCGTGCAACACGCTGTTGATGGCGGTATTGAGCCTGAAATGGCCAGCGAAGAAGAACTCTTGGCTGCCGGTTTAACCGGTGGCTTTATCAGTCCGGTAGGCTTAAAACAAACGGAAACATTCAAAATTGTTGTTGATGAATCCGTTATGGAAATGTTTAATGCTTGCGGCGGTGCCAATAAAAAGGATGCTCATTATATTAATATCAACCCAAAACGTGATTTTAATTTGGAAGATATCATTGTAGCGCCAATTCGCTTGATTACCACTGATGATGTATGTCCAAACTGTGGCGGTCACTTAGGTATCGCTAAGGGGATTGAAGTAGGTCAAGTATTCAAACTGGGCACTAAATACAGTGAATCCTTAAACGGTACTTATCTCGATCAGAATGGTCGCCCTAATCCATATATTATGGGGTCCTATGGTATTGGTGTTTCCCGCACTTTAGCCGCGGCAATTGAGCAATTCCATGATGAAAATGGTATTATTTGGCCACGCGCCATTGCTCCATTTGAAGTGGTAGTCGTACCAATTAATGCTAAAGATGATGCACTTATGGAAGCAAGTACTAAGATTTATGATGAACTTAAAGCGGCCGGTGTGGATGTATTGCTTGACGATCGTAAAGATCGTGCCGGTGTTAAGTTTAAAGATGCTGATTTAATTGGTTATCCTTTACGTATTACGGTAAGTAAAAATACCTTGGAATCAGGTGCTGTAGAATTAAAAACTCGTAAAACCGGTGAAGCTGTGGAAGTAGCTATTACTGATGTAAAAACAGCTGTAATCGATACGTTAAATACCTTATAATCTATGGCAGTCGATGGGATTCTATCGACTGCCTTTGCTGTCATTAATTCTGATTCGGTGTCAATTAAGGAGGTAATTATCATGTTAGTAGATTTTCATATGCATAGTACGGCGTCTGACGGTGTAATGCGTCCTTTGGATTTACGGGCGGCTAACAAGGCGGCGGGGATTAAAATGATGTCACTTACCGACCATGATACGATTGATGGTTTTATGACTATGTTGAAAGAGCCTGATTTAGATATTGCCGTTATTCCGGGCTGTGAGTTCAGCTCTACTTACAAAGACAAAGACGTTCATATCCTCGGTTATGCTTTTGACTACACGAATAAAGAATTGAATGATTATCTAACATTCTTCAAAGAATCACGTGAAAATCGTATTTTTAAAATGATTGATTTATTGGTTAAAGACGGTTACGATGTATCGGTAGAAGAATTTAAAGAAACATTTCCTAATGCCAGCTCCTTGGGACGTCCGCTGTTGGCACAACTTTTGATTAACAAAGGCTATTTAAAAACTGTTGATGAAGGGTTTGAAACTTTACTTCGAAGAGGAAGCCCTTACTATGTGCCTAAATTTAAGGCTGATCCGTTAGATGTAATTAATTTAATTCATGATGCCAATGGTTTAGCCGTTATGGCACATCCGAAATTAATTAAAAACGATGACTATGTTCAAGAACTGCTTCAATTACCATTTGATGGTATCGAAGTGTATCATATTATTCATAAAAAAGAAGATGAAGCTCGTTATCGTAAAATGGCTATTCTGCGTAAATTGTTAATTACGGGCGGTTCTGATTTCCACGGCATTGAAACGAAATTACCGAAAGCCATCGGTGATTATTTGATTCAGAGCGAAAGCGTAGCTGACTTTTTACATGTGCTGCAAGCACATTAAGCTAAGTTAACCGCCATTGGCCGTTGGTGAATTTAAAATTCAAAGTGAGAATATAGCAGAATTTTTAAAAGTTTTAGAATCACGTTAAGTATTGAGAAATCGGAGACAGCTATGGAAGTTATTGCTTTTGTAGGCCCAAGCGGTACAGGCAAAAGTCATCGTGCCCTTGTGGTTGCTCATGAAAATAATGCAGAATGCATCATTGATGATGGTATTTTGATTCACAACAATAAAATTGTAGCCGGCTTTTCCGCCAAAAAAGAAGCCAGTCGTCTAAAAGCGGTTCGTCGCGCTATTTTTCAGGACCCGGAACAAATTCGTTCGGTTAAGGAACAATTGGATATAATAAAACCGGCTCGTATTCTTATTTTGGGGACGTCCGAAAACATGGTTAGTAAAATTTCTACCGCCTTAGGTATCGGTAAGCCGTCCCGTTATATTCATATTGAAGACGTGGCATCTACCCGCGAGATTGAAAAAGCGCAAAATGCACGCCTGAAAGAAGGCAAGCATATTATTCCGGTACCGACGATGGAACTGAAACCTCATTTTAAAGGCTATTTGATTGACCCGATTAAATCTATTCTGCGCCGCACTCGTACGAATAAACCGAATGGCACCGGTGCGGAAGATTTTGAAAAATCAGTCATTCGTCCGGTATTCAGTTATTATGGTCGCTTAACTTTTTCAGACCAAGTCATTGAATCATTGATTAAAAACAGTCTCATCAAAGTGCCGGGCATTGCGGGCTGCGAAGATATTAAAATCAAAAAGACGACGAAGGGGACTAATGCGCTGAAACTTGAAATGGGCGTATCTATTTATCGCGGTCGTCCGGTGAAAAAAATAATGAGTGAAATGCACAAAGCTATCAGCAATGAAATTGAATACATTACAGGCATGTCGGTGGAGCGACTGGCCATTGTAGTGGATAATATGGTAGATCCTAAACGAGCCTAATACGTATAAAAGGTTTGAAATAATTTTACTAAATGTATATACGTAGTAAGATAAGTTAAGCAGTATAAGCTGTAAAGCAGTAGAAGAAGTAAGAAGTAAAAAGTAAAGAAATACAAGAAAGACATCTAAGGAGACGATATGAAGCAGTATTATATATTTACCTATGGTTGCCAAATGAACGAAAGTGATTCGGAGCGTTTGGCCCATCAGTTAGAAACAGCCGGTTATACAAATACAGAAAATTTTAAAGAAGCGGATTTGATTATTTTAAATACTTGTTGTGTACGTGAAACGGCAGAACATAAGATTTATGGTCGTATCGGTGAACTCAAGCATTTAAAAGAGAAGAATAAAAATTTAATCATCGCTATTACCGGTTGTATGGCTCAGAAAAACCAGGCGGATATGTTTAAACGAGCACCTCATATCGATATCGTATTGGGGACTCATAACTTGCGTCATATCAATGAAATGGTTGAAGAAGTACAACGCACGCATAAACATCAGATTAATATCGAAATGGATAATTCCGTGCTTCATGAATTGGAAGCGAAACCAATGGGGACATTCTCCGCTTGGGTGCCAATCATGAACGGTTGTAACAAGTTCTGTACCTATTGCATCGTACCTCATGTGCGCGGTCGCGAAATCAGCCGTCCCATCGCAGCGATTGTGGAAGATGTTAAAAAACTCGGCGCCAGCGGTCATAAGGAGATTACCTTGCTTGGCCAAAACGTTAACTCTTACGGCTTAGACTTCAAAGACGGGACGCATTTTGGCGACTTAATCGACGCCCTTGACGGGATTCCGGGGATTGAACGCATTCGGTACATGACGAGTCATCCGCAGGATATGAATAAAGAAATGATTGATGCACTCGGTCGTTCCTCGAACGTAGTTACGCAGCTTCATTTGCCGATTCAATCCGGCTCTAATCGCATTTTGCAGAAGATGAATCGCCGTTATACGGTTGAACATTATAAAGCGTTAATTGATTATTGTCGTGAAAAAATCGACGGTCTTACTTTGACAACAGACTTAATTGTTGGGTTCCCGGGGGAAACGGAAGAAGATTTTCAGGCAACTTTGCAATTATTAAAAGACATTCGCTATGACATGGCCTATACATTTATTTTCTCCAAACGCTCCGGCACGCCGGCAGCTACCATGGAAGACCAAGTTCCTGAAGAAGTAAAACGCGTACGTTTACAAGCTTTGATGGACGTGCAAAATGAAATCTCCTTGGAACTTAATAAGGAAATGGAAGGCAAAACCTATGAAATTATCGTGGAAGGCCCAAGCCGTAACGATGAGGACGTTTGGTTCGGCCGTACGTCCGGCAACAAGATGATTTTATTTCCTAAGGATGAATCCCTAGAGATTGGCCAAACCGTAAATGCGCGTGTTGACCGTGCGCAAACTTGGATTTTATACGGCACTATCATATAATTAAATTCTGACATAAATTATCATTAAATTTTGATATGAATTATCATTAAATTAATCAGACCTAAACAGCTTACTGTGTAAAGTTTTAGGGTCTGATTAATGACTTACTATACAGTGTTTTTAGAAAAGTGGAGGCGTCTATGAGCAAAAAACAAACGCCCATGATGGATCAGTATTTTTCCATAAAAGATAAATACAAAGAAGAGTTGCTGTTTTTCCGTCTCGGTGACTTTTATGAGCTCTTTTATGACGATGCTCT
The DNA here is from genome assembly GCF_008679445.1 of Veillonella sp. LMAG:90. Lineage (NCBI taxonomy): Bacteria > Bacillati > Bacillota > Negativicutes > Veillonellales > Veillonellaceae > Veillonella > Veillonella sp. LMAG:90. The sequence goes on from NZ_NAND01000001.1 coordinate 1,523,511, forward strand.
AACAGCCTCGCGAGAACTCAACATTACCCTTACCGGACGTAATTCCGGCGAAGCGGAGAAAGCGCCCATGTGTGGCGTGCCGTATCATGCAGCGGAAAGCTATATTGAAAAGTTAATAAAAAAAGGCTATAAGGTAGCGATTTGCGAGCAGGTGGAAGACCCCAAAGAAGCGAAGGGCATCGTTAAACGCGATGTAATTCGTGTGATTACGCCGGGCACGGTACTTACGGAAAACGGCACGGAAGCGCGTGAAAACAACTTCCTGGCGCTCTTCTACCGCACCGATGAGGCGTTAATTCAGATTTTTTGCGATGTTTCCACCGGTGAAGTGATATGGGATAGAATCAGTCATGGTCAGCGTCAAAACGCCATTCAGGATGCTTTGTCCATGTATCGTCCTTCGGAAATTGTTACCGTCGGCAGCCTGCCTTTGGGCAAAGAGTTACAGGATTTTATCGATGTTCAATTAGACAATGTAGCCTTATCGCCGTTTATGCCGAACTTACCGGTAGCTGATGTGCGCGAGCAGGGCATGATTCACTTTGCCGACGCCGGTTTATTGGAAGAAGATGTATTGGAAGGTTTGGGGTATTTATTGACCTATCTTTCCACCGTAATTAAAACTGATATTTCTCATATCAACTATATCCATCCGCTCCATATCGGCGATCGTATGGTGCTTGATACATCGAGCCTTCGTCATTTGGAAGTAACTCATAATCTTCGCGATGGCGGTGTTAAAGGTACCCTCTTACAGGTATTAGATAAAACCTTGACGCCGATGGGCGCTCGTCTTTTGAAACAATGGGTGGAAAGTCCGCTCATGGATATTCATCATATCGAACGACGTCAGCGTGCCATTACGGAATTGATTGCTAAACCTACGGAACAGGGACGCTTACGGGAATTGTTAAAACTGATTTTTGACTTTGAACGTATTTTGGCTCGTGTAGAGACCGGCTCCGTATCACCCCGTGATTTCACATCACTTCGTGAATCACTCCGTATTTTGCCTGACTTAGTACATATTGCCGGTGCTTTTGAAAGCACTTTACTGCAAGAAGTGGTGAGCCAGATAGACTGTCATGCCGATGTGTATGATTTATTAAATCGTGCTATTGCGGAACAACCGGCCCTTACTTTAAAAGACGGTCGCGTTATTCGCGATGGTTTTAATCAGGAATTGGATGATCTTCGCTCTATGGCGACAAATAGTCAGGAATGGCTACATCGCTTGGAAGAAGAAGCCCGTTCCAAAACCGGCATCCGCCTAAAAACCGGCTACAATAAAGTGTTTGGCTATTATTTTGAAGTATCTCATGCTAATGCAGCCGATGTACCGGATTATTTTATTCGTAAACAAACGTTGGCCAATGCGGAACGCTATATCACACCGGAACTTAAAGAGTTTGAAGTTAATATATTAAGCGCTAAGGACAAGATTATTTCCTTAGAGCAAAAGCTATATCAAGAACTTCGTGAAGCCGTTAAAGAAGCGGTAAAACCGATTCAGGCAACGGCTAGGGCTCTAGCTAATCTTGATGTTTTATCCGGTCTGGCTCAAGTGGCTTATGAAGAGAATTACATTTGCCCGACTATGACCATGAACGGCCAAATCACAATTCGTGACGGTCGTCATCCGGTTATTGAAAAATACTTGAAACGGGAAGTGTTTGTGCCGAATGATGTAACGCTAAATCACAGCGGCGAAGAATTCTTGCTCATTACAGGGCCTAACATGGCCGGTAAGTCCACGTATATGCGCCAGGTGGCGGTACTCATGATTATGGCGCAAATCGGTTCTTTCATTCCCGCTCGTGAAGCCGTTATTTCACCGGTTGATCGTATTTTTACCCGTGTGGGTGCCAGCGATGATATATCTACCGGTCAAAGTACATTCATGGTAGAAATGAAGGAAGTTGCGTATATTCTTAACAATGCAACATCCAATAGTTTGCTCATTCTTGATGAAATCGGTCGCGGTACCAGTACCTTTGACGGTCTCAGCATTGCGCAAGCCGTGGTGGAACATATTTGTAAACATATTCACGGTAAAACCTTGTTTGCAACGCACTATCATGAGCTTATTTGTTTGGAAGAACAGTATGAAAAACTTAAAAACTATACGGTAGCCGTTAAAGAAAAGGGGAAAGATGTTGTCTTCCTCCGTCGTATTGTACGGGGCGGTGCGGACCGCAGCTACGGTATTCATGTTGCCAAATTGGCAGGTCTGCCAAATTCCGTATTAAAACGGGCAGAAGTTATATTAGCTGCCTTAGAAGGCTCGGCCGTTGAAGAAGCCGCCACATCACGTGGTAACAGCGGTGCCGTGCGGGAAGCTCGCATGAGTACTTCCGGTGGTTCGCAAGAGGCTATGCCGTTGAACGGTGCAGGCGCTTCGGCTAACGCCGGTGCTGATAGTTTCGTCAATGAAAGTGGCAAGGGGAATGGAGCTAATGATACAACCTTTGCCATGCCGACTAATGCCAATTTATTCACTACGTCCGTATTGGATGATTTACTGGCGGTCGACGTAATGAGTTTGACGCCGATTGAAGCACTTAACGTACTCTATAAATTACAGGAAGAGGCCCGCAAGGGAGGTGGCCGTTAATGGCTCTGATTCATGTTCTTGATGAAGTTACAATCAACAAAATAGCGGCCGGAGAAGTAGTTGAAAGACCGGCTTCAGTTATTAAAGAGTTATTGGAAAACTCCCTCGATGCCGGCGCCACTTCCATTGAAGTCGAAATCGCCAACGGCGGGACTACGTATATGCGTGTTACCGATAACGGTTCAGGCATGACCGAAGAAGATGCGCGCTTGGCGGTTTTACGTCATGCTACCAGCAAGATTCGTTCGGTGGATGATTTATTTGATATTGCGTCCTTAGGCTTTCGCGGTGAAGCCTTGGCCAGTATTGCCTCCGTGTCACATTTCAGTTTAATCACCCGTAAAGTTGATCAGGAATTGGGCACACGCATCCTGATTGATGGCGGTAAATTTACCGATTGCCTGCCTTTTGGAGCGCAACCGGGCACGACCATTGAAGTGCGTGATTTATTTTACAATACACCGGCACGTCGTAAGTTTTTAAAAACGGAGCGTACGGAAGCGGCTAAGATTCAGGATATCGTCGGCAAATTGGCCCTTAGCAATCCCCATGTGGCCTTTAAATTGATTAATAATGATACTGTGAGTATCGTCGTGCCGGGGAATGGTAATCTCGTCGATACAGTATCCGCTTTATACGGTTATAAAGTGAGTGATGATATTTTCCCCATTGCTTATGAATCGGAAGGCATTACGATTCATGGTGTGGTAAGTAAGCCGACCTTATTAAAAAGTAGTCGTATTTGGCAGACTGTAGTGGTTAATAATCGTGTTATCGGCGATAAAGCCATCACGAAAGCCATCGACAATGCGTATCATGCGTTGTTACCAAAGGGCGGCTATCCTTTGGTGTTGCTAACGATTACGGTACCACCGGGCACTGTTGATATTAATGTGCATCCGCGTAAGAGCGAAGTTAAATTCGAAGATGATAAGCCTGTATTTAAGGCCGTGTATCATGCGATTTTGCAAGCTTTACAAAATCCGATGCAGCAGATGGCCGGCCGTGATAATTCCGGCATGGACGGTTTAGAAGGTTTTGGTGGCGGCGATGACAGTATTACTACCGCCGTTAATTATGAAAAAGCCTTTACCAATCATGATTTGGCAAAAATCAATGATATTGACATCACTTCCGATGGTGGTTCGGCCATTAATCTTGAGTTTGATACGGTCGGTTTTAATGATGCCACAGCTAATCGAAGTAGTACCGGTCAAATAGGTAGTGTCAATTCCACCGGTTCGGCAGCTTATCCGTTCGCGGAAGTTTCTCAGCAGGCTCGTGAAAAAACAAATGAATTTGTGAATCGAATTCGCCGTGAAGGTTTTGAAGCGCCAACGCGGGCGACCTATGAACAAAGTTCTTGGATTGAGTCGGGCGATTTTAACGATGCTGTTGTGCCAAAAAGCTATACGGAAGAAGATAAAGAGAAATTCCGGCAGTTAGCTTCATCCCTACGGGGAAACGCCGGCTATGGTTCCGATGGCACAGGCGGTTACGGCGCTAATGGTGGCGTCGGTTATGCGTCCGATGGTGCAGTCGGATCGGGTTCCAATGATTCCGGTACAGCAGAAATGCCTTCAGGGGTAGATACTGCACTTGGAAGTACAGCAAATGGCAATAGTTTCAACGTCAATACGACCGGGCTCTTGCCATTGGGTCAGGTTGCGGCTTGTTATATTTTGGCAAAAAAAGGCGATAATCTGTATATCATTGACCAACATGCGGCGCATGAACGGATTCGTTATGACCAACTTTGTAAATCCGCTGAGGCTATTCCGATGCAGGAACTTTTGATTCCACAATATATTGAAGCCAATGAGGAAGAGTTAATTATTGCGGAAGAACAAAATAACACCCTTCTTAACTTAGGTTTCCAAGTTGTGCAAGGCGGACCTACTCAGTTAAAAATTGAAGGACTGCCTATCGATCTGGTGGAAAGCAAGGGCGAAGAAATCTTGCGCTATGTTTTTTCATTGTTAAAAGATTATCAGACGCCCACAAAAGCGCAACTTCGTCATGAAATGCTCGCTTATGCATCGTGCCGGGGGGCTATCAAAGCGGGTCATACCTTGAATACCTATCAGATGTCCGTTTTGATTGAGGAATTATTCCATACGGATAAACCGTATGTTTGCCCGCACGGTCGTCCGACGATTATAAAATTTACGCCGGAAGAATTGGGCAAATTATTCTTACGGAGTTAATGATGATTAGTGAAACATTGAATTGCGGAGCCATTGTGACGACGTCGCAAAAAGGTAAGGGTGATTTGATTCCCCGAGCTAAAGGGGCCGCCAAACTGCTTAGGATTCCTTATGTAGAGCGGAAGCGCTTGTCCTTGGCTAATTTACAAGCTAATCATAAAAATAAAGATATTTTAATCTTCAGTCAAAAGGGGCCGCAGCTTTTTACGGGCGAAGGTAAGGCTCATGAATTCCACCTATCTATGGCGCAACTTCGCCTCATCGCTTATGACAGAGGCGAAACCGATCATTTGGTGGAAGCTCTCGGCCCCGAAGCGATATCATCGTTTTTAGATTGTACGGCCGGTCTTGGCAGTGATAGTTTGGTGGTAGCCTATGCTAAACGGTCATGTAAAAAGATGGTAGCGCTTGAAGGTAATCCTTTACTGGCGTATATTACAAATTACGGCTTACGTCATTTTGTCCACGAAAATGACACTGTAACGGCAGCGCTGCGGCGTATTCAAGTTTGCGCCGTGCGATTTGAAACCTTTTTACAAAGGGCCAAAGACGATAGCTTTGATGTTGTCTATTTTGATCCTATGTTTGAAGTGCCCGTTACGGAAAGCCCACAGTTTTTAAGCTTGCGCGGCCATTTAGTGGAAAGCGTTTTTACCGAAGCAATATTACGCGAAGCGAAACGTGTAGCCAAAGAAAGAGTTATTGTAAAAGAACGACCATTCAGTTCGATTTTTCAAACTATGGAGCCTGATGAACTGTTAGGCGGTAAATATAGCCGCGTAGCCTATGGCGTCTATAAAGTAAAAGGGTAGCCGTGATTCGGTTTATATAATAAAACAGCTTGAATCTTACAAGATGGCTTACCAATAGTTTTCATAGGAAGGAGGTATCGTATGGAACAATTGATTACTATTTTAGGGCCTACGGCTGTGGGCAAAACCGATTTAACGTTGCGACTCGCAGAGAAACTTAATGGAATAGTTATTTCCGGCGATGCCTACCAAATTTATAAAGGCCTTGATATTGGTACAGCGAAACCGTCTCGTGAAGAACTCGAAGCGGTGCCGCATCGTTTGATTGATATTCGGTCTGCCGATGAATCGTATAGTGCCGCCGATTTTCAGGAAGAAGCACGTCGGGAAATTACAAAAGCTCATACAGAAGGCCATATGCCGATTCTGTCAGGTGGTACTGGTTTTTATGTACAATCCTTGTTGGAAGGCTTTGATTTTTCAGTGGAAGGACCGAATCCAGGCATTCGTGAACGGCTCGATGAATTATGGCAAACAAAGGGCGATGAAGGTCTTTTGGTCTATGCCGAAGAATTAGCCAAAAAAGGCGGTATTGAGCTTCGCTTCACCGATAAACACCGCTTATTCCGTGCCATTGAATTGATGGAGCAGGGTAACTATGAGGCCTTGACTAATCAGACGAAAGCAGGCTTATCCTTTGAAGGTCCGGTTATCGGTTTGCGCCGTAATCGTGAGGAACTGTATGAACGAATTAATTTACGGGTCAACATCATGGTAGAGCAGGGCCTTTTTGAAGAAGTGGAAAGGCTCGTGGCGGCCGGTGTATCGCCTGATTGTCAGGCGTTTAAAGGCATCGGCTACAAAGAAGTGGTGGCATATTTTAACGGTGAATGCACCAAAGACGAAGCCATCGCTGCCATACAGCAAAATACGCGCCGTTTTGCCAAACGTCAAATTACTTGGTATAAACGTATGCCTTATATAGTTTGGATTGATTGCGATAATGGTCGCAGCGGTGATTCGATTTTTGAAGAAGCGATGAGTTTAATTCAAAAATCGGGCATCATAGTATAAGTTGAATTTAATTTTTAAGTTAGGATGTTTTGAGATAATGAATTTAGATAGTATACGGGACGAAGCTTTGCGTATGGCAGAGCCTCAATTTAAACAGTTTGAACCAATTGCCTTGCACAATACTAAGAAGGTGTTGGAAGCCTTTAAAGAATGTCAGCTCAGTGATTATCACTTCAACGGCTCCAGCGGTTACGGTTATAATGACAGTGGTCGTGAAAAGTTGGACGAAGTGTTCGCACATGTGTTTAAAGCGGAAAAGGCCTTAGTACGTGCCCATTTCGTGTCGGGCACGCATGCTTTGGCAACGACGTTAATCGCATTGCTCGGCAGCGGTAAGCAAGGTAAAGAGTTTGTGTATGCTGTAGGCGCCCCGTATGATACGATGCAGTCTGTCATCGGTGTACCCCATCCTGTGCGCAATTCTTTAGTGGAACGGGGCTTTATTTATAAAGAAGTACCGCTAAAAGACAATACCTATGATTTGGACGGTATTGCCGAAGCCGTAACCGAAAATACCCGGGTAGTCGTAATTCAACGCTCGCGCGGTTACAGTACCCGTGAACCACTTTCCGTTACGGATATTGAAAAAATCTGTAAAGTAGTTAAAGCCAAGAATCCCGAAACAATTTGTTTCGTAGATAATTGTTATGGCGAATTTACCGAAATGTCGGAACCGCTTGAACACGGTGCCGATATCATGGCCGGTTCTCTAATTAAAAATGCCGGCGGCGGTATTGCTCCGACCGGTGGTTATGTAGCCGGTAAAGAATCGTTGGTTGAAGACGTGGCTTATGAATTGACCGCACCGGGCTTAGGTGACCACATGGGTTCCTATTCGCCGGGCTATCGCTTGTTCTTCCAAGGCTTATTCTTGGCACCTCATGTTGTGTTGCAGGCCTTGAAGGGGGCTGTATATACAGCAGCGGTGGGTACACTTCTTGGCTATGAAGTATTCCCTAAAGTGGATTCCCCTCGATTTGATTTAATTCAGGCAATTAATTTGCATAATGCGGATGAAATGGAGCAATTCTGCCGCGGTATGCAAGCTTACTCGCCGGTAGATGCTCATGTGCGTCCCGTACCGGGTGATATGCCGGGCTATACGGATCAAATTATCATGGCCGGCGGCACCTTTGTACAGGGTTCATCCATCGAACTCAGTGCGGACGGTCCGGTTCGTCCACCGTATACTATCTTCATGCAGGGCGGCCTTGTATTTGAACATTCAATGCTCGGTATTTTGGGCGCTGCGGAAGAAATCTTAGCTAATCGTAAAGCCGAGTAAGCTTTCAGAGCCTGTGAGGGTTATCCTTAAGTTTTAGTATAATTGTAAATTTAAGACGTAAAATAAGGCGTAATATAGGATGTAATGTGATTCCAAAAATCATAAGATTAAGATATCTCTATATATTACGCCTGTTTTATGGTATACTAACTGTTGCTTTAGTATAGTGATACTGCTAATTTTTATAATTGTGAGCTTCGGTTTTTATATGAATTAGCAATCATTTTAAAGCATTTGTGTATTATATATTTTTATTGTCGGTATATACATATTCGGACTTTCACTCTGTATGATGTATTATTGAGTTTACCAGGTCAAGCGACCACAGAAGGAGAAAGCATGGAAAACGTTGTAGCAGTTGCAATGAGTGGGGGCGTAGACAGCTCCTTAACAGCGTCGATGCTGTTAGAACAAGGGTATAAGGTATTTGGGATTACCTTGCGTTTATGGGTAAGTGACACGGATCCTGATGATGTGCCACTCGCCGTAACGGACGCTAAGAAAATGTGTGATTTTCTTGGCATTGAGCATCATGTAGTCGATGCTCGAGATGTTTTTTACGATAATGTCGTAGATTATTTTGTTAATGAGTATGCCGCCGGGCGCACACCGAATCCTTGTGTATTCTGTAATAAAAATATAAAATTTGATTTGTTATTAAATCGTGCTCTTGAATTGGGCGCATCCCATATGGTAACCGGTCACTATGCACAAGTGCGTTATAATGAAGCAACGAAGCTCTATGAACTTCACAAAGGTGCGGATCCGTCCAAGGATCAGAGTTATGTATTGTATACCTTAAATCAGCACATTTTGAGCCATTTGATGTTCCCATTAGGTGCGCAGAAGAAGACATTGACTCGCGCCATGGCTAATGACCGTGATTTACCGGTAGCGAATAAGCCGGACAGCGAAGATATTTGTTTCTTGCCTAACCATAATTATCAGGGCTTTATTCAGAAGCAGTTATCTGAACCTGCTAAATCGGGCAATATTGTTCATGAAAATGGTGAGATTTTAGGCCGTCACAACGGTTTATTCAACTATACCATCGGCCAGCGTAAAGGTCTCGGTGTTGCCTATAAATATCCGCTTTATGTAGTTCGTCTTGATGGTGAAAAGAATGAAGTCATTGTAGGACCGGACGAAAGTTTGTTTACAAACCGTATGATTTGTAAACATTACAATTTCTTATCCGGCACGATTCCTCAGGAATTACATGCATCCGGTAAGATTCGCTATGCAGCCGAACCTTCGCCATGTGTAGCCCGTATTCTTGATGATGAAACAATGGAAGTTATTTTTGAAAAGCCGCAACGCGCGATCACACCGGGCCAATCGGTAGCCTTCTATGAAGGAACTCAATTACTTGGCGGCGGTGTTATTGAAACTGTTTGCTAGTTTAAGCTAAAGCGGTAACTTAAGAAGCTGCTAACTAGTCAAAAAGCCTGTAACCGAGAGGGGTTACAGGCTTTCTCATTGCACTAATAGACGATATGCCATAGTAATGTTATAATATTATGATAGATTATATTATATGTATATAGTAAGCACACTTAAACTAGAATTATTCAATATTTTTAGTTCTTTTATATTGGTTTAGATTTATTGATTGCTCAACCGTTGCTCATCCTAAATTATTGAGAATGACGTGGTTAAGCTAACTATGAGGAGAATGGAACATGGTAACTGAACATATTCGCAATTTCTGCATTATTGCCCATATAGACCACGGGAAATCCACCTTGGCTGACCGTTTAATAGAAGCAACGGGAACGCTCACAAAGCGTGAAATGGAAGCTCAGGTGCTTGACTCCATGGACTTGGAAAGAGAACGTGGGATTACAATCAAAGCGCAATCCGTTCGTTTATTGCATACAGCTAAAGACGGCAAGCAGTACACCTTAAATTTAATTGACACTCCGGGTCATGTTGACTTCAGCTATGAAGTATCCCGTTCCTTGGCTGCCTGTGAAGGGGCTTTGCTTGTTGTGGATGCCGCGCAAGGCGTAGAAGCGCAAACCTTGGCTAATGTATATTTGGCATTGGAACATGACTTGGAAATTATTCCGGTTATTAACAAAATCGACTTACCGAGTGCCGACGTAGATCGAGTAAAAAAAGAAATTGAAGATATTATCGGTCTCGATGCATCCGATGCTATTTTGGCCAGTGCCAAGTCCGGTATTGGTATTCAAGATATCTTGGAAGCCATCGTAGAACGCATTCCGGCTCCGGAAGATAAATCCGATCAGCCGACCAGAGCCCTTATTTTTGACTCCCGCTTTGACTCTTACAAAGGTGCTATTGCCTATGTACGAGTTAAAGAAGGGTCCCTCAAAAAACGTGACATTATTCGCATGATGCACGATCAAAAAGACTTTGAAGTGACTGAACTCGGTGTTTTCACACCGAACTTGTTGCCGGTGGATGAATTAACTTGTGGCAGCGTAGGTTGCGTGGCCGCAAGCATTAAGAACGTAGGCGATTGTCATGTAGGCGATACCATTACGAAAGCGGATGATCCGGCGGCGGAACCGTTACCGGGCTATCGTAAAGCCGTATCCATGGTGTATTGTGGTCTCTATCCGACTGACAGTAAAGATTATGACAACCTCCGTGATGCCCTTGAAAAGCTGAATTTGAACGACGCGGCTCTCGAGTACGAACCGGAAACATCTATTGCCTTGGGCTTCGGTTTCCGTTGCGGCTTCCTCGGCCTCTTGCACATGGACGTTATTCAGGAACGTTTGGAACGGGAATACAATTTAACGTTAATTACGACGGCACCGAGCGTAAACTACAAAGTGCATAAAACAAACGGTGAGATTTTGGAAATCGACAATCCGTCCAAATTGCCGCCACCAACAGAAATTGACTTTATCGAAGAACCGTATGTTAAGGCTACGACCATCGTACCTAAGGACTTCGTCGGGGCCATTATGGAATTGTCCCAGGATAAACGCGGTGAATACCAATCCATGGAATATTTGGATGAAACTCGTGTTTCTATCGTATATCATTTGCCATTGGGCGAAATCATTTACGATTACTTCGATAAATTGAAATCCGCCACTAAGGGTTATGCATCCTTAGACTATGAACTCATCGGTTATCAGGCATCTCCGATGGTTAAAATGGATATTCTCTTGAATGGTGAACCGGTGGATGCGTTGAGTATCATCGTTCATAAAGATAGAGCGGCTACCCGCGGTCGTGCGTTGGCTGAAAAGCTTAAAGAATTGATTCCGCGTCAAATGTTTGAAATTCCGATTCAGGCAGCTGTCGGTAATAAAATCGTAGCTCGTGAAACGGTTAAAGCATGGCGTAAAGACGTTTTGGCTAAATGTTACGGCGGTGATATCAGTCGTAAACGTAAATTGTTGGAAAAACAAAAAGAAGGTAAGAAGCGTATGAAGGCAGTAGGTAGCGTAGAAATTCCGCAGGAAGCGTTCATGGCTATTCTTAAAGTTGATGACAAGTAAGGCAGTAAATGAGTTGGCAAGCCTAGATGGATTTTTAAGAATACAGGTTATACTGACTCTGCTGTTTGACTGATTTATATTAAAAAGATAAAGGAGATTGTGTATGGATTCCACATTCACACCCTCTTTTGCGACGTCTCGGGATATGGGGGTGTACCTTCATATCCCGTTTTGTCGTAAAAAATGTTCCTATTGTGACTTTGCCTCTTACGAAGGGTTAGAGGCGTATTACGATGATTATGTTGATGCCTTGTGCGATGAAATTAAACTATGGGCTTCGACGTATCCGGAAAGTGCCAAGATACCGGTGAATACCATCTACTTCGGTGGGGGTACGCCTACACAGTTATCCCTCAGTCAATTGGAGCAGATTTTAAATACCCTATATACCTATTATCCTTGTGATTCGGTGCGCGAATTATCCATGGAAGCTAATCCCGGTGAAATCGACATTGAATATTTAAAAGGGCTGAAATCTTTAGGCGTTACTCGTCTGAGCTACGGCGTACAGACCTTTGACGATAATTTGTTGCAGCTACTGAGACGTGGTCATAATGCGCATATGGCCAAACAAGCGATTACCGATGCACTGTCGGTAGGTTTTCAGTCGGTAAGCGGTGATTTGATTTATGCCTTACCGGGACAGACGTTAAAAGACATAAAGACCAATGTAGCAACATTGCTTAATTTAGGTGTCAGTCATATATCTATTTACGGCTTACAGTTGGAAGAGGGGACCAACCTTCATAAACAGGTGGAACTTGGTCAGCTCGATTTGCCATCGGATGATGAAAATGAAGCTATGTACGATTGTATGCTTGATGAATTGAAGGTTCATGGCTTCGAACGGTATGAAATTTCCAATTTTACCAACAATGGATCTTATAGCTATCATAATCTACGCTATTGGCAGTATAAAGAGTACTTGGCTTTTGGTGCCGGTGCCTATTCTTTTTATAAAGATGTACGGCGCAATAATGAACCGTATGTGGTGCCTTATATTAATCGGCTGCGCCAGAATTTATTGCCCATTGTATTCGAAGCGACTATCAGTGAAAACCGTGCGGTAGAGGACTTTTGTTTCTTAGCATTGCGGACCAAGTGGGGCCTTTCTGAAAAAGCTTTTAAAGAACGATTTAATGAGTCTGTTCAAGATATTTTCGGCGATGAAATAGCGCACTTAATAAAGCAAAGGTTATTGGTAGAAACCGAAGAAGGCTGGCGACTCACGCGTGACGGCGCTAAACACGGTAATTATGTGTTCAGTCAATTTATACGCTAAGTAAAAGGTGTAAAGGCTCTTAGAAGTTTTACGAAACTCAAGACTTTTAAGAGTCTTACATTCAGTATATGATTCTTAAATTGCAATATGAAATTTAAAATTTATATTGACAAACAGGTGAGAGTTTTAGTATTATGTAATCTGTAATGCACGGGGGTATAGCTCAGCTGGGAGAGCGCTTGAATGGCATTCAAGAGGTCAGCGGTTCGATCCCGCTTATCTCCACCACATTAGAAACCGCACAGAGGTGCGGTTTTTTTATTGTACGCCGAATAGGCATGACAAAACCCCCAGTTAAACTGGGGGTCGGTAAAAAATTCTTATAGAAAAGGAAAGAACCTCCTAATGATACAATGAAGTTGGTCTGGCAACCACAACATTTCAACTTAGGAGGTTCAATGTCAATGAATGACGTAAAAAGCTTATCACATAGTAAATGGAGATGTAAATACCATATTGTCTTTGCACCTAAGTATAGACGACAAGTTATATATGGGCGAATAAAAGTTGATATAGGGAAAATATTAAGAGATTTATGTACAAGAAAGAATGTGGAGATTATAGAGGCGGAGTGCTGCCCCGATCATATACATATGCTCGTTACTATACCTCCACATTTAAGTGTATCAAGTTTTATGGGGTATTTAAAGAGTAAAAGTAGCCTCATGATATTCGATAAACATGCTAATTTAAAATATAAGTATGGGAATCGACATTTTTGGTGTAGAGGATATTATGTGGATACGGTAGGCAGATACGAAGGAGCGATAAAGGAGTATATTCGCAATCAATTACAAGAAGATATAGCTCAAGATACGTTAAATTTTAAAGAATATATGGACCCGTTCACGGGTGAGCAGGTAAAGTAGGCAAAAATAAAAGCCCCCGAGTAGGGGGCAGCCAGTGGTAATAGAGTGGTTGTCAGATTACTCAAAGCCCTCTTTAGAGGGCAACCACTAGAGAAAGACCCTTATAGGGTCAGAGCAAACCACCCGTTCTACGGGTGGTTATGATTTTCATCTTTGCAGTTCAGATATTATTAAATTATTGATTAATATGATAAAATAATGAAAATGATTTTATATCATTATTTTTTATATTATTGTTTTAGCTGGGAGGTTGGAGAATGAAAAAGTTAGTGTTACTGTTAGTGGTTTTAGTGTTTGGCATCATTGTGGGTGGCTGTAGTAATTCGATAGATAGCTTAATCGGTGGGGACAAGAATGCCAATGTATTTACCGATCAGGGTTTAGCCAATAAGATTATGGATGACCTGAAGAATAGGCCGGAGTTGAAGGGCCATGATTTGAAAGCAATGGACGATATTTATCTGATGTATCATAAGGAAACCGGCATGACCGGCAGAATTGATGTGCAAAAACCGGGCACAACAGATCAGGTTGTTCGTTATGATTATAAGGACGGAAAATGGTCTGATCCGAAACCGCTCGAATTAATCGGTCCCGGTAAATTAGAAGAAAATCTGGGAGATTTAAACAGTATTGATTTTAATAAAGTAACAGATATCTATAAAGTCGCCGAAGAAAAAGCTAAGAGCATTGAAGGCGGTAAAGTAGAAGACGTTATATGGTACGATTATCGTATTAATCGGGGCGTTTTTGAAGCCACTATAAAAATAAACGGCACCAAGGAAAGATATGCATTAAGATTTGATGCGCAAGGCAATTTTATAAAGGAAATTAAAGAGTAAATTGCGGAGAGTAGTAGCCTCAGAGCTGCTACTCTTTTTCTGTAATATAATGGTTAAGGCGCGCATAATAGAGAGAAACATATAATTAAATCATTAGAGTCGTTGCCGTAACTGACTTATTTATAGTTTTCATTGGTAATCTAACTTAACTTGTCATAGATATACATTCGTGGTATGCTTTTACTGTTATAAAATATGTTAAACTTATAAGGTTAGGAAGATAAAGTATGAAAGATTATGTAAATTTTGGCTGGCGAGCCTGCTTTGCCGGCATTATTTTTGATTTGTTAAGTTTATGTGCCGTATTCTTAGTGAGTAAAGGTATTTACGGATATGTAACGGGTGACAGATTCTACCTCGTTTCCGGTGTCGTATTGTTTGCGGTTATTACTATTGCAGGGCTCTTATGCCGCAATTTATATACTAAAGGACTGACAAAACGTTTTCCCGACACCAATGTATCCAACAGTGCCTTTCTTTTTGTTTTGTATGGTGTAGCTTTGACGATAGCCATTGTGTTGGGGATTATAGCCATGCTCATTATGGTTCTTTTGATGCAGGAAATGCAGTCGGGGCAGTTGGCCGACACCTATAACGGCATTAACATTTACGTTCTTTATATGGGGGCTTCCGCAGCTACATATTTTTATTTCCTTCTTTATACAACAGCCAGCGTCGAATATGTGTGGCGCCGCTTTTTACAAAAGAATCTCGCCTTATTGCAAACGGAAGCAGCCAAAGATACGGTGGATGCTTCCGATGTGGTAACGGCCATTATTGAGGCCGGTGAATCAGGTTTAGATAACAGTGGTCTAAAGAAACTGGGCGATGTGGATGATTTTAAAGAAAAAGTCCAAAGCGCCACCGGTAAAAAGGTTTATAACGCTGATTCCGATGTACATACTGCAGATGACGAAGCCATGGAAGTGGAAGGCTCTAAGAGCTCGATTTAATGCTTTTTTACGATTTAATCCCGGTTTAATTGAACCGGGATTTTTTTTAAAATTTTCTAGTCAGTTTAATCATAACTTTTAGTTATTTTGTGATATATGTCACAACTCGATAAAATAATAATATGATACAAATATAATAGTGAATTATAGGTAACGGCATACGATGTAAGGCTTGCCGATACAGTATCCGTTTGTATCGAATCGAGATACAACAATATACGTTTATTGTTAATCAAATGACTAAGGAGTACACATGAAAACATCCGTTATTTTACATTCTTTATTCAGTGAGTTTTCACGCGACCAATTACATGCCATTATTGATTTGGCTGATAAATATAAGGGGAATTTCCGCATCGTAGCTACAGGCATTCAGATTTATGACATTACCAAGGAAGATAAGGCAGCTATTTTAGAACAATTGCCGGAAGGGGTTCAACAAGTTAAGCATGCGGCGGTTAATTCGGTGACCGCTTGTCGCGGTACGGACGGTTGTTCCCACGCCTTTATGCAGACGATTCCGGTAGCTAAATATATTGATGAACATCATTTCGGTGAAGATATGCCTAATAAACTTCGCATCGGTATCAGCGGTTGTCCCCGTTGTTGCGCCGAACCGATGATTAAAGATATCGGTTTATACGGCTTGCCGGACGGCTATGTGCTGGTGGCCGGCGGTAAAAGCGGTAATCGGCCTAAAGGCGGCGAAGTATTGGCCAAAAAACTAACGCCTGAAGAAGCACAAGACAAAATCGAGTTTTTATTACAATGGTACAAAGATAACGCTATGCCGAAAGAAAAATTCGATCATATGTTGGCCCGTTTGGGTAATCCCTTTGAAAACGCTGAAGTTGCGCCGCAGGTAGATGCTGAATAAAAGCAAACCGGTCTTTGAAATACACATGATTTAAAGTTATATAGCAATAAATTTATGAACTCTTTTAAGGTGGAATTACATTTCCCTTAAAAGAGTTTTTCTTTTTCCAAGACGATTGATGTATAATATGGATATGAAAAATAGCGTTTTTGGCTATTACTGTTTTACATGCATTAAGACGACTATATAGTGATATTATGGGGTTAAAGCAGAGTATCATTCTACATAGCCGGTGATTCGAGGACATTATGATATTAGGACCGAATTTTACACGTCGACCGTTAACGTGGCAAGAAAAAGTCAGGAATTCGCTGATGACGAATCCGCAACGCTTATTAGCTTTAAGCTTCGCCGTACTTATGTTGTTTGGAGGATATTTGCTGACTTTGCCATGGGCTACCCTTGACGGTAGCCGAACACCGTTTATTGATGCTCTTTTTGTGGCCGTATCCTGCGTGTCTGTAACGGGGCTTACGACGGTAGATACGTTTCACCATTGGAGTATTTTCGGACAGACTATAATGATTTTGCTGATTCAAATCGGCGGTTTGGGGACGATGACCTTTACAACGTTTATCTTTATAGTACTGAGACGCCGTGTAGGGCTGGAG
Source organism: Veillonella sp. LMAG:90 (assembly GCF_008679445.1). Taxonomy (NCBI): domain Bacteria; kingdom Bacillati; phylum Bacillota; class Negativicutes; order Veillonellales; family Veillonellaceae; genus Veillonella; species Veillonella sp. LMAG:90. Next base: position 1,540,362 of record NZ_NAND01000001.1, read on the forward strand.
AATAAATTATTACTTCAAGAAGATATTGGGCAAGATAATATTTCGGTGCAAACTGTGCTTAAACAAATTGCCATTCTCACATTTGGCTTTGAATTTATCGGCGGGGTAGCCTATACGTTAGATTTATATCCTTATTTAGGGTATAGCGCTATATATTACGGCTTTTACCAGGCTATTTCTACATTTTGTAACGCCGGCTTTGTGTTTTTTGACAATGATTTGCCTTATAAAATGGTAGGTGATTGGGGCTTTACGCTGATAACTTGCAGCCTTATCCTTATTGGCGGCTTTGGTTACATGGCGTCCTTCGATATTTGGAACAATCGCCAACGGGGATTCGCTCAATTAACATTGCATACGAAAGTGATGCTTGTTGGTGAATTGATTCTCGTTGTAGCCGGTACACTTAGTATTCTTGGCTTGGAATGGACGCAAACATTAGCCGGATTACCGTTCACAACTAAAATTCAAGGCGCTTTGTTTCAAGCCATAACGCCGCGCACGGCCGGTATTCCGACGTTGAATTACGCGGATTTGCATCCCATTACGGTTTTTATTACGGTGGTACTCATGTTTATCGGGGCCGGGCCAAACTCGACCGGTGGCGGTATAAAAATCAGTACCATGGCTGTATTATGGGCCACATCACGTTCGTTGTTCACTAATACACGACGTGTCGAAATCTTTGAGCGAAGCTTAAGTCAGAGCGTTATTTATAAGGCCGTGGGCATTGTATTCTTTTCATCCATGCTCGTTGTGCTGGCTACTTTTGTCTTGGCCGGTGTAGAATCATTTCCGTTCTTGGATTTATTATTTGAAGTGACCTCCGCTTTTGCTACGGTAGGCCTTACCATAGGGATTACGCCGGAGCTGTCAACCATCAGTAAGCTAACGTTGATTATCGTGATGTATACAGGCCGTATCGGTGTGCTTACTTTGATTGGCGCCTTTTTCTTAAAACGTCGTGCCACGACTACGGCATACTATCCGGAAGATAATGTGTTGCTATAGTTTAGCTGGTTATTATTGATGGAAGATGTAGCTTTTTATTTTTTCATAAAACAGAGGTAATAATATGAAGCGTAAAACAATCGGTATTATAGGTCTTGGCCGTTTTGGCGGCACTTTGGCAAAACAGGTAGCGGCTATGGGGCATGAAGTAGTAGGTATTGATATTGAAGAGGGGTTGGTACAAAAACTGGCGCCCTATTTGACGCACAGTATCGTAGCCGATTTCAGTGATGAAGATACGATTCGTCAGTTAAATTTACAGGAATTGGACGTAGTTGTTATTGCCATTGGAGATAATTTAAAAGCTAAATTATTGTCCGCCATGGTACTCAAGGAATTACATGCGCCGTACATCGTGGCGAAAGCATCTACCGAAATGGAAAGTAAATTACTGGAGAAGGTAGGGGCCGATTTGATCATTTTCCCGGAAATGGATATGGCCGAACGAGTGGCTCAAATGTTGACTCGTGAAAATATTGTAGACTATTTCCAGCTATCCCAGGACATCGGCTTGGTGGAAATGGGGATTCCTTCATTCATGATTGGTCACACTTTGACTGAATTGGATACTCGTAAGAAATATAATGTAAATATTGTGGCCGTAAAACGTGATAAAAATGTCATTGCACCGCCAAACCCGAATAATCCGTTACAAGATGAGGATATGTTGATTGTTATCGGTCGTAATGAAGATATTACTAAGCTTAGTCAATAATTTTTGGCGGTTGTTTTACGGGGTATTTGAAGTATATTGGATTTTCTCAAAAATAATCTGAAAATGAGATATGACTAAAGTTAGTAATGCATTCTTTTTGAAGGGGCAATATACTGATTATGCATGCTATGTACACTACTCGTTGACAAAGAGTAACATTAAACATATAATTCAAGTAGAGAAAAAAGGGGCATCCACGGTGTGGAGAGCCCCTTTAGTTGTGTAATAGTGAAAGAGAAAAGTTTTTATGTAGTGGACTTGATAAGAATCAGTTCGGAGCAGGTGGGATTCTTGGTTGATTGTAGGCAGCTAACGAAATTTCCTTAGGTAAATCTTTTAATTATCTTTAATTTTTCACTTTTGTATTTCTGTTTTATTTATCTAAGGAGATGATTTTATGGCATCAAATGAGCATCACAATGAGGTTCGTCCGATTATGGATCCAACCAAAAATTATGAGGAAATTAACAGTTATGTTATTTTCTGGGGGCTCTTCTTTGCCGCGTTATTTGCCTTGGCCGTTGCCTATTTATGCTTAAAAATCGGCCAGACCGTAGATGCGTTTGCACCGGTATCAATTCTATCCATGGGGATGGCGGTTTTATTCAAACGTAAAAATGCTTTCCCGGAAACCGTTCATATTCAGGCCATTGCCAGCTCCGGTACTAACGTACTGGCAGGGGTAATGTTCATTTTACCGGCTCTTTTTATTCTTGATATTCATACTGTATCGGTTTTCCAAATGATTGTGCCTATCGTGTTAGGCGGTTTATTGGGGGTATTCCTTTGCGTATTCTTCCGTCAGTATTTCTGTGAAGAAATGCATCATGCCTATCCGTTCCCAAGTGGCCGTGCCGCTGCCGAAGTATTGAGCAGTAATGATGGCGGTAAGGCTAAACTCATGGCGCTTAGCGGTTTATTGGGTTTAGGCTATGATTTCGTATTAAACTCCCTTGGTTGGTGGCGTGAAGTTTTCTCCACTACCACATTCCGTTGGGGCCAAGTATTCCAGCAGAACAGTAAAATGCACTTATCTTTAGACAGTGACATTGCTTTATTAGGTTTAGGTTATTTTACCGGTATCCGTTATGGTTCTATTATTGCCGCCGGGTCTTTCTTTGCCTGGTTCGTAATGGTTCCATTGTTCTTCTTCATCGGTGGCGATCACATCATGATGGTAGGGGGCAAAGAAATCTTACTTGCCGATGCTTCCACCGGTGATGTATTTAAGACTTATGTGCGCCATATCGGTATTGGTATGCTTGCCATGGCCGGTGTTATCGGCTTATTGACCATGTCCAATGTAGTAAGCAAAATTATGAAACGCGCCATCGTTGATATGTTCAGCCGTGGTAAAACTACGACAGTTAACGTATTGCGTACGCAGATTGATTTGCCTTCTTCCGTATTGGGCTTAGGTATTGTATTAACAACAGTTTTATTCTCTATTTTCTTCCATATTTATTATGCTGATACATTCCTACAAACAGTGTTGGCATTCTTCATCGTTTTGATTTTATCTTTCTTATTGTCTGTAGTAGGTATCAGTTCTATCGCCTTTACCGGTAATGAACCGGTATCGGGCATGACAATTTTCATGATTTTAATTAGTGCCGTTATCATGACCAGTGTTGGTATGGGCGGTACAACCGGTATCATTGCTATCTTGATGATGGCTGCGTTCTTAGCAACAACTATCGGTGTAGCGGGTAACTTCATGTCTGAATTGAAAGTTGCACACTTAACCGGTGCTACACCTGCCAAAATGCAATTATGGCAATTAGTCGGCGTTGTAATCGCCGGTATTGTATGCGTAGGCGTTTTAATCTTGCTTAACAATGCATACGGTTTCGTAGGCGACGGTGCTTTAAATGCGCCACAAGCTAATGCTATGGCCGCTATTGTTGAACCGTTGATGACCGGCGGCAGTGCTCAATGGGAATTATATATTCTTGGCGCTATTTTTGCCGTATTACTTTGGATGATTGGTGTTCCGCCATTGGCCTTTGCCCTCGGTGCATACTTACCAATGGAAATCAATACGCCAATCTTAGTGGGCGGTTTCATTTCTTATTTGGTTAAACGCAGCAGCAAAGATGAAGCTGAAAGTGAAGCACGCGTAGCTGAAGGCGGTACCGTAGCTTCCGGTTTCGTAGCCGGTGGTGCCATTGGTTCCTTAATCAGTGCGGTTCTTAAAATCGCCGGTGTTGATTGGTTCTTGGATGCGTGGGAAAAAACACCGGAAGCAACATACCTTGGTATTGTGATTTATCTTGCTTTGTGCGTAATGATTTATAAAATTGCTACCCGTAAACGCGCTGCTAACTAATTACGGCGATGTAACGGTTGATGAGTCATCGTAATCGAGTAGCCAACTAATTGCTGCCGATGTGACCGGTGATGAGTCATTTTGTAAAATGACCGGTGATTTATAAGTTAATTTAAAAAGTTTTACATAAGGGCTTTTAAAGGTCAATGATCTTTAAAGGCCCTTTGATTTTTTGACTAAACAGTAAATAAGCGAGTTTTTACGAAATCTGTATGAAATATTTGCTTGACATTTTGACGTTTTATGATAACATTATAGCTGTGATTAGCACTCGATGTTAATGAGTGCTAACAATGAGGTGTGAATATGGATGAACGTAAACAGCGCATCTTACACGCTATCATACAGGACTACATAAAGTCGGCTGAACCGGTCGGTTCGAGGACTCTGGCGAAGAATTATAATTTGGGCGTCAGCCCGGCCACGGTCCGCAATGAAATGGCCGATTTGGAAGACCTGGGCTTTTTGGAACAACCGCATACATCAGCGGGTCGTATTCCATCAGCCAAGGGTTACCGCTTTTATGTAGACGCTATGTTGCATTCGAACGGCACAGAGCGCGAAGATGCAGAAAAAATCAATAAAATATGGCAAGAAAAACCGGCTAACTTTGAAGATTTCTTCTTAAATGTAGCCAAACTGATTTCACAAATCAGTCATAACATGAGTTTATTCCTAGCGCCGGCTCATGACACGTCGGTGTTGAAATTTATTCATGTCTTACCGATTGGTGAAAACAGAGCTATCATGGTTGTTGTAACCGACCAAGGTGCTTTGGATAATGAGCCGATGTATTTCAAAGAGGCTGTGGCCGATGATGTTTTGGCAAGTATGGCAATTCGCATGACAAATGCGTTAAAGGATGTTCGCTTGTCGAGCATGACCTTACAGAACTTGGAGGCAACAGTTCAGCTTATTGAAGGGCCGCGAGCGGTATTACTTATACTGGCAGAGGCTTTGTATCGCGCCATTGCCAAACGTAAACTGTTCTACTCGGTTGGTACGACTGAGCTGTTGGAACAACCGGAATTCAAGGACATCAAGAAGGTTCAACCGATTCTGTCGATGTTGGAAGAACAAGATCAACTGAATCAGCTCTTGGCGGCGTCTAAGAAGAACGGTATCGGCATTACCATCGGCAGTGAAAATCAGGCGGAACCGCTTAAAGATTTAAGCGTTATTCAAGCTGATTTCGGTGATAAAGATGAGCGTATCGGTACGTTGGCTATATTAGGACCTACTCGTATGGAGTATGGCCGAATCATTGGTATTTTATCGTATATGCAAGATTTTATGCGTGCATTAGCGGAAAATAAAAATAGAAAGTAATGAGGTGATACTCACGATGGGAGCAGACGAGATGAAACAGACTGAAGACTTTACACAGGATACAGTAACTGATGAAATGAACGTTGCCGGCGAACCTGACGTGACGGTAGAAAGCGCTGAAGACGTAGCTGCTACTGAAGCAAAAGCGGCAGGTGAGACAGTAACAGCCGAAGCTGATGCCGTGAAAGATGCATTGGCGGAAGCGGAAAAAAGATTTGTTCGTTTGCAAGCCGACTTTGATAATTTCAAGCGACGCACATTGCAGGAAAAAGATCAATTGGCAGGTTTTGTAAAAGCGGATGTAATGAAAGATTTATTCTCCGTGCTGGATAATTTTGAACGAGCTTTACAGGCACCGACTAATGCCGAAACAAAAGCATTCCTTGACGGTTTCGTAATGATTCATCAGAACTTAATGGCTATGCTTAGCAAACACGGCTTAGCGGTAATTGATGCTGTAGGCAAACCGTTCGATCCGAATTATCATCAAGCAATCATGCGTGTGCCGTCTGATGAATATGAAGACGACACAGTTTGCGAAGTATTGCAAACCGGTTATACCGTAGATGGTAAGACGGTGCGTCCGGCCATGGTTAAAGTAGTACATAATGATTAATTTCGCCTAAGGCGTGCGATAGCGGAGGCATTCCAAGTGAGTGATCCGAGTCGCAGCTTACATTTGAAATTAACATGACAATAGATGGCATAAGATAAAAATAGGAGGTCATTTAAAATGGCAAAAGTAATTGGTATTGACTTAGGTACAACAAACTCTGTAGTCGCTGTAATGGAAGGCGGCGAACCGGTCGTTGTTACAAATCAGGAAGGTTCCCGTTTAACACCTTCCGTAGTAGGTTTTGCAAAAAATGGTGAACGTTTGGTAGGTCAGTTGGCAAAACGTCAGGCTGTATCCAATCCTGAAAAAACGATTTCTTCCATTAAACGTCACATGGGTAGTGACTACAAAGTAAAAATTGACGACAAACAATACACGCCGCAAGAAATTTCTGCCATGATTCTTCAGAAATTGAAAGCCGATGCAGAAGCCTATCTTGGTGAAACAGTAACTCAGGCCGTAATTACGGTACCTGCTTACTTCACCGACAGCCAACGTCAGGCTACTAAAGATGCGGGCGCTATTGCAGGCCTTGATGTTCTTCGTATCATCAACGAACCGACAGCAGCTGCTTTGGCTTACGGTGTAGATAAAGACGAAGAAGGTAAAGTACTCGTATTCGACCTTGGCGGTGGTACTTTCGACGTATCCATCCTTGAACTTGGCGACGGCGTATTTGAAGTAAAAGCTACCAGCGGTAACAACCACTTGGGCGGTGATGACTTCGACCAACGCATCATGGACTGGATGATTGCAGAATTCAAAAAAGATACGGGCATTGATTTGTCTCAGGACAAAATGGCGGATCAGCGTTTAAAAGAAGCTGCCGAAAAAGCTAAAATTGAATTGTCCGGCGTTATGAGCACGAACATTAACTTACCATTTATCACAGCTGATGCTACCGGTCCTAAACACTTGGACTTGACTTTGACTCGTGCCAAATTCGAAGAATTAACTCACGACTTAGTTGAAGCAACTATTGAACCTACTCGCAAAGCGTTGGCTGATTCCGGTCTCAGCGTAGGCGAAATCGATAAAATCTTACTCGTTGGTGGTTCTTCCCGTATTCCGGCTGTTCAAGAAGCTATCAAACGCGTTCTTGGCAAAGAACCTACCAAAAACGTTAACCCTGACGAATGTGTAGCCGTTGGTGCTGCTATCCAGGGCGGTGTACTTGTTGGTGAAGTTAAAGACGTATTACTTCTCGACGTAACTCCATTGTCCCTCGGTATCGAAACTTTGGGTGGTGTTTTCACACGCATTATCGATCGTAACACTACGATCCCTACATCCAAGAGCCAGGTATTCTCCACGGCAGCCGATAACCAACCGGCAGTAGATATTCACGTATTACAAGGTGAACGTGATTTTGCTGCTGACAACAAAACACTTGGTCGTTTTGAATTGACCGGTATTCCGGCAGCTCCACGTGGGGTACCTAAAATCGAAGTTACATTCAACATCGATGCTAACGGTATCGTTAACGTAAAAGCTAAAGATATGGGCACCGGCAAAGAACAAGCTATTACCATTACTTCTTCCGGCGGTTTACAACAGGACGAAATCGACCGCATGGTTAAAGAAGCAGAAGCACATGCAGCTGAAGATAAAGCTAAAAAAGAAGAAATCGAAGTTAAAAACAATGCCGATTCCTTAGTATACCAAGCTGAAAAAGCTGTTAAAGACTTCGAAGGTAAAGCCGATGCAGCAACTCTTGAACAAGTTACTAAAGCTAAAGATGCTTTGAAAGCCGCTATCGAATCCGGCAATGTAGAAGACATCAAAGCTAAGAGCGAAGAATTGACTAAACCATTGTACGAATTGTCCACTAAGATGTATGAACAAGCTCAGGCTGCTCAGCAGACTGCCGGTGATGCTCAGGGCGCGCAAGGTGCTCAAGGCGGCGCACAGCAGAATGATGATGTAGTTGATGCTGAATACACTGAAGTAAAAGACGATAAAAAAGACTAAGAGGACGGTAAGTAACTGATGGCGAAGGATTATTATGACGTCTTAGGGGTCGACAAAAACGCCTCTCAAGACGAAATAAAAAAAGCGTTTAGAAAAAAAGCGCGCCAATACCATCCTGACGTAAACCGCGACAATCCGAAAGAGGCGGAAGAAAAGTTTAAAGAAGCTAACGAAGCCTATGAAGTATTGTCTGATGAAACCAAACGTGCCCAATATGACCAGTACGGTCACGACGCCTTCACCCAAGGTGGCGGCGCCGGGGCCGGTGGTTTCGGCGGCTTTGGCGGTCAAGGCGGTTTTGGTGGGTTTGGCGGCCAGGCCGGCGGCTTTGGAGATATTTTTGACATGTTCTTCGGCGGTGGCGGTCAACAAAATAACGGTCCGCAAAAAGGTGACGATCTTCGTCATGATGTGGAAATCAGTTTTGAGGATGCCGCTTTCGGTCGTAAAATGACCATTGATGTACAGCGTCATGAAGAATGTAATCACTGTCACGGCACCGGCGGTGAACCGGGCAGTAAGGTAGAAACTTGTCCGCGTTGTCACGGCAGCGGTCAGGAAACAGTGGTACAAAATACACCATTCGGTCAGATGCGTTCCGCTCGTACATGCTCCGTTTGTCACGGTTCCGGTAAAAAGATTGAAAAACCTTGTAAGGTATGTCACGGCAGTGGTGAAACCGTGGGCCGTAAGAAGATTGAAATCAAAATTCCGGCCGGCGTTGACAGCGGCTCCCGTTTGCGCGTAGCCAATGAAGGCGAACCTGGCATTAAAGGCGGTCCTAAAGGTGACTTGTACGTATACATTTACGTAAGACCAAGTCGTGAGTTCGAACGTCAAGGCAACGAAGTAGTAAGCGAAGCTAAGATTTCGTTTGCTCAAGCTGCAATCGGTGCGACTATTATGGTCAACACCTTGGACGGCAAAGTTGAACTTAAAATTCCTGAAGGAACCCAGACCGGCACAATCTTCCGTTTGAAAGGCAAGGGGATTCCGTACTTACGTAACCCGAGCCAGCGCGGTGACCAACATGTTCGCGTAACGGTTGTAACACCTAAGAAGTTAAACCAGAAACAACGTGAACTCTTGGTACAATTTGCCAAAGAAGGCAAAGAAGATGTAACCGTGTTAAAAGAGAGCAAGAGCATTTTGGAAAAAATCGGTGATAAATTCAAAGATGCCTTATGTGGTGATTGAAAAGCTCGCCTGAACTTCTTGTTCGGGACCGGAGGTATATAATGAAATGGATAGAAATATCCGTTGCCATCGAAAGAGTAGTCATTGAAGAGGTGACTACTCTTTTTGATACATATAGCAGCAACGGCTTTATAGAAGAAGATATTCCGAATGAACCTGCTTGGGTGCAACTTACCTTGTATGGTGATGCTGAGAAAACGCCTAAAGAGTGGGAAGAATTAATTGCAGGGGCTCTAAAAACGGCTCAATTCACTTACAAGCACCTGTATGCCAAAGAAGTAACCGATACGGATTGGTATAACAATTGGCAACAGTATATTGAGCCGACTGAAATTTTACCGAATGTAGTAATCCGTCCGGCGTGGAAAGAATATACACCAAAAGGCAATGAGACAGTGCTGACCATTGATTCTGATTTATCTTTTGGTACCGGTGCTCATGAAACAACTAAAGCTTGTGCCGAATTAATGGCTAAATACGGTCAAAGTAAACAGACCTGTCTTGATATCGGTACCGGCACGGGGATTTTACTCCTCGTTGCTCATACCTTGGGAATTCCTAATCTGATTGGTATTGATATTGATGAAAATGCGGCTGAACAGGCTAAGCTTAATTGTGAAACGAATAAGGTAGCGGCCAAGATAATCTGTGGAGATTTAGCTAAGGATTTTGACGGTAAAGCGGATTTAATCATGGCCAACCTTACGGTAGATCCTTTAAAGATTCTATTGCCTACTATAAGCACCAAATTAGCCTCTGACGGCATTTTAATTATCAGCGGTATCATCGATGACCGTTACAATGAAATCATGCCGTATATCAAAGAACATTGGCAGATAGTGGAAGAAGTTGTCAAAGGGTCATGGCATACTTTGGCACTAAGACAATAAAGTAATGACGCAATGACGTTTTTGTGTAAAGTATCGTATGCAATCTCATTATCTTTCTTCGTAATGAATACTATAAAATTATAAGAATACAATTAAGCATCAAAACGCATTAAGAGTAATTTCTCGGTAATTCATGGTTAGGCTATGAATTCGCCGAGGGATTACTCTTTTTATGATATAATAATACATAGAATTATTTAGAAATAAGAGTTGAATTGTCGAGTTCCTTGATATATGATAATAAGGTTGATTCCGATAATTTAACGTATTTAACCTGTCATAGATTACTCACGAAAGGCTCAGATAATGAAAAAGATATTTATCGATGCTCCTTTAGATACAATGATAACGATACCGAAAGATACAACTCACCATCTCTTAACCGTGTTCCGACATAAGATGGAAAAGCCGGTTTTGGTTGGCGGCAGTGACGGTCGAACCGGTGTGTACCAAATACAGGACGTCGTAGACGGAGAAGCTTCCGCTAAGCTGGTAGGCGATATTCAGGACGAAAGTGTCAGCGAAGTTGAAGTGGTATTGGTACAGGGCTTTTTGAAAGCTGATAAATTGGAATGGGTTTTGCAAAAAACAACCGAACTCAATGTTCATTCCGTGTATGCTGTGCCCATGAAAAATTGTGTAGTACAATATAAAATGGACAAACTACCTCAAAAAGTTCAACGCTGGGAGAAAATCATGAAAGAGGCGGCCCAACAATGCGGTCGTTCTAAATTACCGGAATTCACGGCTGATATTACCTTAGCCGATGTTTTAGCGAGAGAACAAGCTAATGGCAGTCTTTTGTTGGTAGCTTATGAAAATGAGCATAGTTTGACCTTAAAAGCAGCTTTGGAACAAGCGGAATCGGAAGATGTGATTCAGCGTGTTGTTATTTTTATCGGGCCGGAAGGCGGTTTGAGCAACGATGAACTGACGCAATTTGAAGCAGCCGATGCCCGTGTGGTAACGTTAGGACAGACTATTTTGCGTGCCGAAACGGCTGCTGTAGGCGCTGTAAGTATGTTGCAATATGCACTAAATATGGACTAAACAGATTCTAAATTGGAACTGAATATGCTCTGAATTAGAACTAAATATGTTCAAAGTATGGACTAATATATTTTAATTTTTACTAGAGATGTTCTTAGTATGGACTTTTTTAGCATAATAGATAGGAGAATGAGCAAAAAGATATGAAAACAGTAGCATTCACTACCTTAGGCTGCCGTGTTAATCAGTATGACACGGATGCCATGCGTGGTTTATTTATACAAGGTGGCTATACGCCGGTAGATTTTGATGAAAAAGCGGATATTTACGTTATTAATACTTGTTCCGTTACGAACATGGGGGAACGAAAATCCCGCCAGTTGATTCGGAAAGCCAAGCGTACCAATGAAGATGCGTATATTATTGTTACCGGCTGCTATGCACAGCTTGCACCGGAAGCCATTGCCGCCATTGACGGTGTTAATCTCGTTATCGGTACGAATAACCGTCATCGCGTAGTAGAGTTGGTAGAACAGCTCGAATCTACAGAAAAACAAATCAGTATCGTGCGTAACATCATGGAACAGGCCACCTTTGAAGAAATGCCGCTTTACGGTAATGAAATCGACAAGGCGCGTGCTTTTATGAAAATCCAGGAAGGCTGTAACAACTACTGTACTTTTTGTATCATTCCGTACACCCGCGGTAAATTGAAATCCCGCCGCGTGGAAGATATTGTAAAAGAAGCTAAACGATTGGTAGAACATGGTTACCATGAAATTGTGTTGACTGGGATTCATCTCGGCAATTACGGCATCGAATTACCTGAAAAGCCTAATTTAGCCGGCGTTGTGAAGGCTTTGCTGGAGATTCCGGGCTTAGAACGTATTCGTTTGGGATCCATTGAATCGGTGGAAGTATCGGAAGAGTTGGTTGACTTAATGGCAAACGAACCGCGCTTCTGCACGCATTTGCATTTGCCGCTCCAAGCCGGTTCCGATCATATTTTAAAACTCATGAACCGTCATTATAATCTTCAGGAATTTAAAGATTTAATTGCCCGTTTACGCAGTCGTATTCCGGGCCTTGCCATTACGACCGATATAATTGCGGGCTTCCCGGGTGAAACGGACGAAGACTTCGAAGAAACGATGAAAACCGTGGAAGAAATAGGCTTCACCCATATTCATGCATTCCCGTATTCGAAGCGTGAAGGTACGCCGGCTGCTGCCATGGAAGATCAAGTTCCTGAAGCTGTTAAAAAGACGCGAGTGGCTCTTTTGAATAGTCTTGGACAAAAAGGTTTACAAAACTTTGCGGAACAAATGATTGGTAAACCGGCCGAAATCCTCATCGAACGTGAAGAGGACGGTTATTATCTGGGCTTTACGAATGAATATATTCACGGTAAAATAAAGAAAGGGACAACTGCACACGACGTAGGGACAATCATAGGCGGTACGGTTACTGCTTTTGACGGTGAAACCTTGATTATTGAATAATCGATTTTAGCATGTATACTATGATTATTGATGGTCATAATTATGATTGAACCGGCGAAGTTTTAGTGTAGGCAGTTATCAAATTTCAATCCGTGTTCTATAAAAGGAGCGATGACGCATGAGCGACGAATGTATTTTTTGTAAAATTATCAAAGGTGAAATTCCTTGCAACAAAGTATTGGAAAACGATAAATTTTTAGCTTTTCACGATATTAACCCGGTAACCAAGGTACATATTCTTGTGATTCCTAAAAATCACGTAGCCAACATCGCTCATTTGACTGATGAAAAAGCAGCTTATGTGGAAGGTATTTTGCTATTCATCAAAGAAGTAGCTAAAGAAGCGGGTCTTTCTGCCGATGGCTATCGTGTTGTATTCAATACCGGAGCTAAAGCAGGGCAGTCCGTATTCCACTTGCATGCTCACATTTTAGGTGGTCAGGAATTAGGTTGGCCTGAAATTTAACGAATAACAATCAAACTTGTAACCGGTATATGAATTTCAGACTTACATATCATGATTTTTTATACCGATTTATTGTAAAAAAGTTGCATAAATACAGTGCATAATGATGTTCAAATATTGACAAACATAGTGTCAAACATTATAATATCTTTATGTGCGTATAGTAAATACCTGCACTTCCATCGAATAATTGGAGGGAGGGATATAGATGTCTGAAATTAAAGTCGGTAAAAACGAAACGCTTGAAAGTGCTCTTCGCCGTTTTAAACGCTCCTGCCAAAAAGCGGGTGTTTTATCTGAAGTAAGAAAACGCGAACACTACGAAAAACCAAGCGTAAAAAGAAAGAAAAAATCTGAGGCTGCACGTAAGCGCAAATTCAGAGCGTAAGATTTATCTTGGAGGCACGGTATGTCCTTAAAAGAACAGTTAAAGGCGGACATGAAAGAAGCTATGAAAGCTCGCGAAGCGGGTAAAGTGGCCTTATCGGTAATCCGCATGGTTAACGGTGCAATTAAAAATACAGAAATTAACGAAAAGCGTGAGCTTAGCGATACAGATATACTGGGAATTTTGGCCAAAGAAATGAAAATGCGTCAAGATTCACTGGCTGAGTTTGAAAAAGGTCAGCGTGACGATCTCGTGGCCCAGACTAAAGAAGAAATGGAAATATTGAAGAAATATTTGCCGGCTCAACTGAGTGAAAGCGAGATTCGAACTATCGTAGTCAATGCTATCAGCAGCTTAACGGCACCTGTGAAAATGGGTGACGTAATGGGGAAGGTAATGCCTGAAACCAAAGGTAAAGCGGATGGCAAATTAGTTAATACGATTGTACGAGAAGAAATTGCAAAGGTTAACGGTTAACCTTTTGTTGACATACTAAAGTGAGTATGTTAATATACCCTTAAAGATAATATTAGGTCAATGAAGACCCCTTGAACATTGTTGTATGACAGTGTCGAGGGGTCTTTTTGCGTTTTTAGAAGGAGGAATTCTTATGGTAAACGAATTGTTGTATTACATCCCCGCAGGTCAGTATGGTAAAGAAGGGGTGCTTGCCCTATTGGAACAGCATCCGGAAATTAAATTCGTGTCCTTGGTAGGCGTAGATTTAGCCGGTAATGATACGGATGAAAAAATTCCTATCGCTATGTTCTTCGATGATTATGAATCATTCTTTGAAGGCCGTGCCGTACAGACTGACGGTTCCTCCGTTGTGTTGACCGGTATTGCTACCTTGAATAACGCCCGCGTAGATATTTGGGGCGATCCAAGCGTTAACTGGTTCATCGATTACAACTATGAAAACATCGACCCGGCTACAGGTTTACCAACCGGTACCCTTCGTATTCCGGCTTTCTTGATGCACAATGAACGTTATGTAGATTCCCGTTCTATTTTGAAAGAAACCTTGGACTTTGTTAAAGCTGAAGTGATGGCTCTTTTGAAAAACAACAAAGTTAAAGGCATGGAACATGTGAATGTGGATGACATTGCGGACTTAGTTTTCACAACCGCTACAGAATTGGAATTCTGGGTAAAAACACCATCCAAAGTAGTTAGCACCAAAGAATTATCCACCTCTCAAAAATTACAGGAACAATATTGGCAGCGTACTCACGGCACCGTTCGTACCGCTATGGAACAGGCCGTTGAAATGCTTGATGCGTATGGCTTAAACGCTGAAATGGGGCATAAAGAAGTAGGCGGCGTTAAAGGTAAAATCGACGATGAAGGCCATATGGATCATGTTTTGGAACAGCTTGAAATCGACTGGAAATACACCGGCAATCCATTACAGACTGCCGATAACGAATTACAAGCGCGTATCATCGTGCGTGAAGTATTCCGTGAAAACGGCCTTGACGTAACCTTCCAGGCAAAACCTATTATCGGCGTAGCCGGTTCCGGGGAACATACTCATTTCGGCTTGATGGCTAAAATGAAAAACGGCAAAATGGTTAACTTGTTCTCCCCTGAAGATATGAAAAAAGCCTTCTTGAGCCCACTCGGTATCGGCGCTATTATGGGCCTTCTTAAAAACTATGAAGTTATTAACCCATTTATCTCTTCCACAACCGACTCCTTAAATCGTTTAAAACCGGGCTTCGAAGCACCGATTTGTATCGTTACATCTTTAGGTAATCAGCCGGACGAACCAAGCCGTAACCGTACTATTCTCTGCGGTTTGATTCGCGATATCGGGAACCCTATGGCCACTCGTTTCGAACTTCGTTCGCCAAACCCTTACACCAACACCTATACAGCTATTGCGTTGATTTACTCCGCTGTGCTTGACGGTTTGCGCTATGTAATTACCTCCGGTAAAACTCCGGATGAATTATTGGCTGAATTGTCCAAGAATCCGGAAGATCCGGCAGATTACTTAGAAACAGGTCGTGCCTATCGTTCTGAAAAGAATGTATTTGAAGATTACACCGAAGAAGAACGTAACAGTCGCTACGGCATGCCACCGGCTACTGTTTGGGAAAACATCTTAGGCTTCAAAAACAATCCTGCAAAAGTGGAAGCTTTGGTTAACGGCGGTGCTTTTGCCAAAGACCTTATGGAATCTTTCATTGCCGGTATCTTGAACCGTTGGAAATTGGAATTAATCAATCGTTTGATTCCGGCCAACATCAACACTATCCGCGCTATGAAACCAATCCATGATGATGACGGTTTGGATATTTCCCGTTGGGAAGCTATTAACGAAATGCGTTACTATTTAGCGAAAGACACCGGTTCCAATACATCTTTATTCACTCGCATCGGTCACGCTATCGCTGAAGGTGACTATGATACAGCTTCTAAATTGCAGATGGAAATGAATGAAAAAATGCTTGATTTAGAAGCAAAATATGCGGAATATACACGTAATGTATTATAATATTCTTTTGCCGGCGCTGGGTTCGTATCCCTTAGGGCGTTAGCAAGAAGTATGTTAGTCGTTTGTTGCGACTTTCTATGAGAATCAACAATATATAGGAAAGCAATACAGGTCCTCTCGCAGTTCCGAGTTCTTACGAACAAAGTCGCTGCTTTGAGGACCTGTATTGTTTTCCTTAATAATAGTGCATCACCTTCAGTGAAAGTCGCAACTTTCTAAAATATCTCCTTGCAACACGCCCTAAGTTCTTGCGAACAAGGCGCCGGTCAGAAAGTATATGGGGACTGAGGGGGAGGACCTGTTTTGTTTCATTGTTCATAGTGCTTTTAACCTTATTAAAAGCGCAACAGAGCAATATCGATAGCGCTTTACGGATTCAAAAGAACAAGGCGCCGGTCAGAAAGAATATCGGGGCTGAGGGGGAGGACCTGTATTGTTTTCCTTAATAATAGTGCATCAACTTCAGTGAAAGTCGCAACATTCTAAAATATTTTCTTGCGATGCGCCCTAAGTTCTTGCGAACAAGGCGCCGGTCAGAAAGAATATCGAGGCTGAGGGAGAGGCGTTGGGCAAATAAAGGTTGCGGTGAAGTAGCATGATAAGCATTAGTAAAAGCAATATGGGGTCGGAGATAAATTGTTTTGAATTATTTTTCTGAATAACGTAAAATAGTAGTAAGTATTGGGTTGTACCGTATTCGTATTTGGCTCGGGATTAAGGAGAGTTCCGGGCTCACGTAATTGGAGGACAACATGAATAAAAATAGCTTTCCAACAGCTTTAACGATTGCCGGCACGGATCCGTCCGGTGGTGCCGGTATTATGGCGGATTTAAAGTCGTTTCAGGCCCGTCAGGTCTATGGCATGGCGGCTGTAACGAGTGTGGTGGCGCAGAATACAAAGGGCGTTCGCCTCATTCAAAATGTGGATTTGGAGATGCTTGAGGCACAATTGGCTTGTGTATTTGAAGATATTCCGCCATTGGCTTTAAAAACGGGCATGATTCCGAATGTAGATATGATGCGCATCATTCGTAAATATGTGGACGGCTCTGTGCCATATGTAATGGATCCGGTTATGGTGGCGACCAGCGGCGATCATCTCATCGATGCGCAGGCACGAGACCAATTTAAAGCGGAATTAATGCCGGTAGCCACATTGGTGACGCCTAATTTGTCGGAAACAGAATATTTGGTAGGTTTTGCCATTGAAAGCGAGTCTGATGTTAAAAAAGCAGCTCAGTTTGTTTTAAATGAAATGGGCCCTAAAGCCGTTATTATCAAAGGCGGCCATTTCGGCGAAACAGCGAAGGATTATCTGTATATTAAAGGTGAAAAACTCGTTACCTTTGAAAGTCCACGCTATGATACGCCAAACACCCATGGCACGGGTTGCACGTTCTCCGCTGTCATCACGGCGGAACTTGCTAAAGGTAAATCTTTGGTAGAGGCCGTTGGCATCGGCAAGGATTTTATCAGTAAAGCCATCAAAGAAAATCCGGGACTCGGCAAAGGTCACGGCCCGGTAAATCACATGGTCATCGTGTGAGATGAAGCTGATTTTAAGATTGAATAATAAATAGGAATGAAGAGTTATGTCATATATAAAATTATTACGGGAGCAAAATCCCCTCGTAATTTGTTTAACCAACGATGTGGTAAAAAACTTTACCGCCAACGGTTTGTTGGCGGTTGGTGCGTCACCGGCCATGAGTTCCTGCATCGAGGATTTGGAAGACTTATTGCCATACGCCAAGGCATTATTGGTAAATATTGGGACCGTAAATCCGGAGTTAGCGGCTTTTTACAAAAAAGCTGTAGCATTGGCCAATAAGCTAAATGTGCCGGTTGTGCTGGATCCGGTAGCCTGCAGCGCCGGTGCATTTCGGAAGCAGATTGCTATGGACTTATTGGAACAGCATACAATTATTTTATTGCGCGGTAATGCCGGTGAGATTGCCGCCTTGGTTAGTGAAAAGTTTAGTAAATTAAAAACTGATAATCCGGCAACGGGTGACGGTTTGGAAGCGCAAACGGTAGCAACTAAAGGCGTCGACAGTGAAGGCGTAGCTAATCCGGGTAAGTTAGCTGAACAATGCGCTAAGTTATTTGGCGTCACAAGCATTGCCACGGGGCCGGTTGACGGTATTTCGAACGGCAATAGGACGGTAGAATTTGAACACGGCTCATCCATGATGCCGCTCATTGTCGGCACAGGCTGCTTATTGGGCGGATTTTTAGGCGCCTTTATCGGTTCTACACAACTACAAGACGATGAAATCTTTAATTCTGCCTTATGGGGGCTCAAAGCCTATTCCATAGCCGGTGAAATGGCGGAGACAGAATGTCAACACCTATATAACAAGGTTGAACCAGGTAGTTTTCAAATTGAATTCTTGAATGCTTTATATCGGATTCAGGATTCGGACGTGGAGGCGTAAACTGATGAAAAATAGTTTTAAAGCCGAAGAGTTAAAGGTATACTTTATTTGCGGTACACAAGATTTTAAGTCCGCAAACAATCCGCTTACAGCTGCACTCACTTGTATTGAGACCGCTTTAAAGGCCGGCATTACTATGTTTCAATTCCGTGAAAAAGGTCATGGCTCTTTAACCGGTGAAGCTAAATTGGATTTTGCCAAACAGGCGCAAGCCTTATGCAAAGAATATAAGGTGCCATTTATCATGAATGACGATATGGACTTGGCAGAAGCATTAGACGTGGATGGCGTTCATATCGGTCAAGACGATGATCCGATTGAAGACGTGCGCCGTCGTTTTCCACATAAAATTATTGGTTTATCCATTCACTCACCGGAAGAATATGCGGCTTCCCGTGTTGATTTAGCTGATTATATCGGAATCGGACCTATTTACGGTACCCAATCAAAAGACGACGCAAAAGCGCCTATTGGCCTTGACGGTGTAGAAGAACTTCGCAAGGTGGCAGGAAGCTTGCCGATTGTTGCCATTGGCGGTATTACGGTCGATAACGCGGCGGATATTGTTAAAAGCGGCGCCGACGGAGTATCGGTTATATCGGCGATTACGCAAGCTGCGGATGTAACGGAAGCTGTGCGAAAATTAAAACTGTAGAATAAACATGAAAAAATTTCATTGTTTATTATATTTAAGAAATTCGATAAAAAAGGTATAATTGTCTTGTAAGGCAATTATACCTTTTTTACTTTGAAATACGTTATCTCTTGAAAGGAGATTAATTATGAAATGTAAACACGCTACTCGTGAAATTCCAACAGATCCACATGGTAAAGCTCGTTATGAACGTGCGATGCGTCACATGGAATTGGCAAAAGAACAGGGGATGTCCAGTGAAGAAATACATGCTTTATTTAAGCTCATCATGGATTTTGATCCTAAAAAAGATTTGGACAAAGTTCCTAATGATGATGCTCATAAAAAATTCCGTCAAGCCTTATCCCATGCTAACCGTGCCGTAGAAGAAGGTAAATCCGACGAAGAAGCCCATGAAATCTTCCGTCGCATTATGCATGGTGAAACAGCGGGTAAGTGCAAACATCGTAAGGAAGAGGCTTAATATATAGGCGTTTACCGGCGAAGGGAAGGCAATCAGGTTTATTTCTGTATAATTATAGAATTCGCTATGCGAGGTCTTTATAGGAGAGTGGCGATTGATGTCGCCACTTTTTTCGTTGTCAAAATACATTTTAATTTGATAAAAATAATCCTATTATTAACATGATTTTCATTAATTTTACACATTTTTTAATATGTAAAATTTGTTGATTATTAAGACGCTATGTGGCATATATCATATTAATAAGGGTTTTATTTATGTGCTACATGATGGGCTCATTTATGTCATACTGTGTAGTAAGATATGAATGAGGAGTTTGATAATATGGACGAACAAAAGAACAGTTTATTTAAGTGTATTGGCGCCAAAGTTACATATTACCGTACCCTGCGTGGCTTGACGCAACGCGAACTGGCCGAAAAAATAGGCATTAGTCCCAGCACTTTAAATAAAGTGGAACGCGGTGCCTATAATCAGAATGTATCGATTGCTATGTTACTGGACATTGCTGAAGGGCTGGACGTAGACGTAACATATTTTCTGACTATAACCGAAGCAGATAAAAAGGTATTGTTCTAACAGTACTATTTTGCGGTAACATATTGACTAAGCTAAGACCGTATTATTGCGAGTTTGCCTGTTATGGTTAAGTAATTTTGCACATTTTTGGCTTGAAATAGCTTGTAATAACTTGTTATTTCGCATAACCCGTTAACAACGTATGGAAAGTAGGTTACTTATGGCAGATGTTATTGATTTTGAAAAGGCTTCACAGCGTAAGAAGCAAAAGTTGATTACTAAGCTGGATGATATTTTAAAACATAAATAAGAAATTTTAGACAGGTCAACATTAGTGAAAGATTTGACCTGTTTTTTATTGGGCCACCCCTATGTCCGGGTACTATGTTATATTAACCATGTAACCGGATGTAGGGGTGATTTTATATGCTCAAAAGTAGCCCATGGCACTGCGACGTGAATCCTCAAAATCCGTAACAGTATTGATACACTAATTCTTTTGAGTAAGGTAACGTAGGGGGTAGAAAGTATGGAACGTATTAAGTATTTATTTTTCCTAAATGACAATAAGCCATTAAAAGAGCGGTTTATTGACCGGTCCGAGTCTAAAATATTTATGTTTCTGTCGTTTTTCTTTGTATTGTTGCTACCGATAGCTGCTATATTCCATAAAGTAGTTGGCGTAGGGATGCCCCTGTTTGACGCTTTTATTGTTGTCATCGGAGCGTGGGTTTTGAACACGGTTTGGATGCTGGTTAGTAATCGTGGGGAAACTCAAAAAGCTCGATTTTTCGTAAATATTTTATTTTGTTTGGGCAGTATACCGATTTTAGGTTCCTTTTTATATACGCCGCCTTACTATTCACTGCCGATCTTAATAGTTGCGCTCTTATGGCTTGGCATTTTAACAGTAATAAGAGACTCCATGCAGACATATTGGGATACACTTATCAAAATGCGTTGGTTCTTTTTAGGACTGATGATTTTATGCTATGGTACGGTAATTTATTATGAAACCGGTTACCGTGACTTGCCACCGACCATAGTTAAGCCGATTATTTATGCACTGGAGTTCTATGTTGTAAGTTGTTTTACAATGCTGCAATTAGTGTATCTGAAAAAGGACATTGCCGGTTTTTATGACGAAAAGAAGATTACGGAATGTTACAATTGCGGCAACGTATCCGATATCTGGGATCAACCGGGCGGTAAGTTCTATGTGTTAAAATCCGTTGTCGGTATTGTTATCAACTTTATGATGCTATTAATCGTTTGCATCAAGATTGGGCTCTATATATTGATACATTATATTTGGTAAATAATTTCTTAACACTAATGTTGAGATAGGGCAAGAAAGAGTAAGTTAATTCCCTTAGCTTAGTCAGTAGTTGCTTTACTTGACGCTTATATGTTAATGCGTTAAGATATATATAAGACGAGCCGTCATAGTGTGTAGCAACGCTAGGCTCATCTCCAGTAAAACTAGTAAAATGAGAAATGGCCTAGTCGTTACTTTTAGCGATTTAGGTCATTTTTCATTTAAGAATCAAGACCACTAGAGTAGCAAAAGCTATCATCAGGGATAACGCTTCGAATACACTCATGATCTCACCTCCTTAAAGGAGATGACCTAGTCACACTACAACGGCTCTTGATTATTAGTATACTCCTTTGTTGTTCATAATTAAAGATTATTTCGAAAATATGTTCTTGAGGAAAGTTGAAAGAATATGGAAAATAAAAACCGGCAATGTTCTTACACTGCCGGTTCTACTATAAAAGTATATTATTCTTTGAATAAGTCTTTATAACTTCAATAAAGTTACTTTACGACCAAAACACATCCCCGTCAAACATCTTTTCACCAATCCTCAGTGAATCGGTATATTGCCACATGTGAGCCGATGGTAGATCGCAGCTGCTATTATACTGGGCGCACCATTTAGGGCACATGAGCTGGGTACCGTCGATGTGATGGGTCCACCAATCAAAATTGGCGTACACCCCGGCATAGGCGTAGCCGGCTTGCCAGGCTGTATTGATGAAGGCACTGCAACGATTGGTGATTTGTTGTGTGTCCCAGTAGGGGGCTTCTTCCGCATCATACCAAAGGCCCATAGTCAGTCTTGCCGGGACGAGACCGCAGTCATTTAAGATATGGGTAGCAAAAGCAGCTTCTTCGATGGCATCATTGCAGTTTTGCGCATAGGAATAATAGTATACGCCAATGCTTATGCCCGCATTCAAGGCACCGTTTACATTGTGATAAAATTGACTATCCAAATGCCCGCGACCATAGCCAAGGCGTATGATGGCAAATTCGATGCCTGCATCACGTACCTCTTGCCAATTTACAATGCCATTATGTTCGCTTACATCAACTCCGTAGTGTTTATTTAACTGATTCATTTTCATAGTATCTTTTGCAACTCCTCACTGACGTACTTATAACTATTATTGTTATTTCTTGTTATTCATTGCTATTCATGGGTATTTATTGCTATTCATAGTTATTGATTCAGTTCATCGTTAAAAAATACGGTCAATGCAGCTAACGCTCGATGTTTATGTTGCTGCATGGCCTGGCGGCTGATGCCGTGTTGTTTGGCCAGTTGAGCCAGGGGAATGTTCTCAATATAATAAGCATAGAGTAGTTTTTGTTGCTGTGGCATGAGTCGCTTGAAGGCTCGTGCTACGGCTTTTTTATTTGCATTAGCTAAAGCCGTTGTTTCGGCACTGTCGGAAGGAGCTAAGATATCCTCAAACGTCATGGTTTTATTGTCACCGTCAGTAGCCTGATCCATAATAAATGTTTCCCGCTGCCATTGTTTTCTAAGTTTTCTAAACGCATTGTATTGACCGTATTTAATCCGACTTTTGACAAAACCGGAGAAGGGGACGTCGCCGTTAATGTCGTATTCTTTGACAGCCCTAATGAACACTTCCCACAGTAAGCTTTCTATATCATTGGCTTCGCATTGCACGGCGCTTACATGAGCGTACTTGTGAATAAGACCCTCGTATTTGTGACATAATGCTTTGAGAGCGGCCTCATTATTTTGCTGCGCTGCGTTAATAGTTGCCATTAATTGATTATCGCTCCATGCTACATTAGGAGTCATAGTAAAAACCTCTTTTCCTTATACGTTTAAATTAAAGAATTCCTCGAGGATGTTTCATTTTTAAGTTTTTCAGCCTGCTGTTACAAACTGATTTGTTATACTGTTACGAACTGATTTGTTTTACTGTTACGAACTGAGTTATTCGCCGGTAACAAACAGAGTCGTTCTGATATTACAGATTAATTTGTTGAAACGTGTATTGCAATCACTAGTCTTAGTATAGTAAAGCGGCGGTTTTCAGGCAAATCCGGAGAAAACTCGAAAAAGTTTACCACTTATGAATCTTGATTTATTGCGTGCCAAGGTATAGAGTAGAGCATGTCGGTAATATGTCTGATTTTTTCATGATTGCAGTTTCATAATGACTAATAAATGATGATATTAGTACGCTATTTTTTGGGAAATATATCGGATATGGAGAGCCGGTAGTTGGGGGTAAGCAAATCCATTGGAACAGCTTAGTAACGCATGTATTAAGTGTAGCGAATTTCAAATGGGTACGATGATTCGGAAGAAGGCGGCTAAGTATTTTAACAAAAACGAGGTCAGTTGACAGGTTCTAGTCTTGTTTATGACTAAGAGTATGCATTATTGCGTTGGTAAGAATCTTCTGAATTTAAATTAATTGACCGCGGGGATTTATCGTTATAGGGGAGTGTTGTATATATGGCGGAAAATGATACGTATACTTCGATTGAGCGAACGTATTGTATTGATGCCGGTAAAGATTTTATAATTCCACAGTATCTTAATTTCTTCCTGTGTATTTTGGAGGAGCGGCTGCAGGAGTCGTTGCTCGATACTGCGCCTATAGAGTCTGTAATGAAGCCTTTTAATGAAGGATACATGCTCTTAGTGGAGTATTTGAAATTAAATATTTTTTCCAGGCGGCATGCGGATAAAATCGTGGATATGTTCAACGATGGTTATATGAAAGCCATGGATCCTGAATTGCTTTGGGAGCGAGAAGAATACGCAGCTTATGTCGAGGATGCCCATATCATTATTTCTAAAATATGTCACTTAGTGCATTATGAGCAGCGTTATACCTGTCTTACTCATAATCGGTACTCCATGTTAGCCCCATTTTCACTGCATGATTTAATCGATGCTACCAGGCTAAGCAATAAAGAAATGACTTGTAAATCTAAAGAGAGACGGGAGTTTACGTATGGTCGCATTTATCTCAAGGGATGCCGGCGTATCATACGCGATATCAATGTAGCTTTAGTTAATTTTGGTTATAAAGAATTGCCCTCGCCGTTCCAAATTTTATTATGCCGAACTATGGATTTGTATGACATAGTAGAGCGTTTGAAGAACATGGTAAGCTACATTGAAGTTTCGAAAAAGATTCCACGGCCTTATATACGCCGTGAAATAGAATCGGTCCATCAGTCTTTTCATGCCTTTGAAGCCGCCTTTTTGAATGCGTTTTCACAACAAGCGACCAAGAACGATGTACCGGCGGGTACTAATAATCAGTCACATCAAGGCGGACCGAAGTTTCTTAATTCACAGCCTCATAAAGAAAAAGTGGCACGCGTTTTGAAAAGTTTAGCCGTCAATTTAGCTTCGCTCCGTTGGGGCCTATATTTTCTCACACTTAGTTACGGCAGCGGTTATATTAACCAATTTGGCGAACTGGCAATCAAAAAAGGAAATGTGAAAAATAGAGCCGCCGGTAGAAGACAAAAACGGATAGTGCAAACCTCTTGCACTATCAGCTAAATGATAGTATAATCAACTATAGAAAAGATGCTCGATTTGATACTAATTAGATTCGGAAGAGTCATCTTAAATAATTATATATAGATAGTCTTTGAGGCAAGGTGCGGAATGTAAGCATTCCAATTCCTGACCGGCGGTCATAGTCCGCAAACTCTGAAATGGGTTGACTCGGTGCGATTCCGAGACCGACAGTATAGTCTGGATGGGAAAAGACACGCTATACGTTTGCGTTTTAATTAAGCTGTTAGGATTCAAGGCGTTTGCCTTTTGATTTGCTGTGAATCAATTAGAGGTAATTGAAGGCTTTCAGCAATTGTAAACAATAAACGATATATAACGTAAATAACTCAGGGACTATAGATACTATAGTTCCTTTTTTGTTAGGAGTTGAGTTCATAATATGAGAGATGAACAATATACGGGGAAGCCGCAGACAGCTGAATATGAACAAGATAAGCAGTATATGTTGCGGGCATTAACGTTGGCCAAGCGGGCGACCGGATTTACCCATCCCAATCCAATGGTGGGTGCCGTTGTTGTGAAAAACGGTGAAATCATCGGCGAAGGGTATCATCAAAAAGCCGGCGAGGCTCATGCCGAGGTACATGCTCTAAAGGCAGCCGGTGAAAATGCCAAAGGGGCGACACTTTATGTAACGCTCGAACCTTGTGCGCATTACGGCAAAACACCGCCTTGTGCGAAACGAGTTATCGAAGCGGGCATTAAACGTGTTGTAGTTGGTTTAATCGATCCGAATCCGTTGGTTGCCGGTAAAGGTATTCAGATGATTCGCGAGGCGGGGATTGAAGTGACTACCGGCATTTTGGAAAAGGAATGTGCCAAACTGGTGGAAGGTTTTCTGACGTTTATAAAAACGGGCAAGCCCTTTGTTACCTTGAAGTCGGCTATGTCGCTGGACGGTAAGATTGCCACGCGGACCGGTCATTCGCAGTGGATTACGAATGAAACGGCACGCAGGGACGGGCATAAACTTCGAGCCCTTCATGATGCGATTTTAACCGGTATCGGCACGGTATTGAGCGATAATCCGAGTCTTAATTGCCGTTGGCAACCGGAGGATGTCAATGAGTATGCGGTGCATCAGCCGGACGTAATTGTTCTCGATAGTATGGGCCGTACACCAACGGATGCCAATATATTTAAGCAGGATCATCGCAAAGTATATATCTTTGTAAGTTCTGCGTGTGAAACTTCACGTATAAAAGTTCTTGAAGATGTGGGGGCGCAAGTGATTATCTTGGATGATAGGACTAATGTGACTAATACGACCGATACGACTAATACGACTAATACGACTAATACGACTGTCGCGACTGACACAGGCGATGCTACAGCGATAAAACAATCCGGAGCGACGAAAGGGCAACTGCCGATTGAACAGATTTTAACAAAAATGGCTGAACTTGGTTTTACTTCGGTCCTTGTAGAAGGGGGCAGTCAGGTTATTGCCTCATTTGTGGAAGCACGAGCTTTTGACAAAATCGTAACTTATATCGGTAACACCATAATCGGCGGTCAAGCCGCTTTAGGTGCCATCAGCGGTACCGGCATTGATCAGTTGGCCGACGGTGTTGATTTAGTCTTTGAATCGGTTGAAATTTTAGCTAATAATATACGAATAGAAACCTATTTAGCAGGAAGGAGCGGTGCCTATGTTCACGGGAATCATTGAAGAAGTGGGTCATGTGGTCAGCGCTCAACGGAATGCGCAGGCCATGCGGCTCACCATTGCGGGTGACGTGATTTTTTCAGATATGAAAATCGGGGATTCCATTGCGGTTAACGGTGTTTGCCTTACCGTAACATCTTTTGCGGGCAAACAGTTCGTGGCTGATGTCATGCCTGAATCGGTGAATATGACGACGTTTTCTAAATTTACATCCGGCCAGCCGGTTAATTTGGAACGAGCTATGGCGTCAAACGGGCGCTTCGGTGGTCATATGGTAGCCGGTCACGTAGACGGGCAAGGACGAATTCGTCAAATCCGCAAGTTGGATAATTCGGTAGTGTTCACCATTGAAACAACGCCGGATGTACTTGATTACATCATTTACAAAGGCTCTATCGCCGTTGACGGAGCGAGTCTTAC
Organism: Veillonella sp. LMAG:90; assembly: GCF_008679445.1. Lineage (NCBI taxonomy): Bacteria > Bacillati > Bacillota > Negativicutes > Veillonellales > Veillonellaceae > Veillonella > Veillonella sp. LMAG:90. The sequence continues at coordinate 1,567,308 of NZ_NAND01000001.1, forward strand.
TGTTTCTAAACGAGAGCGCACGTATTTTGAAATTTCTATCATTCCTCACACCATCGCCAATACTGTATTGGCTAATGCCAAGGTTGGTACGGTGGTGAATTTAGAAACCGATATAGCCGGTCGCTATATCCGTCATTTTATGACGCTCGACAAAGAACCTAGTTCGGGTTCCGAAGCAGGCAATGCTTCGAGGGCAACCGGTGAGGCCAAGCAGGAGTCAAAGAGTTTTTCAAAAGACTGGCTCATGAGCAAAGGTTTTATCTGATAAGTAGCAATACATAATTAACAAGCAATAACAAACTCATAACAGTTTATTTTTATAGATTTACAATTCATGTTTTAAGGAGATGCTAGTATGGCAAAAACATTGAACACCATTGAAGAAGTATTAGAAGATATTAAGGTTGGCAAACCGGTTATTATCGTGGATGACGAGAAGCGTGAAAACGAAGGCGATCTCATGGTTGCCGCTGAATTTGCCACTATGGAGAATATCAATTTCATGGTGAAAGAAGCGCGTGGTATCGTTTGTACGCCTATGAAAAAAGAGGATTTGGACGCCCTTCAAATCGGTCAAATGGTGACGAAAAATACAGATAATCACGAAACGGCTTTTACCGTAAGTGTTGACCATGTGGATACAACTACCGGTGTGTCGCCATACGAACGTGCGTTGACGATTCGTGCCTTGGTTGACGGCAAAGCTCGTCCGGAAGATTTCCGTCGCCCGGGCCATGTATTCCCATTGCAGTATAAAGAAGGGGGCGTGTTGGTTCGTCAGGGTCATACGGAAGCATCTATCGATTTATGCCGTTTGGCAGGCCTTAAGGAAGCATCCGTAATCTGCGAAATTACCAAAGATGACGGCAATATGGCTCGTCTCGATGATTTGTTGGCTTTTGCCGAAAAACATGATTTAAAAATTGCGTCCGTAGCCGAACTTATCGAATACCGTAAATTGCACGAACCAATCATTACCTTGGCAGCTGAATCTAATTTGCCGACTGAATTCGGCGATTTCAAGATTTTCGTTTTCAAAAACTACTTGGATCACAAAGAACATTTAGCTATCGTTAAAGGCGATGTGAAAGACCTTGAAAATGTACTCGTTCGTGTTCACTCCGAATGTCTCACCGGTGATGTGTTCGGCTCCAAACGTTGCGATTGCGGCGAACAGCTTCACAATGCCTTACGCACCATTGAAAAAGAAGGTAAGGGCGTTGTTGTGTACATGCGCCAGGAAGGTCGCGGTATCGGCTTAACCAATAAGATTAAAGCCTACGCCTTGCAGGAAAAAGGCCTCGATACGGTGGAAGCGAATGTGGAATTAGGTTTCCCGCCTGATATGCGTGAATACTCGTTGGCAGCGCAAATTATTCGTTTCTTGGGCATTAAGAGTGTAAATCTTATCACCAATAATCCAATTAAGAAAAACAGCTTGGAACACTGGGGTATCAAAGTAAATAAACGGGTTCCGGTGATTGTAAAAGCTAATAACATCAATGCCGGTTATTTACAGACAAAAAAAGAAAAAATGGGTCATTTACTATAATAAGATGAGCCAATTATTATATTTTAGAAGAAGTTGAAGCTTTAATTTTTAGAAAATCCCTTAGACTATTAGGAGGCTATTATGATGGTTACAGAAGGTAAATTATTAGGCACAGGTAAACGCTTTGCTATTATCGGTTCTCGTTTTAATGAATTCATTACATCTAAATTAATCGGCGGTGCTATGGATGCATTGTTACGTCATGATGTAGCGGAAGAAAATATTAACACAATTTGGGTACCGGGCGCGTTTGAAATTCCAATCGTTGCCAAAAAAGCAGCTCTCAGTGGCAAATACGATGCCATTATCTGTGTCGGTGCTGTAATTCGCGGATCCACGACTCATTATGATTATGTATGCAGCGAAGTGTCCAAAGGTATCGCTCATATCAGCCTTGAAACAGGCGTTCCTGTTATGTTCGGCGTTCTTACGACTGAAAATATCGAACAGGCTATTGAACGTGCAGGCACTAAAGCAGGCAACAAAGGTTTCGATTGTGCTATGGGCGCTATTGAAATGGTTAACTTGTTGGAACAAATCTAAGAGTTTTATAGTAAGTGAGTATCAGTGCCAATTATTGGAAGTATAATTGGCACTGTTTACTTATTGACGTTTAATATTTGAGTTTAATATTTGAGTTTAATATTCTAGTTTAGTTTTTAAATCGAATTTTAAAGTGAATGCTAGAATTAAATTTTATGTTGAATTTTATATTTAATTTTAAGTTGAATTTTTAAGTTATACGTATATTTTTAAGTTATACGTATCAGAAAGGAAAATAGATATGGATTTTATTCGTCGTTATACGACTAAAGAAGGTGTACGTATGGCCTTTGCCGTAACGACTGACACTGTAGAAGAAGCAAGAGTGCGTCACGATTTGAGCCCTGTAGCTACGGCGGCTCTCGGCCGTACCATGACAGGGGCCCTTTTAATGGCAGGGGATTTTAAAAACGAAGAAAATGTAAGCTTACGCTTGAACGGTAAAGGCCCGTTAGGCGTTGTTCATGTGGACGCTTTCAGCGACAACACAGTGCGCGGTTATGTGGATAACCCGCATGTGGAAGTGCCTTTAAAATATGCAGGCAAACTCGATGTAGGCGCTGCTGTCGGTCATGACGGTGAAGTACAGGTAACTCGTTTTACCAAACTTCGTCAAGATTACACGTCCCAAAGCCCTATGCAGACCGGTGAAGTGGCTGAAGATTTGGCCTATTATTTATATACATCGGAACAGATTCCGGCCACTATCAGCTTGGGGGTTCTGGTAAATACGGACAGAACGACTAAGGCTGCGGGCGGTTTTCTCGTACAGGCTTTGCCGGATGCAACTGATGAAGCATTGGCACAAGTAGAAGCTAATATTAATGAATTGGGACCAATTTCTCATTATTTAGAAGCCCATCCTAATGGCGAAGGGTTAGTGGAAAAAGTATTGGCCGGTTTGACGTGTGAACAGGTATATGAAGGAGATGTCGCCTTTAAATGTACTTGCAGCCGTGAACGGTTTGAACAAATTTTGGCTACCTTACAACCTGCCGACAAGGAAGAGCTTCTAGAAGATGAAACGACTGAGCTTGTTTGTCATTATTGCAATGAAAAATATCAGTTCAGCCGTGATGAATTGAAACAGATTTTTGCGGAAGCGTCCCGTAACGATGGGGCAGCTCATTAATCAGATTTTTTGATAAACATGTTTTGACCTTCAAAAACAAATGATTAACGCAATCAGTTAGATTGTGGTACAATAGAATAGACGAGCCTTAGGGCAGTAACTAAGGTATGGAATCTCCGGGGCTCAGGCTCCGGAGGTTTATTTTTTTAGTAAAAAGCTAATTGTAAAGAAAGATAAGACGAGGTGACTATAATGGGTGTAATCGCAGTTATTGGCGGTACCGGTGTGTACGATCCATCTATGTTTGAAAATATTGAAGAAAAGACTATGCAAACGCCATATGGTGAAATTGCTTATACCAGCGGCAGCTATAAGGGTAAACAGCTTATATTCCTGGCCCGTCACGGTAAAGGTCATTCCATTCCGCCTCATTTGATTAACTATCGCGCCAATATTTGGGGCCTCAAAAAATTGGGCGTAACCATGATTGTATCCACTACGGCGGTAGGTTCTTTAAATACGGATTTTGCTCCGGGCCATTTCGTTTTGGTTGATCAATTTCTTGATTTTACAAAATCTCGTGTATCTACTTTCTTTGACGGCAACGGTAAAAAAGTTGTTCATCTAGGCGTTGGTAATCCTTATTCACCGGCTCTTCGCAAGGTGATTATGGAAGCAGCGTCGGAACTCAATATCGACGCTCATAACGGTGGTACTTATGTATGCACGGAAGGTCCTCGTTTTGAAACGCCGGCTGAAATTAAGATGTTCAAAATGCTGGGCGCCGATACGGTGGGCATGACGAATGTTCCGGAAGTGGTATTAGCGGGCGAAGCGGAAATTGCTTATGCTACGATTTCTATGGTAACCAACTTTGCCGCCGGTATTTCGCCGACTGAACTAACGCATCAGGAAGTACTCGATATCATGGCGGAAATGTCCGATAAATTTAAAGCCTTGATTTTGCGCACGATTGAAAAACTTAATCCGGATCAGGATTTACCATGTCATCATCGTTTGGCCGAATACGGCGGTTTTAAAGCGGCCTTAGGTAAAGAGGGCGAATTACTATGAGTTTAGAAGAAGCAGTTCATACATTGGATACCTTAAAAAGTGAATCTATGAAGAGCATTACTTGGAATGGTAATTCTTTGATTTTATTAGACCAAACGAAATTACCGAACCGGGAAGAATATATCGATTGTACCGACTGGCGTCAGGTGGCAGAAGCCATTAAAAAATTACGTGTCCGCGGGGCACCGGCCATCGGGGTGGCCGCCGGTTACGGTCTTATTTTGGCTGCCCGTGAGGCCATTGAATCGGCACCTGATGAAGTAACGCAGCGAGCTAATTTCTTGACGTTTGCCAATACGTTAAAAGAGACACGCCCTACCGCCATTAATTTGGCTTGGGCCATTGACCGTATTGTAACAAATATCGTATTCCCTTGCGACACCATGATTAACGCGTTGCCGTTAATCGAAGCGGAAGCAAAAGCTATTGATTTGGAAGACCAAGGTTTAAACGCGGCTATGGCTAAAGCGGGGGCCACTCTTTTCGAAGGAAAAAAAGGCATACGCATTTTAACGCATTGTAATGCCGGTGCTTTGGCGACAGCCGGTTTGGGTACCGCTCTTGGCGTGGTTCGTGAACTTCATGCTAACGGTCAATTAGAACGGGTATACGCGGATGAAACGAGACCACTTTTGCAGGGCGCTCGCTTAACGGCTTTTGAGCTTCACCATGACGGTATTCCTGTTACTTTGTTAACCGATAACATGGCTGCTTATGCTATGCAACAGGGGCTTATTGATGCTGTTATCGTCGGTGCCGACCGCATCACTACGGAAGGGGATGTGGCCAATAAAATCGGTACTTACGGCGTAGCCTTGGCGGCGAAAGCCCATAATATTCCGTTTTATGTAGCCGCACCGTACAGCACTTTTGATTTTACCTTGGCTAAAGGCAGTGACATCCCAATCGAAATGCGCAGTGCTGATGAAGTTAAATGCTTTGCCGGTATCCCGACCGCACCGGACGGAATCGACGTTTTGAACCCTGCTTTTGACGTAACACCGCATGAACTTGTAAGTGCTATTATTACCGAAGAAGGCGTTTTAAAAGCACCTTACAATAAAGCGATTGAAGATTTACAAAAGAAGCTTGTACGCTAACGCGTTCTATATTAATCAATTGATGGATTTCAAATAATATAGTTGAGTCTAAAACAGGCCTACCTATGTTTACATACTCATTACTACAAAATCTACTTATATCGGTTTTACTATAGATGTTTTTCAAGAAAGAAGAGGTTATCATGGAATCATTAATCAGAGACATTAAATTGGCACCGGAAGGACGCAAGAAGATTGAATGGGTGTCCAATTTTATGCCTGCCCTTAACAGCTTGCGCGAAGAATTCAAAGCCAGTCATAAATTTGAAGGCAAAACCGTCGTAGTAAGCGTTCATTTGGAAGCTAAAACGGCGTACTTGTCTACTATTTTAAAAGAAGCGGGCGCTGATGTTATCGTAACCGGTTCCAATCCATTGTCCACTCAAGATGATGTAGCGGCAGCCCTCGTTGATATGGGTCTCACCGTATATGCTTGGCATGACTGCACCGAAGAAGAATACTTCATGTTCTTAAATAAAGCCTTGGACCATAAACCGCATATTATCATCGATGACGGTGGGGATTTGGTAAACTTGTTGCACACCACCCGTACGGACGCTAAAGAACGTCTAATCGGCGGTTCCGAAGAAACAACGACGGGCGTGCATCGTCTCCATGCGTTGGCTAACGAAAATAAATTGACTTTCCCAATGATTGCTGTTAACGATTCTTATTGTAAATACCTCTTCGACAATCGTTACGGCACGGGCCAATCCGTATGGGACGGCATCATGCGTACCACTAACTTGACCGTTACCGGTAAAAATGTAGTCGTAGCCGGCTATGGCTGGTGCGGTAAAGGCGTGGCTATGCGTGCTAAAGGACTTGGCGCTCATGTTATCGTTACCGAAGTGGATCCGATTAAAGCCATCGAAGCCGTATTTGACGGTTTTAAAGTAATGCCTATGATTGAAGCAGCCCCAATCGGCGATATTTTCATCACCGTAACCGGCTGTAAAGACGTAATCCGCAAACAACACTTTGAAGTGATGAAAGATAAAGCCATTATGTGTAATGCCGGTCATTTCGACTGCGAAGTAAACGGTGTGGAACTTGCCGAAGTGGCTGTGTCTCATAAAAATGTTCGTAAAAATATCGAAGGTTATAGCTTAGCTGATGGTCGTACGCTTTATTTATTAGCCGGTGGGCGTCTTGTTAACCTCGCCGCCGGAGATGGTCATCCTGCGGAAATCATGGACTTGTCCTTTGCTATGCAGGCATTGGCTGCGGAATACTTGCTTGACCATGGTAAAGATATGGAAGCAACGGTTCATATTTTGCCGCATGAACTGGATGTTCGTATTGCTAAAGTTAAATTGCAGAACATGGGCTACGATTTAGATGCCTTGACTCAAGAACAATACGATTATTTGCATAAAGTTCAATAAGAGACGGCGCTCTGGGGTTATAGGCACAAACGATTGTGTCGTGTAATACGAATAGAGTACGTTGGTAGCGGTTCAACTAAAGGAGATATAAATGGCTGATATTGTAATTCGCAATATTGATTGCATTACCGGGGAAAGTGCCGAATCCGGCAAAGACATGTTGCGTAACGTAACTTTGATTATTAAAGATGGGTATATCGATAAAATTTTGACCGAAGAAGAAAGTCAGACGCCATTCGGTCAAGAATTAATTACTAAAGAATGCGGCAATGCGGCGTTCATTTTAGACGGTCACGGTCGTGTAGCCGCACCGGGGCTTGTCAATACTCATACCCACATCGCTATGGGCTTATTCCGTAACTATGCGGATGATTTGGAACTCATGGATTGGCTGGAAAAGGCCATTTGGCCGGCCGAAGCTAAGTTAACCAATGAATTGGTAGAAGTTGGTACACGCTTAGGTATCGCTGAAATGTTCCGTTCCGGCACCACTTGTTTCAGCGATATGTATTTCTTCATGAACGATACGGCCAAGGTGGTAAAAGAAACCGGCATTCGTGCCGTTTTATCACGCGGTATGGCCGGGGTAGCACCTACAGCCGAACAAGCCTTGGTGGATAGCCGTCATTTATTCAATGATTGGCACGGTTTTGACAATGACCGTATCAAAGTAATGCTTGGGCCACATGCGCCATATACTTGTCCCGATGAATATATGAAAAAAGTCATGGACCTCAGCCATGACTTGGGGGCGCAAATTCACATCCACTTATGTGAAACTAAAGGGGAAGTGGAGAATGTAATTAAAGCGACCGGCAAAACTCCGATTGCTCACTTCAATGATTTAGGCGTCTTTGATACGGGCTGTGTGGCGGCTCACGGCGTTCATTTAACGGATGAAGACCTTGATATCATGAAAGCCAAAAACGTGCGTGTCGCTCACAATCCGCAGTCCAATCTTAAATTAGCCAGCGGCATTGCCGATGTGCCGGCTATGCTCGCAAAAGGTATTACCGTAGGTCTCGGTACCGACGGTTCCGCCAGCAACAATAATGCCGATATGCTTGAAGAAGTGCGCTTAGCGGCAACCCTCCATAAAGCAACTCACTTTGATCCAAAAGCCATTCCGGCCCATCAAGCCTTACAATTAGGCACCGTTGAAGGGGCCAAAGTACTTGATTATAACGATTTGGGGCTCATTAAAGAAGGCTATCGCGCCGATCTTTGTTTATACGATGTAACGGGCATGCATTGGTTACCACGTTACAATGATGTAGCCTCTTTGGTTTATGCGGCTAATTCGTCTGATGTTCAGACAACGATTGTAGCGGGCAAAGTAGTCATGAAAGACCGCGAATTACTTACCATCGATGAAGAAAAATTACGTCATGATGTGATGAGTAAGACGGAGATATTTAAACAATAATATTGTATAATTTACATATAAAAACGGTTTCTCAGCCAACCAAAATGAGAGCTAAAAATGAAGGGGCTGTAACGAAATACACCCCTAAAAACAAGAATGCGGTTTGAAGATACGAAAGTGTCTTCAAGCCGCATTCTTGCTATATTTGTATAAGAAAAAAGGCCCCGAAGAGCCTTCTTTGTTGGTATAATTAATTTATGAACAGAAACCATATCCAACAAGGCAATTATACTAAACTTTCTGGCTTTCGCCAAGTAGTTTTATCATTGGATTATGGCTTTCAGATCGGACCAAAAGAACCGGTGAGATTACTGGATGCTGTATTGGAGGAACTGGACTATACAAGGTTGCAGCATTTATATTCTTCAAAAGGAAGAAAATCTTTAGTACCTCCCCATCTTTTGTTTAAAGTCTATGTGTTAGCTATGACCGAAGGCATTGTATCTGTTCGCAAAATTGCTGAGCAATGCACTAAAAATATCCATTACATGTGGCTCTTACAGGGCTATCCGACTCCGTCTCATATGGTATTTCATCGATTCTTTCAACGCTTAACTGTTGATGTACTTAGAGATTTGTTATCTCAATTTATTCAAGCATTAAGTGAATTTGACAGCTTAGATTTTTCTGAAGTATTCATCGACGGAACTAAATGGGAAGCCTATGCAAATAAATACACCTTTGTGTGGAAAAAGGCAATTCTTAAGCACTATGCTAAGTTACCGGATAAATTGTTAGTTCTTCAATATGAAATACAAAATCTTTTGGACATAGACGTCTCAGATATGACTGAAGATGAACTATTGGTTTTGCTGGAGCAATCCATACGCGAAAAGCAAATTGAGTTTGTACACGGTACCGGTAAACGAAAACATCCATTGCAAAGAGCTTTTGAATCCTGTTTAGCCTTGCGTGACAAGCGAAATGAATATGATGAAAAGTTAGCTATTCTAGGCTCTCGCAACAGTTACTCTAAAACTGATCATGATGCTACGTTTATGCGACTAAAAGAAGATCATATGTTAAACGGCCAATTAAAACCGGCCTACAATGTTCAACTAGCTGTTCATAGTGAATATATTATGGGCGTTGGCGTATTTCCAAATCCTACAGATACGAACACCTTAATTCCATTTATGCAACAATTAGAAGGACAATACAAACAACACTTTCAATATGTGGTAGCTGATGCCGGTTATGACAGCAACGAAAATCTGGCATGGTTATGGGCTCATGATTACAAAACTTGTATTAAACCAAGTACATATGAATTGAGTAAAACGAAAAAGTATAAGAAAGATATTGGTCGAGCGGATAACATGGTATATGATGAGGCGACCGATACATTTACTTGTGCCAAAGGCCGTACATTACGATTCCAATACATACGCAGAAACAAAAGTAAGACCGGTTTCATTAAGCAAAACCGAGTATACCGGTGTGAAAACTGCAATTATTGTGGCTTACGTAAGGAATGCCAAAAACTTAAGTTCGGAAAACTTCCTAAGGGGAATAAGACGATATATATTGCTACTGATTACCGCGAATTATTAGCCAAAAACAAGGCTGTATTTGATAGTGACTATGGCTTACAACTTCGAGTAAACCGTTCTATTCAGGTGGAAGGTGCTTTTGGCATAACAAAAGAAGATTTTGAATACACCAGGTTCAGGCACCGAGGCAAAGTTAACGTAGAAAAAGATTTATTACTATTAGCTTTTGGATACAATTTACTGAAGCTGCATAACCGAATACAGAAGAAGCGATTAGGTCAACGGTTGTTCGAAACTAATTCTGCTGCGTAATTAAAAGCCAAAAGCTAAAGGCTTATTTAAGTGCGCTAAAAAACAAAAAAACAAGGATATTTTCAGAATTGTTGATTTTGGAAATATCCTTGTTTTAATTGAAAAGAGAGCTGTAACTGAAATGTGAGTTAAAAAACTCAATTTCGTTACAGCCCCTTTTTCATACAAAAATAGGCGCTTATAGGGTAAATAGGGTCTTATAGAGCTCAGTGGGTGAGGACCTATAGGACAAAAAAAGAGTGCCGAGCCAATGCTCGACACTCTATGTGAGTTAATTAAGTTAATCCTTAGATTAATTTTTTAACAGCATCAACAGCTGCGTCAAAGTTAACGGAGCTTGTTACTTCCGGAACATATTCAACATAAGCAACTTTGTCGTCTTTACCGATAACAACGATACCGCGAGTTAACAAACGAAGTTCTTCAATCAAGAAACCGTATGCTTCACCGAAGCTTGCATCTTTGTGGTCGGAAAGGGTGATTACGTTATCAACGCCGGCAGCACCGCACCAACGTTTCTGAGCGAATGGAAGGTCCATGGAGATAGTCAAGATAACTACGTCGTCGGAAAGTTCAGTAGCTTCTTTGTTGAACCAACGAGTCTGTGCGTCACAAACGCCGGTATCAAGGGAAGGAACTACGGAAATAATTTTTACTTTGCCTTCGTAGTCTTTCAAAGTTTTAGCGCCTAAGCCGTTATCTAAAACAGTAAAGTTAGGAGCTGTGTCGCCAACTTTTACTTCTTTACCTAATAATGTCATTGGATTGCCTGCGAATGTAATTACACCGGTACGTTTTTCCATAATGAATAACCTCCTAAGATTAATTCAAAATTTAATGTTTAATTTATCTGACAGAGAACAATTTTCACTGCCTCATAAAGTGGAGACGGTTATTTTTATAAATGCCGTACAACTCCGCTTACCATATTAAGTATAGCATGATAGAATTTATAAGTAAAATAAAAATTGATGATTTTCGATGTGATATAAACTATGTTACAATATAGAAGTAAAATATATCATTTTATTTTTATAGATAAAATAAAAAATCTAACTATTCTTGGAGACGATAATGAAAAAACTGACTATTTTTTCACAATTTTTTAAAGGTTATGGGCCCGTCTATTTGCTGGGCGTTTTGATTCTGATTACGATTAACATTCTGTTTTTATATGTTCCGCGCCTCATCGGGGAAGCCATTAACACCTTATATTACGGTAAGGAAGGCCTTACTACATATATAGGGTACTTTTTTATGTTAGCTATTGTTATCACTGTGCTAAAATTTTCATCCCGACATTTGCTGTTGGGGTCCATTCGTCGCTTTGAATTTTTACTGCGTCGTCGTTTATTTGATCACGCATTATATATTCCTACTGCCTATTATGAAAAAAACGGCCCCGGTAAGGTTATGGCCTTAATGACCAATGACGTAACATCCTTGCGCGTTTCCTTAGGCCTGGGGGTAATGATTTTAGTAGATGCCATCTTTTTCGGTATTTTTTCATTCTTCTTGATGGCTAAAGAAATCAGCGTTTCCTTGACGGTACTTACCTTACTACCGATGCCGTTTATTCTGACCGGTATGCTCACCGTGAGTCGCCGCATGCGTAAGCGTCAAAAAGAAGCGCAGAATACGTATAGCGACTTAACGGAGTTCGCTCAAGAGCTATTCCTCGGCATGCCGGTGATTCGTGCCTTTAACCGTGAAATGCGCAGTTTATGGCGTTTTAATAACATTAACAAGGTGAATTATGACAAGAACATGCGTGTTGCCTTCCTTGATTCAATCTTGGCACCGCTCACTTTCGTAGCTCCTTTTATGTGTCACGCCATCGCCATTTTTATCTGCGGTCGCTTAATCATTGCCAATGAAATTACCGTAGGCGATTTCGTAGCAGTCAACGGCTATTTGAGCTTAATTATCGGCCCAATTATGGGTATTGGCTCCTTGTTATCGGTTCTTCAAAAAGGGTTGGCCTCTTTGGATCGTATTTACGATTTCCTCATGATTGAAGAAGAAAAACCAACCGACGAGGAACGGGAGTTACCATTGACCACACTTACCGTTAAAGATTTAACCTTTACCTATCCGGAAACAAAAGTACCTATGCTTCACGACGTAAACTTAACGATTAAACCGGGTGAATTTATCGGCATCGTCGGTGGACCGGGGTCCGGTAAATCTACGCTATTTAAATTGCTATTGCGCTTACACGATACGCCGCAAGGCAGTATTTATGTGGGGGACGAAGATATTACGTCCATGCCGCTTCAAGTGCTGCGTCGCAGCATTGCCTATGTACCGCCGGAACCATATTTGTTAGGCACTACTATCGGTGAAAATATCGCCTTTGGGGAAGCGTCAGATCATACGCTGGAACTTTCCCAAGCGGCTGAACGAGCGGCTTTAACTCGTGATTTAAGCGAGCGCCTGGCGCCGGCGGCTAAACGTCTAAAAGAAGGGGGCACCGATTTATCGGGCGGTCAAAAACAGCGTGTTAATATTGCTCGCGGTCTTTATAAAAATGCACCGTACTTGCTCCTGGATGATAGTTTTTCCGCTTTGGATACCATCAGTGCCGGTACGATTATAAACACCTTACGCCAAGGTCGTAATCAAAGTTTATTATTCATTTCCCAACGTTTGGAAGCACTCCGCGAAGCGGATCGCATTATTGTTTTTAAAGAAGGTACCATTGTCGAAGAAGGTACTCATGAAGCGCTTATGGCCAAAGAAGGCGAGTATTATCGCTTATATGCCCAGCAGCTTGATGAACCGCTTATCGGTGTAGCTGAGGAAGGAGGGGACCAATGAGCAAGCAACATACCAGTTCCTATACGGTACAGGAAGAAGCGCAGTTAACGAAGCATCAAGATATCTTGCTACTAAGCCGTTTAGGACAATATATAAAACCGCATTCCTTCCTGCTTTTGTGGGCAGCGCTGTTTTTATTGATTGCCATGGGCCTCGACTTACTGCGCCCGCTTTTGATGAAAACCGTAATCGATACGGCTTTTCCGCAACGAGACATCGGCATTATTACAGAGTATGCCGGTATCTACTTTATGACGATATGCTTCAGTATTATTGCTTTGTTTGTACAAAATTATACATTACAAAAATTCGGTCAAAGCATTATTTTTGAAATTCGAAATATAGTATTTTCCAAGATTTTAGCGCGCACACCGGCTCATTTCGGGCAATTGCCAATCGGTAACTTGGTTACCCGGGTAACCAATGATACGGAATCACTGCGCACTTTGTATACCGACGTAGTGTTAAAATTGGGCAGCAGTGTGCTCATGATTATCGGTATTTTAATATCCATGTTTGCCATCGACGTAAAATTGGCGTCCTTAGTCTCCTTACTGGTGCCGATTATGGCGGTTATTATTTTTATTTATCAAAAATACAGCCGTAAAGCGTTCCGCGGTGTCCGTACCAAATTGGCGGCTTCCAATACGTCGGTGCAGGAGATGCTCAACTTCATCGTCATTATTAAATCCTATGTGGGTGAAAAGATTATGGCGAAGCAGTATGACCGCATCAGTCGTGAATTTTTAGAAGCCGGTTTATTCGAGGTTAAAACCTTCGCCATCTTCCGTCCGATTGTGGACGGCTTACTGTTCGTCATTTTTATCGCTATTTTCAGTTTTACCAATTGGTTCGATTCGGTGACGGAAGCAGGTACAGTATTTGCCTTCATCCAATATATGGATAAATTTTTCCAGCCGATTAAAGAAATCGCCGAAAAATATAATAACTTGCAAAGTGCCTTAGCCGGTGCGGAGCGTTTGGTGCCGATTATTAATGAAGAGTCCGACACGACCATTGAAGCAGTGTCGATTCCGGAAGAGTTTAAAACGATTAACACCATTGAATTTGACCATGTGTGGTTTTCCTATGATGATTCCGATAATTATGCCTTAAAAGATATTTCCATTGCCATCGACGGTGGGCAATTTGTAGGCATCGTAGGACCGTCCGGGGGCGGTAAATCTACCTTGATGAGCTTATTAATGGGCTTTTACCGTCCTACTAAAGGTACGATTCGCATCAACGGCTATGATACAGCCGATTATGCACCGGCTGTCTTGCGAGAAGTCATGGGCTATGTATTCCAAGACAGTCATTTGTTCAAAGGGACTATTCGTGAAAATCTCTCCCTCTACGATGACACAATTCCGGAAGAGAATCTCATAAAAGCGGCTAAAAAGGCCCATTTGCACGCTATGATTGAACGATTGCCGCAAGGCTATAATACGCCGGTTGGTTATTTAGGTTCTTTATTATCCACCGGTCAGAAGCAGTTGTTAGCGTTAGCTCGCGTCTTGGTGCGCGATCGCAAGGTTCTTATCTTTGACGAAGCAACCGCTCATATTGACAGTCATACGGAACAATTGATTCAAGAATCCATTGAAACGATTCGCGGTGAAAAAACGATTATCAGCATTGCCCATCGTTTATCGACTATTCGTTCGGCTAATTGTATTTATATGATTAAGCACGGACAAATTGTAGAGCAGGGGGATTATGAATCATTAATTGCACAAAAGGGTGAATTCTTTGCACTTTGGGAGGCGAAATAAGGTTGGAGCTCATTACGTCAAAAGATAATAAAACATTAAAATATGCACAATCTTTGCAGCGCAAAAAATACCGCAAATTACATGGTGAATATTTAGCGGAAGGTCTTCGTACCGTAAGTGATATGATGGCCACGGGATTGGTAACTACGATTTTTGTAAAAGAAGACAGTAACTGTGAATCAATAATATCGGAGGCGGAACAACGAGGTATCAAGTTATGGTCGGTGAGCAGTGATTTGATGCATACCATCGAATCTACCGTTAACGGCCAAGGCATCGTTGCCATTGTGAAGAAGCAACATCATGATATTAACGATTTAGTTATTACCGATGGTTTATATGTATTACTTGATGAAGTGCAAGATCCCGGTAATTTGGGGACTATTATTCGTACTGCATTAGCGGCCGGTGCGAAGGGGCTTTTTTTAACCAAAGGCAGTGTAGACCCTTATAATGAAAAGACCGTTCGCAGCACCATGAGTGCCATCACTAAAATACCGATTTTTGAGAATGTTACCATGGAAAATGTGGTGGGTCTAATGAAAAACAGTCAGTTAACGGCCTATGCCACCGCCTTAGATAATGCTGAGGCTATTCAAGATGTAACATTTGCGAAGCAAACCTTATTACTTTTAGGCAATGAAGCGAATGGGCTCAGTGAAGCGTGGTTCAACATGGCCGATAATCGGATAACTATACCTATGTACGGACCTATTGAGTCCCTTAATTTATCGGTAGCGGCCGCTTTATGCATGTATGCAGTGAGAGAGAGTTGGTTATAATGAATGAACAGGACATCAGCCAAATTTTAAAAGCTTATAAAAATGGTTCCCTTGAGTTAGAAGAATGTAAGTCATCGATTACTGAATTGATTAGTCAAGCGGTTCAAAAAGAAGAACGGTCGCGCAATTTACAAGATGCCGTACTCGATTTGGATCGTGACAAACGACAGGGGTTTCCCGAAGTGGTCTATTGTGAAGGTAAAACCGATGAACAGTGTATTACGATTCTAAAAGAACTGAATTTACACTACAGTACGTATATGGGCACCAGAGCGAGACAGAGCATTTATGATGCGTTAAAAACTGTGATTCCTGAAATTGAATACGATGAAACGAGTCGCATTATTTATCGTCATAGTGATAAAGTCATACACAATGAGGGTCGTACTATTGCGGTAGTAACAGCGGGGACAAGTGATATTCCAATCGCCGAAGAAGCAGCGGTAACCGCAGAGCTTATGGGGAATGAAGTGACTCGCATTTATGACGTTGGCGTAGCAGGGATTCATCGTCTGTTTCACCGTTTAGATGATATTACATCCGCCAATGTCGTTATTGTAGTAGCAGGCATGGAAGGTGCTCTGGCCAGTGTAATCGGTGGGCTTGTGACGAAACCGATTATAGCCGTGCCCACCAGTGTTGGTTATGGCGCTAATTTTAAAGGTTTAGCCGCCTTGTTATCCATGTTAAATTCTTGTGCCGCCGGAGTCGGTGTAGTGAACATCGATAACGGATTCGGCGCCGGCCGTTTGGCTCATATGATTAACAGTCAGAGGTGAATGTATGAACTCACAATTAATTCAAATTGAAGCCAATATCGATAACATGAATCCGGAACTATATGGTCCTTTACTGGATACCTTGCTGAAGGGCGGCGCCAATGATGCGTGGTTAACCCCTATTATTATGAAAAAGGGAAGACCGGCTATTATGCTCAGTGTGTTGGCACCGAAAGAGCAATTAAAGGATATCAGTGAATTGATTTTTGAAAATACCACCACTATCGGTTTTCGATATTTTGAGGTAGACCGTGTAATCTGTGAACGAGAGTTTGAAGAGATTTTTTACAAAAATCAAAAGATACATGTAAAAAAGGCATTTCACGACGGAAAACTGGTGAATATTTCCCTTGAATACGAAGATTTAGCTAACGCGGCACTTGCATTAAATATTCCTATAAAAATTTTAGAAAAAGAAGTGTGGGCCACCTTAACAAGTCCCGTATTTTAGTGTAAAATATAGTCTCTCGCACTAATTATTTAAAATTCAAGATGAAAAGTATCATCTGTCGTGATTTGAGACATCATGACGGTAAATTTTACAGTCATATTATCAGCAGTTCATTAATTGATTATAATTTTTTCCTAAAATTAGTGTGTAATAGTAAAATTCCACTATACACTACCAATAGACATATGTTAAAATAACATATATCCTCTTTAAATGATTAAGTATTAAAAAAGTAGAAGGTGCATATGATACGATTAATTGTTAATGCCGACGATTTCGGCTTACATCAAGCCGTTAACGAAGGTATCATTAAAGGGCACAAAGAGGGGATTATCACAAGCACATCGTTATTGGCCAATGGCGATGCTTTTGACGAAGCAGTTGCTATGGCCAAGGAAAATCCTCGTTTGGGGATTGGCGTCCACACAGCCCTTGTGGGTGGTCTTAAACCACTAAGCGGTGCCGACAAAGTACCGAGCCTCGTTGACGAGCACGGTCGATTTTTTACCTCCTATCCGCAATTCATTAAGAAAGCGGTATCGGGAGATATTAATTTTGAAGAAGTATATCAAGAATTGGATTTACAATTCGAAAAAGTGGTATCCTCCGGACTTGCCATTACACATGCGGACGGACATCAGCACTTGCATGTATTGCCGCAAATTACACCGATTATGACTTCCTTATTGAAAAAATACGGCATTAAAAAGATGCGCATTCCTGCGGAAGATCGTTTTTTCCGCAACGGAATTAATCAATGGGGACGTTTTGCCGGTAAGGTAGGTTTGGCGGAAGTGGCCGATAAAGCATACACCTTTTCAAGTCGTATGGGTATTTGGTCACCACGTTATTTCTGGGGTATGATGAGTGGCGGCCAGCTCACGGAAGAACGATTAATGGAAATTCTTCATCGTGTAGCCGGTACTCGTGGCAGTCATGAAATTATGACTCATCCCGGTAATAATGATCGGGTTCTCAACGCTTTATTCCCTTGGGATTATCACTGGGAAAGTGAGTTAGCCGCTATGTGCGCGGAACCGGTAAAAGAGTTTATCAAGTTCCATCAGATTCAGCTTCTCAATTATGGTGAATGTGAATGAATAAGATGCTCAAGCGAGGCCTATTGTTAGGGCTTTTGCTACTGGTTATTTCAGGGCTCACTATTTATTTCACCATTGATTTAAAAGCGTTACAAACTCTGGAAACCTTTAATATTACATCCCTGTTGTTGGCTTTGATTGCATTGGCTGTGGGTATGTATTTTGACGGTTTACGTTTACAGCGGTTAGTACAAATGGGCGGCTATAAATTACCGATTAAAGCTATTTTACGCGTTATATTCGGTAACTATTTTATGGCCATGCTGACACCTGGTGCCAGCGGCGGCGCGGTGGCTCAGGTTTTAATCCTTAAGAGTTACGGTGTACCCGTTATGAAAGGGGCGCCGATTGTACTGATTCGAACCGTATTTTCTATTTTGTTCTTAATTGCTATGTTACCGGTTATATTTTTACACGGCTCCATAACAATTCCTTACATCAGCAACGAAGCTTTGATTCAGGTATCATTTATTATGGTACTTTGTACAATTTTTGGCTTATATCTGTTGCAGACCAATTTAATGAAACGATTTGTTTACATTGTAGCCGAACGGTTACAAAGTGGTCATCCTAAAAGTTGGTTAGCCAAATTAGCTGAGTTAAATGAAGGGTTTAGCTTAATCTATGCCAGACCATTTCAGTCCATAGTGGTTTTCATTGAGTCCGGTTTAAGTCTTATCGCTTTATATACGATAGCACCGGCACTTATGATGGCCTTTACATGGGATATACCGATTGTGGAAGTCCTCAATCGCATGATTTTATTAAATCTTATTTTGTATTTTGCCCCTACACCGGGTGGTACAGGTGTAGCCGAAGGTTTGTTCGTTTATTTGTTTGAGTCATTTTTGCCGTTAGGGACTGTCGGAATTGTCGCAGTTGGCTGGCGTGTAGTGGCTGAGTATTTGCCGTTTTTCATTGGCATGTATTCCGTATTTACCCTCTACGGTCGTCAATTTGTAGCCGGCGCGGCAATGACTGATGAACAGGAAAAAGATGGAGGTAATAACATTGGCTAAGTTAAAGAAAGACAAATTTTATTTGGTTCAAGAAGACATTCTTCCTGAAGCCATTAAAAAGACGATTAAAGTAAAAGAAATTTTAAAATTAGGCGAAGCTAAAACGATTAACGAAGCTGTTGAACGCATGGATTTAAGTCGTTCCGCCTACTATAAATATAAGGACTATGTATTCCCGTTTTACGAAATTGCCCAAGGTAAAATCGTATCTATTACGGTTTCCATGTCTAATGATCCGGGCATGTTATCCAGCATCTTACGGGCTATTGCCGAAAGTAACGGCAGTATTTTGACAATTAACCAGGATATTCCGCTTCAAGGCATTGCTAACGTAACGATTGCCTTTGAAACCAAGGATTTGTCCACTACATTAGAAGAATGTTTGGATAATATCCGTAGTATCCGCGGTATCTTAAAAGTTGAAATTTTAGGTCAGGCTTAATCGAAACAGATTGATCACTCATTTCAACATTAAAGAATATGGCTAATAAAAAAGAAAAATAGGCTTAGCCCCGACTTATTTAATAGGCCGGGGCACTCTTATAAGAGAGAGGGAGAAGAAGATGGAACAAGTTAAGGTCGCTTTACTGGGATTTGGGACCGTAGGGCAAGGAACATTTGAATTATTAGTTAAAAACCGTGATTTAATCACTAATCGCACCGGTGTATCGATTCAAGTCAGCAAAATTTTCGTGCGTAATGCTGAAAAATACAGCCACATTACGTTGCCGGAAGGTACACAGTTTACGAATGATGTAGACTCGATTTTTGAAGATTCGTCCATTCAAATTATTGTGGAAGTTATGGGCGGTGTGACTTTCGCCCGGGATTGTGTTGAAAAAGCTCTAAAAGCTAAGAAAAGTGTAGTTACAGCCAATAAGGATTTACTGGCTGAAGCAGGTCCTTATTTATTGGATTTAGCCGGTAAAAACGGCGTTGATTTGCGTTACGAAGCCAGCGTATTAGGCGGTATTCCGATTATCCGCACCCTCTATGAATCCTTAGGGGGGAATAAAATTACGGAAATCGTTGGTATTTTGAACGGTACAACTAACTTTATTTTGTCCAACATGACTGAAAAAGGCGCCGGCTATGCCGAAGTATTGGCGGAAGCACAGGCTTTAGGCTACGCCGAAGCAGATCCGACAGCCGACGTGGAAGGGCTCGACGCGGCTCGTAAATTGGCTTTTTTATCATCTATTGCCTTTAACCGTCGTATATTCTTTGAAGACGTATCCGTAGAAGGGATTACTAAAATCGACGCTACGGATATTGCCTTTGGTAAAGAATTCGGTTACACCATTAAATTGTTGGGTATTGCCAAAGAAACGAAAAAAGGTTTGTCGCTTAATGTGCATCCGTCCTTTATTTCCAGCAATCATCCGCTCGCGTCGGTACGCGGTTCCTATAATGCATTATATGTTAAGGGCAACGGCATCGATGACGCCATGTTCTATGGCCGCGGCGCCGGCAGCTTGCCAACGGGCAGCTCCGTCGTAAGTGACATCATGGAAATTGCCAAAAATATCCAAACTAACCACCTTGGTCAGTTAAAACCATTCTATTTCTCCGAAAAGAATCTATATGCGTCCGGTAAGATTGAATCGTCCTACTACATTCGCATCTTAGTAGACAACTCCACCGGTGTTTTGGCAAAAGTAGCATCAAAACTGGCGGAGCAGCGTATTTCCGTACAAGCCGTAACGCAGCGTAATGAAAGTGAAACGACCTCTACGTTAGCTATTGTTACATCGTCCTGCCCTCGTTCGTATATTTCAAATGTAATCGATGCGTTCAATAATCTTCGCGTCGTTCGTGAAATCGGCAGCGTTATTCCTATTATGACTGATTAGGAGGCAATGCAGATGGATACAATTACAGTTAAAGTACCGGCTACCAGTGCCAATTGCGGCCCCGGATTTGACTCTCTGGGGCTCGCCTTGGAGCTTTATAATACATTTACCTTCACGCCCGATAAAACGGCCAGCGCCAACACATATACCTTTTCCGGCTTTGATGCCGATACGTTGGCCAAAGAAGATCAAACTTATAATTTAGTGGGGCAGGCCATGCAAGCTGTATTTCAACAAGCAAGCTCCGAACCTATATATGGTAACGTTCACAGTGAAACGGTAATTCCACCGTCCCGTGGGCTCGGTAGCAGCTCCACGGCCATCGTAGCGGGTTTACTCTTAGCGAATCGCTTGTTGGCAAAACCACTTACAACGCATGAACTCTTAGTCTTAGCCAACGACATCGAAGGACATCCGGATAATGTGGCGCCTGCTTTATTGGGTAATCTTGTGTGTGCCGTCAATGATCCGAAAGAACTTTTATATACAACCGTGGCCTTACCGGAAGAGTTACTTTTCGCCGTAGTGGTACCGGAAGTGTCTGTTTCAACGGAATATGCCCGGAGCGTTTTGCCAAAGACTATTGCTCATAAAGAAGCGGTGGCTAATGTAAGTCATGCCACTTTATTTGTTACGGCCTTATTGCAACATAAACTGGATTACTTGCGCATCGCTTTGGAAGATTATCTTCATGTGCCATACCGCAAAACGCTCATTCCTCATTGTGAGGACGTGTTTGAGGCCTCTCGCAAAGCAGGTGCCTATGGCGCCACTATCAGCGGCTCCGGCTCTACCTTAATTGCCTATTGCCCGCGCTCAACAGCACAAACCGTAGCCACGCGTATGGGTGATGTGTTTAATAACAATAATATTCCATGCCGTACTTATGTGCTGAAAGCCGATACGGTAGGGGCTCGATACATATGATAAATGTTTATAAAATTGCCAAATGAAAGCAATTACTATATAATTATACTGTGAATAGAATGTTACTAAAATCAGGAAACAAGTCTATTCATCAGGACGTAGCTTACTGAGTAGCAAGCTACACATTTATCTTAAGAAAGAGGCAAAACAAATATGAATAATGTTAAGACTGCTGTTTTACTGGCATTGATGACGGGGTTATTGATGGTGATCGGACAGTTGGTCGCCGGACGGGCCGGTCTCATGACAATGTTCCTTATCTCCATGGCTATGAACTTCTTCAGCTATTGGAATAGCGATAAGATTGTACTTAAAATGTACAATGCACAGCAAGTTTCGGGCACGGACAATCCGGAATTATACAATATGGTAGCCGGTTTGGCCAAACGCGGTAATTTGCCGATGCCAAAGGTGTATATCATCAACTCCGATGTGCCGAATGCATTTGCCACAGGTCGTAATCCTGAGCATGCAGCGGTAGCAGTTACGACAGGGATTATGAATCTCTTGACGGATGATGAAATCGAAGGTGTACTGGGTCACGAATTAACTCACGTTAAACATCGCGATACCTTAATCAGTACTGTGGCTGCCAGTCTGGCCGGTGTAATTACAATGATTGCCAATATGATGCAAATGTTTGCTATCTTCGGTAGCAGTGATGACCGTGAAAGAGGCAATCCAATCGCAATGTTGGCTACCATTATTTTGGCACCGATTGCGGCTGCCTTAATTCAGATGGCGATTTCACGTTCCCGTGAATACCTCGCCGATGAAGGGGGCGCCGAAATGAGCGGCAAACCATTAGCTTTAGCTTCGGCCTTAGCTAAAATCGATTATTACGCTAAACATGGCATGTTGCCGGGCGGCGAAGCTCAGCTTGGGCCAACAGCTCACATGTTCATCATTAACCCGTTGGGAAGTGTGAAAGATTTAGCAAGCTCACTTTTCAGCACACATCCAAGTACAGCATCTCGTATTGAAAAATTAAAAGAATTAGCAAGTCGTATGCGTTAGGAGGCAGTCTTATGGAACACACGTTAGTACTCGTAAAACCGGACGGAGTGAAAAAGAAAATTTGCGGTGAAATCTTGGCTCGTTATGAGCGCAAAGGTTTGACAATCAGCGCTTTAAAATTATTGCAAGTACCGCGTGAGTTAGCCGCTGCCCATTACGACGAACATAAAGATAAGCCGTTCTTCCAAGAATTGATTGATTTTATTACGTCCGGCCCGGTTTTGGCTATGGTACTTAGCGGTGATAATGCAGTTGCTGCCGTTCGCCAGTTAAATGGCGCCACAGATCCGTTAAAAGCTAATGCCGGTACTATTCGCGGCGATTACGGTTTGGCTATTAATGAAAATGTTGTTCACGCATCGGATGCGGTAGCAACGGCAGAACGTGAAGTTGCCCTTTGGTTCCCTGAATTCAAAGCGTAATATATCTTTCTTTTTACAAATGAGGTGATTAGTATGAGTGGTAAAGTATATACTAAGACTGGCGATAAAGGTTCTACATCTCTTTACACGGGTGAGCGTCTTTCCAAAGCATCCCTTCGCGTAGAAGCGTATGGTACGGTTGATGAACTTCAATCTGTATTAGGTGTTGCGCGTGCTTTTTCTGAACATGAAGATATTCAGCAGGTTATCTATGATATTGAAAAGGAATTGTGGCAGCTTATGGCGGATGTGGCCAGTCTCGGCCAAGAACCGAATATCACGGATGCTCATATTGAAAATTTAGAAAAGATTATTGACAGCTATGATGCTAAAATGGAACCGCTCACTAAATTTATCGTACCGGGCGACAAAAAAAGTTCCGCCTTATTGCATCAATGCCGTACGGTAACTCGTCGTGCCGAACGCGCTTTATGGCGTCTTGCCGAGTCCGGTGAAACCGTTCACGATGTGGATATTCGCTATTTAAATCGTTTGTCCGATTGCTGCTATATGTTAGCACGTGCCGAATTTGAACTATAAGTTGGTGGCAGTAACTTCATAAAATTTGACACGTGAATACGGTCACCAATATAAAAAAGCTATGTTACCGAATTATTCGCGTAACATAGCTTTTTCTTTTGTTATATAGATAGTTTTAAACTAAGCGATTTAGTAATAACTGACTATTGCTGGTCTATGGTGCCTTTATTGAGCACATCTTCGGGACTTGGATAGTAGAAGAAGACCGTCATGATTTCATAATTAAATTTTTCACGAACTTTCGCCGCTAAAATAGTTTCGAATTCGATGAGATTATTGGGATCGAGAGCGCCGTCTTCAACAAGTACCAATAACTGTGGGTCCACTTCGGGGGCGTTATCCGGCAGTACTTCACGACTTAAGGGAATATTAACGATAACGCGAGCCGTTGCTACGTACTGATCATTTTGATCGGTAACCACGGCACGATATGTATTTTCCCATAAAGTGGCCATTAATTTTACAAACAAGTTTTTCATTTCCATAGGTATACACTCCTTATCAGTCTTTGATTTATTGTATACTTATTCTAGAAATAATTTCAAGGGTTTATGATATACAAAATCCTTTAAATTTAAATGTAAGGGAGAGGATATTTCTCATGTCGATAGTAGAGAGTCGAATTATATTGTGCACCGGCGGGGCACGCAGCGGTAAAAGTGAATTTGCGGAGCGACTCGTTTTATCCTTGCCCGGTCAAAAAGGCTACGTTGCAACGGGTCAGATTTTTGACGATGAAATGGAAGATCGCGTCAGAAAACATAAAGCACGGCGCGGTAATATATGGCATAATTTTGAGATTCCTTATGACATAACCGCTTCATGGTCAAAGATTTTAGACAGCTGCGACGTTATTCTTATTGATTGTTTGACTATGTATGCCACTAATGCTATGCTAAAAAAAGAGCCTCAAAATCAAGCTGAGTGCAATGAGTTGGCAGATTCATTAGTAGCTGAGTTCAAAGAACTCATAGATGCAACGCATAAAGCCGATAAAACAGTAGTTTTTGTAACGAATGAATTGGGTCTCGGAATTGTTCCGGAAAACAGAATGGCTCGATTCTTCCGTGATATTGCAGGCTTATTAAATCAAACTGTGGCCCAAGCGGCCGATGAAGTATATTTAACAATCAGTGGCATTACCACAGAGCTAAAGGCTAAGGAGGTTCATATATAATGGCAAAAAAACTCATGTTCCAAGGAACCAGCTCAAATGTAGGTAAAAGTATTTTAACGACGGCGCTTTGCCGTATTTTTTATCGTCGCGGCTTAAAAACAGTACCGTTCAAAGCCCAGAATATGGCTTTAAATTCCTATGTAACACGCTGGGGCGATGAAATCGGCCGGGCTCAAGTGGCACAGGCGGAAGCCGCCGGCATTGACCCGATAGTACAGATGAATCCCGTATTGTTAAAACCTACAGGCAACCAGTCCTCCCAAGTGGTTCTCATGGGGAAACCGGTTGGTGTATACAGTGCCAAAGAATACCACACCCATTACTCCTTAACAGCTCTCGATAAAGTAAAAGAAAGTTTGGACTTTTTAGATAAAAATTTTGACATGATTGTCATCGAAGGTGCCGGCAGCCCTGCGGAAGTTAATTTAAAGGCTAACGATATCGTAAACATGCGCGTAGCTAAAATGACAAATTGTCCGGTTATGCTCATAGCCGATATTGACCGTGGTGGTGCTATTGCGTCCATCGTGGGAACTTTAGAACTATTGGAACCGGAAGAACGGGATTTGGTAAAGGGCATTGTAATTAACAAGTTCCGCGGTGACATTAATTTATTAAAACCGGCTCTTGATTTTATCGAAGAACGTACGGGTCGCAAGGTAGTGGGGGTAATTCCGGCCATTGACAATTTGGATATTGACGAAGAGGACTCCGTAGCCCTTGAAAGAAAACACACCACCATTAACCGTGAAATTACCATTGCGGTTATGCAAACACCTAAAATTTCCAATTTTACCGATTTTGATGCGTTAGCTTATGAGCCGGATGTAGCAGTACGCTTTGTAAAACCCGGTGACGCTATCGGCGAACCGGATATGGTCATTTTACCGGGTTCCAAAAACACCATGGCCGATTTAAAATATCTCGAAGATCGAGGCTATGCCGAAGATATTAAAGCTCTTGCCAAAAAGGGCGTACCTGTATTCGGTGTGTGCGGCGGCTATCAAATGCTCGGCGAAAAACTCCATGATCCGGACGGTGTGGAAGGAGATATTCCGGAACTTAACGGCCTTGGTTTATTACCGACGGAAACAACTATGACGGGCACGAAGATGACCCATCAAGTTTCGTTTAACACTACTAAATTGCCATTCCTGGGCATCGATTATAGCGGTGAAAATTTACGCGGCTATGAAATTCATATGGGGGACACCCACGGTGTGGGTACTGTGGCTGATTGTTTTGCCATAACGTCTCGCAGCGAAAAACCGGTAGCTGTTATGGATGGTTTCGTCAATGAATCAGGTCTTGTTATGGGGACCTACATTCACGGCATTTTGGATAATGACAGCTTACGTCGCCAAATCTTGAACGCCTTACGCAAGCGTAAAGGGCTCGAACCGCTGGACGAAGTGTTCCATTACTTTGAACATAAAGATGCGGCCTATAATCGCTTAGCTGATATTGTGGAAAAACATCTTGATATGGATTATATCGACAAATTATTAGAGGAACAGGCATAATGGACTGGTTTCTACATAATGCATATTATTTCATTCCTTTGTGGGCCTTTTTACTGGATTGTATTGTGGGTGACCCAAGAAGCCGATTCCATCCGGTGGTCCTCATTGGCGATGTTATTTCTTTCTATGAAAAATTTCTCTACGGCGAGCGTGACAGTAATGGGAAAAAGTTGTTATACGGCGGTTTAACTGTACTTTTAACATTGTTAACAGTGACTGTTATAGGCTTTCTACTGATTTTAATTGCCGGCACAATCAATCCGTGGGTTGGCTATGCCATGCAGGTCATTATCGTATATATTACAATCAGTCCGCGCTCATTGGCGGAAGCAGGGCTTGAACTGGCTCAATTGTTGCGTAAAGGCGATTTACAAGAAGCCCGTCGTAAGGTAGGCTGGATTGTAGGTCGTGATACAACCGAGCTTGATGAAAGTGAAATTACTCGTGCTACCATTGAAACGGTGGCGGAAAATACGGTGGATGGCATTATTTCACCTTTATTGTTCTTTGCTGTTTTCGGTCCTTTAGGTGCCTTATTTTATCGAACAGCCAACACCATGGACTCCATGTTGGGCTATAAGAACGATAAATATATGTACTTCGGCCGTATAGCGGCACGTTTTGACGACGTTTTAAATTGGCTGCCCGCTCGCATAACATTTCTCTTATATACGTTAACTGCCTTTATTTTACGTCATGATTGGCGTAACGCGTGGCGCATTGGTTTACGTGATGCCAAGAAGCATCCGAGTCCGAATGGTGGCTATGCGGAAGCGCCGGTAGCCGGGGCACTTCATATTCGTCTCGGTGGTTATAATAAATACGGCGACACCATGACATTCCGTGCCTATATGGGAGATCCGGACATGAAAATGCGAGGTGTTCATATTCAAAAAACGATTGGCATGATGTATGTTTGTTCTTTACTAGGCGTTGTTATCAGTGCCGTATTAACTAGGATTTTGGTGATATTATGAAGTCATTTTTTATTGGCTTACAGTTTTTAACACGTTTAAAATTGGTCAATCAGACGGAATGGGACATTTACGACTTTGGTAAAAGCGTCGTAACCTTTCCGCTGGTAGGCCTTGTTATCGGTGCCTTCATGGCTCTTATTTATTGGCTGTTGGTACCCTATATACCGATTACGTTATTAGCTTTATTATTGGTTGTGTTCGAGTTTCTTTTTACCGGCGGCTTACATGCGGACGGGTTCATGGACACCTGTGACGGTCTTTTTTCAGGTCGCGATCGTGAACGTAAGTTGGAAATTATGAAAGACAGCCGCGTCGGCTCAAATGGTGTCGTTGGCTTTGTTTTTCTTACTTTATTGAAATGGCAATTAATCGCCCATGTCAATCCAACCATACTTTTACAATTTTTATTCTTTATGCCGATTATCAGTCGCTATTCCTTAGTGCTGAGTATTCGACTCTTTCACTATGCTCGTCCCGAAGGGATGGGGAAGGCCTTTGCCGTATATTCACCAAAGCAAACCCTTCTTTGGACAACACTCATTGCCTTATTACCGGCTGTATATTTCCATTGGCTCTACGCCATCTTCCTCGGTTTAGGAATTTTGATCAATTTAGTGTTAAATTCCTATATTTCCAAACACCTTGGTGGCGTAACCGGCGATACGTACGGCTTTGTCATTGAGTCATCGGAATTATTATTGGTATTGGCCGCTGTTGCTGTTGGTATTACTTTATAGTTATCATTTATAAGTAATATTTTTAGTATCAAAGAATTCTTTGTATTGTAACACGGCCTCAAACAAAACTTTTACAATGTATTTACATTGATTTGTGTTATTTTGTGTATATTAGTATGGAGGAACGACAGGTGTCATATTATGTACGAGCACCAGGGACATGCGGTGAGTTTTTGCAAGGGTCCATTGATGGTCACCCGTTTTTGGTTACCTGTCCTATTAATCGCTATTCCTATGCGTTAAGCGGAGTAAAGCAACCGCTTAGACCTTATTATTGTTCGCTGCAACCAAAAGCAGCTTTAGCAGCCCAAAAAGTTATCAATTCTTTTGTAGCTGAAGGCACCCTGCCCAATAGTCCGGCTGTACAGCGTGCTTGGCGTAGTCCTGTTTATGTGCGTTCCGATATTGCCCAGGGAAAGGGTATGGCATCCAGCAGTGCCGATATTAGCGTAGCCGCCATGGCTACGGCTTTGGCTTACGGACGAGCGCTAACCTTGGAAGAACTAAAAGAGATTTCTTTAAGTATCGAGCCCAGTGATGCTTCTTTTTATCCCGGGGTAGTTCAGTTTGACTATATCAAGGGAAAAATAACCGAGCCCCTTGGCAAGTGTCCGCCTATGAAAATCATGATTTTTGACGAAGGCGGCGAAATTGATACAGTCAGTTTCAATGCGCAGCACGGGCTTCATGACCTGATTGCCGAAAAAGAACCGTACATCAAAGAATCATTGGCTCTTTTTAAAGAAGGGATTGCCACCCATAATGTATCTTTAATCGGCCAGGCCGCCACCTTAAGTGCGTTTGCTAATCAGCGTATTTTACATAAACCATTATTGTATGCGTTGCATGAAATCGGTAATCATTTTAACAGTGTAGGCACGATTATTGCCCATAGCGGCACAATTATGGGACTTTTATTCCCCACCGACGGGGCACCGCTGGCTGATTGTCGCGCCGCTGTCCATCAGGAATTACCGGATTTATTATATTTAGATACCGTCGAAACAACCAACGAAGGTATCACCTTTATGAAGCGTTAGGAGGTGCTCAGCCATGAAAAATACCCACGGTGGTAACATCTATAAAGTGGCGGCCGCTCATAACGTAGCACCACAGGATATTACTGATTTTAGCGCTAATATTAATCCTTTAGGCATGAGCCCCAAAGGGCAAGCCGCTTTGACGGCTCACTTAAATGAAATCATTCACTATCCGGATCCGGAATACACAGAATTTCGCCGGACAGTAAGTCAGGTTATGGATGTACCTGATGAGAACATTCTGGTGGGGAATGGAGCGGCCGAATTATTGTATGCCCTCATGACCCTACCCGGTATCGAGGAAGTATTGGTACCGGCACCGGGCTTTTCCGAATATGCCTTAGCCGCACAGGCTCAAGGTCTTTCGGTCTTAGCCTATTCTATGATTCCGATGGCCGCCGATGGTGAAGTAGAATCGGTAAATGAATCCCATCATTTATTTGGGAGTACTACACCGCATCAACCGATTACCCATTTTGCCGTTCCTTATGAAGATTTAAAAGCCCATCTCAAACGCTGTGCAGAAGAACAAGTGCGAACAATAATCTGTCTCAGTAACCCGAACAATCCGGACGGCAGTTTGCAAACGCTGACGGAAGTATTCGAAATGGCTGCGTTAGCCCAAGCATCAAACAGCTTACTGCTTATTGATGAATCATTTATTGAGTTCACCAATGAATCTCATAGCCTCCGGCCTTATTTGGCGGAATATCCGGCCATTGTTATATTGCATTCACTGACCAAATTCTATGCAATTCCGGGTTTACGCTTAGGCTTATTATTGGGGGACACGAATATATTAAAGAGTATTGCCGTTCATGTACCGACGTGGTCGGTTAATCATTTGGCCCAACAATATGGGATAGAAGCCCTTCAAGACGAAGTGTATCGTCAAAAAACGCGGGCCGTCGTGGCACGTGAAAAAGAGTGGCTCTATGGCGCCATTAATGCATTCGACTTTATAACAGCTTTACCGCCGACGGTTAACTTTATGCTTTTACATTGGCAACCGCAACATCCGAGTCTTGCCGATTTTATGGAATTTTTAGAAAATAAACAGCTTCTGATTCGCAGTTGCGAAGCCTATGACGGGCTTGGGCAAGGGTGGTTTCGGATTGCTGTTAAAGATAGAAACCGTAATGAATTATTGATTTCATATGTAAAGGAGTTCGCCCATGCACACAATTTACTTAGTTCGCCACGGCCAGACGGAATGGAATAGCAGTGGCTTTTATCAGGGATTTACGAATGTTCAACTCAATCAGACGGGCATTATTCAAGCTGAAGCGGTGGCCAAGGAATTAACATCCGTACATTTTGACTCCATTATTGCCAGTGACTTAGATCGTGCCCGTATTACAGCGGAAACAATTTTAGGAAATCGTCAAATTCCGTTTAAAACCGATGAACGGTTGCGTGAAATTAATTTTGGCGACTGGGAAGGCCTCACCTATGACCAGATTGAAGCTAAATGGCCTCATTCCATTTACACCATGTATCGCAGTCCCGATAAAGTTAAAATTTCAAACGGGGAATCTTTCCAAGAAGTGCAGGAGCGCGCTTGGCAAGCCTTGACCGATGAAATGACAGCTATCGGTGAAGATAAAACCATTCTTATTGTGGCTCACGGCGGTACCAATCGTACCTTGATTTGTAAAATGCTCAGCTTACCGCTTCATTTTGCTTGGAATTTCAGCCAAGGTAATACGGCCATCAGCCGTGTGGAATTCTACGGCCTGACAGAAGATGATCATAATACTTTGAGTCTTTTGAACTACACGAAACATTTGGAAACGATTCAGTTATAATAGTTCGGATTATATTATGAGATTACGTTTAGATAAATTTTTAGCCAATAAAGCTTTGGGCAGCCGTAAAGAAGTCCATGCACTCATAAAGCAGGGACTTGTTACGGTGGATGGTGTAGTGGCTAAGAAAAAAGATATGCCCATTGATATTCCGGAACAAACGATTGCGGTAAATGGTGAAATCATCGACAGCCGCCAGATTTATTATGTAAAGTTTAATAAACCGGCCGGTTATGTATGTGCCATGGAGGATGCTCGTCATCCCACGGTTATGGATATTTTGCCGCCCGAGTTTCGCACTATGGGCGTAGGCCCGGTGGGACGCCTCGATAAAGATACGGAAGGCCTTTTATTACTGTCCAATGACGGCGCCTGGGCCCACCGCATTATCAACGGCAAAAAACATGTGCCCAAACGCTATTATTTTGAATATAGCGGTACCCTTAGCGCAGAAGGCTTAGAACGCATTCGCACCGGTATCGTCCTAGGTGACGGTACGGAATGTAAACCGGCTGAAATCATCTTAACCGGTGCAGTGGCCGAAAAATCAGAAGATACGGGCGTCGGTGATGCCGTTTTACTTAAGAGTGCCGAAATTATAATCGAAGAAGGTAAATATCATCAGGTTAAACGCATGATAGGGGCGGCCGGCGGTGAAATCACCTATTTAAAGCGCCTCACAGTGGGACATCTTGATTTAACAGACATCCCGACCCCCGGTGATTTTATGTATCTTGAAGCGTCAGACTACGAAAAACTATAGTCAAAACGCTCATTTTGTGGTATCATGAAATGAAAAAATTTATAGCAAGGGAGTCTTATCATGAACGGCTTATTACGCCTACAGGATTATTTGACTGCGCACCAGTATGATGGCATACTCTTGCTTAGCCAGACCAATCTGAGATATTTTGCCGGTTTTACAGGGACTACAGCCATAGGCTTTGTAACACCGAATACAGCGTTTATAGTAACTGACAGTCGTTATACGGAACAAGCAGAGAACCAATGTGAAGGGTATGAAGTCATCCAATACACCGGTTCTAATTGGGAAACTATAGCGGATATTGTCAAAAATCATAATATTACATTATCTGTCTGTGCGTTCGAAGGCAATTATGTGCCGGTTGACACGTATATGACATTTTCCGATATTTTGGTAGGCAGTAAGTTTAAATCCGTTGATTTAACACCTTTACGGGCTGTTAAACGGCCGGATGAACTTACGCTTATGAAAGAAGCTGCCCGCATTGCCGATGAAGCGTTTGCCGCTTTGTTACCGCAATTAAAACCGGGTATGACGGAACGGGAAGCATGCGTCACTTTAGAAATTGAAATGTTAAAACGCGGCTCTGAAGAACCGTCTTTCGATACCATCGTGGCCTCCGGGCATCGCTCCAGTATGCCACACGGTGTAGCGTCTGATAAAGTCATTGAAACCGGTGATTTTGTTACCTTTGACTTTGGCGCCGTATACCAAGGGTATCATTCGGATATGACCCGCACCATTGTGATGGGGCACGCATCCGATTTACAACGCAAGCTCTATAAAGTTGTGCTTGATGCGCAGCTGAAGGGCCTAGCCGCTGTAAAAGCCGGTACTACAGGTAAAATTGTAGACGCCGCTTGCCGCGACAGTATTGCGGCCGACGGTTATGGCGATTATTTCAATCACGGCACCGGTCACGGTGTAGGGCTCGATATTCACGAAGAACCGGTAGCATCACCGCGTTCCAATACTGTATTAGAGCCTAATATGATAGTTACAGTGGAACCGGGCGTATATCTTCCCGGGGAAATAGGTCTTCGCATTGAAGACAGTGTTATAGTTACTGACGATGGCTATGAGCTACTCACTCATACCTCGAAGGAATTAATAGAAGTAAAAGGTTAAACGGAGGGATTTAAATGATTTCTAGTAATGATTTTCGTCCGGGCGTAACAATTGAGCTCGATGGCAACGTGTGGCAGGTTGTAGACTTCCAACACGTAAAACCGGGTAAAGGTGCTGCATTCGTACGTTGTAAATTAAAAAATTTACAGACCGGTTCTGTAGTTGAACGTACTTTCAATGCCGGTGAAAAAGTGCCTAAAGCACATGTTGATCGTCGTCGTATGCAATACTTATACGAAGCTGACGGCGCTTATACGTTCATGGACAATGAAACGTATGACCAAGTAGAATTGAATCTTGAACAATTGGGCGAAGCTAAAAACTTCTTGCTTGAAAACATGGAAGTTAGCATCGTATTTTTCCAAGGCATCGTAATCGGTATCGATTTACCGGTAGCTGTAGAACTTCGCGTTGTTGAAACTGACCCTGGTATCCGTGGCGATACCGCAACAGGTGGTAACAAACCGGCTACATTGGAAACCGGCTATGTTGTTAAAGTGCCATTGTTTATCGAAGTGGGCGATGTTCTTCGCGTCGATACACGCACCGGCCAATACATTGAACGTGCGTAATATCAATTAATTTTAAAAGCATTTGTCTTTAACGTACGTTGTTCAAGGCAAATGCTTTTTATGCTATTAAAGAAAGGCAGGGTACTATGAGTGATAAGAATGCATTCTTTGAAGGAGTGACTAAAATAAGCGATAATGTGTATGGCACTATTGCTTCCTTGAAAGCGTTGGAAGTGAAGGGTGTCGCTTCTATGAGTACCACTGCAGGCGATGATTTTGCCAATTTAATCGGCATGAAAAGCCAATGGGAAGGCGTTAGTTTACAACGAACATCGGATAATAGTATTACCATCGACTTATATCTTGTTGCTCGTTACGGCTATCGTATTCCCGATGTGGCTTTGCGCGTTCAGGAACATGTAAAAACCGGCATCGAAACATTGACCGGCACACATGTAGAGGGTGTTAATATCTTTATTCAGGATATTGCCTTTGAAAATACAGGCGTTAAGTACATTTAATCGGGAAAGGAGCGATACCAAGTGGACGTAAAAACAAATAATCCGCAATTACAGGTAGATGTGTCCGATGAAGTTCTATTGCAGATAGCTCATCATGCATTAACCTTAATTCCGGGCTATCATTCACTAAACAGTAAT
Organism: Veillonella sp. LMAG:90; assembly: GCF_008679445.1. Classification (NCBI taxonomy): domain Bacteria; kingdom Bacillati; phylum Bacillota; class Negativicutes; order Veillonellales; family Veillonellaceae; genus Veillonella; species Veillonella sp. LMAG:90. Next base: position 1,601,080 of record NZ_NAND01000001.1, read on the forward strand.
TTTTACACCGGTATGGTTGACGGCATTGCGCGCAATTTTGGTCAAAAACGCTTGCCCGGCATTAATGTAAAACATCGCAAAGAAGGCCTTGAGATCAATATATATATTAATGTCCTTTACGGCTATCCCTTGATGACAATGGCTACCCAAATTCGCCAACAAATCAACAAAGATTTAAAAGAATCCTTAGACCTGGATTCAGTGCGAATCGATGTGCATTTTGAAAATATAATCGATCCTAATCAAGTAACAGAGGAGTTAAATAATGAAGCAAAATCGTAATCGCCGCCAAGCGCGGCTGTATGCTTTCCAATCTTTATATGCCAAGGAATTTCATAAGCCTGAAGATTCCGTAATTATGCCGGAAGAAGAATCCGGCAGTACCGGTGCCATGGATATTGCCTATGCAGAAGCGATTATTAACGGTGTAACGGCTAATCAGGAGATTTTAGATAATCTGTTACAGGCCCACTCGCCAAAACGCAAAATAGGGCAATTAGGAGCGGTTGAGCGAAACGTATTGCGCTTAGCAGCTTGGGAACTTACCGTTTCTACCGAAGCCATCGATCCTCGCATTATTATTAATGAAGCCGTACAATTGGCTAAAGATTTCGGTTCCGATAAAGGCTATAAATTTGTAAATGCCGTATTGGATGCCATTGCCAAAGAAAAAGGCTCTTCAAAAGCGTCTCCTACATCCGGGGCGACTGAGTCTAGCGATGCTAAAACCACGGAAGCTAAAACATCCGATAATGCTTCAGACCTTAAGTCCTAAACGAGGCATATCATGAAAGTTTATTTAGGATTAGATACAAGTTGTTATAGTACATCCTGTGCGTTGGTCAATGAATCGGGTGAATTAATTGGCCAAGCCAGAAAACTATTAGACGTAAAACCGGGCGAGCGTGGGCTGCAACAATCACAAATGGTGTTTCAGCATACCCGTGCTTTACCCGATTTAATTGAACAATTGCCGTCAGGTGTCCAACTAGCGGGCATTGGAGTCAGTGCGTTTCCGCGCCGTGAAAAGGATTCCTATATGCCTGCTTTTTTGGTGGGCCGAGGCATGGCAAAAAGCTTAGGTCATCTAAATGACGTTCCCGTCTATGAGTTTTCACACCAGGAAAACCATATTCTGGCCGCTTTACGTGTTTTAAACTGTGTGCCGGACGAATCGTTTTATGCGCTCCATGTATCGGGCGGCACGACGGAGCTATTATATTGTGAACCGGCTGAAGAAACATTTTTTACGGCCCAATTAATAAGCGGGGCTTTAGATTTACATGGCGGTCAATTTGTCGATCGCATCGGCGTAGCTCTAGACCTACCGTTTCCGGCGGGGCCCCATATGGAACGAATCGCCAAAACACTATGCGATGATCCTAAAGCATTAAAAAAGACAGTTAATCGCTTAGAATCTGAATCAAATGGTGATTTTAAAATGCTACCCGTATCGGTAAAAAACGGCGCCATCAGCTTTGGCGGCCCTTGCAGTGAAGCCATGCGCCGTATTGAACGAGCTAACAACGGACATAAGCTTTCCGATGATTACAAGGCGCAAACGGCTTTAACCGTATTCCACTGCATGACTCGTTCACTGCAAAAAATGTTGACCTATCATTGGGAACAGCGCCCGGCCGGTACTTTAATTGCCGTAGGCGGCGTCATGGCTAACAGTTATTTACGCCAAGCTCTGTTTGATTTCGGTCAATCCCGCAAAGTTAAGGTCCTCTTTGCACCGCCTGAATACAGTTCCGATAATGCCACCGGTGTAGCTTACGGAGCCGCTTTACTGGACGCTGAAAACAAATAGAAAATAAATAGTATTGAAGGTTTTTACCATAAGAAATACAAGGTTCACAGGAGGAATTATATGGATGTTTTCTCCATTACCAAATTAAACAATCTAATAAAACGGGTGTTGGAGCGGGAGTATGTACTGAAAAACTGTTATGTAGCCGGTACGATTGCCAATTTAAAACGCCACAGCACCGGCCATTACTATTTTTCACTAAAAGACGATGATGCCTCCGTCGATGTAGCCCTTTGGGCGGGCACGGCGCAGAAAAAAGGCCTCGTCGGTCAATTGGAAAACGGCCTCTTTGTAACCATGCGGGCTACTATTAATTTCTATGAAAAAACCGGCCGCTTAAGTCTCATCTGTAATGATATGGAAATCGGCCAGAAGAGCCCGTATCAACTTGCCTTCGAAGCGCTAAAGAAAGAATTGACGGCCCTCGGCTATTTTGACGAAAGCCATAAACAGCCATTGCCGGTTATGCCTGCTACGATTGGCCTCGTTACATCCGAGTCAGGTGCTGTGCTCCATGATATTTTGCATGTAGCTCGGCAACGTAATCCGTTCGTACAGTTTAAACTCTTTGCCGTACCGGTACAGGGTGATAAAGCCGGTCCCATTATTGCTAAAGGGATTGAACGAGCTGATGCGGATACCGAGGTAGAACTCGTTATTGTAGGACGCGGCGGGGGCTCTATGGAGGATTTATGGTGCTTCAACGATAGAACCGTAGTAGAGGCTGTGTATAGCTGTAAGACGCCTATTGTATCAGCTGTAGGTCACGAAACGGACTATACCCTTTGTGACTTTGCCGCCGACGTACGTGGTGCCACGCCCAGTCATGCAGCAGAACTTACGGTCTATCCCGTAAGTTATCTCTTAGAACAGTTAGAAGCGAAAGAAACATACTTGCATCAATACATGAAACAAACGATAGAAACAAAGAAACAAGAATTGCAGGCTATTTTTAATCGCAAATTAGGCATTCCCGCTTTAACCTTAATCCACCAAGAAAGTTCTAAACTCAGTGAGTTACAACATCGTTTAAGCGGTGCTGTGCAACAGGCTGTCGGCAAAAAGCAAAACGATTTGTTACTCCTGGGACAGCAACTGGAATTATTGAATCCGTTGCATTTACTGTTAAAAGGATATACTAAAATTGAACATGGCGGTTCACCGATTCACTCCGTCACCGCTGTAAATGTAGGGGATAGCGTGAATATTACTATGAACGACGGCTCATTAACAGCCAAGGTAGAGGAGATTATAACAAATGGCTAACACACTTAAGAATTACGAAAAAAAATATGCAGCCTTGGAAGAAATTGTACGCACCTTGGATGCTATTGAATTATCCGTTAACGACTTATTAACACAATATAAAAAAGGCCTTACACTCGTGAAAGAGTGCTCCGACATGCTGCAAAGCGTGGAAGGGGAAGTACGCCAAATTATTGAAGAAGTCCGTATCGGCAGTGAAGGTCAGAAATAATTCTTCTGAAATATGCAAAATATTTGCTTATTTACTCAATAATCTATGTATAAAATCTATAAAATGATGTATAATAACTATATTCAAACGAGTCAGTAAAACTGACTTTACAGGCCGTTCAGAGGCAGGAGGATATATGTTAAAAGAGTATTTAAAGGCGAGCAAAACATGGGTGGAAGATTATCTCAAAGAAGTGTTAAACTCGCCCAATACAGAATATGAGAAACTTTATGAATCCATGCGCTATAGTTTACTCATGGGCGGTAAACGGATTCGCCCGATTTTAACGAAAGCGGTTATGGAATCCTTCGGTGTTTCACCGGAACCGTATAAGGAAATTGTGTGTGCCATCGAATTAATTCACACCTATTCCTTAATTCATGACGATTTACCGGCCATGGACAATGACGATTACCGCCGCGGCAATCTGACAAACCATAAAGTATATGGTGACGGGCTCGCTGTTTTGGCAGGTGACGGCTTATTAACATATGCCTTTCAGCTAATCTGTCAAAATAAAGCAGCCACACCGGAACAGCATCTTAAATGCGTGTTAGCCTTAGCCAAGGCAGCCGGACCGGAAGGTATGGTAGGGGGGCAGGCCTTCGATTTATTGTCGGAAGGACGTCACATTCCACTGTCGGAACTGCAAGTGCTCCATCGCGGTAAAACAGGGGCCTTATTCTTGGCGGCTATCGAAATCGGTCTGATTCTCAGCCACGCTTCAGCAGATGTCCATAAAGCCTATATGACTTATGGCGATCAGCTAGGCTTATTGTTCCAAATTACCGATGATATTCTCGATGTAACGGGCACCATTGAGGATTTAGGGAAAATGCCCGGTAGTGATGAAAAACAAGATAAATCCACCTATGTATCCGAATTAGGTGAAGACGGGGCTCGCGCTAAAGCGGATGAAACCGCAGCAGCCGCTAAAAGTGCTTTGGCTTCGGTACCAAACGATACAACCATCTTGGAAGCATTAGTAGACTACCTTGTACATAGGACGAATTGATATGCAATTTTTAAATGAATTATTCGATAATTACATTGCGCTGAGTGCCTTTCTGGGATGGTTTTCAGCACAAGCTTTAAAATTTGTCATCGTGTTACTGCAGTATAGACGCTTCCAATGGGAACGCCTCATCGGATCCGGCGGATTTCCCAGTTCTCATTCGTCGCTCGTAGTCGCTTTATCAACGGCTACCGCTTATATTCATGGCATAACGTCAGACTTATCGGTAATCTGTATTACCTTTTCACTTATCGTCATGTATGACGCGTCCGGCGTACGCCGTGAAGCAGGGCGACAGGCACAAATTTTAAACCAATTAATGGAACATTTCAAAAAGCGTAATATTCCGGTCTATCTGGATGACGGTCATGTGCTCAAAGAGCTCTTGGGGCATACGCCTTTTGAAGTTTTCGGCGGTGCCTTTTTAGGCTATGCCGTGGCCTCCATTATTTACTATAACTTTCTATAACTTTTATAACTAAGAAGCTTACAGGGGCAATCTAAAAGCTTCCCGAGTTGAAACTAAGGAGTTTTATGAGTACTAAAGAACGGTTAGACGTCTTATTGGTGAATCGCGGTCTTTTTGAAAGTCGTGAAAAAGCCAAAACAGCCATCATGGCCGGCCAAATTTTTATGGGCACTGTCTGTGTCGACAAAGCGGGTACTAAGGTGCCGATTGATGCGGATTTGAGCGTTAAAGGCAATACGTTACCTTATGTTAGTCGCGGCGGGTTAAAGCTGGAAAAAGCGTTACAATTGTATCCAATCGATTTAACTGATGCGGTTATGGTTGATATTGGCGCTTCTACTGGTGGTTTTACCGACTGTGCTCTTCAAAATGGGGCCGCCAAAGTCTTTGCCATTGACGTGGGCTATAACCAACTGGCTTGGTCACTGCGCCAAGATAAGCGCGTCATCAACATGGAAAAGCAGAATATACGAACCGTTACGGCGGAACAACTGGGTGAACTGGTTGATTTCATTTCCATTGATGTGGCGTTTATTTCACTGGATAAAGTACTTCCTGTAGCCGTAACGCTCCTTAAGGACACAGGCTCTTTAGTAGCTCTTATTAAACCGCAATTTGAAGCGGGGCGTGAAAAAGTGGGCAAGGGTGGTATTGTCCGTGACCCGGCTACGCACGCCGAAGTGCTGACACGCATTTTAAATGTAGCCGAAGAAGTGGGCTTACATCTTCATGGCGTAACCTATTCACCCATCAAGGGGACTGAAGGTAATATAGAGTTTTTGGGATATTTTAAAAAGACGACGGACGGTGCCTTACCGATTACGCCTGAATTGGTTGAATCAGTGGTAGCCGCCGCGCACGAACTGTAGGTGATGATATGCGAGTAGGGTTTATTCCTAACATGGGGAAAGAGAATATTATTCCTATTTTGCAAGAGGCGAAGAGCCTTTGTGAAAAAAACGGCTTGGACGTATGGCTACCGGCCGATTTGGAGGAGTTTAATTTACCTGAACTATTAGGTGTTCCGACTAAGCACGTATTGCCTAGGCCTGAATTTTTTAAGCATCTTGATATGGCCTTCAGTTTCGGCGGTGACGGTACCTTAATTCACTTAGCCCGTCAAATTTATGAATATGATGTTCCCATTTGCGGTATTAATTTAGGGGAATTAGGCTTCTTAAATCAAATCGAATTAGCCGATATGGAAGACCGCATCAAGAAAATCGCCAACGGTGATTATCGCGTGGAAAATCGTATCCATTTGGCTGCGGAAATCCGCACACCTCATGGTGTAAAAAAATTAACACCGGTCATTAATGAAGTGGTTATTACTCATGAAAAACCCGGCCGTATGGCACGTATAAATTTAGCCATCAACGAAGGGTATACGCAGATGTACCCTGCCGACGGTTTAATCGTAGCTTGTTCTACAGGATCTACGGGCTATAACTTATCGGCCGGCGGTCCGATTATGGCACCTGATAATCATTCCATCATCGTTACACCGGTAGCGCCGCATTTGTTGCAAAGTGTATCCTTGGTGTTAAAAGAGAGTGCCCGCATCGATTTAACCATGCCGAAGCGTCAGGAAAAGCTTCATATTTGCATCGATGGGACGTTCGATTATCAGTTTAGCAGTGAAGACAGTCTTCACATCGAAGCCAGCGCGCTTTACAGCCGCTATGTGCGCTTCTATGACGTAAAATTCTTCGCTACCTTATTCCGCAAATTATCGGCACGAAGAGATGAGCTTTTATGATCAACTATAATCATGTTGTACAGTTCCAACACATTTTTTGGGATGAGCAACTAAAAAGTGCCAAAACAGTCGTAGATGCTACGGCCGGTAATGGCCATGATTTGGTGTATCTGGCCCAACATTGTTTGCCCGGCAGCACGCTGTGGGGCATCGATAAACAGGCAAAGGCCATCGAAGCTTCCACTAAGCGCCTGCATACCGAATGCGGCCGCACAGATATTACGTATCACTTGGTACATGGTACCCATGAAGATATATTGGCAACAGGCAATGCGGCAGCAGCCCATAACGATGGATCTGCGGCGAATACTAAATTTAATACGACCATTACTAATATTGACTTACTAATTTTTAATTTAGGGTATTTACCGGGTAGTGATCATACCATGATGACAAAACCCGATTCAACTATACAAGCCATCAAAGGAGGCTTAGATTTATTAAATCCTAAAGGGCTCATTACTATCGTTACCTATCCGGGTACACCGGAAGGTGAGCGGGAAGACGAAGCAGTATGTGAATTTATAAGTACTTTGCCGCAAAAGTCATATGATGTAGCCAATTGGAAATTAATAAACCAAGCAAACAAACCTCCTATTTTATATATTATTAAAGGACGGTGACCTATGAAACGTTACAGATATAATAAAATCAAAGAAATCGTACAATCTCGCTCTATTGAAACACAGGAAGAATTGGCAGCCGCTTTAGCCGCGGAAGGTATTGAAGTTACGCAAGCTACGGTATCCCGCGATATTAAAGAATTAATGCTCATTAAAATTCCTACCGGTGACGGTCATTATCGTTACGCTTTATCGCCGGAAGAGAATGTACTCCTTATCGGTAATCGCATTAGTCGCCTGTTCCAAGAATCCATTACGCGCGTAGACTTTACCATGAATCAGATTGTATTGCATACCTTACCGGGTTCCGCTCAATCTGTGGCATTTGCCATTGACCATGCTAAATGGGCTGAGTTAATCGGCACCTTGGCCGGTGATGATACGATTTTATTAATTGCACGCTCCGTTGAAGACGTACAGCCGATTTTAAAACGTATTTCCGATCTTATGAAAGATTAATATGTAACTATTAAGCCTATGCGCCCTTATGCGTATAGGCTTAGTGATTATTAACGGCATCATTTATGTTTGCCTCGTATAATTACTATTTATATTTGCCCAGTATACTTATTATTTATATTGGTATCGTATAATTTATTTATGTGTTATTACCTGTAAAGGGATTAAGGACTTGTAATCTATGCTCACACAAATGGGAATTCGTAATTTTGCCTTAATTGAACAGATGAATTTACAATTTTCGGACGGCATTACCATCTTTACCGGTGAAACCGGTGCCGGTAAATCCATCCTTATGGATGCTTTCAGCATTCTGTTGGGCGAGCGGGCCAGCAGTGATTTTATCCGCCATGGCAAGGATGCCTTTGTTATTGAAGGGGTATTCGATGTAACCGATGATACGGAACTGTTAGATCTTTTAACAGCTAAAAATATTCTCGTGGAAGAAAATCAGCTCATTTTATCGCGCTCTTTTAACCGTCAAGGAAAGTCTACTATTTTGGCTAATGACCAGGCTATCCCACTTAAAGCACTGCGCGAAATCGGCCTTTATTTAGCGGATATTCACGGCCAATATAGCAATCAGCTCTTGTTGAATCCTGATGTGCATCACAAATATTTAGATGAATACACCAAAGAAGGGCAAACGGCCTTTGATACTTATGTAAAGGCCTATAAGAGCTATAAAACAGCAAAATCTCAATTAGACGGTCTGGAAGCCATGGCTGCGGAACGAGCCAGAGAACTGGATATGCTTCGCTTTCAAATTGATGAAATTGAAGAAGCGCAACTGAAACCGGGTGAAGACGAAGCGTTAGCGGCAGAACTTAAACGATTAGACAGCTTTGAACATCTGGATAAAGTATTAGGTGCTTGTTACAATGCCTTCTACAGTGATCGACATGCCATCTTGGAAGCAGTCAACAGCATTAAATCGGAAGTACAGGATTTGGTTCGTTATGACGAGGAGCTCAAAGACTTATCCGAATTGATCAATTCCGCCTATTTTCAATTAGAAGAAGCGGCGCAAGGGCTTGATCGCTATCGTGATTCCATTTCTTATGATGAAGAACGGTACGCCTATTGTCAGGAACGGGATTCCTTAATTTACGGTTTAAAACGCAAATATGGGGAAACCATTGAAGCCGTTTTAGAATTTGAAAACAAAGCGCAAGCCCGATTGGAAGAGTTAGAAGCACAGAGCTATGCTAAAGAAGATTTAGAAAAAGCCGTCCAACAAGCCGAAGCCGATGCAAGAACTAAATTAGCTGAGCTTACTGCGATTCGCGATACAAACAGTGCCATAATTGCCGAACAATTGCAAAAGCAGTTAAAAGACTTAGGGATGAGTAAAGCCAAACTTAAATTTGTCATTGAAAAAAGTGACGAACTATTGCCGTTAGGGGCTAAACGCATTGAACTCTTATTCAATGCCAATGCAGGGGAGGACTTATTGCCGCTCCACAAAGTGGCCTCCGGCGGTGAAATCTCGCGTATCGCTTTGGCCTTTAAAACGGTATTTAATACCAAAACATTTAAGACTTTGGTATTCGATGAAATCGACGTTGGTATTAGTGGCGATATTGCCTTGCAGGTAGCAGCTAAAATCCAACAACTCAGCAACAGCACACAGGTATTTTGTATAACTCATTTGCCTCAAACCGCAAGTATTGCCAAACATCATTATCACCTGTCCAAGCAGGAAGTGGATGGACGCACCGTATCAAGCCTTACCGAGCTTAGCGAGGAAGAACATGTGGAACAAATCGCCCGCATGATGTCCGGTCAAAACTTCTCCCATACGGCTCTAGCTACGGCGAAAGAAATGATTCAGCATTTTAAAAATAAGCATTAATAGCTTTACCTCGGTTATAGTTATAACTATGTATACAGAATACGATTTGACGCCATCAGAAAATAAATGTATACTATTGGTAATCACTTATGAATTTTGAATTAAATATGCGGAGATAGAGGCGCGATGCTTAAGAGTACTTGTAAGGAGCCCGGCAAGGCTGTGAGATATGAAGAAAGGGAGAATCGCCGAAGCTTGTTTGTGCCGACAAACATAGCTGGTTGTGCATTGAATAAGTGTATGACTGTCATCATTTGATGGAGTGCTAGCTCATTGTTCTGACTATCATAGTTTTGTTATATTCATATGATAAAGCGCATAGTCGTTCAGGTAACCATACCAAGATCAGTGGCAGCTATCCGCTGGTCTTTTTTTGGGAGGAATGAACATGATTACAGTAATGGTATGTGGTGCGACCGGCAAAATGGGTCGCGAAGTCGTAAAAGCTGTTCATAATGATCCGGACTTACAGTTTATCGGCGGTATCGATCCTAAACAGGCCGGAGAAGATGCCGGTACAGCTGCCGGTATCGAATCATTGGGGCTGCCTTTATACGAAAGCTTAACAGCCGCCTTAAGCGCTAAAAAGCCGGATGTTATCGTTGATTTTACCAGTCCCGCCATTATTTTTGAAAACGCTAAAACTGTTTTAGGCGCCGGCGTTCACATGGTAATCGGAACTACCGGTCTTACCGCTGAACAGCGTGATGAATTAGCGGCCATCGGTAAAGCCAATAATGCCAATTGCTTAGTGGCACCTAACTTTTCACTGGGCGCTGTTATGATGATGAAAACAGCAGCCGATTTGGCACCCTATTTCCCGAATGTAGAAATTATCGAATTGCATCACAATCACAAATATGATGCTCCATCGGGAACGGCCGTATTAACAGCCAAGCTTATTAATGAAGCTAAACAGGCAGCCGGTGCGGTAGGGGCTGAAGATTTAACTCGTGAAAGTTTACCCGGTGCTCGCGGTGCCAAGGTAGATGATGTAACGATTCACAGCGTTCGCTTGCCGGGTTATGTGGCTCATCAGGAAGTTTTATTTGGGGGTTATGATGAAACACTGACAATTCGCCACGATTCACTCAGCCGTTTATCCTTCATGCCGGGCGTAGTTTTAGCTTGTAAGAAGATTGCTGAAAAACCGGGCCTTACTTACGGTTTGGAACATTACTTATAATTTTAAAGATAGGATATGATAGGGTATTTAAAAACCCTTTGTCATACTATTGCTACAATATTTATTTTTATTAAATTGGGAGAGATACACATGAGAAAACCAAATGTTGCTATTTTAGGTGCTACCGGCGCGGTAGGGCAAGAATTTATTAAATTAATCGAAGATCGCCAATTTCCGTTTGAAAATCTTAAATTATTGGCATCCGCTCGTTCAGCCGGCACGGAATTAACAGTATGCGGTAAAACTTATGTGGTAGAAGAAGCTACCGCCGATTCTTTTGAAAATGTTGACATTGCTTTATTTGCGGGTGGCTCCATATCCAAAACTTTGGCACCGGAAGCGGTGAAACGCGGTGCTATTGTTATCGATAACTCCAGCACCTTCCGAATGGATCCGAACGTACCGCTCGTAGTACCCGAAGTAAATCCGGAAGATATCGATACTCATCAAGGCATTATCGCCAATCCAAACTGCTCTACCATTATTATGGCTTTAGGGCTTAAACCGCTCCACGATTTATCGCCGATTAAACGTGTTGTCGTAAGTACCTACCAGGCCGTATCCGGAGCCGGTAAGGAAGGCATTGACGAATTGGATAACCAAGTAAGTGCTCACATTCAAGGGAAACCGATGGAAGCCCATATCTTACCTAGTGCTTCCGCGCCTAAACATTATCCGATTGCTTTTAATGTAATTCCGCAAATTGATGTTTTCTTGGACAACGATTATACTAAAGAAGAAATGAAAATGGTCAATGAAACGCAGAAGATTTTGCATGATGATTCCATTCAAGTCGTTCCGACCACGGTTCGTATCCCCGTATATCGTTCCCATTCCGAGTCTGTTTTGGTAGAAACCGAAGCACCGGTAAGTGTTGCTGATTTTAAAGCTGCCTGTGAAAAATTCCCGGGCCTTGTGGTCAATGATAATCCACAAGAACAAGCGTATCCGATGCCGCTTTACACATCCGGTAAGGATGATTGTGAAATCGGCCGTATTCGCAAAGATTTATACAACGATAAAGGCATGAATTTCTGGATTGCCGGCGATCAAATCCGCAAAGGGGCTGCCTTGAATGCCTTGCAGATTGCCGAGTATTTGGTGGAACACCAATCATTTTAAAGAATAGTTTTAGAGGAGGTTATTATGAAAACCTTAGGTCGCGTATTAACAGCTATGATTACACCGTTTAACGCGGATGGTTCAGTAGATTTTGAAGGAGCGCTCACATTAGCCAAGCATTTACTAAACAATGGATCTGATGGTCTTATTGTATGTGGCACTACGGGAGAAAGTCCCACAATTGACAATGAGGACAAACTTAAGCTATTTGAATTAATCGCGCGCGAGTGTGGTCATTTAGGTTCCATCGTGGCCAATACAGGTTCCAATAATACCCAACGTACAATAGAATTGACCAAGGCGGCTTCTAAAACGGGCGTAAATGCCGTAATGGGCGTAGTACCTTATTACAATAAACCAAATCAACGCGGATTATTTGAACATTTCAAAGCCATGGCTGAAGCTACTGATTTACCGGTCATCGTATACAATGTTCCGGGCCGTACAGGCGGCAAAATTATGCCCGCTACTATAGCTAAATTGCGTGAAGCTTGCCCAAATATTGCTGCTGTTAAAGAAGCGAGCGGTGATATTAATGTAGCGGCTGAAATTTATTATTTATTGCCGGATGATTTCATGATTTACAGTGGTGATGATGGGTTAACTCTACCGATGCTCGCTGTAGGCGGATGCGGAGTTATTTCTGTAGCGGCTCATGTAGTGGGCAAAGAAATGAATGAAATGATTCAGGCTTATGAAGCAGGGGATGTGGCTAAAGCCAAACGAATCAATAAAGACTTATTCCCTATATTCAAAGCCATGTTTGTAACAACTAATCCGATTCCTGTAAAATACGCAGTACGTCAATTAGGTTTGCCGGCCGGTCCGTTCCACTTGCCGTTATGTGAACCGTCGGACGAAGAAGAAGCCGTAATTAATGCAGCTATTAAACCATACATTAAATAAGCCAGCACTGCATTACAACAACAATAATAAAGAAGAAAATTATAAAAATAAAAAACGAACACTTGTTTCTTAAGCCAAAATTCCGGCAGACAAACAAGTGTTCGTTTTATTTTATTTAATTGAAAATATAAATGACAGACTGACTATTAAATGTGATCGCGAATTAAACCGATAACTTTACCCTCGATAGTACAGGAATCTGTATAAATAGGTTCAAATTCACTATTTTCAGGCTGTAAACGAATTCGATTGGCTTCACGATAGAAGCGTTTAACCGTTGCTTCGTCATCAATACGGGCTACTACAATATCACCGTTATTAGCGGTTTGTTGATTACGAACGATTAGTAAGTCACCTTCATACATGCCGATATCACGCATCGACTCACCGCGTACACGAAGGAGGAAACATTCGGAATTACCAATTAAGGATAAAGGAAGCGGAATAGTAGCTTCCTGGTTTTGAATAGCCGTTACCGGTGTACCGGCTTGAACCGTACCGATTAAAGGAACATTACGTAAACGAGCCTGGAGCATTTCAAATGTTTCGGAAGAGGTAACCTGTTTATCAGCAGACACCTCTACTTTAGGCGCCATTTTAGGCTTAAGGCCAACAACTGTAATAGAGCGGTTCTTATTTACATCACGGGTAATATAGCCAAAACGTTCTAAAGTATTAAGATGACTCTGAACCGTAGAAGTAGAGCTCAATCCCATATACTCACAAATTTCACGAACACTGGGGCAGCGAAATTTAGTTTCTAAACACATGGTAATATAATCCAAAATTATCTTTTGTTTTGAGTTAATATCGGTAGCAGGTCGTCTCACGGCTATAACCTCACAATCTAAAATACTTAAAATCTGTCATTAACTAAATAGTCATATATTATGAAATGTAATTTATAAAAATTGGCGTACATAAACTATCTCAATGTTATTATAGAACGTATTTACAAATATTGTCAAATAAAAGTTCGATTTTCACCTTGACCGAACATTTATTCGTGTGATATACTAAGCGTGTAAACAAACATATATACCGTTAGTAATGTTCGTTTAAATACTATTTAGAAAGCATAGTTCAATGGGGTGATTGTTATGAAACGCGATTTTTTAATTGTTTTCAGTATGTTCTTAACCTTAACCGTAGGTTATTTTATGAATACGCCAAGCATTGAGTTAGATACGCATAATGTACGCACCGTAACCGTAAAAGCCGGTGATACTGTTTGGGGCATTGCTTCCCAATATGCCAATGATCATATAGATATCCGTGAAATGGTTCACGCTGTAAGCACGTTAAATAAATTAGATGAAACTGCCAGTTTAGAACCGGGTCGTACACTCAAAATACCTACTGTTAAAACACAGAACGATAAAGTATTCAGTGAATACGTAGCTCAGAATGAATAATCTGTTCGATTGTTAATTTCGAACAAATCATTCAAAGTTACTAATTATGTTGACAATTTAATATACATATAAAAAAGAGCTTCCCAGCGGCTGGGAGGCTCTTTTTGTTCGAGTTAACTTAATATCCTCCACACAAAATAGGATAAATTCATCCTATTTTTGTGTTATAATATAGCTATAAGATAAAAACCAACTATTTCAGAACGAGGTGAATTACAATGATTACGGATACAAATAATTTAATTTCTATTACAGAGGCCAATCAAAACTTCTCTAAAGTAACTAAACATGTTGATGAAAACGGACCTGTAATAATTTTAAAAAATAATAAACCAAAATATGCAATCATTCCAATTCAAATGTTACTTAAGGAATCATCAGCCGACTACAATGTTAATCCTCATCGTGATATACTCGAAGCTTCTAAAAAACTATTACAAAAAAATAAGGAAGCTTATAAGGTATTAGCTAATGAAGAAAATTAATTTAGATGAAATTCTATTAATCCATGAACAAATGATTGATACATTTGGAGGCACAAATGGGATTAGAGATAAAAGATTACTTGAATCTGCAATTCAAAGCCCATATCACACTTACAGTGGAATCGATATCTTTAATTCTATAGAAGAAAAGGCTGCTCGTTTAGGTTTTGGAATTATTTAAAATCATCCTTTTATAGATGGTAATAAACGAACTGGAATACACTGTATGCTATTGTTACTATTAATCAATGATATCAACTTAGATTATAGTCAAAAGGAGTTATGGGAAATAGCTTTAAAAATAGCAAATAATGGAACATATGATGATTTGTTAAAATGGATTAAAAATCATAAAATTATATAATTATAATTTTCTTCTACTATTAAATATCGTGCTAATCGGATTATCCACAAATTTATTGGCTTCATTGATATAACGACGTACCATATTAACACTGTGGTGACGTGTTTGCCTCATAATATTACGTTCTTCAACGCCAAAGGACGCTGCCGTTGTTGCAAAACCGTGGCGTAAACTATGAGCACCATACATAGACGGGTCTAATCCGATAAGCTCGACATATTTTTTTACAATCTCCGCAATACTTTTATCACTCAAAGCCGTCTTGCGAATGTCCATTTTCTTCGTAAAACCTCTGAAAATTGGACCGGTTTTAATACCAGTATACCGGAGCCATGCCTTAACGGCCCTTACAGCGCAAAATTCGGCGTTTTCGATATAAGGGATAGCTACAACAGCACCTTGACCTTCTTGGTCGGCCTTAGAGGAGCGCACAAAGATTTCGAGCCCTTGTGGTGAAAACGTTAAGTCTTCAACCATTAAAGCGCTGATTTCACTGCGACGAAAAGCACCCATAAAACCGATTAAGAGGATTGCTTTATCACGAAGCAGCTGAATTTCCGGTAAATTAAGCGATTCCATTTCCTTAAAGATATCTTCCAAATCTTCTAAAAGGATAGGGGTTTTACCTTGCTGATACGTTCCTTTAAGTCGACGAATACCACGCAAGGCGGAACTCACCAAAGAAGACTTACAAGGATTGTCGGCTAAACCGGCAGCATTAAAATTTTCAGAAATAGCACTGATACGTCTGGATATAGTATTAGCCTTAGCATGATCGGCTAAGTCGTTAATATAGTTAACGACAGTTTCCGGAGAAGCCGGAAAATAATCGACATGACGGGATTCACACCAATAGACGAAATCGTCCCAGTCGGATTCATAAGCATCAACAGTATTATCTGATTTAGAAGACAAAATGCTTAATTTAGCTTTATCAGAGAGTTTGCTGCTGGCCATGAGTATTTCATTGTCACGCAGATAAAAATGTTTGTTAGACGGCATATAGAAGACTCCTTTAAGTGCCTAAAACTGGCTAAAACACTGATTAGGGCTGAATTAGGCCTATTTTTATATAAAAAATTACTTCCGATAATATATCGTTATCGGAAGTAATTATATCATATCACTCTATTTAGTTCAATAGCCGTCTATTTTCAGAAATCTGTATATAAAACTATTATATCTAGATAACTGTAAAAACAGGTATATCTTTACCATTTACATTAAGGGATATAATTTTAGTTTTAATTCCAAAATATTCTTCCATAGATTCTTCTGTAATAATTTCAGGCGTTTTGCCAAAAGAATACTTTAAATGACCAAGCAATAATGTTCTGTCAGAAATTCGCAAAGCATGATCAGGATAATGTGTGTTAATTAAACAAGTTAATTTGTATTTAATGACTAAATCATTGATTAACTTTAATATCTTCGACTGATTTTTAAAGTCTAAATATGATTCCGGTTCATCCAATACGAGTATCTTAGGCTCACCGGCTAAAGCTCTAGCTATAAACACTAATTGTAATTGACCACCACTAAGCTGTGTCGATAATGCATCTTTCAAATGGTAAATACCCACTTGATCCATCGCATTTTTAACAATCGCCTTATCAATGTTTCGCGGTGTTCCAAAAATACCAATATGTTTAGCACGGCCCATCATGACTACTTCTTCAACTGTATAAGGAAAAGATAAACTTTTAGCCTGTGGTACATATGTTATCAATTTACTTTCTTCTGAGTCACCGGTTACTTCATTGTTTAGAATAAAACTACTACCACTTGTCCATTTCATGATACCTGTTATACATTTTAACAATGTAGTTTTACCGATACCATTTTGCCCTAGTATTGTCAGTATTTCTCCTTTTTGTAATGAAAAGCTAATATCCTTTAAGACAAGTTGACTATTTAAGTAACTAAAGCAGCCCTGTTTTACTTCAAGTATTGGAATTTCTCTGTTCTTTATTTCTATATCATTTTCTATAGAAAGCTCTTTTCTATTATCTTGGTTCGTCATTTTATAAGCCCCCTTTCAAATGTTTAAAAAGGAAGGCAAAAAAAGGTGCACCTACTAAAGCCGTTAAAATACCAATAGGAATTTCTGCAGCACTTACCGTACGAGCTAAAAAATCTACCAAGATCATAAACGTAGCTCCTATTAAACAACTTAAAGGCAGTAGCTTCGAATGGTTAACACCTATAATCATACGACATATATGAGGAATTACGAGCCCCACCCAACCGATTACACCGGTTGCCGTAACACAGGCCGCAGTTATAAAAGTCGCTAATACAATTACTACCTTTCTGGTTTTTTTAGGATTTACACCTAATGCCAATATTTCATCTTCACTAAGTGATAAAATATTAATGCGCCACCGCATAAGTAATAAGATTACGCAACCAATAATAATGGGCATCCCTATAATCAATAAGTTCTGATAAGAAGCACTGCTAAAACTTCCCATGAGCCAATATGTAATGGCCGGTAATTTATCATATGGATCTGCTACATATTTAATAAGAGATATTAAAGCGCTCCCTACTGCCGATATAATCATACCTGCCAACACTAAGGTTAATGATGTCGATTCGCCTCTTAATTTAGACAAATTATAAGTTAGCCAAACGCTCAAAATACCACAACTTAGTGCTATAATCGATGTCATATACTCATTATAAGACATTAAAATCCCCAAACAGGCGCCTAATGCAGCACCTGTACTAACACCAAGTACATCAGGACTTACTAGCGGATTTCTAAAAATACCCTGGAATACGGCACCGGATAACGCAAGCCCCATGCCTACCAGACAATTTAGCAAAACACGAGGCAAACGCAAATTCCAAATAACAGAATAATCTACATTATTAGGCAATTCACCGGTTAAACCGGCCCATAAAATATATATAACTTTATGAGGTTCTAGTACATAACGACCACCAAATAATGATAATGTAAATACCATAAAAAAGACAATAAAACAAATTACTGTAATATACAAATTACGGTTCACTATATTCATTAGACAACCTCTTACAGTGTCGGAATCACCGGATTTACATTACTTTTCAAAATATCGTTAACTTCTTCTTCGGATAAATCATACTTCAAATAATTATGATAGAAAGATTTTAATTCTTGTGACATGGAGTAATCATTAAAAACCTCCGGTTGTAAAACCTTACCTAACCAGCGCATCATAAGAGGTGTTTCTACTGCAGGAGCATCCCAGCGGTAAATCCCCATCGGAGCTTTATATACTTGTTTAGTTTGTAATGCTTTCACCTGACTCCAATCTTGGCCGGTTATCTTGTTATTATATAAATC
This sequence comes from Veillonella sp. LMAG:90, assembly GCF_008679445.1. NCBI lineage: Bacteria > Bacillati > Bacillota > Negativicutes > Veillonellales > Veillonellaceae > Veillonella > Veillonella sp. LMAG:90. The sequence continues at coordinate 1,619,365 of NZ_NAND01000001.1, forward strand.
TTCCGGCATAAGTTTAGAGAAGTTACTAATAACAATAACATCAGGATTCCAAGCCAAAATTTGTTCCATCGTAGTTGGTTTCCATTGACCTGAAATATCTTTGGCAACATTAATACCACCGGCACTTTCTATCATAAGTGTATTGACAGAGTCTTTGGCCGCTACATTTAACTTTTCATCTCTTAAATATAAAACCTTTTTTTTAGGTTGTGCTTTTAATGCTTCTTGTTTACCTTTAAAGTAATCAGCACTTTGAATATGGTAATTTACTAATGCCTCTGCTTCTTTAGGCTTATTAATAATATTACCAACCAATATCATCCCTTTTTGAATGTCTTCCAAAGTACCGTATTTAATTTGTACCGATGGAATCCCTAATTCTTTTAACTTCTTGGCTACTTCCGGCTGATAATCCCAAATAACTACAACATCTGGTTTTAATTTGGCTAACTCTTCATAATTTACATTAAAATTATTATCTACAAAAGTAGCGTTAGCATTTTCCATATTAGGTGCCATCGTTTTTAAGATACTGTCTTCATATGCTTTTTTTGCCGATGGATGCATAGCCGCAATTTTATCACCGGAACCGTCAACTGCATAAACTATAGTCGCCCAAGGAATAGGCACAATTGCAATCTTATTCACATCTTTTGGCATTATAACTTCATTACCTACTAAATCGGTAACTACCTTTGTCGTCTGCACTTTTTCTTCTTTTGATTCCGAATTGCCACACCCCACGACAAATAGAGTAATAAAAGCTATACATAAGCCAATAATTACCAATTGAATTTTATTTCTTAGAACTATCCCCACACCAACAACCTCCTTAAAAACCTACAATAAATAAAAATAAATACCTTAGTTTTTATTGTACCGTTTTGTTTGATACTTTAATAATAACTATTGTTCATATGTTGAATTATAAACAACAAAAAGCAACAATATAAAGAAGTAATATCTTTATATTGTTGCTTTCGTTTAATTTACTAGTCTTACTAAATTCTATTAATTAACTAAAAAACAAATAGTATATTATTTTCTTGTAGAACAACGATCCAACAAGTATGCAATACTTACAAATGGAATACCGCCGCTTTCGCCGAGACCGATTTCACAAGTAGAACTGGAACTTACGCCTAAAGTTACACCTAAGTTTTTAACTTCTTCGGCTAAATCTTTAGTAGATGATTTATTAAGTTCCGGTGTGAAGAAACCTTTTTGACCGGCAAAACCGCAACATGCGAAAGATTTAATATTAAATACTTTGTCGGTACATGCACGCGCTAAGTTTTCAATATAATCGCCTTTATTCAAGGTCTTAATCTTACACTGTTTATGAACGATAACAGATTCATTACATTTTGTTACATTCAAGTTTGGTAAAATTGTGTACAAGAATTCGGAAATATCAAGAATCTTCAAACCTTTAATATGTTTGAATGCATGATTGAAGCAAGCGGAATGGTCGATAACAATCGGATAAACCCCACCTTCACTGGCTTTAGTAAGCGCTTCAGTCAAATCAGCCAAAGCTTGTTTATCGATTTCTTCATAATTTTCAAAACTTAAGCCACAGCATAAGTTTTCAATATGCGGCGGATAAATTACATTGTACCCTGCCTTATCGCACAAGCTTTCAAATACTTGTTGTAAGCTGCGAGTATCATCATAACCTTGGTTTTGACGGAATGCACGATTAGCACAAGTACTGAAGTATACTACATTTTTCTGATAAGCCGGATTGCGTTTATTTGTCAATTTGTACGTATTAGCTTTCGGCATTGTTTCCGGTACATATGGTGTTAAACCGGTAATCTGATGTGCATCTTCGGAAATTTTTGCCAATAAAGACTTAGTAGCTACTTTACCGGCTACACCACCCAAAGTAGCCCCTACTTTAGCGGCTTTTAAGGTATTGCTAAAGTTGTTATAAATAGCATGGGCAATGCCACGGCCCTTCGGATTGATTTTACGCATGGAAATAGCAATTTGCGCTGTATCGATGCCTAAAGGACAAAGCATGGAACACATGGAACAAGCAGCACAGGTATCAACACCATAGTAATCATAGCCTTTTTTAAGTTCTTCAGCCATAGCTGTATTACCTTCTTTAAGTAAGCGCTGTTCTTCACGAAGTAAGGAAATACGTTGACGAGGTGTTAAGGTTAAGTTACGGCTTGGACAATTACGTTCACAGAAACCGCATTCCATACACATGTTATATAATGGATCGATATCGCTCATAGCTTTTAAATTCTTTTTGTAGACATCAGGATTATCAGTAATCATAACATCCGGATTTAATAAGCGTTGAGGGTCAAAAATTTCTTTAATACGACGGTTAACGGCATAGGCTTTTTTACCCCATTCCAATTCAACAAATGGAGCAACCATGCGGCCTGTACCATGTTCGGCTTTGATGGAACCTTCTACACCGGCTACGCGTTCCGCCATTTCTTTTACAAGGCCGGCAAAATTATCCATTTCACGCTGTTCATTGAAGTTTGGTGTAATGATAAAGTGAACATTACCGCTCAAGGCATGACCGAAGATAATGCCGCTGTCTTCGAAATCATACTTTTTGAACAATTCCGTAATCATTTCGATACCATCGGTGAAGTCTTCAATTTTGAAGCAAACGTCTTCGGTGATAACCGTAGTGCCCGGACGGCGAAGACCGGCAGCAATCGGTAATAAACCTTTACGAATTACCCACCATGCATCATATTCCTTAGCATCTTTGGAATATAAGCTTGGAATAACTGTCGGAATGTCTTTCAACTGATCTTTAATGTATTCTAAGTTAGCATCCAAAGTAGCTTCATCATTGCTTTCCGATTGGAATAAAATACAGCTGGTCCCTTCCGGTACATTATGTACGAAGGATGGAACTTCCGGTAACTGCTGTACGCTCTTAAGACTTAAGTAGTCCATCATTTCAGCGGCTACTACTTTATCGCGCGACATATTGGCTAAGGCTACTACGGCACGAGATGCATCGTTGAGTTTAGCAAAGAACAAGAGGCCGCAACCTTTGTATTTAGCGTCATCTACACAATTATAAACAACTTCGCTTACAAAACCGAGGGTCCCTTCACTGCCGATGAAAATATGGTTTAAAATATCTACAATGTCTTCAAAATCAACTAGGGAGTTAATACCATAACCGGTTGTATTCTTAATTTTGTATTTACGACGAATTAAGTCTACTAATTCACTGTCAGCCATGATTTCACTGCGCAAATTAAGTACATCATCAATCAATTTGCTGTGCGTTGCCATGAACTCTTTAACACTTTGCGGATTACCGGTATCTAGAATTGTGCCGTCTGCCAATACAGCACGCATAGAGCGAACCGTTTTATAAGAGTTTTCAACTGTGCCGCAACACATACCGCTGGAGTTATTGTTAAAAATACCACCTACCAATGCTGTTGTAATGGTAGCGGGATCCGGACCGATTTTCTTGCCGTACGGTTTTAACGCTTCGTTCGCATCAGCCCCGATTACACCGCAAGCCAAACGAATGGCATTGCCGTTTTCAAGAACTTGTACAAATTTAAAACCATCATTGGCAACAATTAATACATCTTCAGAAGATGCCTGACCGGATAAGGAACTGCCTGCAGCACGGAATGTAACCGGCGTACCGCAACGATTGGCCAATAATACTAATTGCACTACTTCTGCTTCCGTATTAGCTTTTACAACTACTTTCGGCAAATAGCTGTAGCAAGATGCGTCAATACCATAGGCATAACGCAATAGAAAATCAGTGAATACCCTGTCCGGTGAAATTTTCTTTGCTTCTAATACAAAAGTGTCATAATCTCTCTTCAACTGTAAGCTCATATTAGGACCTCCCACATCGTATTGTGCCACTCAGCACTACTGTACGACTTCATATAGATTTAGGATAGCATACCGAACTTATCATGTAAATCAACCATATAGGTATAACCAATACTCATATGTGAATAGACCTTGTAAAAACCTACAAATTACAGAAAAGTCAAAATTCGCAATGTAACTCAGATTCCACGAAATGAATAATTTTTTTATTTTACAGGTTAATAATTCATAAAACTCATTTTAAAGTTAATTAATAGTAATTCTCATAATATGACGTGTTTTATCCCTCTTTTTATTATTTTGTACACAATGTACTTGATTTATCGTTTACCATTTTACAATTAGCCCTGTTTCAAGGTATAATAAAACGATATAAGAATACATAAAAGTCATAAAATAATTGTACTTACGCTCATACTAAATAGGATATTACGATCCCGGGCGTTAAGTTCCACATCTGTATAACAAGAGATTAAATAATAAAAGAAAAGGAAATTAAATTTATCTAATATACGACGATACTCAATAAGGAAGGTGTAAGTATGTCTAACGCAATAGGAACTCATTTATTAATAGATTTATATACTTGTTTGGAAGACGTAGTCAATTCCCCGCTAATCATTCAGGAAAGCGTGACCAATGCTTTGGAAGCAGCACAACAGCCGATTGATGAAATCAGCTGCCAAGTTCTTGATGACGAAGTGGTGTTATTTGCTGTCTCACCGCATTGCCACATTGCCGTTCATGCCTATCCGGACATGGGCTATGTAGCCGTAGATATTTATACCTTTGACTTGCCGCTCCAAGCAACCTTAATCATGCGCGTTTTAAAACAATCTTTTGGTGCCGAACGCGTTAAAGCAACCAGCATCAACCGAGGCGACTTCGGCTCTATTCGCGATATGAAACCGCGTAAGAAAACATCCCTATCTGCTATGGCTCGCGTTACCCGCACTCGTATGAGCCTAAAACAAACCGGTTCTAAGTTAAAAAACACCGGTAAAAAGGTATTTAACGTTATTGCCAAAAAACGCGATCCCCAACCTCGTGACTAACTGCTAACCGGCTTACTAAGATAAAACCTAATAAGCTATGAAAGCCGATAAAATTAAGATATCAGCAACAAAAAAGCTATTCTCTATATTATAAATATCACATTATAATAGGAGAATAGCTTTTATTCGTTATGTAATTATATATTACAGTAAGGTATCTACCGCAATATTTAAGATAACATCAGACGGTGTATCACATAGATAGTCGGCACCGGAGTTTTCCAACTCTTCGCGCGAACCATAGCCATAAGTCACCGCTACCGCACGACAGCCTATTTTTTTAGCGGCTTCCATGTCATACTTACGGTCACCTACCATATACCAACCGGTAATATCTTTTTTGGTACGATTGGAAGAAATTTCTTGCATGGCTGCTAACGCTTCTTTCAAAACATCATCTTTATGAGTGATACCACGGGCTGCATCAGCGCCTTTGATAATTTCAAAGTATTTGGTAAGGCCGAAGTGTTCGATTACTTCATTGGCCAAATGCTGTGGTTTAGCCGTTGCTACCGCCACATAGGTATTCGTTTGACGCAACGTAACCAACATGCGTTCTACATCTTCGTATACACGATTTTCAAACTTACCGATAGTTTCATAACGTTCTTTAAAATAGCCGTACGTTTCCGCTGCTTCCGCATCGTTCATGCCGCAATGCTCGCGCAAAGAATCAACGATAGGCGGTCCGATAAAGAGTGTTAAGATATCATCACCGGGTACCGGTACCCCTTTCTTTTCCAATGCATAGACAACGGATTTTTTAATGCCTTCCGCAGAGTCTGTAAGCGTGCCATCTAAATCGAATAAAACGCAAATCATAGGTTCTTCCTTTCTTTATTAACTCCTTCATTCTTATTAACATAGAATTTGCAATCTATGATACAATAAGGTTACAGATAGATTTAACTAATGAGTTTTGAATCAGATTTTATGTATAAGTATATGTACAGAAAGCTATACTGAGTAGTATAGGAGGTAAAGTTATGGATTTTGAAGAACAAAAAGTTCCCGACAGTATTTTGGACAAGTATACCAAAGTTTGTACCTGTCGCAGTATTTCCCGCAAAACGATAAAAGAAGCTATCAACGACGGTTGTGATACCATTCCTAAAATCAGAGAACGTACGGGGGCCGGTACCGGTTCCTGCGGTGGCAAAAACTGTGGTGTCCGCATCGTTAAGCTGTTGCAGGATATGGGCAAATTACCAAAACCGGGCGCAAAAAAAGATGAGTAATTCATTATCGAAAACCCAGACACATAATTCAATATGAGTCCTTTTCGGGGACTGTTAAAAAGGAGTTAACGCATAGCAACAAGGTTGTTATAGGTTAACTCCTTTTCTGTATCTCAGCAATCACACATTGCTTAATTTGCTTCTTTTTTTAATGCTTCTTTAAGCGTATGCCATGCCAATACGGCACATTTTACACGAGCCGGCATATTGGAAATATTTTGAAGTGCCATGGCATCTTCCAACTCTTCCAATTCAGCTTCATCCGTTACTTCCTTTTTAATCATGCCAAGGAAAAGATCGACTAAGCGAAATGCTTCTTCAACGCTCTTCCCTTTGATGATATCAATCATCATGGAAGCGGATGCTTGGCTGATGGCACAACCGGAACCGGTATAAGCTGCATCTTTTACGATACCATCTTCTACATCGACCTGCAACGTCAAGTCATCACCACAACTTGGATTATGACCATGTTCAGATACGGTAAACGTATCCAATAAGCGCTTATTACGTCTATCCTGATTATGTTCTAAAATTAACTCAGTATATAACTGATCCATCTCCATACTAAGGAACTCCTTCTATGTTTACTGTAACCTGTGTTTAATCTTCAAAGCCCATGGTAGGTCTTACTTTTTTAACAGCGTCCAAGAAGATATCAAGATCTTCTTTACGAGTGTAGACGTACATGCTCATACGGTTCGAGGCCGGTACTTTGTAGTACGCGCCAAGCGGTTGTGCACAATGATGGCCGGAACGAATGCAAACGCCGTAGCTGTCCAAAATTGTAGCCACATCATGAGGATGTACATCATCAATAGTAAAAGCAATAACGCCATGCTTTTCTTTAGGATCTTCGGAACCCAATACACTAACATGCGGAATGGCCACAAGTTTAGGCAATACATAGGCTACCAACTCTTTTTCATAGGCATTGATATTGTCCATACCAAACTGTTCCAAGTATTCGATGGCTGCCTTTAATGTTACGGCACCATGTGCATTCGGCGTACCGGCTTCAAATTTATACGGCACTTCATTGTAGGTAGTGCTCTGTTCTTGCACATACTCAATCATGTCACCACCCAATAAGAACGGTGGCATTGCTTCTAATAAATGACGTTTACCGTACATGACACCGATACCTTGGGACGCACACATTTTATGGCCGGAAAAAACGAAGAAATCGCAATCCAAGGCCTGTACATCAATCTTTTTATGAGGTGCCGATTGAGCCCCGTCAAGAACAACTACGGCGCCTACATCATGAGCACGTTTAGTCAATTCGGCTACCGGAAACTCCATACCGAGTACGTTGCTTACATGAGCAAAGGCTACAATCTTAGTATGGCTGTCAATTTTATCCATTTCACCATCTTTAAGATGACCACTTTCATCAAGATACATATATTCCAAAGTAGCGCCCGTAGTTTCGGCTACACGCTGCCAGGTTACCAAGTTGGCATGGTGTTCGGCAACGGTAATTACGATTTTGTCGCCTTTCTTTACATTATGCATACCATAGCTGAAAGCAATTAAATTGAGACTTTCCGTAGTATTACGTGTCAATACGATTTCTTCACGGTATTTGGCATTGATAAATCGCTGCACCGTGTCACGAGCCGTTTCATACGCTTCTGATGCTTCCACAGCCAAGATGTGAGCTCCGCGATGCGGATTACCGTTATGATTCTTTAAATGAGTTTCCAAAGCATTAATTACATATTCCGGAACTTGAGTCGTAGCGCCGCTGTCTAAATACACCAAGCGATGACCTTTATGTTCCCTTTGCAATATAGGAAAATCTTTATAAGCTTCTGCAATCGACTTCATAATACACCCTCTTATTCTTCAATTAAATTTTGGCCCGTACGGCTTGCAATACAATCTCTTCTAATTCTTCATCATTAAGTCGATCAATAACAGGTCGCAACATGGATTCTACAATAATATGTTTAGCTTCATCTTCGCTGAAACCACGACTCATCAAGTAGAATAATTTAGTCTTATCGAGCTGACCGGCGCTGGCCGCATGGTTACCTACTACATTGTCTTCTTTACAAAGCAATAACGGTAAAGATACGGATTTAACAGTCGGATCAAGTAATACACAAGTATCTTCTTCCGCACCTTCGGAAGCAATACTGCCGCGAATAAAGTCCAAGGTACCGCGGAATGATTTTTTTGCATTGTCGCCCAACGCACCGAGTACATGAATATCGCTGACGGATTTAGGTGCTACATGGGACATAAGCATGGAAATATCGAATTTCTGATTATTATCGCCCAAGTAAGCTAAATCATGAACAATGTGAGCTTCTTCACCTACAAGATCTTGCGTGTAGTGCAAGAAGCTTTCACCGCTACCCAATTCTACGTTCAAGTATTCTACTTTACTGTTCGCCGCTAATTGACTGTAACGATGTTCAATCTGCTGTACCCCTTCACTGAGAAGCTGTACTTTTTTGAAAACTACGTTAGCATTTTCAGCTGCTTTTACTTCGGTTAAAAGGTTCAAACCACCGGTTTCGGCTTCCCCTTTAACTACATATAATACTTCCAAAGAAGCATCTTTAGCCACGTCGATAGCCAAACGAGTTCTGTCGCCTACGCTTTTACCTTCGGCATCAATCGTAATAATTACTTTTTCTTTACCGCCGGCAGGCACTGTAATAGCCATGCCTTTAGTAAAATCATCGGTAACCGCTTTTAAAGAAGTGGCTTCCGCTCCTTCAAAATCAGCTTTTAACAAGGCTTTAGCAGTAAGTTCGGTTACAACCCCTTCATTGGCGCTGACCGTTACTGCTGCCGCTGTATCGCCACCGGCAACCGTACCTTCAGTATGATTTACTTGTAACCACCGGAAAGTAGGTCTTGGGAGCTCATTAAATAATACGTTACTCATCTGTACCTCCTATCCGATAGAGCCTTCAAGCTCTAAGGAAATCAAATTATTCATTTCTACGGCATATTCCAACGGTAATTCTTTGGAAATCGGTTCAACGAAACCACGTACCAACATGGCACGAGCTTCTTCTTCACTGATACCGCGAGTCATCAAGTAGAAAATAGCTTCATCGGAAATACGACCGATTTTAGCTTCATGACCCAAATCCACATTGTCGTTTTCGATAGAAATGGAAGGAATTGTATCAGACTGAGAAATTTCATCCAACATCAAAGATTCACAAGAAACGGTTGCTTTAGCGTGTTCTGCTTTTTTACCGATGTTCAATACACCACGGTAAATAGCAGCGCCACCGCTCTTGGAAATAGATTTGGAGTTAATATTGGAGGTAGTATGCGGTGCTACATGCACAACTTTAGCACCGGTATCCAAGTACTGACCTTCACCGGCAAAAGTTACACCGGTAAATTCACAATGAGCGCCTTCACCGGCTAAAATACTCATTGGATATAAGCAGGATACCTTGGAACCGAAGGAACCGGATACCCATTCAATAGTGCCGTTTTTGCCAACCGTACAACGTTTTGTATTCAAGTTGTACATGTTTTTAGACCAGTTTTCAATGGTGGAATAACGAAGTGTCGCATTATCTTTAACAAATAATTCAACACAACCGGCATGTAAGTTGGCTACATTGTATTTAGGTGCGGAGCAACCTTCAATAAAGTGTGCTTTAGCCCCTTCTTCAATGATAATCAAAGTGTGCTCGAACTGACCGGCGCCCGGTGCGTTCAAACGGAAATAGGACTGAAGCGGAATATCTACTTGTACACCCTTCGGTACATATACGAAGGAACCGCCGGACCATACAGCGCCGTGCAAGGCGGCAAATTTATGGTCGGTTGGTGGCACCAATGTCATAAAGTATTGTTTAACAATATCTTCGTATTCATGAAGTGCTGTTTCAATATCAGTATAAATTACGCCTTGTTTTACAAGATCTTCCTGAATGCTGTGATATACAACTTCGGAGTCATACTGAGCGCCTACACCGGCGAGGGACGTTTTTTCCGCTTCCGGAATCCCCAAACGGTCAAATGTGCTCTTAATATCTTCCGGAACTTCGTTCCAGTCACCTTTCATGTCAACTTTCGGTTTAACATAGGTAACAATATTAGCCATATCAAGGCCGCTAATATCCGGAATCCAGTTTGGAATATCCAATTCATTGTAGATGCGCAAAGATTTCAAACGGAAATCAAGCATCCATTCAGGTTCGTTTTTATTTTCCCATATTTCGCGGATAATATCTTCCGTTAAGCCGGCATCGGATTTATAAGAATATTCGAATTCATTCTTTATATCGTAGACGCCACGGTCCATATCCTCCACATATGTTTTCTTTCTAGTTTCCATGAGTGCCTCCTAAACTAACGCTTTGTAAGCATCATAGCCTTTGCTTTCGATTTCAGCCACTAACGATGCGTCGCCTGTTTTTACAATACGGCCATCAATTAATACGTGTACGAAATCAGGTTTTAATTTCTGTAAAATGGAGTTGTGGTGAGTAATGATAAGTACAGCATTATCTTTCGTATGGAAACGATCTACACCGTCAGATACGATACGAACTGCGTCAACGTCAAGACCGGAGTCAGTTTCATCAAGCATAGCCAATTTAGGGTTCAATACGGACATTTGCAAAATTTCGTTCTTCTTGCGTTCGCCGCCACTGAAACCTTCGTTTACATAACGCTGTGCATAGGATGCGTCGAAGGACAATTCATCCATTTTAGTTTTCAATTCTTTTTTGAAAGCCAAAGCACGTACGTTTTCGCCGGTTACAGTTGCTTTTGCGGTACGAATGAAATTTTCTACCGTAATCCCCGGAATAGCAATCGGGTTCTGGAAGGACATAAAAATACCGGCTTTAGCGCGATCGTTAACGGCTTCGTCGGTAATGTCTTCACCGTCAAAGGTAATAGTCCCTTCGGTTACTTCATATACAGGGTTACCCATGATAGCATTGGCCAATGTGGATTTACCGGCACCGTTAGTACCCATTACTACATGAATTTCACCTTTATTAATTGTTAAGTCGATACCTTTTAGGATTTCTTTGCCCTCTACGGACACGTGTAGATTTTCTACGCGAAGTAATTCTGACACTGTACAGTCACTCCTTTTATAAATTAATTATATAGTTAAGTCATAAATAGCTTAATTGCTAAATGTTATAAAAAAAGCGGTATCCCACCAAAGTGAAACACCGCCTTATCAGCAAAATTATTCTACCACTTCGGTAAACAGCAATTCTTACAACATCTATTCCTAATAAACATTATACAATCTAACTGTTTACTGCGCAAGTTAATTTCTACTAAAATACTATGAATTTGTTTATAATTATTGAATATTTTAAATATTATGAAAAAATATGACTCTTATTAGATTTTTTAACATTTGAAAAATCAGACTCACACTGTTTCAATACTAATTAATTATATCACAGTTTACAGTAAAAAGATAGAATTTTTACTATAAATCACTGAAATCCAATGTTGCAAATAAATCATCTAAGGTTTCGGCTCGACGGATTTGGGTTACGCTGCCGTCTTCGTTAAGAAGCAGTTCGGCGGAGCGTAATTTACCGTTGTAGTTAAAGCCCATGGAATGACCGTGTGCACCGGCATCGTGAATAACAATGCGGTCCCCCATATCAATCTTAGGTAATTTACGGTCGATGGCAAATTTGTCGTTGTTTTCACAAAGCGAGCCGGTTACATCATATACATGATCAAGCGGCGCATTCTCCTTACCCACCACCGTAATATGATGGTAAGAGCCGTACAGGGCCGGGCGCATTAAGTTGGCCATACAAGCATCAAGACCGATATAGTGCTTGTAAATATCTTTACGATGAATCGCGGTAGCTACCAAGTAACCGTAAGGGCCGGTAACCATACGACCGCATTCAAAAGCTAATGAAATCGGGCTGTGACCATTGCCGATAATCATAGTTTCATAAGCTTCTTTGATACCGGCACTTAAGGCTTCATAATCTACCGGCGTTTCTTCCGGACGATAGGCTACGCCGATACCGCCACCGAAATCGATGAAATCAACTTCGATGCCTGTTTCTTTTTTCACACGAAGTGCCAAATCAAACATCAATTCAGCCGTGCCGATGAGTCCTGTAATATCAAGCTCATTGGACACAACCATGGTATGCAAGCCGAAACGGTTAACACCGCGAGTTTTACAGTAATTAATAGCTTCAATAATCTGATCGCCGGTCATACCGTATTTCGCTTCTTCCGGCAAGCCGATAATCGTATTACCGCCGTGTTTTAACGGCCCCGGGTTATAACGGAAGGCCAAACGGCTCGGCAATTCGCCGTGTTTTTCCAAATAGGCCACATGAGTAATGTCATCAAGATTGATAATGGCGCCCATTTCCATGGCTTTGGCATATTCTTCATATGGTGTGTCGTTGGATGAAAAAATGATATCGTCCCCCGTGATACCGACTTTTTCACACAAAATAAGTTCAGCCAAAGAGGAACAGTCTGCACCTACCCCTTCTTTTTGCAATAAGCGCATGATATAAGGATTTGGCGTTGCTTTAACGGCGAAGTATTCTTTAAAATCTTTCGCCCAGCTGAAAGCTTTAATAAACCGACGAATATTATCTACAATCCCTTTTGCATCGTAAATATGAAACGGCGTGGGATACTCCGCTATAATCTCTTCTAAACGCTCTGCCGACACGGGCAATGTTTTTTCATTCATCTATCTCTCTCCTCAATATTAATACCTGTCGAATAACTTCTATGTAAGATTATACTTAATTTCATAGCCTGTAGTCAATTCTATAGAAAAAAGGATATAAAAAAGATGGCAACCAAGATTTAACTTAGTCACCATCTTTAAAATTTAACTCTATTTGCTATTGCATATTAAGTATTTATTAGGTTTGGTAGATTTATTACATCATACCGCCCATGCCGCCCATTGGAGGCATAGCAGGTGCTACCGGAGCATTTTCTTCTACTTTATCAGCTACGATGCTTTCAGTAGTCAATACCAAGGAAGCGATGGAAGCTGCATTCTGAAGAGCGGAACGAGTTACTTTAGCTGGGTCAACGATACCGGCTTTAACCATATCAACATATTCTTCAGTCAAAGCGTTGAAACCAACACCAGCGTCAGTATTTTTAACGCGTTCAACAACTACGGAACCTTCTAAACCTGCGTTGTAAGCAATCTGACGAAGAGGTTCTTCAACAGCACGTTTTACAAGGTTAATACCGGTCTGAACATCGCCTTCTTCTTTCAACGTTTCAAGAGCAGGTAAGATATCGATAAGGGTAGTACCGCCACCGGCTACGATGCCTTCTTCAACAGCTGCACGAGTAGCGTTCAAAGCATCTTCGATGCGGAGTTTTTTGTCTTTCAATTCAACTTCGGTAGCAGCACCAACTTCGATAACAGCTACGCCGCCGGACAATTTAGCCAAACGTTCTTGAAGTTTTTCTTTATCGAATTCGGAAGTAGTTTCTTCCACTTGGTTTTTAATCTGAGCAACACGCTGTTTAATAGCTTCGTTGTCGCCGGCACCGTCGATAATAACAGTTTCGTCTTTGCTTACGCGTACTTGACGAGCTGTACCGAGGTCTTCCAATTCAACGCTGTCTAATTTGCGGCCCATATCTTCAGTAATTACGGTACCACCGGTTAAGATAGCGATATCTTCGAGCATTGCTTTACGACGGTCACCAAAACCAGGCGCTTTAACAGCAACGGCTTTGAAAGTACCACGCAATTTATTAACTACCAAAGTAGCCAATGCTTCACCATCAAGATCTTCAGCGATGATGAGTAATTCTTTACCTTGTTTTACCACTTTTTCAAGGGTTGGCAACATATCGGCAATAGCGCTGATTTTGCGGTCAGTGATCAAAATGTAAGGGTCGTTCATAACGGCTTCCATTTTGTCAGGGTCGGTTACCATGTAAGGAGAAATGTAACCGCGGTCAAATTGCATACCTTCTACTACGGAAAGGTCTGTCTGTAAGCCTTTGGACTCTTCAACAGTGATAACGCCGTCGTTACCAACTTTTTCCATAGCTTCAGCAATAAGACCACCGATTTCAGTGTCACCGGCAGATACGGAAGCTACTTGAGCAATATCTTCTTTACCGTTAACCTTAATAGATTTCTTTTTGATTTCTTCTACTAAAGTTTTAACAGCTAATTCAATGCCTTTTTTCAAAATCATTGGGTTAGCACCGGCTGCTACGTTACGCATACCTTCTTGAATCATAGCCTGAGCCAATACAGTAGCTGTTGTAGTACCGTCACCGGCTACGTCGTTAGTTTTGGTTGCTACTTCTTTAACGAGCTGAGCACCCATGTTTTCGAATGGATCGGATAATTCGATATCACGAGCAATGGTTACACCATCGTTAGTGATTGTAGGAGCACCGAATTTTTTATCTAATACTACGTTACGGCCTTTAGGTCCCAACGTAACTTTTACTGCATTTGCCAATGCGTCAACACCACGGCCTAAAGCGCGGCGAGCATCTTCATTAAAAAGAATTTCTTTTGCCATGTCTATTACCTCCTGATACTGCCTTGCGGCAGATCTCATTGAATATATAAATTAGAGAATCGTTGTTATTATAGATATATTATTTTTCTAAAACAGCTAAAATATCGCGTTCGCTAATTACGAGATGGTCAACACCATCAATTTTTACTTCTGTACCTGCATATTTGGAGAACATTACTTTATCACCAACTGCTACTTCAGGAGCAACACGCTGTCCGTTGTCATATACTTTGCCGGCACCTACAGCAATTACTTCACCTTCGGAAGGTTTTTCTTTAGCTGTATCCGGTAAAAAGATACCACTTTTTGTTTTTTCTTCTTTTTTAAGGACACGAATTATAACACGGTCGCCTAAAGGTTTCATCATTGTTAATCTCTCCTTTGTACTAATAGATTTAAATTAGTAGTTTTGATTATTTATTTTATTAGCACTCACTAACATCGAGTGCTAACTACAAGTATTATTATAGCCGAATTGAAAATAATTGCAAGTATTATTTTTGATTTTTTGACTTTTTACTAAAATTTTATCTTTTGTCGCATATATTATTTGACTTTTTAATAGAAAAAACGCCGTGCTATACACGACGTTTCTTGGCAGCTGCAATAATCTTTTCACAAGTTGCACTGATTGTTATTCGTTTATCCATGCTATAAGCTCGTAAACGCTCATAAGCGGCTTCCTCCGTTATTTTGTATAAATCTTGTAAGATGCCGGTGGCGCGAGCTATTAATTTACGTTCTTCTAAGCTTTGTTCAAGTCCCTCAATATCCGACTTTAACTGCATGTCTTCCTGAAAACGGTGAAATGCCATTTCTAAAGTAGGTCCCAGTTGATCTTCCCGAACCGGTTTGATTAAATAGCCATAAACACCGGATTCCCCCGCTTTTTTTACAAGATCCTGTTGGCTGTAGGCCGTTAAAAGAACTACGGGACCCCAATTATGATGGCGAATTTGCCGGGCTGCTTCAATGCCATCCAGTTCCGGCATTTTCACATCCATTAAAATTACATCGGGTTGCAATGTTTTAGCCTTTGCTAAGGCCTCCACACCGTTTTTACCTTCCCCCACTACTTCGTAACCGGCCGCTTCCAACTGGTCACGTAAATCCATGCGAATTAAAGATTCATCATCTACAATTAAAACCTTCATACGCGTTGCCTCTCTCTTAATCTCAAACTCTTTTTTCTATATAGGTAACTATTGTAAGCATCGATATCTGTTATAAACAGCTGATGCTATTGTAAGCGTAATGACTCATTCCGGAAATGTTATGGTCACAATCGTTCCTTGATGCGGTGCACTCTTTCGAGCCGCATCAGCTTGCATCTCATCCCGGTGCGCTCGATCTTCAATGGTCATGGTACCACCCAATTCGTTGGTCACTAAATTTTGAATAATTTGTAAGCCTAATCGTCTAGAAGCCTTTACATCAAAATCATCCGGCAAACCACAGCCATTATCCGTCACAGTAAGTGTAATAAGGCCCTTAGTCAGGTATCCCGCCACAACCATAGATCCGGAACTAATGGTTTCTTCTGTTTTTAAACAACCGAAACCGTGTTCAAAGCTATTGGATATTAACTCATTTAGAATTAAGGATACATAACCGGCACGCTGTGATGATAGTAATATGCTGTCACCTATATATTCGCATTGTACATTGTCTTCACTGCGAAAAAATGATCGTTTCAACAAGCGAATTAATTCCTCCGCAATCGTACGAAGTTCAATATAATCCTCTTCATAATGAGATATAACTTCATGGACAAGGGCCATACTTTCAATACGGCTGACGCCTTCTTGAAGTGCTTTTTTAACTTGGTCCGAGTCGGAACGACGAGCTTCCATGCGCAGTAAACCGGCTACGGTTTGCAGATTATTTTTGACGCGATGGTGAATCTCTTTAATAACGGAGTTTTTAACCATTAACTCCTGTTCCTTGCGACGCAAGGCTGTTTTATCTTTTAAAAACAAAAAGCTCCGTTTTGCTCGGGTGCCGGCATTAATCGGTAAGATAGTCTGCTCCACGATAATATCGCCGTAAATTTCTTCGGCCACAGCACCTCGATGATCACGGATTGCCTGTTTAACCCAACTCATCTTCAAGGAACCGCCATAAATTGATGTACCTACCAACCGCCTGTCGAAGCCCAATAAGTCTACCAAATGTGACGCCGCTTCATTGGCATAAAGAATGATGCCTGCTTCGTCAAAAATAATAATGCCGTCCTGATAGGACAATGGCGTATACAGTTCAGCTTGATTTTGCTGTGGCACAATCATTGCCATGTAGGTCGTCTCTGCCAATACATCGGAAGCCGCCATAAGCGGCTCTTCCGTATGAGGCTCTAAGCCGTTATGAAGCATAGCAATACCACCGATGCATTTACCGCCGTTATCCACAATGGGAAAGGCCAATAAGCGTGCCAATTGCCCGTGTTTTCGTTCCATAAAGCCTTTAACCGAACGGCCCGTATGCAATAAATCTTGCCAAAGACCGACTTCATAAGGTTTCAATAAACGGATATCCGGCATAATCTCAGCCTGTGGCCAATCTTTGATATGGCCAAAAACAAGAATCTGCTCGTCCTTAGCCATAGTAAATACACAAACGTCCTGTTGCGGTAGTGAGGCGGCAAATGGCAGTAAGCGAACTACATTACGCATTAAACGCTGCTGCGGTTCGGATAAATCCGTATGCAGTTTTAATGTATCCCGCACTTCACTGTCCTGTAATTTCATAACCATAAGTACCGCTCCTTAATTTAATTATATCGGCATAGATTTCAAAGGTGGTGTTTGGCCCAATGGAATCGATGGTTTTGCATTCAAATGTAAGTCGGCAAATTTGCCGGCTAACGACATATAGTAAGCGCGACAGCCAATCATAGCCGCATTGTCGGTAGCCAAAATGGAGCTTGGTCGATAGAAGGTTAACCCTTCTTTTTCACAAGCCGCGGCTAAAGCATCTTGTAAATGACGGTTAGCAGAAACACCACCGGCCAATGTTACTTTAGTTTGCCCCGTAGCATGAGCCGCTTCGATTGTCTTTTCAACCAATACATCAATGATAGCTTGCTGAAAAGAAGCGGCCACATCTGCTTCATTAATGGCTTCGCCTTTCTGTTTAGCACTGTTAAGGTAATTTAGAACAGCCGATTTCAAACCACTGAAACTGAATTCAAAATTACCTTTTTCCTGCAAGGCTTTGGGAAACTCAATAGCTGTCGGATTCCCATCGGCCCCTACCCGTTCAATCTGAGGGCCTCCCGGATAGGGATAACCCATGACACGAGCAATTTTATCGAATGCTTCACCCGCTGCATCATCACGAGTTTGACCGAGTACTTCAAATGTTTCATAGTCTTTAACTACCACAAGCATGGTATGACCACCGGATACAACAAGACTTAAAAATGGCGGTTCTAAATCGGGATGAGCCAAGAAATTAGCAAAAATATGGCCTTCCATATGGTGCACACCGATTAAAGGAATATCTGTAGCAAAGGACAAGCCTTTAGCCGCGGCCACACCAACTAATAAAGATCCTACCAAACCGGGGCCATAGGTAACACCGATATGATTAATATCTGTTAATGTTACGCCCGCATCAGCCAAAGCTTGATCAACTACGGGAATTACCTGCTCTATATGATGGCGAGATGCAATTTCAGGTACCACGCCGCCAAATTTTTGATGAATCGGCACCTGACTGGATATAACATTGGATAATACTTGGCGGCCGTTTACCAGCACAGCCGCTGATGTTTCATCACAACTGCTTTCGATGGCTAGGGTATATACTTTCATACCGAGGCCTCCTCTTCTTTTATTAATGACATAATGTACGCATCTTCCACGGGGTCTGTGTAATAACCCTTGCGTAGGCCTTTTACGGTAAAACCTAAACGGCGATACATAGTAAGGGCCGCCACATTGGATATACGCACTTCTAAAAATATTTCGTTCATACCTTTTTTGAACAATTCTCTGATTAATTTACGAGTCATCATGGCGCCGTAACCGTCACGACGGTATTCGGGTGCAATAGCGATATTCGTAATCTGCCCTTCGTCGAGTACCAACCAAGCGCCGGCATAACCGATAACTTTATCGTCTACTTCGATAACCATGTACATACGCTGGTCCGTTTCTGCCAGTTCCGTTTCAATAGCTTCCATAGACCAAGGGACTGAAAAACAGGCTTTCTCAATTTCAAAAATAGCTTCCGCATCATGAGCCTCGGCTCTACGCAAATTAATCATGATTTTTAACCTCATCGGCTAACGCCGTAGCCGCTTCGGTAACAACAACCGTTGGATTCGGTACCTTGCCGGCAGCAACCAACTCAGGATGTTTCGCATCCCAAACAACTTCGGCTTCGGAGCGACGAATATAATACGGCACCACATGAGCCGCTTCATCCGGCGCCTCAGCTAAGAAACGGGGCATGGCAGCGAGCAACACACCTGACGCCTTAGGAATCCGTAACGCCGGCGAAGCCAGTTGCAAATTAGGTCCGTAATCAGCCAGGGTATGTCCGAATTTAATGATACCGTCACCGGCTAAGATAACCGGCTCATCAAGCGCCGCTAAGGCTTTAAGTGCTTCATCGCGAGTTTTCACCGTAGGCTCTTGTTCGCATACTAACTTTCCGTTTACCCAACGATAACGACCTTCGTAAACATTCTTCTTTTGCGCATCGACCATAATGGCCAAGACACCGCTAAATTGCCAAAAATTATGAGCAATCCCATCCATGGTCATAACGCCCAGTAACGGAATATTAAGAGCATAGGCTAACGCCTTGGCCGTCCCCATACCGATACGAAGGCCCGTAAAGGAACCGGGACCGATGCTTACAGCGATACCGGTGAGCGCTGTTTTTGCTACGCCGCTTTGTTTAAGTAATAATTCTATATGAGGTACCAACTGTTCCGAGTGCGTGAGACCCGCTTGGACCGTCAATTCACCGATTAGGCGCTGGTCATCCATGACAGCTACGCTCGATACGGCGCTACTCGTTTCAATTCCTAAATACATAGGTTCCTCCAATCTCTAAAAGTTCATCCTCTGAAAGTTCGGCCGTCCGCCATAAACTTAAACGGCTACCGTCGGTTTCAGCGGTTAAACTGATTTCTAATACTTCTAACGGTAAGGCATCAGGAAACTTATCGGCCCATTCAACGATACTCAAGGTATCCTCCGTAAATTCCCCAAAGCCGATATTTTCAAGCTCCGATTCATCATCGAGGCGATACACATCAAAATGATATAACGTACCGTTCATCGTCTCATATGTATTCATTAAAGCAAAAGTTGGGCTCGTTACTTCCTCCGTAACGCCAAAACCTTCTGCAACACCTTGTGAAAAATGAGTTTTCCCCGTTCCCAAATCGCCGATTAACGCCACACATAACGGTCTACCCTGCTGTGCCATCGTGGCCATAAAACGGCCTAATTGACGCCCTAAGGCTATCGTATCATCTACGGTAAGAGTTTTACATGCCATTACCGCTATTTTATTCTGAGAAGCAATAGTTGTCATTGCCGTCACTCCTTTTTAAAATGGTCATACCCTTTGGCTTCTACTAATTCCTCTTTTCCGTCAGCAGTAGTAAGCCATACTTCACCGATGCCCGCCACTACACGGCCAATACAGTGAATCTGAGGGTGTTTTTTTATGTCTTCAGCTAAACTACTCGGCACTGTGCCTACGAGCTGAAAATCTTCACCCCCATAAAAAGCCCAAGCTAAGGGATGAGTCCCTAATGCCTTAGCCGCCTCAATTAATTCATTGTGAAGCGGTATGCCCGTTTCATCAATCAACAGATTAACCTTCGATGCTTTCGCAATTTCATTCAGTTCGCTGCCAAGGCCGTCACTAATATCGTTAAGCGAGGTAGCTCTATGTTCACGGAGCCAATTACCTAAAGTAACCTGTGGTTCCGGGCGTTGATGAACTTTTTTTATACTATTAAAGCCCTCAAGGTCCGCTAATAAAGCGGCCAATCCGGCTGCCGAACTACCGATTGTATTCGTAACAACGACTAAATTACCCGCTTTAGCGCCACTGCGAAGAACAGCTTCACCGGCCGGTACTTCGCCGACTACGGTCACATTAAGTACCAAAGGACCTTTAGTGGTCACCGTATCACCGCCTACAATATTTACGTCGTAGGTATGGCAGATTGTTTTAAAGCCTTCATACACCGCTTCCATATACGCAATCTCTGTATCAGGCGGCATAGCGGCAGCAATTACAGCCTGCCGAGGCGTACCGCCCATGGCCGCAATATCACTGATATTAGCCGCCCCTAAGCGATAGCCCACATCATAAGGGGCTGTCGTTTTATCGGAAAAATGTATACCTTTTACCATCATATCCGTCGTTATGAGTTGGTCATAATCGTGAGTCGTGCGATACACCGCACAATCGTCACCGATGCCGCACACAATGGTTTCAGGATTTATGATTGTATTTGATTTTATCGTATCAATAAAGCCAAATTCGCCACGTTCGGATACTTTCATCGTTCTCCCTCCGTAGGTAACTCATGTTCGAATCTTATTTATTATAGCATATTTTTATACGCAGTGCGTATCATCAGTACGGTTTATTAGTAACGATAAGCACCTTTTAGTAACAGTCAAATTGAACCCAATAAAAAAGCAACGGCTGTACCGAACTACGCGATACAGCTGTTGCTTACATTGAGTGATTTATGTCACTGCCTTTATTTTACAATTTGTTGTTCCATGCGCCCCATAGGTTCGCTCAGATCATAACCGCCGTACAGATTGACAGTCTTACCTTCGACCAATAGCTGTACTTTTTTAACATTGTCAAAGGAGGTAGCCGTATTGATGATGGATGCCAAACGAAGCTGGGCACTCAAACCATCTACCTGGCCGCCGTCAAGGAATTGTTTAGACAAATTAATCTTCGCCAAACCGTCTTTAATGTTTACGTCTTTGACTTCAACATTTTTAGGAAATACGGGATAGCTTTGACGGCTGTCTTCATCAAAGAGGAATGAAATCGCGTATTTCAACGTTTTCTTATCACTGTCTACCGTAATTGTCTGAGGGCGTACGCCTCTACCGTCATCACGGGGTACATAAATAACCATTTGGGCCATTTTATCTGTATTAGCGTTGCTCTGAGATTTAGACGTGCTTGAGCTTGCTACAGCCTGGTTATTACTAAGTTCGGAACCGCTCGCTGTAGGACTGCACCCGGCTACAACTAACACCATAACAGCTAAGAGGGTTGTAACAAATAATTTTGCATTACGTATCATATCACTTACCCCCTAAAATAACTTTCAATACCTGCTGCCACTTCGTCAGCAAATTGTTGTTGTACATCGGCTTTTTTCAGAAGTGCTTCTTCCTTAGGATTGGAAATAAAACCTAATTCCAAGAGAATAGCCGGCATGAGAGAACGACGCAATACATACAAGTTACCCGGTTGGATACCGCGGTCACCGGCAAAACCGGATTCATCGGCAATTTTTGCCTGAATGCGTGAAGCTAACCGTGTATCATACTGAGTTTTATCATAGTAGTATGTGGAAATACCACCTACATTCGGATTGCTGAAGGAGTTGATATGAACACTTACGAAGATATCGGATTTATTAGCCGTCCCCACATCAACACGCGCCTGTAGTTCATCAGGACCGGAGGCATTCGGACCATACACATCCACGTCAGTAGTACGAGTCATATTAACCTTAGCCCCTTTAGCTTCCAAGGCCGCTTTCAACTTCTTGGAAATAGCTAAGGTAATGTCTTTTTCCATCGTCCCGTTAGGTCCGATAGCGCCGGGATCACTACCGCCATGACCCGGGTCAATGGTAATCACTTTACCGGCAATACCGCCACTGGTGCGATAGTCGATTGTCACTGCCTTAGGTTGACTGGCCGTTGCGATGACGGTCGGCTTTTTAGGTGTTGTAGTGGCCTTTGCTTTAGTATTGCTTGTTTTAGTGGATGTATTCTTAGTCGTTGTTTTTTTGTCTGTTTTTACCGTAGCACTGTTGGTCGCCGTATTTTTAACATTCTTATCGGAACCGTAATATACGCTGCGCGGTGCTACCCCTTTTTGCTGAATATCAATGACCATACGATCGGGACGATTGTTGGCTTTATCTTTTTTTAACGAAAACACATTTACATCGCCTACATCAATTGATTTAGGTGTGTTTAACACAACATTAACATTCTTGCCGTCTTGCGATAATTTCGCATTAGTTACGATATTCTTATCCATCGTAATCGACGTATCATCGGTTTTAAGTTTTACATTTTTAAGTTGTACGGTTGTGGTAGTACCGGCTTTATTAATAGAAGCCGATGCTTCAACCGGTGCTGTCAAACTAAGAACGACACGTACAAACGGAATTGGTGCATCAGAACGCGTTACCCATGTCACATCTGTCACATCCGCCGCTCTGACGCTCATAGCCCATAAAGGCAAAATCATTACTGCCATTACTAAGGCAAACCATATTTTACGCAACAATCTCACTCCTATCAATGGCCACACACTACAATGGCCGGTCAAACTATCTCTAAATATCTTTGTGTTCGTTTTTATATACCCATAAGCAGTACAAAAAGCCTACCTATCAGCTTAAAGCCTTGGGCATGTTTACTTAATTATACCACAAGATTTCAGAGAACCCTTGATTTTGCTGCATTTTCACACATCATTCACAAAACAAACATACGCTCCCCCTACTCTCAAAGCCTATATAGAAGGGTTTCGAAGAGTAACGAGGAGCGTATGTTCTTATTATGAAATTTTAAATTTTTACTTGACAAGATTTCTTAATACGGAAAATTTATTACTTAAAAGTCAATAACAGCGCATGTAATTTGATTTTTGTAACCATAGCTAATATTAACGTTCCGTTGTTACCTGCCAAGTGTTGCCATCCGTGTGAATACGAATTGTACCTTGTCGAGCTGTTGTATAAACCATAACGTTTTCAGCCGCTAAACGATCTAAAGCTTCCCTCGTAGGATGACCATAATCATTGTGTAAGCCTACGGAAATAACAGCTTTTTCGGGACGAACAGAGCGTATAAAGTCCTTTTGAGATGAGCTTGCACTGCCATGATGACCTACTTTTAATATGCGACTGAATAATTTAGTATTTTCTTCCTTAATCAGTTTATTTTCTTCAGCTCTTGATGCATCACCGGTAAATAACATAGAAAATTTACCAAATACAAGCTTACCTACAATACTATTATCATTAAGATCCGGTTGGCCTTTTTTATCCATAATATACTGACCTTCTTCCGGTGCGTACACAACAAACTGAGCATCTTTACCTAAATCAACAGTCATTCCCTTATATAAACCAATTCGTTTTATATTTTTCTTATCCGTATCTTTTGCATATGTATTATACACAGAAGTTTTATATTTCATACCATTATCATACACATGTTCAATAGGAATCCCTGCATCAATAAGTGCATGAAAGCCACCTAAATGATCTGAGTGCGGATGCGTAATTATTACGTTTTTTAATGACTTCACATTGTACTTCTTTAATTGAGCCACAAGGCTGTCACGATGATCTACATCACCTGTGTCAATCAAAGTATATTCATCGCCCACTTTAATAAGATGTGCATCCCCTTGACCGATGTCCAAGGTATACACGTCAAGGGTACCGGAAACCGCCGAACTGCTACCACCGGAATTAGAGGAACTATTACCAATGATATTAGAGCCTGTTTCAAGAATTTTATTAAAACTATCCCCGATTGTCGTACCGGAAGCAGCACTGCATCCGGTAAGCGCGAAGAAACTTACTAAAAAGGCAAAAACTATGGCTAAATATTTTGCCCAAAATTTATTATTCAATTGCATACTTCACCTAACAAATTAAAACACCAAAAGAACAATGTTACCATAACTATGAGTAGCTAAAGATCAGTCGTTATTTAGCGGCAGCTATTCTCTATGAACTACCGCTAAATAACGGATTATTGTTTATTCCACATCAAAATCTAATAATTCAGTTATGGTATATGGCAACTGACGGCTTACTTCAGACGGCGTGTAACCGAAGTTTCTATCCTCGTAAAGAGCATCTGCGGCCGCGCCATGGAGATATACCCCGGCCATAGCCGCTTCCAATTCTTCGAGGCCCTGGCCTAAGAGCCCGGCAATAATACCGGTTAAGGTATCACCCATGCCACCGGTGCCCATACCTTCATTGCCGCTATAATTTACCGCCACAAGCCCTTCCGGTGAAGCGACTACTGTCGGCGCCCCTTTAAGAACCAAAACAACTTTGTATTTTAAAGCAAATTGACGAGCAATTTCTACACGATTTGCTTCAATTTCCTCCACGCTAAGGCCGGTCAAACGAGCAAATTCACCGGGATGCGGTGTTAAGATAGCCGGGAAATCGCGCTTAGCGAATTCGTCACCTATGGTATCCATATTACCGATTGCCCAAAGTGCATCAGCATCGATAACGAGTGGCGCATCTGTTGTTGTTATAAAGGTTTTAGCAAGCGTCATACTTTCTTCACTGCGACCAAAGCCCGGTCCGATAGCGACCGCTTCTTTTTCAGAAGCATGCATGCGTAAATGCAATAAACTGCCGAACGATCCGGTTAACACTTCCGGCATGATTTTAGATTGTAACATTTTTAAGCAATCCGATGGTACTACGGCTGTTACTTTACCGGCACCGGCGTGTACCGCTGCTTCCGCTGCCAAAAGAGGTGCCCCAATCATACCGTCAGAACCGCCGATAATCAATGTATGTCCATTGGTACCCTTATGAGCGGTTTCTTCCCGTTCCGGTAATAAAGCGGCTACTAAATCCGGTGTAATCAATTCGGTTGGGTAATTTTTGTTTTCATCGTCCAGTAGAGCCATTTCCCAGGAAAAGCCAAGGCCTTTAACCGCAATATTGCCACAATAGGAACGGGCCGGATATAGTAACATACCAATCTTAGGCGCCCCAAAAGTAACCGTTATATCCATGGCCATAGTACCATTGGCAACAGCCCCGGTATTGCTGTTCATACCGGACGGAACGTCAATGGCTACCAACAAAGTATCGGGATAGGTTTCTACATGAGCTTCTATGCGGTCCAAGATTTCCTGAATAGAATCGCGTAATTCACCGGTTAAACCGGTACCTACCAAACCGTCTACAATCACATCGGCCGCTTCAAAAACATCGCCGTCTTCAATTGTTAAAACCGGAATTTCCAAAGCATCAATAGCCGCCATCTGTTGGTCAAAAAGTTCTGAAGCATGACTATCATCATTGGGGATAACAATACGAACTTCATGACCCCATTCTTCCAACTGGCGAGCCGCCACCAAACCATCAGCTCCATTATTGCCTTTACCGGCAACAATAACAATCTCTAGGGGTGATTCAATTTCTTCAAATGCTTCCACAATGGCTTCCGCCACACCACGACCGGCATTTTCCATTAATACCGCTAATGGCAGACCGCCTTTTTCAACAGCCCATTGATCGATGAATTTAGCCTCTTCCTTCGCTAAGATACGCATAGTAGCTCCTTTCTACATAAAATAAAATCGTCGATGACTTTATATCTTCTTCTAAGTCATGACATCTATAACACCGCTTTTATATAAGCGGGTTAACACTGCCAGATACTAACTTTTTAGAGTGCTATTACCGTAGCCACTGCATAGTCTCGGCAATGGCTGATAGATAGTTCCAGGGACGTAAACCCTTTTTGATCGAATATATCTTTAAAAACACCGCTTAACTGTATAAAGGGTGCTCCATATTCATCGCGTCGAATCTCTATGTCCTGAAAAGTCCCTTGCCTGAAGCCAATGCCTAAGGCTTTTACAAACGCTTCTTTAGCCGCATACATACCTGCTAAGGAAGCCGCCTTTTGTTTGCCGCGACTTTCGGCATAGGCAAGTTCATGAGCGGTGTAGACTCTTTTGGCAAAAGAGTCTTTAGCCACGGCTTGTTCGATGCGCGCGATTTCAATAATATCTGTTCCCAGTTTCATATTTCATCAACCTTCGTAACACATTGTTTAGCTAGAATGCCATTAAATTCGCCGTAATTACAATAGTTCGTTGTAGCAGCAATAGTTTACTGAAGCTGCAATCGTTCAACTTTGACTGCGGTTTAACTTCAAAGAAAAAGCTCCTGACAAGCAGGAGCTTCACTATTAACCTCGCAAAGAACGAATCATTTCACTACGATCGTTTGCACCGAATACAGCTGAACCGGCCACTAAAATATCAGCGCCCGCTTCACGCACGAGTGGTGCCGTTTCTAAATTAACGCCGCCGTCAACTTCAACAACAGCTTTGGTATTTTCATAATAAGCAAGTAATTTTTTTGCCTTCTGGATCTTACGAACCGCATGAGGAATAAAAGACTGCCCACCAAAACCGGGGTTAACGCTCATGATTAATATCATGTCCAAATCGGACGCTATATCTTCAAGCATTGATACCGGTGTAGAAGGATTCAAAGAAATCCCGGCTTTCATACCGTGAGCTTTAATTTCCTGTACTAAGCGATGCATGTGCGGTGTCGCTTCCGCATGGAATGTAAAATACTCAGTACCGATATCGGCAAAGGTTTTCACATAATCAGCGGGATTGGTCACCATTAAATGAACATCAAACGGTAACTTTGTATGGGCTCGCAATGCCTTAATTACCGGTGCACCAAAGGTAAGATTCGGCACAAAATGACCATCCATAATATCGATATGCAATAAATCAGCGCCACTGGTTTCAACGCTTTTAATTTCTTCCTGTAAGCGCGCAAAATCTGCGGATAACATAGAAGGGGCAATCTTTACCATAATTTCACCATTTCCTTTGACTGCGAATTTCATCGCGAATGACTAAGTACGATTCATAACGCCCCGCCCCTATCCGACCGTCTGCAACAGCGTCTTTGACGCCGCATACAGGCTCATGCTCATGATAGCAGGGACTGAACTTACAACCTGATTCAGCCGCTAAAAATTCAGGATAAAGCGACGGCAAGCGTTCCTCTGAAATCTCACTGAAATCGATAGCACTAAATCCCGGTGTATCCATAATAAAGGAGTCTTCATCCAAACTGTACAGCGATGCGTGACGAGTTGTATGACGACCTCTCTTTATTTTATCACTTACTTCACCGGTTTGAAAAGCAAACGACGGTTCAATAGCATTTAAGAGACTGCTTTTACCTACACCGGATGGTCCGGCAAAAGCACTTACTTTGTGATGAAGTTGTTCTCGCAAAGTATCAAGGCCTTCACCGGTTCGGGTAGAGGTTTCAATCACCGTATACCCGATGCGGCGATATAACTCGGCCAGTGCTAAGGTATTTTCATCACGAAGATCACATTTATTAATACAAAGTACTAAAGGAATATCGGCATGTTCAATCATAATGATTAATTTATTAAGCAATAATTCGTTAATATCCGGCTCATGAGCCGCTACTACCAAAATAACCTGATCAAGATTAGCTACATGAGGCCGCTTCAGTTGATTGTGGCGCGGTACAATGGCTTCAATCGTACCGGCCGGGTCAAAACTGACACGATCCCCTACCAAGAGGGAGTAGCGGCCCTGTTTCAGACGGCCGCGCACTTTACATTCGTGAACCTCGCCATGCTCATCTTGCACGTAAAAATAACCATTCATATTTTTTATTACAATGCCTGTATTCATAGTCCTCCTATAATGTTTGATCTTGTACTAAAGCACCGTTCAAATATACTTGAATCTGTACGCGGCCCGTGCCGGATACATCTTTAACAATGCGTTCGCCCGGTTGTGCATTGCCGTCAAATACGGTACGGGAACCACTGTCATCACTAACCACAATGCGAACGGCCTGATTAGCTTTACCGGACGGTACCGTAATATCTACCGTACCTTTCGTGACATTACTGTTTGAAGTATTAGCAGCCGGTGCCGCTTTTTTAGCTTCCGCCGTCAACGCAACGGATGTATTGGCATCCAGCGAGCTTCCCGCTTCCGGACTTTGCTGCGTAATTACCGCGGTGTCATCACCGGCACCGCTAATTGTTGCATTAAGGCCTAAGGAAGCTAATGCGTCTTTGGCATCTTTAACTGTCATACCTACTAAATTAGGTAATTCTACTTTCTTACTCTTCACACGGTTTACCGTTACGTCTACGGTAGCGCCTTTAGTTACTTTGGAATCTCCCGGAGGTGATTGCATCAAAATAACACCATCTTCTTTACTGTCATCAGTACCTGCGGAAATCTTACCGATCACGAGGCCTAAGTTCTTGAGTCGCGAACGAGCCTGATCGATTGTCATACCCGTAATATCAGGCATCGTAATATCGCCGACGCCCTTACTTACAACGAGATGAACCGTACGTTGTTCCTTAACCTGTTCATTCGCTTCCGGACTCTGTGAAATAACCTGACCTGCCGGTACATCCGGATTAGATACTTCACTTACCGAAACACGCAAATGATTATCTTCCAGAATATGTTTAGCTACCGTTACTTGTTTGCCTACCACATTCGGCACATCTACAGTGGCATTGCTCCAGAAGTTACCGAAGCTTAAGAAGGCCCACACGAAGGCTAATAAGAAAACGATAAACGCACCCAATAAAATATATTTCTGCGGCAAGCGGCTCAGTTTAACCATCCAACCTTCTTGCGTCGGTTCACCGCCATAATAAACTTCATCGTCATCATCGGTTTCACCATAGGATGTTTCCGGTACCGGTGTCAACACCTGAGTGCCAAAATCATGAGGCGCCCGTCGGCCGCTGTTACTGTTCACAAAGCCTTGCGACATACGTAACGCGGCTATCATTTCCGTAATATTGCTAAACCGGTCTTCCGGTCGTTTCGCTAAAGCCTTAATGACCGCCGCTTCCAATAAAGTCGGAATACTCGGATTATAACGAGTCGGCGGGATTAAACGTTCCCGTACATGCTTCAAAGCCACGCTGATTGGCGTTTCCCCTTCATAAGGAACGCGGCCGGTTAACATTTCATAAAGCACAGCGCCCAAAGAATAAATATCGGTACTGCCGTTAACCGGTTTACCGCTGGCTTGTTCCGGCGATAAATAATGAGCGGACCCCATAATAGAGTTCGTATACATCATAGTAGTACCGGCATTCATGGCGCGAGCAATGCCGAAGTCGGTTACCTTAATGCGTCCCTGTTTGGTAATCAACACATTATGAGGTTTTATATCACAATGCACAATCCCCATGGCATGGGCGTGTTCGAGTCCTTCGGCAATAGCAATGGTAAACTTTACCGCATTATCGATGGATATACGTTCATGACGGGTAATATATTCTTTTAAAGTTTCCCCTTCAATGTATTCCATCACGATATAGTGATAGCCTTGGTCAAAACCAACATCGTACATGCTTACGATATTGGGATGACTTAATTTACCGGCCGCTTGTGCTTCGCGCTTAAAACGGGCTACGAAATCATCATCGCCGGCAAAGTTTGAATGTAATATTTTTACAGCCACCGGACGACCTAATAGCGTGTCTTCGCCTTTGAAAACATCAGCCATGCCGCCAACGCCGATTTTAGATATTATTTTATAGCGATTACCAAGGATTAACCCTTGTAATTTAGTTGCCTTCTCTTTCATGTTCTCACCTCGTTCTTAGCCTATAGTACCAATAACTATGGTTACATTATCGCGAGCCCCTTGATCATATACCAAGTCCATTAAATCTTCAATCAAGCGTTCATCTTTCGGTTCATTCCGAAAGGCCGCTTCAATTACGGCTTGTTCAATATAACCGGTGAGACCGTCAGAGCATAAAAGTATTCTATCGCCGGGCGCTACTTTTTGTACGCCTGCATCAATTTCTACAACAGGCGACACACCAACTGCCCGGGTCAGCACATTGCGTTGCGGATGTTGCAACATATCATCCGCCTTTAATTCACCTGCTTCATAGAGCGCCTGAACCATGGAGTGATCTGTGCTGATTTGAATAAGTCGGTCCTCATGAAATACATATAGACGGCTATCCCCTACATTGGCCCAATATAAATCGCTATCCTTAACATACGCAACAACCGCAGTTGTGCCCATGCCCTCCAAGGACGGTGTTGCTTTAACTCTTTCATATACAGCTGTATTGGCTTTAGCTACGGACTGACGCAATGCCTCAACCGAAACTTCCTGCCAATTCTGTATATCGCAAGCCAGTGTGTCAACTACCATAGTGCTGGCAATTTCACCGCCTTTGTAGCCACCCATACCGTCAGTGACAATACAAAAGGATTCTCCAATGTAAAAACGGTCTTCGTTGCGTTGACGCACCAAACCGATTTTACTCATGCCTATACTCTTCATAGGGCCTCCTTTACCTGTGATACCGATTACTCGCTTTCTTTGTTGGCTTGTTGAATCTTCAACTGACCGCAAGCAGCTTGAATGGCATCGCCCATTTCCTTGCGAACCGTTACGGATACTCCGTAGGAAGCCACAATATTTCTAAAAGCTTCCGTTTGACGGCGCGAAGGTTTAAACAATTTAATATGTTCATTTCCGTTAACCGGAATCAAATTGACATTACAATTTGGGAAGGATTTTACCAAAGCTCCCAATTCATGAGCATTCTCGATGGATGAGTTAATGCCGTCAATTAAAATATATTCAAAGGTTACACGGCGATCCGTTTTTTCATAATACGTCTTAACCACCGCCAACACATCGGCTAAATTATAGTGTGCGCCAATCGGCATGATTTCACGACGAATCTTATCATTCGGGGCGTGAAGGCTCAATGCCAATGTAATAGGAATACCTTCATCGGCTAAGAGATAAATATTCTCTACTACGCCGCAAGTAGATAATGTCATGCGACGATAGCCGATATCAAACGCTTCTTTTTCATGTAAAAGGCGAAGTGCATTAATTGTATTCGTATAATTTTGAAGCAGTTCACCGGCGCCCATCACAACAATGGAATGAATCCGTTCTTTTAAAAGGGCACCAAACAATAAGACTTGCGCCACAATTTCGTGGGTTTCCAAATTGCGATACAAACCGTCGGTAGTAGACGCACAGAAAACGCAACCCATGGCGCAACCCACTTGTGAAGATACACACACGGAATTACCGTACTGCTGTTTCATCAATACCGTTTCCACACGATTACCGTCTGCCAGTTCAAGCAAGAGCTTCTTAGTTTGGCCGTCAGGTGTTGTCTTCTCCGTTACGATTTTCGGCACGGAGATAGCACAATTCTCACTAAGCCACGCTCGTAACTCGCCCGGCAATTGTTGCATGTCCGCAAAGTCGAATACGTAGCGTTTATATATGTAATCCATTATTTGCTTGGCTCTGAAACGAGGAAATTTTGCCTCTGTTATAACAGCCTGCAATTCGGTTAGGTTCTTACCCAATAGTTCTATCATAGTTATATCCTTATTCTATGAAAATCATAATCAAATACTTTGAAAATCATATGTTAATAATTTACAGGATGGATAGAAGTCAATAGCGGTATTCAGATACAAATCAAAATATCCGTATCTAATATATATTGGCTATTTAGCCACTAAATTCCTTTAAAAACTATAAATTTCACGTAAAATTTTTATAAAGCTTTACGAAGTCGTGCAATAAAGAATCCGTCCATTTCATCACGATGCGGCCACAAGGTAACCATCGGTCCCTCAGCCTCAAAAGGCAAGAACGAAGACGCATCTTCTAACGTAAAATCAGTATGCGTTTTCAGGAAATTCTCCACTACCGCTTCGTTTTCCCCCTTGTTAATCGTACAAGTAGAATACACGAGGACACCGCCCGGTTTTACCGTTTTGGCGGCCTCGGCAATAATCTGCTTTTGCAATTTAGGAAGTTCCGTCAAGGACTCCGGTGTTTTGTGCCAACGCATGTCAAGTTTACGTTGCAAAATACCAAGTCCCGAGCAGGGTGCATCTACCAGTACCCTGTCAAACTGATTGTACCACGTTTCCGGCATTTGGGTAGCATCTTGCAAGTTAAAATCAGCAATTGTTACTCCTAACCGTTTCGCATTAGTCTCCATAAGCCCTAATTTATGCTCATGAATATCATCCGCCGTAATATGACCTTGATTGGCCATACGCGCCGCTAAATGCATGGTTTTACCGCCCGGTGCCGCACAACAATCGAGAACTTTTTCACCCGGCTGCGGATCTACCACATAAGCTACCGCCATAGACGCTTCATCGGTAAACGTAATTAAGCCGTCTTTTACAAGGGGCGCACTTTCCAGTGAACCGGTATGACGTGTAATATGGACCGCTTCCAGCAATTTTCCGGTAGGTTCTGCCTGCCAACCGGCTTTTTCAAAAGCCGCCATACCGTCAGCCACAGAGCCTTTCAAAGTATTGATGCGGGCCGTCAACTTCGGTCGTTCGTTAAACCAAGTACAAAGCCCTATAGTTTCTTCTTCGCCATACGTCTTGAGCCAATGTTCCAATAACCAGGTTGGCTGATTGTAAATGAAAGCCATGCGCTCTATATCATTTTTGGCAAGTTCGTCAATGCTGTAGCTATCGCGATTGCGAATGAAATTACGAAGCACGCCGTTCACAAAACCATCGAGGCCGCGAGCCATTTTTTTGGCCATTTTAACACTTTCATTGACGGCGGCACTGTCCGGTACTTTATCCATGTAAATAAGCTGATAGAGCCCTAAGCGCAAAATTTCCACTACAATCGAGGATAATTTGCGTAACGGACGTTTAGCGAGTGCCATAATAATGGCATCTAAATAATTGCGACGTCGTACGACGCCGTAGACGAGTTCCGTGAAAAAACGACGGTCTACATCACTTAATTTATTATCGCCCAGCATCTGCTGAAGTACGATATTAGCATAGGCGCCGTCGCGATTAATCTGCAATAAAGCTTGCACCGCCAAACGGCGTATATTAACTTGTGCTGTTCCTTTATCCATTGATTAATTTCTCCACCACTTCTTTAATTCGATCCGTATCAACCCGCGTATTACAGCAAGGTCCGCAAGGTCGTTCATTCAGAACGCCTACTACGGGAATCGGAAATACATCATTCATGCCACTTACCAAATCCCGTTCACAGGCGATGGCAACAATAGCTTTCGGCCGAATATTTTTAATCATCAAACGCGCCAAGGTACCACCGGTTACAACCACGAACTTACAACCGTAAGTATCGGCAATATCCAGTAAGGTGCCGACCTGACACCGACCGCAACGCTTACAGTTATGTACATCAGTCGTTACTTTATGAACACAGTCGCTTTTTTGCAAACAATGAGGTGTTAACAAAAGCAAGCGATCCGCCGGTACTTTGTACAAATTTAACTCAACCAAATGATTAATCAAATCAATCAAAGACTGGCTCACCTTATCCTTGGAGGCTCCCACCACTTTACCGGCCAGGAGGACCAAAGGGAAAAATGCATAGAGCCAGCGATTGCTGATGCGGAGCCATATAGGATGAATCCGCCAGTGATTCGTTGAAGCTAAAAGCATACTGCCCCACATTATCCAACATAATAGCGGGAATATGGCAAGGAGTGTTTCCACCCCATAGGCAATAGGTAAACCTAAGCGATGTAAGCCGGGCCACAGCAAATATGCCAAGGCCGCCCAAACAAGGGTAATGCCGGCAAACACGGCGAAGGTTAATTTAAAATATAAAGGATAACGCCCCAAAACGGGGTGATCCTGCTGTTCTTGATTACGCATTGAAAATGAGTCCTGCCTTTACTTGGTGACCACGACAAAAATCGCCAGCCGACATGCGTTTCTTATTATCCGGCTGAACTTCCAACACTCTCACTGCTCCCTCACCGGCAGCTACTACAAAATCTTGTTCGTTCACTGCCAAAATAGTACCGGCTTTTTGACCGGCCGATAAATTATGCTGTTTCATATCATCCATTGTCAGCGCTTCAGCTTGCCATACTTTTAAACGCTTGCCGTCTAAAAAGGTAAAACATCCCGGTGCCGGATTCAAGCCCCGCACCTGATTTGCCAAAGAAATAGCGCTCTTTTCCCAATCAATAGCACCCATCTCTTTGGTAATTTTCGTAGTATGAGTGGCTTTAGCGTCATCTTGTTTCACCGGCTGTAATTCACCGGCCTGTGCTTTCCTTAAGATATCATTAATGACTTCACCGCCCATAACGGCCAAACGATCAAATAATTCGCCCGTCGTTTCCCCGTCTTTAATGTCGGTTTTCACAACATCCAAAATATCGCCCGTATCGAGTCCGTCATCCATTTGCATAATGGTCACACCCGTTTCGGTATCACCGTTTAAAATGGCCCAATGAATCGGTGCCGCTCCGCGATATTTAGGTAACAAAGACGCATGCACATTGATACAACCGAATTTTGGCAAACGAATGAGCCATGGCGGTAAAATTTTACCATATGCCACTACGACGATAATATCAGGCGCCAATGACTCCAATAGGTTTTGTGCCGCTTCATCACGTAAAGTATTAGGCTGATAAACCGCTACGTCGGCTGCTAGCGCACACTCTTTAACAGGTGGCATTTGAACTTTTTTACCGCGTCCCTTTTGTTTATCCGGTTGGCAAAAAACGCCTACTACTTCATTAGGACCATCAATTAAAGCCTGCAAAGTAGGTACGGCAAAGTCCGGTGTCCCCATAAATACAACTCGTAATGAATTCATGAAAACCTCCTAAACCTCTACTGCTTCACCGGCGGATTTTTTTGCATCCGCTGCCGCTTCCTCCATAACCTCAGCCGCTTCATCTTTTACACGATATGCAGCTTCTACTTTTTCAATAAATAAAATACCGTCCAAATGGTCGATTTCATGCTGAATAATACGCGCTAAGAAACCTTCCGCTTTCAATTTTTTCTTCTTGTTATGACGGTCGATATAATGAACTTCAATGTCTTGATAGCGCTTTACGTCACCAAAATAACCGGGCACACTTAAGCAACCTTCAAGGCCAATCTGTTCCCCATCGCCTTTAACGATTACAGGATTGATGAATTCCTGCAAGCCCGTACCGTCATCAACTACGATAATACGTTTCGACACATTAACCTGTGGTGCCGCCAAACCGACACCGTCGGACACACGCATAGTTTCCGCCATATCGTCTAAAAGCTGGCGCATTTTTTTATTTACAAAATCTACAGGTTCTGCTACCTGTTTCAAGACAGGATGACCTGCTTTAATAATTTCTAATACCATATTGCCTCCTATTAAACGGGATCCACGTCAATTTGCAGTCCCTCTTGTGTAAAAATCCACGATGTATATATATATTCTTTTATTTTCTCTAAATGATTACCCCGCACCATAATCGCTACGCGATATAAATCGCGCACCTTTTTAATGCCTTCCTGATAGGGACCCATCACATCCAGTTCCCCCGGTACGGCAAACGGTTCCAATGCCGCTACTATACGCTCCGCTATGTCCATGGCTTTCGCTTCCTCTTTATGTTGAATACGAAAATGCATCATAGAACCTAATGGCGGATACCCCAGTAGTTCACGCGCTTTTATTTCTTCTTCGTAAAAACCCACATAATCATGAGCCTTACTCTTTATTATAGCATAATGTAAAGGATTATAGGTCTGAATTACAACTTGACCTTTACCGGTACTGCGCCCGGCTCGTCCCGCCACCTGCGTAAGTAAGTCAAACGTCCGTTCCGATGCGCTGTATAAAGGAATATTCAGTACCGAATCGGCCGTTAAAACACCTACTGCGGTTACCCCTTTAAAGTCATGCCCTTTGGCCACCATTTGCGTACCCAGCAAAATATCATAACGGCCTTCACCAAAGTCGTTTAGAATTTGTTCCCCATTGCCTTTTTTGGCTGTCACATCTTGATCGAGCCGCGCTATACGGGCCCCGCGGAAATTGCGCTGCAATTCCTCTTCCACCTTCTGCGTGCCGGAGCCGAAAAACTTAATCTTATGACTGCCGCAATGGGGACAAACCTTAGGTACCGGTTCATGATGTTCACAGTAGTGACAACGCAGTTCTTCACCTTCACGATGATACACCATGGCGATATCACAGTGAGGACATTTTATGGGTTCACCGCAATCGCGACACATGACAAAAGTACTAAAACCGCGACGATTTAAAAGGATAATCATTTGCTCTTTATTGGCTAAGGTCTGGCGAATTAAATGACTCATGGCACCGGAGAAAACGGAATAATTCCCGTAAACCATTTCTTCCTTCATGTCAATAATCTGTACTTTAGGCAAGGGCTGATGAAAAATTCGATGTTTCAATTCCAGTAAGGTATATTGTCCCTGTTTTGCCAAGTAGTACGATTCAATCGATGGCGTAGCGGACCCCAAAATGAGGGGACAACTATTAGCTTCGGCACGCCAACGGGCTACCATGCGTGCATGGTAACGTACCATGTCTTCCTGCTTGTACGACGTATCATGTTCTTCATCCACGATGATTAAACCGATATCATCAGTGGGAGCAAACACAGCGGACCTGGCACCGATAATAATATGGCTGTCCTTACGTCGTAAGCGCTCCCAGTTATTATACCGTTCACTGATAGTAAGCTTACTGTGAAAAACAACTACTTCGTCACCGAAAGTATCCACGAAACGCTTTACAATCTGATTGGTCAGCATAATTTCCGGCACTAACACGATGGCAATTTTATCTTTAGTCAAACAATCCTTAGCAGCCTTCATATAAATCTGCGTTTTACCGCTGCCCGTTACGCCATGAAGCAAGAATGTACCAGCTTCACTTGCTAGCACAGCTTTTTGAATGGGCTCATAGCATCGTAATTGTTCGTCCGTTAATGGCAAATCCTTGGCTTGACGGGCATCAAACTTCGTTTTTGTCTTACTGTATCGTTCTTCTACGGTAATGCCTTCATAGGTCATAACCTGTTTTATAACGGGTAAAGTAAATCCGTCTTTTTGCAGACTATGAACTGATGCGGTACCCAATTCCTGTAAATAAAAACCAAGTTCCCTTTGACGTTTTCGCTTCGGCGGAATATGTTCCGGCTTAAACCAAGGTTCAACCA
The DNA here is from genome assembly GCF_008679445.1 of Veillonella sp. LMAG:90. NCBI lineage: Bacteria > Bacillati > Bacillota > Negativicutes > Veillonellales > Veillonellaceae > Veillonella > Veillonella sp. LMAG:90. The sequence goes on from NZ_NAND01000001.1 coordinate 1,657,125, forward strand.
GTAACCATTGTTCCTTTGGCCGTTCATAGCTTTTTAATTGCTTTTTATCGATTGTAAATAAACTGAGAGCTTCGGACAACGCACAAAGATAATACTCACTTAAGCGCTTTGCCGTAGCCAGCATTTCAGGCGTAAACCATGGTTCCTTATCCAATACTGCTTGGATAGGTTTAATTTGATACGACGGTACTTCTTCCAGCTCACGATAGCCAATAAGAATTCCTTCTTCACGAGTACGCCCCAAAGGGACAGCTACACGTGTGCCCGGCATAATCGTGCCTAAATGTTCCGGCACGGCATAACTGAACGGACTATTCATTTTTTTAGCCGGTCGATTGATAATAACCTCTGCTACACGCATGCTATCCCTCCTTTGCAGTATTTTTTATTATACCATTTTTTTCGATATTTTTAAACAATAGACATGGCGATTCGCATACAAATAATGCGTATTTTGAGTGTGGACTCTAAAAAATTCCCTCCCCGAACTTCGTTAACGAAAAAGTTGCTCGCGGAGGGAATTTACTTTGCCTTTTTCAGGCAATTATTTAATTATTCTTTCGTCAAATCCTTATATTCAGGAACCCATTTAACGGACTTTACTGCACTCGGCACTTCTTCTTTGGAAATTGTTGCCACGTTCTGAGCTACAGCCTCATTAGCTACAGCAATGGCAATCGTTTCAGAAAATTCTGTAAGTTTTGATACCGGTGGAATCGTAGCTGCCCCAGGTTTCGTCACATCAATGATACCGCCTAAGGAATGAGCTGCTTTGGAAATCATTTGGTCTGTCAAAAGTTTAGCTCCGGCCGCAATCGCCCCGAGACCAAGGCCCGGATAAATCAACGCATTATTGGCCTGACCGATGTCATACGTAACACCATTATACGAAACCGGTTTAGCCGGAATACCCGTTGCTACCAAGGCTTTACCATCAGTTCAAGTAATAAGCTGTTCCGCCGTTGCTTCCGCCAGTTCAGTAGGATTACTCAATGGGAAGATAATAGGACGTGCCGTATGAGCCGCCATTTCTTTTACAACAGCTTCCGTAAAGGCACCGCTTTTAGTGGAAGTGCCTACCAAAATTGTCGGATGAATGGCTTTCACACAGTCTTCAAGGGTCGTTAATTTCTTCGTATCGCCGCCTAAAGAAGCTTTAACATAGTCATTAGCTTCCAATTCACTGCGTTTACGGGCAAACGGTTTTTGTTCCGGTGTTAAATCATCCATATCGTCGAATAAAAGGCCCTGTTTATCTACCAAGTAGAATTTCTTGATAGCCTCTTTACGTGGTACGCCTTGGTCCACATATTCTTGTAAAACACGATTAGCAATACCGCAACCGGCCGTACCGGCACCGAAGCACATGTACACTTGATCTTTTAATTCTTCGCCGGAGATTTTTAAACCACCTAAAATACCGGCTAAAGAAATAATACCGGTTCCTTCAATATCATCGTTGAAAACAGGATATTTATCTTTATAGGCATTTAAAATATTAGCTGCATTGTCGCGACCGAAGTCTTCGAAATGGAGATATAAATTAGGAAATAATTTTTCAACAGTCTGAACGAATTGATCTACAAATTTATAGTACGGTTCACCGCTCACACGTTTATGTTTATTACCCAAATATAACGGATCATCCAATAGTTCTTGACGATTAGTCCCCACATCGAGCACAACCGGCAATACACGCTGTGGGTCCAAACCGGCGGCCGCCGTATACACCATCAGTTTACCGATAGAAATGGCAACACCGTTAAGGCCCCAGTCACCGATACCCAAAATAGCTTCCGCATCGGTTACGACGATTAAATTAATATCACGGCCATAAGCTGCATTTTTCAAAGCGTCTTCCATATTTTCCGGGTTATCAATCGATAAAAAGGCGGAATTCTGTGGCGTTGTATAATATTCGCTGTAATTGCGAATCGTATCGGCAATACATGGGTCATATACAATCGGCAAAAAATCTTCCACATGCTGGCTGAACAAATAGTAGAACAAGGTACGGTTATGGCTAAACACCTTCATTAGGAAATGGCGTTTATCCACATCGTTAGTTTTCATAGACATAGCTTGATATGCTTGAGCGGCCTGCTCTTCAATGGTCTGAATTTTGTCGGGAATCATACCATTTAACTTAAATAGTTCACGTTCTTCAGCACTGAATGCCGTTCCCTTATTCAAAAAAGGGTCATTAATAATATCATATGCATTTTTCATATAAATCCTCCTTCTGAATTACCGCTAATTCAAAAACAAAAAATTACATACGTTATCAGGGTATTATGAACGCCGATAATTGATAAACTAATTCAGTATCAAAACATGCTATATCGATATATTTAAACTTCTCTTCTTTAATTATACAATAAATATTACCACCATGGTCAAACACCTTTTTAATAAAGAAAACAATTTCACAAATTGCATAAAAAAGTATCCGGCAGAGTAAGTAATAATGTCTATCAAAAAAGCAGAGACCGTATCAATGATACAATCTCTGCTCTATAGATTTGAAATTAAACTCAGCTTGTTAAAATATAAGCCATTTAAAACTTACTCTGTTTAATTTCAGATTATTTAATTATAAACCCGTTTCTTTGCGAAGAACATCAGCTTTATCAGTGTGTTCCCAAGGCAAATCAACATCGGTACGACCAAAGTGACCGTAAGCTGCCGTCTGATGATAGATTGGACGGAGCAAATCAAGCATTTCAATAATGCCGGCCGGACGAAGGTCAAAATGTTTCTTAACGAGTTCGCCGATTTGCTGTTCGGAGATTTTACCGGTACCGAAAGTTTCTACCATGATGGATACAGGTTTAGCTACGCCGATAGCATAAGCAATCTGAATTTCACATTTATCGGCAAGACCGGCTGCTACGATGTTTTTAGCTACGTAACGAGCTGCATAGGCCGCACTGCGGTCAACTTTTGTAGGATCCTTGCCGGAGAATGCACCGCCGCCGTGACGAGCCATGCCGCCGTAAGTATCAACGATAATCTTACGACCTGTTAAGCCGGCGTCGCCTTGCGGACCGCCAATTACGAAACGACCGGTTGGGTTAATGAAGAATTTAGTGTTTTCATCAACAAAACCTTCCGGTAATACCGGTTTGATAACCAATTCTTTAAGGTCTGCTTCGATTTGTTCACGGGATACTTCAGGACCGTGCTGCGTGGAAATTACGATGGTTTCAATACGTTTAGGCACGCCGTCAACGTATTCAACAGTTACCTGAGTTTTACCGTCCGGACGAAGGTAAGGCAAAGTGCCGTCTTTACGAACTTTGGTCAATTGACGGGATAAGCGATGTGCAAGAGCAATCGGCATTGGCATGAATTCTTCGGTTTCGTTAGTTGCATAACCGAACATCATCCCTTGGTCGCCGGCACCGATTTTATCAAATTTATCTGCGCCGCCTTCACGAGTTTCCAACGCATCGTCTACACCCATAGCGATATCGGCAGATTGTTCGTCAATAGCTACATTAACGCCGCAAGTATCGCAGTCAAAACCGTATTTAGCACGAGTGTACCCGATTTCGCGAATCGTTTCACGAACAATATGATTAATATCTACATAACAGTTAGTGGAAATTTCACCCACTACATGAACTTGACCTGTTGTTACAAGTGTTTCACATGCTACATGTGCCGTTGGATCTTGCGCAATAATCGCATCAAGTACGGCGTCTGAAATTTGGTCAGCGATTTTATCTGGATGACCTTCCGTTACGGATTCAGATGTGAAAAATACATGTTTTTCAGCCATTTACCCTTTACCTCCATAAAAAAATTCCTCATCAGCCAAGCGATGAGGAATATAACCCCATCTTTCGGCATATACCGTCGGACTTAGCACCTTTTCACATGAATGGTTGCTGTAGCTTCACAGGGCCTTTCCCTCCACTACTCTTGATGAGACAAAAATTACTATTAATTTAATTGTGATAGTTTATATCACTGATTTATTATACTATGGAATTACAATTCTGCCAAGGCTGAAATAATTCGCTTAGCGACATCACTTTTTGTCATAAGTGGCAATTGCATAATTTGACCACCCGGATAAATAAAAGTAACTTCATTGGTATCAACGTTAAAGCCTGCATTTTGTTTGCTTACATCATTAGCTACGAGCATATCAAGATTTTTGTTAAGTACTTTTGATTTGCCGTACTCGATGACATTTTGTGTTTCCGCTGCAAAGCCGATAAGTTTTTGATGAGTTTTATTCGCACCTAGACCTTTCAAGATATCCGGATTCTTAACGAGTTTAAGCTCTAAGGTATCCATTTTCTTAATTTTGGTATCTGCCATGTTCTCCACGCGGAAATCGGCTACAGCTGCCGCCATAATAACGGCATCACAATCTTCATAACGACTGTTAACGGCTTCTTCCATATCGCGAGCCGAATCAACAGGCACAAATTCCACGCCATACGGCACCGGCAATGCGCTCGGTGCAGATATTAAAATCGTACGAGCCCCGGCCAAAGCTGCTTGTTCGGCCACAGCATAACCCATTTTGCCGCTGGAACGATTGCCGATATAGCGAACCGGGTCGATAGCTTCCTGCGTACCGCCGGCCGTTACAATTACGGTTTTACCTTCCAGCAAATCACTTTTCATCATATGGAAGGATAACCATTCCACAATCTTTGCCGGTTCCGGCAAACGACCTTTACCGACTATACCGCAAGCCAAGTGACCGCTGTCGGCTTCCAAAATATGCATGCCCAACTCGCGTAAGGTATTCATATTACGCTGTGTTATCGGGTTTTCATACATATTAGTATTCATGGCCGGACATAAGAAAATAGGCGCTTCGGTAGCCAATAGCTGCGTAGTCAACATATCATCAGCAATTCCGGCTGCCATTTTGCCAAGCACATTAGCCGTAGCCGGTGCCACTAAATAGGCATCGGCCCATCGGGCTAACGAAATATGCTCCACATTCCAATCATGTACATCTTCAAACATTTTAACAGCCACCGGATGGCCGCTGATTTCGCCGAAAGTCATAGGTGATACAAACTTGGTGGCGTTTTCTGTCATAACGACTTTAACTTCCGCGCCCAATTTACGTAAGCGACTAACCACCTCAACAGCTTTATAGGCAGCAATACCGCCCGATACGCCTACAATTATGTGTTTATTTTTCATCCTCTGCCCCTGTTGGAATTAAAATTTAATTATTTAATACCGTCTTTGGTACGTGTAAAACCGATTTTATCTTCCGCAATTTCATGTAATGCTACCGATACCGGTTTATCTGTGTCGAGACCGGATACTAAAGCATGGTCACCATCGGTAAGCTCACGAGCACGTTTCGCTGCCAAAGTAACCAAAGTGTATTTACTGTCTACATGTTTTTCCAAGTCCTTTAATAAAGGTTTTACCATCATAACGCATTACTCCTTTTTCCCACCATACTGTTTATAAATGTACTGGATTTTTTCTTTATTTCGTTTAATTTTGCAAGCTTCAGCTCGTAAAATAGACGCAACTTTTTCAACCGCATCGGGCAACACATCATTTACGACGATATAGTCATAGCGGTGAGCCAACGCAAGTTCCGAACTGGCTTTCGATAAGCGCTTATCAATGACATCGGCCGCATCCGTCCCGCGATCGCGCAAACGATTCGATAAAATATCTAAAGACGGCGGTACGATATAAATAAAAACGGCTTCGCTAAAGCGCTCTTTAACTTGCATAGCACCTTGAATATCAATTTCCAAAATAACGCTCTTACCTTCTGACAACAAGTCCATTACATGTTGTTTGGGAGTACCGTAAAAATTGTCGTACACCTGTGCATATTCAAGAAATGCATCTTCTTTAATTAAACGCTGAAACTCTTCTTTATCTCTAAAAAAGTAGCTAACCCCTTCTTCTTCACCGACACGAGGTGCACGAGTTGTCATCGATACGGAATACACAAGATTAGGCATTTGCTGGCGAAGGGCCGCACAAATTGTGCCTTTACCCGCACCCGAAGGGCCGGATAAGACAATTAAGATTCCTCTATCCGACATAATAACACCTACGCTTCCGTTGTTTCAGACGGTGTAGCCTGTACAATACGATGTGCTACGGTTTCCGGTTGGATAGCGGATAAAACGATTTGACCGCTGTCCATAACCAGAACGGCACGAGTCTTACGACCATATGTGGCGTCAACGAGTACGCTCTTTTCACGAGCATCTTGAATCATTCGCTTAATAGGAGCCGATTCAGGACTGATAATCGCAATGAGGCGATTTGCTGAAACCATATTACCAAACCCGATGTTTAAAAGTTTTGTATTCATACTTAGTGACTCCTTACTCTACTACCTACTCTATATTTTGAATTTGCTCTCTAATCTTCTCTAATTCACATTTCAATACTACAACGCGGTCAGTAATCTCTAAATCAGATCCTTTTGATCCCATCGTATTTACTTCACGATTCATTTCCTGTAACAAGAAATCTAATTTACGGCCAATCGGTTGATTCTCTTTGAGTGTGTCTTTTAATTGTACCACATGTGAGCCAAAACGTACAATTTCTTCTGTAATATCTGTTTTGTCACTCATAATGGCTACTTCCTGCAAAAATCTATCCATGTTGATATCTAAATCAGTTTTAGCCAAGGTTGCTTCAATGCGTTGCTGCAAACGTGTTTCATATTTCTTTACAGCTGCTGTTTTGTTGGCATCTACGGCTTTTAGCACATCTTCCAGTTTTGTTATACGACTTTCAATTTCGTTTGCTAAATGTTCCCCTTCGGCCGCCCGCATGGTTATTACGCCGGCGAGAGCATCACCTAATGCCTTCAAAGCCGTTTCTTGAAGTTTCGATTCTTCAAAAGGGACATCCTCCAAAAGAAGCCAATCCTGAGATACGGTCATCATATCTCGCAAGGCCACTTTTTTAATATCTTGAGCAAAACCGTTTTTTACCAAAAACTCGCGAATCTGCAATGCCAATGATTCATTCACGGTAAAAACTTTTTCCCGATCCCGTGTATTGCGTAGCGAAATATTGACTTCCACTTTACCGCGTTGCAATACACTTTTAATCTGACGGCGCAGCTCATTTTCAAAAAAAATCAACGTGGACGGCATATTAATATGCAAATCCAAAAACCTTGAATTAACCGTTTTTATTTCAACTGTAATCTGTAACGCCTCATCAGCGGCTATACCACGACCGAAGCCCGTCATGCTGTTCATAATAAAATAGGTCCTTTCCTTTAATTTTCGTCAATTTTCCTTATTTTTAGATTATTTTCTTATTGTTTACATTTTAACATGTTAGGCCTATAGGGTAAAGCGTTCAAATAGGTCATAAGTGTGATATACTTAAATAATAAGTATGTTTAGTAAAGGAGCAATTTATGAATTTAGATGGCTTAACCTTAGCCGTTTTGACCAGAGAACTTTCGGATCAATTAGTGACCGGTCAAATCCAGCGGCTATTACAAATAGATAAAACCACGATCGTCTTAAAAGTTAATACTCACCAAGGTAATAAAGACCTGGTTATTACAGCCGGTAATTTGCCGGCTTGTTATCTCAGTCACGGCATTACGGATTTACCTAAAGAACCGACTGCGCTTTGCATGTTTTTACGCAAACATTTGGAAGGCGCTCGTATTACAGCAATCAAGCAATTGAACGGTGACCGAATTCTGCGCATCAATGCGGATAAGTTGGCTCTTGACGGCTCCCTTATTTCGAATCGAATTTACATTGAGCTAATGGGCAAATATTCCAACTGCATTTTCGTTCAAGACGGCCAGATTCTGGAAGCGCTCATTCACGTTACACCGCTCATGAACCGCGAACGTTCCATCGCGCCTAAACTCACTTATGAGTTACCGCCGAACAGCGAACGAGGCAGCCTTTTTGAGTTCAATAACGAAGAAATCGGCGAATTACTTCACAACTTCGGTCAAGGAACCGTAGCCGAAACAATTCGTCGCATTTTTAACGGTTTCGGTCCGGCTCTGTTAAAAGAAGTATGTTATGACGCCGGTGTAACCGAAAAAACGGAGTTTACATCACTTACTGCGGAACAAATTACGTCTATTGCAACGGCTCTTATCAATTTAAAAGAGACTATTAATGATGCCAAGCAATTATATGAATACGAGAACGCAAACCATAAAAAGTTCTACAGCCCTGTGCCCCTTACCTATTTATTGGCGCAAGGCGGTCAGTTAACGGCTACCTACGATTCCATCTCACAACCGCTTGAAGTATCCGTTGTAAAACAAGGCGGCATCAATACGACCACGCGTGAATTGGAACGAACTTTAGAACAGGCTATCAAAAAAGAAGAACTCCGTCACAGTAAGATTGAAACGGAACTTAACGATAGCTCCAAAGCCGATGAATATAAGGCTTTTGGCGATTTATTGATGATTAACGCCTATCGCGATACACAATATGAACCAAATATCACCTTAGACAATATTTTAGTAAACCCTGTTGAACCGATTACCATTTCCCTCGTGCCGGAATTAACCGTTGTAGAGAATGCGCAAAATTATTACAAACTGTATACGAAGTTAAAAAATCGTAAACAAAGCGGTTTATATCAATTAGAGCAAAGTAGTCGTCGCATTGACTATCTTCAGTCCGTTTTATACAGTTTAACCATTGCCGATAGCAAGGAAACGGTTCAAGAAATCTACAATGAATGCGAACAGGCCGGGCTTTTGAAAAAATCTAAAAAGCCGGTTAGTTATAAGGCACCGAAACATAACTTCATGCATTTTCAAATTGACGGCGGTGAAATTTTCATCGGTCGCAACAATCAGCAGAATGAATATTTAACCCATCGTTTCGCCAAGCCTGATGATATGTGGTTCCATACTTTGCAGGTACAAGGCAGTCATGTTATCTTACGCACGCAAGGCGGTGAACCAACCGATGAAATGCTTACCTTAGCCGCCCGCTATGCCGCCTATTTCAGTCGGGCTCGCGAGTCCTCCAAAGTAGCCGTCGATTACACCCCGGTTAAATTTATAAAAAAACCACCCGCATCGCCATTAGGCTTTGTTATTTATACAAATCAGAAAACAGCCGTAATCGACCCGAAAGAACCGGTATTAAACAAAGAAACAAATTTCTACGAATAAGCAAAAAAGCTCTCAGGAAATCCCCTATACCAAGTATAGCAAGGATGCTTCCTGAGAGCTTCTTTATTTCAAGCTTACAATGACCGGCATTGTCAACCAAATCACCAAAAGTAACGCAATTAATCGCGATTGGATTGTTTTAAACTTTCACGGTTTTGACGCAAGCTTTCCAAAGTTTTTTCCAAATTGTTTTCAATATAACGCATTACATCTTGAGCATATTGAATCGAACTGTTTTTCAATTCTTCGGAAGACTGGTTAGCCAAAGTAATAATTTGGTTAGCCTGAGTCTGAGCCTGTTTAACAAGTTCGCTTTCTTCCGTCAATTTTGCAATATAATCTTTGGCCTGAGCAATCAAAGTATCGGCTTGGCGCTGTGCATCTGCCAAAATTTTATCTTTTTCAGCCATAATACGGCGGGATTCTTCAAGCTCCAACGGCAAAGATTCATTAATGGCATCTAAGACACGCATAATTTCTTCTTCTTCAATGACACGTTTGGTGGTCATAGGAATGCGACCACTGGTTTCAATTAAATTTTCCAAATCTTCTAAAAGTTTTTCTGTTTTCATTCTCGCCACTCCTATTAGTACTATTCACTACGATTCGCAAATTTTGCTTCTAACGCTTCTTTTACTGCATCCGGAACTAAGCCGTCAAGACGACCATTAAATCGCGCTAATTCGCGAATTCCCGTGGAACTGACAAATGAATACTTATTATTCGTCATGATAAAAACGGTTTCAATATCGTCATCCAAAAACTTTGAAAATAAAGCTCGTTGGAATTCATATTCAAAATCAGCAAGCGCTCGCAAGCCTCGAATAATCATAATACTGTTTTTTGATTTTGCATAATCAATCAACAGACCTGATGCACAATCCACTTCAACATTAGGTATATGGGCTACGGAGGCTTTAATCAATTCAACTCGCTCATCTTGAGTAAACAAATTATTTTTATTCGGATTAGTTAAAACCGCCACAATCAACTTATCTACAAGCTTACTCGCTCGTTCAAAAATATCGACATGCCCGTTTGTCACAGGGTCAAAACTCCCTGGGCAAATGCCTATACGCACTATATTAGCTCCTTTCAAGCTCATAGGGTACACAATACGTCACCTTCGTATAACCAAAGCGTTGTTCCCTCACAAGGCTCCAACCTTCCGGCAATACAAGCGGTTCGTTTTCATGATGCTCCACAATAAGCATTCCATTTTCTTTTATTAATTGCTGATTTACGACTACAGCCAACGTTGCGGCCACAAAACCTTGTTCATATGGCGGATCCGCAAAAATATAATCAAACTGACGACCGGCTAACTGTTTAGCCGCCGTTTCAATCGATGTTGGTATCACTTCAACCGCGTCTTCCATATGACAATGCTCAATGTTCGCTTTAATAATTCGAGCTGTCCGTTTATCAACGCATACGGCCAGTGAGGCACCGCGACTGACGGCTTCCAATCCGAAAGCGCCTGTACCGGAGAAAAAATCAAGTACGGTGGACTCAATCAAACCGTAACTAGTCAGTATATTAAAAATACTCTCCCGCACACGATCCTGTGTGGGTCTCGTACTCATCCCTTTCGGAGCTTTCAATATATGACCTTTGGCACGTCCTGCAATAATTCTCATACTTCCCTCTTTATGCCTACACTTGTCTTTTAATTATAGTATATAATGTTCCAAAATAAAAGTACATTCCTAGGGAAAAATTATTATAAGAACATTTCATCTTTCAAGTTGCGCCCCATCAGCTCCATAAGTGCTGTTTGAGGCGATTTTTGATGATATAAAACTTCGTATAAAGCTTCTGTTATAGGTAAATCCAATTCTTTTGCTTTAGCGATTTCATACACCGTTTTTACGGCAAAAAAGCCTTCTACCACCATATTGGAATGATTCATTATATAATCCATAGTTTCACCGGCTGCCAATTTCTGACCCGCTGCGCGGTTCCGACTATGGCGACTCATACAAGTGGTAATCAAATCGCCCATACCGGCGAGTCCGGCATAAGTTTCACGCCGCGCCCCCATAGCCACTCCAAATTTGGTCATCTCATGAAGACCACGTGTCAAAAGAGCGGACTTACAATTATCACCAAGCTTCATACCGTCTGCAATACCGGCCGCTAAAGCGATAATATTCTTTGTTGTCGCTGCCAGTTCTACACCCGTCATATCTTCATTCACATAGACTCGGAAATTAACAGTACTTAAAGCCTGTTGCACTTGCTCTGCCGTTGGTACCGTTCGTGCCGCCACAACCGTTGCAGCCGGTAAATCTCGGCCTATTTCCTCGGCATGATTAGGGCCGGATAAAATAGCTAATTGCTCCGTAATATGGCCTACCACCTCGTCAGCCACTTCGGATAAACGTTTACCCGTCTCTCGTTCAATCCCCTTAGAGCAAATAACTACCGTCGTTTTCGAAGAAATATATGGGGCAAACTGCTTCAGTGTATCACGCACATAAATAGACGGCGTCACAATCAAAAGGATATCACTGTTTTCGGCCACTACAGCCGGTACATGACTGATATTTAAATTTTCCGGCAAGGCAACACCGGCCAAATATTCTTTATTTTCACGATCCGCCTTTAAGCGCGTCGCCTGCTCTTCACGGCGACAGTAAAGCCAAGCCTCATTGCCTGCTTGAGCACTTTTACAAGCCAGCGCAGTGCCCCAGCTGCCGGATCCTATAATTCCTATTTTCATTTAGAATCATCACGCTCCGTCCGTTCAACTTTTAATTCCTGACCGCGCAAAAGACGCATAATATTTTCACGATGACGCAAAATTACGAATAAAGCGGCCACCGTACCGAATACGATATACCATAAAGGTTCACCGAAGACAATCATCAAAATCGGTACCAACGCGGCCCCTACGATAGAGCCTAAGGACACATATTTGGTAAAGTACACGATAACGGCCCATGTAGCAAAACAAATAGCCGAAATCAAAGGTACTAAAAATATCAACACCCCGAGCCCCGTCGCTACACCACGACCACCTTTGAAGCCCAAAAATACCGACCAATTATGGCCTACCATAGCTAAAATGCCACCTAAAAGCATCAAATTCGGTTCCGGCGAAAAAATAGCAACGCCTGCCATACCTTTACCGGCATCGCAGAGAAATACCGGTAAAGCTGCCTTCATGCCCAGTACGCGATACGTATTCGTAGCACCGATATTTTTACTGCCGTATAAACGGACATCTGTATTGAAAAATAATTTACCGATAATTAAACCGCTGGGAATGGAGCCTAAAAGATATGCCACGACTGCCAATCCGATAATAGTCATAGTATCCATTAGTCGTCATCATTTCCCTTCTTACCGCGTAATATCAAGCGAATCGGTGTACCTTCAAAACCGAAGGACTCACGAAGTCTGTTTTCCAGGAAACGCATATAGGAGAAGTGAATCAATTCCGGTTCATTTACAAACAGTATAAAGGTCGGTGGTTTTACCGAAGCCTGCGTAATATAATAAATCTTCGGCAAACGACCGCTTCTGGACGGTACCGGATTGACGTTCTGTGCATCCGATAATACTTGATTCAACACGCTTGTAGAAATACGCATGTGTTGCTGTTCCGATACGAATTTAATTAAATCGGCTAAACGATGGATACGCTGTTTCGTCAATGCGGAAGCAAAGAGAATCGGCGCATAACGCAAAAAGCCCATTTCATCGTAAATATCTTCCGTGTAACGGATGGTCGTTTTATCGTCTTTTTCTACTAAATCCCATTTGTTGACTACGATGATAATCCCTTTACCGGCTTCATGAGCATAACCGGCAATTTTCTTATCCTGCTCTGTAACACCGTCCACGCCGTCCAATACGAGAACAACGATGTCAGCTCTATCTACGGACCGTAAAGAACGAACGATACTGTAGCGTTCTACCGGTGCATCGATTTTTGCTTTACGACGCATACCGGCCGTATCGATAAGCACAAACTTCTGCCCCTCATGTGTCCAATGCGTATCAATGGAGTCACGAGTTGTACCGGCTACATCACTTACAATAACACGATCCTGTCCCAATAAAGCATTTGTTAACGATGATTTACCTACATTCGGACGACCGATTAAAGCTACATGGATAGTATCTTCTTCATCTTCAGCCGTTGCCGAATCAGGGAAATGTTTTACCACATCATCCAATAAATCGCCAAGATTCATTAGGTTTTTAGCGGAAATACCGATAGGATCGCCAATACCTAAATTGTAAAATTCATAAATGTTGGCTTCCTGATTTACGCTGTCAATTTTATTAACAACCAATAATACCGGTTTACCGCTGGCACGCAAAATATTCGCTACTTCTTCGTCAGCCGGTACGATACCTTGTTTGCCGTCAACGACAAATAAAATAACATCCGCTTCTTCGATAGCAAGTTGCGCCTGTAAACGCATCATTTTAGGAATTACATGACTGTCGGCGGTGATGAATTCAATCCCGCCCGTGTCAATCATGGTAAATTCTCGGTTAAGCCATTCGGCATCAAAATAAATTCTATCGCGCGTTACGCCCGGAATATCTTCAACAATGGAAATACGTTTATTTACAATGGCGTTAAACAATGTAGATTTTCCCACATTAGGACGCCCTACCACTGCTACTAATGGTTTTGCCATATTGTCACCTCAATTTTTACACAAATTATCACACTATATTGTAACATATATAAAGCAATCCATAAAGAAGGGATAATGCAAAAGGAGCCATAAAGGGCAAAGCCCTTTACAGCTCCTTATATAAGCGCTACGCGCTATTGGTTACAATTATTCAGCGTCGGATTCAGCTGTTGCAACAGGTTCCATTAACTCAGTCAAAGCAAGGCCAAGTTTCTTTTCATCTTTGTTAAGAGAAATAACTTTAACTTCTACTTCTTTACCACGAGTCAAGTAGTCTTCTACTTTAGCATTACGCTGTTTAGTGATCTGAGAAATGTGAAGTAAACCTTGGATGTCGTCGTTAACAGCTACGAATGCACCGTAAGCTACCAAACGAACTACTTTACCGGTAAGAACGTCGCCAACTTTGATAGTTTCTTCAGCTACGTCCCATGGGCTCTTAGTCAATGCTTTCAAGGATAAGGAAAGTTTGTTGCTTTCTGCATCAAAGGATTGCAATTTAACTTCGATTTCCTGGCCTACGGACAATACGTCTTCAACGCGTTTGATTTTGTGCCAAGAAATGTCGGAAATGTGAAGTAAACCTTCGATACCGCCGATATCAACGAAAGCACCATAAGGCATAATTTTACGAACAATACCTTTATAGTTATCGCCAACATGAATGTTTTTCAAGGCTTCTTCCAATTTAGCCTTGCGAGCTACTTCCAATACAGCACGACGGGAAAGAACCAAACGGTTTTTCTTTTCGTCGATTTCCAATACCTTAGCTTCGAATTCAGTACCTACTAAGCTATCGAGAGATTTAACGAAGTGTACATCCCCTTGGGAAAGTGGAATAAAACCACGAAGGGATTTAACAGTTACAACAAGACCTGCAGGGATAGCGTCCACACCTTTACAGATGATTGGTTCGTCTTTTTCCTGAGCTTCCTGTACATACTGCCAATCTTCGTCTTTAGCCAAACGAGTGATGGACAAGTAGATAGGATTGTCTTCCTTGATGTGATTCATAATAACGGCTTTAATCTGATCGCCTTCTTTGAGCACGTCTTTAGCAGAGGCAGGTGCCGGATATGCGATTTCAGTACGATTCAAGGTTGCTTCTGTTTTGTAACCGAAAGAAACATATGCTTTGTCGTCTTCTACGGATACAACAGTACCTTCTACTACAGTGCCTTTCTTAAAGTCTTCTGCCCAGTCAGCTTCGTTAGCTAACAATTGTTCAAATTCATTCATTGTGTCAATGACCTCCTTAATTATCCAGTCGGGTGTCGATGCACCGGCTGTAACCCCTACCGTTTGGACATGGTTGAACCAGTCCAATTGTAATTCAGCAGCGGTCTCTATATGGTAAGTAGTACATCCAACGTCACGACAGACCTCTGCTAATCTGTTTGTGTTGCCGCTGTTCTTACCGCCTACCACAATCATAAGGTCCACCGTTTTTGCGAGTTCTACCGCCGAATTTTGACGTTCTTGAGTAGCTGTGCAAATCGTTTTGAAAACCTTTAGATTTTGAGTTTTTTCCTCTAATATATCTATTATACTTTGAAATTTAAATTGTGAAAAGGTAGTTTGTACAACTACACCCCTATTTTCCACGAAAGGCAGAATTTTAGCTTCTTCTTCAGTTTCTATAACTATGCCTTTGTTTTGTGCCCATAAATTGATACTAATTACCTCAGGATGCTTTTTTTCGCCTAAAATAACAAGCGACATTCCCGAGTCAATGACCGATTTTGCATCTTGTTGAGCTTTTTTTACATGGGGACATGTTGCGTCCACCACTTTAAGTCCTTTATCGGTCGCTTCTTCATACACAGCCGGTCCCACACCATGGGATCGAATGATTACTGTACCGCCGGGAATTTCATCCAGCGAATCCACGGCATACACGCCATGTTCTTCCAAATTGGAAACCACTTGCGGATTATGAATGATAGGACCTAAGGTATAACTGCGCTCTAACTGATCTGATGTGTCTTGAGCCATATTAACAGCCCTCTTCACACCATAACAAAAACCGCAATTTTCTGCAATACGAATTTCCACGCCTGACTCCTTATCGTTTAAAATCCGGATGAGCCGCCCGATAGTCAGCCATAAGACCTTCCAGAGCCACCCTGACTTTATCATTTAATTCGGCAATGGCTTCCGGTGTAGGTTTTGCTTTCGCTACGGGAATCGGTTTACCGATTACGGCAGCCACTTGACCGCGTTTCATCTGATACGATCCCATAATAGCCACCGGCACTACGGGTACACCCGTACGAAGCGCCATCGATGCTACGCCGTCATGGAATCGGCCCAACGTATTATCCTTCTTTTGCCGGGTTCCTTCCGGAAAAATGCCGAGCACTAAATTATTCTTCAATAATCCCATAGCATGACGAATGGCGATTTTATCCACGCCGCCACGTTTTAAAGGAAACGCGCCCAACCAGCGACAAAAGAAATTGGAAATCGGATTTTTAAATAATTCTTCTTTGGCCATAAAGCTTACATGGCGCGGCAATGCACGCCCTACGATGCACGGATCGTTGTTGCTCTTATGATTGGGAGCCACAATGACCGGTCCTTCTTTAGGGAAGTTTTCACGGCCTACCACATCCGCTTTATAAATCCAACCATATACGACTTCAAAAGCCGAGCGCCATAAACAATCTGAAAATTTATCCATGAATACGCTCTCCTTTACTTTTCTGTTGCCGTAATCAATTGTACCATACGAGCAGCGGTTTCATCAAAAGATAAATTATCAGAATTGATAACTATCGCTTCCGGTACACATACAAGGGGTGATTCTTTGCGATTCGTATCCATTTCATCGCGTGCCATTACACTTTCTTTAATCGTTTCCAAGGATACGGATTCTTTATCCGGCGTTTCCAACCAGCGCCGTTTGGCGCGAGCTTCTACGGAAGCCGTCAAATAAATTTTTAATTCCGCATTAGGTAAAACCACCGACCCGATATCACGGCCGTCTAATATAACACCCCCTGCACTGGCCATGGCACGTTGCTGTGCCACTAAAAAGTCGCGAACAGCCTTAATGGCTGCAATTTGTGATACGGCACCGTTTACCTCTTGCGTGCGAATTAAGAACGTTACATCCTCACCATTCACAAACACCTTGAAAGCATCTTCGGTAGGTTCCATGCGTAGTGACAAGTCAGGCAATAAAGCTGCTACCGCTGCCTCATCGGTGGGATTTACGCCGGCTTTTAAAACAGCCCACGTAACGGCCCGATACATGGCCCCCGTATCAATATATAAATAGCCAAGCTGTTTGGCTACGGCTTTAGAAATACTACTTTTACCGGCCCCGGCAGGACCGTCAACAGCTACCGCAATACGCTGTTTACTCATCAAAAAACTCCTCTCCGTAACATGCTTAGTCGGCTGCTTCACCGTGTACGGCATGCTGTGCCGCCACATAGCCGGTGGCAAACGCCGCCTGCAAATTGAAACCGCCCGTAAAAGCATCAATATCCAATACTTCACCGGCACCGTAAAGTCCTGAAATCAATTTAGATTCCATTGTTTTCGGTACAAATTCCTTAACCGAAATGCCGCCCGCTGTTACGATGGCTTCCGCAATAGGTCGCATCTGTTTAAACGTCAAAGGCATATGCTGTAACACGTGAACCAAGCGTTGGCGCTCTTCACGGCTGATTTGATTAATAAATTTATCCGGCGTAAGATTCGCTAATTCTATAATAACAGGAATTAAGCGTTGTGGTAAGAGGTCTTTTAAACCATTTGCCAATTGTTTTTTGGAATAGGTCACAAAATCTCGCTGCACACGCTGATCCAGCTGCTCCTGCGTTAAAGCCGGTTTTAAATTAATCTCTAAACCGATAGTGCCTATATTCTTTTTCTTCATTAACTTACCAACTGTATGACTTAAAGATAAAACAATCGGGCCGGTAATCCCGAAATGAGTAAACATCATTTCACCGAATTGTTTAGCCTGCACTTTATCTTTAGCCACAGCCGACAATTCCACATTACGAAGACTTAAACCCATTAAATCTTTAACCCACGGTTCCTTCGTCTCCAAAGGTACCAATGACGGACGTAAATCCGTCACCGTATGGCCCACCTCTTTAGCCATAGCATAGCCGTCACCGGTAGAACCGGTAAGCGGGTAGGACAAGCCTCCGGTTGCTAAAATAACCGCATCGCCATAATAGGTTTCTTTATCGGTTACAACGCCTTGAACCTTATTGTCTTTTACAATAATATGCTTAACAGCTTCATTTAAATGTAAAATGCCGCCATAGCCTTTATACACTCGCATATACATATCGCGCACTTCAAGAGCCGAATCGGACACTGGAAAAACTCGGCCGCCGCGCTCTACTTTAGTAGCCAACTTCCATTCATGGAGTAAATCCAATAAATCGCGATTGTCAAAC
Organism: Veillonella sp. LMAG:90; assembly: GCF_008679445.1. NCBI lineage: Bacteria > Bacillati > Bacillota > Negativicutes > Veillonellales > Veillonellaceae > Veillonella > Veillonella sp. LMAG:90. The sequence goes on from NZ_NAND01000001.1 coordinate 1,675,358, forward strand.
TGCTGATAAGCACTCATGAGGAACTTACCGTTCCCCGGTGTTTTCGCGATAAAATCACTGATAGGCGCATCATTGGTAATATTACAACGCCCTTTGCCGGTAATGCCCATCTTTTTACCTATCATGTTCATTTTTTCGATTAACGTTACTTTAGCGCCTTCACGAGCGGCAATAGTAGCTGCCATAAGACCGGCTGCACCGGCTCCCACTACGATGATATGTTTCATGGTCTGCCTCCACCGGAACGACGTTTAGCACCACGCACCGCGCCGTTACGACCGAACTGTTTTTTATTGTCTTTCGCCGGCATTTTACGACCTTTAGCGCCGTCGCCGGGTCCTTTGCCGAATGGTAATTTGCAGAGTGCTTTTAACTGACGCAGTTCTTCCCCCGTAAGTTTACGATAAGCACCACGTTTTACTCCGGCTAAGGTAAGTCCGCCGTAAGCAATGCGTTTTAAGTTGTACACACTATATTTAAAATGCTCAAACATACGGCGTACCTGGCGATTGCGACCTTCGTGAATGGTAATCTCAACCAACGTAGTGTTCGTCTTGCTGTCAAAACCGTAATCTACGATTTCTGCCGGCGAGGTAGGACCATCTTCCAAAGTAATACCCGCACTCAATGCCTCCAAATGCTCATCCAAAACACGACCTTTGATTTTAACTTCATAGGTCTTGGTCACACCTTGTGACGGATGCATTAAAGCCTGAGCCAAGGTACCGTCATTGGTGAATAACAACAAACCTTCCGTGTTGTAGTCAAGGCGGCCTACCGGATATACTCGATTTTTAATGTCTTTCAAATAATCCATTACCGTAGCGCGTCCCTGTGGATCGCCAACTGAAGTAATGCTGCCTTTCGGCTTGTTAAAAATATAATATTCCAATGCTTCCGGTTCAATACGCTGACCGTCAATTTTAACGCGGTCCACGGCAGGATTAATTTTAACCCCCAATTCCGTAACCTGACGACCGTTTACCTGTACCTTACCGGCCACGATTAGTTCTTCCGCCTTGCGCCTTGATGCATAACCGCAGCGACTGATATATTTTTGCAAACGTTCTTGTTCCATAGTCTGCTCCTTTCCCTTATTCCGTAATCTCACGGGCTTCATGAGCCTCAATCGTATTGTTATTTTCACCGTCAATTGTCGGACTTTCATGGTCTTCGTCGGCTTCAATAGTGTTATTTCTTTCAACAGTAACTGCCACACTGTTATCGACGGCTACTTCACGCTTTAAGGTTTCCACCGATTCTATGCCCACACTGCGCAAAAATGTATCGGTCGTACCGTACAATACAGGCCGGCCGATGCTTTCCTTACGGCCCAGTTCCATAACTAAATCGCGGTTCACTAAATGCTTTAAAACTTTTTCACAATTCACACCGCGCACTTCTTCAATTTCACTTTTCGTAACCGGCTGCTTAAAGGCAATAACCGCCAACGTTTCCATCGCTGCCGGCGACAAGCGGTCTTCCCGTTGGCGAATCTTACTCACATATTCACTGCTCTCCGGCGCACTTACAAGCTCGGCTCCGACGCCGCTTACTTTTAAACGAAGACCTCGTTTATCAACCACCAGTCGATTGGCATATTCCTCCAATAACGCTTCGGCCTCTTCAGTTGCACAATCAAATAGTTCGCCAAGCAGTGTGATAGGCACCGGTTTGGCTGCTGAAAAAAGAACTGCTTCCAAATGGGCGAGCAGCGATGTATCGCTTGGCTGATTCACATCTGTCATAGTTTGTTACTCACCTTTCTAACTAATATACGCTTACTTCTGTAATATCTTAATCTAATCGATTAAATAGCTACGCCTGTATTGCCATAATAAGCATAATCGAAAAATCTATTATAAACTGAGCTAGACAATTTCACTCACTAAGGTTACATCCTTTAACGAGCCGTCATTAGGCCCTTCCGTCACTGAGTGTATAGTAAAAATTTGACGCTTCAATAATTCCAAAACAGCAATAAACATAGTCACTTTGGCAGCCCGCACGGTTACCTCATTAAGCAAAGCTACAAAGCTGAATCGGCGTTGTTGTTTGGCCCTCATAAGCAAAGAATCAATCGTATCTTCCAAGCTGTAAGCCTCTTTTTCCACTTTTACCTTTGGCGGTTCCGGCACCGTTTCATCCACTCTATCAATACAAGATTTAAATAAACTGTACAATTGGGCAATGTCAAAACGAAATACCGTTTCCTGACCCCATTGGCTCAACGAATCGGGCCGGCTAAAGCTCTGACTGCTCGCTTCGGAACGCTCCGTCAATGCCTCAGTCAATTCTTTGATTTGCTTATATTCAAGCAAGTTAGCCACCAATTCGTCACGGAGATCCTCTTCCTCTTCCGGATTGAGCGGTGCGTTTCTTGGCAACAGCATGCGAGATTTAATCTGTAACAGCGTAGCCGCCATAATCAAAAACTCACTGCTGTAATGAATATCAAAGGTCTGCCATTCTTCGAGCTGCGCCATATATTGCGACGTAATTTCCACAATGGGAATGTCGTAAATATCTATTTTATGCTTTTCTATCAAATGGAGTAATAAATCCAATGGCCCTTCAAAAACGGCCAGCTTATACTCATAGAGTTTCATCATATCTCCTTACGATTCGGCAAACAAATAAGAGGGGTTATACGCCCCTCTTTATGTTGTCACGAAGTCTCGATAACCTTTTTTTAATTGTATCATAGAAAAATAGCATTTAACAACCGTCAAAGTATGTAAAAAAGCATATTAAACCTTGTATTTTTACTATATTTCTGCTATCGTATTGATGTTATTATAATATAAAGGAAATGCGTTATGAAAACTCTTATATCATGGTGGCGCAATGCCGTCGTTCAGGCAATTTTGTGGTGTGTCCTCATCTTTGCCGCTTTTTATTTTATTTACGAACCTATTGCCTTTGGCTTTGATTGGGAAGATATTCTTTTGTTATCCCTCCCCTTGTTATTGGGACTGGCCATATTCCAGCAACTTATGCGCAGTACTTTATGGCATCGGGCCTTCTTGGGGCATGGCCTTTTGGGCATTGCCTGGGCTTTAACCTATCCTTTGTTATATCATTGGTCCTATACGAAGCCCTTTTATTTTTACGAATTCTTCCCGGATTTCTTATTTGGCTTTCTACTCTTTGTGGGGCTCAGCTTACTCCACTATTTCATGGTACACCATCTGCCATACCGCCGCTCTTTGAGCATCCTTATCGCACTCATCCAGTGGCTTTTGTCTTTGATTCCGTTAATTCAAATCGGCTACTATATTAACACGTGGCATTGTTTGACGCCGGCCACCTTAATGGCACTGTATCAAACAAATCCGGAAGAAGCTTTCGGCTTTTTAAAAAGCTCCGCCGGCATTCCCGGCTTAATCGGCATCGGCATCGGCAATGTACTCTTATTCCTGTTTTACTACTGGTCAAACCAGGGGATGAACCGCTTGTCCCGTCGCGATATGATGACAAGATTGCGTTTAGGCGTACTCAGCATCGCCTGTCTTGCCTGTGTAATCTACTTACCTTTTGGTTTTATGAAAACGGACATTGTTAAAAACTGGACTGATGTAGCTACATATATGAAAGAGTTACAACAATACAGCGACAAACATCATGAAATCTACAATGACCTACATCTCGAAACAGATGAAACCGCTGCCACCGGCGCACCGGGTACTATAATCCTCGTTATCGGTGAATCGGCTTCGCGCAATTACATGAAAGTCTACAATCCAAGCTTTGCTTACGATGATACTCCTTGGCAAAGTGAAATGGCAGCCTCAAATCCTGATTTTATCTTCTTTAAAAACGCCTATTCGTCTTATGTACAAACAGTACCTACCTTAGAACGGGCTCTTACGGAGCGCAATCAATACGATGATAAGCCATTCTTGGATTCTGCCAATATTCTCGATGTGGCTAAAAAAGCCGGTTACTACACGAGTTGGTTTAGCAACCAAGGCGTTTACGGTGAATACGATACAGCTATCTCCTTAATTGCCAAAACGGCAGACAGACCTTTATGGGCTCATGAAGCATATATGTTCTCCGATAAGTACGACGGTGTTATTTTACCGCTACTCCAACAAGTAGAACCGTATAAAAATAACTTTATTGTTATTCATATTATGGGCAGTCATATTTATTACAATGACCGCTATCCTCATGAATTCAGTAAATGGAAAGTCGGCGAGGTACCAAAAGGCAAGGAAGCCTATGCCAACAGCCAACTCTATACGGATTGGGTATTACAGCAAATTTATACCTATGCCAAGGATCACTTAAATCTGCAGGCCATGATTTACTTCTCTGATCACGGAGAAAGCCTCAATTATTCCCACAATCCGGATATTTTTGATTTCGACATGGCTCGCATTCCTCTATGGGTTTACTTATCGCCAACCTACGAAGAAGCCTATCCGGAAACGACGGCTATTCTGCGCGACCATGAAAACAAATATTTCACCAACGATTTACTCTACGATTTAGTGTCCGGTATCTTACAGGCACCGACTAATCGTTATGATCGGACCAGAGACTTCTCGAATCCGAACTATCGCTTCAACAAGTATAATTTAACGACTCTTTTAGGTCAGGAACCATTGACCAATGACCCGGAAGCAGCCGCACCGGAGCGATAACAGTTCAAGTTTAATTCGAAGCGAATAAAACCGGAAACACACAAAAAGCGAGTCCCCTCAGAAGCGGGACTCGCTTTTATTTACGTTACTATTTTGGTCGGTATTGATTAAACTAAAGGTAATGATAAATGTACAACCGTACGAACCGGTTTTTTCACATTGCGATCAGTGCTCTTGAAACCCAAGGCTTTGTATAATTCTTTGGCACTTTCCATGCTAGGTAAGGAATCTAATAGAAGCATCTTATAACCTTTTTCTTTAGCTTCTTCTACAAGAATGTGAGCAATATTCATACCGAGGCCGGTACGACGAAATTCAGGGCGTACATAAAGGCGTTTCATTTCAGCTGTTTCATAGTTAACATGGTGTAGAGCTACGCAGCCGGCCGGTACATCATCTACAAAGGCAATGTATAATGCTTCACGGTCGCCTTTATACTTTTCTTCTAAGCCTTCAAATTCTTTCACATTGGCAGCAACACCTAAGGAACGTACATAATCAACAAATAGTTTCTTTACTTCATCAATATACTCATGACCATCACGAAGTTCAAAATTCATACGAAATCCTCCTTTAGCTATACCATAGTATGTATCTGTACCAAAATATACATGATTAATTACTCTAAATATATAGTTCGCTATAGGAGGAAAAAAGTCCTTCTTTATTTCAAAAAAAATAGACTGAATTTTCATTCAGTCTAAATGGTGCCGAGGACCGGAATCGAACCGGTACGGTTGTCTCCAACCGACGGATTTTAAGTCCGTTGCGTCTGCCTGTTCCGCCACCCCGGCATGGGTGGAAAAATATGGAGGCGGCACCCAGAATCGAACTGGGGAATAAAGGTTTTGCAGACCTCTGCCTTACCGCTTGGCTATGCCGCCAAATAAATGGAGCGGAAAACGAGATTCGAACTCGCGACCCCCGCCTTGGCAAGGCGGTGCTCTACCACTGAGCTATTTCCGCATAAATGGTGCCCCAGGACAGAATCGAACTGTCGACACAAGGATTTTCAGTCCTTTGCTCTACCGACTGAGCTACCGGGGCGAACGTGGCGACCCCGATCAGATTTGAACTGACGATCTTCGCCGTGACAGGGCGACATGTTAACCGCTACACCACGGGGCCGTATACGTTACTTTGTTATTATAGGGGTTTCAGCAACAATTGTCAAGCAACTTTTTGAAAAGTTTTTACATGCTTTTGACTGTTTCATTACTTTCGCCGCCCTTAGCAACGAAAATTATTCTACCATTTTTCAGAGTACTTTGTCTAGTATAAATCTAATATTTTATTTCAATTTAATTAAATTCTTTCAAAGGCTGTAAAAACGGGTTATGAGCCAACTCTTCTTTAATCGTTGTATCCTCTGCATGACCGGGATGAACAATTAAATCAGGGTCCCATGTCATAATTTGGCGAAGCGAAGTCTTAAGCACCGCATCATCCCCATTATAGTTATTCGTAGCCCCTACTGAATTTTTAAACAAAGTATCGCCGGTAAACAGATGATTCCCCCACTGTATAATAACGCTTCCTTTGCTGTGTCCCGGCGTTTCATGCACATAGAGGTCAAATACCCCGAGCTTTAGCGTTCCTTCCTTTAAGGGCAAATACGGGGATTGAAAGAGGCCTTTATAGGCCGATGGCATCCGCCGTTTGGCATGCAGCAATTCATCATCCCCGGGATGCATATATAAAGGAACAGAACGTTCTTTCAAAACACCGTCAACGGCACACACATGATCGCAGTGACCATGTGTGAGTACAACGGCTTGAAGGTCCGCATCCCCTACCATTTCAAGGACTTTATGGGCATGAAAGCCCGGATCTATGATGAGCGCCTGACCGGCCTCTTTTAAAACATAACAATTTGCCTTGTATAAGCCTAAAGGCTGCTTTAAAATTTCCATAAAGTCCTCCTGTCCAAGTCATACGTTGAGCCTTCTATTCAAGTCATACGTCGGGCCTTCTAGTATGGCTATTAATCTCCAGTGAGTAAAAATGTTAAGGCATTAGCCTCTGCGATGAGTACCTACCGGTTGCAATACCTTATAAGAACGTTTGCGACGTTTAAGGAAATAGCCCTGCCAAAAATCAGGATGCAGTAATACAAGCAAGGTAAACAATTCCAAACGGCCGAGCAACATATCGATTACACAAATAATTTTGGCCATCGGATGAAGCACCGCAAAAGAGCCTTGCGGCCCCAGTTTGCCGAACGCAAGCCCTACGTTCCCCAAAATCCCCGCTACACATTGTAAAGATTCACCGAAACTAAGGCCTGTAGCGGCAATGCCTAACGCGGAAATAGCAAATACAGTCATGTACAAGAAAAAGAACTGCTGCGTCATTTGAACCCATTTTTGCGGCATCGATTTGCCATTAATCGTAATGGTCTGCACCATATCGGGATGAATAGCCTTACGCAAATAAATAATACTGCTTTTAATTAAAATAATGATACGAATAATTTTAATACCGCCCGTAGTAGACCCGCTACAACCACCGAAGAACATGGACATAAAGAGCATCATTTGTGCGAGCGGCGACCATACATCATAGTTGCCAAGAACCAAACCGGAACCGGTTTGCATAGACACAATCATGAATACAGCCCGATTAAACGAGGTACCGGGAGAAAAATTATCTGCCATATATAAAGCATACATTACAATGATTGACCCGATAAACAGAATCAATAAATACATGCGATATTCAAAATCCTGCCAAACCGCTTTGAGACCTCGCTGGAATACGGCATAATACACGGTAAAGTTACCACCCGCCAAAATCATAAAAAAGATTAAAATCCAGCGAATAGCCCAATTTTCCGTATAAATATCAACGACTCCGTCGTTTGGTATATAACCACCGGTGGCAATCGTGGTAAACGTCATGTTAATGGCGTCAAAATACGACATACCGGCAATTACTAACGCGCTGAAACATACGGCTGTAAATAATAAATAAATAGTCCATAATTTAAAAGCCATAGAACGAATGCGCGGCAATACCACACCGGGACGCGGTACCGAAGCTTCAGCGTTGAACAAATGAGCCGAATCAGCCCCTAAGTTCTTAAGGAAGGCCAGCACCAATACGACAATCCCCATACCGCCAAGCCAATGAGTGAGGCTGCGCCACAGCACAAAACTTTTGGGTAAGCTGTCCAACTCTTCCACCACAGACGCACCGGTAGCCGTTATCCCCGATACCGACTCAAATAAAGAATCTATAAATGTTGGCAAAACGCCGCCGAAGTAAAACGGAAAAGAGGCAAAAAAGGATACCAAAATCCAGATAGAACTAACGGTCAAAAAACCGTCGCGCAAACTGTAACTTGTACTCGGCTGCCCGTAATAATACAATAAACTGCCCGTTACAGCCGCCATAATGGAGGCGCCGATAAAAGAAAAATATGACTCACCAACCGTCAAACCGTAAATGAACGGAACCCACATAATTCCTGCAACAATGAGGATTAACTGCCCCACTAATCGCATGACAATCTGTATACGCATAGGACACCTCGATTAAACCGGCTTCAAATACGTTAATAGTTTATTAACATGATTCGGCAAACTAAAGAAAACAATATGGTCATTGGCAAAAAGCACCGTATTACCTGTCGGCACGATAGTGGAACCATCACGTACAACAGCACCTACCAAGGCTTTACCGGGGAGCTTCAAGTCTTTCAAAGCACAACCCACAAGCGGCGATACCGGACTCAATACCACTTCCACGGCTTCTGCTTTGGAGCCTTCAAAGGTGGAAATGCTCACTACATTTTCACCGCGTCGTACCATACGTAAAATCTCGCCGGATGTCAATAGGCGCGGCGAAAATACAATATCAATCCCCACTTGTTCCATAAGGACAATATATTCCGGTCGACCAACGCGCACAATTGTCTTTGGCACACCTAAATGTTTGCCCAATAATGCTACCAGCAGATTCAATTTATCATCATCAGTAAGGCAGATAATAGCATCACAATCGGAAATTTCTTCCGCTTCCAATAAATTCATATCTGTGCCGTCACCATTGATAACCATGGCATTCTCTACCATAGAGGCCAGCAGCTCACAGCGCTCCATGTCTTTTTCGATAACTTTAACCATGTAACCGGCTCGATCGAGGAGAACCGCTAAATTGCGACCGATAAGGCCGGCCCCAATCAATAGAATACGCTTGGTTTGCTCCATCATGGCTTCTTCGTGGAATTCTTCGGCTATTTTCAAAATAGCGTCTTTCGCCCCCAAGAAGAATACTTTATCCATATTCAACAGACGACTTTCCCCATGAGGAATAGTCATTTCGCCGTTCCGGAGAATGCCTACAATAATAACACCTTCCGGAAATTGAATATCCCGCAAACGTTGGTTAATATAAGGAACGTCTTCATGCATCTTAAATTCCATGAGACGGACAGCCCCACTGGCAAAATCCTCCACATCAAGAGCTGCCGGAGTCTGTAATACCTGCACAATTTCTTGAGCCGATACCATCTCCGGATTAATAAATAAATCAACCCCTAATTGTTCCTGTAACTCGCGGTTTTCTTCTCTCAAGTAATCATTATCACGAACACGAGCTATAGTACGAGGAATCCCGCCGATTTTTGCCACCGAACAAGCCAGCATATTTACTTCATCGGAATCCGTAACGGCGATGAGCATACCCACATCATCCATACCGATTTCTTTAAGTAATTGTAAACTGCTGCCGTTACCTTGAACGAGACTTACATCTAAGCTGTTCTCCAGATTACGGATGCGCTCTGCCGATTTTTCAATAATATATACATCATGTTCATCTTGCACGAGGCGCTGTGCTACGGAATAGCCAACCTTACCGGCGCCTACCACAATAATTTTCATAATTAATCAACCCTCAAATTCAATATGTCGGTAAATGCAAAGAAAGGCGTAATTGATTACGCCTTCTATTTGCCGTCACTACGCCTTACGAGTATCCTCTTTGGCTTCCTTACCTGTGTCAGACGCTTCGGTTACACCTGCACTTTGGGGTGCGTCACCGTTTGTCTTACTTTTCACAAGTTCCTCAGCCGCTGTTTTACCCGTTTCGGTCAATAAGGTCCAGCCTTCTTCCTGAATAACCTTACCTTCTTTCATTAAATGACCTACAGCACGTTTAAAGGCTGCTTTACTGAAACCGAATTTTGCTTTAATAATATCAGACGATGATTTGTCACTGTATGGCATACGACCATTACGCTGATATAAATATTCCAATAACACTTCGCCATCAATGGTCAAAGCCGTTTCTTTTACAGGACGCATGGATACGTTAACACGTCCGTCATCACGCTTATAGGTAACGCGAGCATCGATCAATTCGCCCACCTTCAAATGATGTGTCATTTCACTGTTATGAATGAACGCAATCCATCGTTCCGGCGTTATAAAAAATGCCCCGTCGGAGGTGAAGTTATAGATTGCACCGCGCACCATTTGCCCCACTTGAGCCTCTGTGGCCGGTTTGGAGGCACGGCGCATGGCGTCATCCACATCCATAGAAACAGCTAAACGACCGGACTTATCCGTATATAAACGAACCCAGACTTTCTCGCCTAATTGGGGACGACCGCGCATTTCCGCGTGTGGCATAAATATACCGCGTTCGGTACCCACTTCGACGAAAACGCCGAATTGTGTCTTATTAATGACTTCCACATAGCCGATTTGGCCTTCTTTAATGGCCGGCAAACGCATACTGGCGGTGAGACGACCTTTCGGATCTTTGTACAAGAATACCGGTACTTCATCGCCGATTTTCACCGGTGCGGTCTGTTGATCCTTATGAAGTAAAATGTCATCATTCGTATTACCCGTACCACCATCCAAGAACGAACCTTGGTCGCTTTGACGTAACACTTTCAGCGTGGCTAATGTGTTTTCAGATAATTGTGTTGCCATATTAAGCCCCTGTAAATTCTACGCGAGCCGCATCATTCCAAAGCTGTTCCAAGCCGTAGAATGAGCGTGTTTCCTGCCCGCCGAAAACATGACAGATAATGTCGCCGAAGTCCAAAAGAATCCATTCGCCTTCGTGATAACCTTCACGATGAAGCACGGTAGCGCCTACTTCTGCACCTTTATCTTCAATTTCATCGGCAATACTCTGTGCCTGTTTTACGTTGGACGCACTCACCAATACGAAATAATCCGCTAAGCTGGATAAACCTTCCAAATCCAAAATGGCAATGTCTGTACCTTTTTTGTCAAAACCTGCTTGTGCCAATGCTAATGCCACGTCTTTAATTTCTTGTTTCTCTTTCATGAAATCTCCTTTTTATAATCATCGCCAACAATAAACTATAAAAATAAATACAATATATTGTCACGACTAACCGTTACAACCCCTATAATTATTTTAACAATTATAATACTGTTTGTAACATAGTAAATTAATATTTATCCTTCTTTGGCGTTACCGGCCGAAGTATTTTTCGAATCATCGGTTGTCCCGTCGCCACCGCCTTCAATCGGCGCATTGCCTAAGGTAATGCCCAATAATTGCTGGGCTTCTACCGGGTCGTAAGTCCAGAATATTTCACCGTTAAGCACTTCCCTGGTGCCCGGTAAAATATAGTACTGTATATTATTACCGGTAAGACTGCCCAAACTCATAACCAATTTAACCGCGTCAGTCGTACTGATATTAGAATCATAATGGCTCCAGAGGCGCCACACATGCCACATGCGGGAAATAGTAAAGGTGTCTTCCTGAGAACTCAATAGTTGTTTTAAAAACCGCTCTTGACGCTGGGTACGACTAAATGCATTTTTATCGGCGTCCACAAAGCGCACATATTGATATGCTTTATCCGCATCCAATGTTTGATACCCACGTGCCAAATTGACATCGGCTGTATCTGTAGCGTCGTCAATATGTACCATTTCTTTTTCCACATACATATCTTGAGAACCCAGTACATCAAGGGTATCTTTAAAAGCCGCCTCATCGACCACCACATAATAAGGAATGGGAATATGGAATAAATCTTCCACCACGGCCTTAGTAAGTTCAATATTACCGCTGCTGTACATGGTATTGATCATAGATACGGACTTATTGTCACGGCTGTAAATTTTTGTATTGGACGGGATGCCGATTACATCAATATTTTTTTGTTGTTCATTTACGGATAGTAAAAAGAGAGCATCCCCTTGTGCCGGATTATTGCTATCTTTACCTACCAATAAAATATAAATCGGCTTATCCAGCGACTTTTGTTCTAAAGGAATTGTCGATACTTGATTTGGCTCTGACGGTGGTGCCACATCGGCCGTCGTTGTTGTCTCGGTCGTAGCTGACCCGCCAAAATAACTTACCGCTGCCTGATAACCGCGCCATAAACCAAAACCGATACCGCCTACCAGGACTATGAGTATTACCAAAGCTAAGATGACCCGTCCCCAGCGTACTTTGGGTTTTCGCCGCACTCGCCGAGTCGGTCTTTTACGCACTTCTTCTTCCATACTACACGCACCCTATCGATTATGAATACGCCGTACCATATCATTACGGCCTAAAATGGTTTTAAAATAAATACTCAACTCTTGATCCAGCAAATGGCGAATTGTCGTATCATAACCGGCCAACACCGCTTCATCCAAATCTTCCAAGGCCAGACTGCGTAAATAGTCTACCCCCGGAAAATCACGGGTTTCTTCCACATAATCGGCTAGAAAAATAATTTTATCCAATTGCGTCATACCTACGCGGCCCGTCGTATGATAACGAATGGCATCAAGAATATAACCGTCAATAATACCATAGCGATCATGGGCCATAACGGCACCACTTACACCATGCAATAGCGCACCGTTTACATACATATCCATGTCCACTTTGATGTCCGCCTCATCTACCAAACGCTGCATTTCCGATAAAGGCAATTCTTTAGCACAATCATGCAAAAGACCGGCAATATACGCTTCTTCCGGATCGGCACCATATCGTTGAGCCAATCCTACAGCAGCTCTCGCCACGCCTAAAGTATGGGCGAAACGTTTAGGACTAAGTCGCATCTGTAAATCATTAATAATTTCTTCAAACATAGTATTTGTTGCCTCACTTTTTATAAATATCATGTTGTGCAATATACTGAACTACAGCTTTAGGAATCATGTACCGAACACTGCGCTTGGTGCGTAATCTTTGACGTAAATCGGTAGCCGACAGCTGCATGAGCGGCACTTCCAGCAAATGAATACGGTCACGACCTAAATCACCAAAATATTCAATAATCTTTTCAATAGCCGCCGAACCATCCGGTCTTACAGCTCCTATAAAATGGCATAAACCGAGCAGTTCGTCAATATATTTCCAATTGGGTAAGTCTTGAATGGTATCTGTACCGGCTATGAAATAGTATTCCTTATCCTCACCATATTGGGCGCGGAAGTACTTTATCGTATCTACCGTATAAGACGGCCCTTCCCGTTTAAATTCAACGTCGGAAATAGTAAATTTAGGATTGTCCATAACAGCCGCCGCCGTCATCTCATAGCGATATTTTGCATCAATCACGTCTTCATGTTTGTGAGGCGGATGATACGCCGGTACAAAAATAACGCGGTCAAGTTCATAGGTTTCCTGCGCCATTTCCGCTATCATCAAATGGCCTAAATGAATTGGATTAAAGGTACCTCCGATGATGCCGATTCTTCCTGTAAGTTTCATAAGCAGTACATTATCCCCATAATTAACAATGATATTACAAGCCACAGTATTATTGCTTTAATATAGGATAGCCATTCATAGCGTCCCTTAGGTGTTTTTAAGTAGGAGCCATAAGCTCGTACCATATTGAGCCACTTTATCATGAACGAATTTGGCCATCTCCTTGCACATAATATTTATACGAAGTAAGCGCCAAGAGCCCCATAGGCCCGCGCGCATGTAGTTTCTGAGTGCTGATACCGATTTCGGCTCCTAAGCCAAACTCAAAGCCATCCGTAAAACGGGTGGAAACATTTACATACACGGTAGATGCATCTACTTGTTGTAAAAAGGCCTGTGCCGCCTCTTTATTTTCCGTAATAATACATTCCGAATGTTTCGTCCCGTAGTGATTAATATGAGCAATGGCAGCCTCCACGGAAGGCACTACTTTTACATTCATAATTAAATCGTTATATTCCGTTGACCATGCCGATTCTTCAGCAGCTTTAATATCTTTAACGATAGCCCGCGAAGCTTCATCACCGCGAAGTTCCACCTGTTTGGCCATTAAAGCATCCGCAATAATCGGCAACAATTTAGGTGCCACCGCTTCGTGAATAAGTAACGTTTCCGCGGAATTGCATACGGATGGCCGCTGTACTTTAGCATTGACTACAATCGGTACAATTTTAGCTTCGTCACAATCTTTATCCACATATACATGAACGACACCGCTCCCCGTTTCAATAACCGGAATGCGGCTTTCTTCTACAATTCGTTTAATAAGGCCCGCACCGCCACGAGGTATTACTACATCAATGTATTCACGTTGGCGCAATAAATCAGATACGGCCGCACGATCGGTGACGGTTACCAATTCTACCGCATCGGCCGGTAAATTAACTTCGGTCAATGCGTCACGCAATAAATTTACCAAGCATTCATTAGTGTGAAATGCTTCTTTACCGCCCCGTAAAATAACCGCATTGCCTGTTTTCATACATAGAGCCGCTGCATCAACAGTTACATTTGGTCTTGCTTCGTAAAACATAGCAATAACCCCCAATGGTACCCGTACTTTCGTAATTTCCATGCCATTGGGACGGGTAGACGACTCCATAACTTCACCGATAGGGTCTTCTAAATCAACAAGCTCACGTACCCCAAGAGCCATCTGCTCGATGCGCTCCTTAGTAAGACGCAATCGATCATACATAATTTGCGGTAAATTATAATCGCCGGCCTGTGCCATATCTTTTTCATTGGCATCTAAAATGGCCGGAATATGAGCTACCAATACATCAGCCACGGTCTGCAATAATTTATTTTTTACCGCCGTATCGGCCAATTGCATAGCCGTCGATGCGGCCCGAGCCTTACGGCCCATAGTTTCAAAATATGTTGCGTACTCTGTCATATTAAGACTCCTATCTGAGGATTACTAAATTATCACGATGAATGACTTCCGTATGAGCACTGTCTATCTTAAGAATAGACGTAATTTCATGGGAATTGCAACCTTTAATTTGATCAAGATCCGCTGATGAGAAGTTTACCATACCACGGGCAATTTCTTCGTCATTAAACAGGATACTAATGGTTTCCCCTTCATGAAACTCACCGCTTACTGCCGTAATACCAACCGGCAATAAACTGGAGCCTTTTTTAAGTAAAGCATCAGCACAGCCCTTATCGACAGTAACCGAACCTTTAAGCCGCTTGCCGAAGGCTACCCAGCGTTTTTTCATATGCGGTTTCGAATCACGCGCCACAAAATGGGTGCCTCGTAAACCGCCGGCGGCAATCACTTCGATAGAATCATTGCGTTCACCGGAAGCGATAACCATGTGCACACCGGAATTAACGGCAATATTGGCGGCTTGAATTTTAGTATACATGCCACCCGTACCGCGTGATGTACCAGCACCACCGGCTATTTCATAAATATGAGGCGTAATAACGTCTACTTCATGTATTAATTCGGCATCCGGATTCGTTTGCGGATTAGCCGTATACAAACCTTCAATATCAGATAAAATAATCAACAAATCGGCCTCAACTGTACTTGCAATAACAGCCGACAGGGTATCATTATCACCGATTTTAACTTCATCAATAGACACTACGTCATTTTCATTAATGATAGGAATCACGCCTAAAGAAATCAACGCATATAAAGTATTGCGCAAGTTGATATAACGAGAGCGATTCATACTGTCTTCGCGAGTCAGAAGAATCTGACCTACCGTATGGCCGTATTCACGAAATAGCTTTTCATACATATGGAGTAAAACCCCTTGCCCCACGGAGGCAGCAGCCTGTTTCATGACAAGGTCTTTTGGTTTTTCTTTAACCCCCAAAGGAGCCAACCCGGCACCTACGGCACCGGAACTGACTAAAATAATTTCCTTCCCTTGATTGGCCAAATCAGCCAATTGCTTTACAATCGATTCGATTCGGCGCAAATTAAGCCGTCCCGTGTCATAGGTTAAGGTACTGGTACCCACTTTAACGACGATACGCTTAGCCTTGGCCAATACGTCACGGGAATGTTCATTTGTTACGACTTTAACAGTAGACTCTCTTTCGCTCATAATTATATCTCCTCATCATCAGATTACCTTTTAACGTTTCCGGAAGTCAGCTAAACTAACGCATTAAGCGAATTAATTCGGCTGACTAACGGGGCAATATGATTTTGGGGTCTTTTTTGGCTTTGTATAAAACACCGTTGTGACCGATAACCTGTACCAATTCGGCACCCAACATATCGGCTAATTCTTCAAATGTTTCTGCAGGGTCCACAGGGGCATTATTTAACACTTTAACTTTAATAAGTTCTCTTGCCGTAATGGCCGCACGAGCACTGTCAATAACAGCATCTTCCAAGCCGCCTTTACCGATCATAACTACAGCCGGCATGGTACTGGCTAATGCACGCAAAAATCGTTTTTGTTTACCTGTCATAGTCTACTAGTCCTTCCTTATAAATCGTGGAAAGTAAAGCGTTGATCACCGATTACCACTTCGTCGCCGTCCTTACAGCCACGTTCTTTCAATTTTCTATCTAAATCCATATAGGACCAAATTTTTTGGAAACGACGAAGAGCCTGTTCATCTTCTAAGTTTGTCATGGCTACTAATTTTTCAATACGAGCACCACTGATAATGAAGGATGCATCGTCACCACGGGTAATAGTAAAGTCTGTATCCGGTTTAGCTTCGTATAACACGGTATCATCGACTGCTTCCGGTTCCGGTACATAGTTTTCTACGTAGTACCAGGCACGATTTACCAAATCAGGCAAGCCTTCACCGGTTAACGCATTTACCGGGAATACTTCATACCCCTGTTCTTTAAAATACGCTGAAACACGAGGTAATGTTTCTTCGTCTTGCAACATGTCAATTTTATTTAATGCGATTAATTGAGGTTTTTTGCTCAACTTTTCACTATATTTGGCCAATTCCTTATTAATCGTGTGGAAATCTTCAATCGGATCGCGGCCTTCCATGCCCGATACATCGAGTACATGGATGAGGATATTACTGCGTTCCACATGGCGCAAGAAGGAATGCCCAAGGCCTACCCCTTCACTGGCCCCTTCAATAAGGCCCGGAATATCCGCCATAACAAAACTTTGACCTTCACCGACGGACACAACACCGAGAACCGGTGTTAACGTCGTAAAATGATATGCCGCCACTTCCGGTTTTGCGGAAGATACTTTGCGAATAATACTGGATTTACCTACACTCGGATACCCCAATAAACCTACATCGGCCAACACTTTAAGTTCCAATTGGAGCCAACGTTCTTCGCCCGGTTCGCCTTTTTCCGCAAACGTCGGCGCACGATTGGCACTGGTATGGAAGTGCGCATTGCCGCGACCGCCACGGCCGCCTTTGGCTACCACATAGGTCTGACCGTCTTCGATAAGGTCGGCCATTAATTTACCGCTTTCTTCATCTTTAACAGTCGTACCGAGTGGCACCGGAATAATCATATTATCGGCACCTTTGCCGTATTTATTACTGCTCTGACCACCTTCACCGGCCGGTCCCTTAAATTGTCTTTTATATCTGAAATCAACGAGAGTGTTGATATTTCTGTCCGCTTTTAAAATGATGTCTGCTCCTTTACCGCCATCGCCGCCGTTTGGGCCGCCGTTAGGAACATACTTTTCGCGTCGGAAACTACTCATCCCGTTGCCGCCGTCACCGGCTTTCACAAAAATTCGTGCACGATCGATAAACATAGTTTTCATCCTTTTCTGATAGTAATATGGGCGGTAACTCAAAATAGCTACCGCCTCACTATTATTTTGTCTTTAAAATTTCCAATGCTTTCTGAAGTTGTGTATCATCACTTTCAGATTGTGCATTGTCCGGTAATTCAACTTCCACATCTGGCTTAATGCCTGTACCGTCGATTACCCGATCATTTGGCGTATGATATTTGGCAATCGTAATCTTAATGCCTTCATCGCCGGGAACACCCAAAATAGTTTGAACCGTTCCCTTACCATAACTGTTAGTACCCACAATGGTACCTACTTTTTCATCCTGCACCGCACCGGAAATAATTTCCGAGGCACTCGCAGAACCTTGATTAATAAGCACAACCATAGGAATGGTAGGCTCCAAACCTTCTGAGTCATAAGACTCTATACGACCGGAACGATCCTGAATCGTAACAATCGGACCGGCCGGCAAAATATAATTGGCTACTTCCTGAGCAGTCGTCAATAAACCGCCCGGATTGTCGCGCAAATCGAGGACAAGTTTTGTCATGCCCTTTTCTTTTAATTCATTATAGGTTTTGGCAAAATCAGAACCGGTTGGCTCCGCAAACTGACTGATGCGGATATAGCCAATATGGTCATCCAACATTTTGCCCTTAACCGTTGGCAATGTAATTTGTTTGCGCGTAATGGTAATATCTTTAACTTCATTACCGCGCATTATAGTAATCGTAACATTGGTACCTTCTTCACCACGAATCATCTTGGATGCCTGTTCCATGGTTAAAGTAGATGTATTAACCCCGTCAATCTCTACAATGATATCACCGGATTTAACGCCGGCCTCCGCAGCAGGCTGGCCTTCAATAGCACTGGCCACTTTCATCAGGCCGTCCTTATCCTGGCCGAGTACAATACCGACTCCGATGTAGCTGGCCGATGTTTGCATATAAATATCATTATATTCTTTTTCATTAAGATATTGACTATGCGGTTCCCCCAGCGAATCAATCATACCGGCCAAAGAGCCTTCAAATAAAGATTGTTTCGAAACCGGGTCCATATAGAAATGACTGGCCACAAAATATGTGAAAAAGAACTTCACAGCGCCTATTGGGGAGCCGGAAATATACCAAAACACGAGCCACATAAATACAATGCCTGCCAGCGTAAACTTAACGGCGAATCGGACGCCGGACTTTAAGGAGTCCGACCACCGACGCTTTGTATTTTCATTATTCATCTTATAAATACCCTTGTGGATCTACAGGATCACCATTTACACGCACTTCAAAGTGAACGTGCGGACCTGTGGAGTTACCCGTACTGCCTGCATAGGCAATAACGGTGCCCTTACTTACAGATTGACCTTCCGATACGGCCAAATCAGAGTTATGGCCGTATAAAGTGGAAATACCGTTACCATGGTCGATAACAACAGCATAACCATAGCCGTCCATCCAACCGGAGAATACGACAGTACCACCATCGGCAGCATGTACCGGGGTGCCTTCATCAACGCCGATATCGATACCGGAGTGAAGTATTTGTCGTCCGAAAATAGGATGGTTACGCCAGCCGAAGTCGGACGTAATAACACCGGATACCGGCCAGGCAAGTTGGCCTGTACCTTGTACATAAGTGTAATCACTACCGCCACCGCCGCCACCGGACTGAGCCGCTGCTGCTGCGGCGGCCGCTGCGGCAACACGTTCAGCTGCACGCTGTTGCAACATAGCACGAATAGCATCAGAGGAAGCCTGTAAATCAGCCTGCATCTGTTCAGCCACAGCCTTATCATTTTGAGCCTGTGCCAAAATAGCGGATTGTTCATCTTTTTTCTTCTGAATAACCGCTTGCGTTTCACGTGCTTTGTTTTCCAATTCTACAACTTTAGCACGATCTGCTTCCAATTCGGCTTTCCGTTGCGCAATTTCTTCACGTTCCGTCTTAATGCTGCTGATTAATTTAATGTCAGCATCAATAATACGTCGCAACATTTCAACGCGATTGGCGAAATCACTGAAGTCTTTGGCCCCAATGATAACTTCCAAATAGCTGAGACGACCGTTGATATAAATATCACGGACACGCTTATTGAAGACGCCTTCCCGTGTTGCCAACCGAGCTTGCGCTTCGGCTAACAATTTTTCATTCTTAACAATTTCATTTTCTACAGCCATACGCTGCTGTTCATAGCTTTTTAAATTAGCCGTAGCCTGATCCAATTCCACCTGAATCTGATGCAATTGTTCAGACACATTCGTAATCGTAATTTCCGCATTGGCTTTTCGATTGCCCGCTTCTTGCATTTGCTGTTCTATGCCGCTGAGCTGATTCGTTAAATCTTCGTCTTCGGCATAAATAGTACTAAGCGGTACGGAGGCTAACATGGTGGTACTTAAAAGAACGGCCGCGATGCGCATGGATAATTTATTATTTGCCATACCCAACCCTTCTCTTATACCTTCATATACTGTTTCAACGAAATAGTGGAACCGATAGCCCCTACCAAGACACCAACGCCCAATAAAATAGCGCTCAAGTCATAGAAGAATGGGAACATCGGTACTAACGGCAAGAATGCCAAGGAATTTTCCACTTCAAGGGTGATGAAGTGATAGAATTCCCAAACACAAGCCGTCGCAATAGCGCCGCCGATAAAACCGAGCAACATACCTTCAATGAGGAACGGCCAACGGATGAACCAGTTGGTGGCCCCTACATATTTCATGATACCGATTTCTTTACGACGGGCAAATACGGTAAGGCGAATCGTATTGGAGATGATAAACAAGGTCGCCCCTGCCAAGAAGGCAATAAGGGCAATACCACCGATGCGGATAACCTGAGTCATTTTGAAAATCTGTTCGATTACATCTTGTCCGTAATGAGCACTTTCCACTTCAGGGAACGTAGCTACTAATTTAGCCGTACTTTTTACTTCTTCCGGGTCCTCAAAAGTAATCACATAGGCCGATGGCAATGGGTTATTGCCGTCCAAAGCGGCTACTAAGCCCTGCTGATCGCCAAGGCGTTCTTTAAAACGCTTCATCGCTTCGTCTTTATTGACGAATTCCAGATTTTTAACTTTTGGTAAGGCTTTTAGTTTTTTACCGACTTCCATAACTTGGTTGGTAGTCAAGCCGTCTTTCATATAAATACTGATTTCTACCTGACTTTCCAAGTTGGAAGCCAAATTATTGAGATTTACAACCCCGGTAGTAAAAACCCCCAGAATAAATAAAGATAATGCTACTGTGGAAATGGAAGCCAAAGTCATGAGACCGTTGCGGCTCATAGACTTGAGAGCCTCTTTCACAAAGTATCTAAACGTTCTAAGCTTCATTGAATTCAGCACCTCGCATTCTATCACTGATTACGCGGCCATCTTCCAATGCAATAACCCGCTTATTTAAATATCTAACCATTTCCATATCATGCGTTACCATAACGATGGTTGTCCCTGAATTGTTGATTGTTTTAAACAATTCCACAATCCCCTTACTGGTATTAGGGTCCAAGTTACCCGTCGGTTCATCGGCGATGAGCACTAACGGTTTATTAACGATGGCACGGGCAATGGCTACACGCTGCTGTTCACCGCCGCTCAAATCCTGCGGTAAATCATCAGCTTTATGACCGAGGCCGACCATATCCAATACGGCGGCAACTCGTTCCTTAATAACTTTCGGTTTTTCTTCAATTACTTCAAGTGCAAAGGCAATGTTTTCCGCTACCGTTTTGTTTGGCAAAAGACGGAAGTCTTGGAACACAATGCCCAAACGACGTCGTAAATACGGAATTTTCCGTTTTTTCAAATGAGAGACTTCCATGTCATTTACGATAACGGTTCCCGAATCAGGTACTACTTCATGTGATAATAGTTTGATAAACGTGGATTTCCCAGCCCCACTAGGACCACAGATAAGTACGAACTCACCCTTCTCAATATGTATAGTTACGTCATCCAAAGCCAGCGAGCCATTGTCGTACACTTTGTTGACATGGTTAAATTGAATCATTGATTAACTTCCTTTACTATTTTCGTTCAATCGCTGTTTTAGCAGCATTCACGATATCTTCTGCTGTAAGACCATATTTGGCCATCAATTCTTTAGGTGTACCGGATTCACCGAATGTATCCTTCGTGCCGATGCGAATAACCGGTACCGGCGCAAATTCCGTTACTACTTCAGCTACCGCAGCACCTAAACCGCCATAAATATTATGTTCTTCAGCTGTTACGATGGCACCGGTTTCTTTAGCTGCTTTCACAATAGCGTCAGCATCAATCGGTTTAATGGATGCCATGTTGAGTACACGAGCTTTTACATTTTGTTCAGCCAATAATTTAGCGGCCTGAACGGCAGGACCTACCAAAGCACCGCACGCAATAATCGTTACATCGTTACCGCCTACGAGTTCAACAGCTTTCCCCGGTGTAAATTCATAGCCTTCCGGAGTTACATCGTCTACACCGGCACGGCCTAAACGAACATATACAGGACCTTCATAATCGGCAGCCCATTTAATAACCGCTGTAGTTTCTGCTTCATCGGCAGGAACAACTACTTTAAGGTTAGGAATAGCACGCATGCAGGCAATATCTTCAAGGCTCTGATGAGTGGCCCCGTCTTCACCTACCGTAATCCCCGCATGAGTAGCACAGATTTTTACGTTTAATTTAGGATAGCATACGGCATTGCGCACCTGTTCAAAAGCACGCCCCGTAGCAAACATAGAGAACGAAGACACGAACGGAATTTTACCGGCTGCTGCCAAACCGGCACCGACACTGATTAAATTCTGTTCCGCAATCCCTACGTTAAAGAAACGATCCGGATAAGCTTTTTTGAAATTATCCGTTTTAGTGGATTTAGATAAATCCGCATCTAATACAACTATATTTTCGTTAGCGGCGCCAACAGCCACTAAGGCATTACCATATGCTTCACGTGTTGCTTTACCCATCTTACACCTCCAACAATTCTGCTACGAATTTTTCATATTCTTCAGCGGACGGCGCCTTACCATGCCAGCCTGCCTGACCTTCCATTTCTTTAACGCCCTTACCTTTGACAGTGTTCATCACGATTGCTGTCGGTTTGTCGGTACAAGCTTTAGCGGCTTCAATGGCATTGTGTAATTCATCAAGGTCATGACCGTTGACTTCGATTACATTCCAATTGAAAGCTTCAAACTTAGGCGCGATTGGTAACGGCGACATTACTTCGCGAATATCACCGTCGATTTGGAGACCGTTGAAGTCGATGAAAGCAGTCAAATTATTAAGTTTATAGAAACCGGCAAACATAGCGGCTTCCCAAACTTGACCTTCTTCCAATTCACCGTCACCGAGTACGGCAAAAACACGATAGTCTTTTTTGTCGATGCGTCCGGCCAATGCCATACCACATGCGGCACTAATGCCCTGGCCCAAGGAACCGGTAGACATATCAACGCCCGGTGTATGTTTCATATCGGGATGGCCTTGCAACATGCAATCAATTTTACGTAAATTTTCCAATTCACCTTTATCAAAAAAGCCTTTTTCTGCTAACGTGGCATATAAAGCCGGCGCTGCATGGCCTTTAGATAATACAAAACGGTCACGATTGCCGTCTTTCGGATTCTTCGGATCAACGTTCATTTCTACGTAATACAGTAACGCCATGAGATCCGCAATGGATAAAGAACCACCGGGATGTCCCGATTTAGCGGCGGTTACGGCTTTGAGAATGCTTACGCGAATTGCAGTCGCCTTTTCTTGAACTAACGACTTCTGCTCAGCTGTTAATGTTGTCATAAAGACCCTCCATTCCTTTTAGGAAAATAAGTAACGCAGATTTCTGAATTCTAACGAAATATTCGATATAAAACAATATTATTGTAAACCTTTAGCCATATAATTGCCAGTGCCGCCTATAAGCCAAGCAACCGGCATATGTATACTATTTAGGCGTATCCAAGAGCGACAAAGCAATATGTGCATTTTTAAGTGATTCTTCGCGAAGCTTAATAATGCGTTGTACCACCTGTTGCTGTAATGCGGAGTTTTCAAGAAAACCGGCCGTCGCCGCGTATATGGTATCACTTTCGATTTCATCCAAAGTACCAACCGGCTCCTGACCAATCATCTGTAAGAAATTGGTAATTTTAGGATCGTACGAAATGCCTACTACGGGTTTTTCCATTAAAGACGCAAAAACCAAAGCATGTAAGCGAACCCCGATTAAAACGTCCATACAACCTTCCAAAGCTAAAAGCTCGGTCGTATTATACATGCGTTCCAACACTACCGGTTCACTCTTCATAAGGCTTTTAATGGCCATAGCTTCTTGCGTATCCGCCGGATGCTGCATGGGAATGAATACCACTTGGGCGCCCAATTCCTCATGCAATCGGTCGAGTGCTTTAGCCAATTCGCCGCGATAGGCAATCGATTGCTTCCAATTGCGCACCGATACACCTACGCGATAACGTACGCCGGACAACTGATACGGTTTTAATAAGCGTCGTCCGATAGTTTTATCTACGGGATGCATGGCCAACACTGCATCGGCGGTCACCTGAATAGGCACCTTAGTTACCCCCATATCGAGCAATTCCGCTTTGGAACGCTCATCACGGACAGTAATCATAGTGACTTTATTCAATACCTGACCGACAATCTGACGTGCTCGTTTACGGCGAAGCGGGCCGATGCCCTGTGCATAGAGCATAACCCGTTTACCAAAACTCGTGGCCAAAGTAATAATGCTTAAATAGTAATATAAGCTGCGTTTACTCGTTACATCCTGCAATAAACTGCCACCACCGCTAATCAATAAATCACAGCGACCGATGGCATTTAAAATACCAAACATGTCAAAACGGCCGATAGCCTTGACGCCGTGATTGGCTGCGGTGTGACCTGGATTGCCGGAAATAACGGTAATGTCCGCATCCGGTACTACTTCTAAAATAGCTTCCAAAATAGCAGCCAACATGGCTTCATCACCTGCATTACCGAACCCGTAATAACCGGAGATAACAAGTCTAGTCATTAGCTACCTCCCGTTTACGAGCCCATGTAACCACATAAGCTAAGAAGCGGAATACTAAAATTGCCACAACGCCGAAAACAACGCCTAACCAAAGGCCGTCATAACCGCGTGCAATGGACATCATAACCGGCGTCCGCAAATGACAGAAGGTTTCCACCATGGATCCGATACCGATAACCCCGGCAATCGTAAATAAGAAATGTAAAACCATAGGCCAACGACGCAAGAGGGCAAAAGATGCCAACATCAAAGCGGGATGACCGATTAAAAATTCTTTTTCACGAGGACGAGCATATAATGTATTTTCTAAGAAACGGCGTAAGGCAATTTCAAAGCCCGGCACCGGCACACCGGCTGTATGACCGCTGCGGCCCACAAAGACCCAGCCAACCACGCCAAGCATAGCAAAAATAGCAATCATATAAATCTTAACGTCCAAGGTCAAGAAAGATTTCATAAAGCTTCGGCATTCAGACCAGGAATCAATCGTACGGCCTTGCCAAAGCGGAAATCGCTGTAAATAAGCAATCGCGGTCAATATAATCGGTGCTACGAATACTAATTTAACACCGCGGAATAAAGCAAATTCCATGAAGAAACGGGTATTACCGAGCATAGCGGCAATCATAATACCACCGATAGCCGCAATAAGAGCAGCCCCTACCAGGTAAACCGCCGCCTCCAATGTAGCACGCCAAGGTCCTACAGCCGGTCCGTCAGCCCGACGTACCCAACAATCCATAATGAGGATAATGGCCACAACCGGTGCCGCAATCGCTGTGCTTAAGGCCCAAATTTGAGTGATTAAAGTACCACCCGTTACTGTATAAAGTACTACTGTAATTAACAGCAACGTAAAGTTTAATACTAACTGACGGTGCTTACGCATCGGCAAGAGTAAATTAACCATAAAGGTAAAGAGGGCCACGGCACCGGCCATGGTCAACACAACTGCGATTGGTCCCGGTGTATATGGCGGATAAATAGAAGCACGACCAAAGGTAAAGCCGCGATCTTCCAGTTTCTCTTTAAGCGATTTCATGTACGTAATACTTGATTCTAAGGCCGTCTTATTATCGCTGCCTTCTTCATAAATCGGCAATAAGTTAAAGCGAATATTACGTTCAATATCACTGATATAAAAACGTTGCGCCACTTCTTCAGGTGGTAATTTTTTGAACTCGTCCTTAGCAATTGTATATAAGCGACCAACACTGTATTCATCGGCTACGGCTAAGTCATTGTTAAAACCGACCTGATTTTCATATTGCAATTGATTTACCGCTTCAATCCCTACAACCGGAATACGCAAATTATGCAAATATTCATTAGTAAGGCCGATAAAATTAGGATAGCCTAACGCTTCCTTGCCTACAAAAACCATGCCCGTTACATTAGGTATACCATCCAAACGACTAAACACGAGGTCAACATTTTCACGGGTAACCTGTTTAAAGTTAGTAGGACGTACAATAACGTCAAAGCCCTGACGGCTTACTTCTTCGGCCTGTAAACGGGAGATGCTTAAATTCATATCCATCAATGCTTCGTACGGCTGTGACAACGCCAAAACAGGACCGCGGTTGGAGTACATAACCCCTACTTTATCCTTACCTAAGCGTTGAACCAAATCTTCGTGAATTTCTTTGAAGTAGCCTTCCTTACCGGGCGCCGCTACGATATAGGTGTAACCCGGCTGCGGTTGTGGTCCATAGAACTGCATAATAGCCGCATCTTCACCATGATAGACTAAAATCTCACCGGCATCACGAGCCTTGGTAAGTGTACGGTCATAAATGGCCATCCCTGTAACGCCTGCATCTTTTAAGGCTTTTAAGGCGTCAGCCGTACTTCGCTTTTCAAAAGAAGAAGCTCTCAATACAGCATCATAGTCGACTATATTTTCGATCTGATTTTGGGCTTCTTCCACTTGATGACGCTGTTGCACCAGGAATAATCCGGCCAACAAACCGATAATAATAATCGCAATAAGGACTAAAGAATGTTTTCTCTTTTTTCTATTAGTTTCCTTCACAGTAACACCTTTCTTACTTACTTATCGGATTGACAAACAAATGAAGTTCTCCATTTTCTGTTTCAATACGATCGGCTTTTACAGGAATTGGGAATTCCGCAAAGTCATAAATAGTAATCTGTTTTAATACGGAAGCATTTAACCCACCGATACCGGCGCCGTTAATTTCAAAGCGCTGCGGCGAGAATACGAGGGCATTGTTTTTGATTTCCAAGTTGCCTTTAATGCTGGCAGTGCCACGCACAAAGCCCATGTCCACCGACCCGACTACTTCAATACCGTCAGAATTAATCACTACATCTTGAATGGTTAGACCTTTTACAGCTTGTTCCATGAAGTCTTTCAAGTCAGAAGCTGTAACAGTACCTTCGATTTCACCTTTGCCCATTTGCTGAATTTCCATGGTCTGGTTCATAAATAAAGCGATAGGACTGAATTCTAAATTATTTACATCCATATGAACATCGGCAAAATTTAAATTGCCTAATTTTACATTTTCCAAAACACCACGCATAACATCTACGCGACCGCCAACCATGGCAATAGCCGGTGAAGATTCAATGCGTAAGGAAATTGTTTCAGGATGTAATTTATTGTTAATTTCCTGTTCCAGTTTGTTAGCCACAAAACTCGGCAAAAAGAATTGTGCCGCTACTACAATAGCTACTATGACAACAACTAAAAAGGCGATAAACTTTTTCATTTCTGTAATCGTCTCCTATATTTTCAAATTAGCTTCTTTCTTCAAATACCCTTCCATAAAGGCATCCAAATTACCGTCCATAACGGATTGAATATTCCCTGTTTCTACACCGGTACGATGGTCTTTGACCAAATTGTACGGATGGAATACGTAAGAACGAATCTGGCTGCCCCATTCAATAGCTTGATAGGTCCCGCCGATCTTTTCTTTTAATTCCGCTTGTTTTTCCAATTCCAGTTCAAACAATTTGGCACGCAACAGTTTTAACGCTTGTTCACGGTTTTGAATCTGTGAACGTTCACTCTGACATTGGACTACTACGCCCGTCGGAATGTGGGTCATACGAATGGCGGAGTCAGTTTTATTGATATGCTGACCACCGGCACCGCTGGCGCGATAGGTATCGACACGTACATCCTTCATATCCAGATGAATATCTACGGTATCATCAATTTCCGGCATTACATCAACGGCCGCAAAGGATGTATGGCGTCGTGCATTCGCATCGAACGGCGAAATACGAACCAAACGATGTACCCCTTTTTCAGACTTCAAATAGCCGAAAGCATTTTCCCCTTTAATGAGGAAAGTGGCACTTTTTATACCCGCTTCATCACCGGGCTGTTCATCCATCATGGTAATGGCAAAGCCGTGTTGCTCGGCCCAACGCAAGTACATACGAATCAGCATGGATACCCAGTCTTGAGCTTCCGTACCGCCCGCACCGGCGTGGAAAGTTAAAATGGCATTATTTGTATCATATTCACCGCTAAGTAACAATAATACTTCACGCCGTTCCACTTCTTCCGTAATGTGTTCAACCTGAGTCTTAAGTTCTGCTTCCATGGATGTATCCTGCTCATCGATGGCCATATCAAGCATAAGCTTTAAGTCTTCAATCTCTCCGACTAATGCTTTATAACCTTCTACGGCATCTTTAAGCTGGGTTGCTTCTTGGGAAATTTCTTTTGCCGATTCCGGATCATTCCAAAATTCAGGGTCACTCATTTTAACATCTAACGTAAATATACGATCTTCCTTCTGAGCGATGTTAAAGTGAATCCCTCATTCCATAAATACGCTCCTCTAAATTGTCAATAGGGCCTTTTAAATCCTCTAACAATCTATTCACCTCTTTCTGATAATACTACTGAAAAGCAGAAAATGGCCGCGCCGAAAATAACTCCCGGCAACGAACCATTCTGCGTGTTCTAATCTACATTTTGTGGTTCCAACACATCATCATGATGGGTTTGCGCATTGGCCAGGGGATCTGCAGCTGATTCTTCTTCAATCACATTGTCATTCAATTCGATACGAATGCGATAGAGATACATAATCGTATCTTCCTGAATGGCTTCAATCATAGCTTCAAACATATCATACGCTTCAAATTTGTATTCAACAAGCGGATTTTTCTGACCGTATGCACGAAGGCCGATACCTTCACGGAGCATATCCATGGAATCCAAATGTTCCATCCATTTGCTGTCCACAACTTTAAGCATAACTGCTTTTTCGAGTTCACGCATATTGGCTTCGCCAATGAGTTGTTCTCGTTTATCATATTCTTCATGCGCAATAGCAAGCAAACGTTCTTGCAATTCACCGCGGCCCAAATCTTCCATTTCAGCCACCGTAAACTGTCCCGGTTCTAAGAAGAAAAGTTCTAAATGTTTTAATAGACCTTCATAATCCCATTCTTCCGGATATAATTTTTCATCGGCATATTGATTCATAGCTTTAATTACTAAGGAATCAACCATTTCCATGATGGTGTCACGCAACGATTCATTGCCCAAGATTTTGCGGCGTTGATCATAAAGAACTTCACGCTGCTGATTCATAACATCGTCATATTCCAAAATATATTTACGAATATTAAAGTTATGATTTTCTACTTTCTTCTGAGCACGTTCAATGGATTTAGTAATCAAGGAATGTTCAATCGGTTCATCCTCTTCCATACCAAGTTTATCCATCATACCGGAAATATTATCGGCCCCGAAAATACGCATCAAGTCGTCTTCCAAGGATAAGAAGAACTGACTGGAGCCCGGATCGCCCTGACGACCCGAACGACCGCGCAACTGGTTGTCGATACGGCGACTTTCATGACGTTCGGTACCCAAAATATGGAGACCGCCAAGTTCAGCCACACCTTCGCCTAAAGAAATATCTGTACCGCGACCGGCCATGTTAGTGGCAATCGTTACCATACCGCGCTGACCGGCATTGGCTACGATTTCCGCTTCTTTTTCATGGTGTTTAGCATTCAACACATTATGTGGTACGCCACTCTTAAGAAGCATATCACTTAACTGTTCCGATTGTGTAATCGAAGTAGTACCTACCAATACAGGCTGACCTTTTTTATGGCGTTCTACCACATCTTTAACAACCGCTTTATATTTTGCCTTCTTAGTTTTAAAAATTAAGTCCGGCAAATCTTTACGAAGTAAAGGTTTATTTGGTGGAATTTCATATACTTCCAAACCGTAAATATTGTTAAATTCCTGTTCTTCCGTTTTAGCTGTACCGGTCATGCCCGCTAATTTCTCATACATACGGAAGTAGTTCTGGAACGTAATGGATGCCAAAGTCTGGCTTTCACGTTCAACTTTAAGACCTTCTTTGGCTTCAATGGCCTGATGCAAACCGTCGGAATAACGACGACCGAACATCAAACGACCGGTAAATTCATCAACGATAACAACCTGGCCGTCTTTAACTACATAATCCTTATCGCGATGCATCATGGCATAAGCACGTAAAGAGGCATTTAACAAGTGATTCAACTCCAAGTTGGCCGAATCGTATAAGTTTTCGATTTTAAGCATTTTTTCAACTTTGGCAATACCCGATTCAGTCGGTGCGATTGTTTTTTGCTTTTCATCAATCGTATAATCTTCACCGGCTACCAATTGCGGTACGACTTTTGCCAACGTATAATAGCTGTCCGTAGAGCGTTCACCGGGACCGGAAATGATGAGCGGTGTACGGGCTTCATCGATGAGGATGGAGTCAACTTCATCGACGATGGCATAGTTCAACGGACGCTGTACCATCTGTTCGGCATGAATAACCATGTTATCACGCAAATAGTCGAACCCGAATTCATTATTGGTGCCGTACGTAATATCGGAAGCATAAGCCAATTTACGTTGATTGTAATCGAGATTGGCTACAATAAGACCAACACTCAAACCAAGGGCACGATACAATTTACCCATCCACTCGCTGTCACGTTTTGCCAAATAGTCATTGACCGTAACAACATGCACACCTTTACCGGTTAAGGCATTTAAATACACCGGCAACGTAGCTACCAAGGTCTTACCTTCACCGGTACGCATTTCTGCGATGTTACCGCGATGCAAAGTAATGCCACCGATAAGCTGTACGTCAAAATGGCGCATGCCGAGCACGCGCTTCGAAGCTTCACGAACGACCGCAAATGCTTCCGGTAAAATATCATCCAATGTTTCACCGTCAGCCAGTCGTTTCTTAAATTCTTGTGTCTTAGCAGCTAATGAACTGTCACTTAAACCGCTAAGACTCGGCTCTAAGCCATTAATTTCATCTACAATGGCACGCATCTTTTTTATTTCGCGTGCGCTGTTATTACCAATTAATCTTTGTATAAAACCAAACAAATATCTCAACTCCTTAGGTCTGTATATTCTCTTATATACATATTCAATTAATTATATCACAAAGTTTCTAAAAAAACCAAAATATACAGTTTAAGTAATAAGCTTTTTACATATTATATACGGAAGTGTGACTGATTTTATACAAAATATGTATTTCCCGTTTTTGGGTTACTAACTGAAAATCGTTATCTTAAAGCCGGCTATGTGCAAATACCAAAAATGACCCCTTCTATGTTGAAGGGGTCATTAACGCATTCTTATTTGTTGTCAGCGTTTTCAGGTACATACCATAAACCGTTGTTATGGGTTTTCATGTATTCTTTGAATTCAGGCGAATTATACGCATCCTTCATATCTTTAGCCCATTGGGTATCTTTATTCTTATCCAATACAACGAGCTGTAAGAGTAAGTATGGTAAAATGTCTTCTTTCATCAAAGCAGTAGAAGGATCGATTTTAGCATTGTACACAATAGAACCGGTGATTACGATGTACGCAAAGTCGGTACGAACCGATGGAATTGTTAAGGACTTCATTTCTACAAAGTTAAGATTGTATGGGTTTTCCACAATATCTGCTTTAGTTACAGTGGCCAAATCTTTATTCGGATCTAATTTGATAAGGCCTGCTTTTTGAAGTAATGCATAGGCACGTGCCGTATTGGACGCATCATTCGGAACAGCGATAGTATCACCGTTAGCTACTTGGCTAAGCTGAGTTTTAGCGCCCGGATAGATACCGGCCGGTACTGTAGGAATCGGAGTTAACGCTACCAAATGACCACCTTGTTTTTCATTGAAGTTATTCATATACGCTGTATGCTGTTCAACGTTAAAATCTACTTCGCCGTCATTCAAAGCTACGTCAGCCTGTACTAAATCGGACATATCGCGAGCCGTAATCTTGTAACCTTTCTTTTCCATAATCGGTTTAACAGCTTGTTCAAAGAGTTCCGAGTACGGTCCCTGAGATTTACTGAAAACTAAATCCTTTTTGTCACCTGCTGCGGAGTCATTACCGCAACCGGCCAATAACACGGCGCCTAACACGGTAGCCGCCAACAACACACCAATCTTCTTAAAACGTTTGAAATTCATAATACCCCTACTTTCTTTCTCAATGATTGCGCATTTTAAATGCAAAATGATTACCCACAGTTTGAATAATCTGAACAAAAATAACAAGCACAACAACAGTAAACAACATGAGCGGGAAGTTTAGACGTTCGTACCCGTACGTGAGCGCCAAATCACCGACCCCACCGGCCCCGATAGCTCCGGCCATTGCCGTTGCCCCGATAAGCCCGATTGTACCGGTTGTAACCGATAAAATTAAGGATGCTTTTGCTTCCGGCAAAATAAAATGCCAAACAATCTCAAAATGAGAGGCACCCATGGCCTGCGCCGCTTCGATTATGCCCTTATCCACATCAAGCAGTGAATTTTCAAAGAGACGCGTCAAGTACGGCGCAATGAAAATAACGAGAGGCACTAAGGCCGCCGTCGTCCCGATACGCGTACCAATTAACAATTTAGTCAGCGGCAAAATAAACACCATCAAAATGATGAACGGCACACTGCGAATAATATTAACTACCGTATTCACTACGGCAAAGACGTAATTATTTCTTAAAATACCGTCCTTATTGGTCAGTACTAAAATGACTGCCAAAATAAGACCGATAATCGACCCGATGATTAGTGACACGAATACCATGTACAACGTCTCTTGGGCCGCCAGGATAATTTGCTCGTTCGGTACTCCCAAATCCGGCATCATAATGTAATCACCTCACATTCCAGTCCTGCATCACACATATATTTCTTGGCTGCGTCCAAATCTGCCGCAGCACCGACCACTTGTAAAATAAAGATGCCCAGAGCCGAATCTTGCAATTGGTTAACCGACGCAAATACGATATTCGTTTCCACGTTGAACTTGCGATTTACTTCATAGATAACATTTTTAGTTACTGCGTCACCTAAGAAGCGTAATTTCACCAGTTCATATGGTCTTGTATCCGCTTTTAACTGCGCCACCACATTGTCCGGAATGCGTTCCGGAATAACGGTCTGTACGAAACGTTTTGTCATGCTCTGCGTTGGATGACTGAACACATCAAGGACAGTGCCCATTTCTACAACACGACCATGCTCCATAACGGCTACGCGATTACAAATTTCCTGGATTACATTAATTTCATGCGTTACCAACAAAATAGTTATATTAAATTCTTTGTTAATTCGTTTTAACAACTTTAAAATTTGTTCTGTCGTTTCCGGGTCCAAAGCGCTGGTCGCTTCGTCACAAAGCAATATAGACGGATTTGTCGCCAGTGCGCGAGCGATACCGACACGCTGTTTTTGCCCGCCCGATAATTGAGTCGGATACGCATTGGCTCGGTCCGGTAAGTTAACGAATTCCAATAACTCTTTGACTCTTTTCTCAATCACATCTTCCGCCACTTTATTCAAACGAAGCGGAATCGCAATATTATCAAAAACCGTTTTCGAGTTCAACAAGTTAAAAGATTGGAATATCATGCCAATCCCCTTACGAACTTTACGAAGTTCATTGTGAGATAATTCATTAATATTCACACCGTCGATTAAGACTTCACCGGCAGTCGGCTCTTCCAAAGCATTAACCATGCGCAGCAACGTCGATTTGCCGGCACCACTGAAGCCTACAATACCAAAGATATCTCCATCCTGAACCGTCAGCGATACATCTTGCAAAGCCTTAACATGTTACTTTTTGATGATAAACTCTTTGTCAATATGCCTAAGTTCAATCATAAAATCCCCCCTATTGTATAAAAAAGGGCCTACCGCCTCCATGACAGAGGCGGTGGCCCGCGGTTCCACTCTGTTTACAACAGCATACTCACAGATGGATAGGCTGTTGCACTCAAATACTATAACGGCAGTTCACCGTGAAAACCTACTGATATTTCAGTTCTCCCGCTCACAAAGGCATTCAGTCCAACTACATCGTAATAAACTCTCAACCTAGGTTTATCTCTCTGTTCGGTTCATTGAACGTACTTGTTTTGTTCATTGCGTTTTATATACTCTTTTATGTTTTAGTATAATTCTCATCGATTTTTTAAAACATATCATTATGATAGGTTTTAACTACTTTTTTGTCAAGGACAAAATAAATCCATACTATTACTAAAAATTTCTATATATATAATAATAGCAAAGATTCGCTAAAAATCCAACAGCATCATGAACATTTTACCAAACTGTCTATATATTACTAACGATCCACTGCATAGTATAAAAATTTAAACATAATCAGTGTTATAAAAAAGCTGTAGCAGATTATGTACTCACAATCTGCTACAGCTGCTATATATTCAGTTATCTAAACGTCCTACGGTATTCTCCCTTCGGAGTAGCCTTTAAAGCTCCGGCTCAATTAACCCATAGGAACCGTTTTTACGACGGTACACTACGTTCATAACTTCTGTTTCTGCATTGTAGAACATAAAGAAGTCATGACCAACCAAATTCATTTGCATAATGGCTTCTTCCACACTCA
Source organism: Veillonella sp. LMAG:90 (assembly GCF_008679445.1). Classification (NCBI taxonomy): domain Bacteria; kingdom Bacillati; phylum Bacillota; class Negativicutes; order Veillonellales; family Veillonellaceae; genus Veillonella; species Veillonella sp. LMAG:90. The sequence continues at coordinate 1,709,946 of NZ_NAND01000001.1, forward strand.
TAGGTCGAATCGCAAAATGTTTGCGGCGAACTATGCTGATTTCTTCTTCCTGAACAGGAACTTCCGGAACATATGCATCCGGTTTGAAGCCTGCTTCTTTCTTGAAGCGCCGTGCCAAACGAGTTTTATATTTATGAATTTGACGAACAATTTTATCGACTACTAAATCAATAGCCGCATACATATCTGTATTCGATGCAACCCCGCGAAGAACAATCCCTTCAACGAAACAGGTGAGTTCAACTACGCGATTTTCTTTTTCTACTGAGAGCACAGCTTGTACATCAAATGGTGCATCAAAATAACGAGCAAGTTTATCTACACGTTTTTCCAAATACTCGCGGAGAGCTGCTGTTACTTCTAAATTCTTACCTCTTACTGTTACTTTCATATAAAACACCCTTTCTTCTCAAGTTCTAAACTACGAACTTGTTTCTATGTTTATATAATTCTCCAAGGATGTACAAAAGTCCTCTTTATTTTTTGAAAAATTTTTAAATTTTTTTATAAATTTTTTACAAATCTTAAACACCCCTATAAAGAAGGGCTTTCACAAAGCTTTTCAAGTAAAATTGTAATTTTGGCAAATAAAAAAGACCGGCCGAAGCCGATCTCTCAGTGTAGTTATTTATGCTTTAGTGACATTCGTAGCCTGTGGGCCGCGAGGTCCGTCAACGATTTCAAAGTTTACTTCTTGACCTTCGTTCAAGGATTTGAAACCATCTTCCTGAATCGCGGAGAAATGTACGAATACATCGCCACCGTCTTCTCTTTCAATAAATCCATAACCTTTTTCTGCACTGAACCACTTAACTTTACCGAGCATAAAAGACTCCTCCTAAAAAATCCCTGCATTAGAGTACTTATGGTACCCTTCAATAATGTTAACACAGTAAGTATTAAAAAACAAGTTTATTATGCTGTATATGCATTATAAGTATACATACAATTATTTATGGCTCTATTATGCAAAATTAAACAGCTTGTTAATTATGAAGTAAAAATTTTTAACTATTGCCAGGCTGCAAACATCGACAAATACTGTGTTTAACAAGATTATTAAAACTTTTAATCAAAAAGTCATAAATTAATTTTCTAATATAAAATATAAAATAATCTGTCACAATTTAGTCATAAATAATTAAAATTTATTCATCTTGAATCATATAAAATAACGCCCTTAATTAAGGGCGTTATAAAGCAATTATAAAATTTTAGAAAGGAACAGTTGGGTACGTTCATTGGTCGGATGTTCAAATACATCTTTTGGAGTTCCTTCTTCGAGAATCTTGCCTTCATCAACAAAGAGAACGCGAGTCCCTACTTCCTTAGCAAAGCCCATTTCATGCGTTACTACAACCATGGTCATGCCTTCTTTGGCGAGGTTCTTCATAACATCGAGAACTTCACTTACCATTTCCGGATCAAGCGCCGAGGTTGGTTCATCAAAGAGCATCACTTTCGGCTTCATCGCGAGCGCCCTGGCAATAGCTACACGCTGCTGTTGCCCGCCGGACAATTGCTGCGGATACGAATCGGCTTTGTCCTGTAGGCCTACTTTGGCCAACAACTCAAGGGCGATTTTTTCAGCTTCTTCCTTGGACATCTTGCGAATCTTCTGTGGTGCCAAGGTAATATTATCGAGTACCGTCATATGCGGGAATAAGTTAAAACGCTGGAATACCATCCCTACTTCGGCACGCACATTGTTAATGTTTTCTTTAACATTTAAATTCATACCGTCTACGATAACATCGCCGGAGGTTGGCTCTTCCAAATAGTTCATGCAGCGCAACACCGTACTCTTACCGGAACCGGACGGTCCGATAATAACGACTACTTCCCCGCGTTCCACATGAAGATTAATCCCTTTAAGGACTTCGTTTTTACCAAAACTTTTATAAACATCAATCATCTTAATCATTTGATATTATATCTCCTTTCAAGGAATGCAACTAATTGCGAAATACTTAAGGTCATAATTAAATAAATAATCGCAACGGCTGTCCAAATTTCAAAGGATCCGTAAGTTCTGGCAATAATCAACTGACCGCGACGTGTCAATTCTTCAAAGCCGATAACCGATACTAAGGAGGTATCTTTCATCATGGCGATAAATTCATTACCAAGTGGCGGAATAATCGCTTTAAATGCCTGTGGCATCACGATATAGCGCATAGTTTGAGCCCAAGTGAGACCTAAGGAACGACCAGCTTCCATCTGGCCTTTATCGATAGACTGAATACCGGCACGGAAAATTTCGGAAACGTAAGCACCGGAGTTAATACTACAAGCCGTAACCGCAGCCACATATGGATTGATGGATTGTCCGATAACCATTGGCAAGGCAAAATAAATCATAAAAATCTGAACCAATAACGGTGTGCCACGGAACAATTCAACGTAACATTTAACTAATAAACGAACAATTTTAAAGCGTGACAAATTAGCCAACGCGGCAATCATACCGATGAAAAAACCGCAACCAACCGCCATTACCGTAATTTGTATCGTAATGACCGCCCCTTGTAAGAGAATCGGTATATTATCCCAAATTAAACTCCAATCGAAACTCATAACTAACCCTTTCCTTATAACTAATACTTACCAATCACTGTATATTCTCAAGCATCTTTTATTACCGAGTAATATATATACTGTTTTATATGCTTACGTCATTATAGATGTATTTTTATACAATGTCAATAGTTATTTAATCATATTTTGGTAAGCCCGGGCTAATCGCTTCACTGCTTCAGTTAAGTCATCCGGTCCAAGGCCGGTAAAATTAAGCCGCACATAGCCTCGTTCCGGTTTATTTACAAAAAACGGAGTGCCCGGAATTACCAAAACCCCGGCTTTTATGGAATTTTGAAAAAATTCATACTCAGCCACATTTTCCGGTAAGGCCAGCCACAAAAAGAAGCCCCCTTCCGGCACGGTAAATGTGAATTCAGGCAACAATTGCTGCAAACCGGCTACCAACGTATCTCGTCGTTCCTTATATACCTTATTCATTGACGCCACGTGACCATCGTAAGAATATATATTCATAAAACCGGCCGCCAATGCATGATCCGGCAAGGAACTATGTATATCGGAGCATTCCTTAACCAAAGAAAGCTGCGTCATAATATCTGCCCGGCCTGCTACCCAACCGATTCTTAGTCCCGGGCTCAAGGTTTTAGACAGGCTTCCCATGAAAAGAACTTGTCCTTTCGCATCATAAGCACTAAGCGCTTTATGATATTTGCCGGTGTAGGTAATTTCACCGTAAGGATTATCTTCTAATATAATTACATTATATTTTGCAACCAAATCCATAAACTCACGGCGTCTTTTATCAGACCAACAAAGGCCCGTAGGATTCTGATAGTCAGGAATTACATATATCGCCTTAATGGTGGAATCTGTTTCAAGAGACTTTGCCAATAACTGTAAATCCATGCCTTCTTCGTCACAAGGAATCCCCTTGAGTGAAGCACCCGTCATAGCTAAGCAATTCTTAGCGTCAATAAAAGTGGGATCTTCTACCAACACGGTATCACCCGCTTCTAAAAATAAGCGAGCTGCCATATCCAATGACTGCATGGAACCGCTGGTTACCTGAATTTGGCCGGCCTCAATATTAATGCCGTATTTAGTCATAATACGACTTAAATGGCGGCGTAATTCCAAACCGCCCAAACCGTCCCCATATTGTAGCACTTCACGCCCTTCTTCTTTAAATACTTTAGCCGCTACAATACTTAATTCTTCCACCGGGAATAATTCCGATGCCGGAACACCTTCACCGAGTGACAAAATGCCCGGCACCGTTTTAGCCTCATCCTTTAAGGCCGCAATGGCGGAACGCTCCAATTGAAGCGCCCGCTTTGCATATAATTTTGTGTAATCCATTTGTATCACCTGTCACTTAAGCCGAATAATTATTGAATGTCACCAAACCATTTTTGCTGTAATTTATCATATTCGCCGTTAGCTTTTAATTTTTCAAAAGCCGCATTCATTTTATCCAATAGCTCTTTATCATCCTTACGAACCGCAATAGCTACCGTATGATCTTGTAAGCCAACCGGTACAATTTTTAAATCTTTCATGTTTAATTTTTGAATGTAATATTTAGCTACCGGTTCATCGAGCATGGCAATCTGAATATTGCCGGCTTCTAAATCTTGAAGCATAGTGGTAATAGCGTCAAACTCTTTAACCGTTGTACCCGGTTTTTCCTGCGCCAACATAGCACCGGTAGTTCCGATTTGTGCGCCTACGGTTTTACCGGCAATATCCGCTTCACCGTTAACATTATTGGTATCTTGACGAACCACCATAACGAGTTTTACATGATAGTACGGTGCTGTGAAATTAACTTTAGCCTCACGCTCTTTTGTCACTACAAGGCCGGATGCAATAGCATCAATCTGTTTACTTTGCAAGGCTGGGATCAAACCATCAAAAGGAAGACTTACAAATTTTGATTCATAGCCCATTTCTTTAGCCAAGGCATTACTTAAATCTACGTCAAAACCTTTATAGGTGTTATCTTCGGCAAACTCAAACGGCGGATACGTAGTTTCCGCACCAAATGTAATTACCTTTTTGTCAGAAGCCGTGTCACTGCCGCAACCCGCTAAAACACCGGCCGCTAAACCCACTGCCATAAATAAGGTTAACCCTTTTTTCCAATTCATAATGTTCCTCCTCATTTCACAAAACATTGTGTAATAATACTACAATTTTATACTACCATGTAAATATACAAAAAGGTACTATGCTAAAATTTTAGCGCTTGTATTGCTAAATATTTTTACATAGTACTTCCTGTTGCTCAAATGTATTGGCTAAGGTAATTAGAGCACAACATTTAATTTAACGATTTGCCCTGATTTAATCAGTTACCGGACCATTCAGTCGGCATATCAGCAGGGGCATCAGTTTTGAACCATTTCTGGTAAATAGCGTTCAATTCGCCATCTTTCTTCATTTCGGCTAAGGCTTTATTTACAGCTTCCTGTAATTCTTTGTTGTTTTTAGCAAATGCGAAGCCAAAGTATTCTTTCGTATTAGGATACGGAATTACTTTTACATCACCTTGATGTTTAGATGCATAATATTGTGCTACCGGTAAATCAAGTACGGCTGCATCAACGCCACCTTTATTAAGTTCTAATAAGGCATCACTGCTGTGGTCAAACTGTTTCAATGTTGCATTGGCAATTTTGCCGGCTAAATCAGCACCGGTGGTCCCCATCTGAACAGAAATGTTTTTGCCTTGTAAATCTTCTAATGTATTAATAGGCGAGTTACCTTTAACTACTACGGCCATACCGGATTCATAGTAAGGAGCGGCAAACAATACTTTTTCGGATCTTGCTTTCGTAATCGTCATACCGGAAGCCGCCATATCAATATCTTTATTGCCAAGACTTGGAATCAAAGCATCAAAGGCTACATTTTTGAACTGCACATCGGCGTTCATCTTTTTAGCAATTGCTTTTACCATATCGATATCGAAACCGGTTAAATCTTGGGAACTTTCATCCTTAAATTCAAACGGTACAAATGTCGCATTAGTACCTACTTTAATCACTTGTTTGCCATTGGCAGCTTGACCGCTGTTCGAATCACTGCCGCAACCGGCCACCAAAGCACCCATGGCTAATACCGCCATACCTGTTAACATAATTTTCTTCATCTTCTGTGTAAACATAATTCCATCTCCTACTCTTCTTCTTGTATAATCATGAATTCAAACTCTCTCTCAACTGAGTTTCTCTAATTGGTATGACATGATTATACATAACCTTGCATAAATAGTCAATAGCTAAATGTATAAAAATTCAGAAAATTTTGTATAAAAATAAAAGGCAGCCCGAAAGCTGCCTTTTTACATACGGCTGACCTGGTCTTTGCCCCCACACTCGCCTACTGGAAGGTTCGCTCCTAAGCCCGTGGCTCCCCACTACTACTCCTCTCGATTTTATCGGTAGGTCTTACATCTAAGCCGCACCATGCTCATAATGTCGTTGCACTACTTACGTGGATCGTTTTGCCTGCGACTGGCCTCGACTTTCAACCACAGACCCGTATGAAGAAATTATACGCAAAGAATTTTACTTTGTCTATATAAAAATGATATGGCAAAAATATTTATTTTCCTTGATACTTTAGGTTGTGAAAGTATTCAATCTTTACAATTCCTTTACTTACCGTATTCTCTTTTAGTTTCTCATAAATCAACCATACATCTTTCAATTTTTCAACAACTTGCTATACATAGATAGCAACGTCAACCTATACCAAAAAATTCCTAAATATTGTATAATGTGTTTACTTGTTAAATGGGGACACAAAGGGAAGGACTCAGTATTATGTTTATGTTATCTTTAATGCAGCCATCGGGCTTATATGAATTGGAAAAAGATAGCTTAGAAGCTATCAGTGCCCAGCTCCTGCAGATGATTCGCATGAAAAGCTACGAGCTATATACACACTCCATTAATGTAGCGAATCACTCTGTCAGCATTGCCGCAAAACTAGGGCTACCGGCCAACGAAATAGAACAAATCAGACATGGCGCATTATTGCACGACTTGGGTCTTATTATGATGCCCTCTGCGGTTTTAAAAAAAGCGCCATTCTTTAATCGTCAGGAATTATCTAAATATCGTCAGCATCCGGCAAACGGGGCAAACATGATTGAAAACTATCCATGTTGTCAATCGATTATCCCCTACATCCGATACCATCACGAGCGTTGGGACGGTTCCGGATTTCCTAAACACTTATGCGGCAGTAATATTCCACTAGGTGCTCGCATCATCGCCATTGCCGATTACTATGATTCCGCTATTAATCCGTCAACGGAATCCTGGTCTAAGAGTAAAAAAACGGCTAAACAGGAATTATTCAGTGGTTCCGGTATTTATTTCGATCCTGATTTAGTCAAAGCCTTTATTGAAATTATCGGCTAATACAATTAAACGCCATTATATTCGTTCATATAATATAAGCCCAATGACAAGAAACAGTTCTCGCTAAAGCGGGAGCTGTTTTTTTAATATTTACTCTTACATCACTGTAGAAATCTTGTATAATAATAACATCAATAATAATGTTATCTTAGGGAGATATATCAATGAACTATTATAATGATATAGAAGAAAGATTGGCTCAACAATATCTTACACTAGGCGTTGGCACCAATAAAATATGCACTGATTGTCACCAAGATTCAAATTTATCCATGCCTATTGGTTGCTGGTGTGTTGGGTCTAATTTTAATAACCACCAAAAGCGTATTTTATTCGTAGGAAAAAACGCCAGAGGTAATCCTGGCGCAATTGAAAATAATTTTCGTAATACCTTTCAATATGCCCGTGACAAGCTATGGAACAAACGCTGGGCATATTGGAGCTATACCCGCGCTATTTCGCAAAAAATATTCAAGAATGATTCTATTGAGAACATTGCTTTTACCAATATAGTAAAATGTAACAGTTCAGGAGGAGTAGATACTACTTCTGATTCTATAAAAAATAATTGTATATTAAAGTTAAAAGTGCTTCAAAACGAATTACAAATCATCAACCCTACACATATAATTTATTATACTTCCTATTTTTATGACAATTATATTCCTAATGTCTTTAACAGCTTTACTATTAATTACAATGGTATTAGGTCTATCGGAAAAAGAACAATGCCTTGGCAAGAAGCAATTGCGACTCTAGGCAAACAAACCTTTTATGTGCTTCGTGTCGGACATCCTCAATATAAGGAAAAAAGTAGCTTTGTTGACGAAATCTCTAATTGGATTGAAAATACTTGATATTAAACTACATAAATTTCTAATGGCCCCCAGCCAATGTAACCCCTACTATATTTTTAACCTTATACGTCTCTTTCAATACTTCCGCTGCCGATTCCAAGGTGGCTCCGGTTGTAAAAATATCATCCACCAACAAAATTGACTTACCTTCTAACTGACCGGACTTAACAAGAGGTTCCATCGCCTTAAACGCATTGACCATATTGGCCTTACGTTCCACACGCCCCAAGGAAAACATAGCCTGTGTAGAGTCAATCTTCTCCAAGCAATCCAGCCAATACCAACCAAGCCAACTTGCCCAATTTTTAAATAAAAGATCAACCTGATTATATCCTCTTATGACACGCTTTTTGGCACTGACAGGAATAGGCACCACATAGTCAGGCTTAAACGAAAGCTTGTGAACCGGGTCAACCATAAACGAATACAAAAAAGGAGTGGCCCATTTGACCCGCTCCTTTTTTCCGTGGAATTTAATATCTCCCAATATGCTTTTAAGTCCCTTGTCATAATGACCGATTACATAGACTTCGCGAAGTGCGAGACCATCCAAATCGGTAACGTGACGCACATCGTACAGTTCATTAAAACAAGCTTCGCACCATTCCCCGCGGTGCCATACTTCCGTACCGCAACCGGGACAGGTAGGCGGAAATACAAATTCACTCCAATGCATTAATATTCACTTCCCCTTAAGTGCATTGCTACAAATCCCCAAGCTGTTTCATTACAATGTTTTTCAGCTTATCTATTTATCAAAAATTATATCAGTCCCTGTAAACGTTCTTTAAATAAAGTATACCTTGTAGTACCGCTTTGTGTCGTTACGGCTCGTTGCACCGCCGATTTTGTGCCCACCAAAATTACTTTATTACGGGCTCGTGTCACGGCCGTATACAGAAGATTGCGTTGCAGCATCTGATGATAGGTCGGAATAAACGGAATAATGACCGTGCCGTACTCACTGCCTTGGCTCTTATGAACCGTAATGGCATAAGCAAGCATGAAGGAACTCATATCCTCCATCGGCACATGCACTTCTTTATCCATAAAGCGTATGCACACTTCTGTTTTTGAAATTGAAAAAATGACACCGATTTCGCCATTAAATACTTCCAATTCGTAATTATTCAGGACCTGAATAACTTTGTCACCGACACGATAGGTCTGGCCGTTAATTTTAACGGCACTGCGCGTAGCCACCTGTGGATTAACCGCTGCCTGAACCGTTTTAGAAATAGCTACACTACCGGCTCCCCCGCGGCGCATTGGTGAGATAATCTGCACATCCAGCTCATCATCACACTCAGCTAATGCTTCACGATACAAAGCTACCACACGATGCATCATGTCGGTCACACTGTGGACTTCAACAAATCTAAATTCACCTTCTGAAGTCAATTCCGGCATATCCCCTTTATTGATTTCATGGGCATTCGTTACGATACGGTTTCCCTCTTTTTGGCGGAAAATCGTATTCAAACGAACGGACGGTATAATTTGACTATCCAATAAGTCACGCAGAATAAATCCGGCTCCGATTGGCGGTAACTGATCCACGTCACCGACGATGACCACATAGGCATTTTCGGGAATAGCCGCTAACAGTGAATAATATAACTGAACATTTAACATGGACGCTTCATCCACGATAATGACATCCGCTTCTAATAAATCATCTTCGTTTTTAGTAAATTCATAAGAATCACTGCCCTGTATCGGCATCAACATACGATGAATCGTGGTGGCTTCATAACCGGTTGCTTCGGTAAGGCGCTTGGCTGCGCGTCCCGTCGGTGCACATAGAAGAATACGATTCTGCGGCGTCTGTTGGAACGCTTCCACCAAAGCTTGAATAATCGTTGTTTTGCCGGTCCCCGGACCGCCGGTAATTAGGGAAATTTTATTTTGTAAAGCAAGGGCTATGGCCTCTTTTTGAGCATCCCCCAGCTGCAATCCTTTTTTTACTTCAAAGCCGGCAATAAAAGATTCTAAATCGAGGGTAATCACATCGGAATCGGCCATGAGATTTTGCGTCAAATAAGCGGCGTCCGATTCGGCATTATAAATATTCGGCGAATAAATATAGAGTAAACCATCATAATCAGTGGCTACAATCTGACCAATGTCCAAAAGTTCTTCCAAGCGTGCTGCTACTTCATCGGCAAAACCGCCGAGCATATCAAAGACCATACCGATTAACTCATCGGCGGGCATACAGCTGTGACCGTTATCGCCGATATTCTTTAAGGTGTATAGAATAGCCGCCTCAATACGCCGCTCATCATTCGGTTCGATTCCTAAAGAATTGCGCAAAGTATCACACATAGAAAATGGGATTGAGCCATCTACTTCCATTAAGCGGAACGGATTATCTCGCAATACATCGATGGCCGCACCTCCGTAAGTCGTATATAAAGTGCGGCTCCAACGCGAACTAAGGCCTGCTTTTTCCAGAAACCGATTGATTTCCTGAAGCAAACCTTCGCCGCGTAATGCATTATACAATTCTTCTTTTACACTTTTACGTAAACCGGGAACTTCCAATAAAGCTTCCGGATCTTCGGCGCGTAAGATATCAAGAAGGGCTTCCTCAAAATAGGCAATAATTTTATCCACCGACTTCTCGCCCAACCCTTTAACACCTAAATTGATCAGGTATTGCTTAGCGCCGTATAAAGTATCCGGTTTTAACCGTTCCAAGGTGGCCGCCTCAAATTGGCGGCCATATTTTTTATGCGTAATATAGCGACCGGATAGTTCCAAATCGTCCCCTTCTTTAGGGGCTTCTAAATTAGCTGTGCAAACAGTTCGTTCTTCATTATAATCTTCCAATAGAAACACACAGTAGGTATTGGTTTCATTCTGATAAATGAGCCGTTGCACAATACCTCGGAGCGTTTCCATTAGCGAACCACTTTAGGCAAAGCTTCTACGATTTGATCCACTGCGTCCGCAATAGTGCTGGCATTCTGCACTTTTACATGGCTGACTTTTTCATATAGTGGATAGCGCTCTTCGTAAAGGCGGAAAATATATTCAATACTTTCCTTCAATAATGGGCGAATTTCCATATCCAAATCATCGAGAATCTGGGTTACATCGCGATGAATAAACACCACAAAACCGGATTCGCGCATGAGTTTTACCGTATCTTCTGATAATACAGTGCCACCGCCGGTCGCAATAACAGCCGGCATTTTGTGATTTACAATGTCTGTAATAGCTTCAAATTCATCTTTACGGAATGCTTCTTCGCCATCATAAATAATAATATTCTGAATGGATTTACCGGTTTTCTCTTGAATCACCGCATCTAAATCGTAGAATTCCATCCCCTGATGTTGTGCCAAAGCCTTACCAACCGTAGTTTTGCCGGCACCGGGCATGCCAATCAAAAAGATATGCTGCTGCATGTGTTGTTTCTGACAAGTCTTGCTAATATCTAAAATAGAATTTACAAAGTTATTTACATAGCCTTTCAAATCACCGGCCTGTACATAGCTAAGAGATTTAGCCAATACTTCTTGCTCCCGTTCCGGTTCGTAAATTCCAATATTTTCCTGTTCTTTAATTTTGGCGATTTCCAAAATCACTTTCAAACGTTGTTCAAATGTCGTAATGAGAACTTTATCTAATTCATCAATTTTCTGACGTGCTTCTTGTAAATTCATAATAACCTCGTTTCTCATATAGCTGTGTCCAATAAGTATTGCCTATAGCTTCCAATAAGTATTGGGTTATATTTGGAGAAGAACATTTGTATCTTCTCATGCTCTTATATTTTACCATATTCCCCTGCATTCTTATAGCCTCTACCATGAATTTCCCATTGCGGCAAAAATAAACGCTTCAAATTTTAATCAACTCGGAAATTTCTTCCCACTTGATAATCACAAACTATATTTTTAAAAGAATACTTGATAGCAAAATGACCTGAATATCATCACTGCTTTTTACAGCCACCGAAGATACTCAGGTCATCATTTACATATTCAGCTATTATATACAATACGACTTTATATACAATACAACTTTATATGCAATACATCGTTATTTTAAATTTTCTTTTAACACATCTGCAATGCGTTGGATTCCGTCACGAATAGTAGCTTCGTCGTTGCAAGAATAATTGAGTCGGAAGAAATTGGTATTACCTTCCGATGTGAAAAATGCTTCGCCCGGTACGAAGGCAACTTTACGTTCGATACATTGTTTTAAAATATCACGAGATTTAAGCTGTTCCGGTAAGGTACACCAGATGAAAAGCCCTCCTTCAGGATAAGTATGGGTAACTTCCTTAGGGAAGAACTCATCAATAGCTTTAAGCATAGCATCACGGCGACTTTTGTACAATTTAATGATAGATTGTACATGCGCATCAAAATCGAAGTTTTGAAGCCAAGTTTCGCAAACACGCTGTGAAAACGGTGCTGTGGATAAGTCCATATTCTGTTTTAACAGATCCAGTTTTTCGATAAACAATGGATTGGCCGCAATCCAACCGAGACGGAAGCCCGGCGCAAAGGTTTTAGAGAAGGTCCCTAAAGAGCAAACCAGATTCTTCGTATCAAAGGTAGTTAAAGACGGTAAGTATTCCCCTTCATAACGAAGTTCACCGTACGGATTATCTTCAATAACCGGTACTTCAAATTCATCCACCACTTCCATGAATTCTGCACGGCGTTCACGGGTCCAAGTAATACCGGTTGGGTTTTGGAAGTCCGTAACGATGTAGATTAAGCGCACATCATGCGTTTCCAAAGCTTTGCGAAGTTCGGAAATAATCATCCCTTTACCGTCACCGGGGATTTCAACAAAATTAACCTGAGTCAAATTAAAAGCCGTAATGGCACCCAAATAAGACGGTTTTTCTACAAGAACCGTATCCCCTTTATTACAGAATAAACGACATAACATATCAAGACCCTGCTGGGAGCCGCAAGTGATTAAAATATTGTCTTTCGTATACTGTGTTTTTACAATTCGATTCATGCGCTTCGCAATGCTTTCACGAAGCGGTTCATACCCCAATGATGGTCCATATTGCAATGCTTTACCGGCATCACCGTTCAGAACGAGCTCCGTAGCTTTCTTAATTTCTTCGGCCGGGAATGATTCCTCGGCCGGTAAACCGCCGGCGAAGGAAATCATATCGGGCTGCGCAATGAGTTTTAAAATATCTCCTGTATCTGAGTGTTTGATTGCATTAACCGGGTCTGAAAAACGTATAGCCATAATATAACCTCCTTAAAATATTGTGCTTTTTATCTTACTCTTATCATCGCAAAATGTCAACCAAAAGAATACATGAGTTTATCCTATGCGGATATTTTGTGATAAATTGTATTAAAAATTTTAATAAATTAGCTATTTTAAGAAAAACTTACCAGAATTTTAATAAGTATATACAAAAAAAACACCATCAAAGTTCTAAGCTTCAATGGTGTTCTTAAGAAATTTTATTTTATTTTTGTTTGAAAAAATCTTTGGCCGCTTGTTCATCAATTTTCATCTGCTTTATCAATTCATCAAGTGAATCAAAACGTTTCTCCGGACGTAATAACTTCCAAAATTCAACGGTCGCTTCATAGCCATAAACCATTTTATCAAAATTAAACAGATGGACTTCAAAACGATGGTATTGGTTTTCAAAGGTAGGATTATCACCCAAATTGCCAACCCCTTCGTACCACTTACCGTCAATAAATACGCGATTTACATAAACGCCGTCAGGTGGCAAAGTCAATTCCTTTGGATATAAAAAATTTAGTGTCGGAAAGCCGAGAATACGACCACGACGGTCCCCTTCAATGACAGTACCTTTGAACATGAAAGGACGACCTAATAAAGTATTAACCAATTCAAAATGGCCCACTTTGACAGCTTCACGAATTAATGTACTGGATACATGTTCCTGCACTTCATTACATTTAGCCAAAGTTAAAGCATATACTTGAATCCCTTTAGGCTCAACTAAGGCTTTAATCACATCCGGAGTGCCTAAGCCGCCGGCCCCAAAGGTAAAATTCTGCCCTACGACAAAGGCTTTAACTTCATTATGAACAGTTAAGGCCGCCACAAAATCATCCGCCGTCATAGCCAGCAATTCCTTGCTCATAGGCAGGCGTAACACATAATCAACACCTAAGTCGATTAATAGCTTCGCTTTTAATTCTTTTTGCAATAAAGCACTGGGACAACGTTCCGGTCTCAGGATATGCAAAGGATGTTGATCAAACGTAACCACAACGGTATAGGCCGCCTGCTCCTTTGCCTCCGCTACCGCCCTTTGTATAACCGTCTGATGACCTTTGTGAAGTCCGTCAAAAGTCCCCAAGGCATACACAATATTAGATTGTAATTGTTGTAACTCTGCAAAGGATGTTAAGATCTTCATACATTAATCCTATTAAAAAATATTTTTAACTACTTTTAAGCCTGTGTCAGTACCGCTTACAATACCGAAAAAACCGGCATCATTATAAGCACGATATAACCGGTCAACTTCACCATGAAAACCGTCTATTTTAGTATACGGCCATTGCTTACCTTGTTTCAAGGCTATAAAGCCATTTTCTGAAACATTTACGGGTTGTAAATGCATCAATGCCGAATCGGTAGCACCTACAAGGGCTTCACCTTTTTCAGCCAATTCTTCCGCCGTAACCGCCTTGTCGATGGTATATTCACCAACCGCAGTGCGAGCCAGTTGTGTCATGGTAGCCGGAATACCGACTCTAGCCTCTATATCGCGCAGCAAAGCACGAATATAAGTACCAGCGGAACAAGTAACGCGAATGGTAAAATACGGATAGGCATAGGCCAAAAGAGTACATTCCGTAATTTCAATCGTTCGAGCCGGCAAAGTAAACTCCACACCTTCACGAGCCAATTCATAGGCTCGGCGGCCGTTAATCTTAATGGCGGAGTAAATTGACGGGGTTTGGTCCTGCTTACCGGTAAACGAAGCTACTATAGCTCCCAGCTCTTCCCATGTAGGAATAGTGGTAGGCGTTATTTCCGCTTGTAACGGATTGCCCGTAATATCTTCCGTATCCGTACCGTAGCCAAAGCGACCTTCTGCCACATAGGTTTTTGTCATGGATTCCGTAAACTCAATGATACGTGTTGCCTTACCTACAAAAATCGGCAAAACACCATATGCCAAGGGGTCCAAAGTACCGCTATGGCCGATGCGACGCTCTTTTAACAAACGCCGACAAATCCCTACGGCATCATGACTCGTTATGCCCGGCGGTTTTAAGAAAGGAAATACACCGTCCATTAGCCAATCACCGTTAAGAGTTGCTCGATGGCACCGTCAATATTGGCCTGAATCGTACAACCGGCTGCTTTCACATGACCGCCGCCGCCGAAATGATTGGCAATGGCATTCACATCGGTGACCTTGGCACGCAAGCTGACACGAGTTACATTAGTATCCACTGCTTTTAGCAAAATAGCAATATCTACCGTATCTACATTGCGAATCAAATCGACATAGCCGTCCGTATCATCGCCTACTTTAGCCATTAAGGCTTCGTCGAGAGCCAACACGGCGACTTTACCGTCTTTATAAAAACGAATAGTCTGTAAAGCCTCTTTCATCACTTCAATACGAGCAACCGTAGTCACTTCCACATGTTCGGAAATAACATTCGGCTTGGCACCGTTCTTAACACAAAGTGCCGCCATATTTAAGGTGTTCTCAGTTGTATTGCTGAAGCGGAAGAAACCGCAGTCCGTAGCAATGGCCATATATAATGCATTGGCCATCGTTTCCGTAATCGGCCAGTTCCAGCTTTCACACAAGTCAGTTAAAATCTCACCTGTTGCCGCAAATTCGGGCAACAAATATAAACCGGCCGCAAAATGACTGTTAGAAATATGATGATCGATATTATAAATCGGGGCTTTACATAATTCGCCGACCCGACCGATGCGTTCGAACGTGCTGGCATCCAATACGAGCAACATGTCCGTTGTCCAATCGGTCATAGTTTCGATGGAATGAATTTTATCCACAGGAGCCAAAAAGTTGTACTTTTCTGGAATGATGTCATCCACAACCATAGTGACGGTCTTACCTTGTGCCGTCAAAGCTTCATAAAAAGCTAAGAGTGACCCCAAGGCATCGCCGTCCGGATGAACATGAACTGTCAAAATAATATTTTGGGCTTTATCTAAAGCAGTTTTTAAAGCCTTCTTATTTATCATCGCCATGTTTGGCCTCATCCTTTTTGATGTCATTGAGTAAAGACTCAATGTGCATACTGTAATCTAATGAAGTATCGGCGTCGAAGAAAATTTCCGGTGTATAGCGCAAATGCAATACTTTGCCCAGTTCGCTGCGAATATGGCCGGCTGCATGACGCAAAGCCTGCAAGGACGCTTTTTTCTCTTCGTCTTTACCGAACAGACTCACATAAATAGTAGCCTGACGTAAATCGCCCGTCACTTCTACTTCGGTAACGGTAACGAAGCCGATGCGCGGATCTTTAAGACCACGCATCAACATGCCGCTTACCTCTTGTTTAATAAATTCCTGTAACTTACGTACGCGAACGTCACTCATAGACGCCTCCTAAATCTGTGGTTTAATTTCTTCCATCGTAAAGGCTTCAATGATATCGCCTTCTTTAATATCACGGTAACGTTCGATGGAAATACCACATTCAAAACTACTCTTTACTTCTTTAACTTCATCTTTGAAGCGACGTAAGGAATCTACATGACCTTCATGAACAACTACACCGTCACGAATCAAGCGGATTTCCGATTTGTTCGTAATCACACCTTCAGTCACATACGAACCGGCTACAATCGCTTTTGGTGTGGAAATAACCTGGCGCACTTCCGCACGGCCCAAGATAACTTCCTTGAATTCAGGTGTTAACATACCGCGCATAGCGCTTTCCACGTCGTTGATGGCATCGTAAATAACGCGATACGTACGAAGGTCAACGCTTTCTTTTTCAGCCGCCTTACGAACGACTGCATCAGGACGAACGTTAAAACCGATAATAATCGCATTCGATGCGGATGCGAGCATAACGTCGGATTCGTTGATAGCACCTACCGCCGCATGAACGATAACGATACGAACTTCCGGATTCTTAATTGCTTCTAAAGACTGACGCAATGCTTCTACGGAGCCTTGAACGTCTGCTTTAATAATAATATTTAAGTCTTTTAATTCACCCTGTTGAATCTGATTAAAGATATCGTCCAAGGTAACTTTATGACTCGTACCCATTTCAGCTAAACGCTGTTTTTCCACACGTTTTTCGGCAATTACACGAGCTTCGTTGTCATCAACGGCATTCATGATTTCACCGGCCTGCGGAACGTCGGACAAACCGAGCACTTCCACCGGCATGGATGGACGAGCTACTTTTACTTTTTCACCGCGTTCGTTCGTCATAGCACGAACTTTACCGTATGCTACACCGGCAATGATGTTGTCACCAACGCGGAGGCTACCTTTTTGTACCAATACAGTACATACAGGACCACGGCCTTTATCGAGTTTAGCTTCGATAACAACGCCTTGCGCATTACGGTTAGGGTTAGCTTTTAATTCCATAACTTCCGCTACGAGCAAGATATTTTCGAGCAAGTCATCAATACCCTGACGCTGTTTAGCGGATACAGGCACCATGATTACATCGCCGCCCCATTCTTCAGGCAATAAACCGTGTTCAGCCAACTGCTGTTTAACATGGTCAGGGTTGGCACCCGGTTTATCCATCTTATTGATGGCTACGATAATAGGCACATTAGCGGATTTTGCGTGGTTAATCGCTTCGATTGTCTGCGGCATAACACCGTCATCGGCAGCAACTACCAATACGGCAATATCCGTAGACTGAGCACCGCGCAAACGCATAGCGGTAAACGCTTCGTGGCCCGGCGTATCCAAGAATGTAATCTTGTTGCCTTTATAACGAACCATATAAGCACCGATATGCTGCGTAATGCCGCCTGCTTCGGATGCGGTTACGTTAGTTTGACGAATTACGTCCAATAAGGAAGTTTTACCATGGTCAACGTGACCCATAATAGTAACAACCGGCGGACGTGGCTGTAAGCTTTCCGGCGAATCTTCCACTTCTACGATTTCAGTAGGATCTTCTTCCGGTGCCGCTTCAGAAACGGTTACACCGAATTCTTCCGCTACGATGGACGCCGTATCAAAGTCGATTTCCTGGTTGATGGTCGCCATAACGCCTAATAACATTAATTTTTTGATGATTTCACTCACTTCACGGCCCATAGCTTCCGCTAATTCTTTAACCGTTAAAGTCTGGCCGATTTCAATGTGAGTAGCAATCATAGCTTCTGCTTTACGTTTTTCTTCTTCTTTGTGCTGGCGATTCTGTTCATTACGCTGTTTTACGCGATTTTTGCTCTTCGCCAAAGAAGTGGACAATAAGGACTGTGGACGGTTGCCGCCACGGTTTTTCTTGTCCTTTTTATTGCGACGGTCATTGTTATTATCGCGACCACCGTCACGATTGTTGCGACCTTCTTTATTGCTGTTGCGATTGTCGCGATTGTTTTTACGATCATTATGATCATTGCGATTGCGGTCTTGATGTTCGTTACGATTGCCGCCCTCGTTTTTCTTATCGCCGTGACGATTATTGCGGTCATTACGGTCTTGACCTTTGTTGTCTTGACGGCGATTATCCTGGTTGCGGTTATCCTGACGCTGTTCTTGACGATTACCATGTTTTTGGTTCTGCTGGTTGCGAGAATCCTGACGGCCCTCATTATTACGATTGCCATCATTATTACGGTTACCGTTATTTCCTTTATTCGTGTTAGGCTTCTGACCTTGTTCGGCACGACGGGCTTCTTGTTTATGAGCCGGTTTCTGACCGTCAGATTGCTTTGCCTCACCTTTAGGGGCTTCGGATTTATGAGCGTCTGCTTTTTTAGGTTCCGCTTTTTTATGACTTTCTTTAGCTGCCGGTTTAGCACTTATTTCAGCCGCCTTTACAGGCGCTTCTTTTGGTGCCTGAGCACTGCGGTTTTTAAAATGTTTGGTAACAAGTTCAATACCTGCATCATCCAAACCGCTGGCCGGCGTCTTAGACTCATAACCGTTACGGCTTAAAAAGTCTATAATCTGTTTATTTTCTACATTTAGTTCTTTACTTAAATCACGTATTCTTTTTTTTGACATCTGCATGCCCCCTCAAATCAATTATCTATTTCTTTGAGCATTGCCTTCGCAAATCCCACATCATTTACAAGTACAATAGCTCTTTGTTCTTTGCCGATGGCATGACCCAGTTCCGCTTTTGTCAAAACATTTCTAAGCGGAACATCATATTGCTGAGCTAACCATATATATTTCTCCGCATTATTCTTAGCACAATCAGTTGCCAGCAAGGCTAAGGGAACATTTCCCCGCTTAATTGCTTTCTCCGCTACAAAATCGCCGGATAACAATTTACCTGCTCGCTGTGCCATGCCTAATAAATTCTTAAATTTCGTTTCGTTCATTTGCTTATTCAGCCTCGTTAAGCCCTAATTCAGCTTTCAGATTTTCATAAATATCAGCTGATACGGCTCGTTTTAAGGAGCGTTCCAAGCGCTTCGCTTTATAAGCAGTCTCAAAGCATTCCGCTTTCGGTTCGATATAAGCACCGCGACCGGCCGCTTTGCCGGTTCTATCTATAGCAATCGTACCTTCCGGTGAGGCTACGATGCGCAGCATCTCTTTCTTATTACGCAACTCGCCACAACCTACACAGATACGCATAGGAGGTGTTTTTTTCTTCATTACGCTTCACCGTCACCTTCAAGCAATTCATTAGCAGCCGTTTCCGGTTCTACTTCATCTGCTTGTGTTTCGCTCTTAATATCGATTTTCCAGTTTGTCAATTTAGCAGCCAAACGAGCATTCTGACCTGCTTTACCGATAGCCAAAGACAATTGGTAATCCGGTACAATAACGCGAGATGTTTTTTCTTCTTCGTTTACATCTACGGAAATTACTTTAGCAGGGCTCAAAGAGTTGGCAATATAAACAGCCGGATCTTCATCCCATTTTACGATATCAATTTTTTCATCGTTTAATTCATCCACGATGTTCTGAACGCGCTGACCTTTAGGACCTACGCAAGCGCCAACCGCATCAATCGTTTCATCACGAGATACTACGGCAATTTTAGAGCGCATGCCCGGTTCGCGAGCAACGGATTTCAATTCGATAACACCTTCATAAATTTCAGGCACTTCTAATTCGAAAAGGCGTTTTAACAGGCCCGGATGAGTACGGCTGATCATAATCTGAGGACCTTTGGTGGTCTTTTTAACTTCTACGATGTAGCATTTAATGCGATCGCCTGCTTTGTATGTTTCCGTCGGAATCTGTTCAGCCGGTGGTAAAATGGCTTCTGTTTTGCCAAGGTCAACGAATACATTGCGACCTTCTACACGCTGTACAAGACCGGTGATGATATCACCTTCACGGCTGAAATATTCTTCGTACACAATGCTGCGTTCCGCTTCTTTAAGACGTTGAATCAACATTTGCTTAGCCGTATGAGCAGCGCTACGTCCGAAGTTCTTAGGTGTTACATCAACTTCTACAATGTCGCCCACTTCAAAACGCATATCCCGTTGTTGAGCTTCGGCGAGAGAAATTTCTTTCTCTGCGTCCTCAACTTCAGCAACTACGGTTTTCTTGGCAAAAACCTTATATTCACCGCTCTCACGGTTTAATTCTACATAGGCGTCCTGATTGGAACCCGGCTCCTTACGGTAAGCCTGCAGCAATGATGCCTCCAAGGACTCAAACACCACTTCCGGCGATACACCCTTCTGCTTTGTTAACACCATAACTGCCTGTACTAATTCTTGACTCACTTATTATTCCTCCAATATTTTCTGTTTTAGTTTTTTATCTTTAAAATTCAAAATGCAAACGAATCTGTGCAATAGCACTTCGTTCTAACACGATTGGGTTTTCCCCGACTTGAATCGTAATAGTCTCATCGGTAAACTCGCCCAGCGCTCCGGTAAATTGCTTCTTCCCATCTACCGGCTTAAACAACTGTACATCAACGTCGGCGCCTTGATAACGAACAAAGTCTTTGTCTTTTTTCAAAACACGATCCAGTCCCGGTGAAGATACTTCCAATAAATAATTTTCTTTAATCGGATCTTTAGCATCCAACACTTCACTCAGCTTCTCGCTGACAATCTGACAATCATCAAGATCGACTCCGCCCGGCTTATCTAAATATACACGCAAATACCAATCCCGTTCGCGCACATATTCCACATCCACCAGTTCCATCTCTGTGCCCTCAATAATCCCTTCCACTATCGAGGATACAAATTCTTCCACGGCTTCTCTTTTCATGGTCATCGCCTCCTTCATTTTGATGTAACACCTGTAATATTACTCACATCGTATTTGCCAAGCACTTGCCTGTCTGTACGCCTGCATAGTGTTTTACTATAAAGTAAAGAGTGAGCCAAGGCCCACTCTTTTAAAAAAGCTTATTTCGAATCACGTATATTATATCATGAACACTGCCAAAACACAAATACTATAACCGATTTTGCAAGTCCGTAAGCACTCTTACAAGCTCACTTTCCAGTTTTGCTTCCAATTCCGGCAATGTCTTTGCGTCGAGGTCATGGTTAATCTCCGGATAATTGTGTCGCCGAAGCTCTGCAAAAAACTCATCACGCAGTACATTGTAGAAAAGTAACAGCCCCGACGTATCATCCATTATGCGATATTCGCCGATAATGTACGAGCCGTTAATCATGCACACCCCATTACTTGGGGCAATATCCCGCACAAAAGGACCTACCTGTTGAGGTAAAAACTCTTCATAGGCCCAGTCAGCAAGGCCTTTGTGTTTATATGCATACGTAAACATTTTTTGAGGCTCGATTAATCGCTCGGTGAGACCTTGCTCAGCGCGCTCTTTCAGCACTGCCTCAAACTCCTCCCAAGAACCACGAATAAAGTTAATATCCGTAAAAGAGAAAAGCGGCATCACTACATGAACTGTATAATCGTCAACTTCCTTATCATACAAAGCTTCCCAACGCCATCCCAGTTCATTTTCATAATGAAAAAAGCGATAATACAAGTCTTCTGCCGTCGTATCGATTACCAGTTTAAAATCGCCCAAAGTATTCGGCAACCATGAAAAATCATAGGTGCGTTCCTTACATTCTGCAATTACATCTGCCATCTGAAATAATCCTTCCTCTTGATTTAATACTATTGATTGTCATCCATAGCGTATAGAGACTCATATTTTTCCTGATTTTTTAAAACAGCCGTTACATACTCACGAGTCTCCGCAAACGGGATTTGCTCAATATCGTCGAAGTCATCGCCCCAATCGTATTGGCTCATCCATTCTTCCACGTGACCACGACCGGCATTATACGCAGCCAAGGCCAAAATTTTATTGCCTTTAAATTCATTCAGCAAATACGCTAAATACCATGTCCCCAGCTTAATATTAGTATCCGGTTCTTTAATATCATTATCGGTCAACTTTGGTTCATTCATTTGTTCCGCAATCCAGTGTGCCGTGTCCGGCATGAGTTGCATAAGCCCCAAAGCACCCGGTGCCGATTCGGCATGTTCATTGAACTTACTCTCCGCCAGAATTACCCCCGCGACTAACGAATAGGGAATCTTATTGGCCCTGGCCGCTGCATGTACAGTGGCACTATGTTCTAAAGGATACGCATAGGTGCGCGCCAGATACGGTTCGCCCACAGCGAAATAGTACCAGCCTAAAATTACGAGGCACCATGCTAAGAATGTAGAGCCTTTCATGCATCCTCCTCAGTAAAAACATGTCCTTTTGCTTGCCATAATTGTTCTAACTGCGCCGCTAAATCCGCCAAAGTGCCATTATTATCAATCACAACATGACTATAGTTTTTCTTCTCCGCTAACGGCATTTGACTGGCAATACGAGCTTTTGCTTCTTCTAAGGTATACCCGTTACGTTCCTGCAAACGAGCCGTCTGAACATCTTCGTTGATAGCTACGAGCCACACTTCATCCATTTCCTTATACCAATTGGTTTCAATGAGTAAGGGAATATCATAGATAACCGCCTTGAAGCCTTCTTTGGCAAAATTTTCAGCTAATTCGTCAATGCGTTGTTTAATGAAGCTGTGTAAAATTTCGTTGGTACGCTTCCGTTTGGCTTCATCGTTAAAAATAATACTGCCCAACTTCGGACGATCAAGCGTGCCTTCCGGCGTAAGAATTTCATCACTGAATTCTGCCACCAAAGCCTTTAGGCCCGGCGTGCCCGGCTCAACAACTTCACGCGCTACTATATCCGCATCAATAATAGGTGCTCCTTTATCTCGAAGCCAGTTGGATACGGTACTTTTTCCGGACGCAATACCGCCGGTTAAACCAATCTTATACATCGTAACTCCCGATAATGTAATAAAAATAATCTTAATGTTGGCAATGTCCGCAAAATACGGTATGACGTCCTCGCAAGGTCATATCCTGGAGCGTCCGTTTACAGCGAACACAAGGTTTACCGCCACGACCATACACCAATAAATGTTCCTGATTTTGCCCTTTGCCGCCGGCACCGTTTTTATAATCGCGAAAACTGGTACCGCCATTAGCCAAACTATCACGTAACACTTTCCGCAGAGCTCGGTGTAAAGCCTTCGTCTCCGCTTCACTCAATGAATCGGCCGGTCTGGTCGGCATAACATGGGCCAAAAACAAAGCTTCATCGGCATAAATATTACCGATGCCGGCTACAAATTGCTGTCCCAGTAAGAACGGCTTTATCGGCATAGAACTACGCCGTGTCAACTCATATAGTTTACCACTTGTGAAAGCTCGACTCAATGGTTCAACGCCCATATTCAGATACGCTTTTAAATCAATCTCTTTCTCCGACTCAAACACATAGAGCGCCCCTAGCGTACGCACATCGCCGTACGCCAGCATTGTCCCGTCGGTAAAGTGAAACAGAATGCGGTCAAAACGCTCTACCTCAGCACTTGGCCGATAGATTAACCGACCCGTCAATTTCAAATGAATAATTAACTGTAAATCAGAATTCTGCCAAGTAATGATTAAATACTTCCCTCTTCGTTTTACGGCTTCGATGGTCTGCCCGGTAATTAGCGTTTCCGCCACATCAGCCGGACAATTACGCCACATGCGCGGCAGTAAAGATTCCACATAAGCTACCGTTTTACCGGCTGCGTGTTCATGGATATATTCTTTTATCAGTTCCACTTCCGGTAATTCCGGCATTCGTTTCACCTCTTAACCAATTATAGAGTGATTATTGTATAGGCCTATACACCTATATAAACGTTTGAGCTTTTAATTTGGCTCTGATTTTGTTAAAAATTTTCTATTATTTCACATCCGCCCAGTTCGTAGCACTGTGTACGTCTACAATGAGCGGTACTTTTAATTCCACTACACTGTCCATGATGTCTGCCAATAACTTCATGACGGCCTTTTCTTCTTCTTTAACGACTTCCAATACAAGTTCGTCATGCACCTGTAACAAAAGACGAGATTTAAAGCCATCAGCTTCTAGGCGCTGTTCCACCTGATTCATGGCCAATTTAATAATATCAGCCGCACTGCCCTGAATCGGCGTGTTCATCGCCGTACGTTCCGCAAAGGAGCGGCGATTAAAGTTACGGCTGTTAATATCCGGTAAAGAACGGACACGGCCGAACATAGTGCGCACCATGCCGGTTTCATGTGCTTCCGCCACCATATTATCCATATATTCTTTAACTTTAGGATAACGATGGAAATATAGTTCAATATAATCTTTCGCTTCACCGCGGGTAATACCTAAATCACGGGACAAACCAAAATCACTGATACCGTAAATAATGCCGAAGTTAACCGCTTTCGCATGGGAACGTTCAGTCGGCGTAACGTCTTCAATCGCTTTACCGAGCACTTCAGCGGCCGTAAAACGGTGAATATCTTCGCCATCCATAAAGGCTTTAATGAGAGCCGGATCCTCCGACAAATGCGCCAAAATACGAAGTTCAATCTGCGAATAGTCCGCACTCACCAAAGTATCGTAGCCTTTACCCGGCAAGAACAATGCTCTAATCTCACGTCCTTTTTCCGTACGGACCGGAATATTCTGCAAATTCGGATCGGAACTGCTGAGGCGCCCCGTAGCCGTTACCATCTGATTAAACGTGCTGTGAATGCGTTCCGTTTTTTTATCGATTAACGGTTTCAAACCTTCCAAATAAGTAGAAATCAATTTAACTACCGTACGATATTTCAAAATGAGCTCAATAATCGGATGGTCGTTGCGAAGCATATCGAGTACTTCCGCATTGGTGGAGTAACCCGTTTTCGTCTTTTTCAAAACAGGTAAATTTAATTTTTCAAAGAGAATAACACCCAACTGTTTCGGCGAATTAATGTTAAACTCTTCCCCGGCCTCTTTATAAATGGCATCGCGTAATTCGTTAGCTTCCGCTTCGAAGCGAGTTTGAGTTTCTTCTAAAGCTGCTTTATCAATGTAAATACCATTCTTTTCCATAACGAGCAAGGTATGTACGAGCGGTAATTCAATGGTTTTATATAAATCCCAGAGACCGTTATCCTTGAGCACTTCCTGCGCTACTGATTGCATAGTGAGTAAAGCCTTTGCCGTGGCGGCAGATTCATTGGCATCACCCGTAGCCGGCACGGTCGGTGCACTGAATCGTTCGGTCAAGTAAGAAATACCATAATTGGTACGCGTCGGATCCGCCAAATAAGCCATCAAAGTTAAATCCCAAATTCGCGGTTCACCGTCGGCTGTAAATAAAGGCATGGTACCCGGTCTTGCGTCCCCCGTCACTTCGAGGAGTAACTTACTGTCCTCCGTCGTAATCGTAGCCGCATCCTTTAGCATAGTCGGCAACAATTCGGCGAACTTAGCATGACCGCCGTCTAAACGAGCTACCGTTTCACCATTGGCCACAAAAATTTCGTCAATTGTACGGAATGGATGGGCACCACCGGCTTTAACGACAATACCTAAATCTTTATTTTTGTAAAAGTCAGGTGTAATCGCTTCAATACCTGCGATTTCCAATTTGGAAGCCGTTGGTGATTCGGCAAAATCCGCAAATAAGGAGTCGCTATCAACCGGTGTCGGCGCCGTAATCCCCATAGCCTTGATGAGACGCGGCGTTACGCTGTGAAAACCTAAACGATCAAAGAGCGGCACGATTTCCGTTTCATGAGCTGACGTTACAAAATCGGAAGCTTTATAATCTAAGTCCATATCGGTTTTAATAGTCGCTAAGGTGCGCGACAAGAAAGCCAACTCTTTATTGTCGGCCAATTTTTCTTTTAACTTACCTTTTATGGAATCAATATTATCGTAAACGCCTTCTAAAGTACCGTATTCATTAAGCAATTTAAGAGCCGTTTTTTCACCGACGCCGGGCACACCCGGAATATTATCGGAGCTGTCCCCCATGAGGGCCTTCATATCAATAACCATGTCAGGGCCATAGCCGTATTCGTCCGCCATATTATCGGGACGAACTTCGAGCATATCGCTGATACCCTTTTTAGTTAAATAAACCGTGCTGTGTTCATCAACGAGCTGCAAGCTGTCGCGGTCACCGGTGATGATATACACGGCCGTATCTTTATTTCCCAGTTTTTTGCTTAAAGAGCCGATAATATCGTCCCCTTCATAGCCTTCTTCTTCGATAACCGTAATTCCGAGTGCCTCTAACACTTCACGAATAAGGCCAAACTGAGGACGCAAATCATCCGGTGCATTTGGGCGATTGCCTTTGTAGTCCGCATAAAGCTCCGTACGGAATGTTTCTTTCCCCTTATCAAAAGCTACCGCCACATAATCAGGATGTAAATCATTATATAGTTTAACAAGCATGGTTAAAAAACCGTACACCGCATTGGTCGGCACGCCCAGCGCATTACTGAGCGGCGGTAGCGCAAAAAAAGCACGGTACAACAAACTGCTGCCATCTATAATCATTAATTTTTTCATAAAGCACCTCTTTACCATCAATATCGACTTTATAGGTTATATATTACATACCTTATAGGTCATACGTATTCAAAGGCCATACCTTCTTTGGCTATAGCTTTTCAAAGGTTATACCTTCCTATTCTATACGTTTTCAAAATTTAGCTGTATAATATATAGTCTAAACTAATGTTCAACATATCTGAAACTATTATATCATAAATATAAGGCAAAACTAATCTTTATAAGGTATTGCACAACAATACGCACTGTGCTATAATTATTCAGGTATATTATTGTAATCATAAGGAGGTGACTCAATTGCCAAATATCAAATCCAGTATTAGAAGCGTAAAAACGGACGCTGAACGTCGTGCGAAAAACTCCGCTGTGAAATCTCAAATTCGTACAGCTACACGCAAAACGGTTGAAGCTGTAGAAGCAGGCGCAGTAGAAGATGCTAAAAAAGCACTTGTTCAAGCTACTAGCGTAATTGATAAAGCAGCCTCCAAAGGCGTTCTTCATAAAAACACAGCAGCTCGCAAGAAATCTAACTTAACGGCTAAAGTGAATGCTTTATAATTAAAGCACAAAAGCGTTGTAACCTAGTTACGGCGCTTTTTTTATTGTACGCCGAATAGGCATGACAAAACCCCCAGTTAAACTGGGGGTCGGTAAAAAATTCTTATAGAAAAGGAAAGAACCTCCTAATGATACAATGAAGTTGGTCTGGCAACCACAACATTTCAACTTAGGAGGTTCAATGTCAATGAATGACGTAAAAAGCTTATCACATAGTAAATGGAGATGTAAATACCATATTGTCTTTGCACCTAAGTATAGACGACAAGTTATATATGGGCGAATAAAAGTTGATATAGGGAAAATATTAAGAGATTTATGTACAAGAAAGAATGTGGAGATTATAGAGGCGGAGTGCTGCCCCGATCATATACATATGCTCGTTACTATACCTCCACATTTAAGTGTATCAAGTTTTATGGGGTATTTAAAGAGTAAAAGTAGCCTCATGATATTCGATAAACATGCTAATTTAAAATATAAGTATGGGAATCGACATTTTTGGTGTAGAGGATATTATGTGGATACGGTAGGCAGATACGAAGGAGCGATAAAGGAGTATATTCGCAATCAATTACAAGAAGATATAGCTCAAGATACGTTAAATTTTAAAGAATATATGGACCCGTTCACGGGTGAGCAGGTAAAGTAGGCAAAAATAAAAGCCCCCGAGTAGGGGGCAGCCAGTGGTAATAGAGTGGTTGTCAGATTACTCAAAGCCCTCTTTAGAGGGCAACCACTAGAGAAAGACCCTTATAGGGTCAGAGCAAACCACCCGTTCTACGGGTGGTTATGATTTGTCAAAACCCCTCTCCCCCCTAAAGTCGCACTATCATGCAGGGCGTCTTTGAAGGAAAACTATTTCTACCTAAATATGCACACCGTTCTTGCGTATATTATAAAAAACATCCCCTCTTCGTAGAGCCTTTTTGCGAATGCAAAACCAGCCTGCGGAGAGGGGATGTTTTTTATTTTTTACCTAGAAGATATGTTTTTCTATTTAAGATCGCCGTGCATGATAGTGCGGAACAAATTCAATGCCACGGCCACCGGCTTTCCTTCATCCAAAGCAGTCGTAGCCTGACCGATAGCGCGACGGAAGGTTTCATACGTTTCTTCCGTACCGGATTTTTCTACCGCATCGATATCCATGTCCATGATGTATTTAAATAAGTCATGGATTTCATCGTTGCTCATCCCCTGCTCCTGCGCTACGGCAGTCTGTCTTTTAGCCCAATAATAACGGGCTTTTTCAGCCGGATCCGTTGGAACCGGATGTTTTGCATGTGTACAACTCATAGTATTTCCTCAATTCTTTTTAAAATTAATACCATCACAATATCTGAATTTAAATCTTATACTTTAGATTTATTATTTTGCATCTTTAATTACACTTAAGAAACTTGTGCCTACATCGCCTTTAAGACCGAAATTATCGAGTATGGTCTGCCCCACATCGGCAAAGGTATCGCGGTCGCCCAAAGCTATCGGTTTATTTAAACCTTGCCAATAGCCTAATAAAGGTACCAATTCGCGAGTATGGTCGGTCCCGTGCCAAGTAGGATCATTGCCGTGGTCGGCGGTGATTAGTAACAAATCATCTTCAGTGAGAAGATCCAAGAGTCCTCCCAGCTGGTAGTCAAAGTCTTCCAAGGCTCTTTTGTAACCCGGTACATTGCGGCGATGACCGTACATGCTGTCAAATTCCACAAGATTAATCATCATGAGGCCTTCTTTAAAGGTGCCGCCTAAGAGACGAGCCGCTTCGTTCATACCGTGACTGTTCGATTTAGTCGGATAGGATTCACTGATACCGACACGGGCATAAATATCGCCGATTTTGCCCACACCAATAGTCTGTAAATTATGCTGTTGTAGGATTTCCCAGTATAAAGTTTTTTCAGGCATACGACTGTAATCATGACGATTGGCAGTCCGCTTGAAATGGCCTAATTCACCCACAAAAGGTCTTGCAATGATACGCCCCACATAATAATCGCCGACACAGACTTTTTCACGGGTAATCTTGCAAATACGATACAGCTCTTCAAGAGGAATTACATCTTCATGAGCGGCAATCTGAAAAACGGAATCGGCCGACGTATAGACAATCGGTTTGCCCGTTTTCATATGTTCTTCGCCGAGGCGTTCAATAATTTCCGTGCCGGATGCTACTTCATTACCTAAATAGCCATAGCCCGTTTCACGGGTAAAGGCGTCCATAACTTCTTTCGGAAAGCCTTCATAAAAAGTCGGAAACGGCACATCCACAGGATGACCTAAAAGTTCCCAATGGCCGCTCGTCGTGTCCTTACCGCGACTGATTTCATGGAGTCGGCCGAAAAGACCGGTTACCGGTTCGTCATCGGCTTTAATATTCGCAATATTGGCCAATCCTAAGCGTTTTAAATTAGGACAACGTAAGGTTCCGCCGACCGATTCAATATGGCCCACAGTATTAGCCCCTTCGTCGCCAAAGGCACCAGCATCAGTCGCATGACCGATACCCACGCTATCCATAACCAATAATATAACTCGTTTAAACATAATACGCCTCTATTCTTTTCTTAAGTTAACTTAAGATACTGTTTATTTTATGTATGGCATAGCCAAAGCTAATGCCGCTAATGTTTTAGCGTCTTTAATTTCTTCCTTACGAATCGCTTCCATCAACTCGTCGAACGTGTAATATTCGAGTTCCACATATTCATCATCATCCCAATTAGTTTCACCCTTGCTAAGGCCTTTAGCCACATAGAGATGAATCACTTCATTACAAAAACCGGGACTTGTGGCAATAGCGCCTAAGGAAATCCATTCGGAAGCTTTATAACCCGTTTCTTCTTCCAATTCACGTTTGGCACAATGTAACGGGTCTTCCGCGCCGTCCAGTTTGCCCGCCGGGATTTCCAGTAAACCGCGATCCAAGGCATAACGGAATTGGCGTTCCATAACGATACGGCCTTGATCGTCAATCACAACGATGGCACTGGCACCTGGATGATGAACCACTTCACGCCAAGCTTCCTTGCCGTTTACATCGGCTACGTCAAAAGTAACTTTAATCAAACGACCGTCAAATTTCATTTCCGATGATATCTGTTTTTCTCTGTGCAAGCTCATAGGTATCTCCTCTTTGCTGATTTCACTAATTCTAAAATACGATTACCGGCGACTCTAACGCCCAACGCGCTCTGCCGGCTAAACAGTTTATATTGAAATATATTCTCTATTTATTGTATCACACAAAATCCAAAGGTAAAGCGATGAAAAGTTTATGCCCGCCTATTAACTAATTTCTATGGTTCTATAATTTATTTTGGGGCGCTAAAGAGAAACGCTAGTTGCGTGTCCTCTTGGCGCCTACTTTTTTTGCATAAAAAAGACATATTGAATAAAATCCGATACAATAAAGGTGCTAACAATTAACGAAAGGATGTTTATTCAATATGTCTAGTCTTAATTATATAGGAAAAATGCTCGGAATAAAAGATTCACATATCCAAAATATGAGAGAAACTACAGAAGAATATGTATTACATGTGATGGTGCCGGTAAAACCTCATGTTTGTCCTAATTGCCATAAGGAAACAACTCGTATAAAAGGCTACACACATCGTACAATCCGCCACACTACAACCAATGAAAAGCCGATTCGCCTTATCTATCGTCAACGTCGGTATAGCCGCACTTGCGGACGCACGTTTAATGAAAAAACAGAATTCTCTACGCGCTATCTTAGGACTACACCCCGACTACGAGAAGTGGTCATTACTGAATTGTCAGAGGTAAAATCTCTAACAGCAGTTGCTAAACATTGTCATATTAGCGTAACTCAAGTTATTCGCATTTTTAAGGAAATTAACTATAGCCGACCCAAGACATTACCTGCGGTAATATCTATTGACGAATTTAAAGGCAATGCAGCCGGCCAAAAATACCAGGTCATCCTTACCGATCCTAATGACCATAAAATACTGGATATTCTGCCTAAACGAGATACGGTCAAGCTAATACAGTACTTTTTGCAATTCCCAAGACACGTACGAAACAACGTAAAATACATCACAATGGACATGTCCCTCCAATTCCGCTCCGTCATGAAGCAATGCTTCCCTAAAGCTCGTATTATTGCCGACAGATTCCACTTAATCCGGCTGGTGACCTTTACCCTTGAGCGAGTGCGTAAAGCTGAGCAAAACACCTTAACTAATGCAAGCCGAACCTTCAAAACGAATAAGCGAATATTGACTAAACATTTTAAGGATTTAACTGACAATGAATATGCAAAACTGATGGATATGTTTCACTATTCATCGAGATTACACCGTGCCTATATGCTAAAATATGCCTTCCATACAGTGTTGAAATTTAAACGGAGGCGCGATATTCTAAGGTCCATAAATGAATGGCTTTCATTAGTTTTTGACTCTGAACTACCTGAATTTCAATCCCTCTTAAAAACGTTCTCCTCTTGGAGCGACGAAATTATTAATGCCTTAACCTTACCATATTCAAACGGCTTTACCGAGGGTTGCAATAACAAAATTAAAGTTTTAAAACCTTGCTCTTTTGGGATACGGAACTTCCACTACTTCCGTAACCGGATTTTATTCATCAATGCAAGAAAAGGACACGCAACAGTTATGTCGCATGTCCTTCCTCAAAGTGCATAGACTCTTTAGCGCCCCAAAATTTGACAAAGAGCCATTTCTATGGCTGAACTCAAAATATAACAAAAAACTCCACGGCAACCACACTCAGCAAGCTGAGCGTAGTGTCATGGAGTTTTATTACCTAATTATTACCGGTACTGCCGATACCGCCTTTACGGATACCGGTGGCATCGTCATCGGTAGCGATTAAATATTTGGAGAAAATGCCCTGGGCCACGCGTTCGCCTTTTTCAAGCTGAACTTCTTCTTTCCCCATATTAATAAGGGCAATCAGAATATGACCTTCGTTTTCTTCATTATTATAATAATCACTGTCAATGATGCCGGTACTATTCACGAGCATAAGGTGCCGTTTAATAGCCATGCTGGAACGAATATGAATCGCCAAATATTCATCGTAATTCATAAACGCTTTGAGGCCTGTAGCCACCAACTTCATTTCGCCGGGCGCAATTGTTACGGCTTCCGCACATTCAATATCGTAGCCCGCGCTTTCCGTTGTTTTCCGTCTTGGTAAAGCTATATCTTTATCTTCAAACTGTGATACAACTTCAAATCCACGTATATCCATCTAAGGACTCCTCTTTCAAGTGATAGTTATTTTAAGCAATCTTTGCGGGACAAGTTAATACGACCCTGTTTATCAATTTCGATAACTTTAACCATAATTTCGTCGCCCACATTGACAACATCTTCCACATTTTCAACACGTTCTTTAGCTAATTTGGAAATATGTACCAAACCTTCTTTGCCCGGTAATACTTCAACAAAGGCACCAAAGTTCATAAGACGGGTTACTTTACCGAGGTAAACTTCACCCACTTCAACTTCTTTCGTCAAGTTGGTAATAATTTCAATCGCTTTATTAGCCGCCGCTTCTTCAACAGCAGCAATGAAGATAGTGCCATCATCTTCAATATCGATTTTAGCACCGGTTTCTTCGATGATACCGCGAATTACTTTGCCGCCTTGACCGATTACGTCACGAATCTTGTCAGGGTCGATGTTCATGGTAATAATGCGCGGAGCCCATGGGGACATATTATCACGCGGTGCATCGATAACAGCAAGCATTTTGCCCATAATGTGCATACGGCCTTTATGAGCCTGTTCCAATGCTTCTTTTAAGATTTCACGGGATAAACCGGAAATTTTAATATCCATCTGAATAGCGGTAACGCCTTTCGCCGTACCGGCTACTTTGAAGTCCATATCGCCCAAAGCATCTTCCATGCCTTGAATATCCGTTAAAATCGTGTAATGTTCACCCTGAGTTACAAGACCCATAGCAATACCGGCTACCGGTGCTTTAATAGGCACACCGGCGTCCATTAAGGACAAGGTGCTACCGCACACGCTGGCCATGGAGCTGGAGCCGTTGGATTCCAATACTTCGGATACCAAACGCATAGCGTATGGGAATTCTTCTTCTGTTGGCAAAACGGCCAATAAAGCACGTTCAGCCAAGGCACCGTGACCGATTTCACGACGTCCAGGACCGCGGGAGGAACGAGCTTCCCCTACGGAATAGGATGGGAAATTGTAGTGGTGAATATAACGTTTTTCCGTTTCAATACCGATACCGTCGATAGTCTGTTTTTCAGACAATGGAGCTAAAGTACAGATATTAAGAACCTGAGTTTGACCACGAGTGAATAAGCCGGAACCGTGAGTGCGAGGCAATACACCTACACGTACGCTGATTGGACGAACTTCATCCAACTGACGGCCGTCCGGACGGATTTTTTCAACCGTAATCATATGACGAACGATTTCTTTCGTCATTTTTTCAAGCGCCATATTTACATCATCCATATTTTCAGGATAGATTTCTTCAAAATGAGCGCGTGTATCAGCATATACTTCATCCTGCTGCGCATCGCGTTGTTGTTTATCGGCACAACGTACGGCTTTATCGAGGGCATCATGAGCGTATTCTTTAATGGCTGCCAAAATATCTTCGTCTAAAGCATGCGTTGGCAATACGCGTTTTTCTTTGCCTGCCACGGCTACCATTTCTTCCTGGAAAGAAACGATGCGTTTAATTTCTTCATGAGCCGCCATGATAGCGTCTAAGAGTACGTCTTCCGCTACTTCCTGCGCACCGCCTTCTACCATCAAGATAGCATCTTTTGTGCCCGCTACGACTACATTTAAGTCAGTAGCTTCAAGTTGTGCTACGGTTGGGTTAATTACAAAAGAACCGTTTACACGGCCGATGCGTACACCGGCGATTGGACCTGCCCAAGGAATGTCGGACAAAGCCAAAGCTGCGGACGCACCAATCATACCGCAAATTTCAGGTGCATTATCCTGGTCTACGGACAATACGGTAGCACATACATGCACTTCATTACGGCAACCTTTGTCGAATAATGGGCGAATCGGACGGTCAATCAAACGGCTGTGCAAAATAGCTGTTTCCGGCGGACGACCTTCACGTTTAACGAAGCCCCCCGGAATGCGGCCTACCGCATACATTTTTTCTTCATAATCTACAGTCAATGGGAAGAAGTCAATGTCTTTGGCTTCTTTGGATGCCGTAGCCGTTACCAATACGACCGTATCACCATAACGTACTAAGGCTGCACCGCCTGCTTGTTTTGCCAATTCCCCTGTTTCAATAGTTAGGGTACGACCGGCAAGATCCATTTGGAATTGTTCCATTCCGATTCCTCCTCTGAGTTACTCTTCTACAATTTTTACATTCTCTATTATTGTAAATGATTATCTCATAAAATAAAAGTGTTTTATTAGTTATTATATAAAAAAAGCGGCCAAGGCCGCTTTTTAAGTTACGCAAACTAACGCGTGAAACGCAATTATTTACGTAAGTTTAATTTTTCAAGAATTGCACGGTAACGTTCAATGTCTTTACGACGAAGGTAGTCAAGCATGTTACGGCGTTGACCAACCAATTTCAAAAGACCACGACGGGAGTGATGATCCTTTTTGTGTTCTTTCAAATGTTCAGTAAGGTATACAATGCGGTTAGTCAAAATCGCGATTTGTACTTCCGGAGATCCGGTGTCGCCTTCATGAACAGCAAATTCTTTGATGATAGCTTGTTTAGCTTCTGTAGTTAACATTATTATGTCCTCCTGTACTACGAATAAAATCTCGACAAGCCAAAGTAAACGTTGGAGATTCGAATACTTCGCTTGCGTTAACAGTGCGTATAGCACCTTAATGAGTATACTATATGCCCCTATAATTGTAAAGAGGGATTTTACAAAAATCCCTCTTTACATACGTCGTTATAAGTACAACGATATTCATTTTATGTAAATACCATATAATGGCATCCACTGTTCATTACGATTGAATTTTAGGTTCCCAACATCATACGGTCACTAATAGTATCGCCGGCCACTTCAAAGCGTTCCAATAAGTCTTGAACCGTTAATTTCTTCTTCTCTTCGCCGCGCACGTCAAAGATAATGCGTCCGTTATTCATCATAATCAGACGATTGCCGAAACGCAAGGCATCACGCATGTTATGCGTAATCATAAGGGTTGTCAGATTATGCTCTTTAACGAGTTTATCCGTCAACGTTAACACGTTTTCAGCCGTCTTAGGATCAAGGGCTGCCGTATGTTCATCGAGCAATAGCAGCTCAGGACGAAGCATGGTGGCCATTAACAAGGTAATGGACTGGCGCTGACCGCCGCTCAATAAGCCCATACGAGCCGTCAAACGGTCTTCGAGACCAAGGCCTAAGAGGGATAAACGTTCACGGAACAATTCCCGTTCTTTCGGTACGAACGCCCATTTAAGGCCCATCCGTTTACCACGGCGCAAAGCGAGAAGAAGATTTTCTTCAATTTGCATGTTCCCCGCCGTACCAAGCATAGGGTCCTGGAATACACGGCCGATAAACGCCGCTCGTTTGTATTCCGGCATTTTCGTAATATCCGTATCATTAATATGAATGGATCCGGAATCAATGGGAAATACACCGGCAATGGAATTCAACAAGGTACTCTTACCGGCCCCGTTACCGCCGATAACGGTAGCAAAATCACCGGACTCCAAGCGTAAATCAACGCCATGAAGAGCCACTTTTTCATTGACCGTACCTTTAAAGAATGTTTTGACAATCTGTTTAACTTCTAACATAGGTAGCCCTCCTTAGCGACTCTGCCATTTCGCCTTCAATGTCGGTAAGGACAAGGCGATGGCAACCAATACGGCCGTAAATAATTTCAAATCATTTGGCGGCATACCTAAGTATAATACAATGGCAATAACGATACGGTACACAACGGAACCGAGCACTACGGCCGTTAAACTTTTCACAAAAGAACGGGTGCCGAAGAGAACTTCCCCGATGATAACCGAAGCCAAACCGATAACGATGGTGCCTACGCCCATGCCTACGTCGGCATAACCGTTTCCTTGTGCTACGAGGGCACCGGCTACAGCTACAAACGCATTAGATAAAAGCAAGCCCAATACAATCATCGTATCCGTATTCACGCCCTGGGCACGAATCATTTGCGGATTCACGCCGGTGGCACGAATGGCGGCCCCGATTTCCGTCCCGAAGAACCAGAATAAAAATAGACCGGATAAAAAAGCTACCAATAAGCCTACGATGGCCAAAGCCCAGGTAGCGGAAATATTCATGGCTTCCAAATAGGTATATACTGTGTCCATGCGCAATAAGGACACATTCGCTTTCCCCATGACATGAAGATTCACCGAGTATAATGCAATCATGGTTAGAATCCCGGCTAAGAGGGCCGGAATTTTAAGCTTAGTATGAACCAAGCCCGTAACCACACCGGCGAGCATACCGCCCACGGCGGCTGCTAAAATCGATACAACCGGATTCACGCCGGCCACAACGAGTGTAACGGAAATAGCTGCGCCTAATGGGAAGCTCCCTTCAACGGTTAAATCGGCAATATCCAATACACGGAACGTAATAAATACGCCGATAGCCAACAGTGACCATAACAGGCCTTGGCCTAATGTAGAAATAATCAGGTTTTCCATGTTTCCTCCATCTATAAAAAGAAAAAGGCCGAAGCCCTTTTCTTTTATGTATTAGGTTAATTATTTACCCTTTAGTTTAAAATCGGGCTATTCCCTTTTTTAATCAGGATATTTATTTACCGGCTTCTTGCAAAACGTCGGCCGGAATAGTAATGCCTAAACGATTAGCCACATCTTGGTTAATAACCAATTTGAATTCTTTTTGACTTTCAACCGGCATATCTTCGATTTTAGCTTCACCGGATAGGATTTTAGCCCCCATTACACCGGTTTGGAAGCCCAATTGGTAGTAATCAACGGAGTAAGTCGCTAAACCGCCCATTTTTACCACATTGTCTTCACCCGGGAATACCGGAATTTTAGCGGCATCGGTAATTTTAACCAAGTTAGGCATAGCCGATACAACTACATTATCGGTAGGTACATAAATAGCTTCAACACCCTGTGTTACCAAGTTTTGTGCGACCTGCTGAATATCGTTCACATTTTGAACCGTCATTTCCACAACTTCAAGGCCTTTTTCCTGAGCATGTTTCTTCATGCGTTCTGCCTGTAATTGGGAATTCACTTCGCTGGCACTGTAGATAATGCCGACTTTCTTAGCATTCGGTAAAATACGAGTAATTAAGTCCACCTGTTTTTCTACCGGATTCATATCAGTCGTACCACTCACATTAGTGCCCGGTTTTTCATCACTTTTTACTAATTTAGCTTGGACATAATCGGTAATGGCTGTACCCAAGATTGGAATATCTTTGGTTGCATTTGCCATAGCTTGAGCAGCCGGCGTTGCAATAGCCAACACCAAATCATCTCTATCTGCCACAAAACGCTGGGCAATACTGTTCAAATTCGACTGGTCCGCCTGAGCGTTCTGCTGATCGATTTTTACATTATCTTTAAACCCTTTAGACGCCAAGCCGTCAACAAATCCCTTGTTGGCCGCATCAAGCGCCGGATGTTCAACGAGTTGAACGACCCCTACTTTGTACGTTTTGTTCGCACCGCTATCATTGCTACTGTCACTACCACAGCCGGCGAGTAAACCTACAGCCATCAAAGCTGCCGCCGCTGCCACTACTACACGTTTCTTCCACATAATAAAATGCTCCCTTCTACCATACTACACATATCCATCTACACGGGATATTGCAACCATTATAGCCTGTTTCTTTGCCTATTTCAATAGGAAAATGAAAGAAAATTCATCAAAGAGGCCTATAAATGACGCCCACAGGATTGTCAACTACTTCAAATAGCCATTCCGTTTAAGTGCCGCTTCCCATTCTGCTTCTTTAAAACCTACCAGCACTTCATCATCAAGGATTAATAACGGACGTTTTACGAGCATGCCATTCGTAGCAAGTAAAGCCAATTTTTCTTCATCACTCATAGTGGGCAATTTATCTTTAATATTTTCACTGCGATAAACCTGACCGGACGTATTGAAAAAAGCCTTAACGTCTTTACCGCTCTTCGGTTGCCAAAGACCAAGTTCTTCAGCTGTCGGATTTTCTTCCTTAATATTGCGGTCATCAAAACTGATATTATGACTTTCCAAATATTTTTTTGCTTTTTTACAAGTTGTGCAAGTCGGATATTGTACCAATAACATTAGTTTTCGTCCTCCTTAGCCAGCTGTTCGAGCATTTCATGAGTCAAACTGTTGGCCGCCAAAATATACTCTTCCAATTTACCGCGGCCGATGGCTACTTTCATAACCGGAATTTCAAACGGATCAAGCAAAACTTGCATGAGGATTTCACCCGTTTTATAATAGCCTACTACGCCTTGGCCTTCCGTCGGATCAAGGGTTTCACGCTTAACAGTCTGACAATACTTCGCCATTACCGCTTCCGCGGCAGTAGCGCATTCTTCACGGTCCTTCAAATATTGTTGCGCCTTGTCTTCTTCAATGTCAAAAATATCAATGCGCACCGTCGGTTTACTGGTCTTACCTTGACTGATATTACCCATTATAGATTTCCTTCCACGCCGTCGGCTTTTAAAAAGGCTACATAACATTTCTTAGCTTCATATACGTCCGCTTTGCTCGTTACTTCCCAAGGTGCATGCATGCTGAGCACAGCCACGCCGCAGTCGATAACGTTCATGCCGTAAAGCGCCATGATGTACGCAATGGTACCGCCGCCACCAAGGTCTACTTTACCGAGTTCAGCCGTTTGGAAATTAACATTATTATCATCTATAATACGGC
Source organism: Veillonella sp. LMAG:90 (assembly GCF_008679445.1). Lineage (NCBI taxonomy): Bacteria > Bacillati > Bacillota > Negativicutes > Veillonellales > Veillonellaceae > Veillonella > Veillonella sp. LMAG:90. The sequence continues at coordinate 1,749,283 of NZ_NAND01000001.1, forward strand.
GAATAAAGCCCATGTATTCCGCATTGGCGTCATTGGAACCGGATTTACCGCGAGCACCGGTGAATTTGTTAAATACAACACCTTTGCCAAGGAATGCGGCGTTTTTAGCTTCAAAGGCGGATGCATACAATGGATCGAAACCGGCACTTACGTCGGAAGACAACATGCGGCTCCGTTCCAAGCTGCGACGCACGGCCAATGGCGACTTATTACCGGCCATGGCCAATAATTCAGCTACCACATTTTCAAACCAACGGGATTGCATGCCCGTAGCACCGACAGAACCGATTTCTTCTTTATCTACCAATAAAGTACAGGTAGTGCGTTTTACTTTATCTACTTCCAGCATAGCCGCTAAGGAAGTGTAAGCACAAACGCGGTCGTCCTGGCCGTAAGCCAAAATCATGCTGCGGTCAAAGCCCATTTCACGAGCACGACCGGCCGGTACGATTTCAAGTTCGGCGGACAATAAATCTTCTTCGGTGAAGCCGTATTCTTTTTCAAAAATATCATTCAAGAACTTGGTTACGCCGTCTTTAAGTTCACCTTTAACAGGTTGGCTGCCGATGAGTAAATCAAGGTTTTCCCCTTCAATCACTTTGGCCGCTTTTTTCTCCATCTGTTCCTGGCCCAAATGAGGCAATAAGTCGGTTACGCAGAATACCGGATCCGTATCTTTCTCACCGATGGAAAGAGTTACTTTCGTGCCGTCTTTTTTCACAACGACGCCATGTAAAGCAAGGGGCATAGCCACCCACTGGTACTTTTTGATACCGCCGTAATAGTGCGTATCAAAGAAGGCCAAGTTCTTATCTTCATAGAACGGATTCTGTTTAACATCAAGGCGCGGCGAATCGATATGAGCACCTAAGATATTGAAACCTTGTTCCAAAGAGTCGGTACCGATATTGAATAAAGCAATGATTTTATTCATGTGTACGGCGTATACTTTATCGCCCGCTTTAATCGGTTGACCATCGTTCTGGAAATCCTTTAAATTTTTATAACCAACGGCTTCCGCTTTCGCAATTGTTTGTTCAATGCATTCCCGTTCCGTTTTGCCGTTATCCAAAAAGTCACGATACTCTTTGCATAAAGCTTCCATAGCCTGAGTGTCGGCTTCGGTATATTCATGCCAAGCATATTTTCGTTCCATAGTATCATCCTTCCTAAGTGAAATTACGAATCGGCCTGTAGCGGCCGATTCAGCTGTATATATTATACATCAATTGAAAAATTTCTACATCTCAACTGTAAATTATTTTCATTTAAATTTTATCCGGCTATTAATAAACTATTATTTTTTATCCGTAGTATTAATAAACTGCTGCTTTGCGTCTTCTTCTGCCTGTTTAGCCGCCATGCGGGCCAAATAAGCTTCCTCTTTTTGACGATTTAACTCAGCCCGTTCTTCATATAAATTTTGAAGTTCAGGTGGTGCCGCCGTTAATGTCTTAGTTACATAATAGCTAAGCTCACGATTGCGTTTCATATATTTACCGATGCGCCAATGGACACCGAATAACCCGTGGTAAGGACATCGGCCGATACTCAAAAATTTATCGCCGCTTAAGCGTTGAATTTTATTGGTTGTCAACAAGGACTGACATTCCGGACAATGAGCGCGACGCACTTTATTATCGTGCAACACTTTGCGTTTATCACCGAAGTTTTCATAAATAAAAAAACTGATAGGTTCCGGAAAGTAGGCCTGCGAATAGGTATTTTTGGAAATTTGTTCGTACTGAGCAATCCCCTGGTCTAGCGCAATCGCTTTACAAATATAGCCTGTGAAAATGGAGTCATTCAAGGCATCATGAGCATTCAACTCATCCTGTTTGATATCAAGCTCTTCCATGGCTTTGCTTAGTGCCACTTGCTGGGTATTGCCATGTTGCAAATACGCAAAAATAAGCTGCGCATCATACCAGGTATGTTTAATCGTACCGGGCAGACCGAATAACTTGAGGTTTTCACGAAGCATCACAATATCATCGGAGCCCCAGGTCAAAAGCACGGCATCGTCACCGCACCAGTGTTCAAAATCCTTGTAAGCCTGCACGAAAGAAACACCCATGGCCAAATCAGCGGCCGATATATGGGTCAACTTCTCCACATGTTTATGCATGCGCGTTAAATACTGCGGTTTCACAAACGTATTGAAGGTATCAACCAACTCCAAGTTTTCATCAAGCTTTATCGCTCCGATTTGAATAATTTCTCCCGATACGGGTAAACCGGTACGCTTCATAAAGCTAATATCATTGGCAAAGGGCTGATTCCATTCCAAATCAAATATTATATAGGTCATCAGGATTGCTCGCTTCCCGGTTCGACAAGAAGCGATTGAGCCGCCGCAATAACGGCTTCGGTAGATATAACAGATACGCCTTTGTAATTGCCTTCCTTGATGATCTGTTTCATGCTTTTGCCTACTTCATACTCTTCCATTGATTCCAAGACTACGCAGTTCTGCGTGTAGGGGCCGTAAAATTTAGGATTAGACGGGCCATACAAGGCTACGAGCGGCACATGTTGGCTGACGGCCACGTGCATCGGTCCGGAATCATTGGTTATAAATAAACTGCAACGATGAATGGCCGCCGCCAATTCACCCAAACTGAATTTACCGGTTGCCACGATTGGCGTATGTTTCATTTGTGTCACTACATCGGCCACCATGTCTTCATCCATGGGGCCGCCGAAAAATACAATCTTATAGCCGTGGTCGGCAAAATAATCAGCCACCGCCGCAAATCGTTCTTTCGGCCAACGTTTCTCCGGAACAGCACTGCCTACATTAAAACCGATAACCGTATCCACATCACAGACGCCATGGGATTCATAAAACTCAGTTACCTTCTTATCCCATTCGGGACTAGTATATATTTCAAGGCCTTTATTGGACGTATCCTTTACGCCCAACTGTTCCAACACATTAATGTACATATCCGCTGCATGCCGTGTTTTACGATCAAGGCGCGTATACTTCGTCATAAACGGACGGAACAGAAAATGGCTCATGCCCACCGTGATTTTGCCATGTAAAGCCCATGCAAAAAAACTGGTTCGTTCGTTGGGGTGAATATTGATTACCACATCCGGACGGCCTTCTTTATCACGTAATTCATGAGCTATCCGCCTTAGCGCACTAATGCTGTTGTCGCGGCCTTTTTTATCAATCGTTACTATACTGTCTATATTCGGATTATATTGCATAACCTCTTTTAATTTTTCATCCATTACAAATGTAATATGGCTTTGAGGTGCCGCCTGTCGCAACACATGTAAAAAAGGCGTTGTTAAGATAACGTCCCCTAAATGCATCAAAAAGGTGACTACAATTCGTTTATGATTGAGGTTCATAAAATACTAACTCCTTTTTTAAAGCAGTGTTTGCACCGTTTCCCATACGGTATCCACCGTAATTTGCGCCATACATTCCGGATCATCCACGAGCGGTGCCTCCGGCGTGGCCTTCGATGTTGGCGAAACAATAATATGCACATAATCGCCGCCATAAGGACCGGTTCGTTCCGGCGATGTGGTGCCATATAAACCGATTAACGGGCGTTTTAGCGCGTTGGCAATGTGTAACGGGCCCGTATCGGCACTGACATACAGTTTACAGCGACGTATTAATTCAATTAATTCTTCCAATGAAGTTTGCCCCGTCATATTTATGACATACGGACTATCTACGCCGTTTTGAATTTCATCCGCCTTTTCCTTATCCGAAGGGGCCCCTACGAGTACCACATATTGCTTTTGGGCGGCTAAGCGCTTACAAAGGTCGGTAAAGTGCGGGATTGGCCATTCTTTAACAATCCACCGGGCACCCGGCACTACAACTACATAATCGGCACCTTGCGGCATGCCCTGAGCCCGTAATTTAGCCTCACAGGAATTAGCCGCTTCTTCCGATTCATTCATGGGAAATTCAATAGTATCCACAGTGCCGCCTAAAGCCCGTACCGTATCTAAATAACGCTCAATGACATGGCCGTATTTATTGGGCCCTACCAAGGCTTTATTAACAAGATTACTGCCTTCACGCAGCTCCCAATAGCCGTACTTCTCTTTGGCACCGGATAAAAACGAAACGATGGCGCTTTTTGCCAAACACTGCAAATCCAGGCACATATCAAAATTTCGTTCGTGTAAGATACGGCGCAAAGTCCATAAATATGAAATTGATTTCAATTTCTTTTTATCGATAAACAAAACTTCATCAAGCCATGGTTTGCCCGGCAAAGGGCCGCTGAACTGTTCATGCACTGCCCAGGTAATATGCGCATTCGGCCAATTCTTACGAATCGCATATAAGGTGGGCAACGCATGAATCACATCGCCAAGCGAGCTCATTTTGACAATCAGTATCCGTTTATACTCCTTCATGGGTCTGTCCTTTCTGCTTGGCTTCTAAAATAGGGGCTAAAAATTCATACAAATCGGTGCCTTCAAAAAGGTACCCTTCTATACCGGCCGCTTCAGCCGCCGTCACATCGGACGGTTTATCGCCCACTAAAAAACTGTTTTCCTTATCAATATCATAGTCCTTCATGGCTTGCAATAACATGCCCGGTTTTGGTTTACGACAATCACAGTCTTTAGTGAATGCCGCTACCGTTCCCTTTACATGATGAGGACAATAATAAAATGCAAGGATGGGCGCCTTTACCTTGGTCAACTCTTCGTTGATATAGGCATGTAGGCGCTCCATATCTTCTACTGTGTAGTAACCCCTGGCAATACCGCTTTGATTGGTGACGACGATTAAATCATAACCGGCCTGCACGGCCGCAGCTAACGCTTTTGGTGCGCCCGGTACAAAGGCAAAATCATCAATGCGATATAAATAGTTCACATCTACATTGATAACGCCGTCCCTGTCTAAAAACAATACTTTGCGCATGGGCTTCTCCTTAACAAACACAATTAACGGATATAATTAACGAACATAACCTTCGTTATGATCTAACAATTCACAATATTCGGCAACGGCATCTTCCAATTTAGTAAAGCCTTTATCGTAACCGGCCGCCATCAATTTAGTGGTGTCCGCTTCCGTAAAGCTCTGATATTTACCTTTTAACACTTCAGGGAACGGAATATAGCGTAAGTTGCCGGAGCCGTTATAATCGATAACAGCCTGCATGAAGCGATTGAAGCTTTTCGCTTCGCCCGTACCGCAGTTAAAAATACCGCTGATTTCCGGATGTTCCCAGAAGAAGAAGTTTACATTCACTACATCTTTGACATAGATAAAGTCGCGTAACTGCCCGCCGTTTTCATAACCGTCAGTACCTTCGAACAAAGTAATTTCACCGGTTTCACGAAGTTTGTAGAACATCTGCCGTACTAAAGACGCCATATTGCCCTTGTGGTTTTCATTCGGACCGAATACGTTGAAATAACGAAGACCTACTACTTGGGACTGTAAGTCTTTTTCAAAACGACGTACATAACGGTCGAAGAATAATTTAGAATAGGCATATGGATTCAATGCTTCTTCGCATTCCGGTTTTTCTGTAAAACCTTTTTTACCATGACCATAGGTAGACGCGGACGATGCATAAATGAACGGCACACGACGTTCCTGGCAATAGTGGAACAAGTTTTTGGTGCCTTCAAAGTTATTGTGCATCATGTAACGTCCGTCATAATTCATCGTGTCCGCACAAGCCCCTTCATGGAACACCACTTCAATCGGTCCCACATCAAAGGTATTCGTAGCTACCGCATCATCAAAGTCGATGCAATCTACATAATCATAATAATCGAGCATCTGCAAATTACGGATTTTGCTGCCGTCTGTTAAATCGTCAACGATTAAAATATCGTTGCGACCGCGTTCGTTAAGTTGTTTAACGATATTACTGCCGATAAAACCGGCACCGCCTGTAACTATAATCATAATAATCCCTCCTGCACTAAGGACTTAATCTTTTCTATAATCCCTGTCGTGGAATAACCATTTTTAAACGGTAAAATCATCACTTTATCCACGTATTCACGACCGATAACATCTTCCGGCTTATAATCGCCGCCTTTAACCAAAATATTGGGACGCAACGCACTTAATAATTCAGCGGGCGTGTCTTCTTCAAAGACAACGACGCCATCCACAAACCCCAAGGCCCCCATAAGTTCGGCGCGGGAACTTTCAGAGTTAATGGGACGCGCCACCCCTTTAAGGCGTTTCACCGATGCATCGGAATTAAGGCCCACAATCAAATGGTCCCCCAAGCGAGCCGCATCGCGCAAATAGGATAAATGACCGCTGTGAAGAATGTCAAAACAACCATTCGTAAATACAACGGTATGACCTTCATTCTGCCACTGACGAATTTTAGCCGCCATTTCCTCACGACTGTAACCGATAATCGGATCCGCCTGGCGTTGGCGTTGACGAATGGTAGCCCACAAATCCAAGAGTTCCTGCCGATGAATCGGATAGGTTCCGACTTTGGACACAACGACCCCGGCTGCCGCATTGGCAACATGTAAAGTGCCGCGTACCGTAAGGCCCGCCGCCATAGCCGTAATAATCATGGCCACTACCGTATCACCGGCACCGCTCACATCAAATACATCTTGCTGCGTCGCCGGATTATGCCAAATCTGACCCTGACGACTCACAATCGTAATCCCTTTAGCGGAACGTGTAGCCACCACATAATCAAAATCAACGGCATCCAGTGTTTCTTTCGCCGCTTCAACGATGGCTTCATCCGTATTCGGCAAGTTTCGCCCGATATATTCACTAAGCTCTTTTACATTCGGTGTAATAAACGTGGCACCACTATATTTAGACCAATCATTGCCCTTTGGATCAACGATGGTTTTTATACCTTTGGCTTTGGCGATTTTTAAAACTTCCCCCAGAACGGCCGTCGTACATACGCCCTTGCCGTAGTCAGAAATAACAATGCCGTCAAGACCATGTTCAGCCAACTCTTTAATCCAAGCCAACAAGAATTCTGTTTCTTTCGCATTCACCGGTTCCGGTTCTTCGAAATCGAGGCGCATCATTTGCTGACGACCGCCGAGGATTCGCATTTTAGTCGTGGTCTGACGGGATGGCTCACGCATAATACCGGAATGATTGATATTTTCTACTTCCAATAAATCGGTCAATAACTTACCATGCGTATCTTCACCGGCTACACCGCCCAAGAACACCTGACAATCAAGATTTGCCAAATTAGATGCCACATTGGCAGCCCCGCCCAAGACTTCACGCACATCGGTGACGCGGTTAACCGGCACCGGTGCTTCCGGCGAAATACGGCTCACATCGCCGAATACATAGCGATCTACCATTATATCGCCGATAACGGCAATGCGTAACTTAGGCAATTTATTATTCAAAAACTCGGTAATTGTTTTACTTATCATATTCTTCTTCCACCAGCTCACAAATAATATGGCCTACCATAATATGCATTTCCTGGATACGTGCCGTTACTTTTGAAGGTACGGCAAAGGTAATGTCGCAAATATCTTTAAGTTTGCCACCGCCTTCACCGGTAAACGCAATCGTGTGCATACCCGTATCACGTGCTTTTAACGCCGCTTTTACCACATTGGCACTGTTACCTGAAGTAGAGATACCTATTAAAACATCACCGGAACGACCAAGCCCCTCAACCTGACGGGCAAATACTTCGTCATAGCCGTAATCATTGGCTACGGCCGTCAAAATCGATGTATCGGTTGTTAAGGCGATACTCGCCAACGAACGACGTTCTTTTTGAAAACGACCGATTAATTCAGCCGCCAAATGCTGAGCATCCGCAGCGGAACCGCCATTGCCGCAAAATAAAACTTTATTGCCCGCTTTTAACGCCTCTTTGCAGCGCTCTGCCATTAACTGAATTACATCCATTTGTTCCATCGTCTTGCCGAACACATCCAAATGGTCTGTAAAACGCTCCGCAATAATAGGATTCAACTCTCCTTGAAATTCCATATAGCCTCCTAAAAACTATGTTAATAATGCGCTGTCCATTTTTAAAATGCATACTGCATTTATATTAAACGGCTTCATAGAGCCATATAAATTACAATATAGTCTGTAATAAACGTTCCGCATTGTCGTTAAATATTTTATGCGTATCGCGCTCACTGAGGCCCGCTTTACGGAAAGCATCATATAAGCGCATCATGTCACCGGCATCTTCAATTTCCGTATCCGGTCTGATGCCGTCAAAATCCGTACCTAACGCTACTACATCACTGCCCCCTACATTACGAATATAAAGGCTGTGGCGCACAATATCTTCGATTAAGCTGATGCGGGATGTGCCTAAAAAGGACTGTGCAAAGTTAAGACCGATTACCCCGCCCTTATTGGCAATGAGACGAATTTGATCATCCGTTAAATTACGTCGATGATTAGTCAAAGCCCTGGCATTGGAATGAGATGCAATAAATGGTTTCGTTAAGATTTCACCAAGCTGATACGTACCCGTATCGTTTAAATGGGAACAATCCACAATCATCCCTAATTCTTCCATATATTGTACAAACTCAATCCCCTTCGGAGTCAAACCTTTACCTTCATACTTTTCGCCGTTAGGATAGGATAAACCGTTCGGGAAATTCCAGCTAATCGTAATGAGGCGCACACCGTCATCATAGGCTTTTTTCAAACGCTGTAAGTCGCCTTCAAAAACGCCCCCTTCTTCAACGGATAATAAGGCGCTGATTTTTCCGGCTGCTCGCGCCGCCTTGAACTCTTCATAGGACCGTACATGAACAATATCGTTCTTATACTTTTCCATTTCCGCCATAAACAATTGGCGCATAGCTTCATAGCGGGCATAGGGATCTTTTTCCTGATCGAGCTCTACAAAGAGAGCAAAATCTTGTAAATGATAACCGCCCTTTTTTAATTTTGCTATATCTATTTTCCATGGATTCTGCCCCAAGTCGCCCTTATCGGGTTCATCGATGAGCATCATTATGGTATCACAATGTAAATCTATCATTTAGTATCCTCATGTTCGCGCAAATCCTTCAATACGGCCACAAAGGCTTGTACGTCTTCAAAATTACGATATACGGAGGCGAAGCGAACATAGGCTACTTCGTCGATATTTTTCAATTCTGCCAACACCAAATCACCGATTTCAGAAGATTTAATTTCCTGCTGCGAGCGATTGCGAATCGTGTCTTCTACATTTTTTACAACATTTTCCAATATTTCGCGTGGAATATTACGCTTGTTACAGGAGCGCAAAATACCATTCAACAATTTGCTGCGGTCAAACATTTCATAACTGCCGCTCGATTTGATGACCATAATCGGCACATCTTCAATAACTTCATACGTCGTAAAACGGCGTCCGCAAGCCAAACATTCACGGCGCCGACGGATGCTGTTATCATCATCGGTAGCGCGCGAATCGGTTACTTTATTTTCAGTATGTTTACAGTAAGGACATCTCATGAGTTCACCTCATTCCCAATTAATGTATTAAATATTATAGTTATTATTGCTTCAAATACTGCTTACTGTTTTCAGCAATTTCTTCAATAAATTGATCCAGCATTTCATAACGTTTGCGATACATGTTGCGTTTATGCGTCTTGGCCGTTTCGTAAGTCTTACGTTCTTCCTCTAAAGGAATACGATAGAACTTTTTATCTTCAGCACAAGGTGTACCGCCCAATTCATTCCAGAACGGATCAAACTGCACTTTTTTAGAGCGATTGATACGAATCAAATGACTGTTGGTATAAAAACCTTCGTCGGAAATAGCGTATAAGGAGTTAATCCCCATTTGTGTTGCCAATTGACGCATTAAGAAGAACATAAAATTCTTAGGTCGATAACTGAACATTTTCTTCGTAATCTGTTTTGCCTTATCAAGACCGTTTTTGTGACCCTGAATGGTACCGATCCAAATACATGGTTCACCGTTAAAACCATGACCCAAGCGGAAGTTAATATGGTAAATACTTTCCCCTTCATACATGAGGAATAAACTTAAAAAGCCTTCCTTACGCTGGCCCGTATGGAACCAAAGCTGTGCTTTTAAATCGAGCTCTTCGTTCTGCCAAATCACTATCGCATGGCTTTCATCGGGATTATACATCTCCGTAATGGCTTCTTGTGTGAAATACTTAGGGAGCATATCAAAATGATCTTTAATCGCTGCCAAACGCTCTTTAGCCGATGAATTTTTAAATAAAAACACGCGATTAATTACTTCGTAAATGCCTTCGTGTTTGTCGAGCAAATTAGGTAACGGCTGATAGTTGTCAAAATACTCGATGAGTTCTTTCAACTGCTTGCGATTCTTATAAGAGCGACCTACAAACAAAGTAATGCGCCGCTTCTCGCGCCAAGATCTATAACCGTAAATAGAGCGTCCCAACGCCCATTGTTTCTTCCCATATGAAAACATACCTTCACTCCTTAATCGTTTAAGATGAATTCTCTTGCATTAATTACCGTTGAGGTATCAACTTTATTAATATCTGAAATTTATCTTGTAGTTAATCCTATTTGAACTTTCAACATATTGTATCTGAATGTCATATAAAAACTCTCCATATGCTAAAGGGTTTCTAATCTATTGTAACACGAAATGACGAAAAGGACTATCAAAGTCAATGTATAGGGACTTAATTTGTGAAAATAATCTCCGCAATCGACCCAATTTTTGCCATTGTTTGATAGTTTATTTAATAAATACAAAAAACCGACCTTCTCAAATGAGAAGGTCGGCTTAAAGTCATGCACTTTTAACAAGCAGTATGTTATTAAGAGTTGGAACGGTCCTGAATCTTGAGCAAGCAGTCGCCACTTTCGATTCGGCTGCCTTCACGAACATATACTTCCCCAACGATACCGTCGATTGGCGATGTAATAGTCGTTTCCATCTTCATTGCTTCGGTTACGATGAGCGGTTCGCCCTTCAAGACGCTTTGACCTGTCTTAACGATAACTTTAACAACGGAACCGGACAAGGTTGCACCAACTTCACCAGGTTGAGTTTTGTCAACTTTATGACGAACAACACCGGTAGTTTTAACGTGTTTGTCGCGAATCTTAATATCACGAGGCTGACCGTTGAATTCAAAGCTTACAATACGATTACCGTCTTCATCCACTTCGCTCACATGAATTAATTTGATAATGAGCATTTTACCTTTTTCAATGGTAACGTGGATGGATTCACCACGACGCATGCCGAAGAAGAAGGTTGGCGTATCCAATACGGAAATATCGTCATAATCGCTGTTGAATTTTACATAGTCGCTGTAAACTTTAGGATATAAGCAGTATGCGATAACGTCTTCATCGGTTGCCGGCGAACCTAAATCAACCAAGTGTTTACGTACATCTTCAAAATCAACCGGTTCTAAATATGCCCCCGGACGACCTTTAAGCTGCTGTTTGCCCTTCAAAATAATCTTCTGTAATTTCTTAGGGAAACCTTGGTATGGAACACCCAAATAACCTTGGAAGAATTCTACTACGGATTGAGGGAAATCAAGGGTTTCGCCTTTATCGTAGATGTCTTGTTCCGTAAGGTCATTTTGAACCATGAATAAAGTCATATCACCGACTACTTTAGAGGATGGCGTAACTTTGATGATATCGCCAAACATCATGCTTACTTGATGATATACTTTTTTAACTTCATCCCAACGTTCACCGAGACCTACACTCTTAGCCTGTTGCTGCAAGTTGGAGAACTGGCCGCCCGGCATTTCATGCTGGTATACTTCGGTGCTTGGATATGGATTAGTTTTATCCACGCCTTTGTAGTATGGGCGAATGGATGCAAAGTAATGAGACATCTGTTCCATGTAATCTGCATTCAATTCAGGCTGACGGTCATGACCGGACAAACCATAATACAAGGAGTTCATGCTTGGCTGGCTGGTACCGTTGGCAAATGCCGAGTAGGCTACGTCAACTACGTCAACGCCTGCATCAATAGCACGGCCATAGGTATAAATAGCATTGCCAGCCCCTTCATGTGTATGCAAGTGGATTGGCAAATCAACAGCATCTTTCAAAGCAGATACCAAGTTGTAAGCAGCTTGTGGTTTCAAAAGACCGGCCATATCTTTGATGGCGATAATGTTGGCACCGGCTTTTTCTACTTCTTTAGCCATGCTTACATAGTAATCTAAGTTGTATTTTGTACGGCTTGCATCGAGAATATCGCCTGTGTAGCACAAGGATACTTCGGCAATCTTATTCTGATTGCGAACTTCATCGATAGCTACATGCATATTATCAAGGCTGTTCAAGCTGTCGAATACGCGGAATACATCGACACCGTTATCGGCCGCCAATTTAATGAACTGACGTACTACATTGTCAGGGTAGCTGGTATAACCTACCGCATTGGCACCGCGAAGTAACATCTGTAACAATACATTCGGAACTTGTTTGCGGAACATGCGTAAGCGTTCCCATGGATCTTCATGCAAGAAACGATAAGCTACGTCGAAGGTAGCACCGCCCCAGCATTCCAAGGAGAACAAATTGGATACACCGCGAGCCGCTTCGCCGGCTACACGCGCCATATCAACGGTACGCAAGCGAGTGGCAAACAAGGACTGATGTGCATCACGCCAAGTTGTATCGGTGAAAAATACCTGTTTTTGTTCACTTAACCATTTGGAGAACCCTTCAGGTCCCAATTCGTCAAATTTCTGTTTGGTACCTGCCGGTGGTTGACCCGGAAGCAAAGCCGGCATCTGAATCGGTTCAAAATCAGGTACTTCCTGATGACCAAGACCCTGGTAACCGTTAACGGTTACATCGGCGATGTAACGCAACATTTTAGTACCACGGTCACGAACTTGTTTAAAAATAAACAATTCAGGATGTTCATCAATGAAGTTAACATTGCAAGTACCGGACATGAATTCAGGACTTTCCAATACGTTAATTAAGAAGTGAATGTTCGTTTTGACACCGCGAATACGGAATTCGCGCAAACAACGAAGCATTTTCATGATGGATTCTTCAGGAGTTAGCGCCCAGGAAGAAGCTTTTACCAATAAAGAATCATAGTATGGCGTAATTACGGAACCGGTGAAAGCGTTGCCGCCGTCAAGACGAATACCGAAACCGCCACTGGAACGATAGGCTACCAATTTACCGGTATCAGGCATGAAGTTGTTGCTTGGATCTTCGGTGGTAATACGGCACTGAATAGCTTGACCGTTACATTCAATATCTTCTTGTGCAGGGATGCCTACTTCTTTATCGAATAAAGAATAGCCTTCCGCTACACGAATTTGAGTTTTTACAATATCAATACCGGTGATTAATTCGGTAATAGTATGTTCTACCTGAATACGAGGGTTTACTTCGATGAAGTAGAAATTGCCGTCATTGGTAACTAGGAATTCGACGGTACCGGCCCCTATGTATTTAACATTTTTCATAATTTGAACGGCTGCATCACAGATGCGTTGACGTGTTTCCATAGGCAATGCGAAAGCAGGTGCCATTTCAACAACTTTCTGGTGACGACGCTGTACGGAGCAGTCACGTTCATATAAATGAACTACATTACCATGAGCATCACCCATGATCTGTACTTCAATATGTTTAGGTTCAACGATTAATTTTTCAACATATACATCATCATCGCCAAAGGCCATTTTCGCTTCGGATTTGGCGCGATCATAGGCTTCACGAAGTTCGCCCATGGATTCAACGGCACGCATACCGCGACCACCGCCGCCGTTAACGGCTTTAATCATCAATGGGAAACCGTGAGTTTTGGCAAACTCTTCAAGTTCTTCAAAATTGTTAAGAGGTCCGTCACTCCCCGGAATCATAGGAATGCCGGCTAATTTAGCCTGAATACGGGCGTTTACCTTGTCCCCGAACATTTCCAAATGTTCCAGACGAGGTCCGATGAATGTGATACCTTCTTCTTCGCATCGTTTGGCAAAACGGGCATTCTCTGCCAAGAAGCCGTAGCCCGGATGGATGGCATCTACATCATGTTCATGAGCGATACGAATGATATCTTCGATATCCAAATACGCATCGACCGGTTTTTTACCGCGTCCTACTAAGTACGCTTCATCCGCTTGATTACGATGTAAAGAAAGCGAATCTTCTTTTGAGTAAATTGCTATTGTGCGAATTCCCATTTCGTTACACGCACGGAAAACACGGATAGCAATCTCACCTCGGTTGGCAACCAACACAGATTTAATTTCTTTCATGAGACTTCCTCCTCAACTTGTTACCTCTCTACATTGTAGGAGCATTCCCAAAGGAATACAACCTTTATTTACCATGTATACACAATACATACATGAGATAACCATAATTAGTATGTCACCAAAAGCCCGATAAAATATAACGCTTCCAGCCACATAACTACGCCCATAAGACGTTTGAACCAAAAAATACCTGTCCGATAATTTGGCTGTGTCACCAATTTAGCCAGTCGTTCCAAACGATTGGTGAGCCAAAATACAGGAATTAAATAGCCTATAATAAATGAAATAATCATCACCGATGCCAGTTTCCAGCCCGCTACGGCAATGGTAGCAACGAGCCAGATGTAAATCGGCAACCGATCATAACGCCACGAGAGACCAACCAAGAGACCCTGTTTTACAATAGCCAGAGTACGGCCTATCGGCGTGCGGGCTCTTTCAATGCGTCGTTCATCGCGCCCTTTAAGCGGCGCCGGATGAATAAAGGCAATCCACTCAAACGCTTGCAGCGACATGGCTACGAGCAAGACGCCCCAAATCACATAGGAACTGCCGCCAATACTGGTAGGGCCTAAAATACGCGAACCGATGACACCGACCACAATGATAGATGCGGTCATGCCAATGGCAAAATAAATACGCTTATATATATGTCCCGCCAAGCGTGGCAAAATCGCGGCCACCGTTTCCGGCACCAGCGACATGCCAAAGCCGGCCAAGAAAATTAATACGATTAACGTGAGCTTACCATAGGAAGTGCCTAGAACGTCCGTGATAAGCATTGTATACTCAGTCAGCATAAATACCTACCTTAAAAACGCCTTCATTAAATTATCCAACGCTTCCTGGTCATCAGCCCCCATGGTTTCGCGCGCCGAATGCATAGCCAGAATCGGTACGCCCACATCCATAGTACGCATAGCCAACATGGCGGACGTAATGGATCCTACCGTAGAACCGCCCGGAATATTCGAGCGATTTACATATATCTGATACGGAATAGAATCGTTTTCACACAAAGCCTTTACCGTGGCAATAGCCCACGCATCACCGGCATAGGATTGACTGGATGCCATTTTTAAAACAACACCCTTATTCAATATAGGATAATTGGTAATATCATTTTTTTCAGGATAGTTCGGATGATAACCGTGTGCCACATCGGCGGAAATCATGAAGCCCGCCGCTATATCGGCATAGCATTCCGCTTTTGTATGACCGGTCGCCATATAAATACGCTCAACCAATTGTGACAAAATTGTAGAAGCCCCGCCTTGTTTAGTGCGACTGCCTACTTCTTCATTGTCGAATAACACAACCATCCGAAGCCCTTCAGCGTCCATTGCTTTAGCTTCAAAAATACCTTCCAGGCAAGCTACACAGGACGTAAGATTATCGATACGTGGCGAACTGATAAATTCATCATAACGGCCAAAGGTTGTACCGCCTTCCACCGGATAAAGCGTCAATTCATAGGATAAAATATCCTCAGCCGGTCGTTTTACAAGCTCGCTCAAAAATTCACGCCACTCACTGTCGGTATTAATTTTATCATTACACATCATGAAAAGCGGCAACATATGCTTTTGCTTATCAAGCGCTACCCCTTCATTAATTTGACGATTCATATGAATAGCCAAATTAGGAATTGTCAAAAGCGGCCTTGCCACATCCACATAGTGAACGTCGGGCCGGAAGGGATCGTCCGTACGTGTCACTACCGCACCGGCCATAGACAAAGGGCGATCAAGCCAAGTGTTTAAAATCAGTCCCCCGTAAGTCTCCACATTAAGCTCACCATAGCCTTTGGCATCTACCAACGGATTTGGCTTAATACGAATAGCCGGAAAATCCGTATGGGCCGAAGCAATGCGCATAGAATGGCGAAGATTCAATCCGATATGAAAAGCTACCAACGCGGAGTCGTAGACCTTTACAAAGTAGTCCCCTTCACCGAGAGCCCAAACATCTTCAAGGAATAATTCCGTAAAACCTTTAGCCTTCAGCTCATTGGCACCGGTCTTCACCGTGTGATACGGGGAGGTACTATTATCTATAAAATCTAACAATCGTGCTACTGTATCCATAGTACACCTCATTTTGTTTAATTACACTGAATATTATAACACAATTGAAGCTAAAACAATCATAACCACCCGTAGAACGGGTGGTTTGCTCTGACCCTATAAGGGTCTTTCTCTAGTGGTTGCCCTCTAAAGAGGGCTTTGAGTAATCTGACAACCACTCTATTACCACTGGCTGCCCCCTACTCGGGGGCTTTTATTTTAGCCTACTTTACCTGCTCACCCGTGAACGGGTCCATATACTCTTTAAAATTTAACGTATCTTGAGCTATATCTTCTTGTAATTGATTGCGAATATACTCCTTTATCGCTCCTTCGTATCTGCCTACAGTATCCACATAATATCCTCTAAACCAAAAATGTCGATTTCCATACTTATATTTTAAATTAGCATGTTTATCGAATATCATGAGGCTACTTTTACTCTTTAAATACCCCATAAAACTTGATACACTTAAATGTGTCGGTATAGTAACAAGCATATGTATATGATCGGGGCAGCACTCCGCCTCTATAATCTCCACATTCTTTCTTGTACATAAATCTCTTAATATTTTCCCTATATCAACTTTTATTCGGTCATATATAACTTGTCGTCTATACTTAGGCGCAAAGACAATATGGTATTTACATCTCCATTTACTATGTGATAAGCTTTTTACGTCATTCATTGACATTGAACCTCCTAAGTTGAAATGTTGTGGTTGCCAGACCAACTTCATTGTACCATTAGGAGGTTCTTTCCTTTTCTATAAGAGTTTTTTACCGACCCCCAGTTTAACTGGGGGTTTAGTCATGCCTATTCGGCGTACAAAAAAGAGAAAGCCTGCCGCGCAAAGGGCAGTGCTTTCTCTTTTTAGGTTGGATATTATTCTATGAAATATATTAAAAATTTATTACCAAAGGCCCAAGACTTTCCACCACATGGAACCGACACCGAGCCAAATAACAAGGTTGACTACAGAAGCAATGAAACCTAAGCGCCACCAAGTATTCTGCGGAACATAGCCCGAGTTAAACAAGATTGGTGAAGGACCGGCTGCATAGTGAGTAAGGGACATACATAAGTTGGAGAAGAATGCGAACGCAAGCATTGCCAAGTACGGAGGTGTGCCGGCGCTGATAGCAACCGCTACGAACACTACATACATAGCCGTAATATGTACGGTAAGACTTGCGAACAAGTAATGGGAATAGGTGTAAATCAAAATCAAAATCATGAATGCCATGATCCATTCAATACCGGCTACTTGGTCACCGACGATTTTGGCAAACCAAGGAATAAAACCTAATTTATTCAATTGAGATGCCAAGGCCATCATAGTACCCATCCAGATTAAAGTATCCCAGCCGCCTTTTTCTTCCGTTACATCGGACCAGGTTAACACTTTAGTAACGAGGAGGATACTTACGCCCAATAATGCAACCGTAGTTGCGTTAAGGCCGGTAAACTGACCGGTAGCCCACAAAACTAGAGATAAAATAAATACGCCGAGCATTACCTTTTCAGCAAAACTCATAGAGCCGAGTTCTTTTAATTCCTTAGCAATATGAGCTTGAATTTCACGGGTATCTTTTAATTCCGGCGGATAAATAAAGTATAAAATCAGCGGCATAACAATCAAGGCCACTAAGCCCGGAACGATGGCGGCAATAGCCCAATCGCCCCAAGTAATGGTGTAACCGAAAGAAGCAGCGATTAAAGAAGCCACCAAGGTATTACCGGCCATGGAAGTCATAAACATAGCGGATGTAATGGTATTGCCTTGATAAATTGTTTGAATCAAATAGGCACCGATTTTACGAGCTGTATCGCCCGGTTCGGAACCGAAAGCAGATGCTAACGATTTAGTAATCAGATAAATAACCCCGCCCGCACGAGCCGTATTGGATGGTGTGGCCGGCGATCAAATTAAATCACTGACAACAAGAGCATACGATAATTTCAAAGAGTTACTGCCTACCGCTGTAATCATAGTGTAAGCAATACGTTTACCCAAACCGGTTTTGATAAAACCGCGGGAGAATAAGAAAGCAGCTACGATTAACCAAATAGCTGTATTGGCAAAACCGGCTAAGCCTTCGCCGATTTTTAAAGTGTTGGTTACAGCCGAAATGACAATACTGATAATCGATAAGGCCCCGATTGGCAGTGGCTGTAAAATGAATCCTAAAATAGTACCGGCAAAAATAGCGAATAAGTGCCACGCTTGCGGTTTAAGACCTTCCGGTACCGGCATAAACCAGATGATGACACCTACTAAGATGGGAGTAATCCATGACATATACTTTTTCACGTAATGTTCCTCCCTTTCCCTTTTAACAACTTTGTTACTTGAATAATATCCTACATATAAAAAACACAGGCTACTCCCCTTTTCTATAAAGAAAATAAGCAGCCTGAGTTTAATACCTTATGTAATGCTATTGAGGTAATTCTACAGATTCTAAGTTCGTTTGTTCAATGTCTTCTAACTTGCCGGCATCACAAAGAGCTGCTACGTTTGGATCAATTGGTAAACGACCTAACAACAATAAATTATAACGTTCAAGTACATCATCAATATGACTGTCACCGAAAATCTTGTAATCTTTGCCGTTATCCGGGCAATGGAAATACGAGAAGTTTTCTACAACCCCGATAATCGGAATTTGCATGAGTTCAGCCATCTTAACGGCCTTCTCAACAATCATAGATACCAAGTCCTGCGGTGATGTTACAACTACAATACCGTCTAAGGACAAAGACTGGAATACGGTAATGGCTACGTCGCCGGTTCCCGGTGGCATATCCACGAATAAATAATCCAAATCCTTCCAAATTACATCCGTGTAAAACTGCTTAACTACATTGCCTACGATAGGACCACGCCATAACACAGGGTCACTTTCGTTCTCGAGTAAAAGGTTAACCGACATTACGTCGATGCCGCCTTTAGATTGAATCGGGTACATACCTAATTCATCTACATGGGCTTTACCGTTAATACCAAATACTTTAGGGATGGAAGGACCGGTAATATCACCATCAAGAATCCCTACTTTAAAACCACGACGTGCCATCGTAATAGCTAATAAAGATGTAACGAGGGATTTACCTACGCCACCCTTACCGCTGACTACGCCGATAACATGTTTTACACTGCTTAAATCATTAAGCTTTGCCGTCAAATCCGGCGGCGTTTGTTGGGCACTGCCGCAAGAGGATGCCGAAGAGCAACCGCTGCAGCCGCCTGAACTACCACATGCCATAAAATACACCTACTTTCAATCGGCCTTGCCGATATATTCATTTAATTATTTGAAGAATTCTTTCTTCATTTAAAGTGTAGCATATAAAACAGCTTTTATCAATATAAGAGAGTGCATGGCAAACATGATAATCTGTTATGCCCATGCACTCTGATGATTTGTAATTATACGAAATTATGAAGTAATTGTAAAGTCTAATCAATCAAAAAATATGACTATTTGATAAATGATTTCGTCAATTGACCTACAATCGTCATACCTGCCACGATTTGTTCCTTACTTGGGAAGGTAAAACTGAAGCGGAACGACTGACCGGCCGGTACACCGTCGGCCGCAAAGGCTGCCCCCGGTACGATACCTACCTTATGCTCCATACAGGCTTCGAAGAAAGCGTCACAATCGACACCGTCCGGCATGGTAAGCCATAAGAACATACCGCCTGTGGGTTCCACAAAATGAACTTTATCGCTACCATGCGTGCGAAGAGTTTGCATCATCAAGTCTGCTTTCTCTTTGTACACTGTTGATACGTGTTTAATCTGAGCGTCATAGTCAATAACATCGAGTAAACGGGATACAACGCGCTGTGTAACGAGCGGCATTTGACCGTCCTGATTATTTTTAAGCGCCTGAATGGCGTCAATCGCCTGTTTCGGGCCATATAGGAAACCAACACGTAACCCGGCGGATAATGTTTTAGAATAAGAACCGGCATAGATGACGCGATTATCCGTGTCCATTTCTTTAAACGTCGGCACAATGTTGTCGGTAAAACGAATTTCACCGTATGGATCATCTTCGTAGATAAACAGATTATATTTAGCGGCAATCGCATAAATCGCTTTGCGGCGTTCCAATGGCATAGTAATACCGGTCGGATTTTGGAAGTTAGGAATTAAGTAGATGTATTTCCCCTTGCCTTTTTTTGCCTGTTCTTCGAGGGCTTCCGGAATCATACCGAAATCGTCCATAGCGATGCCCACGGCTTTAGCCCCCACATTGCGAACCGCATTGATACCGCTGGTAAAAGAATAAGCATCCATAAACACTTCGTCACCCGGTTCACACAAAGTACGCGGAACAAGCCCCAAATCTTGACCGGCACCGATGGAAATCAAAATTTGTTGACCTTCCGTCGGCATATGACGAACTTTAACAAGGCGTTCAACAGTTTGTTCCGCTAAACGGGCATCACCGGCCATTGGGCCGTACTGTAATATTTCAATCGGATTCGTATGTACCACATGATCGAAGGCTTCCTGAATGGCTTCTACAGGAATAGCTTCCGAAGCGGGATTTCCGATGCCAAAACTGATAAAACCGGGAATACCGGCACCGCGTTCAAATACTTTACGGATAAAATTAGGGCCTTTCATTACGGCTCTGTCCGGAATTTGAAATGTAAAACTCATAACTCTCTCTCCTTTTACTACTATACTGCCAAGCTACATGTTGGATAAACGATAAGCGTACCCAAGTAGGTACGCTTACATTTAACTTGTTATTTATTTTACTATGAAACTTTGAATTTGACCACTGTTTATATTAAGCGACGACCGGATAATTCACTTTCCGTTTTTGAAAAACACATTTCGTTTAACTTAAATCAGCCTTAATGAGCGGATACTTATTCCGGCGTTTGCTCGCGCTTTTTCATCCAACGCTTATAACCATACCAAGCTATGGCATACACAACAGTTGCGACCACCACAATAATCGTCAAACGATCCAAATGCTGATGCAACATGACTGCATCGTGACCTACCACTACTTCAAGGGCAGTGGACGGAAACTTACCGATTAAGTTGGCAATGGCATAATCACGCAAGCTGATACGACTGATAGCCCCTAAAGCGGTAATGATACCGGATGGAAAATAAGGAATCGTACGGGCAAACAGCATAACGGCGAGCCCGTTTTTACTGCTGAAATCATCAACTTTAAGTAAAAACTTATTTTTCTGAATGAGCTTTTCAGCAGAGTCACGCAAAATATAACGCATGAGTAAGAAGCTGATGATAACGCCCACCGTTTCAGCGAGCCAGGAAATAATAATCCCCGGAATCAAACCGAAGATTAGACCGTTCGCGGTTGAAAAGAAAATGGACGGCAAAAAGCCCGCAATATTTATAATTACATCGAGCACAAAGCTGATAACCCATGCCCAGGCACCATAACTTTGGAGGACTTCCGCAATGTGATGTACATCACCGGTGCCCATCAAGTCAATCATATCACCGTAAAAGCCCGGCACAATGAGCTCCAAGCTAGCCAATAAAACGACTGCTAATACAACAACAAATACTTTAACCTTTGTTTCTGCTTTCATTCAGTACCCTCATACTAATTAACTCTATATAAAACATATACTCACATGTTTTAAAATCACAAATAAAACAAAAATGACCTTACCATTATTTCGAAATATTTCGAAATCTATTGTTCACTTGTATTTTACCATAAATAAGAGGCATAGAGGTACCCTTTACGTTTAAATTTATCTATTGTTTAGATTTATAAGTTTGATGAAATAAGAAAAGGGCTTGTCAAATTCCTCTGACAAGCCACTCCCTCTATTTATTATATAATTGTAAAAACAATTATATAACAAATAATGTAACGATTAATTGTAATGATTAAACCTCAATAGTTCTTTTGTTAAAACCACAGATGCCCATTCTGATGATTTTAATGTAATACTGCCGGAAATTATAAGCCTACTTTGGCTACCAACTGTTCAATCAATTGACGCTGTGCCGCTAATTCAGCTTCTTGCTGAGCCAAACGATCTTGCTGCGTTGCTACCGTATTTTCAAGGCTTGTATTCTTAGCCTGCAAAGTCGCTACTTCGGAAGTAAGTGCACGAACAGCTTTCGGACCGCTTGGACGGTCGCCTTCACCTTTGGAACCAAAACGTAAGGACACGCCTAGGTTTACCATGTTTTCATCACCAAGCGTACCACCTACACTAAACAAAGTATCTTCGTTAGCTTGGTAAAAGGCACCGAGAGCCATAGCCTGTTCACCTTTGTAATTACCGATACCGGCAGCTACGGTGAATTTATCTTCTTCATCGAATTGAAGCGGATGTAAAGCTGCCAACGCTGCCGCGGATGCCCCTACCTTATCAAGACGTTGGTCGAGTTTACCTACACGATTATTAATAGCCGAAACATCACTTGCGATTGCACCTACATTTTCAGAAAGTGTATTCACGTCATTTGTAAGATTGCCCAAATCTGTTGTCAACGTGTTCACATTCGTAGTGAGCGTATCTACATTGGTGTTTAAAGTACTTACATTGGCGGAAATGTTGTTTACATCAGTTCTTAATATGCTTACATTGCCTTCGATAGTCGTTACTTTACCATCAATGGTCTGAACTTTGGTGTCAATGTCATTTACTCGAGTGTTAGTATCTGTGATGCGATCATGTGCTTCAGTGGCCAAGGTATTGGTTGCATCAATACGACTGTTTACATCTTTAAGACCTTGTTGCGCATCGTTAACACCTAATCGATCTTTTAATGTATCTACCAATGTATCTTTCAAATTAGAGCCGTCTGAATTTAACTTCTTATCAAGCTCCGGTTGAACGGCATTTTTGATTGCATCGTTAGATACGTTAACTGCAAAGGTTTTAGCACCATTTTCACCAACACCTTCTGTAACAGTTGTATTGACACCATCTATAACCTTGATGGAATCTTTAGCAATATCTTTTACATCCGCTTCTTTCAACTGACTATCTGTTAAACTCTTAATTTGATTTTGTACAACTTCACTGAGCCCTGTTACGTCAGCTTTGGTAGCTAGGCTCTTATCACCGGCAGTTAAACCGGCTTTAAGACTATCTAAATTAAGACCAACTTTGTAAGTCGTTTTGTTAGCATCAGAATTGTCCGGTGTTACCGAAATATATTGCGCATCGTCAGCTTGAGTTACAATTACTGAAGCTTTTGCTAAGTCTCGAACAACTGTTTTGCCATCATCAGAAAGATTAGATAAATCTTGCTTTGCTGCGCTATTAATCTTCGAAGTTAAATCATCACTTAAGCCAACAGTGTAAGTAGTAACACCTTCAGTTACTGCTTTAGATGAATCAGTAGTTAATTTCAATGTTCCGTCCACAGCCACATCAGTGCGTAAGGCGTTTACTTTGTATACCATACCAGTGGACTTATCTTCAGCCACGTCTAAAAGTGTTACATTGTTGCCTGCAACCAAGGTTACGCGACTACGTTTTAACTGTGCCACGTTAACCGCATCGGTATCTTGGGTACCGGCAGCTACACCGGTGATTTGACGAGTAAGGCCGAGGTCGCTGTTACCGATAGCAAAGGCACTATTAGTAGATTCCCAAGCACCGGCTGCTTTACCGTAATCATTCGCCTCATCCCCTTCATCAGTAGCAAAGACCCATAATGTACTTTGATTATATAAATTGGCTAGTCTTCCTTTTTCTGTATAAAGAGCTTGTAGTTCAGATTGTTTTTGAGTATCCGTTTTGGTCCCATCATTCATAATAGCCGTCACCTTACTTTGGTAAGTACTATCAAAAGCTTTATATGCTTTTTCTGCATTTTCCATAGCAGTTCGGTATCCGGCAACTGCATCTTTATTTTTTTCATAAGTTGCTAAATTATCACCGGTCAAAACTGTGTTCATTTCTGAAACAACTGCATTATTTAATGGATCGTAGCCTTTTACACCATAGGATACAGTGGCTTTGGAATTATTACCGATGGCTACACCACCAATGACAGATGCGTTACTACTGCTGGTAGAGCCTACAGTCGCAGCATTGCCAATGGCAACTGCATCACCAACGGCACGTGTATTTTCACCAATTGCTATACTCTTATAACCGATGGCATTAGCTCTGCTACCTACACCAATCGCGTAATCGCCACGAGCTTTTGAATAACTGCCTACAGCAATACCACTTTGGCCGTTTGTAACGGAATTACTACCCACAGCTAAAGCAATTCTATTAAAAGCTTTAGCACTGGTACCAAGAGCAATGGACTGAATACTTCCCGGTGCATCCGTAGCCTCGGAACCAATTGCTATCGTTGTTTGGCTATTGGCTTTTGCCTTCGATCCTAATGCTAATGCCGAAGCACCTGTCGTTTTTGCCAAATAACCAACCGCTAAGCCGGCACCACCAGCAGCAGTGCCAACAGGAGTTACCGCCGCACTATTTACATAACTACCCACGCCAATGGCAATATCGCCGTCATATTCAGCTTGTGCCGCGCCACCGATGGCAGTAGACGAAATACCGCTTGTTCTGGCAAATGCACCAATAGCAGTACTGGAAATCGCACTGGATTGAGCATTACCACCAATCGCGAGGCTCAGATTCTCATTAGCGCGTGATCCCAAGCCGATAGCAATGGCACCATCACCACTGGAGGAATCAATACCACTGGTATTACCGGCCTGAGCATCAGTACCGATGGCAATAGTACTGGAACCAGAGCTTATGGCTTGCGTACCAAACGCTAGCGATGCATCACCGTTAGCTTGAGATTTTACACCATTGGCATTGGCCAATAAACCTGTATCTGACGCACCATACCCCGTAGCCATAGCACCGGTTACTTTATTATTAACATTGTCAACATTAATCGCTAATGTTTCATCCGTAGCAGACTTATCTTCCGAATACCCTACCTCTACCGAATATGTTTGAGTTCCATTATCAACGTTCCCCACAGTGCTATTAGTAGCCGTACCTACACTAATAGCATTCGTAACATATACATAATTGCCGGCTTGAAGTTCATTAGCTTTTGAAGGTGTTGCCACTTCCGCAGCTAATGACTGTGTTGTTAAAGCTGTGCCGCCTAATACTGCTAAAGATACTGCCAACGCCAATTGTTTTTTATTTTTCATCTACAAACTCCTCTTGCTCTCAAAACACCTACACTAACTAAACACTAACATCAAATAAAAAGATGTTAGATTTAACGGAATATATTCTGCAGTAAAATACACATTTCCAAAAATAATTTTTCCTATTTTATTTTTATCTTAATTTCATTAATCACTTAAATGTAATTTAATGAATAAGCTTTCCCTTAAAAAATAAATAATCATTAAGTCTATTTTGAAAAAATCAACAAATAACTTTTTAAGATATTATATTGTATACTCTTTGTAAAATAATAGTTTACAAGCAATTTCTAATCAACATATTAAATGCAAATAATTTTATATAAAATTAAATTATTTTTTAATTAACTATAATATCTCATAAAGTTATATCTTGTTGAATAACTACATCTCATATTCATTTTGTAAAAATCATATCATAAAGTTTTCATGAAAGCAATTAATTTTTTTGACAGTAATCTTATTTTTTTATATATAAATTTTGAAATATAATTTAATATATTATTTAAAAATCCTTCTATTTTCTAAAGTCAATGTCTTTTACTCATTTGAAATATTACATTAGTGGTACTTAAAAAATTTCAATAAATAATACAAAAACAGTATAGAAAAAAGAAGTCAAAGTAAAATTTAGGTAAATTACCAAAATTACTTTGACTTCTTCTTTTTTTCTTACATTTTATTGTGATTTCATAGTAAAACTATATTAAATCAAATAAATAGTATTAAAACTGTTACCTCATATTATAGGTTCGATATTACATACCTACTTTAGCCATCAACTGCTGAATCAAGGCACGTTGTTGTTCTAATTCAGTTTGCTGTTGAGCTACGGTATCTGCCAAGCCTTTATTCTGAGCTTTAAGGTCGGATACTTCATTTTGTAAACCGCTTACGTCAACAGTTGTACCTGTTCTGTAAATAGCATCACCTTTTTGACCGAATTTCAAGGATACGCCAACATTAAACATTGTTTCATCACCAAGTGTGCTGGCTACGCTGAACATAGTATCAGCATTTGGACGATAGAATGCACCGATAGCAGCAGCGGAATCGCCTTTATAGCTACCTAAGGAAGCAGCGGCGGAGAATTTATCTTGTGGATTGAATTCCAATGGATGTAAACCTGCTAATGCAGCAGCACCGGCACCAACTTTATCTACACGATCATTCAAACTGTTTACACGACCGTTTAAGTTGCTTACACTGTCATTTAAGTTAGATACATTAGTTTCCAAAGAATCTACACGGTTAGTAACTTCCGTAACACTCTGATTTACATTAGTAACACCTAATGTATTTTTCCAGTTATTGATGTTTTCAGTACTTAAGTTGGAACCGTCAATATTAGCTTTCTGATCCAATTCAGGTTTAACTGCATTTTTAATAGCGTCATCGGAAACATCTACGGCATAAGTAATTGCACCATCTTTAACATCACTTACTGTTCTAACTGTAGTGTTATTACCATCGGCTAATTTAATGTTTTCTTTAGCAACATTTGTGATATGAGTATCACTAGCCTGACCAGTCACAACAGAATTAATAGCTTGGTTCAAAGTATCCCCGGTAATGAGGTTCTTGTCCCCGGCTGTATTAGTACCTGTACCTAATGCATCACGCAAAGCGTCTTTGTCTAAGGATACGTCATATTGGTTTACACCGGATTTCTGTTGTTCTTCATTTAAGCCAACTTTAATGAAGTTGTCACCATTCTTAACGGTAACGGCTTTCTGTGCTGCATCAGTAATTACTTTTTTACCTGCTTCGTTAAGATTATCCAAGTTGGTATTGGCTTTTTGAGACAAGCTACCATTTTCTCCAGCAATATCATTAATCTGTTTCTGAACATCATACAACTGACCGCCGTTAACGGCATCAGTGGATCCTTCTACTACACTGCCATTGCCAACATTTTTAATTATATTACCACCCATATTTACATTACCGGATTGGATTATAATGTTGGATGTTTTGCTTCCGGATGGTGCACCAATAGTTAAACCGGAGTTATTTAAAGTAGTACCGTTTTCACCAAATGTGATGCTACCGGCATCGGATAAATCCAAAGTATTGCTCAAACCAACCTGAATTAAACGTTTATCTGCATCAACGGAAGTCGTAATATTATCGTTAGCACCAACAATATCGATACGGGTTTTATCCGCATCACTAGTAATGGCTAAACCGTCAGCTGTGCTAGCTTTATCGGCACCTACTGTAATATTAGAAATAGTAGCGTTAGCTACACGTTTTAACTGAGCTACGTTGACTGCATCAGTATCAGTAGTACCTGCAGCTACATTTGTAATTTGACGAGTCAATATAGAAGTTACACGACCATCACTGCTATATGTTGTAGCACCAACACTGACTGCACCACCGGTAGATTTGAAAACACCAAGTTCAGTACGTTGTTGACCTAAAGCTGCTGTAAAATCTTGGTTAGCTTTCGTCCATGCGTTTAAAGCATTCGTGGCGGCAACGGCATCAGCCTGAGCTTTGGCTTTAGCAGTTACTGCAGCTGCGTAAGCTTCTTGTTCAGATGCAATAGTACTGCCTTTAGTATTCCTAATAATTTCATCTTGTTTATCAACTTCATCTGCGGCCGCATAATAAGCTGCATTTAATTCATTAAATTTTGTAATTTGGCTTGCATAAGTGGTAGCAAAGTCTTTAGAAACATCACTGGCACTGATAGCCCCTGCCAAAGCTTCTGCACTGGCAGGTACATAACTACCATTACCGTCATCGGCAAACGGAACATAGCCGATCGTGTTAGAGCGACGATCAGCGATAGATGACGTGCCTAAAGCAACGCCGGTCGAAACTTTAACGTTAGCATCTGTACCTAAAGCAACACCGCTATAAGCAACCTTGGCACTCTTGCCAAGCGCTACACCATACACGCTACTAGTCGAGGAGTTAGCACCGATAGCAATGCCACCGACGGCTGTGGCATCGTTACCAATAGCCATACTATAATTAATTACGTTATAGTTTTGAGATCCATCGCTTTGTAAGTATTTATAAAATAGACCCGCCGAAGCACCAGAGCCAATAGCAACGCCTTGTGAAGAACGTGCCCCGTTACCTAAAGAAACAGCGTTCGTCTTCGCATAAGTATTTTTACCAAAAGACGAGCTTTTATCGCCAGCATAAGCACCAGAACCTACAGCTGTAGAACCAGTAATGGCTTCAGCATAAGTACCAATGGCCGTACTGTAGTTACGAGCCGAATAAGCACCAATACCGATAGCTGTGTTGCCTGTGCTATTTGTATCATTTTTATTACCTGCCGATTGACCATCAACGCCTTCCCCGTTTTTTTTGTTGTTAGTTGGTGTTCTAGAAAAAACAGCACCTTGAGCATTGGTCGTTTGACGATAATCGATAATACTATCTGTAGCCGTATTCACTTCAGTACCCTTATCAAGGACATCCGTACTTGTTGGTTCTTTACCAATCCCTACATAAGACCCGGTCAAACCCGCTGCATCAACCGTATACACACTCAAAGACGTTACACCAACCAAAGCCGCTAACGCTAATTTAGTTGCCAACTTAATGTTTTTCCCTTTTTTCATAGTCATACCTCTTTCAAAACTGCAACACACTTGTCTAGTTTTTGTCCCCAAGTCTCCCTATCCAAATTCTCGCTACACTACAATCCCACAGTAAAAGTCCGATTACCCCCCCCGATGAATTTTAATTATTTTTTCATGTTGAGTCTAATCAAACCATTATTCACATCAAATATATTTTTTATTGTATGCATCTTCTTTCACTCACAACTAACATAAATAAATATATAGGAGTAAATAATATTACTTGATTTCTAATCTATCATATACCTAATGATTAGATGAAGTAAATGTTATTTAACTCTTCATAATTTACCAAATGACTCTTCATTTATATGAAATCAAAATTACCGATAGTAAAGCATATAGTCCAAAAAGCGGACTATTTCAATAATTATGTATTTTTAAACAAGATTACATTAAAATTTCACGCACGAGCTTTTTTATGAATAAACCATGATTCATGCCTTATTTATGATTTTCGATTAACTTAAAACAAAGAATAATTTTAACTTAAAAATAATAATTATTTTTCATATTTTTCTATAAAATTAACACTGATTCATCTTTTTTATATAAAAGTCATCTATTTTATCACGTTTTTTATACACGAATCGTTAAATATATTTATCAACTAAATAAACACTTCATTTTAATTTTAATAAATTTATAAATCAAAAAAGCAGTTATAAAATAAAAATTTTATAACTGCTTTAGCATATACCTATTAAATTTTATCTATAAAAATATTAGAGTCCTTTAACAAATTCTCGGCACTTGATCCTCGCCCAACTGATCAAGCAAGCGAACCCCGCCAAGCGCTGTTTTAAGACCAACCTTACCGGCGTTACTGCTAAGCACCTCACCGATACAAGCAGCCTCACGGCCATATTCATTAGCACGCAAGATTTCAAGCACTGTATCGGCCACATCCGCTTCCACAACAAATACGGCTTTACCTTCATTAGCTAAATACAATGGATCGTAACCCAAAATACTGCACACTGACTGTACTTCATCATGAATCGGCAAGGCATGTTCATCTACACGAATCCCCACATTCGCCTGACCGGCAATTTCATACAGCGTTGTAGCGAGACCACCGCGCGTAGGGTCGCGCATAACAGCCACTTTATTTCCCACTGCCTCAAGTACGGCCATAACCATATGATTAAGCGGTGCACAGTCGGTTTTAATCGTCGGTGGCAGAGCCAATTCGTAGCGACTGCCCATTACAGCAATGGCATGATCACCCAGCGAACCGGATACGATAATCTTCATGCCCGGCTTAACACGTTCGGGGTCAATATTAATTCCTTCAGGAATCATACCCACGCCGGCGGTATTAATATAAAGACCGTCTACAGCGCCTTTTTCAACAACCTTTGTATCGCCGGTCACAATGGAAACGCCCGCTTCTTTGGCCATATCGGCCATAGTCGCCAAAACGGAATCCAAGGTTTTCACCGACAACCCTTCTTCCAGAATAAGACCGCAGCTGAGATATAGCGGTTTAGCCCCATTCATGGCCAAATCGTTAACAGTACCGCATACAGCTAATTTACCGATGTTGCCACCGGGAAAAAACTGTGGTGTAACCACGTAGGAATCGGTGGTAAACGCCATGCGCCCGGCGGGCACTTCAAATTGAGCACCGTCATGTAATTTTGCCAATGCTTCATTTTTAAAATGAGGCATAATATATTTTTCCATCAGTTCATGGCTGAATCGGCCGCCATTACCATGAACCAAACGTATTGTTTCATCCATAAATTACTCCTTAGTCGGCTTTTATTCTTCCCAAGTCATACCGCCGCTGGCACGACCGTATTTATACCAAGCCGCGCAGCTGCCTTCTACGGATACCATGCAGGCACCTACGGGATGGTCGGCCGTACATAACTTACCGAATAAACCGCATTCATCGGGACGAATTAAGCCCTGCAACACACGGCCGCATTGACAGCTTTTCGGCACACCGCCACTTTCAATCGGGCCCAGTGGAATCATGCGTTCCGCATCAAAGGCGGCATATTCACCTTTTAAGCGCAAACCGGACTTAGGAATCACACCGATACCGCGCCAGGTATCATCAATCACTTCATAGAGTTCATCCATAAGCTTCACCGCTACGGGATTCCCTTTTTTAGCGACCACCGACTTATATTGATTGCCCACATAGTACTGACCGCTCTTGCGCTGCGCCAATAAATCGCGCACCGCCGCCAAGATTTCGAGACCATCAAAACCGGCAATACAGGACGGCATATGGCATTCCGTTGGAATAAAGCTATATGGTTCTTCACCGATAATAACACTCACATGACCGGGTAAAATAAAGCCGTCCAGGTGGCCTTCTTTTTGATTAGCTAAAGCCCGCAGAGCCGGCGGCACCAACTTATGGGATACCAAGAAGAACACATTCTTAAGACCGGACATAGCCACTGCCTTAACGGCCGCCGCAATGACGGCAATAGTCGTTTCAAAACCGATAGCCAAGAATACGATTTTTTTATCCGGATTGGCTTTACCGAGTTCAATAATTTCCAAAGGACTGTAGATAATGTGGATATGGGCACCGGCACTCTTCGCTTCCCACAGATTGCTGTGCGTGCCCGGTACTTTTAACATATCACCAAACGTAGCCACAATGACATCATCCATGGCCGCATAGGCCAACGCTTTATCCATATATACCTGGTCGGTTACACATACGGGACAGCCCGGGCCGCTGACGAGCTCGATACCGTCCGGCAACAACTGACGAATCCCTTCGCGGAAAATTGCCACCGTATGCGTACCGCACACTTCCATGAACCGAACTTGTTCGCCCGGCGTATGGAGTGCTTTTATTTCTTCCAACAGTTCATTAGCGACCTGCGTTTTTTCCTGCAAAGTAATTTTCTTCAAGTTCTTCCAACTCCTTAAAGGCTTCCATTGTTGCATTAGCCTCTTCTTCATCTACGATTTGGACAGCGCAACCGGCATGAACCAGTACGTAATCGCCAACCTTGGCTTCCGGTACCAACATGAGATTGACATCCCTAGTTACTCCCGTAAGCTCAATCGTGCCGATGAATTCATTTACTTTTATTAATTGAGCAGGTACTGCTAAACACATAGTATTTCCCCCTAACTTTCAAACGGAGTTTTAATAACTTCTTTGATCAAAACTGCTTGCTGCCGACAAAATATATGACTCTATATATCTCACGGTTTTATTCACGATTTTATTCACGTTTTTCAGAACAAGCTTATAGGTCAGCCAACTTTTGGTGACCCAGCCATAATTGTCCCAACGCCAAACCACCGTCATTAGGCGGCACTTGACGCGGCAACAGCATAACTTGATCGTGATTTATACTCATCATTTCTTCGATAAGGCGTCTATTTTGAAAAACACCGCCGCAAAGAATAACTTGCTTAATATTATATTGGGTGCACAAATGCTCCATCGTTTCCGTAATGCCATAGGCTAAGGTGCGATGGAATGACGCCGCCAAGACGCGTTTAGAAATACCGTCGCCCAAATGACCGATAATATCCTGAACCAGCGGTTTAAAATCAAGGATTTTGCCGTCAAAAATAAATTCCTTAATTTTGCCACGCTCACCATAGGCTAATTGTTCGAGGCTCATGGCAATTTGCCCGTCAAAGGTATGCTCGTTACCAAGGCCTAACAAGCAACCCACGGCATCGAATAAACGGCCTGCACTGCTGGCGTCAACCATAGGCATATTGTTTTTCATCATAAAATCCAACAATTCCCAATTATCCGGCAATTGATTAAACCATGGCTCAAGCCAAGCCGGTGTATCATCGCCGAATTTATCGCGTACATACCAAAGCGCCTGACGCCACGGTTCTTTGACGGCCGCTTCACCGCCCGGTAACGGGGCCGTATGTATATGAGCCAAACGCTGCATGGAATGACCTTGGCAGAGTAAAAACTCACCGCCCCATATAGTGCCATCAAGACCATAGCCGGTGCCATCGAAACAGATACCCAACACGGGCTCCGAATCCAGCCCGTATTCAGCCATAACCGCCGCTACATGAGCATGGTGATGTTGCACCTGAATATACGGAACATTATGCTCTTCACTATAAGTTTTACCATATTGCGAAGAGAAATACTGCGGATGATAATCGGCCACTACCGCTTCCGGCGTAAGGCCGAATAAATCTTTATACCGGTCAATCGTCCAGACAAGACTGTCATTCATCGCCATATTCGCCAAATCACCGATATGAGGTCCCATAAGTACCGCTTCATCACGGTTCATGGCAAAGGCATTTTTTAAATCGCCCCCCATGGCGAGAATCGTCTTTTTGCCTTCATTCGGCAAGCGAACTTTAAACGATGTCGGTACGTAACCGCGACTGCGTCGTACTTGTAAGGTTTCACCCTTAACAACCTGTACCACGGAATCATCCACGGAGGCCACAATACGTCGATTATGGACGAGAAAATAATCCGCCACATGTTTTAACTGACTGATTGCTTCCTCATCTTTAAAAATCACCGGCTCACCGCTACGATTGCCGCTGGTCATAACCCAAACAGCACCGGCCGGAAGCCAAACTTCATGGACCGGCGCATAAGGAAGCATAATCCCCACATAGTGATTATTAGGCGCTACCGCCTGCCACGCCACTTTAGCATCGCTTCGTTGCGGCACTAATACAATAGGTCGCGCCGGCGATTGTAAGAGTGCTTCTTCTTCCGGCGTAATATGGGCAATTTCTTTCGCCGTTGCCAACGAATCCACCATAACCGCTAAGGGTTTATGCGGCCGTTGTTTGCGCTCTCGAAGAGTCATAATGGCCTTCTCATTCGTGGCGTCACATACCAAGTGATAACCGCCTACCCCTTTAAAGGCAATGATGTGACCGGTCATGACGTAGTCACGGCCCAAAGTGAGTGGATCCAAATCCTTTGAGGTGGGCTCCAA
Organism: Veillonella sp. LMAG:90; assembly: GCF_008679445.1. NCBI lineage: Bacteria > Bacillati > Bacillota > Negativicutes > Veillonellales > Veillonellaceae > Veillonella > Veillonella sp. LMAG:90. The sequence goes on from NZ_NAND01000001.1 coordinate 1,783,282, forward strand.
TTTCTCAATATTTACCTCATACAAAGTGTACTGCGGCCCGCATACGGGGCACGCATTCGGTTCCGCATGATAACGGCGATTGTCTTCCGACTCATATTCGTTCTTACAAGCCGGACAAAGGGCAAACTCCTTCATTGATGTAAACTTACGGTCATAAGGCACTGTTTCCACAATGGTGTACCGAGGTCCGCAATGAGTACAGTTAATAAAGCCGTAGTGAAAACGGCGGTTCATCGGATCATGCAATTCCCTTCGGCACGCTTTGCACGGCGCCGTATCAGCGCCGATAAACGTAGCCGGTTGTTTACCCGCCGGCGAAGGGGCAATGACAAATAAGCTGTCCTCTTTTAAAGGAATCTCATATGCCTTAACCGAGTCAATCCGTGCTATAGGTCCTTTGCGCTCTTTTACAGCATCAACAAATTTTGCCAACGCTTTCTCCGTGCCCTGCACTTCTACATAAACACCGGCATCGTCATTATAAACAAAACCCGTTAATCCCAATTCTCGTGCTACAACCGCAATCAGGGGCCGAAAACCGACCCCCTGTACTATCCCTGTAAATCGTATACCTTGTCGCTTCATAAATAGTTCCTTTATTATATACTATTTGCTTACTTGTTATACGGTATTTAGTTTTACATCCAATTGTGCTGTTTGCGTTCCTGGAAGGCCGGATCCTCCTTCGGCACAATTCCTTGTTCTCGCAATTCATCAAGCTCAGCCTGGATCATAATGGCGCATTCAATGCGTTTTTTCTGCAATTCACAACCTAAAGCATATGGTTCGTGAATAGTCCCTGTAAAGGTTTCATTATTGGCATGGCAACCGCCGGAGCAGAAGAATTTAGCCCAACAAGCGGCACATGTCGGCTTCGTAAATACATGAGTATTGCGGAATTCACGAGGAATATCAAAGTTCTTAAGACCTTCGTACACATTCCCCAATACATAGCCGTCACGACCGACAAACTGATGGCATGGGTAAATATCACCGTTCGGTACGATGGCCATGTATTCATGACCGGCACCGCAACCGCGCAAGCGTTTAGCCATACATGGGCCGCGATATAAGTCCATACGGAAGTGGAAGAAATTGAACTTCTCACCCCAACCTTCCTTTTGACGTTCCAAATACAAATCGGCAAGCTTTTCGTATTCTTTCATCAAAGCCGGTAAATCTTCTTCACGAAGTACATAGTCCCCTTCTTTACCGACTACCGGTTCCATGGATAAATGTTCAAAACCGAGGTCGGACATGGCAATAACGTCTTTCGTGAAATCGAGATTATTATGCGTATAGGTACCGCGTGCATAGTATTCAAGACCATGACGCTGTTTAACCGCGTTAATCAAGTTTTTGGCAACGGTTTTATATGTATCCGTACCGCCGGCGCTCGGACGCATGTGATTATGCACTTCTTCACGGCCGTCGATGGATAACACCATGCTCAATTTATGTTCGTTGAGGTAATCGATTTTCTCCTGAGTCAACAACACACCGTTAGTGGTCATGGTCATTTTGAAAATCTTATTGTGCTCAGCGCCTACTTTTTCAGCATACTCGATGGTTTGTTTAACGACTTCCCAGTTCATCAATGGTTCGCCGCCAAAGAAATCTATTTCCAAATGTTGACGAGGCCCACTCATAGAGATTAAGAAATCAACGGCACGTTTGGCCACATCAAAACTCATGAGTTCACGTTTTACCCCGCCGTAATCGCCCTGACTGGCAAAGCAGTAACGGCAAGCCAAGTTGCAGTCGTGAGCAATGTTAAGGCATAAGGCTTTAACGATTGGTTTTTCAGCTGCCACCAATTTGAAATCTTCAGACATTGGTGCATAGAGCATTTCATCTTTAATCAAAGAGTCCAATTCGTCTAATAATTCATTGATTTCTTCCGGTGATTCAACCCCGTCAAAAGCCTGATGAACCGCTTCACGATTCGTGCCGTCATAAATATCGAGCACTTTATCGGTAAATTCGTCAATCACGTGAATAATACCGCTATTAACATCAAGACAGAAATACTTATCCTTCATCTTGAATTTGTGAATCATTGGTTTTAATTCTAACATGGTACCTCCATATATTTAATAGTTACTACTACCTTTATATTATACATCATTTATCTACTTTTAGCTTAAAAAAAAGGTTCTACCATATATGAAATAATGACATACAAGACCTTTCAAAAATTCTGATTTATTAATTTTGGGCTTATAGGACAAAAAGTGTGTGTGGCTTTTTTAAATTAATCCCAATAAATTGGAAATTCCGTGGACATATGGAACTCATTCCAGACAATGGCATCGCCCCATTGGGGTAAGATATTATCAGGACGGTTATTCCGCATTATCCTACGGTAAGTAGCAGCGATTGTTTTATCTGTAGGCATACATTTTAATATTTCAGCAACAGGAAGCGGTCTAGGTGAGTGCTCGTAACACCACCAATAGACCGCTTTTAATCGTCTTTCTAAGGATAATCCTCTGTGGTCTCGTAACATCCCCCTAAGTTGCGCATTAACGCCTCCTTCCAGTCGATTGTTCGTTGTAGGTACGGTAATATCTACAAACGTCAGGTAGGTAAATAGAGTCTCATCTCTAATTAATCGTAAAAGTCCTGCCTCAGCTTTTAAGAGGCGTTCATGAGTAGCCCTTTTATTCCCATTTTCGTCAACTGTCATTTCACGTAAGAAGTCATCAAACTCTTCTCTCCAAGCTAATAATCCATCAATCCAAGTATAGGCATCATCTATCGATTGAATCTTAAATAAACGCTTTGCCAGTTCATATAAAGCCTTGCCGGCTATTGTTTTTGGTGCAGAAGTTGTATACCTTCTTACTTGCGCAAAAACGTGAAATAAACAACGTTGATGGTTACTTGTCGGCCACCTCTTTGCCAAGGCCTTAGCAAATCCGGATCCGCCATCTGAGATAACAACACGCGGAGGAGCAATACGGTCCATTAATGCTTGCCAAGCTCTAGAGTTCTCATATCTACATACATACCAGCCTAACACATGGTCCTTACTACAACAAATAAGTACACAGAGCTTACGCGTTAGGTATATGCCGTCAAAGTAAAGCACATCATATACTTCCTCAATCTTTGGTGGAAGGCACCATATGGACCAAAATTTAGCGGTTTTACGTCTAAATGTACGCCCGCCTCCAGGCATATCCTGCTGCATCTGTTTACTAAATAACCATTTCAAAAACAGCTTTAGATTATGACTATCGGTGTTAATATTGTTAGTGAAAGCGACTTTACAGTGCTTACAAAACCATCGCTGAGAACCGGATTTCAATATACCGTGTTTTATACATTTTCGACCACAATCAGGGCAAACTACTTGTTTAATATTAATCATCCTCCTATTTATGTTTTTATTTAGGAAGATATAATACCATTTTAGTCAGTAGTTATGTGGGTTCACGCATGTTTTTACACACACTTTTTGTCCACCCTTTATCTTTGTCAAAAAAAGATAAAAGTGCTATAAACCCAGTATCTATCTAGGTTTACAGCACTTTTTACACACACTTTTTGTCCTATAACTCTAATTTTGCATACCTTGGGTTATTTTGAATATAGCTTGGGGTATTTTAATATTTCTTGAATTGTTTTAAATATAACTTAAGTTGTTTTAATACAGCTTGAATTACTTTAAATTATGAAAATAAAATAAGACCCAATCACTAATACATAATGATTGGATCTTATTGGGTCATTGACGTATCAAAACAGATAAAAAATCTTATTTCTGTTTGCAAACCTGGTTGCCTACAGTGCAGCTTGTTTTGCAAGCGGACTGGCAAGAAGTCTGACATTCGCCGCAGCCACCGGTTTTAGCAGTTTTCTGTAAAGATTCAGTGTTGATTGTACGAATTCGTTTTGCCATGGTGTTCAACCTCCTCAAAATACTACTATACGTTACATTTATTTTAACATAGTAACGCGATAATCGGCAATAGTTCTCTTAATGCGAAATATCAATATCCCCTATGTGATTGAGAAATACGTTGATAATTCTCTTTCCTTTTCAGCCTCAAAAAAGTATTATAAACTGCCTCAAGCTGCCTTTAACATTCTTATAAAATGCATATTATTGGGCGCCTAACGCGGTTTTCAATACCTTCAAATTATCTTCCATGATGGATAAATAGGTGGCCCCTGCTTTCATTTGTTCTTCCGTTAAGCCTTCTACCGGATTTAACATATACACCTTAGCGCCCGTTTCCTTGGCAATAGCTTCCGCTAATTTCGGATTAACCAGTTCCTCACTGAAGATAGCCTTTACTTTATGAGCTTTTACAAAACTGATAATCGACGCCATCCGTTCCGGTGTCGGTTCCGCATCCGGCGCTACCCCCATGATGCCCAATTGGGTAAAACCATAACGATTGGCCAAATAACCGAATGCCTCATGAGTTACGACCAACTCTTTACTTGGAACAGTTTGAGCAAATGCCTCATACTGTGCATCCAAAGCTGTCAATTTTTCTTTATAGGCTTTGCCGTTAGCTTCATAATAATCTTTGTTGGCCGGATCAGCTTCACTAAAAGCGGCCACTACAGCGTCCACTTCTTTTACCACATTCATTAGATTGAGCCAGATATGAGGATCCACCGTACCATGATGATGGTCATGGCCGTCATTGTCATGATGCGCTGCATCGGTATGATGGTCGTGATCATGGTCAGCTTCCGCTTCCTTGTCAAGGTCTACGGTTTTAATCGGCATAACGTCAACCGACTTAGCCAGTTCCACCGGTTTAGCCTCTTTTAGGATATCAGGAGCCAATAATTTTTCACTCGGTTCCAAACCGGCGCCGTTGTAAATAAATACTTTTGCCTGACCGACTGCTTTCAGATCTTTCACGGTCGGTTCCCAATCATGAGGTTCTGTTCCCGGCGGCACCAATAAAGTTACCTTCACTTTATCCCCGCCTACTTGTTTCGCTATATCATAGGCCGGATATACCGTTGCCACTACGGGTAAGCCCCCTTTACCGTCATTACCGGTGCTATCTCCCAAACTACAGCCTCCCAGTATGGCGGCGCCCGCTACCAAAATGATAGTCAACACAGCTGTGAGACGCCATTTGCGCCAATTCATTTGAATATTCATTTCATCGCCTCTCTTTCATCAATATCTATTCATATATCAATATATACATTCAAAAAGCCCCGACATGACGTCGGGGCTAATGGTTTAACATATTATTTATCTGTTTTAAGTTTAGCCCTGAGCGCCATGACTACCGGCGTACCTACTACCACAGCCGCCAATGCTTCAAGCGGTCCGTGGAATACGGCTACCCCGATTACAATATTTGCCACATGGTCTACAGGAATCCCTTTAGCTGCTGCATAAGGTTCTGCATAGATAAGGTAAATCAAGCCCATTACCATTACGGTATGCACGATTGTGCCTACGAATAAGGCAAGCATAACACGCCACACCGGTCTTTGAATCGGCAAATAGCGATACACATAATACGCAATAGGTCCGATTAACATACGTGGTAATATGGAAATTATCGGGTTTAAAAATACGAAAGACATAATGTTTGGCTGTACCATGTTTTGAACCAAACTGTAAGACCCGAAAATGAAACCGATAACCATACCGATTTTTGGGCCTTCTAAAAGTGCGCCGATTAAAGTCGGAATATGCAAAATAGTCGCATAAATCGGTGGAATCGGAATAAATCCTAACCCGCTGACACCCAGTACTACGGTTAACGCGGACAACAAACCGATAACAGTCAATTGTCGCAAGCTAAATCGCTGACGCGGATACGGACTTTTCGTATCCATATTATCTTTTTCCATGTAAAAAATCCTCCGTTCTCATTCCTATTCGGATATAAGTCGAATACATATTTAATTCTAAAACCTCATTTTTCAAAAAAGCAGTTGCTTAAAATTGCACAAAAACTATTATACCATATAGTACATAGTACGACATATTACATGATGTGCCGTAAAGGCTATTTTGCCTGTCTTTTCAAAATAAAATCTTCTAAAAGTATGCCTAAACCAACAGACATACCAAGTACAATGAATTCAAGCAAGCCCGGGGTGATGTACACCAACCAATTGCCTTGGAATACCGGCATCAGGAAGTATAACAATTCCATAAAGAAGTCCGGCTTCCAACCATACATCAAGTGGCCGTTGATGGCGAGCCATACCAAGGCGGTTACCATAATACGAGCCAAACGAAGGCCTTGTTTTTGCCCCATTCGCGGATGCAAATAAATGGCAATAACACCCATGGTCCAAATAACAAAACCATAGAGCCAAAGTTGTAAAAAGGTAAATACTTGCGGACTGAGTTGCGCTGCCAATATTGGATCGGGCACATTTAAAAATAACACATCCCCTAATAAAAGCATCGGTACCGGCAAGGAATAGACCGCCATATCCAAGGAATCATCGAACCAGCGATTAAACCGTGGCCGGTCCGCAAAAAGTGTCAAAATAACGGCCACAATAGTCATGGCCAATAGACAAACCGTAAATACCACAATCCAGCCAAGCATAATCATACCCATGCTGCCGGAAGCAATAGCATAAGGAATGACACTGTCACCTAGGAAGAAAAAGGTTAAGCACCAAATCCAACTATACGCATACAAACTGTTACGCCACGGATAGGTCAAAAATTGTTGCAACTTATCTTGACGGCGCAGCACCATAGGCGTCAAGAATGAAAGTACCAAGAAAGCTACCATACCCAATGAAACACCTTGCAACGCCAATATAATCATTGTCACCGGCAATACGATGGCAAGATTTAAAACAAACATGCGCAAAACATTTTTTATCATTTAGCGGCCCTCCCTCTTACGAGTGAATTTAGTATATAACCGGCCGTCAATGAAAGCGAAACCTGAATATACATAACAATTACAAAGGCTATATCACGACCAAAGCTTGGCAAGCCCCAAAGGAATGAAAAATCGCCTACAAAAAAGGTCTGATACGTGGCCAGTTGAACGATGACCCAACCCAATATATAGAAAATACGGCCCACGCGCTTTTCTTCCGGACCGAAACCACTTCGCTTCGAAGATAAATACGCCACCGGCACCAATAATGACAACACCAAATAACTGACAAGTGCCACCATAGCACTGGACCCGTTATGAATAGTGTAGGCACCTAAGGGTACTAATATGATGAAAAAACTCATATATAGCGTGCGTCCCAAAATATCCGCAAGGACTTTCATACTAAAAACCTCCTACATCCTTATCTTAACAGTATAATTTTACTATAGGACGCCTTAAAACTCAACCGCAAAAGGCGGTGCTCCGAAGAACACCGCCTTAATACTGTTTATAAATACCTTAGTTCCGCTTACGCTACAACACGAGCCGTCGTTTCAATTACCGAATCATCCTCTTCAGATTTAGCCGGTAACAATGGCGTCATACTGCGTAAACCAATACCTAACGTAAACAGATTATGCATCCATGCCGTCGTGCTTGGTGTCAATACCTGGAATAAACCAAGACCTACCAAAGCGCCGTTAACACCGACAATGGAGTTGTAATTAAATTGAATACGATCCATCAATTGCATAGCAATGCGACGTAAGTCTACAAGACTGGAAAGATTATCGGAGGAAACCGTAACATTGGCGATTTTCTGGGCAATCGGTGCCCCTTCATTCATCGCAACGCCTACATGGGCTTCCGACAAGGCCGGCGAATCATTGATGCCGTCGCCAACCATCATAACCGTATACCCTTCTTCTTTAGCTTTCTTCACATAAGCCGCTTTATCGCCCGGCAATACTTCCGCATGCACTTCGTCGATGCCGATTTCACGTGCAACCCGTTCTGCATTGCGTTTGCTGTCACCGGTCATCATAACGACTTTCTTAATACCCAATTCGTGAAGTTCTTTAACAACTTGTTTTGCTTCTTCACGCACCGGATCTTTAATGCAAAGAACGGCAGCCAAACGACCACTGATGGCTAAGTATAAATGAGAGGAGGAATCCGGCAAATTGTCGAATTTTTCCTGTTCCCCTTCCGGAATAACAACTTTTTCATCGTCAAAAATAAAGTGCGCACTACCGATTCGGCATTTGCGATTGCCCACTTTGGAGGCAATGCCGTGAGCTACGATATATTCAACCTTAGAGGAGTGTTTTTCCTTATGAGGCAAATTATGCTGTTCCGCTGCATTAACCACGGCTTTTGCCATAGAATGAGGAAAATGTTCTTCCAAGCAAGCAGCAAGCATGAGCATATCATCCGGATCATGATCTTCAAAGGTAATAATCTGTTCAAATACCGGTTCTGCTTTAGTCAATGTACCTGTTTTATCAAAAACAACCACATCAGCAGCGGCAATTTGTTCCAAATATTTACCGCCTTTAACGGTGATACCACGCTTCGACGCTTCTTCCATGGCCGATAATACCGCCAACGGAATGCTTAATTTTAAAGCGCAAGAGAAGTCAACCATCAAGAACGATAAGGCCTTCATCGTATTACGGGTCAACAAATACGTTAAGATAGTGCCGGCAAAACTGATTGGCACTAATTTATCGGCCATGTGGAACGCCTTCTGTTCCATACCGGATTTCATCTGTTCCGATTCTTCGATAAGAGCCACAATTTGTTCATAACGCGATGATTTGGAATTACCGCGAACTTCGATTACACAATGGCCTTCTTCTACGACAGTACCTGCATATACCGAAGTATTTTCATCACGGCGAACCGGTTCCGGTTCACCGGTCATGGAACTTTCGTTCACAAGGACAACGCCTTCTACTACTACACCGTCCAATGGCACCACTTCACCTTGACGAAGTACCACGAGGTCGCCTTCGACAACTTCGGATACAGGCCGACTCACTTCAACGCCATCCACTTTAACCCAAACTTTATCCACATTGAGGGACATACTTTCGGCCAAATTGAGGACGGACTTACGGAGTGTCCATTCTTCCAAGGTTTCGCCAATACCCAAGAGGTACATTACGGCGCCTGCCGTGGATACGTCACCGCGTAACAAGGATACGGTAATCGCTACGCCATCCAATACTTCTACAGTTAATTTGCGATGCCATAACATAGTTACCGCTTTTTTCGCAAATTTTAAAGCATTAAACCAAGACCATACCATATTGATTGGTGCCGGTAACAATAACTTTTTACCTAAATACATAAGAGTCTGACTGATCATGGACTCTTTGTATTGTTTATTGACAAGTCGCGGTGAGTATTCCGTCAATGCCGGTGCATCTTCGAAATTCAAATCGTTAAGTGCCAGTAATGCATCACGAACAGCTATTTCATCCCCTGTATGGTGGATAATAAGGTCACGTGAACGCGTAAAAAACTGAGCTTTTTCAATCGCCGGATTCTGCATTAAAGTCGTTTCAACATAAGCGGCTTCGGCATCATCGAATAAGTGACCGGAAATAGTAACATGAAGACGTTTCGATAATCTTTGAATAACCGAAAACTTCAACATATTAATTATTCACCCTTTTCTTCGCCTTGTTCTTCTTCAAACAAAGCTTCTTCTTTACGGCGATTTTCGTTGATTTCCTGAGCATCAGCCAAAATGCTGCCGCTGGAAGCCTGTACTTTTTCAGCAGTCTGCATTACGCTTTCTTTAGCGCGAAGACCTGCAGCTACAACATTGGCATACACTTTCTTAGCATCTTTGCTGGTCAACATTTTAAGACCTACAGTACCAAGAGCCAAACCGGCTGCGAATAAATTAGCGGATTTTACTTTTTCTTTGTTTACGTTGAACATATAAATCTCACCTTTCCTCTACAAGATGTAAGGCACCAAAGTGTTCCTTACAAGAATAGAATAAGCGCCTATTGCTTTATCATAACCACCCGTAGAACGGGTGGTTTGCTCTGACCCTATAAGGGTCTTTCTCTAGTGGTTGCCCTCTAAAGAGGGCTTTGAGTAATCTGACAACCACTCTATTACCACTGGCTGCCCCCTACTCGGGGGCTTTTATTTTTGCCTACTTTACCTGCTCACCCGTGAACGGGTCCATATATTCTTTAAAATTTAACGTATCTTGAGCTATATCTTCTTGTAATTGATTGCGAATATACTCCTTTATCGCTCCTTCGTATCTGCCTACCGTATCCACATAATATCCTCTACACCAAAAATGTCGATTCCCATACTTATATTTTAAATTAGCATGTTTATCGAATATCATGAGGCTACTTTTACTCTTTAAATACCCCATAAAACTTGATACACTTAAATGTGGAGGTATAGTAACGAGCATATGTATATGATCGGGGCAGCACTCCGCCTCTATAATCTCCACATTCTTTCTTGTACATAAATCTCTTAATATTTTCCCTATATCAACTTTTATTCGCCCATATATAACTTGTCGTCTATACTTAGGTGCAAAGACAATATGGTATTTACATCTCCATTTACTATGTGATAAGCTTTTTACGTCATTCATTGACATTGAACCTCCTAAGTTGAAATGTTGTGGTTGCCAGACCAACTTCATTGTATCATTAGGAGGTTCTTTCCTTTTCTATAAGAATTTTTTACCGACCCCCAGTTTAACTGGGGGTTTTGTCATGCCTATTCGGCGTACAATAAAAATAGCCAAGGTCTACCCGAACCTTGGCTACTTTTGCCGTAAATCCATCGAATACACTGTATTCGTCAGTCATTACCCTTATGAAATCCTATTTGTTGCCCCCACAACCGCAGCCACAACCAGAGGAAGAAATTTCTTTCTTCTTGCCGTTACCGCTACCACCGCAACCGCAACTGCAGCCGCTCTTGCCGCTTAAGGTCTTATACGCCTTGCGAGCAACAAATAATACAGCGATTAATCCGATAAGATATACTATTAGGTTCTCCATTATCATACACCATCCTTAATCAATAATCAATAGTGATTTGTAAAAAATTTTGAGAAAAACATTGATTGGCGTTATATTCTCAACGATTATCAGTAGTCAATTCTCATTTAGATTTTCATGGGAACAAGCTAATAACTTAACAGAAAAACGCATTTCAGTTTTGAATCATTTAATAAATAACTGTTTTTTTCAATCAATGGAAACCAAGTAAACGACCGCCATTGTAGACGATAAAGGCTGCTACCCAAGCAAGGGCCGTTGAATAAACAACGAAGAAAGTTAACCAGCCCCAACCGCCGGCTTCACGTTTGAATACGGCCATAGCCGCAAAACATGGCGGATAAATAAGAACGAACATCATCAAACCAACTGCAACGAGTGGTGTGAATGAAGGGTCCTGACGTAAGTAAACTTGCAATGGCTGTTCATTATCTTCATCAGCCGCAATAGAGTAGAGTGTACCCAAGGTACTTACCATAACTTCTTTAGCAGCGAGAGCTGTAACCAAGGATACGCTCATCTTCCAGTCGAAACCAAGCGGTCTCATAACCGGTTCAATGAATTTACCGATGGAGGCTACATAAGATCCTTCCAATTTTTCAGTAGATTCTTTTTGGTCGAGTTCGCCGATAGCTTCGTCTTTTTCTTGGTTATTAAGGTAAATAGCCCAAGCAACCGGGAATGCATCAGCATTGGCTACTTGAAGGTCATGGAAGTAATCAGGAACTTCAGGTGCAGCATTTGCATCTTCAGCTGTAGCGGCTTCGTCAGTCGCAGCGGCTTCACCGTTAAGACCTTCATCGCCGATTTCTTCTTCCCCTTCTTCAGCGGCAGCTTCGTCTTGTTCTGTCTGAATAGCTGTCATTTCGTCAACCATAGCCATAACCGGTGCTTTTTGTTCATCCGTAGCAATACCGTACTGAAGCAAGATTGCATTATCACGCGCTTCGTATTCTTGGGTTACCTGATCGCGAGCGGCGTCAAAGTCTTGAGACATTGGCACATCTTGCGGATAGGATGCCAAGAACCAAATCAATACGGACGCTGCTAAAATGAAAGTACCTGCTTTTTTAAGATATAAGAAAGCACGTTCCCACATATGCATTAACACGCTCTTAAGAGTTGGCATATGGTATGGCGGTAATTCCATTACGAATGGTTCGGATTCGCCCGGGAATAAGAATTTGCGGAAAATTTTAGCCATTACAATAGCCAATACGATGCCGGCAAAATAAATGGCAGCCAATACGTTACCACGTTGTGCTACCGGGAAGAATGCCCCGATGAACAAAGTGTATACCGGCAAACGAGCACTACAGGTCATGAACTGGGAAACAAGAATCGTAATCATTCGATCGCGGTTATTATCCAAGATACGAGCACCCATAATAGTAGGAATACTACAACCATAACCCATAAGGAGGGGAATAAAGGATTTCCCGTGTAAACCGCAGGCACGCATGATACGGTCCATTACGAATGCCGCACGCGCCATGTAACCGGTATCTTCAAGGAACGCAATGCCCAAGAACAAGAGTACGATAAGTGGAACGAAACTCATTACCGCACCAACACCGGCGATGATACCGTCAACCACCAAGGAATTCAATTGGCCTTCCGGAATTACCGCACCGGCCCAATCGCCAAGGGCTGTGAAAGCGTCTTCAATCCAGCCTTGCGGATAAGCACCGATTGTATTTACGAGATTAAATAAGAGCCACATTACAAATACGAAAATCGGTAAGCCCCAAATACGGTGGGTAAGCACTTTATCGATACGGTCGGAACGGGTTTCGATTTCCTTAGGCGTACCTTTTATAGCATTATTATAAGTAGCAACGGCAAAGCTGTGACGGAATTCTTGGAAAATAATTTCTAAATCAACTTTGTCTTTAAGCTCTTCGCGCCACTGTTCTGCTTTTGCCAAAACCGCTTCGGTACGTTCAAAGGCTTTTACTTTTTTAATTACATCAGGATCGGCTTCCAATAATTTAATAGCCACCCAACGCAATGGATAAGTAATAGTATCTGCTTTCTCAAGTTCATTAACAATATCTCTAATAGCCGGTTCAAGTTCAGGACCATAATCAATAGTCGCACTTGGTTTTTTCGCTTCTTTGGCTACATCGATAACAGCTTGTAATAATTCGGTCGTACCTACATTATTGCGACCAACTGTTTCTACGATAGTCGCACCGGTCAATTCACTCAATTTTTTAATGTCAATGTGAACACCCATTTCTTTGGCCACATCGGACATATTAAGCGCCATAACCAACGGACGTTCCAATTCCAACAATTGAGCCGCTAAATATAAGTTACGTTCCAAATTAGATGCATCAATAACGTTAACGAGAACATCCGGTTCATCATTGATAATTACGTTACGCGCTACTAATTCATCAAGGGAGCGAGCTGTTAAGCTGTATGTACCCGGCAAGTCAATAAAGAGTAAATCTTTACCGCTGAAAGTACATTCCCCTTCTTTCTTTTCTACCGTTACACCGGGATAGTTACCAACATGCTGTTTGGCACCGGTAATATTATTAAAAATTGTAGTTTTACCACAGTTCGGATTACCGGCCAGAGCAATTCGGATAGACGTGGTATTTTGGTCACTCATTCTAGGCCTCCTGACTCACTTCAATATCAATAGTTTCTGCTTCGCTGACACGCAACGCTAAATCAAAGTTCTTTACTTTAATTTCAATGGGATCACCCAAAGGTGCGAATTTCATAACACGCACGAAAGTCCCCGGAACGAGGCCCATGTCAACGAGACGGTGTTTGATGTTACCGGAACCGCGCAACTGTTTAATTGTGCCCGCTTCGCCGGTTTTCATCGACGCCAATGATTTTATCACTATCTACACCTCCTTGTGGCCGAACCAAACAAACTCATCTTCCAAAATTTGCTTAAGAACTGCACTGAAACTGAAAAAAAATTACAATTAAATTATAACATAGTCACTGAGAAAATCAATAACCATTTTCAATATCGAATCTTATGAATGTAGATAGACAATCTTCAATTTTCATTATCACTGCTCATCTTTTCAGTATTTTCTCATGAATAATAGCCTCGCCATTCTCATTCTAATTTGAAACGTCTTCTCTTTTATTCTCAATTATAATTAAACTTCAAATATTATCAAAAGATTATCAATTAAATAACTATTCTCAATGAATTATTAAAATATTTATTTCGCAAAAAAAGTATGCCCTTAAGTTCAAATTGTCCTATATATATCGATTCTTTTATATAAATCATCTATGTATGATATAATAAAAATAGATTTAGCTAATTTAATACCAATGAATCCCATTTATTTTACAAAATCAACGTTAACAGCTAATTGACGAAGTTCCCTATTCCCCTCCGGGAATCATCACTCAAAGTATTACAAATTAAAGATAAGGAGATATATATGAAATCATTTCAAACTCTCGGCGTTGTGCCCGAACTCATAGACTCCCTGGCCAAACAAGGTATTAAGGAGCCTACTCCGATTCAGGAACAAGCCATTCCCCCTGCTTTCAAAGGCAACGACTTAATCGCTATGGCGCAAACCGGTACAGGCAAAACGCTGGCATTTTTAATTCCTGTTTTGCAGCGCATCAATATCGAAGTGTTCCAAGAACAAGCACTTATTATTGCCCCAACCCGCGAATTGGTAAAACAAATTGCCGACGAAGCCAAGGCTATCGGCGATATTTTGGGCGTTGATATTCTTCCCCTCATCGGCGGCCGCACTATTGAAGGGCAGCTACAACAATTAGGCCGTCGTCCTCATGTAATCCTCGGCACGCCGGGGCGTTTATTAGACCACGCCACGCGCGGTTCCCTTCACCTCGATACGGTGCGCCGCGTAGTTCTCGACGAGGCGGACCAGATGCTTCACATGGGCTTTTTACCGGATGTAGAATCCCTTATTGAAAAAACTAACGCCAACCGTCAATTGTTACTCTTCTCCGCTACCGTGCCGGATCGCATCCGCAGCCTTGCCAAAACTTACATGAAAAAACCAATGTCCGTAACGGTTAAAGGCAATAACGTAACCTTAGATACCATTGAACAAAAGGTTATCATGGTAAAACCGGAAGAAAAGTTGGACCGTTTAATGGCTCAACTAAGAGAAGACAATCCGTATTTAGCCATTGTTTTCTGTAATAAAAAAGAAGGCGCCATTAAGCTCTCCTACGAATTAACGGCAGCCGGTTTTAACATCGGCGAATTACACGGTGATTTAACACAAGGTCGCCGCACGCAAATTCTGCGTGATTTTGCCCGTGCCCGTACGCAAATCTTGGTAGCTACCGACATTGCGGCCCGCGGTATCGACATTGAAGGCATCAGTCATGTATATAACTACGATGTGCCGCACGATGTAGATTACTACATTCACCGTATCGGCCGTACCGGTCGTGCCGGTACCAACGGCATTGCCATTACCTATGCGACACAAGCGGACGAAACATGGCTTCGCCGTATCGAACGAGCCATTGAAGCAACATTGACAAAATACACGACCGACGGTCAAGTAAAAACCAAAGGCCGTGCCCAAGCACCTAAAAAAACAACGTCATCCAAAAAACCGACTATTAAATCATCCTATCAGGCAACTAAAGCGAAACGACATAAGGCAACAGGCCATAAAGGGGTTAACACAAGACGCCGTCGTTCTCGCTAATAGGATTTAATGTCCTATAACCCGATTTAATAATACAGTGCCTTTCACTATAAGCACTTACAAGCACGTATAAATTAAGGACTACTCTCATAGACACGCTGTTCGTACTTTGAATAGCATGTTCCTATAAGAATAGTCCTTTTTTATTATATATTTGATTTACTTTAAATTATGTGCAAACTGCCTTATTAAAAACAACCGGTTTCCCGTCTACATCAGCCACGGTAGTGCGACACTTAGGTTGATTAGCACAGGTCCAACTTGTATTACCATTACGCACAATGGCTACTAAATAGCCTTCACCGCAACGCGGGCATTTATATTGCAAGGTCCCCTTTTCCTTAGCCGCCGCCAAAGCTTCCGCCACCTGTGGGTCAATAGAATCCACACTTCCTCGGCCGAAGCCGGTCGAATTTCCGGTCCCATTTCCGTTTAAAGGTCCGCCTTGAACTTTACCGGCATTTGAAGGGTTTGTCGAGACAGGCTTAGTAAAATTACATTTTGGATAATCGGTACAACCGTAAAATTCCCCGAATTTACCGTTTCTAAGTCTTAATTTTCCCTTGCCGCAACGCGGACAAGCTTCGAGCTTACTGAGTTCTTCTTCCGACAAGGCTGCACCGCCTCGATTGATAGCATTACCGGTTCCGCCTGATGGGCGTTTCACCGTACGCACGGTGCTGACAATATTAAAACCGTCTGTATCGAGACCATCCATATTCATGCCGCTATTGGCCTTGTTAATCAAACTTTTTAAGAATTCAATCTGATCAATCAAAAAAGAATCCAACGTATCCCGGCCTTCGCTAATAGCCGCCAAGCGTTCTTCCCAAAGAGCTGTTTCATCGGGATAGAGCATTTCCTCCGGTAAAGCATCCACCAAGGTATACCCCAAAGATGTAGGTTGAATTACTTTCTTTTTGCCTTTTGCAGACATAAACTTACGTGTAATCAATTCATCAATGATGGTAGCCCTGGTTGCTTCCGTACCGATACCGGATACGGCCTTCAATTGCTTTTTCAAATCCTCATTTTTCACATACTTGTGAATTTCTTTCATAGCCTGCAATAAAGTGGCTGCCGTAAAACGGCTCGGCGGTTTGGTCTGCTTCGCATCAATAGCCATATTATCTACATCAACAGAATCGCCTTTTTTCACATTCGGCAGTTCACCACTCTCTTCAATAGGCTGTTTGCGTTTTTTACTTGCTTCCTGCGAATCCGCCTCTTCATCACCGACCGAATCATCCCCATCATTGCCGTCATCCGTTGCTGAATCGTCCTTTTTAGCTTTTTGATATAAAGCCTTCCAGCCTACTACCAAAATAACGCGACCATGAGCGACAAATTCCTCATCACATTGGGTCACCGTTAAACGAGTTTGCTCGTATTCATGTTCCGGATAAAACTGCGTAATATAGGACTGGGCGATGAGAAAAAAAATATTTCTCTCCATGTCCGGCAACGTAGCCATGTTACAAGCCACCGTCGTTGGAATAATGGCATGGTGAGCGGTGATTTTCTTATCGTTCCACGCCCGTGATTTAATGGTTAAATCAGCACCTTGAGCCCATTCACCGATAACGCCGCTGTTTTTACTTAAATTCTGTATGATTGCATGGCGATCTTCAAATTGATTTGTCGGTAAATAATCACAATCCGAACGCGGGTAAGTAGTCAATTTCTTTTCATATAATTTCTGCGCCGTATCGAGCACCTGCTGCGGGTCATAACCATAAGCCTTCCCTGCTGCAACCTGCAATGCCGACAACGATAAAGGCAGACGCTGGGCTTCTTTTTTCTTCGTCTTCTCCCGTTTGGAAATGACGCCCGTCTTACCATCCATCAAGCGCTTAGCCAATTCTTCGGCTACCGCTTTTTTTATTAAACGCCCTTCCGGGTCGAGGCCGATTTGATCGTCTTTAGGCTGCCACGTGGCCCAGAAACTGCCGTTCGGATGTTTGTATAAAACTTTTAAGGTAAAGTAATCAACGGGCACGAAATTTTCCAATTCCCGTTCACGGCGAACCACCAAGGCCAGGGTCGGGGTTTTTACACGGCCAATCGGAAAGGTAACTTTATTCCCCTGCCTGCGTTGCTGTAAGGTATAAGCACGGGATAAATTCATGCCTACGAGCCAATCGGCGCGGGCTCTGGCCAAAGCAGATTGTTGTAAATTATAAAAATCCTTATTATCACGCAAGTCATTGAGAGCTGCGCGAATCGACTTTTCATCCAGCGCATTCAACAAAATACGCTGCACAGGTTTCTTATTATTTACGTACACTAAAATCTCATCAATAAGGAGCTGTCCTTCGCGATCCGGGTCACCGGCGTTAACAATTGTATCCGCATCTTCGATAAGCTTTTTAATAGTCTGAAACTGCTTAGCACTGCTCTTCGTCACCAGCAATTGCCATTCGTCTGGCACTATGGGCAAATCGGCGGCATTCCAACGCTTATAGCGTTCATTATAGTCCCCCGGCTGAGCCTGTTCCAACACATGTCCAAAGGCCCAAGTGACTACATCATCGCCTTGCACAATAAAACCGTCGCGCTTTTGCACATTCTTCTGCTCCGGTAAATATTTACTTATTTCTCGCCCCATACTGGGCTTTTCGGCAATAAATAATCTCATAGGCCCTCCTTTGTCTGTTCTATTATACACTAAACCGGGCGTTCATAAAAGGAACCCACTCATACCGGTGGTGCGGATACGCCCCAATGGTGCTTCTAGTCACCAAATATGCACTCCATGATAATGGCCCACGCCTGCTCCACGCCTAAACCGTCATCCCTGTGACTATCTTAAATTTAATAAAATGAATTTAATGACAAAACGCCCGTCATTAGTATATAATTTTAAGGATAGATAATTTGTATGAGGTGACAACATGACATTCTTAGAAGAAGTTAGACGCCGACGCACGTTTGCCATCATTTCGCATCCGGATGCCGGTAAAACTACATTAACTGAAAAACTGCTCCTTTACGGTGGTGCTATTCACTTAGCCGGGTCCGTAAAGTCTCGTAAAACTCAAAAATATGCCGTATCCGACTGGATGGAAATCGAAAAACAACGTGGTATCTCGGTAACAAGTTCCGTGCTTCAATTCGATTATGACGGCTGCCGCGTCAATATCTTGGACACCCCCGGTCACCAAGACTTCTCGGAAGATACTTACCGTACCTTAATGGCCGCAGACAGTGCAGTCATGCTTATCGACGTAGCGAAAGGTGTGGAAGCGCAGACAAAAAAACTCTTTGCTGTATGTAAAGAGCGCGGTATTCCTATTTTCACCTTCGTCAACAAAATTGACCATTTCGGCCGTAATCCCTTTGATTTGATGGAAGAAATTGAAAACTCCTTGGGCATTCGCGCCGTTCCTATGAACTGGCCAGTTGGCATCAACGGAGAATATCAGGGGATTTACGACCGAGAAACTCACACGGTTGACCTTTTTGCCAAAGACGAAACACATGGTCAGCAAAAATTGGCATCTACCAAAGAATCGGTAGACGATCCGGCATTTCGTGAGTTATTGGGCGAAGAAGTGCATCAGTCCTTGATTGATGATATTGAACTCCTCGACGTAGCAGGCGACGAATTCGATTTCGACCGTGTTCGTGCCGGTGAATTAACGCCAATGTTCTTCGGTTCCGCTATGACAAACTTCGGGGTTAAACCGTTTTTAGAAAAATTCCTCGACTTAGCCCCCTCCCCGACTCCTCGCCAAGCCATTGAAGAAACCGTAGAAGCCACTTCCGAAGACTTCTCCGCCTTTGTTTTCAAAATCCAAGCCAATATGAACCCTAACCATCACGATCGCATCGTGTTCATGCGTATTTGCTCCGGTAAGTTTGAAAAAGGCATGTCCGTATTGCATCGTCAATCGAATAAAAGTATTCGCCTGGCGCAGCCGCAACAGTTCTTGGCTACGGAACGCACGATTATCGACGAAGCCTATCCCGGCGACATTATCGGTGTTTTTGATGCCGGTACTATGGGCGTAGGTGATACCCTTTGTGCTCCTAATCACAAAGTAACCTTCGGCGACTTCCCTGTGTTCCCACCGGAATTCTTTGCCCGCGTCAACCCGAAAGATACGATGAAACGTAAACAATTCCAAAAAGGGATGACTCAATTGGCCCAGGAAGGTGCGGTACAGATTTTTGAACAGCCTCATTCCATGGACTCCTTCATCGTCGGCGCCGTTGGTATGCTTCAGTTTGAAGTATTACAGTATCGTTTACGCAATGAATACGGTGTTGAACCGATTACTGATTCCCTCCCTTACAGCGTAGCCCGTTGGGTAAAAGAAGATGTGGATATTAAGCAGCTTAAAGGTCTTGATAATGCCATGGCTGTTAAAGATAATCGGGGGCGAACCGTTATTTTGATAAGTAATGAGTGGCAAATGGGATGGGTTGTGGAACGAAATCCTGATGTGACGTTCTTAGAGACGCCGGCGCTGAATGAGCATATTTAGTATTTGCTTGGGCGGTAAGCTTAAAATAATTATTTAAAAATAGAAGGTGTCCATGTATTAGATATTTTCTTTTGGCAAAATAAATAATTAATTTGCGAATAAAATAGAGAGGATTCCTGCCGAAAAGTGACTGCGCTTTTGGCAGATAAAATCTAAAACACTTAATATAAATAGAGAGGACTCGTGCCGAAAAGTGACTGCGCTTCGCTTGTAAAACTTTTCTTACACGAGTCCTCTCTATTTCTTTTATATCATCTCAATTCAAAGCTTTTATCTGCCAAAAGAAAAGACTATAGAACTTCCTACAAGGGTCCTCTCTATTTTTTATATCATCTCAATTTAAAATCAATTTTGCCAAAAGAAAACTCCAATCTACTCTTACATGGACACTTTCTATTGTAAACATCTCAATTTAAGGCTTACCGCCCGAAAGCAAACACCTGCGTATCTCCTCTATTCAGCGCCCGGTGGCACTCTAATTCAGTTCACATCATGATTTCGTGGAGGTGGTGAGGCTCTGAGTCAGACTCACACAAAAAAAGAAGGTTCCAAGCAAGGAACGCCTTTTACTGTGAAACAGTCAGGCTTCCGGTGTGGAACCTTCTTTTTACTTAGAAAAGTGGCACTATTGATGCCAAGGTTGGATGGTTATGGGCGAGCAGGAAGTCACGGAGTGACCACAGGCCGCCGATGATTTCTACGTAGTGGAGGCGTAGTTGCATGCTTAGGAGTGGGTTGTCTCCTTCAAATACGGGTACGCGGTCCAGGTTAAAGCGGTTTTCACCGCTTCTTACATTCCCTGTATCAACGGTAAATGCCAAGCGATAGCCTGCTGCCTGAGCCAAAGCGTCTACTTGCGGGTTAGTAAAGCCGCACGGATAGGCGATGTATTGCACCGGATGGCCTAGTGTAGTTTCTAATAATGTTTTAGAATGGCTAAATTCATCAGCCACCGCATCGCTGGAGAGCTTGCGCAAATCTTTATGCGAATAGGTATGAGATTCAACTTCAAATATATGGCTTGCTTCCATTTCTTTCAGCTGCTCCGCCGATAAGAATCCGGGAGCGCCAATGGAGTCGCCAATCATAAACAAAGTGGCCTTCATGCCGTATTCTTTTAAAATCGGCATTGCTTCGGTATAGTTGTCTACATAGCCGTCATCAAATGTGATTACGACCGGTTTACTTGGCAATGGCAAATTATTCTGCAAATAGCCGTATAATTCTTCCATAGTAATCGCATGATAACCTTGCTCTTGTAAATATGCCATTTGATTTCTGAAATCCGAAGTTTTCATTGTCAATGGGGAAAATTTTTCATCATTCACTTGATGATAGTTTAAAACGGGAATCCCTCGCAGTGTATACACCGGTGCGGTAAAATAAAACACCAAAGTCGCAAACACAACTAAAATAGCGACTACACCAAACACTTTACCTGTTAAACGTAACATTACGCTTTTAACTCCTATGAAACTCTTGCAACTTATATTTTTGAAAACGCAGGTTAACTTTCTAATTATTGCTTACTCTTGCAACTTATATTAAAAAAATGCAGGCTAACTTTCTAATTATTGCTTGCTATTTTATTATTTCATTGCAAAAGACTAAGCTACTATTTTTAGTCAAAATAGTAGCTTACTTTTATCCTTAAACACCAGCCGAATTTTATTTCAAATTTCAGCTGACATCTAATAATACGCCTATACTTTTAAATTTGCAATAGTTATTTTTGAAAAATAATTTTATACCCTGTTATAATGTTTTATCTTTATTTTTGAAAACTAATTTTATAACCTGCTGTTGCGGTCAATATTTATTTTTGAAAAATAATTTTATGCCTTGCCGTAGAGTTCATGCCAAGCATTAGCCAAAGCGGCAAAGTCATCTAAGGTAAAGGTTTCACCGCGCAAAAAGCCGTCAATGCCGGCTTTTTCTAAAATAGCCGCAATCTGTTCTTTAGCGAGACCGGTTGTTTTCATAGTATTGCTAAATGTTTTACGACGCTGCGCAAAAGCGGCCTTAATAACACGGAATAAGAGTTTTTCATCAGCCACTTGTACCGGTGGTTCTTTGCGCAAACGACAGCGAATAACCGCACTGGTTACTTCAGGTGGCGGCAAGAAGGATTTAGGCGACACTTCGAATACGATATCCGGTTCCGTATAGTACTGTACAGCCACGGAGAGTGCACCATACGCTTTGGTTCCCGGTTCGGCCACCATGCGCTCTGCCACTTCTTTTTGTACCATTACGACGAGTCGCTCAATAGGAAGTTTCATTTCCAATAGGGACATAATAATCGGCGTCGTAATATAATATGGTAAATTTGCCACTACTTTAAACGGCTTATGGTTCATTAATTCAGGAATATTTACTTTTAAAATATCGCCATGAATTATATTAACATTGTCATAGCCTGCTAAGGTCGTATCCAATACTTCCAACAAACGGCGGTCCAATTCTACGGCCGTCACATCCGCTTTACTCTGTGCCAAGCCCTGCGTAAGCGTACCGATGCCCGGTCCGATTTCCAATACCGGCTCCCCCGGTACCAGCTGGGCTGCTTTTACAATATCATCTACCACATGGCGGGAGATGAGAAAGTTTTGTCCCAACTTTTTACTCATGTGAATGCCAAAGCGTTTGCATATGTAATGCACTACTTCGGGACTCGCAATAATTGATTCTAACATATATATCCTTTCAAAAGAGTACTTTAACTCATTGTATTCGCACTACCGATCGCTAACAATCCCACCTATCATCATATCGTGTAAACGCCCGACTAGCCGCTTATTATGTCAAGTAAGCCTCCAACTAGCCGCTTATTATATCAATTAGGCATCTGACTAGCCAATCATTATGTCGCGCATGGCCTCATTAAAGCCCTCACGGGTAACGCCGTAGTGATTTAAACGGTATAAAAACTGCTTGCTGTTGCCATAACCGATGCCCAGTTTAGCACCTGCAATAGCGCGATTATCGGCGCTACGCGGTGAACCGGTTAAGTTATGAGCTACCATGTCCTGCATGGTAAATTCTTCAGACGACTCAAGCGACTGTGTGTGTAATTTTCCTAACGCTTCACGAATGGCTTCCGGTGGCGCTTGTTCAATCCCAATATCATCGTTGGCGGTTGCTAAGTCACGCGAGATAAATGCATGCTGCGCATCCGGAAATTTTTTGGCCAAGAAACGACGAATTCGTTCGCCCGCCGTGTCAGGGTCGGTAAAAATAATAATTCCTCTTTTTTCATAGGCAACTTGTATTTGCTCCAATACCCCTTTGCGTAAAGTAAATCCTTCGGTAGCAATACAATCAGCCTCTACTGCTTTGGCAATCTGCTGAATATCCGACTTGCCTTCGACTACGATTACTTCTTTTAACATAAGTATTTCCTTTCCACAATGGCCAAACAATCAACTGTGAATAAAATCAACTGTGAATAAAATAGGCTTTATAGCTACTTAATTTTACCAAATTTTTCAAAAATAATAAAGAAGAGGCTATAACAACATGCGGGTCAAAACGCATTTCGTTACAACCTCTTCTTACGACGAGTTTACATATTTAATTACTGTAAAAATTCAATTACTATGAAGTTTATCAGGCCTAAATTAGGTACTGAAAAAACTTCTTTACTGTAAAACATAAACTTCTACAGAACGGCGACCAAATTCCATCGCCTCACCATAAGATTCCATTAATAGGTCAATTTTGTGACCTCTAATAGCTCCGCCGGTATCCGCTGCTATAGCCATGCCATAGCCCGGAATGTAAAGACGTGTACCCAATGGAATCACATTCGGATCCACTGCTACAACGCCTCGTCTGGCCACCATGCCGGTAGCCGTGATGCCTCGACCATCACCATCACCCGGTAAATACGCTGACGCTTCCATAGTCAGCACCTCGCGATAGCGTACTACCCCACGAGAGGTTTCTACCACATCTCGTGAACCTTCTTTGATGATTGTCGGTACCATCCGTTTAATATCATTCTGACTAATAATTTGCTTTTTGATTTCCTTACCATCCTGGTACAAGATTTCCTCCTCAACGGAAACTAAACCGGGAGTACCCTCTTGGATAACTTCCTGTTCGCCGATGTGCATGGAGTCGTCTCGCTGACGAATAACCTGTACTTCTACAGGCTGTTCGTAAGTTTTTACAGAACGACCGGTTACATGAGCTATAGCAACCTCACTACCAGCTTGTAAGTGCTGATTGCTATCTCCCAATGGTACGTAATTAGGTGCATGATATCCCAACTCATCAGCTAGACCCTGGGCTGTCGTTTGAACGGTCATAACATCTTTAGCTACGCCGTCAATCGTTACTTTTACAGGAAATGCTCGTAGAACTGTTAATTGAGTTCCGTTTTGCAAAGTCTGCGTATTTAATAATACAGCATCTTTTGGCCCGAGCGTAATCCCGGCATCGTGTAAAATGCCCTCCGCTGAGTTGAGGTGTGTCCTAACAATCTGTGCTTGACCATCAGCTAAAATCGTAACCGATTTCTCATTCCAAGCAAAGCCTGAAATCGTCATAAACACGACCGCTAGGAGTAACAGCAAAAGTGACGTATGGCGTCTCAAGAGGGTCGCCATATTCTTCTTTTGCATTACTAGATATTTTGTCATCTAATCCCTCCTACCGCGCTATTCTACCACAAAGAGATACAGAGCGTCAACAAAACGGCCGGACGGTATAAATAAACACAGCATCTTCAGATTTCTCTCATGTTTATATTTTTCTTTATTTTTCGTTTATGTCCTTTTGTAGTGTACACAAAATAGCTACAATTATATTTATTTATTTTATTTATAATCTCCTCATTTTTATTTTATTCTCTTTAGGAATAATTGTGCATGAAAATACACTACCAGCTCTGAAAGCCTTTATATAAAGGGCTCACAGCTTTAATGTTAATAATCAAAAAGAAGTATCGACCTGATAATGGAAATCACTTTCTATTACAAGTCGATACTTCAGTAAGAAAAATTATTTGATTTTCTGATAATTACACAAAAATGTGTTTAAATGTTTTTTAAAACCAACCGCTATAATCGGCGCTTTATTATTAAACGATTCGTGTAATTCCTCACCTCTAATTTCAGGCGTATACATACCTTTATTATGTCGTATTTAAGGTTAATAACGGCTTATACATTAGCTGAAATCATATATAAGGCTTTTTATTCCTTAAACATTGGTTGCATGCGTTCAACTACGGTCATTTTGGGATGTTCACTCGCCTGTTTGGCTTCTTTCATCAACGTTTCTTGAGCCGAAACTTTGTCAGTCTTGCTTACAAGCTTACGATAAGAGCCATCAGCACGCATTACATGGGCTTTTTGATTATCGCGAAGGTATAAATCCAAAATACCGCGAACGCGTTCTTTATGGATTTTATCTTCAATCGGAATCATCAGTTCTACACGTTCATTGAGGTTACGCGGCATCCAGTCGGCACTGGATAAGAATACGCGGTCGTTACCGCCGTGACGGAAGTAGAACAAACGATGATGTTCCAAGAAACGACCGATTATAGAGCGAACCTGGATATTTTCACTCACATTCGGAATGCCCGGACGCAACGTACAAATACCACGTACAATTAAATCGATTTTAACCCCTTTTGAAGACGCTTCATAGAGTTTAGCCACTACTTCGCGGTCCAATAAAGAGTTCATTTTAGCTATCATATAAGACGGTTCGCCTTTTTCGGCATAGCTGATTTCTTCATCGATGAGTTCCATTATTTTTTCGCGTAAATTGAGAGGTGCTACGATGAATTTATTCCAAATCGGAGGATCGGAATAGCCGGAAATTAAGTTGAAGAAAGCAGACGCATCTTCACCGTATTCATCATTGCAGGTAAAAATACCGCAGTCGGTGTATAAACGCGCTGTTTTGCCATTATAGTTCCCTGTTGCCAAGTGAACATAACGGCGAATGGCATCATCTTCACGACGAACTACCATGGTAATCTTAGAATGAGTTTTCAAACCTTTCAAACCATAGATTACGTGACAGCCGGATTTTTCCAAACGACGAGCCATTAAAATATTATTGGCTTCATCAAAACGAGCCTTGACTTCCATGAGGATCGTTACCTGTTTGCCGTTATCCGCCGCTTTAATAAGGGACGAAATAATCGGCGAGTTGCTGCTTACGCGGTACAAGGTCTGTTTAATAGCCAATACCTGCGGATCATTGGCTGCTTGGGCTACGAAGTCTTCAACGGTTTTAAAGGTTTCAAACGGATGGTGCACGAATAAGTCGTGACGGCGAATGAGGTCAAAAATATTTTCTTCTTCATGACCTACAAGATCGGCGGGCTCACAAGACTCAAATGGTGCATAGCGCAAGTAATCATAGCCTTCCATGTCGCAGAAACCAAAGTATGTACATAAATCGAGCGGACCTTGTACGATAAATGCATCTTTCGGTTTTAACTGCAAGCTGGTTAAAATGAAGTGCAATAATTCGTCATCCGGTTCACCGGCTACTTCCAAACGAACCGTAGCACCACGGCGGCGGCGACGTAAGGACTCTTCCATTTCTAGAAGTAAATCTTGTGCTTCTTCTTCGTCAATTTCAAGATCCGCATCACGGGTTACACGGAATGTCATGGTATTTAAAATGTCATAACCCACAAAGAACTGCTCTGCATAGAAGTTGATGATATCTTCTAAGTAGATGAAATAACGCTGGCCGTCTTTAGCAGGCACTTCTACGATACGATCGAGTACCGACGGAATTGGTAAAATGGCGTTCTTTGTTTCTTTATCCTCTTCGGTTTCCACAACAGAACGTTTAATTTGAACTACCGTATTCATTGTTTTATTGGCCAAGAATGGGAATGGATGGCCCGAGTCGATGGCAAGCGGTGTTACTACCGGATATACCACCCGTTCAAAGTGAATGCGTAGCCATTCCAACTGTTCCTCGTTCAAATCTTCCGGTTTTACAAAGTGCAAACCTTCTTTGCCAAGCATTTCCATAACATGGTTCAAATAAGTGTATTGAACACGCACCAAACGCTTAGCGGACTCATCAATAGCACGCAATTGTGCACGTGCATCCATGTGAGCCGCATCGTATTTAACGATGCCGTTTTCTTCCTGATGGCGCAAACCGGCTACACGAATCATAAAGAATTCGTCTAAGTTGGAACTGGTAATCGCAATAAAACGCAATTTTTCCATCAATGGATTCGTATTGTCTATCGCTTCTTGAAGGACGCGTTGATTAAATTTTAACCATGATAATTCACGGTTAAAGTAATATTTATAGTTTTCAAACATGCCTTATTTACCTCCTATGCGTAAGACCATTTCCAAACCAAAAACTTCACTAAAGTATTCTGCTTCTCGTTCAAAGGTCCATTTTTCCAAGGACAAGTCTTGCTTCGTCGTTGCTTTAACCACGATGCGTTTATCATTGCGTTCAATAGCCAGCTTCGACACTTTCAATTTATGACTTACATCCAAGGCACGCATACAACGTAATACGGCCACGAATTTTGATACCCATATCTTTTGGACTTCTTTTAAATAACGGAAGTTTTCATCATCATCATCGGGTTTGCCCTTGTAATGATAAAATACCACATTGGCTACCACTTCTTTTTCACGATCCGACAAACCGAAAAGGTCAGTCCCCATAATGATGCGATACGCATGTTCACTGTGATTACGGAGACTCACGAATTTTCCCACTTCCGATAAAATAATCGCCGTGCGAAGTACAAAGATCATGCGTTCGTTAATGCCGAAATCCACTAAATGACGACAAAGCTGTACCGCAAAACGCTCAACCTGAGCAATATGGGTTTCATCAACCTGATAGCTGCGCGCAATAGCACGAGCCAGTTGCAAGTTTTGTTCGCGCATTACTTCAAGGAAGTGATTATTTTCAAGTTCCGCGCCCTTGTATACAATTACACCCTCGGCAAAACCGTAAGGGCTGATTAACAGGCTTTGCGGTCGTACCATTTTTAACAATTCCGAATACAATACAATAGTCGGCATGAGGATATTAGCACGATATTCCGGAATACCATAGCGGTTAACGAGCTTGGTCGCGGTAACGCCATGGAAGGTGTCAACAAAGTCTTCAAATTGCTGAGGCAATAAAGACATAGTTTCCTGACCATGCGTTTCAAAACCCATCAAATTTGCTATTTCACGAGGTTCATCGCCGGATAACACGAAATATTTAACGTTAAAACGACGTACTTCTTCCTCTAACGGTTGCAACATACTGTGCAAATATTCACCTACCGCTGCCGGGAAGGATAAAGATGAACGCTGATTACGGTTAAAGGATTCCATAACGCGCAATGTACCTAAATGCACGTTTTCTTGGAATACCAAGGTACCCTTTTGCCACACCGTAAGCCCTACGCCGCCGGATGTAATATCGATAAATAAGGCTGCATCTTTAGTCTTAGTAAGCCCTTGTTTCATCATATGATAGTACAATCCGAAGTATTTATAATAAATTTCTTTAGGCATGTCCACGACTTCTACTTTGAAGCCGGTCTGCACGAAAATCTGGTCCATAATACTGCGACGGTTTTCAGCTTCACGAACGACAGCCGTAGCATACACGGTATAATCCGTAACTCCGTATTCATCGAGCATTCGTTTATAACCTTTTAGCAGGCGACAAATTTCTTCGATTGTTTGGAAGGATAATCGTTTGCTGTGGAACAATTCTTCCCCGAAGTTTACATCACGCGAAGCATAGTCGATTATTTTCACTTCATCGATAGTGGTGTATTCTACGATGGTAATACTCATACTGCTGGCTCCCAAATGGATGGCTCCATAAAGGGGCGGCTTCGATAATGCCATTATTTCCTCCTTATAAGGCTTCGCGCCACTCTACAATTAAATTCTTTCTAAAGTCCTTCTTACACTGCTTAATCAGCTTACCAATGACCACCTCCGCAATGGATGTGTTGCCGCCCGGCTTTTTCCAAACGGTCACATTAATTGTTTTATCAGTAAATTCAGTATTAACCAATACAGCCGATTGTTCATGGCTTTCGTCAATTGCTTCCGCTAAAGCTAATACTAAAGAAACTTGTGCTATCATAGCGCGATCGTCCGCCGTCAATAAATGGCCATACGGCGAGGCCTTAATAAATTTACTGTTAGTCCCATGAGAATTGGCTGCCACAAAGGCACAAATGGCCTGCTCTTTATGAGATAACCCGTATAAACTGCTGTTAACAATCAGATAGGCACTGTGACGGGCGTGACCGTAATAGTTAATGGTCTTACCGATATCATGGAGCAACGAGGATACTTGCAATAATTCACGCATGCGCGGCCCCCATTGATATACCTTGTCCCATTGATCATAGAGCATCTTTGCTAAGTTCGTAATGTACTTGGCATGAATCAAATCGCCTTGTACCATGTTGAGTAATACATTTTCAGCGGAATGAAGCAGAATATCATCTACGATGCCGTCTTCATTCATATAATTTCGGCCGTAGTAACGATAAAATAAGCCGTCACGCAAACCGCAACCACTGACACGAATCGTATTGGCATCAACGAACAACATAAGTTCGCGAATCAAAGCTGTTCCGGCAACGATAATATCGGCACGTTCAAAGGAAAGGCCGGAAATCTTACGGCGCTGTTCCAATGTACGGGTACATACATCTTCATAAATCGCATCTAAGCGTTCAAAGGATAATTCATAATTATGCAGTTTTTCAATCGGATAATTATGCGCTCTTTGGTCAATTTTGGCCAAATTACGCACTGTACCGCCAATCCCAACAAGCGGTAGCTGTTTATCCTTCAGCCATTTCTCCTTGCTAAGTACATCTTGAATATGGCTGATTAAGTTTTTACGCTCTTTTTCAGACATTTCGTCGCCGCTTTGGAATTTGCCCGTTAAAGTAAGTGCCCCCATAGGCAAACTTACGCTGTGTTTTACAGCTCTGTCTTTAACGAGTGTTACTTCAATGCTGGCGCCCCCAAGGTCAAAGAGGATGAAGTCTCGAAGGCCAATGGTATTCACTACCCCTAAAAATCCCAAATAGGCTTCTTCGGTGCCATCAATACATTCCAGATCAATACCGGTACGCTCCTTAACCAACGTAAGGAATTCGTTTCCGTTTTTGGCTAAGCGTACGGCAGCCGTGGCTACGGCATATATTTCAAGACTATCCATGGCTTCTGCCATATGTGCAAATGCCTTAAGTGTCATAATGGCACGTTCCATAGCTTCTTCAGTGAGTTTATTTTTCTCCCACATATTCTCACTGAGTCGAATGCTCTCCTTCTGCTGATAAATCAGCTGATAACTACCGTTTTCGTTAATTTCAATAATAACAAAACGCACGGAGTTGGATCCCAAATCTATAAATGAAACACGCTTCATAATTCTACCTCTCGTCTAAAACAATATGTTACCTTAATCTTACCGAAACTGAAAGAGTATTTCAAGAATATTACATAATCTTTACACACTTTATACAAAATTTTTCCTTGTCATTACATCATTGATTCACTTCAGTTAAGACTGTAAATCATAACCACCCGTAGAACGGGTGGTTTGCTCTGACCCTATAAGGGTCTTTCTCTAGTGGTTGCCCTCTAAAGAGGGCTTTGAGTAATCTGACAACCACTCTATTACCACTGGCTGCCCCCTACTCGGGGGCTTTTATTTTTGCCTACTTTACCTGCTCACCCGTGAACGGGTCCATATATTCTTTAAAATTTAACGTATCTTGAGCTATATCTTCTTGTAATTGATTGCGAATATACTCCTTTATCGCTCCTTCGTATCTGCCTACCGTATCCACATAATATCCTCTACACCAAAAATGTCGATTCCCATACTTATATTTTAAATTAGCATGTTTATCGAATATCATGAGGCTACTTTTACTCTTTAAATACCCCATAAAACTTGATACACTTAAATGTGGAGGTATAGTAACGAGCATATGTATATGATCGGGGCAGCACTCCGCCTCTATAATCTCCACATTCTTTCTTGTACATAAATCTCTTAATATTTTCCCTATATCAACTTTTATTCGCCCATATATAACTTGTCGTCTATACTTAGGTGCAAAGACAATATGGTATTTACATCTCCATTTACTATGTGATAAGCTTTTTACGTCATTCATTGACATTGAACCTCCTAAGTTGAAATGTTGTGGTTGCCAGACCAACTTCATTGTATCATTAGGAGGTTCTTTCCTTTTCTATAAGAATTTTTTACCGACCCCCAGTTTAACTGGGGGTTTTGTCATGCCTATTCGGCGTACAATAAAAGAGCTCTCTTCGCAAAACTCACGAAGAGAGCTCTTATTGGTTACTAATATTTATACTATTTAATATTAAAAATTCGTTTACCGTTTTCAAGGGTAATGGCTGCTATTTCGTCTGCTTCCATACCACGTAAAGCGGCAATTTCCTGTGCTACGAACTGAGTCTTGCTCGGATCGTTACGACGCCCTCTGAATGGTGGCGGTGTCAAATACGGCGAATCCGTTTCAATCAATAAGCGATCGAGCGAAACCTGTTTGGCCACTTCTTTAAGCTTTGTAGACTTCGGAAATACTACCGGACCGGCAAAAGAAATATAAAAACCCATTTTAATGGCTTCTTTCGCCATTTCCCAACTGCCGGAATAGCAATGGAAGATACCGTAGTTCCCCTTGCCGTCATTGCGGAGCGTATCCATAATATCGCCGTGCGCATCGCGGTCATGAATAATAATCGGCAAATCCACTTCGCGGGCTAGTGCCAATTGGCGTTTGAATTCACGCATTTGCGTTTCACGGTCGGAAAAATCATAGTAATAATCCAAACCGATTTCGCCGATAGCTCTTACCCGGTCATTATTAAGAGCTTGTTCTTTAAAATATTCATAATCCGCTTCCGTCACGTCTTTCGATTCGTGAGGATGCACGCCTACGGCTGCATACACATAATCGTATTTCTCAGCCAAAGCAATGGCTGATTCAGCGGTACCGCGGTCAACGGCAGGACACATAATATAGCGAACACCTTGTGCTCGGCAATCTGCCAACATGGCTTCACGGTCATTGTCGAAACGATTGTCGTTAATATGCGCATGCGTATCAAATAATTCCATCTTATTTCACCAAGCTTCCCGGAATAAGCGATTCAATGTTGGTTACTTCTAAGTTATCGGCAAAGTCGGAGGCCGATAAAATCATGCCGTACGATTCAATACCCATGAATTTCTTTGGCGCCAAGTTGGCAAGATAAATGACTTTTTTGCCAATCATATCTTCCGGTTCGTAGTACTGGGAAATACCGCTTACTACGGTGCGTTCTTCCACGCCCACATCTAAGACAAATTTTAAAAGTTTCTTGGATTTTTTAACTTTTTCACAGGAAATAACTTTAGCCACGCGCAAGTCGAGTTTGGCAAAATCGTCATATTCCACATTGTCTTTAATCGGTGGAATTTCCTGTTCACCTGCTTCGGCAGTTTCATTGGTACGGTCTGTTTCATCCGCACTTTCCGTACCTGTTTTAGCGGCCGCTTTTTCCTCTGCTTTAGTTTCAGTAGCTGCCGGTGCATCTACCATTTCAGGTACTTCGAAGCGAGGGTAAATCGGTTCCCCTTTTACTACTTTCGTGCCACTCACTAAACCGCCCCACTGACGTACATCGTCGATTTTGGCATCGGCGAAACCGGTAATGCCTAATTGATCCCAAATTTTAGGCGCGCCCGTAGGAATTACAGGATCCACAAGCACGGCAATAATGCGAAGTGCTTCCGCCAAATGATACATTACGGTCTGCAATTTTTCAGCATCCCCTGCTTCAGCCCCTTTAGCAAGTACCCAAGGCATAGTTTCGTCAATATATTTATTGGTACGGCTGATAAAGGCCCAAACTGCTTTCAACGCACGGTTCAAATCAAAGGCTTCCATGTAGGTTTCATAATCTTTAACCGTAGCTTCAGCCATAGCTGCTAAATCTTTGTCGTATTCGCTAACGGAAGGCATGGCCGTAATCACACCGCCGTGATATTTTTCAATCATCGCAACGGTACGATTTAACAAGTTACCTAAGTCGTTAGACAAATCGGAGTTAACGCGCTGTACAAAGTTAGGCAATGTAAAGTTACCGTCATTGCCCAAGTGAATTTCACTCAATAAGTAGTAACGAAGGGCATCGGAACCGTACATATTAATGAGCGGAATCGGATCCACCACGTTGCCGAGGGATTTACTCATTTTGGTGCCGTCTACAACGAGCCAGCCGTGGCCGAATACTTTTTTAGGAATCGGCAATTCAAGGCTCATGAGCATAATCGGCCAAATGATGGAGTGGAAACGTACGATTTCCTTACCTACCAAGTGAATGTCAGCAGGCCAGAATTTTTTGAATAAGCTGTCATCTTCTTCCAATGGATTCAATGCACTGATGTAGTTAACAAGGGCATCAAACCATACGTACACAACATGTTTAGGGTCAAACGGTACTTTAATGCCCCAATCAAAGCTGGTACGGGATACGGCCAAATCTTCAAGGCCCTGTTTAACGAATTGAATCATTTCGTTACGGCGTGCTTCCGGCTGGATGAAATCAGGATTTTCGTCGATAAATTTTAGCCATTGATCGGCGTATTTACCCATTCTGAAGAAATAGCTTTCTTCTTCGACCTGTTCTACAGGACGACCGCAATCAGGACAAGTATGGTTAGGGCCCAATTTTTGTTCGGTCCAGAATGTTTCATCCGGTGTGCAATACCAACCTTTGTATTTAGCTTTGTAAATATCGCCTTTGTCATAGGCTTTTTGGAATAAGTACTGAACTACTTTTTCATGACGTTTTTCCGTAGTGCGGATGAAATCATCATTGGAAATGTTAAGGGCTTTCCATAATTCTTGGAAGCCGGTAACAATTTTAGTGGTATATTCAAGCGGCGTAATCCCCATTGCTTCAGCAGCACGTTGGATTTTTTGGCCGTGTTCGTCAGAGCCTGTCAAAAAGCGCACATCATAGCCGGCGCGGCGTTTGAAACGTGCTACCGTATCGGCAATGGTCGTACAATAAGTATGACCGATATGAAGCTTGGCACTTGGGTAATAAATTGGTGTTGTAATATAAAATCGTTTGTTGGTTGTATCTGACATACAATAACCTCCTCTTATTCTATAACAAGGTGTAGCCTTCTGAATTTAATTATTTATCATTCACGGTTTCATCAATCTAAACATTTAATGCCTAATCGATTTATGTGTCCTGTGCCGCTTCAACGGCATTATACACATCGCGTCTGGCTACGCCCAGTCGTTTGGCAACTTCGCGTATTGCTTCTTTTTTAGCCGTTCCGGCTTCCATAAGCATCATCACAGCACTTACATAATCATCGGTTGACATTGTTTCCGTCGTCTCCGCCTCAGCCTCAACGGTGGCGGCACCGCCTACGACTAAAACAAATTCACCCTTAATAGTAACCAAATCCTCCGCTTTTTGCAAAGCTTCCAAGTTGGTACGCACAAAAGTTTCGAACTTTTTAGTCAACTCCCGCCCTACCACAATAGGACGATTGCCTAAATATTTATATAACTCCTGTAATGAAGCTTGTAAACGATGAGGCGCTTCGTAGAACAATAAAGTGCCTTCATATGTAGCCACGCGCTCCAACAATTCTTTGCGGTGACTGCTTTTCTTTGGTAAAAAGCCTAAAAAAGTAAATTCCCTCGTATCGAGCCCCGACGCAATGAGTGCCGTCAAGGCCGCATTCGGCCCGGGTAACGGTACCACAGGAATTCCCGCGTCTATGGCCGCTAATACAAGATCGGCGCCCGGATCGGAAATAGCCGGCATACCTGCATCACTGATAACCGCCACATCGTGACCGCTTAGTAACAACTCCATTAAGGGCTCTTCCTTCGCATCCTTATTATGCTCATGATAGGATATTAAAGGCTTTTTAATATCAAAATGTTTTAACAATAAGCCGCTGTGCCGCGTGTCTTCGGCCGCTATGGTATGCACTTCCTGTAAAACACGGACAGCCCGATAGGTCATATCTTCCAGATTGCCTATGGGCGTAGGTACTAAATATAAAGTTCCTTTAGTCTCTGTCATACCAACTACGCACCTCCTCACTGTACACATTCGGTGTGTCATAAATATATAAAGGGGCTTCTGTAATTAAACCGACCTGCCCCGCCTTACGCGCTTCAATGAGAACCAATTTAGCCGCTTTGCCCGGCATACTATGGACAAAACGCATTCGCTTCGGTTCTAATTTTGCTGCTTTTAAAGCACCCAATAAATCCATCAGTCGACTTACCGGGTAAATCCAAAAAGCCTGTCCCTGATATTTTACGAGCTTTGCTGCTGCCCTTGCAATATCAGAAATATCATACATCGTCTCATGACGAGCTAAACTCACATCAGAAGATTGGGGTATTGCTCCCTGCGCAGCCGTAAAATATGGTGGATTGATAAGAATTGCATCAAATCGCTCCACCCATTCAGGACCTTCAAGCTTACAGTAATCTGCTTCAACCAAAGAAATTTCCGCTTCTTTTTGATTTAATGTAATATTACGGCGTGCTAAATCGGCCAGCACCGGATTCACTTCAACGGCCGTAATCTGCTTGGCGCCGAGAGCCGTCATGAGTAAAGGAATTACCCCTGTTCCCGTGCCTAAATCGGCATAGCGGCGCTTTTCACTAAGTTTTGGAAAATGCGCCAGTAATACCGCATCAATGGCAAAGCGAAATTGGTCGGTCCGCTGCCACAGCTTCATTCCGCCAATCAATAAATCGTCCAGTCGCTCCTCGTTATTCTTCATCAGGCAATACGATATCAGTCCACGGCAAGTCGATAGTACGACCTTCTTCCAGCTGTACTTTTACCGTTTTCTTGTTGCGATTAATCTTCAATACCTTGCCCATGCCTTCATCGGTTACTACATCTTTACCGATGCCCGGCGATTCTATAATAACGGGCGCCACTTTAGTTTTCTGCGTATATAAATCGCCGCCTTTGGCATACAAATCATTTTCATAATTTAAGCAGCACATCAAACGCCCACATACACCGGAAATCTTCGTTGGATTAAGGCTTAAATTCTGATCCTTAGCCATGCGAATCGATACGGGTGAAAAATCCCCCAGGAATGTGGCACAGCATAAAGCACGGCCGCAAGCACCGATACTGTTTAAAATTTTAGCTTCATCGCGCACCCCTACCTGACGCAATTCAATACGCGTACGGAATACGGTGGCTAAATCTTTAACCAAATCACGGAAGTCAATGCGTCCGTCAGCGGTAAAGAAGAAGATGATTTTATTCATGTCAAAAGTATATTCAACATTGATAAGCTTCATCGGCAATTTGCGATTGGCAATTTTTTCCAAACAAATCTCAAACGCCTTTTCTTCACGCTGCTTATTTTTTTCTACTTGTTTGTAATCTTTCGGGGTGGCCTTACGGATTACGCTTTTAAGCGGTTGAATTACCGATTCTTCGTCCACTTGACGCGGTGCAATTACCACATCGCCGAATTCAAGACCGCGAGCCGTTTCAACAATAACACCGTCACCTAAGTTCAAGCTGGCACCACCGGGAGCAAAATAATAAATTTTACCCGCTTTTTTAAATCTAACACCGACTATGGTTGTCACTGGGTGTCCTCCTTTAAGGCTTGGCGAAGGGCAAGCAATACGCCATCCATAACCAAACCTGCTTTCACATTTAATCGAAGTGCCTCTTCCGCCGCCAGCGTTTCCCGCTCTACGGTCAATAAGGTTTTCACCTTCCATGACGGTAATATTTGCAATAAACGCTCTTTATGGAGAGGACACTGTAGTACATCATCCGGCGCACCGGCTCTTAAAGCCATCATGTCGCGCGCCAAAAGCCGCAACCAGCCCATTAACTCGCGCATGTCATCGCGTTTAAGGGATTCTGTTTGCAGACTCAACTGTGTAAAAAACAAAGCTTTCGGCAGCTGTTCCAGCATTTTTACGGTCTGTTCCAATAGTGGCAACGTGCCTCTCAGGACCAGCTCACGAACCAAATCAGGATTGCCCTGACCGGCTCCCAAAGCTTGTTGTAAATCTTCGGTAAAACCTTCCTTACGCAGTGCCGCCGTAATAATATCATTACTTACCGGTCCGAAAGGAACCAGCATGCACCGTGATTTAATAGTAGGTAACACCGAAGCAATTTGATTCGTTATAATTATGAAAAAAACATCAGCCGGCGGCTCCTCAATGGTTTTTAACATGGCATTGGCCATAACTGCATTAGTCGTTTGAAAATCTTCTACGATAACAACTCGCCGGCCGCCACCGGTACGCCCTAAATAGGAACTTAACAGCTCATACCACTGCTCTACCTTCAGCATATTCTTCATCGGCCGTAACCAAAAAGCCTGACCGCCATCAACGTAAATAGGAAGGCCTTCCGCTTCCGTTTTTTTCTCCGATTCGCCATCCGCTTGACGAGCATTCGCTACCGCTTCTAAAAACTGAGCGCCGCCGTCAGCCGAAAAGACTTGTCGGCCTATTAATAAAGAAGCTAAGCCAATAGCCGTATTTAATTTTCCCAGGCCCTTTTCCCCATAAAATAACAAACTATGGGGTAAGGTACCGCGCTCTACCAAGATCGTCAAATGGTCGATTGTAGCCTTTTGACCGATAACTTGCTCAAAATACGACATGGTGCCTCCTCAATGTATTACAACATATTTATTATATACCGTGAAGCCCCTAAAAAACAACTCAAAGCGAAGGCTCTAAGTCATTCAATACGGCAGCTACTGCGTTATACACATCCTCATGAATGGCTTCTATGGAGCGAAGATTCATATGCTCATCGGCACAGGCAATACGCTGCCAATTATAACGTGCCACCAATTCATCATAGGCTCCGTGAACACGGCCCAAATACGCATGGTCTTTCTCATGAATATCGCCGGTAGCGCCACCGGTTTTATGTTTGCGCTCCGCCATAAGTGCTTCGCTCACTGCAAGGGGCATATCCAGTAAACATACCGCATCAGGTCGCGGTAAGCCGAATTTTACGAACTCAAAATCTTCCAACCAGTCGAGGAATGCCTTGCGTTCCGCCGGGTCTTCATATTTTACCATTTGATGTACCATATTGGAGGTCGTATAGCGATCGGCTAAAATAATCCCCCCTTCTTCGTAGAAGTTTTGCCAATCCATGCGAAAAGAAGCAAATCTGTCCACAGCGTATAAAGAGCTGGCCACGAAGGGATTTACATCGGACGGTTTTTTACCGAAATCACCGGCTAAATACATCTTTACCGGCATGGCAGCCGGACTGTCGTAATTGGGAAAACTCACGGATTTTACCTTATAGCCTTCTTTGAGTAAACGTTCTTTCAATAGCGCCGTCTGCGTAGCTTTACCGCTACCGTCGCCACCTTCAATAATTATTAAACGGCCCACGGGTCACACCTCATTTACTAATAATACGAATTGTTTTTAATGTTTTATCAGCACAGCCATTTGGCAAAAAGCCCATGGCTTGCCGCTCTTTGATATAGGCCAACACCGCCGGTGTAATTCGTTCGCCTACGCTGACAAAGGGAATCCCCGGCGGGTAATAACTGATAGTCTCACCACTGATTTGCCCTGCCGTCTCCGCAAGGGCCACAGTTTCTGTTTTACTGTAAAAAGCCTCCCGTGGCGTCAGTACCACTTCCGGACTTGGCAAACGCGTACCCGTAGCCAGTGGCTTTGCCTGAGGGCTTGATTGCTTAAATTCCTTTACATTCGCCGCCACCTTACTTACCGCATCGACCAGTCGTTTAATACTGTCCTTGGTATCGCCTAGCGTAATGAGCACCAACACATGATAAGCCTGTACCAATTCTACCTCGATACCTTCCTTGCGAAGCAGTTTTTCCGCTTCTACACCGGTCAAGCCGAGCTCATAAAAATCAATGAGCACCTTGGTCGCATCATAATCATATAAACCGTTAAAATCTTCCGCAGCCGGTACATTAATCCCCGGAATGTTCTGCAAATCCCGGCGCAATTCCTGTGCCAGCATTTCCGCCTTGGTGACTAACTCACGGCCTTTTGTCGCCATTTGATGCCGCGCCATATCAAGGCTGGCCAGAAATATATAATTAGGACTGGTACTTTGCAAAATCTGATGCACCTGCGTGATGCGTCGTTCATTAATGAGCATATCCTGTCCATGAAGCATCGATGTTTGTGTTAAAGATCCGATTAATTTATGCGTACTTTGTGCCACTAAATCGGCGCCGCAGGCCAAGGCACTTTTAGGTAAGTTTTTACCAAACGGCAAATGGGCTCCATGAGCTTCATCTACAAGAACAATAACACCTTTCTTATGAGCTAATAATACTATAGCTTCTAAATCAATGGCAATGCCATAATAATTCGGGTTTACCAAAACGATGGCTTTCGCCTCCGGATGCTCGTTTAAGACTGTTTCTACTTCACTAGGTGTAGTCCCCAACGGTACACCGAAGCGCTCGTCAAAACGCCCTTCCAAGTAGACCGGCTTGGCGCCACTTAAAATTAAACCGCCCATTACTGAGCGGTGTGCTTCACGGGGAATAATAATCGTATCACCGGCACCGACTGTGCCCATAATCATTGTTTCAATTAAAGCGGTGGTTCCGTTTATAGAAAACCAAGTGTAATCGGCCCCATATAATTGAGCCGCCAAATCTTGCGCTTCTTTTAACGAACCTTCCGGTTCATGTAAATCATCCAGCGCATACATCACGCCTAAATCATACGGCAGTGCCGGATCCATCCATGCTTTTAATGTAGCAGGCGCTCCTACGCCTATTTTATGACCTGGTGTATGAAACGGCACGAAATGCTCTTCTTTATAAGCCTCCAACGCTTCTACAAAAGGCATGCGTGACTGATTTAATGCTATATTATTACGTTCCCTATTATTATTTTTCGTTTGTGTATGTGTTTTCAAAATAAAACCTCTGTTTGCTTATTTTTATATACATACAATTATACCATTTTATAGTAATGGCGGTGTATCTATTTGTAATTTTATAAATACTAAATCGCTATTTATAATTTTCTACAAAATATTGACGTAATTCCCGGCCCCGCTCATTGCTCGTTTTAATGCGATCCAAAGCCTCACGTAAGGAATCCTGCAACCGATAGGTATTAAGCTCTGCCGGTTTGACCCAAGCAAAGTCTGTGTGTTCGTCCGACAATACTACATCACGATTATTTGCTTTGGCAATGAAGATGACCCCTGTCAAAAACTGCAATTTATTGCGTTTGTAGGACCACAGACCGGCTACATCCAGCAGTTCGACCGTAAGACCGGTTTCTTCACGAACTTCTCGTAACGCCGCATCATGTAAATCTTCACCAAACTCAAGACCGCCACCGGGAAATTCCCATGGTCTGAGTCCTTCTCTATCCTTTTTTTGTAATAATAAAATATCGCCATCGCAAAAAATCATACATTTCACTGACATTCCCATACGCCTTGTTTGGCGTGGCCCGGCAGGAAACGAACGTTGCTTACGCGGTTTATGATTTTGTCGTACGAACATGTAATCCTCCGTTCTCCCTTATATCGAAAAAAAGGAGACTATAGCTCCGTATAGTCTCCTGTGTTTACGCTAAAGCTTACTTGCTATAAGCGGCCGCATATTGCGTACCTAGCGTTACATATTTTTCCATTTGCTGAATAACATCTCGCAACTGATGTTTACTCAATGTTGTTAACTCTTTGCCTCTGGCGGCATAATTAATAATGTGAGAAATCTCGAAACCACTATATCCCAGCACCGATAAGCGGTTCGATAAACTTTGAATCTTGTTCATAATCGAACCTCCTTTGTTATTCTTATAACTTACAGCGATTTGGGTTAAAACCAACTGCTAAAAAGTGGTTGGGTTATTACCACATACCCGTACGACTGCTCAGGAATGTTCAAGATTATGACATTGTTGGGTTTAAAGTTCATCCTCCTCAAGCATTAACACTGACAATCTATCCGGATAATAGAGTTATTATATCGAAATTATTAAAACTTGTCAAGTGTTATTATTAAATATTCTCACTTAACCGTTATTTTAAAACCATACGCAATCAGCATTACGCGACTATTATTGACGACGACCTTTACGTGGGTTGTATAAATTCATACCTTTGTCGAGCCCTACCTCTAAGGTGCCTAAAATAGCTTTAGCCATATCTTCAATGCCTTTATTCACCTTATCCTGCTGTTCTTCCGGGAACGGTGCCAATACATGGTCGATAACCGTCCATTGCGGTAACGGTCGGCCGATACCGAAACGGAAATGAGGAAACTCTGATGTGCCCATATGAGCAATGAGGGATTTAATCCCATTATGCCCACCGGCACTGCCATTAGGGCGAATACGGATTTTACCAACCGGCAAATCCATATCATCGTAGACACAATATACATCGGCCGGATCTATTTTATAATACCGCATCAAAGGGCCTACCGATTCACCACTGGCATTCATAAACGTCTGCGGTTTAACCAAAAGAACCTTCTCGCCGTCAATTGTTATCGTCGTAATGAGCGCTTTAAAATCTTCACGCCATGGCGTATGAGCTTCTTTCGCCGCCATAGCATCGATGACCATAAAGCCTATATTATGTTTTGTCTTTTCATATTCACGGCCCGGATTCCCGAGCCCTACAACCATTTTCACTGTTTACATCCTTTATCTACGAAAAACAGAACCTCCGGAAAGGATTCCGGAGGTTACACACATCGCTCTACAGAGGCATAAACAGCCATGCAGAGAAAAATTATTTGTCAAACAAATTACTTACGGATACTTCGTGGAAGATACGCATAATAGCTTCACCCAATAAAGGCGCTACCGACAAGGACGTAATATTTGGTAATTTATGTTCTTCCGGTAAATCAATTGTATTGGTTACGATTAATTCCTTAATATTGGAGTTTTCAATGCGTTCGCAAGCAGGGTCAGTCAATACAGCATGCGTTACACAAGCCATAACAGATTTAGCACCGAATTCTTTAAGTGCTTTAGCCCCTTCAACCAAAGAGCCCGCTGTATCAACGATATCATCGATAATGATGCAGTTCTTACCTTCTACATTACCGATTAAGTTCATAACTTTAGCCACACCCGGTTGCGGACGTTTCTTTTCGATAATCGCAATCGGCGCACCGATACGATCGGCCAAATCACGAGCACGCGTTACACCGCCAAGGTCAGGCGATACAACGATTAAATCTTCCATTTTCTTTTCGTTAATGTATTTTGCCAAAATGGAGGCACCGAATAAGTGGTCCACCGGCACATTGAAAAAGCCTTGAATCTGACCGGCATGAAGGTCAATTGTTACCAAACGAGTGATGCCGGCTGTCTGCATTAAGTCAGCTACCAATTTAGCCGTAATCGGTTCACGACCGCGAGTTTTACGGTCCTGACGAGCATAGCCATAGTACGGTACTACCGCCGTAATGTGACGCGCAGAGGCACGTTTTAAGGCATCAGCCATAACTAATAACTCAATTAAATTATCATTTACCGGATAGCTGGTAGGTTGCACGATAAATACATCTTTACCGCGTACGCTTTCATCAATCATAATCTGTACTTCGCCATTGTTGAAACGACCTACGAACGCTTCGCCTAAAGGTAAGCCTAAGTAATCACAGATTTCTTTCGCCAACTCCGGATTCGCATTACCTGTGAAAATTTTAAGTTTCTTACCGTCTTCAAATGCCATGATTCAATACCCCTTTTGCTAATTAATAACTTCGTTGCTCCTAGCAAACCTCATCTTTATTATTGTATACTATTACCGTCTTTATTGCAAAAAAGTAAACAACTTTTTTCTATTTTTTCTTAAATGTATCGTCAGTCACCCAGTTTTCTTTTACAATCTGACGAGCCCGACCTACCGCCAAAGATTTAGCCGGTACATCTTTGGTAATGGTGGAACCGGCGCCGATATAACTGTAATCACCTACCGAAACCGGGGCTACCAAATTAGAGTTACAGCCCACAAAAGCACCGTCACCGATTTTAGTACGGTGTTTTAATTTGCCGTCATAGTTAACCGTAATTGTACCGCATCCTATATTAACGCCGCTGCCCACATCACTGTCACCAATATACGATAAGTGTGGGAATTTAGTCCCTTTACCGACAATACTGTTCTTCACTTCCACAAAGTTACCGATATGAACGGATTCGCCGATAACTGTATCAGGGCGTAAATGTACATACGGTCCGATATCGGCACCGTCTTTTACTTCACAATCATGAGCATAGGTAAAATGCATAACCACTTCGTTGCCCACCTTTACATTGGTTAAACGACTATGTGGTCCGATTTTGCAACCTTCACCGATAACCGTTGACCCTTCAAGCAAGGTCCCCGGTAAAATTACCGTATCGGCACCGATTACAACTTCCGGTGCAATATAAGTGGATGCGGGATCGATAATCGTCACACCGAGGTCCATGAAATGACGGTTCGTGCGCTCACGCAAAATACGTTCTGCTTCCGCCAATTGTGCTCGGGAGTTAACGCCTAACGACTCTTCTTCGTTGGTCATCATATAGGCACTTACACGGTCACCCTGATTTACCAAAATACCTACCACATCGGTAATATAGAGTT
The DNA here is from genome assembly GCF_008679445.1 of Veillonella sp. LMAG:90. Lineage (NCBI taxonomy): Bacteria > Bacillati > Bacillota > Negativicutes > Veillonellales > Veillonellaceae > Veillonella > Veillonella sp. LMAG:90. The sequence continues at coordinate 1,827,059 of NZ_NAND01000001.1, forward strand.
CGCCCTGCGCATTGTCATCGGATAACTGTTCCAAACACGGCCATAGCTTCTCACTGTCAAAGGCATACATACCGGTATTGATTTCCTGTACCGCCAACTCTTCCGGTTTGCCGTCTTTTTGTTCCACAATGCGAAGAACCTTACCCGTCCCTTCTTCGCGAATAATGCGGCCGTACCCGGTCGGATCAGCCATATGAGCCGTCAACACAGTAGCCGCTGCACCGGTTGCTTCATGTTCGGCTAACAGCGCTTCCAACGATTCACGCGTTACGAGTGGCGTATCACCGCAGAGCAATAATATGGTCCCTTTGTAATCACCTAATAAAGGTTTGGCCTGCTTAACAGCATGGCCGGTGCCTTTTTGCTCGGTCTGGGTCACGAATTCAGCAGCCTCACCCAAGTACGCCTGCACTTGTTCACCGCCAAAACCGACAATTACAACATTGCGTTCTGTGCCCACTGTTTTTACGGTTTCAAGTACGCGTTCCACCATAGGCTTGCCCGCTACGGGATGCAATACTTTCGGTAGTTTAGACTTCATGCGGGTCCCTTTACCGGCCGCTAAAATCAAAGATGTAATAGGTTTCATACAATTAGGCCTCCTTATCAGCCTCTAAATTTACAGGTTCGATATCAATACTGCGTGTTTCTTCATTAACACCATTAAGAATTAAGAGTGCTTCGCAATCTTTTACAACTTTAGGATCCGGCGTCGATACCAGTACACCGATACCAACCACGGTGCCGCCCATTTCGGTAACCAGCTCCCGCATGCCGTTCGCCGTACCGCCGGCTTTCATAAAATCATCAATGAGCAATACTTTGGATTTAGGCGGAATGGCCCGTTTCGTAAGCGACATAGTCTGAATGCGACGATTCGATCCGGTCACATAGTTAATACTGATAGACGAACCTTCTGTCACCTTGCTGTCACGGCGCGCAATAACAAGGGGTTTGTTAAAAGCTCGCGCCACCATAACCGCCAACGGAATTCCTTTTGTTTCTACCGTCATAATATAGTCCGGGTTCCGGTCGGCAAAGCGAGTCATAAAAATCTCGCCTAAACGGCTGGCAATATGCCAATCATATAAAATATCCGACATATACAAGAAACCACCCGGAATTACGCGGTCCGGTTCTTGTAAACGCTGCTGTACTTCACGAAGGACAGACATGGCCCGCTCCCCTTGCCGATACGGGATAAAGCGAACACCACCGGCTACTCCGGCCACCGTTTCCAAGGTGCCTAAGGAAAAATGTTGCAAAGCTGTTTTCACGGAACTTAAATCTTCGCTGAGTGTGGACTTTGCAATATCAAAAAAATCGCAAAAATAGCGTAAAGATATCAATTCTTGCGGAGAATCTACCAACAGTTTAGTAAGCGCTACCATGCGCTCAACGCGTCGCACTTTTTCCACTGTATACCTCCTTATACAAAAAAATAACGTTGCCGACTATGCCAACAACCTTGTTCTCTTTTAAGGATACCACAAAACGTTCGGAAAATACATACTTTAAAGGTAAAAATCCATACATTCAAGGTTAATTTTTATCTGAACGTTCGTAGTTTGCAAGTATCTTTCAAGAGTGGATAGTCAAAACATCCATTACCTATCAAACATTACGACTAGCCCATTCCGTATTTTGAATAACAAAAGAGACTATAACCTAAACGAAGAAATGAATCCTCGTTTTTGTTACAGCCTCTTTAGCTGCATTTTAGATGTTAATAAATAATTGAATTCATAAAAGTAAATTCATACATAGTACTAACGCTTCTCTAAAATCTTATTCTCTTATTCTAAAATATAAACCTTAACGGTTTGTCGACCAAAATCTATGGCCTCGCCATGAGAATCCATGGCTAAATCGATACGATTACCAATAATATCGCCGCCGGTATCATCCGCGACTGCATATCCGTAGCCCTCGACATAAACCGCTGTGCCTAACGGAATCACATCAGGATCCACTGACACATACCCACGTTTCAATAAATTGCCTCGTGCCGTATATGAAGAATTACCCGGATCATATGCGGAATAGGCTGTGGCATTCATCGTCATCGTCTTCTTATACTCTGTCGGAATACCGCGCTCTTTAGCTAAGAGCTCCATTGTCTTGCTGTCCACTTCACCGGTTACGGTTAATCCGTTTGCCTTCTGGAAACGTTTTAAGGCATTGGCTGTGCCATTGCCGAAAATACCGTCAATCGAACCCGGTGAAAAACCACTGTGGGCTAAACGAGCCTGCAAATCGGAAACCGAGCGACCTCGATCACCAAAACGTGACACTTCTACGCTATTGCGCACATTGCGAGACTGTTGTGCTGCTGCAAATTTCTTATTGTTCTCTTTCATCGCTGCCAAGGTGTCGCTATCCACCTTACCCGTAGCGGATAAGCCGTTTTGTTTTTGGAACATGCGCACTGCATATTCCGTATTATTACCAAAAACACCGTCAGCTGTATCAACCAAGTACCCTTGCGTTATCATCAAACGCTGAACAAATTGTACTTCGCTGCCGCGATCGCCGCGTCCTACATCAGCCAATACTACTGAAGTACAAGCCATTAGAAACGTTAAGAGAACTGTCACTATTCTAAGTTTTCTCAATATTTCCACCTCGTATCTAAATGCAATACTATTTTACTTTATTTTGGGAATTTTGTCAAAATTCGCCCCCTTTTATCAATTATAATCACCACTTTAATCAAAATAAACGGGGCTTTTTCCCACTTCGATTAATATCTTCGATATAGTTATTCATTTAGCCGTATATTTAGTTGACCCTAGCATGTCTCAACGGGGAAACTAAAAGGACTGCTACTCTTTCTTAAAAGTAACAGTCCCAGCATCAATCGTTATCGTTTCAAACGATTATACTAAATGATTTTTATGGAAAAACGGATCTTCCGGTTCAGTTAATTTCACTTCCGGAGTAAAGAAGCGAAGCATAATATAACCGAAAATACCGGATACAATAGAACCTAAGAAAATACCGACTTTGGCAATCTCCTGCGCATGGCCCGGCGGGAATGCCAATAAATTAACGAAAAGACTCATGGTAAAACCTACACCACAACAGAGGGATACGCCGTAAACATGTTTCCACGTAAGTGGCTTAGGCATCGGTACAATCTTCGTTTTAACAAGAACAAACATGATACCGAAAATGCCGATTTGCTTGCCCACGAAAAGGCCCAGGGAAATCCCCAAAATAACCGGATGCATAAGTTCGGACCACTGGAAGTCGCCAAAGGAAACGCCCGCATTGGCAAAACCGAACAACGGTATGATAAGGAACGTAATCCAACCGCCCAATGCCTCATGCCAATCATTTAACGGCGATAATTCCACGCCGTTACGCAACACTTTGGACGGAATCGTCATGGCTAAAATTACACCAGACAAAGTAGCGTGTAAACCGGATTTGAAGATACAGAACCAAAGAGCTACGCCAAGAATAATGTACGGCCACGGGCTGACTACGTCTTTTTTATTCAATAATAAGAGCAATACAAAAACAAGAACCGCACCACCCAAGTACATAAACTCTAAGGAAGGTGTATAGACAGCGGCAATAATTATTACGGCAATTAAATCGTCAACTACGGCCAAGGTTGTCAAAAATACTTTCGCTGCCAACGGTACTCGCGATCCCAATAAGGAAATAATACCGATGGAAAAGGCAATATCCGTTGCCGTCGGAATCGCCCAACCGCGAACCAATTCGCTTTGGTTATAAGTAAAAAACGTATATATCAAAGCCGGCATTAAAACACCGAATACGGCCGCAATGGTCGGTAACAAGCGTTTAGCATTTGTATTTAGCTCGCCTTCGAGCATTTCATGTTTTACTTCAAGGCCGACGCCTAAGAAAAATACGGCCATTAATACATCGTTAATCCAATGAGATACGGATAAAGGACCTACGTACGTATGCAATATTTCTTCGTACTGCGGACCGAACGACGAATTAGCTACGAGCACGGCCAGTACTGCCGTTAACAGCAATAAAATGCCCCCCGTAGCCGGCGCTTGAAAAACTTTTTTAAGACTCTCCATATGTTTCCTTCACTTTCTCACACATTCATAACCTCTCATAAGCTTCATCACATTTTATAATTTATGGTGATGCGCTAACTTAACTAATTCCTCTGCACTACTTAGTATACCCTATTCAAAATAAAACTGGCAATAAAATAAAGAGGTTTATTGAAAATTTTCAATAAACCTCTTAGTATACAATTTTATATTGTTAAAATCCCCAACAACGCTGTAGGAACTCCAATACCAACCTATCAATAATTACTATAAAACTAATCTTCTTTCCGTTCTAAGGCACTTACATCAGGCGTTAAGAATCTAAGTACTAAATACCCTAACACACCGGAGAGAATGGAGCCCATGAAAATACCGACTTTCGCCATTTCCTGAGCATGACCGGCCGGAAATGCCAATAAATCGACGAACAAGCTCATAGTAAAGCCAATCCCGCAGCAAAGAGCAATGCCGTATACGTGAGACCAAGTTGCATGAACCGGCATGTCAACCAATTTAGTTTTAACTAAAACAAATACGGTAGCAAATACGCCAATTTGTTTACCTAAGAAGAGTGCTAAAGAAACACCGAGTACAACCGGATGGAATAAATCGGAGTATGTAAAGTCCCCAAAGGATACCCCGGCATTAACAAAGCCGAACAGCGGTAAGATTAGGAAGGTAATCCATTTGATTAACGCATTGTTCCACTGCATTATCGGTGAAATCAAACGACCCGTGCTGTATTTAGCCCGATACGGTATGGTCATGGCCAGAATAACACCGGACAATGTCGCATGAAGACCGGATCTAAAGATACAGTACCATAAGCCGAGGCCGAGAATAATATACGGAATAGGATGGAAAATCCCTCTTTTATTCAGTATCATCAAGAGAACAAAAATCACTACCGCCAATCCCATGAATAAAAATGACAAAGATTCGGTATACACGGCAGCAATGATAATAACCGCAATCAAATCATCCACAACAGCCAATGTAGTAAGTAATACTTTCATGGCTACCGGAACGCGCGTCCCCAATAAAGAAACTACGCCAATGGAGAACGCTATATCCGTCGCTGTCGGAATAGCCCAACCTCTATGGTATAAAGGGTTGGCATGGTTAAATGCGAAATAAATAATGGCCGGAACCATAACACCGCAACAAGCGCATATGGTCGGTAAAATACGCTTCGCATTCGTATTTAATTCACCGTAAATCATTTCATGCTTAATTTCAAGACCAACGCCTAAGAAGAATATGGCCATTAAAACATCGTTAACCCACAAATCAACCGGGAATGGTCCCAACGGTAGTTTTAAGAACATAAAATACTGTTCTGCCAGTGATGAGTTTGCTACTCCGACTGCCAGTGCAGCTGAGATAAGTAATAAAATCCCACCGGCTGAAGGAGAGTGTAGAAATGATTTAATCCAAGCCATAATCTCCTCTTCTTTCTTAAGGAAATAAACTTTACAATAATTTTGATAATCTCACTTTCCGTTCGTTTATTTCCTTTTAGTTATTTTATATATAATATTATATCATCTTTTATCATGAAGAGGAATGTAATTTTGTGCGTTTTGTGTATACATTTGTACAACAAAAATTGATAAGAGTTATTGAGAAATATGATTTTTAAAGCTAACTTATAAATACAATTACAAAATCAAGCTCTAAAAAGTTAAACTAATAAATAAAAAAATTATACTTCTAATTTCTGCTTTAGAATTGAATCTAATTTATAAGAATAGGCTCATTTATGTAAACTTACAAGGAATAATTTTGGTTGTCAGAAATAAATTTTTTCTATAAATCCCCTATGGAATTCGTCATTAACGAAAACGGATTATACAAAAATCGACAAAATAAAAAACCACACCGAAGTGTGGTTCTAATGGTGACCCAGGAGAGATTCGAACTCCCGACCTTTTGATTCGTAGTCAAACGCTCTATCCAGCTGAGCTACTGAGTCATATGTAATTATCAAGTTGTGTAGTGAGCAAAAATGGTGACCCAGGAGAGATTCGAACTCCCGACCTTTTGATTCGTAGTCAAACGCTCTATCCAGCTGAGCTACTGAGTCATAAACTTGCCACTCGAATATAATACCATAATACGCTGTTCATTGCAAGGGAAATTTTTCGTATATTTTACAATTCCTCAAGAATAGAACGAGCGACCTTGCGGCCGCCTTCTATATTATGGATGGCAGGGGCAGTAGGACTTGAACCCACAACCAACGGTTTTGGAGACCGCTACTCTACCAATTGAGCTATACCCCTATGTAGTACCAAGTCACACTTGATACTAGAATATAATACCAAATATTGAGGTAAATGTCAAACCTAATTTTAACTAATATATTTCTCGTAAAGGTAAAGTAAACTGTTGCCCCATCAAAAAAGCGCTTTTATGAGCATCTCGTAATTTGCAATATTATTTTCATGGAATGGCGACAGCATTCCTAAATACTTACGATTATGCAGCTCATGATAGTCTTTTTCCTTATCATAAGCATAAATAGCGTTAATTAAGGCATCAGCTCCGGCATAAGCATCAAATTGATCGTAGTAAAACCCGATGTTTTCTTTTTTTAAATATTCGGAGTTATGAACAAGCGGATATCCCCCATAAAGGGCTTCGTAATAAAGATAATTGAGTCCGCATTCCCACTGAAATGCTAAGACGATGTCTGTATATTTGCCTAAAAATTCCGGTGTCATAAAGCGAGCTTCTACGGACATGATATTCTGTCTTACCAAATCGGTAAAGCCGATAAAATTGTAGAAGGCGTGGACGTTCTTTTTATCAACCGTACCACATAGATATACATGCTTCAGTAGATTTTTATTGCGACGATATACTTCTTCCGCAATTAATATGGGGGTCATGCAATTTTTGAGAACAGAAATATTAGGTTCCATCACAGCTACACGGCGCTGCTCCGGATCAATAGGATTGTAACCGAATATACCTTCCAAGCTCAGCTCTTTTATCTTTGTATCAATAAATAGCGGGCTCCACAAATGCGGAACCTCATAAACCGGTGCCCGTGTAATGATTTCCACATAAGGTTTATTCGTTTTCATCAGATGCGGGGCGATCCAAACGGCATCATACCGTGTTCCGTTAAAAGCACGCCCGCCCTGTTCGGCATGAACGAATTTTTCCATATCCATGATAAAATCATTGCCCATGCGATACGATATGATTCTGGCCCCTTGGGCACGAAAAGCACGGCCGATAGCCGGTTCTAATGCTAGCGTTCCTTCTATGAGCAAATCTGTCTTATTGAGTACTTCATGGTATTCGTAGTACTTTACATTAAAACCTTGGAATTGACTGGGAAGGCTCGTTAATTCGTTTCCCCAATACACGAAATAGACCTCATTGACGAATTCTATCTGCTCTAGACAGAGTTTTAAGAAAAACATATTTTGGCCTGCCCCATTCGACCAAATATGCTGATAGGAATCACCCCAAAAGAAGGTAATTCCTATGTTTATCTTTTTCTGCATGACTACCCCTCTTCCCGATTCGGTATTATTGTATTAACCGGTAAAATTTCAATTATACATAGATATTGAAAACTCATTTCAAGGAAATGATAACATAGTTTGGAGGATGGGACAAGGTGCGAGGGTAAAATTGTAGTGCATGGCTGCATGGCTGCGGTTTAGTGACTTATTTAGTGCTAAGAAGGGCTAGAGGGAGAAAGCGCTATTGATTTAGGGCGTGACCGGATTGCTTGGCGTTAGTGACTTTTTTAGTGCTATAAAGGCTAGAGGGAGAAAGCGCTATTGATTTAGGGCGTGACCGGATTGCTTGGCGTTAGTGACTTTTTTAGTGCTATAAAGGCTAGAGGGAGAAAGCGCTATTGATTTAGGGCGTGACCGCATTGCTTCGCTCGCTGCGGTAGTAGGAATACTATCATTTGATGCTAGGGGGCTAGTGGCTTAATGCTCTATTGATTTAGTGGCATACCGCATTGCTGCGCTCGCTGCGGTAGAGGGGTTATTATAGATTCTATGAGCTGTAATGGCGTAATGCTCTATTGATTTAGTGCGTGACCGCATTGCTTCGCTCGCTGCGTTAGGGGTATTTAGTCACGCAGAGTATTATGCGCCTGTTCAGCGACTACCTATCATTCTCGCTACCGCTCGAAAGAAAGTGATGCAATACGATTTGCGCGTCGCTACGCTCCTTCAAATCGTTTGCCCTACTTTTCCCAGCTCCGCTTCCTCGTTGTGCTTCTAAGATAGTAAATACCTGTACAAGATTGGCTGGAAGCTCTCTGAGTACGACATCATTTGCGACTACCTATGTGTTCGGGCCTGTGGATTTTGCAAAGCAAAATCTTACGTCCCGAACTAGGCTTATAGGACAAAAAGTGTGTGTGGCTTTTTTAAATTAATCCCAATAAATTGGAAATTCCGTGGACATATGGAACTCATTCCAAACAATGGCATCCCCCCATTGCGGCAAGATATTATCCACACGGTTATTCCGCATTATCCTACGGTAAGTAGCAGCGATTGTTTTATCTGTAGGCATACATTTTAATATTTCAGCAACAGGAAGCGGTCTAGGTGAGTGCTCGTAACACCACCAATAGACCGCTTTTAATCGTCTTTCTAAGGATAACCCTCTGTGATCTCGTAACATCCCCCTAAGTTGCGCATTAACGCCTCCTTCCAGTCGATTGTTCGTTGTAGGTACGGTAATATCTACAAACGTCAGGTAGGTAAATAGAGTGTCATCTCTAATTAATCGTAAAAGTCCTGCCTCAGCTTTTAAGAGGCGTTCATGAGTAGCCCTTTTATTCCCATTTTCGTCGACTGTCATTTCCCGTAAGAAGTCATCAAATTCTTCTCTCCAAGCTAATAATCCATCAATCCAAGTATAAGCATCATCTATCGATTGAATCTTAAATAAACGCTTTGCCAGTTCATATAAAGCCTTGCCGGCTATTGTTTTTGGTGCAGAAGTTGTATACCTTCTTACTTGCGCAAAAACGTGAAATAAACAACGTTGATGGTTACTTGTCGGCCACCTCTTTGCCAAGGCCTTAGCAAATCCGGATCCGCCATCTGAGATAACAACACGCGGAGGAGCAATACGGTCCATTAATGCTTGCCAAGCTCTAGAGTTCTCATATCTACATACATACCAGCCTAACACATGGTCCTTACTACAACAAATAAGTACACAGAGCTTACGCGTTAGGTATATGCCGTCAAAGTAAAGCACATCATATACTTCCTCAATCTTTGGTGGAAGGCACCATATGGACCAAAATTTAGCGGTTTTACGTCTAAATGTACGCCCGCCTCCAGGCATATCCTGCTGCATCTGTTTACTAAATAACCATTTCAAAAACAGCTTTAGATTATGACTATCGGTGTTAATTTTGTTAGTGAAAGCGACTTTACAGTGCTTACAAAACCATCGCTGAGAACCGGATTTCAATATACCGTGTTTTATACATTTTCAACCACAATCAGGGCAAACTACTTGTTTAATATTAATCATCCTCCTATTTATGTTTTTATTTAGGAAGATATAATACCATTTTAGTCAGTAGTTATGTGGGTTCACGCATGTTTTTACACACACTTTTTGTCCACCCTTTATCTTTGTCAAAAAAAGATAAAAGTGCTATAAACCCAGTATCTATCTAGGTTTACAGCACTTTTTACACACACTTTTTGTCCTATAACTCCCGAACTACGCGATGCTCTATGTTTTATGCGTCGCTACGCTCCTTTAAAACATGAGCCCTGCGTATCCCACGCCGCTATTGTACCTTTTACTGCCTGCACACCTCTACAATGTTGGCTGGAAGCTAGCCTGATGAGGCACGTAGTGACTCATCAGTAAAATAAAAGACGGCCATACCTTTCGGTATGACCGTCTTTATTTTAGTAATCAGCGACTACCTATCCTCCCAGGCCGCTTCCAGCCAAGTACTTTCGGCGTATACGAGCTTAACTACTGTGTTCGAGATGGGAACAGGTGGATCCTCGTAGCTATCGCCACTGAATTTGTCAGAGCTTGTACTCTGAAAACCACATAGAAGTGTAGATTATGTAAGTTACACATTAGATAATTCTTTGATAGAGTAGTGCACAGGGCACTTTATATGTTTTCCTGTTCGACGGCTGTGAATTTTACTTCGTAAAATTTTACGCCGCGAACTAAGAGATTCGCCCATGTTTATGTGTCGCTTACGCTCCTTTAAACATGGCTCACTACTTATAAGTAAAGCCCTCGATCTATTAGTACCAGTCAGCTCCAAGCCTCACAGCTCTTCCACACCTGGCCTATCAACCATGTCGTCTACATGGGATCTTACTAACTTATGTTATGAGAAACCTCATCTCAAGGCTGGTTTCACGCTTAGATGCTTTCAGCGTTTATCCGTCCCGAACGTAGCTACCCAACTGTACCCTTGGCAGGATAATTGGTACACCAGCGGTTCGTCCACTCCGGTCCTCTCGTACTAGGAGCAGCCCCCTTCAAGTTTCTTGCGCCCGCGATGGATAGGGACCGAACTGTCTCACGACGTTCTGAACCCAGCTCACGTACCACTTTAATCGGCGAACAGCCGAACCCTTGGGACCTACTTCAGCCCCAGGATGTGATGAGCCGACATCGAGGTGCCAAACCTCCCCGTCGATATGGACTCTTGGGAGAGATTAGCCTGTTATCCCCAGGGTAGCTTTTATCCGTTGAGCGATGGCCCTTCCACTCGGCACCACCGGATCACTAAGCCCGACTTTCGTCCCTGCTCGACCTGTCCGTCTCGCAGTCAAGCTCCCTTCTGCCTTTACACTCTTCGAGCGATTTCCGTCCGCTCTGAGGGAACCTTTGGGCGCCTCCGTTACATTTTCGGAGGCGACCGCCCCAGTCAAACTGCCCGCCTAAGACTGTCCGGAAGGGTGTTAGTCTTCCCGTTAGAATTCAATTATGGAAAGGGTGGTATCCCAACAATGACTCCACTAAGACTGGCGCCCTAGTTTCTAAGTCTCCCACCTATCCTGTACATTCAATAACTAAATTCAATCTTAGGTTGCAGTAAAGCTCCATGGGGTCTTTCTGTCCAGTCGCGGGTAACCTGCATCTTCACAGGTACTTCAATTTCACCGGGTCCCTCGTTGAGACAGTGCGCAAGTCGTTACACCTTTCGTGCGGGTCGGAACTTACCCGACAAGGAATTTCGCTACCTTAGGACCGTTATAGTTACGGCCGCCGTTTACTGGGGCTTCAATTCAGAGCTTCGGATTACTCCTAACCCCTCCTCTTAACCTTCCAACACCGGGCAGGTGTCAGCACCTATACATCAGCTTTCGCTTTAGCAGGCACCTGTGTTTGTGGTAAACAGTCGCTTGCGCCTCTCTTGTGCCACTCATTCATGCTCCGAGCGTTACTGCTCTTCACACTACATGAGTCCTCCTTTTCCCGAAGTTACGGAGGCATTTTGCCGAGTTCCTTAACGAGGGTTTTCCCGCGCACCTTAGGATTCTCTCCCCGCCCACCTGTGTCGGTTTCGGTACGGGTAGTATGTCTCTACCTAGAAGCTTTTCTCGGCAGTGTAGAATCAATCAGTTCGTCACTATCGCTAGTAACTCCTCATCACGCCTCAGCTTTCGAAGTGGTGGATTTGCCTGCCACTTCACCTACACGCTTAAACACGAATTTCCATCCTCGTGCTGACCTATCTTACTGCGTCACTCCATCGATCAAACAATTCATACTAGTACAGGAATTTCAACCTGTTGTCCATCGCCTACGCTTTTCCGCCTCGGCTTAGGTCCCGACTTACCCTGAGTCGACGATCGTTGCTCAGGAACCCTTAGGCTTTCGGTGGAAAGGATTCTCACCTTTCTTTTCGCTACTCATACCGGCATTCTCACTTCTTACCAGTCCACAGCTCCTTCCGGTACTGCTTCAATCCAATAAGAACGCTCCCCTACCCAAATGCATTACTGCATTTGCCACAACTTCGGTTCTGTACTTTAGCCCCGGACATTTTCGGCGCAGAGTCTCTCGACCAGTGAGCTATTACGCACTCTTTAAATGTTGGCTGCTTCTAAGCCAACATCCTGGTTGTTTTAGAAATTCCACATCCTTCGCCACTTAGTACAGCATTAGGGACCTTAGTTGGTGGTCTGGGCTGTTTCCCTCTTGACTATGGGCCTTATCACTCATAGTCTGACTCCCATGTATAAGTATAGCCATTCGTAGTTTGACTAGGTTCGGTACCCGGTATGGGCCCTAGCCCGATCAGTGCTCTACCGCCTATACTCTCTCCATGAGGCTAGCCCTAAAGCTATTTCGGGGAGAACCAGCTATCTCCGTGTTCGATTGGCATTTCACCCCTATCCACAGCTCATCCCAAAGCTTTTCAACGCTCACGAGTTCGGTCCTCCACACAATTTTACCTGTGCTTCAACCTGGCCATGGATAGATCACTACGGTTTCGGGTCTACTATCACTAACTATTCGCCCTATTCAGACTCGCTTTCGCTTCGGCTCCATGTTTTCCACTTAACCTCGCTAGTAACAGTAACTCGCCGGTTCATTCTTCAATAGGCACGCCGTCGCGCTGCAATTATACGCGCTTCGACTGTTTGTAGACATACGGTTTCAGGTTCTCTTTCACTCCCCTCCCGGGGTGCTTTTCACCTTTCCCTCACGGTACTATGCGCTATCGGTCCATACTGGTATTTTGCCTTGGAGGGTGGTCCCCCCTGCTTCCCACAAGGTTTCACGTGTCTCGTGGTACTCTGGATACTGTCCCATGCATGCAGGATTTCGATTACAGGGCTTTCACCTTCTACGGCTGTGCTTTCCAACACGATTCTTCTATCCCATTTACACTTGATGACAG
>NZ_NAND01000001.1:1842500-2205000 GCF_008679445.1 Veillonella sp. LMAG:90
GTTTTCAAAGATCTGCTTCATCGCTTTAACGCGACGTCTTATATAGATTATCACGTCATCAAGTTCATGTCAACCACTTTTTAAAAGTTTTTAAAGCATTTTTAATTAACACTTTTCAAACTATCCTGTTGGTTTTTGTCATGCCTTGTTGCAGCGACTTAATTAGTATATCCATTTGAAGGTTATTCGTCAACCCCTAATTTTTATTTTTTTAAAATTTTTAACCCATGCCAATGATATAGCTCACCGGCATGGGTTTTCTTATTAAGTCGAACTACTTATTTTTAGTTCATGCTGCAATTACGCTACATAGACTACATCAGTATCCGCTTGAATATGCCACGGCACCAAACGCTGCCATTTGACCTTCACCGACTGCTTTAGCTACCTGTAGCGGCGTTCCCACTACATCGCCGGCAGCAAATAAGCCTTTGAAATTAGTTTCCATATGACGATTAACGGCCACTGAATTACCGTCAAGAATCACACCTTCTACCAAATTTTCAGGCGGATACGTATCGCGTAAGAAGAATACGCCATCCACTGTTTTCATACCTTCATTAGTATGAATCGCCGTAACGGCCTTTTCACCTTCTACACTTTGCACAATCGCTTTCTTATGTACTACTACGGAAGACGGCAAGCTGTCCAACCACTCACCGGGCAGTTGTAAAGCCCCGCCAATGTAGAGGTTCATGTTTTTAGCCAGCGAAGCCAACAATTCCACATCCTGCTGATAAGCCAACGTATTAATATATACGGCTATATCTTTGTCTTCAAAAAAGTGTCCGTCACAGCTGGCGCAGTAACTTACACCGCGGCCAAGCAAAGCACGCTCGCCGGGCACGGTTTTACTCATAGCTACACCGGTAGCCAAAATAACACTTTTCGCTTGGAACACATTATCTGCCGTCATCAGTGTAAACGGTTCACCGATAAAAACGGATTGAACACGTTCTTTCACAATAACCGGGTCATAAGCTAATGTCTGTTCCAATAAATTTTCCATAAAATCTATGCCACTGATGGTCATAATCCCCGGAATATTATTGATTTTAGAGGCACGTCGTAATTTATCACCAAAACCGGCGGCTTCAAATAACACCACTGATTTATTGTGAACACGTGCCGTTAAAGCGGCTGATAAGCCGGCGGGACCGCCGCCTACAATAGCCACATCAAAAACTGCCATATCTGTCCCCTTGCATATAAATAGTAAAAAATGACTGACCACTTGCTGTAACAAGTAGTCAGCCCATAAAAAATACCTTGACGGTGACCGCTCGGGGCGTAAAAGTATTTAATCCTTTACATCGTAAAATTTAAAGCCTTGCGCTTCTGCTTGTTGTATTAGTTTTTGTCTTAACGGAACTGCCTTTTTACCGGCAACCTGTTTTGTGAACGAATCTACACGACGATTCGTATCACGCATATCATAATACTGTTCCATTTCTTCATCGTAATCTTCCAAAAGTTCGAGGTACGAGTCAAACACAGTATATGAATCATCAAATACATTAGCTTCACGAGGCATTCGCGGTTTTAATTGCGGCTTCTGATTAGGTACGCCAATGCCGACACCTACTACCGGAAATGTCAGTTCCGGTAATTTCAAAAGTTCGATCATCTTAGGTACATTATTTAAGATACTGCCAAAGAAAACAGTACCGAAGCCACCAAGCTCTGCAGCTGCCACCATGTTTTGAGCGGCTATGGCTGCATCCGTCCAGCCTTGGAAGAAACGATCACTATCACGTTCAATGTCACTCGTTATACCTTGTTCACGAGCTATGCGTGAGTTACGGTACGCATCGACTATAAAGATAAATAGTTCCGGTACCCGTGCTACATACTCTTGGTTGCAAACTTCCGCGATAGCCGCTTTCAATTCGGGATTTACAATGCGGATAATACTAAAGCTTTGCAGGCCCATGCTGGTAGCCGTTCGTTTAGCAATATCCAGTAGTATGCTCAATTGTTGCGGCGGCATAGGACTGGATTTAAACTCACGAATAGTACGATGATTTAATAAAACGTCAATAGGATTCATGGGATCGTCTCCTTTACTAAAATACATCGACTGACAAAGTCAGTGAATTGTATTTTACCACAGATTTCCATCATATTGCACATTAAAATAATTACACACTATGACAAAAATCATACTTATACTGTAAAAGTCATTCAATATCGATACTATATCTACCCCAGTATCTAATATCGAAGTTTCTCTTTTTACAGTAACATTATTTAGTAGGCTTGTCTAGTCCTTAAATAATTAATAAAACAATCAATTATTTAGACAAATCCCCGCTTCCTCCCCAAAAGCCGCCTGCTATTATTCTTAATTCACATATTAAATTTCACGATCATGAATACTATACTTAGAATATAACTAATGCATGGTTATATGTCAAGCAATATATTGTCATGCATAAATCATCAACAAATACTCATACTTATTTGATTTTATACGGTAAATCGTTTATTTTCTTTAATTTTTTATACAATAAATGGCATTCATGAAAATAAAAATTGCCTAAATGTCCATAATTTGCTATACTACATGTATGCTAACGAAATTTATTTTTCAGTTTTCAAAGTAAAAAAGGAGTCATCAAATGAAACTTCAATTAACAAAACATTTAACTCGCGGTCTTTTAATTGCAGCTTTGGCAGTAGGCTTCACCGGCTCTGCTTTGGCCGCTGCACCGGCTGATACAGATGCACAAATTCACGTAAGTGGTACAGCAACCCGCTCCGTAGCGCCAAACTATGCCATTCTTCGTTTAGGTATTACCAGTGAAGCATCTACCGTAGGAGCTGCTAAAACTACTAACGATCGTGTTATGAGTGATTTAATTGCTCGCCTTGCTAATGTAGGCATTACTAAAAATAACATTCAAACATCCTACTTCTCCGTTTCCCCTAAAAACGATTACAGCACTACCCGTGATCGTTCTGCCAACTCTGTTGTAGGTTATACCGTATTCAACTCCGTAGCTGTTCGCATCAATGACTTGAGCAAAATCAGCCAAGTTATCGACAATGCAGTGGCGGCAGGTGCCAATAACATTCAGTCCCTCAGCTTCGAAGCCGATGTAGACCAAGCTTTGAATGACCAATTGACTGCTGAAGCTGTTAAAAACGGTCGTCATCAAGCCGAAGTGATTGCCGGTGCTTTAGGTCAACAGTTGGGCGGTATTAAAGACGCTTCCGTAGGCGGCACTAACACGTACACTATGGAAAGCTCCATGCGTCTTTATAAAGCATCTGATATGCTTGGTTCTTCCACGCCGGTAGAACAGGGTGAAATCACCGTAAGCAAAAATGTTGATTTAACATTCTATGTTCGTTAATTTGCTTCATATAGTGAATCCGTTTAAATAACTGCATAAATACTAAAGCCGAGTTCCGTGGAACTCGGCTTTTTTCGTGCCTGTATAGGCTTGTAAATTAAGGGCCTATAGGACATTTTGAGTTGGTTTTTAGACCGATGAGACTAGTATTTATCTAGTCTCATCGGTCTTTTAAATTTTTTATTAGATTTTAAAGGGTGGACAAAATGAGTTGGTAAAAAGTCTGAAACCCCTTGCTATATAAGGGTTAAATAAGGTTATATCTTTCTAGAAAATATATTTTTTAGGAGGTATTACTTTATGAAAAAAATTAGATGTCCTTATTGTGGTTTTGACTGTATAAAGTATGGAAAAACTCGAATAGGTAGGCAGCGATGGCGTTGTAAAGAATGTCATCAAGTTTTTACTAAGCCTTATGATCATACAAACTCGGATTTTCGCCTTTTTCTTCAATGGTTGTTCAGTAAAAATGTACAAAAAGATATGCCCGGTGCCGGTCGTAATTTTCGCAGAAAAACAGCTAAATTTTGGGAACTTTGGCCTTTACCACCTAAAATTGAAACTCAAAGCTCGATTGTATTCATTGATGGTATTCACCTAGGAAGGAAAGCCTGTATATTAATCTGCTGTGATGAAAAGCATGTATTAGGTTGGTATGTATGCAGAGCTGAGCGAGCGAGGGCTTGGGGGGCTTTGATGAGCCGTATTGCTACGCCCACGGTCGTTGTATCTGATGGTGGTCCCGGCTTTCGGAAGGCATTAAAAAAAGTTTGGCCAAAGGCCAAACTTCAAAGATGTATTTTTCATGCTTTTCAACAAGTAAAAAGGTATACAACAACTCGTCCTAAAACAATTGCCGGTGCAGAGCTATATGGGCTTTCAAATGATTTATTTAAGGTAAATTCTACGACTGCAGCATTACATTGGATTAGAAGTTTAACAGACTGGAAAATTAAGCATAAAGCCTTTTTAGACGAAGTATCTTATGACGAGTATGGAAAACCTAGGTTAAAACATGAAAGACTTTTAAAAGCAGAGCAATCACTTCTTGTATTAATTAAATCTGGTACCTTATTTACCTACCTAGATGATACATTAGACTTTAACTGTCCATCTACTAATAACCGTATTGAAGGTGGCATAAATGCTCAATTAAGAGCTATGCTTCGTAACCATAGAGGAATGAATATTGAAAGGCGAATAAAAGCGGTTTTCTGGTGGTGCTACATGCACTCACCGAAACCGCTTTCACCCGCTGAAATACTCGAGGTTATGCCGACCAACAAAAGTATTTCTAAACTATATGATACCATGAATTCCAGAGAAAAATTAGAAGATTCTATTCCAACCTGGGGCGATGCTATTGTATGGAGTGATTTTCATTTCTCAGATCCATATCCTAACTATCTATGGGATTAAATTACCAACTCAAAATGTCCTATAACCCAAATTAAGCATATACGCCTATATTTTCTTTATTTAGAGTTCTATTAATTATGAGCGACTAACCACAGAGTGGCCAAACAGCCATTACTCTTCCGGTACGATACCCACATGGACAGCTACGATACCACCGGTCAATTCGTAATACGTAGCGTCCTTATACCCCACTTCGTTAAAGTATTCAAGTACTTTTGACTGATGTGGATAACGACGTAACGATTCAGGTAGCCAAGCATAGGATGACTGGTCTTTACTTAACTTACCCAATACAGGCAAGATTTTTTCAAAATACGCATAGTATAACTGTTTAAAACCGAAAACGGTAGGCTTAGCCAATTCTAAAGTTACTACACGGCCGCCCGGTTTAACAACACGCTTCATTTCACTGAGGGTTTTGATGATATCCGGCACATTACGCAATGCAAATGCGCTCATGGCGCAATCGAAAGTGTTGGCGTCATAGGGTAAATTCATAGCATCCCCTTCTACTAAATTTACCTTATCGAGTAAACCGGCCTGATTCAAACGAACTTCACCCTGGGCCAGCATTTCCGGACTAAAATCCAAGGCTTCAATATGAAGACTCGGCATTTGGCGCAATGCTTCTTTCGTCAGCATCCCCGTGCCGCAAGCAACGTCTAAAATATTCATATTTTCAGTTAATGCCATTTTTTCAACGGCAAAACGGCGCCAATACGAATCTTGGTGAAAACTCAACAATGAATTCATAAGGTCGTAATGCTTTGCTATATGTGAAAAAACACCTTGCACATATACTTCCTTTTCCGCATGATTGGAAAAGCTTAATGACTGCTCTCTTGTATTCCCTTGCATATCTTCTTCACTCACAATCTAGTTTAAACCTATATACCTACCATAATACGCTATCAATCGTCCGACTAACTACAATTTACTGCCATTTCAAACTATAATTAATCGATTAATAAATCCTCTACTATATTATTGTACCATATATACCATTTATATTTGATGATTCTTTTCATTATAATGTGTTTCTATAGTATAACTAATAGTTCTCCATTTTGTAAAGTAATTGTGAGCACTAAAAAAATCGATAAATAAGGTCAAACATTTTATTTTAAAGTATATTTTTCAAAATAGACTAATTTTATTCAAATTGCCTCTTGATATTATTCCTTGTCCGTATTATAATGACATATGTCCATTACAAATGCATTATTTTGAGTGTCTAAGGAGAGATTATTATGAAAGCAATTTTACAAGTGTTTAACCGAGTCAAACTGATTTATCAAATCATGATAGGGCTGGTCATCGGTATTTCTGTGGCCCTGATTAATCCGGCTGTTGGTAAAGACTTGTCACTGCTGGGGATTATCTTTGTAGGCGCCTTAAAAGGGATTGCACCGCTATTGGTATTCTTCCTTGTTATTGCTGCCGTTTGCCGCCATCGGGCCGATCAAAAAACCGGCATGAAAAAAATCATCGTCATGTATATGGTAGGCATGTTCTTATCAGCATTAATTGCTGTTTTTGCCAGCTACCTCTTCCCGGCCACTCTACATTTAGTGACTGCAGCTGAAGATGCCAAAGCTCCACAAGGCATCGCGGAAGTATTGATTACTTTATTACGTAATATCGTAGATAATCCGCTTCATGCTATCATGACCGGTAACTATATCGGTATTTTAGGTTGGGCTGTTGTTATTGGTTTTGCCCTTCGTCATGCAACAGAAGAAGTAAAAAGTGTATTCGTAGGAATTTCCGATGCTATTACCATGGTAGTTCAATGGGTTATCCGCTTGGCTCCATTCGGTATTATGGGGCTCGTTGCCGAATCTATTTCCACCAGCGGTATTGAAGCATTAGTTGAATACGCTGTATTATTAGGTACTTTATTGGGTAGCATGTTCTTCGTGGCCTTAGTTGTAAATCCTATCATTGTTTACATTGTTATGCGTCGTAATCCGTTCCCGCTTACTTTTAAATGTTTACGTGAATCCGGTATTACTGCCTTCTTCACCCGCAGTTCCGCTGCCAATATTCCGGTTAACATGAATATGGCCAAACGTCTCGGCTTATCCCCTGATACGTATTCTATCGCGATTCCGCTTGGGGCAACCATTAACATGGCCGGTGCTGCCATTACAATTGGGTTATAGGACATTTTGAGTTGGTAATTTAATCCCATAGATAGTTAGGATATGGATCTGAGAAATGAAAATCACTCCATACAATAGCATCGCCCCAGGTTGGAATAGAATCTTCTAATTTTTCTCTGGAATTCATGGTATCATATAGTTTAGAAATACTTTTGTTGGTCGACATAACCTCGAGTATTTCAGCGGGTGAAAGCGGTTTCGGTGAGTGCATGTAGCACCACCAGAAAACCGCTTTTATTCGCCTTTCAATATTCATTCCTCTATGGTTACGAAGCATAGCTCTTAATTGAGCATTTATGCCACCTTCAATACGGTTATTAGTAGATGGACAGTTAAAGTCTAATGTATCATCTAGGTAGGTAAATAAGGTACCAGATTTAATTAATACAAGAAGTGATTGCTCTGCTTTTAAAAGTCTTTCATGTTTTAACCTAGGTTTTCCATACTCGTCATAAGATACTTCGTCTAAAAAGGCTTTATGCTTAATTTTCCAGTCTGTTAAACTTCTAATCCAATGTAATGCTGCAGTCGTAGAATTTACCTTAAATAAATCATTTGAAAGCCCATATAGCTCTGCACCGGCAATTGTTTTAGGACGAGTTGTTGTATACCTTTTTACTTGTTGAAAAGCATGAAAAATACATCTTTGAAGTTTGGCCTTTGGCCAAACTTTTTTTAATGCCTTCCGAAAGCCGGGACCACCATCAGATACAACGACCGTGGGCGTAGCAATACGGCTCATCAAAGCCCCCCAAGCCCTCGCTCGCTCAGCTCTGCATACATACCAACCTAATACATGCTTTTCATCACAGCAGATTAATATACAGGCTTTCCTTCCTAGGTGAATACCATCAATGAATACAATCGAGCTTTGAGTTTCAATTTTAGGTGGTAAAGGCCAAAGTTCCCAAAATTTAGCTGTTTTTCTGCGAAAATTACGACCGGCACCGGGCATATCTTTTTGTACATTTTTACTGAACAACCATTGAAGAAAAAGGCGAAAATCCGAGTTTGTATGATCATAAGGCTTAGTAAAAACTTGATGACATTCTTTACAACGCCATCGCTGCCTACCTATTCGAGTTTTTCCATACTTTATACAGTCAAAACCACAATAAGGACATCTAATTTTTTTCATAAAGTAATACCTCCTAAAAAATATATTTTCTAGAAAGATATAACCTTATTTAACCCTTATATAGCAAGGGGTTTCAGACTTTTTACCAACTCATTTTGTCCACCCTTTAAAATCTAATAAAAAATTTAAAAGACCGATGAGACTAGATAAATACTAGTCTCATCGGTCTAAAAACCAACTCAAAATGTCCTATAGGCCTTACAATTACCATTATGACATTGGCAGCCGTTAATACCCTTCATATTCCGGTTGATTTTGCTACCGCTATCCTATTAAGTATTATTGCTACCATCGGTTCTTGCGGTGCTTCCGGGGTTGCCGGCGGTTCCCTCTTGTTGATTCCGCTTGCTTGTAGCTTATTCGGTATCTCCAATAATATCGCCATGCAAGTAGTTGGTGTAGGTTTCATCATCGGTGTTCTTCAAGACTCCACAGAAACTGCCCTTAACTCGTCCACGGATATTCTCTTCGTGGCGGCTGCCGATTTTGCCGAACACGGCTATCCTGAAAATATCAATGAAGATCAATCTAAAGTGGTAGTCGATAAAACAATCGAAGCATAAATAGTTAAATAGTTATCATTTCTATCACCTACATAAAAGGATGACCGTTCCTCAGCTGAGGAACGGTCATCCTTTTATTTCGTCCTATAAACCTATTTTAAAGATCTACCGATACTTTAACCGTGAATATTTTCAGTACCCGTATAGCTATGCTCCGGTGTAATTGTCACTACATAAGATGGATCCATGGCCTGCAAAATATTAGTAATTGATTTAGCAATCACATCCATCCGTTGACGATCGTCGTAAGGTACAACCAAATCAAATATGATATGTAATTTATCATCGCTTTGCACAGTTCGTAAATCATGAAGGCTCAATTTCTCATCATACGCCTTAACAACCGAGTGAATCTTATCATATAAAGCCATAGATTCTTTTGTGATTAAAAGCGGATCCATATGAATCGTCAACTGAATATATAACTGTTTACGCGCATCTCGTTCAATGCGGTCAATCAAATTATGACTTTTTATAACGTCTTCTTTCGCATCTACTTCGACATGAATGCTGGCAAAAACATGACCGGGGCCGTAATCATGAATCATCAAGTCATGAATGCCTAAAACGCCCGGATAGGATTTTACAAAATTGGCAATATCATTAACCATTTCCGGACTCGGTTCATTGCCCAACAAACGATTGATGGCATCGGACAATACATGATAACCTGCACGAGCAATCATTAAGGATACGATAGCACCTAAATAACCGTCAATAGGAAAATCTAAAAGCCCTCCTACCAAAAGACCTACGGTAATGCCTAAAGTTGCCCACACATCGGACAAACATTCCAAACCGTTGGCCTGCAAAATCGGTGAATTAATACGAATCCCCACATTTTTGAAGAAAGTGTAGAGCCAAACCTTTAGACTCATGGCACATAGCATCACAACGAAAGCTAACACCGAAAACTCAACCACTTGCGGGTTCATGATTCTATCGAAGGCTTCCAAAAATAATTGCGTTGCCAAAACAAATAAGAGTATGGAAAAACCAATAGATAACAGATATTCGATTCGACCATGGCCATAGGGATGCTCCCGATCTGCTTGCTTAGCAGAAAAACGGAAGCTAAAAAAAGATATAGCCGAGCCGCCCGCATCAGCCACATTATGGATACCATCACTAATCATGGCAATGGATCCAACCAGCAAGCCGACTACAATTTCACCTATACAAATAATTAAATTCGTAATAATACCTACAAGACTTGTTAAATTACCATATCTTGTGCGCACCGTCGGTGCTTTCACACTGTCATAATCTTTAACAAACCATCGTATTAACTGCTCTTGCATATATTGCCACCCACCAATTTTAAACCTTTAAAATCACACACATAACTCAAAACACATCAACGTCAAGCCCAAAAGGGACATAAAATGCGTCGTGCCGTGTCAATTACTCGACCTGTGCACTCATCTCTCAATGAATAATCATTATCTACTTAAGATAGTATATACCATTTCTCAATGATTATCAATATGTATTTTTGTAAAAAATACCCTCCTCAAGAAACGTATGATAAAAAGTTTGTAAATAAAACTTCTACTATATAATACGCCTCATTGAGGAGGGTTTCAAATTATATTATGTGTTTAAAATATTGAATTTTTGAATTTTAAAGTTCAGCTTACCAGCGATGCTCATAGTATACTTGAGTCCACATTACCACTTCCGAAAGAGCCGGATGCGGAGCCATCGTTTCGCCCACAGTTTTAACGGAATGAGGATCCATTTTACGAACCAAACCTTCACTGCGAAGCTGCTTCGTCAACGCAGAACCGATTTCTTCATTAATCGCCGTTAACGGTGTGTCGCCACTGTTCATGAGGTTAACATATGGTTGGAACAAAATAGACGCTTGCGGCCCAATTACGTGAACTCCTAAGATATTATTCGTCTTAGTATCTACTACGATTTTTACAAAACCGTCGTTTTCATCACCCGGATCAAAGCCCATAGCAAAACCCTTTGCGGAAGAAGAATAGAAATTCTTGCCGGTTTTTACACTGTAACCCTGTTCAATCGCTTCTTTTTCAGTAAGACCTACATGACCTACTTGCGGATAGGTATAGGTAACGGCCGGGATTACATCATAACGAGCCCAACGGAAATCCTGCGGCGATGTTGCATGATACAAATTATGAGCAATAATATCCGCTTCATAGTTGGCCTTATGACGGAATGGTGCTTCCCCGTTCACATCACCCATAGCATAAACGCCGTCAACCGACGTTTCCAAAAATTCGTTAGTTACAATCCAGCCGCCACGTTTAGTTTTGATGGAAGTATTTTCCAATTTCAATTCTTCCGTAGCCGGTTTGATACCGGACGCCATGAGAATTTCTTCCCCGCGCACTTCACGAATTTCACCGGTTTTACGGTCACGAATTACCACAACTTTTTCGCCGTTTTCAACACGTACTTCTTCCGGTTCCTGATTCAAAATGACTTCAATACCCAAACGAGTCAAATCTTTATAGATTTGTTCGGAAATTTCTTCGTCTTCCTTCGGAAGTAAACGCACATTATGTTGAATTAAAGTTACTTTCGTACCGGCTGCGGCAAATACGTGAGCAAACTCGGTACCGATAGGACCGCCCCCCATAACAACCAAGGATTTAAACGGTTTATTCGGATATTTATCACCGAAGAGGCTTTCACTGCTCATATAGCCAGCTTCTTCCAAACCTTTAAGCGGATTAATCTTAGTATGACCACCTACGCCCAATACGATAATCGGTGCGGTAATTTCTTCGGTCACTTCACCGCTGTTCATGGTAACTGTCAAAACTTTATCTTTTACAAAAGTAGCGGCGCCGCGATACAAATCAACATTATCGAACTTATCGTAGTAAGCTTCAACACCCTTGCTTTCATCGATTTTTTGCCAAACTCGTTTGGACATCAAATCCCAATTGATAGTAGCCGGTTGTACCTGCACACCGATTTTAGGCAGTTCCTCAATTTCACGAACCGCATCAGCTACGGTAACCATTACTTTGGTCGGAATGCAGCCGCGAGTCAAGCAAGTACCGCCAAATTTGCCTTTCTCAATAATAGCTACTTTTTTACCTTTAGCTATGGCTGCG
Organism: Veillonella sp. LMAG:90; assembly: GCF_008679445.1. Classification (NCBI taxonomy): domain Bacteria; kingdom Bacillati; phylum Bacillota; class Negativicutes; order Veillonellales; family Veillonellaceae; genus Veillonella; species Veillonella sp. LMAG:90. The sequence goes on from NZ_NAND01000001.1 coordinate 1,854,243, forward strand.
TCGGCTACAATGGAAGCGCCGCCGGTGCCGATAACAATAAGATCATATGTCTTCATATTAAAACCTCCGTTTTAAATATTTTATGATTTACAATCAATAATTATAATCAATTACTTTATAACCTATTATATCATATCGATACATATAAATAAAGAGATGTATACATTAATTATTTCAAGTAATTTTGCAATTATATAGATGTTGATTTATACGTAAAAACTCTCTGTACCGGTACTTTATAGCGAGTTTTTTGTACCGATATACAGAGAGTTTTCACAGAGGCTATATCAAGTCAATATTCAAATTATATAGACCTTTATGAGGTCCGAACCGGGTACGCCCGGTTGAATCTTAAAGTATATCCTCTTATATCAAATTATGACCGAGAACTAAATTAAATATCGAGGTCTACAACAGCTTCTACAGCTTCCAATAAAGTACCGTCAGCAACAATAGCTGTTACTTTTTCTAATTCTTTGAACATTTCAATGTCTTTGTCATAGTCGATAAATTTATTGGATTCACGGACTGCTTTATAAGCAGCTGCTGTGCCCACACCTAATTGACCGCTGTCTTCGCGTAAATCAATAGCCTGACAAGCTGCCAAGATTTCGGTTGCCACTACACGGCGAACGTTTTCAGCAATTTCCCCTGCCTTACGGCCGGCATGAGCACCCATGCTTACCAAGTCTTCCTGGTTTTCACAAGAAGGAATGGAGTCAACGGAAGCCGGATGAGCAAGTACTTTATTTTCACTTACTAAGGCAGCCGCTGCATACTGAGTAATCATGAAGCCGGAGTTTAAGCCGGAGTGTTTAACGAGAAACGATGGGAAACCGCTCAACGAATTATTGAGAAGCCGTTCCAAACGACGTTCCGAAATATTAGCAATTTCCGCTAAGCCGATGCCGAGGAAATCAAATGGCAATGCCATTGGTTCACCATGGAAATTACCACCGGAGATTACATCGCCATCCGGTAAAATAATCGGATTATCGGTTACGGAGTTAATCTCAATATCTACTTTTTCTTTTACAAAAGCCAACGCATCTTTGGAAGCACCGTGAACTTGCGGTACACAACGTAAGGAGTACGGATCTTGTACACGTAACTCACCTTGCTGCGTAATATAGGTACTGCCTTTAAGTAATTCGCGCATATTATGAGCCGTATCTAATTGGCCTTTATGAGGACGAATCGTATGAATGCGTTCGTCATAGGCGTTAATAATACCACTCATAGCTTCAGCCGATAAGGCCGCTGCTACGTCGCTTAATTTTAACAAGCACATACCTTCCCAAAGAGCCAAGGCCCCTACGGCTGTCAAAACAGGGGTACCGTTAATGAGTGCCAAACCTTCTTTAGCTTGTAAGGCAATAATAGGGATGCCCGCTTTATCCATAGCTTCTTTACCGGTCAAAAGCTGACCTTCATATTCCGCATCACCAAGGCCAAGCATCGGTAATACCATATGAGATAACGGCGCCAAATCGCCGGATGCACCAAGGGAACCTTTTTCAGGGATATACGGATGAACGCCTTTATTAATCATGTTGATTAACGTTTCCAAAGTTTCCAAACGAATGCCTGAGTACCCTTTTACTAATGCATTAGCACGAATGAGCATCATCGCACGAGTTGCTTCACGGCTAAATGGTTTACCAAAGCCACAAGAGTGGGTACGAATTAAGTTTTCCTGTAACTGCGAGCAATCTTCTTTGGAAATATGCACGCGGCATAAGGAACCGAAACCGGTGGTTATACCATATACAACCGAATTGCTGTTTACAATATTATCTACGATGGCACGTGATTTTTTGATGCTTTCTATAGCTGATTCTGCCAATTTGATTTTAGCATCATAGCGGGCAACCGCTACTAATTCAGCTAAAGTAAGATCATGACCTGTCAAAACAACTTCTTTAATGGATTTTACGGCTTTAATCATACGTTACATCTCCTATTACATCAATTTACTACGTCTATTTACATTGACCCGACATTCTTTGTTATTATAAACTGCTGAGAAAAACACTATTAACTGTGATTACCTGTTAACCAAGCATTAAAGCACCGATAACGCCGCCTACAAAGAGCGTAATATCGTAGAAAATAAAGGTTGGTACACAAGTATCCCAAATATGATTATGCTGACCGTCTGCATTCAAACCGGATGTCGGTCCCAACGTGGAGTCAGATGCAGGTGAACCGGCGTCGCCTAAAGCAGCTGCGATACCAATTAAAAGGATAATGGCAGGAACACCAAAACCTAATTCAAAGCCCATTGGAATATAAATGGAAGCAATAACCGGAATTGTACCGAAAGAAGTACCGATACCCATGGTAATTAATAAACCAACGGCTAACATAAGAATAGCGCCGGCCATTTTAGTATCGATAACGGAAGTTGTTGCTTCTACTAAAGATTGAACCGATTGAGTTTCACGAAGTACATTGGCATAACCGGCCGCAACGAGCATTACGAATGCAATGAAGCCCATCATGCGAACGCCACCGTCCATCATAAGGTCCATATCTTTCCATTTAATACAACCGGTAAGTAACATAACTAAGAGACCGCACATGGCCCCGATTGGTAAGGATTGGAAGTAAAGCTGAGCGCCAAAGGCAACAGCAGCACCCAATAAAGCCAACCAGCATTCTTTAGTCATAGTAACATCATCAGGATTTTCATCGGCACCGATAACCGGTAAATCTTCATAATGTCTGTCGCGAGCGTAGAAGAATACCGCAAGAACAAGACCTACCAACATGGAAACGCCGCCAATCCACATAACGGCTGAAATATCTTGAATAGAAACATCTACACCGTTTGCTACCATTTGGTCTTTAATAATTGTCATAAATAAAAGACCGAAACCAACCGGTAAGCTTACATACGGTGCTTTAAGACCGAATGTTAAGGCACAGGCTACAGCACGACGATCCAAATTCATATGATTCATTAATACCAAGAGTGGCGGAATTAAAATAGGAATGAATGCGATATGTACAGGAATTAAGTTCTGAGAGAAACAAGCTACAAAGGCAATTAAAAATACAAAGGCGATTTTCTTGTTCCCTACAACTTGAGTAATTTTACGGGATGCTACACCGGCCAAACCGGAACGACCGATAGCTACGGCCAAGGCACCTAACAAAATATAGCTCAATGCTGTTTCAGAGTTACCGCCCATACCGTTAATGAGCGATCCTACGGTGTCTTCAATAGACATCCCGCCGATTGTACCGGCTACTATAGCAGCCACAATTACGGCTAACAGAACGTTCATTTTGAGCAAACAAATGACTGACATGACAATAACTGATACCACTATCGGGTTCATTAAAATATCCATACAGTTTCAACTCCTTTGCTAACCTTTCAAAATCAGTAAAGTAAATGTGTCCGGTCTGAGTAAATATTTACTTTTTTATAGTATACTTTAAATTTGTCGTAAAATGGTCAAAGTTTTTCAAACCTCAAAAATATGTCATTAAGTATCAAATAGAATAATCTGAAAAAAGTCCGTAAAAATAAGAGCCCGTCAATTTTAAAATTGACATTTTCCAGACGATTTTTATCATGTTAAAATGCTAAATCACAAAACAGAAAAAGAGATTGTAACGAAAATCCCAAATTCCACTTGGAACTTCATTACAATCTCCCTAAACTTACGAAGCTTCATTCATAGCTTCATTCATAGTTGCTAATTACGAAGCTTCATTCATAGCTTCTAATTTTGCTCTTTCATAGGTATCGCGGTATAAATCCAAATAGCGTAAAGCCCGACCGCTATACATGCCGATACTGCCGCGATAACGCTTAGTAACTTCGGATTGCGGATATTCATGCTTAATTAAAGCAATGGCCATATTCACATACCCTACTTCCTGCGGATTATTCATCATCGTTAATTTTGCCATCGCTTCATCAATGTACTTCAAGGCGCCTTCTTGATTGCCTTCGCGCATAGCTAACAAGGCCAAGTACGATTCAACGATTGGGCGACGCCAATAGAAATCATAACGATTAAAGAATTCATAAGCCTGTTCAAAATAAACTTGTGCTTTGTCAAACTGCCCTAAGTTATAGGCCGCAATGCCCGCATTACAGGAAAATACTACCCAGGAACTGTAAGCCTGTTGATCATTACAAATAGCTAACGCTTTATCATAATACTCAATGGCTTCTTCAAATTGCCCACGGCCGCGACGGATTTCACCGATATAATTATAGGCTGCCGCAATATTTAAGGCATAACGACGAGCCACCGTTTGTGTTACCATAAACGTAGCAATGGATTCATTGAGAAGCCGTTCCGCTTCTTCAAAGTCACCTTGCATAATCATATTTAAGCCTTTAAGACGTAAAAGTATCCCTACTTCCTTATGGTAGTTACATTCTACGGCCAAATCCAAAGCAATTTCCAAATAGTTTTTCATTTCATTGGTATTACCTGTTTGGATATCGTAGTAAATCATCTGTTTATACCCCATGAGAGTATAATCGCGATTACGCATTTCAGATGCTTGTTCAATCAAATCAAGAATATAGCGAACCCCTTTTTCATATTTGCCTTCACGAATGAAATAACGTCCGATTAAGTGCAAATACATAAGTTCCAAATTCTTCACTTCCGTTGTAGCACCGCAGGTTTCACGAATGCGTTCCATCATTTTATCCACATCACTCAGATATTGTAAGGTATCCGCTTCCGTAAAATAACTGGCCCCACCGGTCTGCATCGGTTCGGACAGACTGAGTACCGGGAAGAGTTCATGACTGAAGTTCAAGTAATACATGAGCCCTTTCAGTTTATAGTGCCCCATTTTAACCAATTCGCCGGCCTGTTCATAGTGATATTCCAAATGCTTGTAAATCACTACGTCCTTTTTGGAGTGAGTTAAGCGTTTTTCCCATAAGGAGCCCAAATAACCATGTAAAATTTTCCATTTTTCCGGTGATAATTGCTGTTGAATAAATTCTTTCAACTTCTGCTGACTGATTTCATATAAAACATCCGCTTGTTGTGAAAACGGCGTTATCATATTCTTCGCTTCCAACGCTTCCAAATATTCCAACAGGCGTAAGGTGTCCATTTTCATATATTCACTGATCATGGAAATCGGCGCACCATTATAAAACAGCGAAATAAAATCAATAATTTTCTGCTGCTCTTCCGTTAAGGATAAATAATTGGCCTTAAACAAGGTTGCCATATTATTAGTCAATTTATCTAAGCTGCCTGTAGTCTTAAGCGAATTTAAACATTCATTGAGTAAAAATAAATTGCCTTCTGTTTCCAATTGTAATTTGTTAATTAAATTTGCATCTGTAGGAATGTTTAAACCGGCCGCTTCCACATATTGCTGAATATCTTTCTTGGATAACGGATTTAACTGTGTTACATGAAGACGTTTATAGACGGCAATAGACGTGATAAAATGTTGAAAATCTTTTTCACGGGAATCGCGGCCCGTCATAAGGAACAGAATCCGATCCGATTGTTTGCGCAGGATTAAACTGCTCAAAAGGGACAAACTGAGCGGGTCCATCCACTGAATATCTTCAAATACAATAATTAACTTTTTATTGGCCGATGCCACATCAAGCACGGTTGACAACGTATGAAAGATAGAATCAAACTTCAAGATGTCCTTAATTTCCACCAAACCTAAATCGCGGTCAATACTCATGTCCATTTGTGGGAACAAAGTATATAAACGACTCAGTTCAAAATCAGGAATCATGGTTCCGTTTTCTTCCAATAATTTAACAAGACCATTTACAATTTCTGTCCACGGATGCAGTAAAAAATTACGTTCCAACTGATAACAATTAGTCTGAATAACCGTCACTTCATCCTGTAAGCTGTCGAGCGCAATATCCTTAAGCATCGTTTTACCACTCCCCGCATCGCCTAATAAAATCAATGCTTCACCGGCACGACCACGCATAAAGGACCAAATATGAGCCGTCATATCTTCCAATTCTTTTTCACGGCCAATAGGAATCGCTATACGATGAGAGCGGTTCTGGAATTTCTTCTCTTCCTGTTGCAACGCATCTTTAATAATGGCATCAATATCAGCCAAAGCATCAGACTGCATGTCCCCTTGGAAAAGCTCTTTCATTTCTTCGTAGAGCTCCATAGCCTGCTGCATCTTGCCCTGTTCGCAATAAGCGCGCAGTACGATAGCATACACATTCTCATCATACGGATTCTGAGCTATCAAAAGCTGACCATGCCGTTCAATTGTATTGTAGTCTTTTTCGGACACGGCAATCTGCAATTTTTCGGCAATAGCATCCATATATAGATTTTTTAACCGACTTCTTTCGGCTAAGTACCAATCTTCATATTCCACGGAATCCTTGATGAAAAAGCCCTGCAAAAATTCACCTTTATATAAATCCAACTGCCCCACCGGATCGGCTTCGAACAGTTTACTGTCAATTTCCACATCCACCGCCGGATTGACTTTAATAATCGCTTTACGTGGTGAAATAAACGTATCGGCCCCCAGTATTTTCTTTGCTTCGTAAATTGCATTGCGGAGATTTTTACGAGCTACCGCATCCGGTTTATCAGCCCATAAAATACCGCTTAATTCATCACGCATAACGGTCCCGCGCACCAGAATGTAATACACTAATGCATTGACCTTATTATAGGAGAAAAATACCTCTTCCCCATCCTTGAGAATCTCAGGAGTTCCCAAAAAACGCACTACCAATTTTGCTGCCATAATAATCCCTCTGCCTGTATTGTTATTTTATGACATTTATTTGCGTCAAATGCTAACGTCAAACAAAACGTCAAACTTTTTAATCTAAAATTTCACGTTGCTTCCATCTTGTGAAATCTTTTTTGACACTTTTTATTATACAATAAAGCAATAGATAAAACACGCCAATGAATCAATTTTTCGCAAAATACATATAGCAATTATGCATAATTAAATGGTTTTTTATCGGCCATATGTCATTGAGCCATATCGGGACTAAAACGTACACAAAAAAAGCACCATTATTAAACAATAAGTTTAACAATGATGCTTTATATTTTTATGTTCTTATTCCTCTTCTTCAGGAAGATCCGCGTTGTGGTACACATCCTGAACATCGTCTAAATCATCAAGGGCATCGAGCATTTTTTGCATTTTTACAGCGTTGTCCCCTTCAAGAGCGATGGTATTGTCAGGCACCATGGTGATTTTGCTTACCATGGTTTCGATATTAGCATCGGCCAAGGCTGCTTCAACAGTGTCATAATCTTCCGGAGCGGTGTAAATAACAAAACTGTCATCTTCCACTTTTAAATCTTCCGCACCCGCTTCTAAAGCAAGCATGGTCAATTCTTCTTCGTCATGACCTTCGCTGTCGATTACGAAGATACCTTTACGGTTAAACATCCAAGCTACGCAACCGGTTTCACCGAGGTTGCCGCCGTTCTTGGAGAACGCATGACGCACATCGGCTGCCGTACGATTACGATTATCGGTCAAACACTCAACCGTTAACGCTACGCCGCCCGGGCCGTAACCTTCATAGGTAATTTCTTCGTAGTTATCCATATCGGTAGCGCCTACGCCTTTAGCGATGGCGCGTTGAATATTATCTTTAGGCACGTTGTTTTCACGAGCTTTTTGCAAAGCCAATTTTAAACGCATGTTACCAACCGGATCGCCACCGCCCATACGTGCGGCAACCGTAATTTCACGGCTGATTTTAGTCGTTACTTTTGCTTTCAACGCATCAGTTTTACCTTTTTTATGTTTAATATTGGCCCATTTTGAATGTCCGGACATTGTACTTCCTCCTATAATAACCTGAATGATTCTTTGGTGCTTTCTTTGCATTCTGCTTTATTAATATTCTGCTTACGTTTGCTGCCTTCTTATGACATTACACGTTAATAGCACTATGCTTTTTCCCACCACGCTTCGCCACGCAAACGATCCAAAATAATGGAGACTGCACTGCGTACCGACAGATGATTGTAATCACCGTGACCATATACAGGTTCTAAAATATAATCAAATTCTTCCATAGTTTCTTTGGTCATGCCATAACCGGTACCAAATAATACTAACACAGGGCGCGACCCCTTTTCAAGCGTTTGCCGCATCCATGCATAAGTCACCGTATTATCATAAGTACGTGCATCGGTTGTGGCGATAATCGGCGGGTCACCCTCAAGGGCTGTCACTTCCTCAACAGCGGCGCGAATCGAGTTGACCAGTGCCACTTCACTGAACGCATCTTTGCGGTCGGGATTGTAGGTACTGCCAAAACCGGTTTGCCAGTGCTCCATAATCTGCTTGGCCAAATCACGTTGGGCCGGTATGTTGTGAATCACAAAATAACGACTCACATCATAGGTAATAGCCGCTCGGGCAATATCGTGAATATCATAATTCGTAATCGCCGTCGTAATGACTTCGCCATGCTTATTATAGATAGGATAATGAACCAAGCCTATATATAAATTTGCCAAGGTTATTCCTCCCTTTTTATTCGCTACTCTCCATTATAATGAATTCCATCGTTCGCCGCAAATAAAATCTATAAAAAAATCTATAAAAGTCTGAAAAACAGTAAAAAGATTCGTTACACCGGTGAAACCGCAAAGTTTCATCAGATGCAGCCGAATCTTTTTACCTAATGTATCAGTTGCTTTTTACTGAGCGATTATTTTTTAATATTGTAAAAAACGTCTTCCCCGCGATACTGAGCAGTTTCAGCCAATAAGTCTTCGATGCGAAGCAATTGGTTGTATTTAGCTACACGTTCGCTACGAGCCGGTGCACCGGTTTTAATCTGGCCGGCATTAACAGCTACAGCGATATCGGCAATTGTATTGTCTTCGGTTTCACCGGAGCGGTGAGAAATAACACAAGTGTAACCGGCACGTTTTGCCATTTCGATAGCGTCGAAAGTTTCTGTCAAAGTACCGATTTGGTTTACTTTGATTAAGATAGCATTGGCCGTATCGGATTTAATACCTTTGGCCAAACGTTCCGTGTTAGTTACGAATAAATCATCACCAACGAGTTGAACTTGGTTGCCAAGGCGTTCAGTCAATAATTTCCAACCTTCCCAATCTTCTTCAGCAAGGCCGTCTTCGATGGAGATGATAGGATATTTAGCTACTAAATCAGCATAAAATTCAACCATTTCAGCAGCCGTTTTTACTTTGCCTTCACCGGCTAAATCATATTTGCCGTCTTTGTAGAATTCGGAAGAAGCCGCATCAATAGCCAATTTGAAGTAGCTGCCCGGTTCATAACCGGCTTCTTTAATAGCTTCACAAATAACCTGTAAAGCTTCTTCGTTGGAGCCGAGATTTGGTGCGAAACCGCCTTCGTCACCTACACCGGTAGCAAGGCCTTTAGCTTTCAATACGTTTTTCAATGTGTGATATACTTCGGCACAAGCGCGTAAAGCTTCTTTGAAAGATTCAGCGCCTACCGGCATAATCATGAATTCCTGAATATCTACGTTGTTGTCGGCATGAGCACCACCGTTTAAAATATTCATCATAGGCACCGGTAATTCTTTGGCATTAGTACCGCCAAGATACTGGAACAATGGTAAATCAAAGGATGCGGCAGCTGCTTTAGCTACAGCCATGGACACGCCGAGAATTGCATTGGCACCAAAATTAACTTTGTTAGGCGTGCCATCAAGTTCAATCATCAAACGGTCGATAGCTACTTGTTCGGACGCATCATAACCGATAATTTCAGGACCGATTTTTTCATTCACGTTTTCTACGGCCTGTTCTACCCCTTTACCGAGGTAACGACCCTTGTCACCGTCGCGAAGTTCTACGGCTTCAAACATGCCTGTAGAAGCACCGGATGGAACGGAAGCAACACCGATGGACCCGTCTTCTAAATACACTTCCACTTCAACAGTAGGGTTGCCACGGGAATCCAAAATCTCTCTTGCGTAAACATCTGTAATCATTGCCATAATGTGTTACCTCCTTGAAAAGAACACTTTTTAAAAGTATATTCGTAAATACTTTTATATACTTAAATCGGCTATATGTAACCGTTTGTAAAAATTAAATGATTTGAATCTAAACCGGTGAGTCCTGGTATAAATCGACTCATCCTATGCAAATTCTTATTTTTTAACCAATAAGCTGTGACCGGTCATATCAGCCGGTTGCGCAATACCACCCAAAGCGAGCATTGTCGGCGCCAAATCGCAAAGCTTACCTTCCGTTAAGCTATCGTTTTTATGCGCTTCACTAACTAAAATAAGCGGTACCGGATTGGTCGTATGAGCCGTATGCGGCGCCCCCGTACGATGGTCAACCATCATTTCCGAGTTACCATGATCGGCGGTTACCAATAAATGCCCCTTTACTTTATTAATAGCTTCCACGATACGTGCTAAGCAAGCATCCACAGTTTGTACTGCTTTTTCAGCAGCTTCCAATACGCCCGTATGTCCAACCATATCAGGGTTGGCAAAGTTCAAAATAATCATATCGAACTTGCCGCTTTCAATAGCAGCCACTACTTTATCGGTTACTTCGTAAGCGCTCATTTCCGGTTGTAAATCGTAGGTTGCCACTTTAGGGGATGGCACCAAAATACGTTCTTCACCGTCAAATACATCTTCTTGACCACCACTGAAGAAATAAGTTACATGAGCATATTTTTCGGTTTCCGCAATACGAAGCTGCGTATAACCGCCATCAGCTAATACTTGACCCAATGTATTAGTGAGCAGTTCTTTTTCATACACAATATGAGTAGGCAAACCGTCTTCATACTTGGTCATAGTAGCCATATAAATCGGCAACAAACCTTTAACTCGATTGAAGCCGGTAAATTCAGGATCTACCAACGCTCTGGTGAGCTGGCGGGCACGGTCCGGTCTGAAGTTGGCAAAAATCACCGCATCATGAGCTTCAATAGCGCCTTTAGCATCCAATACTACAGGCACTACGAATTCATCCACTACCTCATTGGCATAAGACGCTTCGATAGCCGCTTTAACAGAATCAGCTGTAACACCAACACCATCAACAATAGCTTGGTAGGCTTTCTCAACACGTTCCCAACGTTTATCGCGGTCCATGCCGTAATAACGACCACCGATGGTGGCGATTTTACCAAGGCCGAGCTGAGTCATATAAGCGTCTAAATCTTCTAAATAGGTAAGTGCGCTTTGTGGCGGTACATCACGGCCATCCAATAAAGCATGAACGTATAATTCAGTAACGCCTGCGTCTTTAGCGCCCTTAATAATCGCTTTAATATGATCTAAGGAGCTGTGAACACCGCCATCGGACACCAAACCGATAATCTGTAAACGGTGGTCTTTCGCCTGTGCATATAATTCTTTAATAACTGGCTTTTCAAAAAAAGCACCATCTTCCGTATCTTTGGTGATTCGAGTCAACTCCTGATACACAATGCGGCCGGCCCCGATATTTAAATGACCTACTTCGGAATTACCCATTTGGCCTTCCGGTAAGCCTACAGCGAGACCCGATGCCTGTAATTGTGTATGCGGATAGGTTTCCCATAATTTTAAAAAGTTCTCAGGCTTAGCCTGTACGACCGCATTGGTAGGGTCGTTCACATCCCCTATGCCGAACCCGTCTAAAATGGTCAGCATAACGGGAGCTTTTAATTTTGCCATACACAAACCTTTCTATATTCAAAATATCTTGTTCGTAATTAAACTATAATAAGTTTTACCGTCTAGTATCTACTATACAGTATAACTTTATAATCTATATTTAATATGCGTAAAAACTTGGTAAATGAATGTAAGCGGCCAAAAACTAATCAACCTTAGGCTTAAATAATAGTTAATCACCCTTAGACTTAAATAATCATTAATCAACCTTAGGCTTTAATAATGGCCATGAAATCATCTGCTTTTAAGGATGCACCACCTACTAAAGCACCATCAATATCCGGCTGAGATAAAATTTCTTTAGCATTACTGCCTTTAACACTGCCGCCATATTGGATACGCAACGCTTCAGCCGTTGCCGCATCGAATAATGCGGCCACTTTGGCACGAATGGCTGTACATACTTCCCCGGCCTGTTCCGCAGTTGCCGTTTTACCGGTACCGATAGCCCAAATCGGTTCATAAGCAATTACCATTTGACTTACCTGTTCAGCCGTTAAGCCTTCAAGGCCGGCTGTCAATTGGCTGTCAATAAACGACTGTGTCTCATTGGCTTCACGCTGTGCCAAACTTTCGCCGACACATAAAATCGGGATTAAATCATATTGGAACGCGGCTTTTATTTTCTGATTAATTAAAGCATCGGATTCACTGAAATACTCACGACGTTCCGAGTGACCGAGAATTACATAATGACAACCTACATCGGTAAGCATGAGTGGCGAAACTTCACCGGTAAACGCCCCTTTTGGCTCAAAATACATATTCTGAGCTCCTAAGCGAACGTCTGTATCTTCAATTAAATCAGCTACCGTGCTGAGACCGGTAAATGGCGGGCAAACCACCACTTCACGGCTCACTTCACCTTCAGCGAGAGCTGCTTTAATGCCTTCCACTAAAATAGTAGCTTCCGCTAAATCAGTATGCATCTTCCAATTGCCGGCAATAATTTGTTTACGCATGGCTCCTCCTTATTTATCGGCTAATGCCACGATACCCGGTAAGGCTTTCCCTTCTAAATATTCCAAGGATGCACCGCCACCGGTCGAAATATGAGAAATTTTATCGGCAAGACCGCTCTTTTCAATGGCTGCCACCGAATCACCGCCACCTACAATAGTCGTTGCGTCAGCTTCAGCTACGGCTTTGGCTACCGCGTTAGTGCCGGTTGCAAAATTATCCATTTCAAAAACGCCCATAGGTCCGTTCCAAACAATCATCTTCATTGGTTTTAACGCTTCCGCAAACGCTTTTTGTGTATCCGGACCAATATCAAGGGCCATCCAGCCTTCTTCAATGCCGTCGGCAGGAACTACTTTATGATTAGCATCATTGCTGAATGCATCGGCTACCACAAAATCAGTTGGCAATAACAAATTCGTATTTGTTTCAGCAGCCTGTTTAATAAGCTGACCTGCCAATTCGATTTTGTCCGCTTCCACTAAGGATGAGCCGGTTGGATACCCTTTAGCGGCAATAAAGGTATTGGCCATACCGCCACCGATGATGAGCACTTCTACTTTTGGTAATAAATTGGAAATAACTTCAATCTTATCGCTTACTTTAGCGCCGCCGATAATAGCTGCAAACGGGTGTTCCGGATGCTCTACCGCACCGCCGACGTATTTAATTTCTTTTTCCAATAAATAGCCCGCTGCCATTGGTAAAAATTTAGTAATCCCTTCTACGGATGCATGGGCACGATGAGATACGCCGAACGCATCATTGATGCCCACTTCGGCAAGGGATGCTAATGCTTTGGCAAAATCTTCGCCATTCTTTTCTTCTTCTTTATGATACCGTAAGTTTTCCAACAAAAGAACGTCGCCATCCTGCATAGCTTCTACCGCTTTATGAGCGGCTTCACCGACACAATCATCGGCAAATGCTACCGGTTTGCCCAAGAGTTCACTGAGACGAACAGCACATGGCTGTAACGTAAATTCCGGTTTACGTTCTCCTTTCGGACGTCCCAAATGAGACGCTAAGATTACTTTGGCCCCTTTACCGATTAAATAATTAATGGTCGGTAAAGTAGCACGAATACGCGTATCATCAGTAATGACACCATCTTTTAAAGGTACATTAAAATCTACGCGCACAAATACGCGTTTATGGGCTACGTCAACGGACTCGATTGTTTTTTTCATAACGGCCTCCTATATGTTAACGATACAGCTTATAAAAAATAAGCCTATCTCTCGTCATTAGCTTATAAATGGTAAGCAAAAGAGGGGACTATCTACATAGTCCCCTGCAAAAATTATAAACCTTGATCAGCAATGAATTTAGCTAAATCAACGACACGGTTGGAATAACCCCATTCGTTATCGTACCAGGAAACCACTTTTACCATATTGCCTTCCATTGTCATTGTCAAATCAGCATCAACGATGGAGCTGCGTGGGTCACCGTTGAAGTCGTGAGATACGAGCGGTAAATCAGAAACACCTAAGATACCTTTCAATTCACCTTGTGCTGCTTCACGTAATGCGGCATTGATTTCTTCTTTAGTTGTTTCTACATTGAGTTCAGCTACCAAGTCGGTAATGGAAACGTTTGGTGTAGGCACACGAAGAGCGAAACCGTTTAATTTACCCTTTAATTCAGGTAATACCAAAGCTACTGCTTTAGCAGCGCCGGTAGTTGTAGGAATAATGGATAAAGCAGCTGCGCGAGCACGACGAAGGTCGCTGTGCGGTGTATCCAAAATGCGTTGGTCATTGGTATAGGAGTGAACCGTAGTCATCAAGCCGCGTTTGATACCGAATTTTTCATTCAATACTTTAGCAAACGGAGCCAAGCAGTTAGTTGTGCAGCTTGCGTTGGAAATGATGTGGTGGTTTTTAGGATCATATTTGTCCTGGTTAACACCCATTACAATAGTAATGTCTTCTTCTTTAGCCGGTGCGGAAATAATAACTTTCTTAACAGAACCGCCCAAATGCTGAGCTGCGTCATCACGTTTGCGGAAACGGCCGGTTGCTTCTACAACGATTTCAACGCCTTCGGAAGACCAGTCGATATTAGCAGGGTTAGGATCATGGAATACACGAACTTTTTTGCCGTCAACAACAATATATTCACCGTCAACAGTAATTTCTTCTTGCAAGTTACCGTGTACGGAATCATATTTTAATAATAAAGCAGAACCTTCAATATCGCCCAAGTCATTAATAGCCACTACTTCTACCTCAGGGTTATGAAGCGCTGCACGAAATACACATTTACCGATACGACCAAATCCATTAATACCAATTTTAACTGCCATGATAGTTCCTCCTAGAGTGTAAAAATTAATACCTAAACAGTTTTAAAATGTGAGTGTTTACGATTTAAATAAAACAATGTATGACTAATAATAAATCATAAACACTATGACTAGCTAATACTTAGTAGCGCTGCTATTGATTCAGCTGCACTTTCATCAATAATAAGGGTACCTTTGCGACAGGCTCTCATCACCCCGATAATTGCTTTGGCTTTACCGGCACCACCTGCTACAGCGATTACATGCGGTATAGACTCAATATCAGTAAGGGCAATGCCCACATTATTGGTCGTATACACAATGTTGCCGCTAATGTCACAATAGTAACCCAAGGCTTCCCCAACAGCACGTTTAGCGCGCAACGTGGAGCGTTGTGCATCTGTTATATGCCGCTGTGCCGCCATGTGCAAGGCTTCACCGATGCCAAAGATTAAAATATCGGTTTGCTTAGCCAATTCCATCACTTCTTTGATTTGTGGTTCCATATTCATCAAAATGCTCAACGCGTCTTGCGACAAACCATCAGGTAGATGCAACATTTTGTAGGTACTGCCGATTTTCTCGGCAATCACCGAAGCAATCACATTCGCTTGATATTCTACCCGTTCGCCGATTCCGCCGCGAGCCGGAATAATGGTAGCCTGACATTTCTTGGCCGGCAGAGCATCTGCCATATTGGCCATCGTACTGCCGCCACTTACAGCTAAGACACTGCCCGGATGCAATACCCCTTGCAACACTTTCGCCGCCTGGAAGCCTAACTCTTTGCGTTCCATGTCGGTTTCACCACCGCCACTGGTAATAATAACTTCATCAATTTGCAAAACTTCTTTAAGCTTTGCTTCAAGCTCACTGATTTTATTGAGCTCGTGCATTGATGAGTTTAGTTGCGGCAGCAGTTCTTTGCCTTCCTCAGTTAACACCATCCCCTGTTGGGTAAAACCAATAAGACCATTGTCCTTCATGATTTCAACGTGTGAACGTACTACACGTTCCGATAGTTTACTAAGGTTGGCAAGCATGCGTCGCCCGATAGGTTGTGCATAGGAAATGTGATTCAGCAGTATGTAGCGCTCTTCCACAATTCGCATAAGTTCCGGAGCTATTCGTTGATACACCTCCGATAAATCTTTCATGCTGTACCTCTTTCATCCCGCTGGAGCGAAAATCGTCCCACCGTCGATAAAAAAATATCCTCGCCTATATTCTACCTTATATGGGTGACACGCGCAAGTCATTTTATAAATTATTATATTGAATACTAAAAAATATATTGAAAACGTTGACTGCTCGGCCGTCAAAATTACCTTATATTAAGTTTCAAAATCATATGAGACCTGATATTCTCTACCGGAGAGCACACCTCTTCGAGCTAAGGCTCCCCTTGCAGAGAATATCAGGTCTTCAGCGATTATAGCTCATCTCAATTCACAGGTAATTTTAGCCGGCTACAACAAAAAAAACGTTTTCAATATATTTAGCATCTTCCCCATAACAACCTATAAAATGACTTGCGAATCACACCATAAATGGACGAATAATAGCCGAGGATATGGGGAGAGTGGGAGGAATTGTATTGTTCCAATACAATTCCCTTCCCTCCACTCCTCAAAAACGACTAATAGGCCGCTATTGTAATGTGCTGAAATCGATATTGAAGAACAGCGCTTTGCTTTCTGAGATGATAGCTGAATCACAAAAAGAATGGCCACTACCTATAAGGTAAGCCTTAGCTTGAAAAGGTGTGCTTGCCGTTAGGTAGTGGCCATTCTAAAGTTTTTATATAAATCAGAACATCAAAGCGCTGTTCGTAACAAATGTCAATTCATTACAATAGCAGCCTATTAGTCGCGATCTACGTCCCAATCAATAACTTGACCGATAGCGGCATCAATTTCGAATTCATATTCAACGCCGTTGTAGAAAATTTTGCCTTCATATACTTTACGGCCATTTTCAATGTCCGGTTTAACTTTATATACATGGCTTGCATTCGCGCCCGGCACTTTAGCCAAAGCGATAGCGGTTGCCTGGTCAATTGTAATTTCGGAATTTGCCTGTGCCAAGCCAAAGCTGCCTGCCACCAATAAAGATACGGCTAATACTTTTAAAGATTTGTTTAATTTCATAGTCTACCTCATTTCATTATAATATATTAATTATTTACTTCTCTTAGCGATAAATTACGAAGTATAATTTACTGCTTCTATCCTTCTTACATATCTATTATATTCGACATGCTTTATTTTGTCTATTGCAAAAAATTAAATTACATATATCAATCATGAAATATAACACAAAAATGGCTTGAAGCACATTGCTCCAAGCCATTCATTATTTATTATGTAAAGCCTATCAGACTGTAAAAGTTAATACGCTTCACCTATCTTATTTTTTAGACTATTTAGTACCGAAAATACGGTCCCCTGCATCGCCTAAACCAGGCAAGATGTAGCCATGTTCATTCAAGTCTTCATCAAGTGCCGCAACATAAATACGTACATCCGGATGTTCCTTATTAACCGCTTCAACGCCTTGCGGAGCTGCTACCAAGCACATAAGCTGAATATCGCGAGCCCCTTTTTCTTTTAAAAGAGTGATGGCTGCCGATGCACTGCCGCCGGTTGCCAACATAGGATCTGTCACGATAATACGACGTTCGGACAAATCAGACGGCAATTTGCAATAGTATTCAACCGGTTTTAAGGTTTCAGGATCACGGTATAAACCTACGTGACCTACTTTAGCCATTGGCATTAATTCCAATAGACCGTTAACCATGCCGAGACCGGCACGTAAAATAGGGATAATGCCTAATTTTTTACCGGCAATTTGTTTACCGATTGCTTTTACCAACGGAGTCTGTACTTCTACATCTTCCAACGGTAAGTCGCGAGTAATTTCATACCCCATCAAAAGTGTAATTTCTTCCAATAATTCGCGAAAATCTTTAGAACCTGTTTCAACATTACGGATTAAGGTTACTTTATGTTGAATCAACGGATGAGTCATTACATTAACATTCATAAATACGGTGCCTCCTTAAGTCTTACTATTCTGTGCCTCAATAAGGCATGTTATGAAATCTCTCTCAAGCGGATATATTAAAGATTAGGATACATAGGATATTTTTCACAAAGAGCGGCTACACGTTTAGCTGCTTCTTCATGTTTAGCTTTATCTTCGGAGTTTTTAAGAACTAACGCAATGATGGACGCAATTTCTTCCATATCCGCTTCTTTTAAGCCACGTGTTGTCAAAGCCGGTGTACCGAGACGAATACCGCTGGTTACGAATGGGCTTTCAGGATCGAACGGAATGGTGTTCTTGTTACAAGTGATGCCTACTTCATCGAGTAAGAATTCAGCAACTTTACCGGTTAAACCACAGCTGCGTACGTCAACAAGCATTACATGCGTATCGGTACCGTCGGATACGATTTTAAAACCTTCTTTTTGAAGAGCTGCTGCCAACACTTTCGCATTGGTTACAACTTGCTGTGCATATTCTTTGAATTCAGGTTTTAAAGCTTCGCCGAAAGCAACCGCTTTTGCAGCGATAACATGCATCAAAGGACCGCCTTGGATGCCGGGGAAAATTGCTTTATCAATAGCTTTGGCATATTGTTCTTTGCAAAGAATCATGCCGCCACGAGGTCCGCGTAATGTTTTATGTGTAGTTGTAGTTACTACATCAGCATATTCCACTGGATTTGGATGCAAACCGGCTGCTACAAGACCTGCAAAGTGAGCCATATCTACCATAAAAATAGCGCCTACTTCATGAGCGATGTCGGCCATTTTTTTGAAATCAATAATGCGAGAATACGCACTGCCGCCGCCGATAATTAACTTAGGTTTGTTTTCTTCGGCAATTTTACGCATTTCATCATAATCAATTTCCTGTGTTTCTGCATCAACGCCGTAAGGAATTACATTGAAGTATGTACCCGAAACGTTAACCGGCGAACCATGAGTCAAATGACCACCATGGGATAAGTTCATACCCATGATAGTGTCGCCCGGTTTTAACAAAGCAAAATAAACACCGAAATTAGCTTGCGAGCCGGAATGAGGCTGTACATTGACATGTTCAGCACCGAATAATTTCTTAGCTCGTTCAATCGCTAACGTTTCCACCATATCTACATATTCACAGCCACCATAATAGCGCTTGCCGGAATAACCTTCCGCATATTTATTGGTCAATACACTGCCCTGTGCTTCCATAACCGCTTCGGATACGAAGTTTTCAGATGCAATCATTTCCAACTTATTGCGTTGACGGTTTAACTCTAAATCAATCATATTTTTTAATTCCGGATCTTGACTCTTAAGAATGCTCATAGCATTACCTCCTACACACTCAAATCATAGTGCCTATGAAATACAAGCTGTCCCCCAAATTATCTGGACTAAGCCTCTAGTTCGGCTATTTTGGCAACCCGTCGTTCATGACGGCCACCTTCGAATTCGGTAGTTAACCAAATTTTAACAATATCGCCGGCTAACCCGGGTCCGATAACACGTTCGCCCATCGTTAAGATATTGGCATTGTTGTGTTCCCGTGAAGCGTGGGCTGAAAATGTATCGTGGCATAAGGCCGCACGAATACCGGCTACTTTGTTGGCAGCAATGCCAATTCCGATACCGGTACCGCAAATTAAAATACCTCGATCATATTCTCCTGCTGCTACTGCTTTAGCCACAGGTTCGGCAATATCCGGGTAATCCACGGATGCTTCCGAATCGGTACCAAAATCAGTATAGGCCACATTCAATTCATCAAGCAAAGCTTTAATTGCCGCTTTTAAATGAACGCCGCCATGGTCAGCGCCAATGGCTACTTTCATCCTATCCCTCCTAATCGGTATCCATTAAATATAAACATCTCTACCCTATTTTACTATGTCATATAAAATCAAGCAATGACATTTGTACGCAATATAGAGATATTATTTAAATTGACTACCAATCAAGATATGACTAACCGCTCTCTAAACGCCCTTCGAAGTGACGACTTAGAATTTATTACTGTTTAATCCAACTTTGCTAAGGCTTTTGTCAAAAGCTCTTTGATCTGTGCCGCACAAGCATCATATTCTTCCTGCGTACCGCCAAACGGATCGGCTACGTCTTCATTCGTACCGGCCCACTCACCCAAGGTTACGATTTTATCGCTCATTTCAGGGAATTGGCGCAACAATACTTTTTTATGATCCGCTGCCAAACCGACAACCAAATCAGCCGCATCCAAAAGAGCTTTATTAAGCGGACGCGATAAATGACCGGAAATATCAGCCACATCTTTAACTGCTTCAATGGCCTGAGGTGATACACGGCCACCCGGAGCCGTAAATAAACCGGCCGACAAAGTCACTACATCTTTTTTTGCGTCCTCTGCCATCGCTTTAAGCATACCTTCCGCCATGGGGCTGCGACAAGTATTGCCGGTGCAAACAAATAATATGTTCATAGTCTTACCTCTTTTCTATAACTCTTTTATAGCCTGCCGATATAAAACCGGGGCTCCTATTTACAAGGCTCCCTTACGGTTTACCTGTTACGTGTACGATTTTTTGACCACTCGCCTTCGCCATACGGTTCATGATAGCTCGACCCAAGCCTTGCATAGGCACACCGGTGGCAAAAATATGGGTCACGCCGGCCTTATTAAAAGCCAATAATGAAGAATACAAATTATGGGCAAGTCCTTTATAATCCGCCGCATTACCATAAATTACATATTCAAAAGGCACATCCGATGAAGATAAATAGATATCAAGGAATTGTGCCACTTCATCACTCATGAGGAACCCAAAGCGAAGCGGTTTGTCGTGATGCTCTTGTTTAATAGCTTCCATGGCCTCTATCATAGCCTGACTAACGAGGCGCGGTGCCCCCACATAAGTGGTCATATCACCGTCCGGCGCATAGTGCGTATACTTCATACCCGGTGCTTTCGGTGCCACATCGGGCGCACTCAAAGCTTCGTCAAAAGTCACCGTACTCACCACTCGTTTTAACATGGCATCGGTAATCCCGCCCGGTCTTAAAATAGTAACCGCATCATCACCGCATTCTACGATGGTCGACTCAACGCCCACATCACAAGGGCCTGCATCGGCAATAGCCTCGATGCGTCCCTTCATATCATGTAAAACGGCATCTGCCGTAGTCGGGCTGGGACGACCGGAAATGTTGGCACTGGGAGCCGCCACTGGTACGCCGGCGGCTTTTAAAATAGCTCGGCACACATCATGAGCGGGACAACGAATAGCCACACTGTCTAAACCGCCCGTAGCACGCTTAGGCACCTTGTCGGATTTTGGCATAATAATCGTTAAAGGTCCCGGCCAAAAAGCATCCATGAGCTTTTGTGCCGTCGGTGGAATTGAGGCTACCAACGGTTTTACCGCGTCCTGATCCGGTACATGTAAAATCAAAGGATTGTCCGACGGGCGTCCTTTTGCCTCGTAGATTCGACTCATCGCCGCTTCATCATAACCGCTGGCGCCCAGTCCATATACGGTTTCCGTAGGGATGGCCACCAACTGGCCGTTTCGTAAACGTGCGCCCAATTCGGCAATGGCTGCATCATCCAAATGTTTATATACTTTAGTTTCTATGGCCATTATCATCACCTGTTTTCTGCCAACGTAAGGCCCGTACAATACCACCTAAATCTTTTTGTGCCACTACTTCACTGTAAACACCCATAGTTTTGGCAAGCTCCGTTACCGCCTTTGCTTGGTCATAGCCGATTTCAACCGCTAAATAGCCGCCTGCTTTTAAATATTTAGGTGCCTCTGCCAATAAACGGCGATAAAAATCCAAGCCGTCGGCACCGCCGTCTAAGGCTATTACCGGTTCATTTTGAACTTCCTGTTCCAAGGTCAAAATTTCTTCACTGGGAATATACGGCGGATTGGAGACGATTAAATCAAAAGCGTTTTCATAGGCTGTATCCGTTGCCAAGGCACTCAATAAGTCGGAGTAACACAATTTAGCCCGATCCGCCAGCTCCAACTGCTCCCGATTCTTAACAGCCACCGCCAACGCCTCCTTGCTGATATCAAGGCCGAGCCCCGTAGCCTTAGGTAAATAGTGAAGCAAACTGTATAAAATAGTACCGGGTCCGGTACACACATCAAGAATGTACGGGGCACTTTCTTTGTCAAAAACGGTCAAAATATCTTCAACCAAAGTTTCCGTATCGGGACGCGGAATTAATACACCCTTATTCACAATAAACGGCAAACCCATAAATTCTTTTTTACCGATAATCGCAGCTACACTAAACCCTTTGGCGCGTTCAAGTACGAGCGGACGATACGCGTCGAGCTCCTGTTTATTCAAAGGTTCATCATAGTGTGTGTATAAGTAAATTCGATCTTTCCCCAATATATGAGAAAGCAGCACTTCCCCATCAAGGCGACTGCCGCCTTTGCCGAGAAAATACTGCTCTGTCCATTGGAGCAAGCGACCGATAGTCCACAGCTCCTTAGGCATTTTGATCGGCCTCCTGCATTTTAGCGGCCTGATCCGCTGCAATCAAAGCTTGAATCAGTTCGTCCAAATCGCCATTAAGTACGGCATCCAATTTATAGAGCGTTAAGTTAATGCGATGGTCGGTCACACGACCTTGCGGATAGTTGTACGTACGAATACGTTCACTGCGATCGCCCGTACCAACCTGACTCTTACGATCGGCTGCCACGCTGGCGGCCGCTTCCTGTTCGGCTTTATCTTGCAATTTAGCACGTAATACGCGCATTGCCTTATCTTTATTTTTTAACTGAGACCGTTCATCCTGACACGCAACTACAATGCCTGTCGGTTTATGCGTAATACGCACGGCCGATTCAGTACGGTTAACGTGCTGACCGCCGGCACCGCTGGCACAATAGGTATCGATTTGAAGGTCTTTATCATTAATTTCAATGTCTACATCTTCCGCTTCCGGCAATACGGCTACGGTAACGGTAGAGGTATGAATACGACCGGACGATTCGGTTTCCGGCACGCGCTGTACACGATGTACACCACTTTCAAACTTCAATTTGGAATAAGCACTGTTACCGTCAACGGAGAACACCACTTCTTTAAAACCGCCCAATTCCGGTGCGTTGGCATCGATGATTTCACAACGCCAACCTTGCGCTTCCGCGTATTTAGTGTACATGCGGAACAAATCACCGGCAAATAAAGCCGCTTCATCACCGCCGGCACCGCCACGGATTTCCACGATAACGTTCTTTTCATCATTAGGATCTTTTGGCAAAAGCAAAATATGGAGTTGTTCTTCCAACTCTTCTTTGCGCTCTTTTAATTCTTTTAACTCTTCTTGCGCCATTTCACGAAATTCTTCGTCTAAGCTTTTATCTTCTACTACTTCCAAGGCTTCATCAAGACCGGCGAGAACTTGTTTATATTCTCTGAAGGTATTAACGGTTTCTGTAAGGGAAGCGTGTTGACGTGTTAACTTCTGCCATTCCTGCTGACGGGCAATCACTTCAGGGTCACTGATGCGCTGCTCCAAATCCATAAATTTATCTTCAATAACTTGTAATTTATCTACTAAAACCATGAAACGGGTACCCCTTTCAAACTAATATTGACGACACTATAGAACTGCTGTAACAGATTTTAATACTCCGTCGGCACAGCTAAGATTCATAAGCGTCTTCTTCAGCCGGCCGTACCGATTCCAAAGCTCGAATAGCCACTTCAATTTGGTCGTCATCCGGTTCACGAGTTGTCATGTACTGCAACCACAAACCGGGCGTAATTAAGGCCTTAGCGATGACACTTTCACTGCGTCCCGCCAAACGAATCATTTCATAGGCAATACCGGCTACTACCGGCATCAAAAGAACGCGGAAAATAATGCGTTCCCATAAGCTTGGCCAACCTAAGAAAGCGAATACAAAAATACTCGTTACCATAACGATTAATAAAAAGTTAGTGCCGCAACGTGCATGTAAACGTGAATGCTCACGCACATTTTCAACTGTCAACGGTACATCACTTTCATAGGTATGAATCGTTTTATGCTCCGCGCCGTGATACTGGAATACACGGCGAATGTCTTTCGTTTGACCTATGGCCCATATATAAATCAAAAATAAAAGAAGGCGAATCGCCCCTTCTACCAAGTTTAATACAAAGTGATTGTCACCGATACCGGGAATCCATTTAGCTGCATACGTGGGCAATGCCAAAAATAAGGCAATTGCCAGTACCGTAGAAAATACCATGGTAAGAGCAATCTCTTTATTTGACATGGTTTCCTCTTCTTCACCGGCTGCTTTAGCCGAAAAAGAAAGGGCTCCCATACCGATAACTAAAGACTCATAAAGAGCCACACAACCTCGTAACAAAGGTTTTTTCAAAATGGGATACTTATCACTGATTGAACTCGTCGGTTTCGTATCCACTACAATTTGGCCACCCGGTTCACGAACCGCTGTAGCTGTATATTTAGGGCCGCGCATCATAACACCTTCAATAACGGCTTGGCCTCCGACAAACTTTTTAACTCGCTTCGTTTCCAATGCGTCTCCTCTCTCAAACAAATATAGGCAGAGCCGAAGCTCTGCCGTATTATTTGTATAGCTAGACTACAGTAATTATTTACCGTAACGCTTGTTGAATTGTTCGATACGACCGCGAGCCTGAGCAGTACGTTGCTGTCCTGTGAAGAACGGATGGCATTTGGAACATACGTCTACGCGAAGATCGCTTTTAACGGAACCTGTTTTAAACGTATTGCCACAACCGCAAGTTACAGTAGCTTCACCATAATTAGGATGAATTCCTTGTTTCATTCTATACACCTCTTTCCACTGTCCAAAACTATGCTTATTGATTATATCATGGACAATCAGTTAATGCAACTCATTACTTAAATTTTGCTTATTCGTCAGCGGAGTCTTTTTCAGCTGCTTTGGCAGCTTGACGTTCCGCTACGGATTCTTCGTAAGCCGCTTCTAAATCCACTTCATTCAATAAATCGCGAAGAGCCACGATTTCTTCGAGCGATAAGGTAATCCCCTTAGTCATACCATTATATTCACTGTCCCAGGAACGAAGGTCGAATTTAGGATTATAACGCCCCCAACTGGTGCAAGTAAGTTGCTTTTTCCACCCATCTTTATTTTCAGATAAGGTGCCTAATACTTTATAGATTTCAAAATTTACAACTGCCATGTCTTACCTCCTTATCTAACTCTATACTTTATCCCACTTAGACTTTCTTGTCAATTACTCTCAGTTGGATTTGGTACAATTTCTTTGGCAATGGCTTCAATCTCAGCCTGCCAATCGGCGTCAGCCTTAGCTAAGGCCGCTTTACGAGCCGCCCGGGCTTTTTCAAAACGAGTGGCCAATTCTGCCAACGGTTCTTCTTTAATAATTTGACGACGCACACTGCCCATCAACTGCAATAAGGCTTCCGGCGTCAACACCATTTGAGCCAGCTTAGTTAAAACCTGTTCCCCCTGTAGACTGCGGAAATAGGTATACCAGATATAAGCAGCCTCCGGATTGGTAAACATCCAATACGCTGTATCCTCCTCGGCCACTTTACTTTGTTCCATGAGTTCCGCATAGGAATCTTCGTCCAAAGTTTCCCCTGCTTTACGACCTTCATGGTCAACCAGTTTTAATTGAACCTCAGTCCCCTGACGTTCTAATTCCAAGCGGGTCGCTTCAAAAGCATTAAATACTTTTTGTACATATAAAGGAACTTTAGGATCTTTGGAAGTAAAACCGTCTTCGCCCAATGTCGGTAATTGCGCTTTCATAGCCGGTTCTATACCGCATAACGATAAGGCATACTGTACCATAGAGAACGTATCCATAGAAGCCAAAACTTCATGCGGCAAAGCAATAAACGGTGTGGAGCGCCATGTGTCCCCCATTACTTCACGAATCTCAAGGGCTACTTTTTTAACCGAACGATTTGTGTACACAAATTCATAAGTGCCCAGCGGCGCCCATTCGCGAATCGCTTCCAAACGTGGTTGCAACAACATATACTGAACAGCCATGCGATTCATGCCCACTTGGTCCTGAATGGCACTAATCGGAATGAAGTAGTGAGCTGTACCGAGTTCTGTAATATTGCCTACCCGATTAGCCAATTCCTGCATAATTTCAACCGGTGCCCGGAACAAGCCGGTAGACGCCGCTACAATATGGTCAAAAATAACATCTTCCGGCCATTCATCAATAACCGGAGCCAACGGATAGAGTTGTTTAAATAAATTATAGCATGTTTCGGATGATGTATATAATAATAAACGCTCCGATGGAATGGCTTGCAAAATTTCTTCTGCCAAGGCGGCATATTCTTCAATATTGGCAAAGAGGATAATACCTTCCGAATTCTTGTGGAATTCAATGATGTCTTTAAAAGGCAAGCGCCACTGTTCACCGGCCGCAAGGCCTTCCACATAGCCCGTCTCCGTAATAAAGTCCATCACTTCTACGGCAAAAGAAGGGCCGTATACAGATTCAAAGGCTACTTGATCGTAAGGAAGTTCGCCAAAAACTTCAACGGTACTTTGCTGCGCCAATTCATATAATTTATCACCCGTAATCCCCCACTGGCGTACTTCGGGACTAGTCTGAAGTATTTGATCCAGTACGCGAAAACGCAATAATTCCGTTACCATTGCGCTACCGGTAACACCGATTGCTTTAAACTTCTTTATAAGTGATTGCATTGCTTCCTTCATATTATGCCTCCTTACCGGCTGACGGACACACATGAGCTAACGGACATTCGCCGCACAAAGGCTTTCTGGCCTTACAAACTTTACGACCATGCCAAATAATCCAATGATGAGCGGCACTCCATTTTTCCATCGGAATTGCTTTCTTGAGCTTTTCTTCTACCTCTTCCGGCGTTTTACCGCGAGCCAAGCCCAAACGATTAGACACCCTAAATACATGAGTATCTACGGCAATAGCCGGTGTATCAAACAATACCGACACCAACACATTGGCCGTTTTACGCCCTACGCCGGGCAATTCTACCAATTTGTCAAACTCATGGGGCACTTCACCGCCATAAGTATTAACCAAAATATCACAGGTTTTTATTAAATTCGCCGCTTTCGCCCGATAGAGACCGCAGTCGCGAATTAACACTTCCAACTTAGCCGTTCCCAACGCCAACATGTCGGCCGGATCACTGTAAGTGGGAAATAATCGCGCCGTAATAATATTAACCCGTTCATCCGTACATTGTGCGGACAAAACTACGGCTACGAGCAGTTCAAAAGGACTGTTATAATGCAAGGCAGGTTTCGCATCTTTATAGACGGTTTCCAAAATAGCTATTTGTTCTGCCTTAATGGCTTTCGTTACACGCATTCTGTCTTCTATGCTCCATTTATCTATCTTAGAATACTCATTCAAAATAATTTATAAATCTAAATAACATTACTTATTCAAAACAGTTTACCTTTACAAGATAATGTATCTGGTCAAAATAATTTGTCATTCGACATCAATTATATCATTACTCATGATGTAACGGCAAACGGCTTGACTGAATATGCTATAATGAATATGAAAAGTTCGTATTGAGAATTTTATGAAAATAAATAATTTACATGGAGGATTTTATGGAAATAAATGACGTTTTAGCGCGCATCAACGAATTAGCCCATAAGAAAAAATCCGGTCAGGAATTAACAGAAGCCGAATTGGTAGAAAAAAAAGAATTATATCGTATCTACTTAGACTTCATTCGCGGCCAGGTTATATCTCAAATGGATCGTGTTTCATTCGTTGACGAAAAAGGCAATATTACCAGTGCCAAAGATATTGCAGCCGCCAATCAGGCTAAAAATACAAAATTAAACTAATACCCAAAAACATTAGACTAATAAAAAGAAAATGGGGCTGTAACGAAATTGAGTTTTTTAACTCACATTTCAGTTACAGCTCCCTTTTCAATTAAAACAAGGATATTTCCAAAATCAACAATTCTGAAAATATCCTTGTTTTTTTGTTTTTTAGCGCACTTAAATAAGCCTTTAGCTTTTGGCTTTTAATTACGCAGCAGAATTAGTTTCGAACAACCGTTGACCTAATCGCTTCTTCTGTATTCGGTTATGCAGCTTCAGTAAATTGTATCCAAAAGCTAATAGTAATAAATCTTTTTCTACGTTAACTTTGCCTCGGTGTCTGAACCTGGTGTATTCAAAATCTTCTTTTGTTATGCCAAAAGCACCTTCCACCTGAATAGAACGGTTTACTCGAAGTTGTAAGCCATAGTCACTATCAAATACAGCCTTGTTTTTGGCTAATAATTCGCGGTAATCAGTAGCAATATATATCGTCTTATTCCCCTTAGGAAGTTTTCCGAACTTAAGTTTTTGGCATTCCTTACGTAAGCCACAATAATTGCAGTTTTCACACCGGTATACTCGGTTTTGCTTAATGAAACCGGTCTTACTTTTGTTTCTGCGTATGTATTGGAATCGTAATGTACGGCCTTTGGCACAAGTAAATGTATCGGTCGCCTCATCATATACCATGTTATCCGCTCGACCAATATCTTTCTTATACTTTTTCGTTTTACTCAATTCATATGTACTTGGTTTAATACAAGTTTTGTAATCATGAGCCCATAACCATGCCAGATTTTCGTTGCTGTCATAACCGGCATCAGCTACCACATATTGAAAGTGTTGTTTGTATTGTCCTTCTAATTGTTGCATAAATGGAATTAAGGTGTTCGTATCTGTAGGATTTGGAAATACGCCAACGCCCATAATATATTCACTATGAACAGCTAGTTGAACATTGTAGGCCGGTTTTAATTGGCCGTTTAACATATGATCTTCTTTTAGTCGCATAAACGTAGCATCATGATCAGTTTTAGAGTAACTGTTGCGAGAGCCTAGAATAGCTAACTTTTCATCATATTCATTTCGCTTGTCACGCAAGGCTAAACAGGATTCAAAAGCTCTTTGCAATGGATGTTTTCGTTTACCGGTACCGTGTACAAACTCAATTTGCTTTTCGCGTATGGATTGCTCCAGCAAAACCAATAGTTCATCTTCAGTCATATCTGAGACGTCTATGTCCAAAAGATTTTGTATTTCATATTGAAGAACTAACAATTTATCCGGTAACTTAGCATAGTGCTTAAGAATTGCCTTTTTCCACACAAAGGTGTATTTATTTGCATAGGCTTCCCATTTAGTTCCGTCGATGAATACTTCAGAAAAATCTAAGCTGTCAAATTCACTTAATGCTTGAATAAATTGAGATAACAAATCTCTAAGTACATCAACAGTTAAGCGTTGAAAGAATCGATGAAATACCATATGAGACGGAGTCGGATAGCCCTGTAAGAGCCACATGTAATGGATATTTTTAGTGCATTGCTCAGCAATTTTGCGAACAGATACAATGCCTTCGGTCATAGCTAACACATAGACTTTAAACAAAAGATGGGGAGGTACTAAAGATTTTCTTCCTTTTGAAGAATATAAATGCTGCAACCTTGTATAGTCCAGTTCCTCCAATACAGCATCCAGTAATCTCACCGGTTCTTTTGGTCCGATCTGAAAGCCATAATCCAATGATAAAACTACTTGGCGAAAGCCAGAAAGTTTAGTATAATTGCCTTGTTGGATATGGTTTCTGTTCATAAATTAATTATACCAACAAAGAAGGCCCTTCGGGGCCTTTTTTCTTATACAAATATAGCAAGAATGCGGCTTGAAGACACTTTCGTATCTTCAAACCGCATTCTTGTTTTTAGGGGTGTATTTCGTTACAGCCCCATTTTTTACATTTTATAAATGACCTAAGCGGTGCATTACGTCATATACAATCTTCGCTAAGCCGCGCATTTGTTTTTTAGGAATGCTGCAAGCGGCAATACGAACGCCATGTTTCAAAGCAATAACATACACATGTTCTTTAGTAAGTTCTTCCACGACTTCTTTAGCATGTTCGGTCGGAATGGTTAAGAAGAAACCGCCGCAATATGGCAAGCATGGCAAGCCTAATTCTTTAGCTTCCTCAGTAAAAATGTGAGCACGTTCTTGAACAAGTTCACAGTATTCGGCACGTTCCGCTTCATGAGCTGCCAACTTAGCCGGATCCATAACAATATTGGCCATGGTCCGCATAGCAGGACGGCAAATATTAGACCAAGTAGCACGCGATGTTAACGCATTAATTTCCTTAAATTCAGCAGCAACATCAGCATCGGCGGTAATACCAATCATAGCCCCTACGCGTTGACCATACATGGTGAAACCTTTAGATAAGCTGTAACATGCTACTACCAAAATTTCTTTTGGCAATTGACTGAATTTTTTGAAGAAACGGCGAACGGTCTGCTTTTCACCGGAATAATCGATATAAGCTACGTCACAAGCGATGATAAATTTATTTTTACCATTGCCGATTAATTCTTTAGCAAAGGCAATAACTTTATCCCAATCTTCATCGGTTAAGCTGAAACCGGTCGGGTTATTCCCCGGTGAGTTGAAGATAGTCACTACGTTTTCCTGTTTAGCCGCTACTTCCAATACTTTAGCCTTGAAACCTTCAAAGTTAAACTTCAATTCCGCATCGAATAAAGGATAGGTTTCCAAGTGGCGATGATTATCACCGCAAATTTGTTCATACGCGCCCCAATACCAATCGGCGGTCAAGACGATATCTTCAGGATTTGTATAATTGTGTACTAAATGATGAATCCCGCCTGTACCACCGGCCGTGGCCACAGCTTCTATTAAAGCATCCGGTCTGGATTCGCCAAAACATTCGCTTTTAGCGGCTTCCAAGAATTCAGGTAAACCTGCAATCGGTGCATATGCCACATATTCATTACGCGGCAAGTTTAAATATTCTTTTTCTACTGCTTTCAAAAAGACAATATTGCCTTCTTCGTCCATAATGGAGCCCAAGGTACCGTTAAGCACATTTTCTTTGCCATTAATTTTGGCATCTTCTTGCGCCCGTGCATTCATGACAAAAATATTGTCCTTTGCTTTTTTTCCCCTTGCGTGTGTTGCTGCCATACTCATAGTCATAACCGACACCATCCCATCTGATATTAATCAATTCCTTACTTAATAATAGCGGAAAAAAAAGCCACTTACAAGAGCAAGACGTTGAAAAATGACAAAAATATGC
Organism: Veillonella sp. LMAG:90; assembly: GCF_008679445.1. Classification (NCBI taxonomy): domain Bacteria; kingdom Bacillati; phylum Bacillota; class Negativicutes; order Veillonellales; family Veillonellaceae; genus Veillonella; species Veillonella sp. LMAG:90. The sequence goes on from NZ_NAND01000001.1 coordinate 1,885,366, forward strand.
TGTTTTTAGAAAAGAATATTGTATACAATATAGGCTATGCATAAATCATGTTTAAGACGCAAGTTAACGTTTACTTTAGAGCATAAACGAGGCATCTTTTTTCAATTTTTGCATACAAAAAAGGTTCTATAATTTATTTTGGGGCGCTAAAGAGAAACGCTAGTTGCGTGTCCTCTTGGCGCCTACTTTTTTTGCACAAAAAAAGACATATTGAATAAAATCCGATACAATAAAGGTGCTAACAATTAACGAAAGGATGTTTATTCAATATGTCTAGTCTTAATTATATAGGAAAAATGCTCGGAATAAAAGATTCACATATCCAAAATATGAGAGAAACTTCAGAAGAATATGTATTACATGTGATGGTGCCGGTAAAACCTCATGTTTGTCCTAATTGCCATAAGGAAACAACGCGTATAAAAGGCTATACACATCGTACAATCCGCCACACTACAACCAATGAAAAGCCGATTCGCCTTATCTATCGTCAACGCCGGTATAGCTGCACTTGCGGACGCACGTTTAATGAAAAAACAGAGTTCTCTACGCGCTATCTTAGGACTACCCCCCGACTACGAGAAGTGGTCATTACTGAATTGTCAGAGGTAAAATCTCTAACAGCAGTTGCTAAACATTGTCATATTAGCGTAACTCAAGTTATTCGCATTTTTAAGGAAATTAACTATAGCCGGCCCAAGACATTACCTTCGGTATTATCTATTGATGAATTTAAAGGCAATGCAGCCGGCCAAAAATACCAGGTCATCCTTACCGATCCTACTGACCATAAAATACTGGATATTCTGCCTAAACGAGATACAGTCAAGCTAATACAGTACTTTTTGCAATTCCCAAGACACGTACGAAACAACGTAAAATACATCACAATGGACATGTCCCTCCAATTCCGCTCCGTCATGAAGCAATGCTTCCCTAAAGCTCATATTGTTGCTGACAGATTCCACTTAATCCGGCTGGTGACCTTTGCCCTTGAGCGAGTGCGTAAAGCTGAGCAAAATACTTTAACTAATGCAAGCCGAACCTTCAAAACGAATAAGCGAATATTGACTAAACATTTTAAGGATTTAACTGACAATGAATATGCAAAACTGATGGATATGTTTCACTATTCATCGAGATTACACCGTGCCTATATGCTAAAATATACCTTCCATACAGTGTTGAAATTTAAACGGAGGCGCGATATTCTAAGGTCCATAAATGAATGGCTTTCATTAGTTTTTGACTCTGAACTATCTGAATTTCAATCCCTCTTAAAAACGTTCTCCTCTTGGAGCGACGAAATTATTAATGCCTTAACCTTACCATATTCAAACGGCTTTACCGAGGGTTGCAACAACAAAATTAAAGTTTTAAAACGTTGCTCTTTTGGGATACGGAACTTCCACTACTTCCGAAACCGGATTTTATTCATCAATGCAAGAAAAGGACACGCAACAGTTATGTCGCATGTCCTTCCTCAAAGTGCATAGACTCTTTAGCGCCCCAAAATTTGACAAAGAGCCACAAAAAACCGTGAATATTACCCAAAAGGATAAATATTCACGGTTTAAATTGCTTAAAGCGTGTTCACAAAGTATGTGACACAAATTCTTTCTCAGTCCTTACATTATCTGTAAGACATCAGTGCAACAATTAGAAGTTGTAACCGATACCGGCATGGAAGCCTTTAGCCGTTACGTTAGCATCATCTACACTGTATTTATCGTATTGATAGTATACGCTGAGATCGAATTCAGGATTCAATGCATAAGTAGCACCAACTTGGAATGTACGTTTAATATCGTTACCGAAACCTACTTTAGCAAAGCCGTCGATACGATCTGTCAATGGCATATGACCGATTACACCGGCTTGTAAACCTGTTTCATGATCGCCGGCAGCTTTAATGTAAGTACCGCCAACATAAGCATTGAAATTAGGATGGAAATCATAAACTGCATTTAATTGATGATCTTTAATGTCGCTACGGTCATCAAGATTAATTTTGTTAAAGGAATACTGCAAAGCCCATTTGTCAGTTAAACCGGTCTGTAAGTTAACGCCGAAACCGTCAGCATGACCGCTTTCACCGGTTACACTCTGGGAGAAGCTGTATTCAACACCAATCTTGCTGTCACCTTCGTTAATGTCTGTTACAGGCACAGCAGCTGCGAAGGCAGCACCTGTTAACATTGTAGCAGCTAAAGTAGCAACTAACACTTTCTTGTTCATAGAATTACCTCCTCTGTACACACATACACGCTTAGCAACCAACTTAGCGTTTCATAAATGTAGGGATTTCAGGGCCTACACCGAATGGAGATTTGACAGCACCTGTTTTAGGTTGTGCGCCGAAGCCCGTAGCTACAACAGTAATCTGTACACGATCTCCTAAGTTTTCATCTATAACGGAACCGAAGATAATATTAGCTTCAGGATCCGCTGCTTCGGAAATGATTTCAGCCGCTTCGTTGATTTCGAACAAGCTCAAATCACCGCTACCGGTAATATTCAAGAGAATGCCTTTGGCACCTTCGATGGAAGTTTCCAACAATGGGCTGTTAATGGCCATTTTGGCAGCGTCAACAGCGCGGTTTTCACCTTCGCCAATACCGATACCCATAAGAGCTTCGCCTTGGTTAGTCATGATAGTTTTAACGTCAGCGAAGTCAAGGTTAATAAGACCAGGTACGGTAATCAAATCGGAAATCCCCTTGATACCTTGACGAAGCACGTCATCAGCTGTACGGAAAGCTTCGTTCAAAGGAGTTTTCTTATCAACAACTTGTAATAATTTATCATTAGGAATTACGATAATGGTATCCACTTTGCTGGTAAGCATTTCAATACCTTTATCAGCCTGGTTTTTACGACGTTTACCTTCAAATGTGAACGGTTTAGTTACTACGCCAACAGTTAAGGCGCCCATTTCACGTGCACATTCAGCTACGATAGGAGCCGCACCGGTACCGGTACCGCCACCCATGCCTGCGGTTACAAAGACCATGTCGGAACCTGAAAGGGCTTTTGTAATTTCTTCACGACTTTCTTGGGCTGCTTCTTCGCCAACCTGAGGGTTAGCACCGGCGCCAAGACCTTTAGTCAATTTTTCACCTAATTGAATTTTTATATCTGCTTTAGAATTATCCAAAGCTTGTGTTTCTGTATTAGCTACAAGGAAATCTACACCTTGAAGACCACTGTCAATCATACGATTTACGGCGTTACTTCCGCCGCCACCAACACCAATAACTTTAATATTTGCGAATTCCGACATTTACGTTCCTCCTCCTGTTGCCCGTAAAATTTATATGCCCTTTATTTCAAACAACATGATTATGTTCAATACTATTATAACTAGTTTCATTTCATTTTACACTATTTTTTTTATTTTTTCTACTCTTTTACAATAAAGTATACCTTATTTTGTGCGTCTTGACAAAAGCAAACGTCGAATGGCTGCGGTATTTTGAAATAAACGCAAACCAAAGCTGATGAGTGCTACATAATAAAGGTCAATGCCCACAAAATTTCCCAGGAATACCAAGAGTGCGGCCAATAGTGAATTGGAAAAGAACCCGGTCAGAAATATCGACAAATTAAATATTCGTTCCAAAGCGGCACGAGTGCCACCAAATACACTGTCCAAAGCGGCCAACAAAGCTACCGATGTATACTTGGCATACACCGGCGGGATTTCAAGCGGTGACATTACACCGATAATAATACCCACTACCAAGCCTCCGACGATAAATAAGTACATCATTATTTTTTATCGCCTCCTTGCTTGACTACCTTTAAATGTTCTTCTTTAAAAGTACCGTTAAAAGCTGGCACAATCATCTGATCTACTTCCTGAATCTTCAGTTCAATGCCCCAATACTTCAAAGACTCAACCACACCGCCACGCATGGTGAGCGCTGCGGATAAAGTCTTCGGATCCCCGATTGCCTTAATTACAAAGGGCGGTCCAAACACCTTACCGTTAACCATGACCGTCGGTCCCGCACAGCGAACTTCCGATGTGCCGGTTAACCGCTGGTCGTTAACCGCAATGGCCTCTGCCCCACCGGCTCGTAATTCATTCAGAACACGCAAAAGGTCTTCGTCATGAATTAAGTATAGGTTCGGGTTCTCATTGTCTTTTACCGGTATTTTACTGTCATTAATAGTGATTATCACACCGGGTCCGGTCACATCTGTAAGGCCGGCCCGTTGCTTCAATAAATTGATGTCGCTGACCACACTGGCCGACGCATCACCTTTTTGTATTTTTTCTAATTGTTGCCGCAGCTCATCACGTTCTTTTTCTGCCGCGGTCAGTTCACGTGCTAAATCTCCTGTTCGCTGCAAATGAATATTGCTTTCCGCTATGCTTTGCGTCATTTTATATTGACCAACCAACATAATCCCCAGCAACATGCTTACAGCCGCTATTGCCCAACGACCTTGCTTTAACATGCTTCCTCTTCCATTATTCCCTTAAGGCGTCTTAATAAACGGCGCCTTTACATTGACATCCAAATATTGTGCTGCCACACCGCGAGCCTTCACATCACGCAGCATATTTTCAGATAAAGGCCCTTTTTTATCCATATCCGATGTATCGCCTAAATGAAGCGGCAATCCATCTACCGTATAAGCAATTAACTGATTAACATCACCTACATTAATTTCGGCAATCTCTTTACGACCTTCATCGCTTAATGAGTTCAAATACGACAAAGCCCCTTTAATGACCGGCGTATCAATTGTATCACCTAATAATACATTGCCCAGTTTGATACCGGAGATAATCGTAGCTGACGTATCTTCGATGGCCGGGCCAATATTAATAACTTGACCTTTCGCATCCAAGGTGGCAAAACCGAACTGCGTCGCCACTACCGCCGCCGGCCGACGTTCTGTTACATTCACTTGTAAAGTAAGCGGCAATACATACGTTACTTTAACTGAGTCTACCCGCAAATCATGCTGCAACCGTTCTTCTAATTGGCCGGCATTAATCTGCAACAGGTTAATCGGATACCGTATATTACCGGCCGCCATCACATCTGATACAGTTACATTTTTACTACCCGTCACTGTTATTGTGCCAAACGGAATCGGCAAAATAAATAAAAGCAACCATAGTAATAATAAGCCACCGCCGATTAAAACAACGCGACGACGCCATGCATGAGGATGTTTCGGTGGCTCCGGCGGTTCGCCACCATCGCGATAATACCCGTTTTCACCATTACCGTCCGGTGATGAATAGGCACCATCAAAATCATATAAAGGTCGATTCGCCCCACTGTGGTTCCTTGGCGAATGTACCGATTGTTGCTCCCCATGGTAATTCGGCGAAGAATAGCCCCCCGATGATTGTTCACCGGGCGGTCCGAATGTGGCCGTTGGATTTGGTTTTACTGCCTCCACCGGACCGGAATATGGCCGATTATCTCTATTCATCTCAGTATCTCCAGTTTACTTAAAACTTACCTAAACCGGCGGTGAGCAGAATTTTTTCACATAAGGTAGGGAAATCCATCCCCATAGCTTTAGCGGATTTTGGTACCAAGGAGGTCGCCGTCATGCCCGGAATCGTATTATATTCCAACACAAACGCTTCCCCTGCCTTATTGGTCATGAAGTCGATGCGAATTACGCCGGAGCATTGTAATTCACGATATACAGTTTCACCGATAGCCTGTAGTTTTTTAGTTAATGCTTCATCAATCGGAGCCGGTACCAAATAATCGGTAGCGCCGGTCGTATATTTTGAAGTGTAATCATATTCACCGGAATGTGGTCTGATTTCGATAACCGGTAAGGCTTTGCCTTCCAATACGGGAACTGTAAATTCATGACCGTCCAAATACTGTTCTACCACCAAAATATTATCATATACGAGCGCTTCTTTTACACCTGCCGTAAGTTCGCTATCGTCACGTACAATAGTTACGCCTATGCTGGAACCTTGGGTAGCCGGTTTCAAAACAACCGGTAATGTAAAGTTAGCTTTAATATCTGCAACAATATCAGCTTCATTTTGTGCTGCTGCATTATAAGATTTTGCTGCAGCCGTCGGGATACCGGCGCCTACAAACACATCTTTACTGATTTTTTTATTCATGCCTACGGCTTGCGCCATAACACCGGAACCGGTATACGGAATGCCGGCCATTTCAAGTAAGCCTTGAAGCGCTCCGTCTTCACCGAACTTGCCGTGCAATGCATTGAATACGATTTCGCCGCCTAATGCTTTAATATCGGCTAACAATTGTTCCGGTACCAATTCCAAAGTTTGAGCATCATACCCTAAACTACATAACGCTTCCGCAATAGCTGCACCGGTTCGACGAGATACCTCTGCTTCTTTAGAAGGACCACCCATTAATACGATAATTTTTTTATTTTTCATGATTATTCCTCTTCCAATGCTGCCAATAATTTAGGTCCGTATTGACTAATGCTGCCGGCGCCCATAGTAATTACCAAATCATCAGGTTGTAAAATTTGTTTTACCGTTTGCGGCACATCATTTACGTCCGCAATATAATGAACATCCTGACCGGTAGTAGCTTTCACCATATCCGGGATGGAATGGCCGTCAATACCGGCAATCGGATCTTCACCGGCACTGTAAATATCGGTAATAAATAATACGTCCGCATTCACAAAAGCTTTACCGAATTCTTTTAACAATAAATTAGTACGGGTAAAACGATGTGGTTGGAATACGCAAACTACGCGATGTGATTCCAAAGCTTTGGCCGCACTCAAAGTAGCTGCAATTTCTGTCGGATGATGTGCATAATCATCAACTACCCATATGCCCTTAACATGACCTTTCGTTTCAAAACGACGTTTAGCACCTGTAAATTTAGCTAATGCGGCCACAACTACGTCGGCCGGAATGCCACAATCCGTAGCCATAACAAAAGCGCCCAAGGAATTTAACGCATTATGCGTACCCGGCACTTTAAGGCGAATAGTGGCAATCACTTCATCACCCTTCATGGCTTCATAAACCAAAATACCTTTTTCATAATGAATATTGCGAGCCCTGTAATCATTGTCTTCGCCGAGACCATACGTTACGAAATGACGATCTACACGGGGCATCACTTTCTGAATCGACGGATTATCGCCACAGACAACGGCTTTACCGTCCTTAAGTAATTTACCGACAAACTCACAGAAAGCATCCAATAAATGCTCCATCGTACCGTAGTGGTCCATATGGTCATTTTCAATATTGGTAATAACGATGGCCTTCGGATTCAATTTTAAAAACGAACCGTCACTTTCATCGGCTTCGGCGATGCTGTATTCACCGCGGCCCCACTGACTGCTGCCGCCCAAATAATCGACTTCACCGCCGATAATAACCGTCGGATCTAGGCCGGCTTCCACAAAAATCTGCCCCAGCATAGAGGTAGTCGTGGTTTTGCCGTGCGCACCGGCGACGGCAATGCCCTTTGTTATATCCAACACGGCTTTAACGATATCGGAGCGATGTAAAATAGGAATCTGTAATTCGTGAGCCGCCATAAGTTCCGGATTATCTGCGTGAATAGCCGTAGAACGAACAACCGCATCAACCCCTTTTACATAGTCCGCATTGTGACCGATATGAATGGTGGCGCCCATTTTACGGAAACGCTCTGTCACGGCTGACTCCTGAATATCGGAACCGGATACTTCAAACCCCTGACTGATTAAAATGTTGGCAATGGCTCGCATACCTGAGCCGGCAATGCCGATAAGATGTATTTTATGAATACCATTTAACATGGTGCAATCTCTCCTTATTCCTTACTTTGCAATTTCCAGCGCTAATTGGGCTATATCGTGAGCCGCCGCCGGTTTACCCAACGTCTTGGCTGCCGCCGACATATGCCCCAATTCATGCGGATTGTTCATGAAGAATTCGATTTCACCAATCAAATCTTTACCTTGTAACATTTTATCCACAATCATACGAGCCGCTCCGGCACTTACCAACGCCCGCGCATTATACGTTTGATGATCTTCCGCCGCATACGGGTACGGAATTAAAATTGACGGAATGCCTCGCACCGTAAGTTCCGCAAGACCAACGGCGCCGGCACGAAATACAGCTAAATCGGCAGCCGCCAAGGCTTTCGGCATTTCATGCAAATACGGCAAAATTATTGATGAATCACTGTAGGCCTCACCGTCTTTAATATGCAATGCTTCAAGGACCCGATCATACTCACCGGACCCGGTTACATGAATCAATTTAATGCCTTTACGGTTTTTAAAATACTCATGTACTTCAATCATGGCTGTATTAATACTGCGTGCCCCACGTGAGCCGCCGGCAATAAGTACGGCAAACTCATCATCTTTTAAGTTAAAAAACTCACGCCCTTCCGCTCGGGTATCCACCAATACTTCCGGACGCACCGGATTACCGGTATAGACAAGTCGCTTTGCTTTAGGAAATGCTTTTTTTGCATCTTCAAAACCAACCGCTACTACATCGACAAAACGGCTCAGGATTTTATTCGTAATACCGCCGATGGTATTTTGTTCCTGAATAAGAGTCGGCACATTCCGCAGTGCTGCGGCCAACAAAATCGGACCGCACACATAACCGCCCGTACCGATTACAATATCCGGTTTAAACTCCGAAATAATGCGCGCGGCCTGCCACAAAGAACTAAGCGTTTTGCCCAAGGTCACCAATGCATGCCATGACAAATTACGATTTAAACCTTCTACCGGCAATGTTTTAAAAGGAATTCCCTCTTTAGGCACCAAGGTAGCTTCGAGGCCTTTATCGGTCCCGATATATAAGAATTCAGCCTCCGTCATAGCGGCTATTTCTTTATAAATGGTAATGGCAGGATAAATGTGACCACCCGTGCCACCTCCTGAAATAATTATACGCTTCATGACTAAGACCCCTTCTTATTAGCCAACATATCAGCTAATGCATATACTTCATTTTTAAAATCATCGCCTCGTTCTTCAAAACAATGATACCAGTCAAAACTGGAGCATGCGGGCGACAATAAAACCACATCACCCGGTTTCGCCAATTCATGACCTTTCGCTACCGCTTCGGCCATAGAACGGACGCGCACAATGTCTTCAACACCGGCCGCTTTAGCGGATTCTTCAAAACGCGCTGCCGCATCACCCATGAGGACTAACGCTTTGGCATGTTTTTTGACCATGTTCATAAAATCGGTTAAATCCGTCATCTTATCATAGCCACCGGCCAACAAAATAACGGGCTCCTTAAATGATTCCAATGCTTTAATGGCAGAATCTGTATTGGTTGCCTTCGAATCATTAAAATAAGTAGCTCCATCGATAACCGTAACCCGTTCCAGACGATGCTCTACAGCCTTAAAATTAGCGATTACATCATGCAGTTGTGTTGCGGTAATACCTAAATCATAAGCCAAAGCAATGACTGCCAAAATATTTTCAATATTATGTCGGCCCGGCAAATGAATATCCGCCGTGCTGATAACAGCTTCCGCTTCATTATTACGAACGGCAAACAACTGATTATCCGCAAAATACGCTCCATCCGTCACACCATGTTCCTGACTGATGCAAAGTACTTTGCCCGGTACGCGCGGTACCATCCCCGCCACTAACGGATCGTCCATATTGAGGACGGTTCGCTCCTTCGATGTTTGTTGCTTAAAAACATTCTCTTTAGCCGCCTGATAAGCTTCCATGGTTTTATGGCGCTGTAAGTGGTCCGGCGTAATATTCAACATGATGGCACCCAATGGTTTAAATGTTTTTACCGTTTCCAATTGATAGCTGGAAACTTCTGCCACCAAATAACCATCCGCCGGAATTTCATAGGCTGCTTCACTCAATGAATCGCCAATATTACCGCCCACCATTACAGGACGACCGGTTTGTTTCATGACTTCGCCCAATAATGTAGTAGTCGTAGTTTTGCCATTTGTACCAGTAATAGCGAGAATAGGTGCTTTGGAAATGTCATAGGCCACTTCCACTTCGCCTACAATATCCATGTCCCGTTTAGCCGCTTCCACTAAAATAGGAATGGTAAGAGCAATCCCCGGTGAAACTACAATACGATCAACAGCCGCCAATAATTCATTATTCTGGCGGCCGGTAATAACGGTTACATGAGCCTCCTCCAATAGTGCCTTTTCAGCCGATGTAAACGCAACTTCTTTATAATCGTTTAAAGTAACGTCAGCCCCCATTAATCCCAACACATGAGCGGCACCGATACCGCTCCGACCTGCGCCTAACACTAAAATTCGTTTACCCTTGTACTCCATGATTACGCCTACCTATCGCATTACATAAATTAACAAACCACATACGGCAAACAAGCAACTGCCAAGCCAAAAACGGCTTACCACTTTTTGCTCACTCCAACCGGACAATTCAAAATGATGATGAATCGGACTCATTTTGAAAACGCGTACACCACGTGTTTTAAAGGATACTACCTGAATAATAACGGACAATGCTTCCATTACGAAAATGCCGCCGATAATGATGAGCAATAATTCCGTTTTAGTTAAAATAGCCATGCCCGCAAAGGCACCGCCCAATGCCAAGGAACCGGTATCACCCATGAACACCTTAGCCGGGTTGGAGTTGAAATATAAGAACCCCAGTACGGCACCGCAAAGAGCAATACCGAAGAAGGACACACTCGGCTGTAACGCCAGCATACCGATAACGGTATAAGCAATAGCCGCAGCTGCCGACGTACCGGCTGCCAAACCGTCAAGGCCGTCCGTCAAGTTAACCGCATTCGTAGTCCCCACAATAATGATAAATACCAATACATAGTACATCATGCCTAAATCGAAGGTAGTATTTACAAACGGAACCCAGACGGTGGTAGGAATTACCATCACTTCCGTTGCAATATAGCAGAATACGGCAGACATAATAATCTGTCCCAATAATTTCTGTTTAGCCGTAAGACCTAAATTACGTTTTTTCACGGACTTAATAAAATCATCTAAGAAGCCCAACAGGCCATGACCTAATGTCAAAAACAACAATACCCACGTAGCCATTTGAAACGGTGCAAATACAAGAACTGTTATCACCATAGCCAAAAGCATGAAAATACCACCCATCGTCGGGGTGCCCGCCTTAGCTAAATGGGCTTGCGGTCCGTCTTCGCGTATGCTTTGTTGTGCATGTAACTGCCGTAACAACGGTATTCCTATTTTTCCGAGTATTAACGTTATTACCAAGGAAGTAATAAACGCGAATAATAATTGCATGGTCATTCGAACTATCGCTCCTTACATTACGGCCTTTATGAAGCCGATTAACTCACTATTTTTACATGGTTTTACAGATGTTGTTATCTGCTTTAGCTTTATAGAAAAACAAAGCCGCTATCTATGGTAGTACATATAAGGCTGTAATGCAAATATAATTCTCGTTTTTTTGAAAAACTTCGGCTACAAACTACCACAACCGGACAAACGTCTTTACTGAGGTGCTTAACGGTCATTGCCAAGGCACTTTACGGTCTTACTTTACGTTCTTCCTTATCATAATTCTTACTGTTTATTGAAGTGCCTCACGGTCTTCAAATTCATTGACTACCCGTTCCATACGAAGGCCACGGGAGCCTTTAACCAAAATAACATCACCTTTAGCGCGCACATCACAATATACATTAACCATATCTAAATGGCTGTCGCAAATTTTAGCTATGCGAATGCCTGCCGCTTTTGCTTCACGAGCAATAAATTTTGCGGCCTCACCAAAAGTATATACTTGATCGTAACCTTCTGCCACCAGTAAACGACCGATTTCACGATGATGTTCTTCGGAAAACTCACCTAACTCCAACATATCACCGAGCATGGCAATTTTTCGTTTACCGTCGAGCTGTCCCAAGGCTTTAATCGATTCCGCCATGGACATAGGATTGGCATTATAGGCGTCATTGAGGACAACGAAGTCACCAAAGGAAACAATTTCCTGGCGCATCGGCATACCTTTAAAAGAACCCAATGCCTTAGCAATTTTCTGTGAAGATACACCTAAGGAACGGCCTACCGCAATAGCGGCCAGCGCGTCATATACATTGTGTTCCCCAATCATCGGCAAGAATACATCAAATACTTCATCAAAACTGCGGCAAGTAAATTTAATGCCGTCTTTTTTATAGCGCAATTTAAAGCCTGAAATAGTCGCTTTTTCTTTGATGCCGTAATAGATGATTTTACCTTTCGTTAAATTCCCCATCTGACGAACAAATTCATCATCTTCATTTAAAATAGCTGTTCCGTCAACCGGAATATGTTGAATCAATTCGCTCTTGGCTTTCGCTATGTTTTCACGAGAGCCTAAAAGTTCAATATGACTATTCCCTACATTCGTAATCACACCTACCGTCGGTTCGGCGATGCGAGCCAATTCATCAATTTGACCGAGCCCGCGCATCCCCATTTCCACCACACAGGCTTCATGGTCGGCTGTAAGTTGCAACAATGTTTTTGGCAAACCGATTTCATTGTTAAAGTTCTTTTCTGTTTTCAGAACATTAAACTTACTGCCCAGTACAGCGGCAATCATTTCCTTCGTCGTAGTTTTACCGGATGAGCCGGTAACAGCAACTACGGGAATATCAAAACGACGGCGATGATAATTAGCTAATTGCTGATACGCCAATAGCGGTGACGCTACTTCAATGCAGATGAGATCGTTGGCAGTATGCCCCGGTTTTACCAAGGCACCGAGCGCTCCGTTAGCCCGGGCTTGCGGCAAAAAATCATGCCCGTCAAAAGTGTCACCCGTCAAAGCAACAAATAGCGAACCTTCTTCAATGGTACGTGTATCGGTGGATACATTAGTAAATACTGTTGTTTCACTTGCTTTCCCGTTGTAGGTACCGCCTGTTACGGTCAACACCTCCCGGAGCGTAAACTCTGCCATTTTTATCTCTCCTTTAATGCTTCGCGGGCTACTTCCCGATCGTCAAAATGAATCGTTTTATCTTTTAAAATCTGATAATCTTCATGGCCCTTGCCGGCGATGATTACCACATCACCTGCTTTGGCATCTTTGATAGCGGCATGAATGGCGCTGCGGCGATCCGTAATAACGGAATATACCGAACCTTCCCGCAAGCCTTCTTTTACACCCTCTGCCACTTGAGCCACTATTTTTTTAGGATCTTCCGTACGCGGATTATCGGAAGTTACGAAGATTTCATCACCATACTGCGCAGCAATGCGGCCCATAATCGGACGCTTCGTGGCATCACGGTCACCACCGCAACCAAATACTACGAGAATGTGACGCTCCACAATTTTTTGAGCAGTTTGCAGGATATTTTCCAAACCGTCCGGTGTATGCGCATAATCCACAACAACAGCGAACGGCTGACCTTCTTCTACCAACTCAAAACGTCCCGGTACGGCCGTGAAATCACTCAACGCTTCAATAATGGCTTCCATCTTCACGCCTTCAAAGAGACAAGCACCGATGGCCGCCAAGGTGTTATACACATTGAAAAGACCGGTAATACGCATGTGAATCGGATATTCTTTACCTTCATACACAATATCATAGGCGCTCGTCTTAGCCGTTATGGTAAGGTTTTCACCTTCCAAGGTACCTTTCCCTTTAGTACCGTACGTAATGAGCGGTGCGGAGTTCTTTGTCATAACGCGTTCACCGTGAGGATCATCGATATTAATGACAGCCCCTTTATTTTGCTTATGTTGATTTGGCGCACTTACCTGTTCAAACAATTTACATTTGGCCGCCAAGTAATTTTCAAAGGTTTTATGGAAATCGAGATGGTCTTGTGTCAAATTTGTGAAAACGGCTGTATCGTATTCCACGCCGGCCACTCGGTTGAGCGCCAAAGCGTGCGATGATACTTCCATGATACAATGCGTTACCCCTTCAGCCACCATTTGGCTCAAAATGTGTTGCAAGTCAACCACATCCGGGGTCGTATTGTGAATCGGATAGGTTTTATCCCCAATAACTACGTGAACCGTACCGATGATCCCCACTTTATACCCCTGAGCTCGCAAGATGTGGCCGATAATATGGGTCGTTGTAGTTTTACCGTTTGTACCGGTTACCCCAATCATACGCATTTTACAACCGGGATAGTCATAAAAAAACGGTACACATTGCTGCATAGCGATTCGTGTATCGTCAACAGTCAGTACACTTACCGCAGCCGGCACATCGATCGGTTCTGACGCCAATATAGCTACCGCCCCGGCTTCAACGGCTTTTTGTACATAATCATGACCATTTACATGAGCACCGGTTAGGCAGATAAATAAACTGCCTTGTTTTACTTCTCGCGAATCCGCCGTAATATGGCTGATAACAGTATCGGTAGCTCCTTTGACGCTTACGCCGCTTATCACATTTATTAATTCTTGTACTGTTTTCACAACATTTCCTCCATCTCAAACAAGGAAAGCAGCTCACTTCCGGAGCTGCCTCATACCGTAGTTTAGTCCCTGATGCGTGCTGTTACTTTCACATCACGTTCTACAGTAGTACCTTTGCTGTTGTACACAAAAGCATCGGGCAAAACCATTCCCAATTTATCTTGCGCAATCTGCTGAATCCGTGTAGGCGACTTCAATTCCGCTACTTCCAGACTCAACTCTTCATTATCTCTGGTCAATTGAACAACCTGTTGTTGCATGCTTACCAATTCATAACCGGCACCGGCTTTCACCACACGGCCTCCCAAAACGGTAGCCCCTACAACGCCAACCATGGCTAATAACACTAAAATCTGTTTCAATTCCGGCGACGCGTTACTAAATACACCAACCTGCTTCGCTCGACGTGTTTTAGTTGGTATATATGGTCTCGCCGTCGGTTGTGCAACGCGTACACCGACTGTCTTTCTCGCTAACATATAATCAACCCCCCGTTATCTATACCTTTTCGGCTACCCGTAACTTGGCGCTCCGCGCTCGCGGGTTCGCTGTTACTTCCTCATTGCCCGGCTCAATCGCCTTATTTCTTGCTTTTACGACTGCCACATGATGGCAAACACAAACCGGCAGTTCCGGCGGACAAATACAACCGGTACTCAATTCCTTAAAGGTTTGCTTCGTAATTCTATCTTCTAATGAGTGGAATGTAATAACACCGATACGACCGCCCGGTTTTAATAAATCCACTGCATCTTTAAAACTGTCTTTTAAAATAGCCAACTCCTGATTCACTTCAATGCGAATCGCCTGAAATGTTCGTTTAGCCGGATGCGGACCTTCACGGCGTGCCCCGGCGGGAATGGCCTGTTTGATAATTTTGGTTAATTCACCGGTGGTAGTAATCGGTTTTTCAGAACGAGCCGCTACTATGAATTGTGCAATTCGTTTCGCCCATCGTTCTTCCCCATAATCCTGAATGATTCGCACCAAGTCAGCTTCACTGTAGCCATTGACTATATCCGCAGCCGTCAAGTTCCCCTGCCTATCCATGCGCATGTCCAAAGGACCGTCCTGCATATAGGAGAAACCTCGTTCCGCTGTGTCCAGCTGATAACTTGAAACGCCTAAATCAAAGATAAATCCGTCTACCTCCGTAATGCCGCGGCTCGTAAGGGCCGTTTTCAAATCTTTGAAATTAGTGGGAATCGTCATAACTCGGCATTTTAAATCAGCCAGTCGTTCCGTCGCGGTCGCCAGCGCCACTTCATCTTGATCGAGTCCGATGAGTAAGCCGTCAGCGGCCAATTGCTCGCCTAGCGCATGAGCATGACCGGCTCCGCCTAACGTGCAATCCACGTAAATCCCATGGGGATTTGTTAATACAGCGTTTACTGTTTCGTTAAGCAATACGCTTACATGATGAAATTCCATGGGTCCGCTCCTTTCCGACTTCGAAATTATGTTTTCACCCTTAATCAAACATTCACTATATCGCTATAGTATTGCATTACTTCGTAATAAATAGCCAAAATACTTCCATTTTTACCATACAGCTTCAACATTCAATCTTAAATTGCAGCTTAAATTACAAGAAGAAGTCTTCCATGTTTTCTGATAATTGTTCCATATTATCATCCATGTCTTCCTGGTAAGCCAACCAATGTTCACGGTTCCAAATTTCTACGTGATCCCCGATACCGAGTACCATTACTTCTTTTTGAAGTTTGGCAAATTCACGCAGTGTAGCCGGCACCAAAATACGACCTTGACGATCGAATTCCAACTCGGTGGCATTGGCAAAAAGTTGACGTTTAAGCCCACGAACACCGGCTTTGTTGTTCGGTTGCTTCATCATCTGCATAGCCTTGGCGGTAAATACTTCGGTCGTATAAATGGCGAGACAATTATCGTAGCTCTTGGACATAATACAGGTTTCGCCTAATTGTTCGCGTAATTTTGCGGGAATAATCAAGCGCCCCTTCGTATCAATGGTATGTGAATATTCACCCATGAACATCATTGTCTCACCTCCTTTTACACTTTCCCTATCTTATCTACCACTATATGGTAAATTCTACCACATTCCCCCACTTAATAACAATAAAATCTGCAAATTTTAGCGAAATTTAGCAAAAAAATCTTTTAACCAAACATTTAATCGCAAATTGGCGCTACCACAACGATTTTTTGTTCCCTCTTTTAGTCGATATGTGCGAAGAAATAAGGCTTTAATTTTTGAGCCCCTCCACTTCACACCACCACAACTAAAAAATCATTAACAAACACCACTTTTTGCCACCGATTATTTTCAAAACTTTCAGCACCTGATAAAAATCCCCCACTTTTTGGGATACAGCAGCCCCCACTTTTTGGGATACGGCAGCCTCCACTTTTTGGGATACGGCAGCCTCCACTTTTTGGGATACAGCAGGGACCACTATTTGATCCTCTAAAATCTCCATATTCGGTGCACCGACTCTTTTGAGTACGCCAACTCCTAAAACAGAAAGACTATAGTTTTCAGTATTCCTTTACTTCATACGATTGCAGTCTTTTTTCATCATTTATGATAATTATCTATATCAGTCAAAAATAATGCTTGCATCTGCTATACTATACTTAGACAGATAAAAGGATTAAATTAAGCCCCTTACATGCTTACTGATAGAAAGGACTAATTCTATGAGCATAGAGAAAACCCCTCATACGACTCACGGCTCACGCTCTCACGGAACTACACGGTCGCGCAGTCATCAACATCAAATAAAACATGATAAACACTGCTCCCGAGGTCCTTCGGAGTTTCAAATTATGTGCGAACCTTTTGTAGCCATTCACCGCAAAATGGAACTCCTCCTTGATTACGGTCAGTTGCTCATGCAAAACGGCGCTAACACCAATCACATTCAACGTGATATGATGCGCGCCGCCTCTTACATGGGCATTCCACCTCAATTTGTTCATATTCACATAACCTATATGACCTTAATGTTGAATATAAATGACGAAAAACACTCGTATACGGTTTTTCGCAAAACACCGTTACACGGTGTGAATATGACCATTCTTTCAACCCTTTCTAAATTAACCTGGAAGGCCATTGAAAATAATTACAGTCTTGATGAATTCGAAGATCATTTGAAAACGATTAAGGCCGCACCGCCTAAATATCCGACGCCCCTACTCGGTCTGGCAGCGGGTCTTGCGTGCGGTGCTTTCAGCATTTTATTCGGTGCCACTTGGTTAGCCGCTTTAGTAACCGTCATCTGTGCGGTCATCGGTTTTATAACCCGCTACATTTGTCATCACTATCAAATCAACTTTTATTTTGGCATCGTAGCGGCCTCCTTTGCCGCTACTTTTACAGCCAATCTGATTAATACAACCTTTGACTCAGGCAGCATCGTATATGCTATGGTCAGTTGTACCCTCTTTCTGATTCCCGGCGTTCCTCTGATCAACGCCGTAGACGATATGATTAATAACCATATTGTATCCGGAATGACCAGGGCCATGCATACGCTTTTAATTGTTAGCAGCATGTCCGTCGGTATCGCCATGGCTCTATATTTCGACCACGTCTCCACCTTTACCCACCTAAATATTACACCGGTTGTAGTAACACCGATTCAGGCCATCGCCGCTGCAATAGGTGCGGTAAGTTTTGCCACTATTTTTAATACACCGTATCGGCTGCTTTGGATAATCGCTATAGGCGGTACCATCAGCGTCATTACACGAAATATACTCATAGTTGATTTCGGTTTTACCATCGTTGGCGCCAGTTTTGTGGCATCCGCTATCATTGGTTTGCTAGCCTTAAAAACATATAAATTATTGCGAACGGCGCCTTTGATTTTATCTATTCCGTCCGTAATTCCGCTGATTCCGGGCGTACTCTTATATCGTTTCTTGTTCGGCTTACTGACTATTAATTCCCTTACACCGGATAACCTGCTATTCGCCTTGCGCAGCGGGATTACCGGGGTCTTCACAATAATTTGTATTGCCATCGGCGTAGCCATTGCCCATATTATTGCCAGAAGTTATTTGGATCGCAAAAAGGAGATTTCTTTGCACAAAGCGCTTCGCGAACGGCAGAAATCGCTCTCGGAATAAAAATTGCCCGCCTCAGTTCTCAACTAATGGCACTCGGCTATTAACTGTTTAAGAATAAAAAATAGCACTTTTATAGGCTTGGTTTTTCTACGAAAAAAGACCCTATGGAGGCGATATATTTTTTATATAGAATTATCATACAGCAACAGCCGTAGTGCCATTTTAGTTCGAGATTCTACGACACGAGCAATTTTTATTCATATCGTGACCTTCTTGCCGGAAACAAGAAGCGCCTTTGAGGCAAAGAAATCGGGAGTGGAGGAATATGGGGGATATAAAAAATAAAGGACTGTGCTGTTTTAGGTAAAAAAAAAGGCGCTCACGATTTGTGAACGCCTCTTTCGCATAGTTTGGATTACTATTTTTTGTTATTAAATTATAACTGAGCTTCGATAGCTGCTTTTAATTCGTTTTGTGGAATGTAACCGATTTTACGGTCTACTACTTCACCGTTTTTAATAATAGCGAATGTAGGCAATACTTCAATGCTGAATTCTTTAGCTAATTCTACAACTTCGTCAGTGTTAACTTTAGCGAATACAACTTTGTCGCCCAATTCTTCAGACAAAGCTTCGAAAATTGGCATCATGCGTACGCAGTAACCGCACCATGGAGCCCAGAAGTCCACGATTGCTACTTCTTTAGAAGTTACGGTATCTTTAAAGTTTGCTACTGTTAATTCTGTTACGTTTGCCATAGTTAAATAACCTCCTAAATCAACAAATTTACAAATTGTTGAAAATAAATATCAATATATGTGTTAATTATATTAAACTACAAATTTAGTTGCCGGTCAAATCTGAACTAAAACACAGTCCTGAATAACTTCAAAACCAAGCTCATTGGCCTTAGCCACTACGGCCGGTTTATCAGCGCCCGGTTGCAACCAAACTACCGAAATCCCCAGCTTTTGGCAATCCTCCAAAGCCTGTAAACCTACAGCCTCGGGAACAACAAAGTCCACTACTTCGGGAACTTCCGGTAAATCGTGAAGTGACGCATAACAAGTGGCGCCATCAATCTCATTTACATTAGGGTTCACCGGATATACTTTGTATCCGTGATCACGCAAACAAGCGTATATTTTATAGCCGAATTTTTCTTTACGGCTTGTTGCGCCCAGTACTGCCCAAACTTTTTTAGTCAGTGCTTCTTTTGGTGTCATCCTATCACCTCAACTCTCTATATTCATTATATCAAAACATCGAAATTTGTCAATTTAATTTGAGGTTTTTTTAGATAATTATTATCAAGACTACAATTCAACAAAGTTTCCCATGTGAGCCCTCCGAATTTGTCTGTTTGAGATGATGAAACTAGTCCTGCCGCCAATGCCAAATGCCCTAAAATCATAGACGCACTATAGCCGCTCATTCTCAATTCACGCAAGGTTATACTCTGCTGCCTTTTTGATAATCGATAGCCTTCCTCATCAACAATTAACGGCGCATGTGCATAGTGCGGTACCTTGGCACCCAGGCACTCATAGAGCCACAATTGACCGGCCACAGCCGGTAATAAATCATAACCGCGCACAATATGGGTAATGCCCATGGCTATATCATCCATAACAACGGCTAAATTATAGGCGAACATGCCGTCAGCGCGACGAACAATAAAATCATCTTGCGCCGGAATAAGTTCTTCCCGCTGCGAACCTTGCCAAAAATCAGTAAATTCATACAATCGTGGTTCTACTTTCATGCGCCACGAAGGATTCTTCCGCTCACCTAAAGTCTGCCGTTCCCCTTCACTCAAGTGGCGGCAACGACCATCATAATGAGCAATTCCTTCATGACCATGCGGAGCCGATGCAATGCTCTGCAAGCGCGCTCGATTACAGTAACAGGGGTACACAAGCCCCGATTCTTGCCATTTAGCAATCTGTGCCTCATAGAGAGGATACCGTTCACTTTGCCAATACGATTCATGGGGACCGCCTACGCGTGGGCCTTCATCCCAAGTCAGGCCAAACCATTCTAAATCATCCAGTAAATCTTCCCCATACTGTCTTTTAGCGCGCTGTATGTCGATATCTTCCATGCGCAAAACAAAGGTACCTTGTTGCTGTTTCACCTGTAGCCACGACAGCATGGCAATCCACAAATTACCTAAATGAAGATGTCCCGTCGGGCTTGGCGCAAATCGTCCTTTCATAGGACTAATCAGTGTATCACTCATAGAACTAATCAGTGTATCACTCATAGGCCTAATTGTCGTACCATTTGCTGTATCAACATTACCGCCATTATCTGTGTCAATTACGATGTCACTCATTGTGCCAATTGCTCCCAAATTTCATAGAGTTCAGCCAATCTTTTATTGGTAGCTTCCATTTGAGCCGCCGTTTCTGCCATGGCTTCCGCATCTTCCTGTAAAGCGGGATTTTGTATTTGAACTTCGTACATTTTCAGCGTAGCTTCCAAACGGGCAATTTCGGTTTCCGTTTCTTCCAATTTCTTGGCTTGCATATAGGAGTTTAGCTTTTTATCTCCGGAACCTTCGTTACCACTTGTACTGCCGGTATTTTTAGCTTCATTCGAATCCACCCTGTCGGTCGAGTTCGTATCGTCATTATTGTTGCTGTTGCGTTTATTACTGCTCGAACGTTCTTTATTTTGACCACTTTGTTCAGCTGCCAAGGCGGCCAAATCCTGCTGTTCTTTGAGCTTCGCCTTATAGTAGCTGTAATTGCCAAGGTATTCTTCCACGCCTTCCGGCTCTAACACCAAGGTCCGTTTGGCCACTTTATCCAAGAAATACCGGTCATGGGACACAACCAGTAATGTGCCGGTAAAGTTCATCAAAGCCTCTTCCACCACTTCGCGCGTCGGAATATCTAAATGGTTGGTCGGTTCGTCAAGAATTAAGAAATTATTGCCTTGTAAAAACAAAATCAATAAACTTAAGCGAGCCCGTTCACCACCGGACAAATCACGAATTTCCTTGAAAACGTCATCCCCTTGGAACAAAAACATGCCCAGTACATTACGGGCTTTTTCCTCACTATAGTTAAAATGACTCATAATTTCATCAATCGGCGTCCAAGCAGGATGTAATTCTTCGTGTTCCTGTGAAAAATACCCCACCGATACACGGCTGCCGATATCGATAAAACCCGCTTCCGGTGTCAATTCACCGGTAATAGCTTTTAATAAAGTGGATTTTCCGGCGCCGTTCGGCCCGATTAAGGCCACCGCTTCCCCGCGACGAATCATAAAGGACACATCCTCTACAATATCGCGCTCGCCGTAGGATAAAAATAACTCTTCCACCGTCAGCACTTTATCGGCGCTGAATTCCGCTTTAGGAAATCTAAACTTCAATGTCTGTGAAGTTTCCGGCGCATCCAAACGCTCCAAACGATTCAACTGCGACTGGCGGCCTCTGGCCATTTTAGATTTAATCCCGGCGCGGTACTTATCGATATACTCTTCCGTTTTGCGAATATATTCCTGTTGCTTCTCATAGGCGTTTTGCTGCGCCTTATGTTGAGCTTCACGCTGCTCCACATAACGACTGTAATTACCACGATAGCTGGTTGCCTTATGATGCTCCAATTCAACAATACGCGTCGTTACACGATCAAGGAAATAACGGTCATGGCTGATAATTAAGATACCGCCGCCGTAAGAGCTCAAATAATTTTCCAACCATTCCAACATATCCATATCCAAATGGTTAGTCGGTTCATCCAAAAATAAAAAATCAGGGCGCCGAACTAAAGCTTTTGCCAAATTAATACGTGTTTTTTGCCCACCGGAAAATTCAGACACAGATTTCGTTAAATCTTCATCGGAAAAACCAAGGCCGTAGGCAATGCGGCGACTTTGGGCCTCATAATCATAACCACCAAGCCAATCTAAACGGTCCTGAATGCGGGCGAGCTGTTTGAGCAAACTTTCATCATGAGGATTCGTTTCAAGCTTCGCCGATACTTCCTGTAATTGTTGTTCCCAATATTGCACATCGGCAAAGGCTTTTTGAATTTCAATAGCTAAACTGTCGTCCCCTAAATTGATATCCTGCTGCAAATAACCGATTGTAGTAGCACTATCTTTGACAACCTGACCTTCATCATATTCTTCAATGCCCAACAGGCATTTCATGAGCGTCGATTTGCCAGCCCCGTTAGGGCCCACCAAGCCGACACGCTCACCATGTTTTATTTCAAAGGATACTTTGTTAAACACTTGGCGCACGCCAAATGATTTACTTAATCCTATTACGCGGATTTGTTCCATCCTCTAAGCCTCCGTTCAATCATATACTCTTCTATTATATCATAGAGGAATGTCCGTTGGCGCCTCCACAGTGTCAGCTTTTACAAAAATACACAATTCAACACTGTCCTTGGTCTTACGGGCATGTTGAAATAATTTTCCCAATAAAGGAATATCGCCGAGGAGCGGAATTTTTGAAAACTGTTTCCCTTCTCGATTATCCATAAGGCCGCCGATGACGAGGATTTCGCCGGGCTGTAAGTGAACCCTCGTATGTGCCTCGCGCGTGGTAATACGATAAGCTTTCAGTTCCGAAACCATGGCGGGACTGCTCACTTCCGCATGAATATCCGCTTCAATACTGTTATCTTCCGTCACAAACGGTGTGCACGTAAGACGAATCCCCGCCTCTTCATAGCGTGTAGTGATGCGGCTTTCCGTGCCGTCTTTCACCTCTTCCAGCACGGGAATCCGGTCCCCTATTAAAATCTTCGCTTCTTCACCATTCACCGCCATAATAGAAGGTCTCGCAATTAAGACTGTTTTATTATTTGTTTGCTGCGCACTCAATTCCGGTTTAAACCAAAATGTATAAGGCGTACCTTCCGGAGCTCGACCAAATTGAATGCCCCCATAAGAGTTTGTATCATCCTTATTACGCCCGGTCAAACTCTGCCAGGACCATTTTATGCCCGTTTCTTTTACAAAATTATGCTCAATGGCTACAACGGCTACTTCTAAGCGAATTTGTTTGGGGCTTATATCCAGCATGGGTAGAATATCATGAACCTGTCGCAACTGAGCCGCCGTGCCATAGACCATAACCTGATTACTTCCTTTTACCACCTTGATATTCTTCTCCGACACAATGGCAACCAAGGCATCGCCTAAGGCCTTCGGCGAAATATGTCGAGGTGTTAAAACTTCGGCCACGCGCGCATCTTTATCCCCCATGCCTTGACCATCCACAATCCAGAGCCCGTCCGATTCATACAAACTGAAATGCTTTATCGCCGCCAAGCGCTTTATTGCGGCAATACCGCTTGTTTCATTAAGGCGTATCGATACGGTTCCTTGCAACGTTTCCGTACCGGTAATGGCAATGCCCTCACTGCGTGCGATGGACTGCACTAAACTACTCAAATTGCTGTTATTTACCGTCATAGACAAAGCGGCCACCGATTCGCCGCAAAGATGAAATTGTACGATAACAGCCAAAACTGTTAAAACCCTTAATACGCTAACTAACATCCCTATATTACTCCCTTACCCCAGACTTATTCCACATATAACCAACGACTGCCACCGGCGCCACTTATTAAAACTGCATGGTCCGCTATCTGTTTCACTGTCACACCACGCGGTCCCTCGCCAACACCATAGCAACCTTCGCTGCCATCGTTTGTCAAAATCGCCATCGGCGTGGGGCCCGTGATAATACCGGTGACTTTTATATCAGTCATAGAATTTTGCCGATTCCCATAGCTCCCCTTACTTTCCGTACCGGATCCGCCGGTATAAGCCCCGCCACTGCGACCATAATTGTTACCACTATATTCGGCATAATTATTTGTGCGCCGGCCCCTATTAGAACCATTCACATATGAAGTGTTGAATGTATCAGTTTGCCCATAACTATTACCTATACCGGGATTTCCCGACCTTCCCTTTTGTGCGATTTGAGGCGCACCGGCTATGACTGTGCTATCCTCATTTAACAGCAAATGCGTAAACGGATCATCTAGCGGGTGACCTCTTAAAACACCGGCTAAGCTAATTACCGGTGCTACAAATGTACCTTCGTTTTTACCCTTCCCAATAGCCCCGCCACGGCCTTCTTTAGCGTCTAAACTCACAGTTTTAGACGATGAATCAGGTGCCGCATTATCCGCTGCCAAATCACTTACCCTTGTCCACTGAGATGTATATAAACCATAGAGGCAAACGAGGCAAAATAAAAAGACCGCCCCGTACAAGAGGCGACCTTTCTTAATTAATAAATTTCGCATTTCTTGTAGAGACAGTCTATTCATAATATCACAGTCCTTATTATTTTTTATAACCGTTTGGATGGTTTTTGTGCCATTGCCAAGCATCACCGATAACCTGGGAGACCTCGCTGTGGGTCGGCTTCCAGCCTAAAACAGTTTGCGCTTTTTCAGAAGACGCAATCAAAGTGCCCGGATCACCGGCACGACGTTCGCCGATAACAACCGGGAAGTCTACGCCGGTTACGGATTTAGTGGCATCTACAATTTCTTTTACACTGAAACCATTACCGGTTCCCAAGTTAAAATAATTAGATTCACCACCGTCGCGCAAATATTCCATACTGAGAATATGGGCCGAAGCTAAATCGGTAACATGGATATAATCGCGCACACAAGTGCCGTCAGCCGTATCATAGTCAGTACCGAAAATTGAAATATTGGCGCGCTTGCCTAAAGCAGCTTCCAAAATGAGGGGAATCAAATGTGTTTCCGGGGTATGATCTTCACCGATTTCACCGCTTTGGTCGGCACCCGCTGCATTAAAATAACGCAAAGCCACATAGCGCAGACCGTAAATATCACTATAATCGCGCAACATTTGTTCAATCATGAGCTTCGTACGACCGTATACATTAGTCGGAGCTAAACGTGCATCTTCTTTAATCGGTACAACTTCAGGTTCGCCATAAACGGCGGCAGTAGAGGAGAATACAAAATATTTGACACCGGCTTTACGGACAGATTCAATGAGACGGAATGAACCTACTACATTGTTTTCATAATAAATCATAGGATCTTTCATGGATTCGCCAACCTGTGAATGAGCCGCAAAATGCATAACCCCTTCAATGCCTTTAGCCTTTAATACATCGGCTAAACCGGCATCAGCAATATCCATATTAATAAATTCAACGCCTTCCGGCAAAGATTCTACATGACCACGCGATAAATTATCCAAAACAATTGGCGTATGACCTGCTTTTTGCAAAGCTCGCACAGTATGACTGCCGATATAGCCGGCTCCACCGGTAACCAAAATTTTCATAATAATCCTCCCTAAATCGAAACTGCCACTGCTTGCCGCAACCTTTAATTATGTCCGCGAACGGGAAAGGATCGGCAAAAACTACATGACCTGATTATTTTTCCGCTTGATGAGCTGCCAATTTAGGCCCCAACAATTTTTTATACACTTCAACGCCCGGCTGATCAAACGCATCTACACCGGCCAATTGACCTTCGTAGAAAATAGCCCAGCAAAGCATAAACATAAATTCACCTAAATGATAGGCTGACAAGGTCGGCAATTCATAAGTTACATTGAAGCGCTTATCGCCTGTTAAAGCTTCGCTGTTAGCTTCTAAAGCAGTATTTAAAATTACCCCTAAGTCCAAGCCACTGAATGCTTTAAGCGGTTTATATTCATCGTAAGTATGAGGCACAATCGCTTTTGTTTCCCAATCTTTTACTTTTACAAAAGACACGATTTTGTTCAAGCGCCCTTCTTGATGTTCCTGTGTCTGTGCATGCATATCCGTAGTTCCCACCGCAACTACCGGCGTGCGACCGTAACGGCCGTCAGTTTTCGGCTGATGTTTACCTAATGATTCAGCTAAAAGTTGTACATACCATTCAGCCAAGGATTTCAAAGAATCGCCGTAAGGCATCATGATTTCAATAATACGGCCGTATTTTTCAGCAGCAATATATTTCAAAACTGCATTCAACAAAGCCGGATTCTTAAGCAAATCGCCACCCTGACAGGCTTCATCCATGCCTTTGGCTCCGTCTAAAAATTCACGAATATTGAAGCCTACCACGGCACCGATAATAAGACCTACTTCCGTAAATACGGAAAAACGTCCGCCCACCCCATCAGGCACAGCAAACGTCGGCCAGTTCTGCTGAACCGCCAATTTATGAAGCAACGTTTCTTTTTCATCGGTACGAGGATCCGTAACAGCTACGACTTCCACTTTAATACCGGCCGCTGCCAACGCTTCTTGCACCACCATGAAATTGGACATCGGTTCAATGGTAGACCCGGACTTAGAAATTAAAATGAGCATTACCGTATAAGGAGATCCTTTATGGGCCGCACTGCGTTTTAACGTTTCAATCAAATCATTAGTGCGATGAGGATCCACATTATTGCCACTGAAGTATAATTTTGGATACCCGTCGCGTTCCGCTTCGGATTTCTGATTCCAAAATTCACCGCAATGAACATCAAAGAGTACTTTACCGCCTAAATAAGAGCCGCCGATACCGAAGCTTACTACGGCATCTACAGACTCTTTAGCATGTTGCCCCAAGTCTTCCAAACGTTTTAAAACTGTTTCGTTATTGAGATTTTTATCTTCAATATACGGCAATTGCGGGAATAATACAGCTTCCGGCTGACCGTCTTTAGACAAATGGCCTTCCACAACGCCTGTAGTACGTACGCGAACGGCCGCTTTTACGGCATTGGCAATAGAATCGAAATAAGTATGAACATCAGCTTCGGTTACGCCCCAAGCTGAAAATAAATTAGTATAATCAAATATAAAACCGGATGGTAAAATGATTTTTTTCATTGAAACTCCTCCTTTAAACCACTCTTCTTATTGTACCGTTCTATAAATTATGGCGCAATAGAAAAACTGAAGAGCATCATACATTTTATTCATAACTCAATCAACTTTAGCCCCATTCATACCTTAAGCAAATATAACTTTTCAAAGTTAAAAGTCTAATACCTTTATCCTCTACCTATACCATGAGAATGCTGTATCCCGAACAATTTCAACTCAGTTGAACTTATAATTCGATTACCTTTTTGGTGCCTGCTTTAGCTAATTCATCGGCTTTTTCATTATAGGTTACACCCGTATGAGCCGCTACCTTGTGAAATACTGTTTTAATAAGGCGACGGCTGTTTAACATAAATTCCGCATACTGCTGTGTAAGCGGATTATTCGCCTTCCAACGTCCCGTAGCCCACATTTCAATGCCCATATAATCATAGTAAATGTGAATTTCTTTAGCTTCCTTAGCTACAGCCCACTCAATGACATGCATGGCCCCTAAAAGTTCACCCGCCACATTCCAATAGGCCGTATATATTTCTTTATCGGTACCGTATGAAAACGTTTCTTCTTGCCCCTCATAGAAAATAACGCCGCCGGTGCCGACCACTTTGTTTGTTTTGTCAAAACTTCCATCAATAAAGGCTACCGCGCTTTTTGCTCCTAAATCAGCAAAAATAGTATCCGAGGCATTGGAATCCTGAGCCGATTTATTGCTTACGCCCGTACCGGTAGCTCTGCGACGACGCGGCGTACGGCGCTGACTGGCCTTGGCGGTAGCTAAATATTCTTCCATGGACATGCCTTTAATAGGCGCAATATCTTCCTCCATAAAAGCTTCCGCTTCCTGTTTTGACATAAAAGATTTGTAAATGGCACCACCATAGCCCTTTACTTGGCGTTCACAAGCCGCCCAAGAATCATAAATTCCCCGCACTCTCCCCTCTCTTACGGCATAATACTTTTTACCCATATAAGCTCCTTGTTCTAGAATAACTGCAATCAGTTCATCGTTAATGTTTCGAAATGAGCATTTACTACTGTCTGTAAATCGTTTGGATTAACTTTAATCTGCATGCCTCGCAAACCGGCACTTACATAAATCTGATCAAACGTTGCCATGGTCGCATCAAAATAGGTGGGAAATAATTTCTTCATCCCCACCGGCGAACAACCGCCCCGCAAATAACCGGTAAGCCCCAATAAATCCTTCACAGCGATAAGCTCAACTGATTTATTGCCACTCACCCGTGCCGCCTGTTTTAAATCCAATTCAGCGGCAACAGGAATACAAAACACGACCGGCCCCGTCACATTGCCTTTCCCCACCAATGTTTTGAAAACCTGTGCTTCCGGTAAATGCAGTTCTTCTGCTACATGGACGCCTGCACCACGTCCTTCTTCCCATTCATAGGCTAATACTTCATAACCGATTTTATGCGTGTCCAGCATGCGCATAGCATTTGTTTTTTTATGCTCTTTCTTACTCACGACCATCGTTCCTTTTTTATTTTACTACAGTTTCATTTAAAATATTACTACAAAACAGCTGAAAAACAGCTGAATATTTATGAAATTTTTCGCATTATTTATCAAATATAATTATGAATTATAATTATTTATTCAAATTTTTGCTTATTGTTACTTGTTCAATATTTTATTAATGTTTTTAAGTTCTATACGCAAAGTTCCGTCAGGATTCGTCACGATTTCAATGAATTCACTGTTTTGCATATATTCAACGGGAAAACTAATCTCAATTCCCGTGTCAGTTTTTATTTTATGCTTTTCCCCTACCTTGGCGGCAAATTCACGATTTACCGGCAAAGGTCGTAACATATCCTGCTCTGCCAATGCTTTTTTAGCCGCTTCTTTTTGTTGCGGCTGATTGGCAAAAACCGTATCCACAATGGTTTCCGGATTCAACGTATCGGATACTTCCGCATTTTTGGAAATCATGGAGCGAACCTTAACCAACTCTTCCACGCCATCGCCCTCATGCGCTTTAGCCACCTTATCCACGATGCGTCGCACTTTGGCCACCGTATCACGGGATGACGGATTCGTACCGATTTGTAAAACTTTATCTCCTAAAATATAAACAGCTTCACCGTCATATTCACCTTTTGGTTCAAACAGACGCACCGAAAAATCCTCTAAATCAATAGCACAAAATGAGCGAAGCTTTTGGGTCGGACTCGGTAACACCGCTCGATTCGGAATCAATTCCGTAGTTAAAGTGCCGTCTTCTTCATTAAACAGTTGGTGCGTATACGCATCATGGGCCTGACAAAGGAGAATACATAAATAGCGATGATTTTCAGCCGCTTCACAGATAATTGTATCAATAATAACCGGATCCGTCGCCTGTTTCATATAATTGAACATCGTTTCGCCCAATTCCTTGCCTAAGGTGGTAATATCGGTAAGACCGTCGCGATATTGCACCAACATTTGACCTAATTTACTCGTCTCATTTATATAGCCCGTTCTAAGTCCCGGGTCTTTAATCCCCTTAGTTACATGAGCACTGACATAGTCCTGTAAGGCTTCCTCGCCCATATTCAGTTCATTTTCCGAATAAACGGCTAAAGAAGATGAAAAATCAAGAATTTGTAATACAGCCCGATTGATTTGCATATTTGCTCCTTAGTGGATAAAAAAGTGTCTTGCCTCGTATTTAACAACACGAAAACAAGACACTCCAACGATATTTAATGCATTTTACAATGCATATGATTAAGTTTAGCCTTGTACGTATGGTCCGAATAAACCGGCAAACAAGTGAGAACCTTTTTTGCCCAAAATAGCGGCACAAAGCGATGCTAAAGCACCTATGACGGCAATAACCAGTGCATTGCCTGCGGTGACATTATACGAATATGCCACATAGGCCTGTATCAGCGTCAGGGCGAAATACACTACGGATAAGTAGATTTTGAATTTTAAAACCGGCGCTGTCGTTGTTTTATAACGAAGTTTACCGCCAATATAACCGGAAATACCGCCAATTAATACCAATAAAGGCATTACGAGACAAACCATCATAGCGAAATCGAATAAACGGTAGCCCAAGCTGTAAGGCACGAGTAAACCTAAAATAGGCAAGCCCACAGTTAAAGCGGAACCGGCAATCGGAAAATGAACCGCAATCGGATGCAAATGTAAATCCAATAAACGTTTACGGGTAGGATTCAATTTGCGTGGTGTGTATTCAGCCCAAACGGTTTTCGGAAAGCCGCAAGCCGGGCATGGTTTATCCGCATTATCGGCTGTTTCGATATAGCCGCACACACGACAAATTATATACTGAATCTTTTTCTCTTCTTATTTTTTTGTTTCCATGTCAATCTCCTCACAAGAACAACTACTTCTCTTACCATTGTACCATAATCTCTATTTATTCGACTACAGTAAATCACTCATTAATAATTACTTTTTATTATGAAAGTATTCATAGGTCGTTGTCAAGCCTTTATCTAATTTAACTGTAGCTGATAAACCTAATTCATTTATCATTTTTTTTGTACTTAATAACGAGTGTTTGATATCCCCTTGCCGTGCCTCTTCGTAGTGCACGTTAAATTCATGGTCCACAATTTTTTTAAATTGTGCTACCAATTTATTCAGCGAAGTACCTCTCTCGGTACTCACATTGATAACCCCCACAAGGTCCGGTTTATGCAAAGCCGCCATATTAGCTGCCACTACATCGTCTACATAGACGAAATCGCGAGTTTGTTCACCGTCACCGAATATACTTATATCTTTATGAGCCTGTAAACGTTCACAGAAAATACTGATTACGCCGCCTTCACCGCCATTGCCTTGACGCGGTCCATACACATTTGCATAGCGAAAACAGATGTAAGGTAAGCCGAATGCTTCATGATAAATGCGCAGATAACTTTCCGTAGTCAATTTGGTAAGTCCGTAAAACGAGGACGGCTGCCCCGCCATCGTTTCTGTGAGCGGTAATGTATCGAGATCACCATATACGGCGGCTGACGAAGGCATGATAATTTTTTTTACTCCCACGCTGCGGCAAGCATTAAGCACATTAATGAGTCCCAATAAATTAACATCACAATCAAATGCAGGATCTTTCATTGATTCCGGCACCATTGTCTGAGCGGCTTCATGAAATACATACTCCGGTTTAAACTCGGCCATTTTAGCGGCAAGTTCTTTATCGCGAATATCCATTTCCACGAAGTCAGCCTTAGAATTTACAAAATCTCGACAACCGGTACTTAAATTATCTATAACCATTACCTTGTGCCCTTCATTAATGAGAGCATCTACAAGATGGGAACCGATAAAACCGGCCCCGCCGGTCACGCAAATATTCATTACCCTAACCTCCCTTAGTTTTTACAACTGCTATATAAATAAGACCCAATACAAAGCCGATAGCGGACGGCACTACCCAGCCCATACCTAAATCAAAGAACGGCAACATCTTATATACGCCTACAGTTTGCTGTACCCAAGCTGCTTGCCCTAAAAATTCAGGCAAAGTATTGAGCATATCACCGATAGCCGCAATCAAGGCAAATACTGTAGTGATGAAATATACAGCTTGACGACCGTTAAAAAGCGGTGCCAAGAATGTTAACAAAATAATGGTAATCGTCAACGGATACAATAACATCAAAATAGGAATCGCCAGCGATATAATCTGAGTTAAGCCTACATTACCGATTAAGAAAGAAATAATAGCGAATGCATAGGCATATTTTTTATAACTGATGGAATTCGGAAATAAATCGACGAATGTTTCCGAACATGCACAAATAAGGCCTACCGCCGTTTTCAAACAAGCCAAGGTTACGGTAATTGCCAATAATACGGCACCGATTGGTCCGAAATAATAATGGGCAATTTGTGCCAACGCAATACCGCCGTTAGCGGATAAGGCGAAAACGCCGAGGCTGGAGGCACCCACGTAAGCTAAGAATGCATAGATAATGGCCATCAAGACTACCGTAACGATACCGGCTTTTACCATGCCCGCCGCAATATCCTTAGGCTCGGTAACACCTACGCTCTGCATGGCGCGGACTACGATGATACCGAAGGCTAACGCCGCCAAAGCATCCATCGTATTGTAACCTTCCGTAAAGCCTTTGAAGAACGGCATGGTCAAATAATCACCGCTCACCGGTGCCGTCGCCACGGATCCCATTGGATTAATCAAGGCCACTACCAAGAGAATAGCCAAGAAGATTAAGAACAACGGATTTAAAATTTTACCGATGTAGGTCATTAACTTACCCGGGTTCATGGAGAAAAACAGACCCAAGACGAAGAACACAAAGGTAAAGGCCGCCAAGGCTACCGTCTGCATATCATCACCGATATACGGTGCCAAGCCGATTTGATAAGAAACCGTGGCCGTACGCGGTAAAGCAAAAGCTGGCCCTATGGTTAAATATAAAAGAATAGTAAATAATTTCGCATAGGTCGGATGTACGCGAGATGCCAAATCAAATAAACCGTTACTCCGTGAAATACCGATAGCAACAACACCTAAGAACGGCAAGCCAATGGCCGTAATAAGAAAACCTACCGTAGCCGGCCACATGTCGGCCCCTGCTTCCTGCCCCATATGAACCGGGAAAATCAGATTGCCTGCGCCGAAGAACATACCGAACAACATTGAGCCAATAACTATGGCTGAACTTAATGACAATTTTCCTTGCAAGATAGTACCCTCCTACCGAATGGCAGTTGCCATTACTCTACAAAATATAACACTACCGTAAAACCCAACACAAAGGATACACTGCCTGAAGCCAAGCGCTGACAATGTATCCCATATGTTACTTACAATGTTACTTATAAAATCCGCTATAACTGCTAGCGGTCTCCTTCAATGGTAGCACGCTTTTCATCTTTAGACAAACGGAAAAATCGATACACTTCCGCCGCCGTTTTTTGATTCATTCCCGGCACGGCTGCCAATTCCTCTTCCGTAGCCGCCTTAATACCTTCTAAATTGCCAAAAGCCTGCCACAATGCTTTACGCCGTTTTGGTCCGATACCTTCAATATGATCCAGAATCGACTCCAAATTGCGCTTGCCCCGTAATTTACGATGATACGTAATGGCAAAGCGGTGAGCTTCGTCACGAATTTGTTGCAATAACTGCAATTCCGGCGAATGATGAGATAATATGATACTTTCCGACTGACCTTCCACAAAAACTTCTTCAATTCGTTTAGCCAGCGAAATAACCGGCACATCCGTCACACCGACTGCTCTGATTAAAGGCAAGGCTGCGTTGAGCTGCCCCTTACCGCCATCGATGATAATTAAATCCGGCATAGGCCAATCCGTTTCATTGCCGTAACGGCGTTCCATAATTTCAGCCATGGATTTAAAGTCATCCGGTTTGCCCTGAACCGTCTTTAATTTAAAACGACGATATTCCTTCTTCGCCGGTTTACCGTCTTCAAAGACAACCATGGAAGCCACCGTTTCACTGCCCTGCGTATGGGATATATCGATGCATTCCATACGTTCCGGGAGTCTCGGCAAGTCGAGGACTTCCGCCAATTTCTTAACGGCGCCGCCGCTCTTATCCAAATCATATTGCCATTGACGACGACGCTCTTCCAGGAAGTTCTGGGCGTTTTCCGCCGCCATCTTAATCAAATCATGCTTATAACCTCGTTGTGGCACCGAAACCTCAACATTTTGGCCCTTCATTTCGGTGAACCACTCCACAAAGAGTTCCCGTTCTTCCGTTTCATAAGGCAACAATACTTCTTTTGGCACGAATGTGGTGCCGCCATAGTATTGTTTTATAAATTCCGTCATAACCGTAGCGGCGTCATCACCTTCATTTTTAATGAAAAAGTTTTCACGCCCCAACATACGGCCGGAACGGATGAAAAAGACCTGCACACAGGCCATGAGGCCTTCCATGGCGATACCGACTACGTCAATATCACCGCGTTGGGTTACCATGCGCTGTTTTTCACGAAGCTTTTCCAATGCCTGCAATTGATCGCGCAGTTGAGCCGCCTTTTCAAAATCAAGCTCTTCCGCCGCCGCTTCCATTTGCTGCTTCAATTCGCCTAAAAGAGGAATCGGTTTACCCTCCAATACCTGTACGATTTGATCGATATAGGAGCGGTATTTTTCCGGTGATACCAAGCCTTGACAAGGAGCCTCACAATAACCCAAATGATACTGCAAGCATGGTCGCGGTACATTCATATTTGAACAAGTGCGCAAGGGGAAATGACGGCGGAACAATTTTAAAGTCTGATGTACGGCCGTCACATCCGTAAACGGTCCAAAATACTTGGCCCCGTCACGCACCATGCGGCGCACCATGAGCACCCGCGGATACTCCTCCTGCACCGTCACCTTCACATAGGGATAGGTCTTATCATCGCGGAGCATAATATTATACTTCGGATGATGTTCCTTAATGAGCGTATTTTCCAAAATTAACGCTTCCATTTCCGTCTTGGTCTGAATGACCTCCACATCAACGGCGCGTCGCATCATGGCTGTTACCTTTGGAGCCCGATTGATATCATTGCGCACATAGGAACGGACGCGATTGCGCAGATTTATGGCTTTGCCCACATAAATGATACGTTTATATTGGTCCCGCCATAAATATACGCCCGGCGTGGTCGGCAAATGGCTGATTTTCTCCAATACTTCTTCCGTAACCATTATTGACCTGCTTTCTTAGCTTCATCCATAAATCGTTTTGTTTTTGCCAAAACAGGCCCCAAGAACTTTCCGGTATAACTGCCTTCCATTTTGGCGATTTGTTCCGGCGTGCCCGTACCGACAATGGTACCGCCGCGTACGCCCCCTTCAGGACCTAAGTCGATAATATGGTCCGCCGTTTTAATAACGTCCAAATTATGCTCGATAACGACTACTGTATCGCCGGCGTCAACTAATTTTTGTAACACATCGAGCAGCTTGCGAATATCTTCCGCATGCAAGCCCGTTGTCGGTTCGTCCAGGATATATAAAGTCTTACCCGTACTGCGACGAGCCAATTCGGTAGCCAGTTTTACACGCTGTGCTTCACCACCGGACAAGGTTGTCGCCGGCTGGCCCAAACGAATATACCCCAAACCTACCTGTTGTAACGTTTCAAGCTTGCGATGGATTTTCGGAATGGATTTAAAAAACTCAACTGCCTCATCCACCACCATATCCAATACATCGGCAATGGATTTACCTTTATATTTAACTTCCAAAGTTTCCCGATTATAACGAGCTCCTTTGCAGACTTCACAAGGCACATACACGTCCGGTAAGAAATGCATTTCAATTTTGATGATACCGTCACCGCGACAAGCTTCGCAGCGACCGCCACGGACGTTAAAGCTGAAACGCCCCTGCTTATAGCCCCGCATTTTAGCTTCCGGCGTTTGACTGTACAATTCACGAATGGAATCGAATACACCCGTATAAGTGGCCGGATTGGAACGCGGCGTACGTCCGATCGGACTCTGGTCAATATTGATGATTTTATCGATATTTTCAGTGCCGCGAATCTCTTTATGAGCCCCTACCTTGTGATAGGAGCGATATAAATGATTCGCCATGCCCTTGTAGAGAATCTCATTAATTAAGGTGGATTTACCGGAGCCGCTCACACCGGTTACCACCGTGAAAACGCCAAGTGGGAATTTTACATTAATATTCTTTAAGTTATTTTCCGAGGCACCGCGAATTTCCAACACATTGCCGTTGGACTTGCGTCTGGTTTCCGGCAACGGTATAAATTTACGACCGCTCAGATACTGCCCTGTAATGGAGTTTTCATTGGCCATTACTTCCTGAGCCGTCCCTTGGGCGATGATCTCCCCTCCGTGCTCACCGGCGCCCGGTCCGATATCTACCAAATAGTCGGCCGCTAACATGGTGTCTTCATCATGTTCCACGACCAATAAGGTATTACCGAGGTCACGAAGACCCTTCAAAGTCCCGATTAAGCGATCATTATCGCGTTGATGGAGACCAATAGACGGTTCGTCGAGAATGTATAAAACGCCTACCAAGCCTGAACCGATTTGGGTAGCCAAGCGAATACGCTGAGCTTCACCGCCCGACAAAGTTCCGGCATTACGATTCATGGTGAGATAATCGAGACCCACATTATTGAGGAACATGAGGCGTGCTTTGATTTCTTTTAAAATCTGGTTACCGATAAACTGTTCGCGCTCCGTAAGCGGCACGGTATCAAAGAAGTTCACCGCATCACTGATGGTGAGCTGCGTCACTTCGTTGATGTTTTTATCGCCTACGCGCACGGCTAAGGCTTCCGGTTTTAAGCGGGCACCGCCGCAAGTTTTACATGGTTTGATGGACATGAATTCTTCAAAGGCTTCACGCATAGAGTCGGTAGAAGCTTCGCTGTGACGACGTTTTACCATAGGCAAAATACCTTCGTACTCCGTGTGGAACGTCTTTACTTCACCGCGCATATTTTCATACTCGAAGGTTACTTTATCGGTACTGCCGTTCATCACCATTTGTTGTAATTTCTTCGGTAGTTCATTATACGTAGCCGATAAATCATAGCCATGAGCCTTCAATAAACCTTCCAATTGACGCATAAACCATGCATTCGGATTGGAACTTAAAGGCAATACGGCGCCGTCCGCAAAAGACACATCGCCATCCGGAATTACCCGCTCTTCGTCCACTTCCATGGTGCTGCCGATACCCAAGCAGGCCGGACAAGCACCGAACGGGCTATTGAAGGAGAACATGCGCGGCTCGATAGCCGGTAAAGAAATATGGCAATCGGGACAGGCAAAATGCTGGCTGTACATATGTGACGGTCCATCCACTTCCTGCACCACCACAATGCCTTCGCCCCATTTGGCAGCTGTTTCCATGGAGTCTGATAAACGGCTCTCAATGCCTTCTTTCACTACCAAACGGTCAATCACGATTTCTATATCATGCTTTTTAGTCTTTGCCAATTCAATATCTTCGTCCAAGGTGCGAATATCACCATCTATGCGGACACGGGCAAACCCTTCTTTGCGAAGACGTTCCAATAATTGCTTATGTTCCCCTTTTTTGCCGCGCAATATAGGCGCCATAATGAGCAATTTAGTGCGTTCCGGCAAGGTCATTACGTCATCGGCCATCTGCTCGATAGATTGCTGCGTAATTGGCTTACCGCACTGCGGACAAAAGGCATGGCCCACACGAGCAAACAATAAGCGTAAATAGTCATATATTTCCGTCACTGTCCCCACCGTAGATCGAGGGTTGCGACTGGTTGTTTTCTGATCGATAGAGATGGCCGGTGACAAACCTTCAATATAATCCACATCCGGTTTATCCATTTGGCCCAAAAATTGACGCGCATAGGCCGACAAGGATTCTACATAGCGTCGCTGCCCTTCCGCATAAATCGTATCGAAAGCGAGCGACGATTTACCGGAGCCGCTAAGCCCGGTAATGACAATAAACTTGTCCCGTGGCAAGGCCACATCTATATTCTTAAGGTTATGCTGACGCGCCCCTTTTACTATAATTTGTTCTTTCACGATAACCTCCCGATTATCAAATTAACGGACAAATAGGCAAGACAGAATGCCTTGCCCATAAGTTCCTATTTTTTACGACGTACATCCTGTAAGTCAGACAATTGCTGCCTTAAAATACCGAGTTCATCACGAAGTTCGGCTGCTTTTTCGAATTCAAGCTGTTTAGCGGCCGCCTTCATGAGACGCGTAGTTTCTTCAATCTTGTTAAATACATCTTCCACGGTTAATTCCGGTGCCGCTTCATAAGTAGCGGTGCCATCAGCCACAGCTTGTACCCCTTTAGCCTTGCCTGACGTTTTGGCGCCGCCTTTATTACCCGCTTTAGCGCCTGTTTTGGCAGTGCGCCCTTTTTTAGCGGAAGCAACAGCCGCTGCGCCGTCATCGTAGCCATCATTTTTACCGCGACCGGTGCGCTTAGCACTACCGGCTTTACTACCGGCCTCTTCTTCTTCCAATTTAGTCAATTCAATCAATTCTTTAACTTCTTTATGAATCGATTTTGGCGTAATATTGTGTTTCTTATTGTAGGCGTTCTGTACTTCACGACGGCGTTCCGTTTCAGTGATTGCCCGATCCATAGAACCTGTAATACGGTCCGCATACATAATAACACGACCATTTTCATTACGCGCCGCACGACCGATAGTCTGAATCAAAGAGGTATCACTGCGGAGGAACCCTTCCTTATCCGCATCAAGAATAGCCACCAAGGAAACTTCCGGCATATCCAGACCTTCACGAAGTAAGTTAATACCCACCAACACATCAAAAACACCGGCCCGCAGGTCACGAATAATATCGGCACGCTCAATGGTGGCAATATCGGAATGTAAGTAGCGCACACGAATGCCCACTTCTTTGAGAAACTCCGTCAAATCTTCCGCCATTTTCTTCGTCAATGTCGTTACGAGGACACGCTCATTCTTAGCGGCCCGCACTTTAATTTCGCCTAACAAATCATCCATTTGCCCTTTAATGGGACGCACTTCAATAAGCGGATCCAATAAACCGGTAGGACGAATAATCTGCTCCGCAATATTGGTCTGCACTTCCATTTCATACGGGCCCGGTGTAGCCGATACGTATACAATCTGATTAATTCGCTCTTGGAATTCTTCAAACTTCAACGGGCGGTTATCCAAAGCGGAAGGCAAACGGAAGCCATACTCGATTAAGTTTTCCTTACGAGCCCGGTCGCCATTATACATGGCCCGCAATTGTGGAATCGTTACATGGGATTCGTCAATCAAAATCAAAAAATCATCCGGAAAATAATCAATCAACGTATACGGTGCTTCCCCCGGTTTACGATTGGATAAAAGGCGGGAATAGTTTTCGATGCCTGAGCAATAGCCCATTTCCTGCATCATTTCAATATCGTAACGAGTTCGTTGCTCCAAACGCTGGGCTTCCAGTAAACGGTCCCGTGATTTAAGAAATTCCAACTGCTCCGCCAATTCTGTTTCAATACGCTCAATGGCGAGTTGCAATTTTTCACGGGTCGTTACATAGTGAGAGGCCGGATAAATGGCCACATGCTTGCGATCGGCAATTACTTCACCGGTCAAAACATCCACTTCGGACAAACGGTCAATTTCATCGCCGAATAATTCAATGCGAACGACTCGTTCACTATTGGCTGCCGGAAATACTTCTATCGTATCGCCGTGGACACGGAAAGTACCACGGGTAAAATTAATATCATTGCGACTGTATTGAATATCCACCAGTTTTTTCAAAATATCGTCACGACTTCGTTCTTGCCCCAAACGGAGCGATACAACCAAATCGCTGTAGTCTTCCGGGTCACCTAAGCCGTAAATACAGCTTACAGAGGCCACAATAATCACATCGCGACGCTCAAACAAACTCATTGTAGCCGAGTGACGCAATTTATCGATTTCATCGTTAATGGATGCATCTTTTTCAATATATGTATCGGTTGACGCAATATATGCTTCCGGTTGGTAAAAATCATAATAAGACACAAAATATTCCACCGCATTATTGGGAAAAAAGCTTTTAAACTCACTGCATAATTGCGCAGCCAAGGTTTTATTATGAGCAATAACTAAAGTCGGTTTTTGCACGCCTTCAATTAACTTGGCCATGGTATAGGTTTTACCCGTACCGGTAGCCCCCAACAGAACCTGTGCCCAGTCGCCGTTATTGACGCCCTGCACCAACGATTGAATGGCTGCCGGCTGATCGCCCATTGGTTCAAAAGGTGCTTCAACCTTAAAAGGAGTCATATTACCTTCGTAATTACGATGAATATGTGGATGTGCCATATTATTTACCTTCTTCACGCATGAGGCGTTCTGCTTCGGCCTGAGCCATGGCAGCTTCTTCCGCTCTCACCTTTTCGATATGCTCTTGCAAACGTTGCTTTTCCAATTCATTCATTTCCGTGCGTTTACCGTCAGCTTCTTGAATGGGTGTATCCACACCTTCCAAGACTTCAATCAATAAGGCTACGGCTTTTTTATCAAGCCCTTCTTTATTGGCAATCTCAGTTGGTAAAATCCACTCTTCCGGCGTAAAATGTTCGATGCGATCATTCAATTGATTCCAATTTTGAAGCATCAAGCGTGTCACCGGACGATACATTTCATTGCCGATGTAAGCCAATAAATCGCCTAATGTATCCAGCGCTTCGGATGGTGCGCCGAAATGATTAGCTATATTTTCAGCCCGTGCATAAGCTACCAACTCAGCACGGCTCATTTGATTATTCATTCGTACTCATTCCTTTATCAAACAAGGCATTGGCAAATTCTTTCGCATTGAATGGTTTTAAGTCATCAATTTTTTCACCGATGCCAATCCAACGAACGGGAACCCCCAGTTCTTCTTTAATGGAAATTACGACGCCCCCTTTGGCGGTGCCGTCTAATTTAGTCACAATAATACCGGTAATCGGTACAGCCTGGCCGAATAATTTAGCTTGGCTAACCGCATTCTGACCGGTGGTGCCGTCCAAAATCAATAGGGTTTGATGCGGCGCTCCCGGAACCTGACGGTCTGCTACGCGGCCGATTTTCTTCAATTCTTCCATCAAGTTGGTTTTTGTGTGCAAACGGCCGGCTGTATCGATAATCACAATATCTGCATTACGTGCTTTCGCCGATGCCAAGGCATCGTATACGACAGCGGCCGGATCGGCCCCTTCCTGATGTTTTACGATAGGCACATCGGCTCGTTCCGCCCAGATA
Organism: Veillonella sp. LMAG:90; assembly: GCF_008679445.1. Classification (NCBI taxonomy): domain Bacteria; kingdom Bacillati; phylum Bacillota; class Negativicutes; order Veillonellales; family Veillonellaceae; genus Veillonella; species Veillonella sp. LMAG:90. The sequence goes on from NZ_NAND01000001.1 coordinate 1,926,463, forward strand.
GTGAGCTGTTCGGAAGCGGCTGCACGGAACGTATCGGCTGCCGCCAACACCACCTTTTTGCCGGCTTCTTTATAATAATGAGCCAGTTTGGCAATAGTCGTTGTTTTACCTACCCCATTAACGCCCACTACCAAAATAACTTCCGGCGAATGCATTTCCAAAGTTTCTTCCTGTTCTTCCAGTAACTTCGTAATGTATTCTTCAATGTAGTTCATCACTTCATTGGTATGATTGATTTTGCCTTCCGTAACACCGCGACGAATTTCTTTCATCAAAAGTTCCGTCGTCTTACTGCCCAGGTCGGCGGTAATCATGGCGACCTCCAAATCATCCAAGAAGTCGTCGTCAATCTTGGCATAGCCGATAATGACCGTTTCAATGGCTTCGGTAAACTTCTTTTTCGTATTTTCTAAGGCATCGCCGAAACCAAGAAATTTCTTGGTTTTATTCCAAAAACTCATTACATATCCTCCTCTATTTCATCAAAGGCTACTGTTAACAATCGGGAAACACCTCGTTCCACCATGGTAACACCTTGTAATACCAAGGCCGCCTCCATAGTTCGTTTACGATGCGATACAACAATAAACTGCGTATCGTCACCCAGTCGTTGTAAATAGCTGCCAAAACGTTCTACATTGGCTTCGTCCAACGCCGCGTCCACTTCATCGAGCACACAGAACGGTGCCGGTCTGTAATCCAAGAAGGAGAACAGCAAGGCTATAACTGTAAGGGCCCGCTCACCACCGGACAACAGCGTTAACTGTTGGCGTTTTTTACCGGGTGGTTGAATATAAAAATCAATGCCGCTGGTCAAAATATTATCCGGATCGGTGAGCACTATCTGAGCTGTGCCGCCGCCGAACAACTTGCTGAACACGGCCTGAAAACGATCGCCCACCACTTCAAGGACTTCGCCGAGCTGTAAGGCCATCGCTTTATCAATCTCTGCAATAACCGCTTCCAACTGAGCCTTAGCCTGTTCCAAATCGGATTGCTGCGTTTCATAAAAAGCCTGTTTCGTCTGCGCCGCTTCATATTCAGCTACCGCTTCCGGGTTAACCGCCCCTAAGGCTTCCAGTTCAGCACTCAACTTACCTTCTTCGAGACGCCAATCCGCTACAGCCCCTTCCGGCTGTAAAGCCTGTGCTTCTTCTCGTGAAAAACCGAGTTCGGCGATTTTTTGTAAAGCCTGTTCGCTATTCATTTCATATTTTGCCAGCTGACCTTCCATCTGCACCAAACGCTGTTGAACCCTTTTTTGACGAGTATCCAAAGTTTCGCGCTCCGTGGAATAATCAGCTAACGTTCGCTGCTGTTCACTATGTGATTCATACAGCGCGTCGCGCTGCTTGGCTAATTCCGCCGTCGCCTTAGCTTGGGCTTCATAAGCATGCTCCAAATCACTCAATTTCTGTGGTAATTCAGTATTTACCTGTTGTTCACGAACATCCAGCTGCATTTGTAACGGCTTCATACGCGCTACATTTTGCTCGATAGCGCTTTGCCAATCATTGATTTGCTGTTCACCGTAACTTTGTTGCTGCTTTAATTGTTCATAGTGCAAACGTGCATCTTGACGCACCTGACCGACTTCGTCCTGCGCTTTTTGACAGCGCTCCAATTCAGCCAGGGTCACCGAATGACCGCCATCAGCCTGAATATTTTCATTCAAAGTCTTAAGAGCACTTTCCGCTTGTGCCAATGTCATCGTAACACGAGCCTGTTCACCGGTCAAACGGTCCTGCTCCGCCAAATTGTTTTGCAGCACCTGTTCCTTGCGCAACTTTCGTTCCCGCGTTGTTTTTAAAATGGATTCCGCCGTCAAAAGCAAGGTATGCTGCTCATCCCAACTATTTTGTTTCGCTGCCAACTGTTCACTTAATTCTTCAAACTGTTTTTCGTAGTCAGCGGCAGCTTGTTGTTTTTTAACTAACTCTGCTTGTAATACCTGCAATTTGGTATTTAACAGGCCCATCTCTTCTTTTTGAGCCATAACGGAGGCTTTACGCCGTTTGGTCACACCACCGGCTAAAGAACCGCCCGGTTGGAATTGTTCGCCTCCCAGTGTCACTAAACGAAGCTGTTGCTTATATTTTTTCTGTAGAGCAATAGCCTGCTCCATCGTTTCCACTACGAGAGTACGCCCCAACAAGTAGGTGAAAACACCACGATACGTTTCATCAAAAGTAATACAATCTACGGCCCGCCCCAATACGCCCGATTCATTGAGAGCCGGTGTATTAATGGCCTGACCGTGCACCGTTTCTAACGGTAAAAAAGTAACGCGACCGCCTTGAGTCCGTTTTAAATAGGCAATACAATCAGCGGCAGCTCGCGAGGTACGCGATACTACATGGTTAATACTGCCCCCTAAGGCAATATCGAGAGCCGTGGCAAATTCCGGCTTTACCGTAAACAAATCACCGATAGCCCCCAGTAAGTCCTGCTGCCACGGCTCCTTAGCGGCCAGGGCGTTACGCGTACCGTCTGCATAACCTTCATGCTGTTCAGCCCACTGCGCCAAGAGTTGTAAACGTCCTTCCATGCGTTGTTCTTCACGGCGCCCGGTTTGAACGTCCCGTTCCAACTGTTGACGAAGTTTTCGTAATTCCCCTAATGTTTGCTGCTCTTGGTCCCGTTCGGCGCGATTAGCTTCCTGCTGCTCTTGCAAAGTCTGCTGCTTCGTTAAAGCTTCCGCTTCTTCGGCCCCCACCGTTTGCAATTCTTCCGTCAAAGTGGTTACCAGTTCGCCTGTTTTGGTAAGTTCGCCGTTTAAAGTTTGTAATTCTACGCGGAATTTTTCCACTTGACCGACTAACTGTAATTGTTCATCATGGCGTGCGGCCACCGCTTTTTGCGCCGTTTGGAACTCACCTTGAATGCGCTGCAATTCTTGACGAGCCGCTTCATACGCTTGCTCAGCCGTCTGCAAAGCCGCTTCTTTGGCCGTCAATTCACCGGCACCGTCGGCCAACAGTTTCTGATGGACCAACACTTTTTGCTTGTCACCGGCGATAGTCGCTTCTATTTCATGAATACGATCACGCAATTCCTGCAGTTCTTTGTCCGCATTCCGCAATTGCTCGGCCAGCACATTTTTTTCCCCTTCGAGCCGGGCTTCTTCTTTTTGAGCTTTCGCATATAATTCTTCTTGTTGCCGCAAAGCTTGCTGTTGTTCCTCGGATTTTAACTTTAACTGCTGTTCCCGTGCACCTAAACCGGCCAGTTCCGTATTGATTTCTATTTCTTCCTGCTGCAACGCAATCTTTTCATTTTCCTGTTTTGTGAATAAACGATCCGCCACTTTATAATCGTGAAAAGCCAACGCTCCGTCATAGAGGCGTTTCTTTTGACTTAATTCGGCATGAGCCTGTGTCTTGGCCGCCTTCTCTCGGAGCGGTTCCATTTGCTCTTCCAAATTCGCCATCAAATCGGCCACCCGTTCCATGTTGCGGTCCGTCTGCCCCATGCGGCGCAATGACTCATCTTTATTCATTTTAAAACGGGAAATACCGGCCACTTCTTCAAAAAAAAGGCGGCGATCTTCCGGTTTGCTGTTTAAAATAGCATCTACCCGATTCTGCCCGATAATGGCCATGGAATCGCGTCCTAAGCCTGTATCAGCCAATAAAGCCTGAATATCCTTCAAGCGACAAGCTTTTTTATTGATAAAAAACTCACTTTCACCGCTACGGTAGATACGACGCGTCAAGGCAACTTCCGCTAAATCGGGATGTAAACGTTTGTCGCTGTTATCGAACACCAAGGTTACTTCCGCGGTGCTCATGGGACGACGCTTTTCCGTACCGGCAAAAATTATATCTTCCGCTTTTTGACCACGTAAATGGCGCACATTGGATTCGCCCAGCACCCAACGCATGGCATCGGTAATATTACTTTTGCCGCTCCCGTTAGGACCTACGATAGCCGTCATGCCGGGTGAAAATTTTACAATTGTTTTGTCCGCAAAGGATTTAAATCCTTTTAACTCTAATCGTAAGAGTTGCATGCAAACCACCTTTCCGTGTGTCTTAAGTCACTTTAAATATATCTAATAACGTACCTTTTATTATATCACATTATACCTAAAATTATCGATAAAAAGTAGAACATTATCCGAAAATTTGTTTGTCTTTATTCCGAACATAGCTTTCGCTTTTTTAGAGCCCTGTTCATACCATTGCCAAGTGCAGTCTGTATAGCATTCTGCCAAATATTTCATATTCCGTTGCTTTTCGCCACGCACTTTTGATGTAAGTTGACGCGGATACAGGACGGTCACCGAATGCATTGGTAAGCTCGCCGCTCTATGGTCCCGTAAGACTTTTAAAAATCGCTGTAACCACTGATAATTCGTCACCAGTTCCCCCATGGCCGGTTCGTAAGGACCGCCTACTAAACCGATACCTGCATCCAATTCCGGCGTACTCTGCAGTCCCGTACGAATCACCGTGATATGATGCTCTTCAAAATACTCTTTTAAAAAGGCACTATACGTTACCGCTTCCGCCACCGTTAGCGGCGTGTAGCGACCGGCTCTCACATCATCGGCCAGCTCCGTATCTTCAATGACTAGAACCGGATAAATGCGCACAAAATCAGGCATCAACTCAGCCACGGCTACCGCCGTATTCACTAACGTATGCCAGTTTTCACCGGGTAACCCCGGTAATAGCTGAATACCAACGGTAAAACCATGTTCTTGCAATCGCTGAACGGCTCCCACAACCTCTGCCGACGAATGACCTCGTTTAGCTCTCGTTAAAATCGTGTCGTCCATGGACTGCACACCAATCTCAACGGTGTTCACACCATAGGCTTTTAACAGTGCTATCTCCGTCTCGCCAAGCGCATCAGGACGAGTGGAACAACGTATGGCATCAATCTCACCGTTTTGCAAGGCCTCATAGGCCGGTTCCAACAAAGAGCGTTGTAAGTCTTCCGGCAACGCGGAAAAACTACCGCCATAGAAGGCCACTTCCCAATATTTTTCATGCCGCTCGTTGCCGATATATTCGTCTATGGTAGCTTTCACATCAACCTCAGAAGCTCTTGCTCCGCCGGCGGCAATGCGATGCTGATTACAAAATACACATTGCTGCGGACAGCCTGCATGGGGTATGTAAAAAGGAATCAAACCGTGAGGCTTATCGTTAGCTATGCTGTTATTTTTGTGTTGGTTCATTTTTACCTACCTCATTTTTGTTAAAAATTTCTACCACTATACATTATATCAGAATATGAAAAAGGAGCGGATTAGCCGCTCCTCTATTTACCATATACCTGAATTAATCCTGCGTCAATCGACAAGCATTTTTGCCGATTAAATAATCAAGTGTAACTTGAGCCGCATTTTGTTCAGCTTCTTTTTTACTTTTACCGGTACCGGAACCATAGGCCTTGCCTTCAATCCGCACTTCCATGCAGAAAATCTTATCATGGTCGGGTCCCGATTCACTGAGCAAGGTATAGACGATTTGTTTCTCGCCTTCCTGCTGCACATATTCTTGCAACATAGTCTTATAATCCTTGCCGAGCTTACCGTCTTTCGCTTTTTCCAAATATCCTTGCAAATGACTCAATACGAACTGTGCCGTTACTTCATAGGAAGTATTTACATATAAAGCACCGATAACGGCTTCAAAGGTGTCCGCTAAAATCGACGCCCGTTCCCGACCGCCCGAAGTCGCTTCGCCTCGCCCAAGCAATAAATAATTACCAAAATGTAATTTGGAACTACATGTGGCCAACGAGGTTTCGCAAACAGTGGCTGCCTTTATTTTTGTCAGTTCACCCTCAGTCATTTGAGGATATGTTTTAAACAGATACTCACCGATGATTAAGTCCAAAACGGCATCGCCCAGAAATTCCAGACGTTCGTTGTGCTTAACGCGAGCTGCTCTATTTTCATTTGCATAAGACGTATGCGTAAACGCTCTGTCGAGCAAATTTATATCTGTCAAAGGGATACGCAAACGCGCCACAAGCTCTCGAAGCGCTGCTTCGCGAGCTTGGTGCGAGATTGTCTTATGAGTCTTACGGCCCTTCAATTAGTCCTCGTAACGACGAACGAGTAATGTTGCATTATGACCGCCAAAACCGAAGGAATTGGATAATGCGCAATTCACTTTCAATTCACGAGCCCCTTCTTTAACATAGTCCAAATCGAGTTCAGGATCCGGATTAGTCAAGTTGATGGTTGGGTGAATTTTACCGGTTTCAATCGCCATAGCCATAACGATGGCTTCAATAGCACCGGCTGCGCCCAATAAATGGCCTGTCATGGATTTAGTCGAGTTAACTGCCAAGGATTTAGCATGGTCACCGAATAATTCCTTAATAGCCGTAGTTTCGTTTTTGTCGTTAAGACCTGTGGAAGTACCATGAGCATTGATGTAGTTAATTTCACTAGGATCGATGCCTGCATCTTTAATGGCCAATTCCATACATTTACGAGCTTGTAAACCGCCCGGAGCCGGAGCTGTAATGTGGTAAGCATCACCATTGCTGCCGTAACCGATTACTTCAGCGTAGATATGAGCACCACGCGCTTTAGCATGTTCTAATTCTTCAAGCACAACGATACCGGCGCCTTCACCCATAACGAAACCGTCACGATCGGCGTCAAATGGACGGGATGCTTTTTCAGGTTCATCATTGCGGGTAGACATAGCTTTCATAGCTGCGAAACCGGCCACTGCTGCTGGAGATACAGCTGCTTCAGTACCGCCGGCAAACATAATGTCTGCGTCACCGCGAGCTACGATGCGGAATGCATCACCAATGGAATTTGTACCGGATGCACAAGCCGTAATATCCGTAATAGCCGGACCACGAAGACCGAGTTCGATGGACACACGGCCGGATACCATGTTGGCAATCATCATAGGTACTGCAAAAGGACTTACACGATTAGGTCCTTTCTGGAATAATGTAACATAAACATCGTGGATGGAGTCAATCCCACCGATACCGGTACCAACTACAGTACCGCAACGGTCGCGATCTTCTTTATCCAAATCGAGATTGGAATCGCGTAAAGCAAGAACTGCTGCGGCGATTGCAAATTGAGAGGAGCGGTCCATACGACGAGACTCTTTCTTCTCTACACCATACTGCGTAATATCAAAATCCTTAACTTCACCGGCAATGCGGGTAGCATATTCAGAAGCATCAAAATGAGTAATCGGGCCAATCCCGGATTTACCCGCCAATAAAGCTTCATAAAAAGCATCTTTACCGATACCTACAGGCGTTACAGCCCCTAAACCGGTAATAACAACACGTTTTTCCAATTATTTCACCTCACATGTAAACTATGCATTGAAATACATTAATCAATCTGAGATACTTCCGCTAACAAACGACGGAAAACCTCCTTAACCGGCAAAATCTCATCTACTTTGCGCATATTATTGCCGGAGAATACCAAACCGGTTTCCACATCACCTTGCTGTGCCCGTTCTAAGGCTTTAATCAAGCAAAATTTGTGAGAACAATGCTTTAAGCAACGGTCACATTCAGTTGGTGGCGGTACAGTACCGTCCAATACAGAAGCAGCGAATTTGTTACGAATCGCCTGCCCCGGCAATCCTACCGGACTCTCTATCAATACAACATCTTCAGGCGCTTTAGCACGTAAGTACATTTTTTTAAGCTCATCCGATGCATTGCATTCTTCACTAGCTGCAAAACGACTACCCATTTGTACGCCGTTTGCTCCTAATTTCATCATTTCGACAATGTCTTTCCCGTCGAGAACGCCACCCGCTCCTATTACCGGGATATTTTTAACGGCCTTCAACACCTCCGGTACAATCTCACGCGATGAGCGATTTGTACCTAAATGACCACCGGCTTCACTGCCTTCAACGATGACAGCGGCCGCACCCAAGCCTTCAGAAATACGAGCCAATTTCCCGGAGGACACAATCGGAACAATGGGAGTACCCGATTCTTTCCCCATACCAAACATATCACGAGAAAAACCTGCACCGGCTACAACGAGGTCAATACCTTCTTCAATAGCCGTTCGCACTAGGCCAGCAAACTCGGAAGCTGCTACCATTGCATTTATACCAATAATACCCGTAGGTGATAATTTTCGAGCTAATTTAATTTCATAACGTAATTCATCAAATGGCATACCGGAGGCCGCAATTAGACCGATGCCACCTTCATTAGCTACAGCTGCTGCAAGACGAGCCGTAGACAATCTGATTGCCATGCCGCCTTGAATGATTGGCACCTTTGCTACCAGATTTCCGATGCGAAGTTCAGGGAGCTTCACTATAAATTCCTCCTGTTACGTATACCGACTAGGAGGCGTTGCCGCCTCCTACCGGTGCACAAGTAAGTCTTACGCTTCTTTGATAGAATCGATGTATTCTACCGTATCTTTCACTGTTTTAATTTTTTCAGCTACATCATCAGGAATTTCAACATTGAATTCTTCTTCGAAAGCCATGATCAATTCAACGATGTCTAAGGAGTCAGCTCCTAAGTCGTCAATGAATGTAGAATCAATCTTAACTTCAGCTTCGTCAACGCCTAACTGTTCCACAACGATCGCTTTAACTTTATCAAACGTGGTCATTGTGATTTCACCTCCTTTCATTGTTTGCTCTATATATATTAGCTACATTACCATGCCGCCGTCAACATTAATGACTTGACCCGTAATATAACTCGACATATCGCTGACTAGGAAAGCAGCTACAGCAGCTACTTCATCCGGCTCTGCCATACGGCCCAACGGAATCGTGTGAACCATGGCGTCTTTCACTTTATCAGGTAAAACATCCGTCATGTCGGTGTGAATAAAACCCGGTGCAATCGCATTCACGGTAATACCGCGGGATGCCAATTCTTTAGCACAAGTTTTAGTAAAACCGATTACGCCGGCTTTTGAGGCACTATAGTTGGCCTGGCCTGCATTACCGGTCACACCTACAACCGATGTCATATTAACAATTTTACCGCTGCGCTGTTTCATCATAATTTTGGAAACCGCTTTGGTCATCAGATAAACACCTTTCAAGTTGATGTTGATAACATCATCCCAATCGCTGTCTTTCATACGCATGAGCAAACCGTCACGGGTAATGCCGGCGTTATTTACTAAAATATCGATGCGACCGAAAGTTGTGTGCGCTTCGTCAACCATAGCCGCTACTTCTTCGGCATTGCCTACATTAGCTTTAATTTTGATAGCCTTGCGGCCCATAGCCAAAATAGCATCTACGGTTTCTTGCGCAGCCCCTTCGCTGCCGCTGTAATTCACTACTACGTCGGCACCCTGTTTAGCCATTAACAAAGCAATGGCACGGCCAATACCACGAGAGGCACCGGTAACTAAAGCAACTTTATCTGTTAACTGCATTTTATCGAACCCCTTCTAAAAACTCAATAGTTTTCCCTAAGGAATCTACATCTTCTACATTAGCCAATTGCATTTCTTTGTTAATTTTTTTGGTAAAACCGGTCAAAACTTTGCCCGGACCTACTTCTACGAAGTTGCCTACGCCATAATTAATCATGGTAGCTACGCAATCTTCCCAAAGAACAGGATGAGCCGCCTGGATAACGAGGGATTCTTTAATAGCGTTCGCATCGGTCAAAATTTCACCGGTTACGTTAACTACTACCGGAATCTTGGCATCGTTAACAGTTACTTTGTCCAATTCGTCTTTCAAACGGGCCGCAGCCGGTTCCATCAAACGGCTGTGGAACGGAGCACTTACCGGTAACATAACGGCACGTTTCGCGCCGGCTGCTTTCATTTCTTCAGCAGCTTTTTCTACGGCAACCGTAGCACCGGCAATTACGATTTGACCCGGGCAGTTGAAGTTTACTGCCTGAACGGAACCGACTTCTTTGTCGATTTTTTCACAAATCGCCACTACTTCTTCACGAGGTAAAGCCAAGATAGCCGCCATGGCACCTTCACCCAATGGAACAGCATCCTGCATGAATTCACCGCGTTTATGAACGAGGTAAACAGCATCTTTAAAATCAAGTACGCCGGCTGCCACTAGAGCGCTGTATTCGCCCAAGCTGTGACCGCCCACGATATCAGGAGTAAAGCCCTTTTCTTTCAATACTTCATAACAAGCAACGCTGGCTGTTAAAATAGCCGGTTGTGTGTTAGCCGTTTTAACCAATTCGGTATCAGGACCTTCAAAGCAAAGCTTCGTAATGGAGTAGCCCAATGCTTCATCAGCTTCAGCAAAACGCTGTTTTACAATGTCATAGGCATTATATAAATCTTGAAGCATACCTACTTTTTGAGAACCTTGGCCAGGAAATACAAATGCTGTTTTCACTAGTAACGCCTCCTGTATTATTTAATGATCTTTTGTAAGCCGCCGATTACGGTTTCGGTTTCGGCCATAATATCGCGAATGATTTGAGCACAAGGTTTTACATCCTGTAACATACCGGAAATCTGCCCAATCATAACGGAACCGTTTTTAACGTCCCCTTCAATAGCCGCTTTGCGAAGTGCACCGGCACCCAAAGCTTCCAATTCTTCTTTAGGAGCACCGCTGAATTCCAATTCCTGGTACTGATGGGATAATAAGTTTTCTAAAATACGAACCGGATGACCTGTCGTAAGACCAGTCATAACGGTGGAACGGTCTTTTGCCTTTAATACGGCTTCTTTATAGTTAGCATGAGCAATACATTCTTCGGATAATACAAAACGTGTGCCCATTTGTACCGCACTGGCGCCCAAAGCGAAGGCTGCAGCCGCACCGCGACCGTCAGCAATACCGCCGGCAGCGATAACCGGTACGTTTACAGCGTCAGCAATCTGAGGAATTAAGCACATAGTTGTGATTTCCCCTACGTGACCGCCCGATTCGGTACCTTCCGCAACTACCGCATCAATACCGCCGCGCAACAAACGTTTAGCGAGCAATACGGAAGCTACTACAGGAATAACTTTAGTACCGATTTCTTTTAATGCAGGCACGTATGTACTCGGATTACCGGCACCGGTTGTAATTACCGGAACGCGTTCTTCCAAGACAACTTGCATAACTTCTTTAACAAACGGCGACATCAACATGATGTTACAACCGAAAGGTTTATTGGTACGTTCTTTTAATTTATGAATTTCATTACGGAATACGTCCGGTGGCATATGTCCGGCACCGATAATACCGAGACCGCCCCCTTCGGACACAGCCGCAGCAAGTTCAGCGGTACCAAGCCAAGCCATACCACCTTGGAATATAGGATACTCAATCCCTAACAAATCGCAAATATCAGTCTTAATCATGATGGTTGTCCTCCTTAGTACCATTTCATTACCAAGCCGGCCCAAGTTAATCCGGCTCCGAAGCCGGAAAAGGCGACTGTATGATCTCGTTCAACAAAGCCGGATCTCACTGCTTCATCTAAAGCAATAGCTACCGAAGCGGCCGATGTATTGCCGTATTTCGGCAAATTAACAAACACTTTCTCTGCCGGCATTTTCAACCGGTGTGCTGCGGAATCGATAATCCGTGTATTGGCTTGATGAGGAATGAAACGATCTAAATCTTCTAACTGTAAACCGGCTTTTTCTAACGCGTTAAGCACGGTGCGTCCCATGATTTTAACCGCGAATTTATAAACTTCGGCGCCATCCATGTGAACATAGGTCAAGCCTTCTTCGATACGTTTATCGTTAGGCACCATCGCCGTACCGCTGGATGGAATGCAAATTGCCATACCGCTGGCACCGTTGGCACCCATATCCATACCCAACATGCCATAGCCTTCAGGTACAGATGACACTACTGCTGCGCCGGCGCCATCGCCGAACAGGATACAAGTACTGCGATCCTTCCAGTTAAGCACGCGGGACATAACTTCTACACCGATTACAAGCACATTTTTGAAGAAGTTATTATTCACATAACTGCCGGCCGTAATCAATCCATATACAAAGCCGGAGCAAGCAGCGCCTAAATCAAAAGCGGCCGCATTAGTAGCTCCTAAATTAGCTTGTACTAAACAAGCTGTGGAAGGAACCGACATATCACCGGTTAAAGTTGCTAAAATGATACAATCAATATCTTCCGCCTTCAAGCCGGCTGCGTCCAAGGCACGTTTAGCCGCTTCCGTTGCCATATCGGAAGCATTCATGCCTTCCGGAGCAACGCGGCGCTCTTCAATGCCGGTGCGTTCACGAATCCATTGGTCATTCGTGTCTACGATTTTTTCCAAATCAGCGTTGGTTACGATATTATCCGGTACAAAACTTCCGGTACCGATGATACCTACCGGTTTAGTCCACATCGTCATATTTGATAGCTCCTTCTTCTTCTATACTGTGTTGAATGTTTTCAATAATCTTACGATCAACTATATCGCCGGCAATTTTAATAGCTGTCAAAATTTCTTTAGCCTTGGAACTGCCATGCGAAATCATGAATACGCCGTTTACGCCCAATAATGGTGCGCCGCCGTTTTCCGTATGGTCAAGGCGTTTACGAATCTTCTTGAACACCGGATAAATCAGGAATGCCCCCAGTTTGGCTAATATACCGCCATCCTTGATGCCTTCCTTAACAAGTTGCGTCATGACCCCTACAAGGCCTTCTGCCAACTTAAGAACTACATTGCCCGTAAAGCCGTCACATACAACAACATCAACCGTACCTTTAGGAATGTCACGACCTTCCACATTACCTTTAAAGTTAATGGTTTTAAGTTGTTCCAACAACGGATAGCTGCTTAAACACAATTCATTACCCTTAGTAGATTCTTCGCCGATATTCAACAAACCGACGGTAGGGTTTTCATGGCCAAACATAAGTCGTGCATATTCGGAGCCCATAATAGCCCCCTGCACCATATGTTTTGGCTTGCAATTCGCGTTAGCACCCGAATCAAGCATAACGGTAACACCCTGTGGTGTAGGAATCGGCGTGGCAATCATAGGTCTGTCAATCCCCTTGATACGTCCTAAGCCGAACAAAGCTGCCGCTACGGCTGCCCCGGTACTGCCCGGCGCAATGACCGCATCGCATACTTTTTGTTTAACTAAACGCGTAGCGACAATGACCGATGCGTCTTTCTTCTTGCGCACAGCTGTGCCGGGATGTTCATTCATTTCAATTACTTCACTGGCATGGTGAATAATGAGTTGCGGATTTTTTTCCTGCCCGAATTCTTTTAATACTTCATAAATTCGTGCTTCGTCACCCACCAAAACTACTTCAATATTAGGGAAGGCTTTAACCGCATCAATTGCACCACGCACAATTTCAAACGGTGCAAAATCACCACCCATAGCATCTAATGCAATTTTCATATTTTACACCCTATTCTGAATGGGCTCCATTATGAATTTCGCCCGAAAGACTTCCTTAACTTTATCTTTGATTGTGACCCAAATAAAATACTTCTCACCTCGTTGTCGCATGACAGAGGCTTTGGCCACCAAATTACAATCTGCTTTAACAGGATTCTTATACTTTATATTGCCGACACCGGCTAATGAAGCGGGGATGCCCAGCACAGCCTTGGCTAATGAATCAGCCTGCGCATATAAATACTGAGGCTCCACATAGCCGCTGGAATCGGTCATGTCATCCGTCGTCCGCAATATACTCAGACCTTGTTCACCGGCGGTGAGATCTATAAGCTCACCAACCACTTCAATATGGCTGTGATTATTGCCACTTGGCGTCAGTCCGTCTACTCTGGATTTAATGCGCTCCCGTAATTCAGGAATGCCTAACTCCAATCGATCCAAACGAATCGTCGGCACACTGACATTAAAATAGATGGCCAACTCTTCGTCAGTAACGAAGGGCGTAGTATTCAGTTTTTGTTGCAATAACTGTTGTCGCTCTTGTTTTTTTATCCGACTCATGGTACCACCTTTTATGACCAAGTAATAATACTTCGTTACAATTATATGTCACAATGGCCATTTATGCAAGTAAAATTTATGAGCCCTAAAAATTCAACAAAAATTCAACAAAAATACGGCGATTATGTAGCCTCAGCTACTGAAAACTATTTTCAACTTCATTATAATAAAAACATGATCATAACTCAACCGTTGGGACCATATATTACAACAAAGTATCCCTATATATATTTTAACTATTAATTGCAGTAATGTGCAACCGAAAAAAGGAGAAGAACTATGACATCTATGAAAACAGCCTTAGGCTTAAACAACAACCAACGCCTCGAAAAAATGATTGAAATCAAGGACAGCTATTTAAGTGGTCAGTTAAGTTTAAAAGAAGCCCGTGCCCTGTTAAAAGATCACATCGGCACTTGCACACCGGACGAATTTGCTTACGGTGAGCAACAATTAAAAGGTTCTTACACAGACGAAGAAATCACCCACCGCATGGATGAACTTCTCGAATTATTCGACGGCATCCTTATTCGTGCCGAAAATACCTACCCGGAAAACCATCCGCTTTGGGTATATATGCAAGAAATCCAAGCAGGCCTCGCGGTTATGGATGAAGTAGACGCTTTATTAAAAGCACCTCATTTTATTAAAAATCCATGGCTCGGTATTTACGATAAATTAGCACAGTGGTCCCGCCATCTGTCCCGCAAACAAAACCAGCTCTACCCGGCTCTCGAAAAATACGGTTTTGACCGCCCTACCAAAATCATGTGGACCTTTGACGACAAAGTGCGTGATTTAATCAGCGAAAGCCGTCGCCTCTTACAAGCCGATGACACCACAAAATTCTTAGAACTCCAACCCAAAATGACCGATGCTTTCCGTGACTTGGCCGACAAAGAACAGGAAGTCCTCTTACCGACGGCGTATAAACTGGTGAAGGATGATGAATTCAGCCACATGAGCCGCGGCGACCACGAAATCGGCTTTGCCCTCATTACGCCGCCACCATTCTACGGTAATGTGACCGCCAACGGAACCGTCAACGATGCGCCCTCACTCTCAAACGGCAACGAACAAAACTTCATGAGCGAATTAGCTGCTTTACTAGGTAAATACAATGTAGCTACAGCCCCATCCCCTGAAACAGAACTCGATGTAGCTACCGGAAAATTATCCCTTGAACGCATCAACCTACTCTTTAAACACATGCCGGTTGACCTTTCCTATGTGGACGAAAACGAACTGGTTAAATTCTACAGTGATACGAAACATCGTATTTTCCCTCGCAGTGCCAATGTTATCGGCCGTGAAGTACGCAACTGCCATCCTGCAAAGAGCGTTCATTTGGTAGAAGAAATTATTGAAAAACTCCGCTCCGGCGAACAAGATAAAGCTGAATTTTGGATTGATAAGCCGGAAGCGTTCATCTACATTCTTTACACCGCTGTGCGCGATGAAAAGGGTAACTTCAAAGGGGTTCTTGAAATGATGCAAGATTGCACACGTATCCGTAGTCTTGAAGGCTCTCGTACCCTCTTAACTTGGGACGATGAAGTTCACGGTAATAAAGAAGAATCAGAAACCGCTGCTGCCGATAGTGCCGCTACACCTATTACAAGCAGTACCGCTACGGCCGCTGCAGCTAACACCGCTACGACTGATACAAATTTTGCTGACAAGGATCAAAACAGCGAAACTTCAGCTACTATGGGGGACGAAATTACTGTCAAAGGCATTACCATCACTGGGGACACTCGTCTTTTTGACCTCTTCGATCAAGTACCTGGTCTCCGTCAACATATGCCGGAAATTAACAGCAATTTTGCTATGCTAAACACCGCTTTCGGCAAAATTATGGCTAAAAAAGCTACCATCGCCAAAGCAGCCGATCGTTCCGGCATGATCCAAGCCGATTTGATGAATGCCATTGCTCAATATATTGAAAAACAGGCTTAAAATAGTATTAACTTAAAATTCTATTAATAAAAAAAAAAGGAGATTGCAACCGTTACGGATTGCAATCTCCTTATTTTACTTTTTACCGGGTAAACGATTATAAGCCTCATGTAGCCAAGTTAAATGATCTTTTTCACGACGAATAGCGCGCTCTAAAATCAATGAATGACCAAAGTATCGCTCTTTAGGATTTGTCGTCCCGAACAACATCTGCCAACGAGATTCTAAATAGGTTAATTTTTCTTCGTGCCGCGCAATTTCTTCCTCAAATAAAGTCACCAATAAAGGCTGATCGGCGGAATCCATAAAATATACTTTCATGGCGAATTCGTCGCGTGTAGGTGGCAATGCATTCAATGATTCATTCAGCCATTCACCGAATACGGTGTTACCCGAATCGGTAATGGTATACTTCTTCTTCGTCAGTTTACTCCCTACAATCGCTTCATGACCGCTTATAAGCCCTTCCTGTTCCATCCGATTAAGCTCGGGATAAATCTGACTATGATTGGAGTACCAAAAATCTCCGATTTCCCCTTCAAACGCTTTTTTTATATCGTAACCGGCCATAGGCTCTTTTGACAATAAGCCTAAAATTACATAGCGCAATGTATTTTTTTGAGCCATGACAACTCACCTCTTTCAACAGTTCTTTAGTATCAAAATGACAGTTTCCAATGATTAAACTGTCAGTCCATATTTATCGCTTGACTTTTCCTATTACTAAGTATAACATACTAAGTGTAAATAAACATGTATTTATTTACATGTTGTTATTTTAATATTAAAACATCAATCAGTCACTTAATCACATGTTAATATGTAGGAGGTTATCACTATGGAATTCAAAGAATTAGACGACTTTTTAGGCACTCATTTTATTTACACTTATGATAACGGCTGGGAATATGAATGGTATGCCAAAAATGATCACACCGTAGATTATCGTATTCACGGCGGCATGGTAGCCGGCCGTTGGGTAACCGATCAAGAAGCCAATATTGTTAAATTAACAGACGGCGTTTTCAAAGTAACCTGGACCGAACCTACCGGTACCGATGTAGCCCTCGACTTTATGCCTAATGAAAAAATCATGCATGGCACAATTTTCTTCCCTAAATGGGTAGAAGATCATCCGGAAATCACCGTTTGCTATCAAAATGAACACATTGACTTAATGCATGAATCCCGTGAAAAATACGAAACATATCCTAAATTGTTAGTTCCTGAATTTGCTACCATTACTTACATAAGAAAAGCCGGCCAAAATAATGAAGAAGTCATTGCCGAAGCACCTTATAAAGGCATGACCGACGATATTCGTGAAGGTCGTTATTTTGATAAAGACTATAAACGCATTAAGAAATAAGCATGTATGATGCAATTAAGTCCCTATCCCCCTATAATATATAAGTAAAATATTTTAGAGGCTTTTCAAAAATAATATGTAATTTACTAAAAAAGGTGATACTATGAAATTACAACTGAAAGCCTATTTGGCCGTTTCACTATTGACGACCGGGCTTATCCTCTTCCCTTTAACTAATGACAAGGCCGCTACAAGCAATGCAGCCAATACGGTGCCAACTATGACAACAACAGCAAACAGTACTCAAAACGACTATATTGCCCCCACCTATCAGGACATCTTAGTCGCTAACGTACCGACATATAACAATCAAACCAAAGCCTTGCGATTAAATATATACAAACCGCAAAATACAACCGAACCGGTTCCTGTTTTAGTCTTTGTACATGGCGGCGGATGGGCTACGGGAACCTATGCGGAACCGACAGCTAATGATACTGCAAACAGCACCGTAAACAATACGCCTACTTCGATGAGCAATCTGCCACCGAATACCTACGGCGATGCTACAGGTCAACTTATGGCTAATGACAACCGTTCATCCTTGGAAGTTTTCAAAGAAGTAGTTCGCCACGGAATTGCCCTAGTTTCAGTAGACTATCGCTTAAATTCCGAAGCCGCCTATCCGGATCAAATTTATGATGTAAAAGGTGCCGTACGCTTCATTCGCGCTCACGCTAAAGAATACAACATCGATCCTAATCGCATTGCTATCAGCGGCACCTCGGCGGGCGCTCATTTAGCGCTTCTTTTGGCTACCACCAATAACAATCCTGCCTATGAAGGCAATGTGGGCGGCAACACCGAATACTCTAGTGCCGTTTCGGCTGTCATCGATTATTACGGCCCTACGGACTTGTTGACCATGGCGCCCGAAATGAACCCGGCCCTACAATCGACTGCCAAAGCGGCCAAAACTCACGATGCTCCGGATGCCAATGAATCTATTCTTTTAGGCTTCAATAAACCGGGCCAAGGTGTTGGTGTATTACGACAGCTTTACGAAACACATAACACACAATCTCCGGATTGGCATTATGTTGAATTAGCTCTAAACGGTAGTCCCGTTTATCAGGTAACACCACAGACCCCGCCAATGTTCATTGCTCACGGCGGTCGTGATACATTGGTACCGATTGCCCAAAGCTATCGCTTACGGGATGCTTTAAATTCAAATGGTGTGGAAAATTTATTCATTTCCAATTCCGAGGCACCACACGGTAACCAAGGTCAATTGGTAAACGAAACTATGGTCAAATGGATTGTCGATAAATTAAACGCGCAACCAATAACTCAATCAAACACTAAATAATGTGTTAAATGCAACAACTCCTTCTATGTACTGTGCTATACTAAGCCTATAGATAGTCATCATAAAAGGAGTTGTTTTATTATGTGTGCCAAAAGAGTCAATCAAAACATAGATAAAAATACTGCCAATACTATTGCAGAAACAAGTGCAACACCGGTTGTGGAAAGCATGCCCTTTCCCCCATTATTACCCTCCAATGCTACGGTTATGATGATGGGTACCTTTCCACCGGCCGCCGATAAACGGGCCATGCAATTCCATTACCCAAACTTTCAAAACGACATGTGGCGTGTGTACGGCATGATTTTCTTTAATGATCCGGACCACTTCCGTAAAGGTGAAGAAAAAGCCTTCGATGCCGATAAAATCAAAGCATTTTTAGCCGAAAGAGGTATCGCTTCCTGCCCTACTGTATGGCAAGCTATTCGCGAGCACGGCAATGCGTCGGATGCTTTCTTAAAAGTAGTAAAACCGGTGCCGATTGAAGAAGTCTTAGGCAAACTACCGAATTGCAAACATATCGGCACCACCGGCGGCAAAGCGACGGAAGTCTTACTCAGCCTATTACCTGAAAAAACAAAACTTCCTAAAACCGGTGAAACCATTACCGTTACCTTTGGGACAAGAACCGTTACCATAACACGTTTGCCATCCACCTCCCGCGCCTATCCGTTAAGCCTTGCTAAAAAAGCGGCAGCCTATGAAGCTTTTTTCCATGAAATGGGATTGTTGAAATAGCCCACCTTGTGTGAATTATAACTAAAAAAATATAAACAGTTAACGACAAAAAACGAGCGGAAAAATCCGCTCGTTTCTCTTTTAATAGCATTATATTATTGCAATCAAAGCCCCGTTTCTAACGCAACAAAGAACCGCCCACAACCATCTGCTGGGCTTCGTTGGTGCCTTCATAAATCTGGGTAACTTTGGCATTACGCATTAAACGGGCTACCGGATAATCTTCAGAGAAACCGTAGCCGCCAAAAAGCTGTACTGCCGCCGTAGTCACTTCCATGGCAATATCACTGCAGAACTTTTTAGCCATAGAAGCAGAAATTGTATACGGTCTACCTTCCGCTTTATCTTGGCCGGCATTGTGAAGCATCAGATTAGCTGCTTCTACTTTTATTGCCATATCGGCTAATTTAAACTGTGTATTCTGGAATTTACTGAGCGGTTTACCAAACTGAACGCGTTCTTTCGTATACTCAATAGCATGAGCTAATGCAGCTTCCGCAAGGCCCGTAGCCTGAGCAGCTACGCCGATACGACTACTGTCAAGGGCATACATAGCAATCTTATAGCCTTCCCCTTCATTCCCCAACAAATTAGCTGCCGGAACTTTTACATCTTTAAAAGTAAGACCGGAACAAGTGGATGTGTGAAGGCCCATCATAGGATCTCGTTTTTCTACCGTAAACCCTTCCATATCAGGCGTTACGATAAAAGCCGAAATACCTTTGGCACCGGCTTCCGCATCGGTTTTGGCAAACACGATATACATGCCTGCTTCGCCGGAGTTGGTGATATACATTTTTTCACCGTTTAAAATGTAAAAATCACCATCTTTTACAGCCATAGTCTGTACGCCCGATGCATCAGTGCCTGCTTCTTTTTCAGTCAATGCAAAGGCGCCCAAGATACTGCCTGCAACAAGGGGTTTCAAAAATTTTTCTTTTTGTTCATCAGTACCATATCGCAATAATGGCTCACAACAAAGCCCCATGCAAACGGACAGAGTAATGGCAAGACCATCATCAAATTTAGCGAGCTCTTTTAAAGCCACCATATAGCTGATATAATCTTCGCCTAAGCCGCCATACTCTTTAGACCAAGCAATTTTAGGCAAGCCTAAAGCCATTACCTTATCTACCAATTGACGATCGAAAATCTGCGCTTTATCCCGTTCAATCACGGTAGGTTCCACAAATTCACGACAAAATTCATTTACTTTTTCCTGCCAAGCTTTTTGATTCGCTGTTAACGGATGCATAGTAACCTCCTTATGCCTCTTCTTATTAAAAACCTATTCGTAGCGCCTAATGCTCATACCGACAGCCATATATATTAAAATACTAATTTCAGTCCGTTTTATCTAACGGTTATCATCCAAATATTGCTGTCTATATCAACACTAATACAATTAACATACTATGCCTTTAATAAGACATTTCACTGCTACTATAGCACAATTAAACTATATCGTCCACAAATCAAATATCCGGACATAGCAAAAGCGCGGCTATCCGATGGATAACCGCGCTTTATTAAGAGCTATTCACTAGCTCAGCAGGTCTTATTCAGCGATGTTATTAACAACCTGAGTTCCTTTATAATGACCGCATGTAGGGCAAACCCGATGAGGCATCATAGGTTCGTGGCATTGCGGACAAGCTACAAAACCTGGAACAGTTAATTTCCAGTTCGCACGACGACGGTCGCGACGACATTTGGACAATCTACGCTTTGGTACTGCCATTATCTGCACCTCCTTAACATAATCACTGGGACTTTTAATTAATCATCATCTTTTTCATCGAGCAGTGTACGTAACACTGCCAATCGAGGATCCACTACAAAGGATTCACAAGAACAAGGTGAAACATTTTTATTTGCTCCGCAATGAACGCACAATCCTTTGCAATCATCCTGACATAACACTTGAGATGGCTCATTGATGATTAATGTATCCCGAATGAGATCCGTTAAATCAATGGTCTCACCATCAAAAGGAACAACCTCGGCTTCCTCAACATCGTCCCATTCTTTAAGGACGCCATAGGTTTCATTGAATGGTGTAGTCTGCGAATACGCTACTTCCGTCAAGCAACGTGTACATTCGTAATCACCATTGGTTGTTACGGTTCCTTCTACGATGAAATCCTGTCCATCGTAACGAAAATCACCACTAATGGTTATATCATGACGG
The DNA here is from genome assembly GCF_008679445.1 of Veillonella sp. LMAG:90. Lineage (NCBI taxonomy): Bacteria > Bacillati > Bacillota > Negativicutes > Veillonellales > Veillonellaceae > Veillonella > Veillonella sp. LMAG:90. The sequence goes on from NZ_NAND01000001.1 coordinate 1,947,908, forward strand.
CTCCAAGGAAAAGCAGTTACATCCCCCAGCACGGTGGCCGGTTCAGTAAATTGAAAAGGAAACGATTTTCCTATGTGTTCTTTTGCTTGCTCTACTTGCAGTTTCATAATTTTACCTCGACTATAATATTATAGCTATCTAACATGTCTTTGTCAAATTGTTATCTACATTCTTGCCGTATTTTTCTAATAAAAATATACTCGTCCGATTTAATATCTATGCTTAAGGAGACAGATAACCGTAGATACACTCGTAAGAGACCCTCAACGCCTTTAAAAGTGTATTTTAGAATGAAGAGAAAAGCCCCCTTTTGCAAGGAGGCTTCTATATTTTTAGTTTCTGATTAAGATGTCAATCAATTACATTTTTTCGAATTGATCTTTACCAACGCCACAGATTGGGCAAACATAATCATCAGGTTGATCTTCAAATTTAACACCTTCAACGGCTTCGTCATAAACCCAACCGCATACTACGCATACGTATTTTTCCATCACTTGTTCCTCCTTTCATTTTAGAATAGACACTTGTATCTACATCTTTAGTCTATCACAAATATCGATTATGTTCAATATCTTTTTTCAAAATTTGTTAAATCCTTTTTAAGCCTTATTCTATCTATATTGTCAGACTTTTGACATGAAAAACTCGTAATAAAATGTAGCATATTGTTATTATTATTTTTGGTGTTTTATCTTAACGTTTTGCTATAAATTTACTAGCCATCGTTCTTTAAGTAAAATATATTTTTATCCATTTTAATTTCTTATTCAACTTCATCTACAAAAAGCATTTGATTTATTCTATAATTAAATATAAAGATACTCAATTTTATTTTCAATTAAGGAGTAAAACTATGAAACGGATATTATTCTTAACATTATTACTGGTGTCTCTCGCTACTTCAGCTTTCGCTATCTCCTTATCCGAACTGCAAAACTCGCCTCAATTCTTAAAAACAGACGAAACATCCGATGACACCTATTATTTAAACCAAGACTCAATAAAAATACTTCGTTATTCACCACCTTACTATACATTAGAATATACTATATATATCGTTTCCTATAGTAACAAAGCAATAGTAGAAATCAATACTGTTGCTAATTATAACTATGACCGTAGTGTCAATTATATACTGGATAATGTAGATACTAGCACTTTGCCTAAATACAACATAAGGGATGAATTAACCGAAATCCTAATTCAAGAAAAAGATAAAGATAATGGCCTTAGTCTTACGGTCACCGATAATGGTTTTTATGATTTGAACGGAAATCTATTACTGCCACCTAGCAATGATCCTCCTAGAGTAATGAAATCGTCTTTTGCTGGTCCAGCATACAATACCGCATCAAGTGCATTTAAAAAGGTCTATAGTATTTATTTTTAATCCAACAACACAACAATCGAAATATTTCTATTTATAGACTTTTTCATTAAATTCCTTTATAATTAGTAGTGGAAATAAAAGTGATTTTCAATTACTTCTTTTATTAAACAAATTCACAATTTTTTATAATAATAAACAATCTACATTTTACAGGAGGTAGAACATGAAAACAAAATTGACTGAACTCTTAGGCATCGAATATCCGATTATCCAGGGCGCTATGGCTTGGACGTCTGAACATATTTTAGTAGCGGCCGTAGCTAACGCAGGCGCTACCGGCGTTATCGCTACCGGCGGTCGCGAAGCTGATTGGGTACGTGAAGAAATCCGTGCGGCTAAGAATTTGACGGACAAACCGTTCGGTGTTAACCTCATGTTAATGGCTAAGAACATCGACGAAATCGTAGCCGTTATTAAAGAAGAAAAACCGGCTTTCGTTACTTTGGGGGCAGGCAACCCGGTTCCTTACATCGAACCGATGCATGAAGCCGGTATCAAAGTAATCCCGGTTGTACCAAACGTTAAATTGGCTAAACGTGTGGCTGCTGCCGGCGCTGATGCCCTCATCATTGAAGGCCAGGAAGCAGGCGGTCATATCGGTACCCAGACTACCATGGCTCTCATGGAAAACGTATTGCCTGAAGTAGATATCCCTGTGGTTATTGCCGGCGGTATTGCTGACGGTCGTGCCTTGGCTGCAGCCCTCACTATGGGCGCCGAAGGCGTGCAAATGGGCTCCCGCTTCATCTTGGCAGAAGAATGCCAGATGCATCAGAACTGTAAAGATGCCATCATCAAAGCAACCGATACGGACTCTGCTGTTACCGGTTTAACCAGCGGTCATGGCGGCGTGCGTTCTTTAAAAAATGAATTTACGCAAAAATACTTGGAAGCTGAATTCAGCTGTGCTCCAAAAGACGAATTAACGGCTATGTCCGTCGGCACTAACCGCAAAGCGGCTGTTGAAGGCGACATCGTAAATGGCGCCGTACAATGCGGTCAAAGCTTAAATCGCTTGACTAAAGTTGAACCGGCTAAAGTAATCGTTGATTCTGTAATCGCCGAAGCAAAAGAAGCGATTAAAAAAGCACAGCGTTTTGCTTAAGCTTTAGTATTGACCTACCATGGCCTCAACGAACCCTTTGATTGTTCCGAGGCCATGTATTATTTAGTAAAGGAGTTTTAACTATGTTACCTTTTAACGGAAAATACCCAAAATTAGATCCTAAATCTTGCCTCATGCCGGGCGCTGAAATTGCCGGCGATGTAGAGCTTAAAGAATACGCCTCCCTCTGGCAAAACGTAGCTGCTCGCGGCGACGTAAATAAAATTATCGTTGGTCGCTACACCAATGTACAGGACAACTCTGTACTCCATGTAGATGACGATAAAGCTTGCGTACTCGGCGATTTCGTAACCATCGGTCACGGTGCCATCGTTCACGCTTCCACCTTGGAAGATAATGTCCTCGTTGGCATGGGTGCCATCGTTCTCAGCGGTTGCCATATCGGTACCGGTTCCATCATCGCTGCCGGTGCGGTTGTGTTGGAAAACACCACGATTCCTCCGTATTCCCTCGTTGTAGGTGTACCGGCGAAAGTAGTTCGTACCGATGAATCTCAGGTTGAACGCATCCATAACCAGGCATTGAAATATAAAAACCTTTGGACTGAACGCTACGGTTTATTACCTAATGCAGGCGGCGAAGAATACAAAAAAGGCGCTAAAATCGTTTAATACGAACAAATGACTGTCGCAAATAAAGAATAAAAACTAAAGAGCTATCCCTAAGTTTAGCTCCCCATCACACAAAAGAGGCTGACAACAATTTGCTGTCAGCCTCTTATTATATGTTCTATGCAATTTCATATTTCAGCTTGTTTGATCCGTCTATAACCAAATAACTTTGCCCTGAATCAAGCTCTTTTTCATTAGTCCATGGCGATAACAACTTCGCCCTGAGCCAAGCTCTTTTTCACATCAATAATACGTTGATTCTTCGAGCCGCGGAACCGCAAGCTTGGGTCGCGTAAAGCATCCACAAATTTGCCGTCCACTAAGATATCGCATTGTTCCAATAACTGTCGTTTAGCCGGGCAAGCGATGAGCTCATCCCAGGTATAACCGGAGTACGCCCAAATATCCTTTTCAGGCACCGTTTCACGCACCTTTTTCACAACCGGCAACAAACCGTCCACGTTTTGAAACGGTTCGCCACCGAGCAAGGTAAGGCCCGATACATTCGGATCGCTCACGTAAGTAAGTACTTCTGCCGTTTCCTTATCGGTCCAAAGCTTCCCTGCCTGTGGGTTTTGGTATTCTTCGTTAAAACAATTAAAACATTTATGTGTGCAACCGGTAACAAAAATAGACGTGCGGATACCGTTTCCGTTGGCAATATCTAATTTGCGAATTTGTCCATAATTCATTACGGCTCGCCTCCTCTACCTGCTCAAATTTAAAAATAATTGTTACTTCGGCACAATCATTCTCATATACCTAAATAAAAAATTCTTACCTAAATTAAATAATCTAAACAAAAAACAGGTCATGAAATCATGACCTGTTTTTGAGTGTTAAATATGCATTACTCGGTCTTTAATTTCTTTAGTACGTCCTTCATTCCAGAAGTTTTCACCTAAATAACCGCAAGTACGGCGGATTACTGTCAATTTATCACGGTCCGTGTTATGACAACGTGGGCATTCCCAATCATTGTTATCGTTGACTTTAATTTCACCGTCAAAACCGCAAACATGACAATAATCTGATTTTGTATTAAATTCCGCATAGGAAATATTATCGTAAATGTATTTAATCATAGTTAATACGGCCGGAATATTGTTGGTCATATTCGGAATTTCCGCATAAGAAATGCAACCGCCGGTCGACTTTTTCTGGAATTCCGATTCGAATGCAAACTTATCAAATACATTAATTTCTTCCCGTACGTTTACATGATAGCTATTTGTGTAATAACCTTTATCAGTAATATCTTCGATTTCACCAAAACGGGCGCGGTCCAAAGAGCTGAAGCGATTGGTAAGGCTTTCAGCCGGTGTACCGTATAAAGCAAAGCCCATGTTATGACGTTTCTTCCAAGTGTCAATGGCTTCGTTCAAACGATCCATGACTTTCATGGCAAATACACGGCCTTTTTCACCGGTATTGGACTCGCCCGTAATAAGCTTCGTTGCTTCGTACATACCGATGTAACCCATAGAAATCGTAGCATAACCGCCTTTAAGGAATTTAGCAATCGGTTCGCCTTTTTTAAGACGAGCAATCGCACCGTGCTGCCAATGAATCGGCGATACATCACTGGTTACGTTCTTCAATAATTCATAACGCAATAATAAGGCTTTTTCAACCAATTTCAAACGTTTATCCAAAATTTCAAAGAAACGTTTTTCGCTATGACGTGCCAAAATACCGATTTGTGGCAAGTTGAGACTTACTACGCCCATGTTGAAACGACCGTCGAATACATACTCGCCCTTTTCGTTTTTCCAAGGAGACAAGAACGCACGGCAACCCATTGGGCTGAAAACATTACCTTCGTAATTTTCCTTCATTTTCTTGGCGGAAATATAGTCAGGATACATGCGTTTAGCCGTACATTTAGCAGCCAATTCCGTTAAATAATAATATGGTGCGTCGGGGTGAATATTGTGTTCATCCAACACATAAATCAATTTAGGGAACGCCGGTGTAATATACACATTCGCTTCGTTTTTAACGCCCATAATGCGCTGTTTCAAAATTTCTTCATCGATGAGTGCCGCTTCTTTAGCATATTCGCTGTTTGGGTCAAAATGCATAAACAAAGTTACAAACGGAGCCTGACCGTTCGTCGTCATCAATGTATTAATCTGGTATTGAATAGTCTGAATACCGTCTTTAACTTCTTTGCGCGTACGTTTCCAAGCAATTTCTTTCGCTTTTTCCATATTCGGTTTCATGTCATAGATTTCAACCTGTTCTTCCAAAACATTGGCTAAAATCTTATCATACGATTTACGTACAAACGGCGCCAAAATACGGTCGATACCGTTAATACTCTGACCGCCGTACTGACCGGAAGCAACTTGCGCAATAATCTGCGTCGTTACGGTACAAGCAACCTGGAATGACTTCGGTGTATCAATCTTCTTACCGTTAATAACAGTACCGTTGGTGAGCATATCTTCCAAATTAATTAAACAGCAGTTGAACATCGGCTGAATGATGTAATCCATATCATGGAAGTGAATAGCGCCGCTGTCATGAGCCTGCACGATATCCGCCGGAATTAATTTACGACGGGCAATGTCCTTGCTTACTTCACCGGCAATAAGGTCACGCTGTGTGGAAACAATGGCTGCATCCTTGTTGGAGTTTTCATCAATCAATGCTGTGTTGCTGCGATCCAACAAGCCAAATACATCTTTATCAGTCGTATTTTCTTTACGTTTAAAAGCCTGAACGGCTTTGTAGTTTTCATAAGCACGTGCCGTTGCCGGATTATGGTATTCCAACAATTTGTAATATACCTGGTCTTCAATAGCATAAATTGTCAATGTTTTGCCGATCTTATGAGCGTATTCTTCGATTTCGTCAGCGATACGCCCCGCCAATCCTTCTTCATATAAACCGGTACTGCTATTCATGGCTTTTTCGATAGCTATTTCGATTTTTGTTTTATCGAATGGCACTTTCTGGCCATCACGTTTAATTACCTCCAACACGGTAAAGCCTCCCTAACACTTACTACTAAATATAGTATGTAAATAAAAAAAGATATTGACAAATAAGCAATGACCATTTGGCCACCTAGTTAAATACCCCAGTACTTACCTATAAATGGAAGCAACCGGTACTTTACAGTCACCAGTTGCTTTCGTCTTGCTTATTATACAACATCTTGTATCTGATTTCAATATATTATACTATATATTATTTTCATGCTTGACAACACTTTGAAGGTATAATTGCTTTAAACGCACAATATCAACCTTCGAGCAGGCTGTCAAAGGCAGCTCATCAAGCCAAATGATATCCTTCGGCCGTTCTTTGGTGAGTAAACGCTCTGATATGGCACCTACTATATCTTGTATAGGGGTGTTACTGTTTTTAACTAAAAAAGCCACCGGTTGTTCCCCCCGAAGTTCGTCCGGCACACCGATAACCGCCCCCGCCGTTATGCCGTCAATGGCTAATAAACGGCTCTCTAAATACGGAATAGACAGCTTATAACCGCCTCGATTAATCATAGCCTGCTTCCGCCCGGTAAAAATCAATCGCCCGCTATCACTAATGTAACCCGTATCTTCCACCGTAAAAGGCAAAGTTAACCCTTCTATACCATATGGTGTATCTACATAGATAAAGCTGTCAACGCCTACCGTAACGGTAACGCCCGGAAACGGATAGCCCACCGTGTTCGGTTCTGCCAACCACTCTTCGCCGGAGCAATAGGTAATATAATTTAGTTCACTGGCGCCGTAATAAAGAATAAATTCCGTATGCGGTTGTTTAGCTTTGAGCTTATGCAGTAGTTTAGCATCCAGCGTTTGTGATCCCGTAAAAATCATTCTGAGGGACTGTAACGTATCCTGTAAAACCGCTGTAACCAGACGCAATTTCGTGGGCAATAAGTACCAATGAGTCACTTCATATTGCTCACTCAATGTCAGCCAAGTACGGGGTGACATATGAGCCGACGTAACCACCGTGCCCCCTTCATAGATAACCGATACAAGGGTATTGAAATTGCCGGTAAAACTTAAACTGCCTTGTTGGAAAATAATCGTACCAAAGTCGATTTTAAAGATTTTATTCTGTGCTTCGAAAAAATCCACCCAACTGGCCAACGGCCGCCATAAGATTTTAGGCAAACCGGTGGTGCCCGAAGTAAGCACGCCGAAATCAGCTTTTGGATTGACACTACGGTCAATAGTAAAACCGTATTTAGCTTGCAACTGTGCCAGACGTTCATCGCTTAAATCAGGATGACATAGAATGGGTAAGCGTTTCGCTTTCATCGCTCCCAACCACTGTACGAATTGCTGCCATACCGAATCAGAGCGGATATACTCAATACGATTGTTAGCTTGCGCGGAATTCGCCTGCCTGGAATGAGACTTCTCGGAATTCGCCTGCCCCCTGTCTGCTTGCGAAATATCTATTTGCGCCGTATTCGCCAATTCTCGGGCTACTTCACGAATCCCCTTATTCAGCATTTCATAGGTGTACGTTGCGTCATCTACAACCAGAACCAACTTATTCGGATAATTCTGAGCCATATAATCGAGACGTTCCCAAAAGGAAAGACCCTTCATAGCAACTTTAGGGTCATTCAACTCAACGGCCTGAGAGAAGGTTGTTAAATTTTTTTCACGCATCACAAACAGCCTCCATTCGTTCAATAAGCATGGCCGTCCCCATACCACCGGCACCGGCAATAGCACAAATCCCATATCTACCGTTACAGTACTCTAAGGCAGCCATCAAATGGAGCAAAATAATCGCTCCCGAGCAGCCGAATGGATGACCATAGGCCAACGCACCGCCCAATTGGTTGTAACGATCCACATAGGCCTTATAATTGCGCTCAAAGAGCACATCAATCACCGCAAAGGCCTCATTCCATTCCACCGCATCAATATCATCCATGGTGAGTCCCGTTTTGGCTAGAAGCTGTTCGGTTGCCTGCCACGCCCCTTCAGGACTATATAAAGGATCACCGCCAAAAGTAATGGCGTCGACCAACTTAAAAGGGCCTACTTCATTACTTAAGGCTACAAAAGCCGCTCCGTCATGAGTAAAACAAGCATTGCCGGCCGTCACCAAGGTTCCCGGTCCCAAAACAGGCTTCATGCGATTCAATAAGCGTTGTGACAGTCCGGGTCGCACACTTTCATCCACATAGTCTCGCCCCATGTCTAACACATAGGGCGCTAACAAGCCTTCATCACGAGCTCGCCCGGCCGCTTGTTGGCTCCGCAAGCTCCAATAATCCAACTCTTCTTTGCTCACATCATACTTTTCGATGGTTCGTTGAGCCCCTTTTAACATAGCCTGCGCGTCATTTTCCTGTGGTGAAAACTGAGCCACCATGTATTCACCGGCTCGGTCATCCCCCTCCGCATAGATTCGCAGCGGTTGTAAGGAACTGCTTTCCGTACCGCCGGCCAGCACACAATCTGCCATGCCGCTACGTATTGCACGAAATCCCTGAATAATTGCGGCGCCGGCGGAGGCACACTGCATATCTACCGTATAGGCCGGTATTTTTTCACCATAACGAGAATTTAAGGCCGTTAAACGGCCAATGTTACCACCGGTGCCAACCGCATTGCCACAGATGATTTCAGCCACCTTAGGATACTGTTCATACAACGCATCTAATACACGAGCCCCCAATATTTCCGGTTTTATCGATTTAAATTGCCCCTTATATGAACCAATGGGCGTCCTAAGGCCGCCCATTATGTACACCGGAGACAATGTTTGTTGTGTTTTCATAATGCCTCCAACGAGTAATTGTCTCTTAAATATTCAATTTAACCGCTTTCATACCTAACCAAGCAGCAATGCCACATTTAATAATATCACCGGGAATGAAAGGCAATGCATAACCCGCTATAGCTGCTTCAAGTCCGATGTTGGTAACAATCATGCCACCGGCCATACCAAAGATGTAAGTAATCGGAATGGTAATCACTACGGAGCGCCAGAAATACCCGAAGAAAGACGGTGTTTTACCTTTAAGCATACTGAGAATAGTGTAAGCAATCGGATAACTGATGTAGTAACCGCCGGCAGGCCCTAAGATTTTACCAAGACCGCTGGTACCGCCGGAAAATACCGGCACCCCGATAATGCCCAATAATAAATACACACAAATAGTAATAAAGGCTTCCTTTGGTGGTAATAAAAATCCGATTAAGCATAATACCAAAGTGGTAGCCGTTACCATGGCCGGTGAAAACGGAATTGGAAATGAAATGTAAGCGGACACGCAGGTCAACGCTACCAGTAACGCCATTTTGGTCAATTTACGAGTATCTGACATAATAAACAACCTCACAAACTAAAATAATAATCACAAAAATATGAGTGTATTGGCTTAACTACAGTTTAATGTTAAGCTACTCATCAAATAAAAATAACACTCTTAAAAAAAATGAAGCCACACCACAAAGTAAGGAAAACGCAACCTACTTGTAGCTGCAGGTAAACACCGGTCGATGCGCAGTAAAACCTTGGATGGTGCGACCTGATCTTTGTAAAACAATTGTCTCATCTACAAAGGTAGGCCTACGAAATCGAATCTTCACAGCTGTCACATCCGTCCCTACAGTTTCAGCTAAATACGCCGCCATGGCCTCCAAAATCTGGCAGCCCGACACAATGGCATTTTCCTGCTGATGAATGCTGTTATGATCTTCTACATCCGTCACAAATTCTAAAATTTCAGATCGATTGAATGCTCGCCAAGGCACAACATCAGTCGGTATCTGATAATCCGCCTTCGCCGGTTTCGGCTTCACCGGAATTGAATCAGGCGTTAAAACTTTTAATAGTACCGTAAGCGCTTCATTGCCTCTTACCAGCTCAGTTTCATACCACTCACCGTTCTGACGAACTTCGGTGTGCTCCGCCGGCTCTGCCAAACGTTGCCATTTTAATTGCGCAATCACCATTGAACGGGGTAATTCTTTATCAGCTTCAATCATAGCCTTAAATAACTCACGCATTTTGGAGCCCCCTCTTTCGCAAATCTACTTAAAATTATATTAAATTCATGCTTATTCGTCAACTACGCGCCATTCTCATTGTTAACAAATAAAGCCTTTCCCAAAGTGTACTCAAAAGCTGTGAAGTACTTACTTTGAAAAAGGCTTTTTGTTACAATGTTTTAATCAATTCCTGTAAATAGGTACGGAATGAATCTTTGCAATGTTCACTGCGCAAGCCATATTCCACGGTGGCTTCCAAATAGCCAAGGCGGTCACCTATATCATAGCAACGGCCTTCGTATTCTAAGGCATATACGTCACTCTGCAATGCGGCAAGGCCATCGGTAAGCTGCAATTCACGCCCGGCGCCAAGCGGAGTATTTTCCAACACCCCAAAAATCTCAGGTGTCAAAATATAACGCCCCAAGACAGCCAAATTAGATGGTGCCAAATCGCGTGACGGTTTTTCAACCAAGCCATCCACTTTATAAATATGAGGCTCAATTTCATGCCCTGCTACGATACCATAGGAACTTACCTTTGTTTCCGGTACGCGCTGAGTGCCAAGAATCGTGCCGCCCATACGCTCATGACAATCTATTAATTGCTTTAAACAAGGTTTTTCAGGGTTATATACCACATCATCACCCAGTAATACGGCGAACGGTTCATTGCCTACAAAAGCTTTGGCGCAAAGAATGGCATCACCCAATCCACGCGGTGCTTTTTGACGAATAAAGTGAACCCGAATATCCGCCAAGGAACGAACCATGGCCAACTGTTTTTTCTTGCCCTGCTGCTGTAACAACTGTTCCAATTCAACACTGGTATCGAAATGATCTTCAATGGCTCGTTTATTGCGCCCCGTAATAATTAAAATCTCTTCAATACCGGAAGCCAATGCTTCTTCCACAATATATTGAATCGCCGGTGTATCAACAATCGGTAACATTTCTTTAGGCTGTGCTTTGGTCGCCGGTAAAAAACGTGTACCGAAGCCGGCGGCCGGAATAATAGCTTTGCGTACTTTGCCCATGTTTGAAAGACCTCACTTTTTTCCGTCATAATAATGATTAAGAGTAATTATGAAGCCATGCCATAGGGCACAGCTTCATAACCTAAAACATCTATACTTCGTTCAATTACTAGAAATCTTTAGCAACTACCGTATAAGACCATTTTTTCTGTTTAGACTGATATGTGAGCCACCCTTCAAAGGAGTGCATATCACGATGCCAAGTATAGTCTACATAACGCAACTCACCGGACTGTACATCACGTTTCGTAGTAATCGTAAATGTATCCAAACGAGTCAGGCGGAAGGAAGCCCCCACCGTAAAGTTATGAAGAATGTCTTCACGGTCAAACGGATATGGCGAATTATCTTTCGGATCAATATTATTCTGACGATAACCGGCAAATACGTTAACTCGTGAATTTATTCGCCAATTCGTATTACCGCCCCAGTACGGCATGCTGCGAATATGGTCGTTATAGCCATAGTAATCACGCTGATAGCCGGCAAAGAAACGTAAATTGGCATTTTTAGCCAATTTAATTGTATCATGGCTTACTTCACCAAAGTACATGTAGTGACTGCCCTTGATGTAATCTTCTTTCCAATAACCGGCCGTAGCACCGCCACGAACAGTAAACGGCGTATCGCCAATATGGTACACATTGGTATATACGGAGAATTCCGGTTTCTTTTCTACCCAAACGGTACGGGCATTTAAAGTGGCCGATTCACGGCTCACGCCGACCGTAGCAACGCCCCAAGGCAAGTAATGACGATAACCGTAACTTGGCTTAAAGCCTTCCTTGGTCATCCACTGATAACGGAAGAACAATTCACCGTCATCACCAACCGGATATTTAAGACCGCCCTTCAAGCCGAAACCATCGTCGCTGGAATACGTCGGTCTTGGAATCAAGTCAAACACACTAAATTGACCTTGACGATCATTGCGAAGGGATACTACATATTTCTTCGTACTCATGATTTTACCGTTTTTAATAAACAGCTTGGCATCATGAATAATGGCTTTATCCCCCGGATACACTTCAATGGTGCTGCCTTCAATACGATAATCGGGCACACCTTTATAGGCCATAGCATGTTTGGTAGTAACCCAGCCTTTGGTAATAAGGCCCTGATTACCGTCGAATTCTGCTTTTTCAGCTTTCACATAGTATGGTTCTACATAGCCGATAACATCAGGTGCCGTCATAGCATTAGTGCCGCTGTTAAATACTAAATCTTGGCCCCGTAAGTCCTTAGTGGCCCCTTTATTTTCCAGGTAATGAAACTCACCATCCGTCGTATACTCTTGGGATTTAGTATTACCTAACAGCTTTTCACTATGAATTTCACGACTGCCCTGATAAGCATCTACTTTACCGACAGCCACAACATTGCCGGTAGCACTGCTGTAATACATGCTGTCCGCATCAACTTTAACAGGTAACTCACTGTCATTTACCGTGGTCACCGGCTTACCGCGACGGACTACACGAATAAGACCGCCATCGGACTCGCCCATATTAGCGATGGTTACCGGATTGGAATCGGTTGCAACATCTTGAGCATTTTCATAAACAAGGCCTCTATTATCGGCCGCCTGCACGGCTAATAAAGGCATAGCGACTAAAGCGGCACCCAATGCATACTTAGCCTTTTTCATTACCATCTTTTACCTACCTCATCTTCACTGGATTAGTTGCGTTTTACAACAATTATTGGTTGTGATTGTGATACATTCGTTTGATCCGCAGTGTCAGCACTTGCTTCTTCCACTTCACCATTGTCCTCAGAATCGCCATCTTCTACCGTTGCCGCTGAATCATCGGACTCTTCCACTACCTTCACCGGTGTATCTTCGTCTTCATAAGAGTCGGCCGGAACTAAGGTTACCGGTTCCGATGCATCACCTAATGTATAGTCATCATAGGAATCTTGGGAACTTGGATCGCTGGAATTATGAGCCTGGCCATCACCGCCTACGACAATCCCCTGTACGGTTACCAATTCTTGTGGCTGCACATAAATTGTAGCCCCTACAGGCAAGTCGATATTCTTACCCTTTACAAAGAAACCGCCTACTAAACCGACAGGACCCAATAATACGGCACCGGCTACAGAGGCGCCGGCTGCTTTCAATTCCTGCTGCGTACGAGCTTTTGCTTCTTCCCCTTGAATAGCTGTAAATTCAGTGCCATCCAATGCCGGAACTTTATCAAACATCAAATCTAATTTACCGTTACGACCAAAAGAGGAGGCTTTTTTAAGTTCGGAAATATGACCTTCCCCAACAGTACCTGCCGGTACCAATAAGATATTACCGTCCATCAGATCTTCCGACACGGTAAAGCTGAAAGTATCACCCAGTTTGCTGGTAGCCGTATTAATCGGCGTATTCAAAGTTACGGCAAATACTTCCGTGCTTGGTGCCGAGCCTACTTGAGACGTCAATTTCAAAGGTGCTCCGTTAATCGTTTTGGCTAAGGCATTAATTCGTGTGTCCAAGGCACCGGTACTGATACGACCGGTTACACTGCGTTCCAATTGTTCCACACGAGAAACTAAGGAACCGTTGCCCACTTTATTCTGGTAATGCCATTCCAACATGGATAATTCTTGACTTACCGATACTTTACCACGCGTATTGCCATCGATGGAATTATACAAGGAATCAACTTGTGAATTTAAAGTACCGGAAGAATCTCTACCATAAACGGTCTGACTAATCTGCTGCACACGATCCACTAAAGCCCCAACCTGCGTGGAACCATATACTGTATTTTCTAAGGCATCGGTTTTCTCTAATACGGTTTCCGGAGCCGCCCATACCTGACCGGTCATAAGCGCTGCTACCGCCAACGTAAGCATGTGTTTTTTCATACATCCTCCAAATAAACAAGACTTAACCTATTATTGAATGCTATTCGCCTCAATGCGTATTAAACAATATGATTAAATTTTGAGGTCAATAATAGCGGATACGCCAACCCCTTGAATACGGGATGCATTAACAGGGTTCTTGCTGTCGATAGGCACTAAACCTTTTACACGAGCTACATTATTAAAGCTGGCTTCCAACTGAGCTACCGCTTCAACGCGCTCTACTTCGGAAGCAGGACCCGTTACCTGAGCCGCCCCGATGTAACCGTTCGTACCTACACTGACAATCGGCACAACCTTAGTCGTATAAGTAGTGCTCAAGTTATTCTGAGCTAAAATTTTATTTAAAAAATCATTAATCTGGCCGCCGAAGCGATCAACTAAGATGCCCACGCCGCCGACTTTTAAAATGCTGCCTAAATTCAAGCTGAATGCTTGCGTCGTATTTACTAATGCACCGGTAGAAAGTGTTGCAATGGAAACGGCCATAACCGTTGCCAATAATTTCTTTTTCATATCTATGTCCTCCTCTATCGTATACATAATTAGCGGTTTATACTGATGTTATTATATCACAAATCAAAGCCTTTGTCCTTGTATAAGCGCCGTAAATACGCCATTCATTTTATAATTCATCATTTTTTTATATGCTAATACACTCTATTTTAAAGTGCATTATACTTATGTCTAAATTTTTATATGCTGCCATACACCACTTCTAAAACGCCAACCGGAAAATGCCGTACGCATACTCTGATCAATTAAAAGAGCTATCCATGCACCATACAGACCGAATCCCCAAGTAAAACAAAGGAGATATGTAATAATCGGTCTGAAAATAGCAATAACAAAGAGCGAATATTTCATAACATAGAAATTATCGCCCGCCCCTTTAAGGACGCCGGAATATACTAATTGCAAAGCCTGCGGGAAGCTGGCAAAAGCCATGAGAATCATAATATCCGCCCCCAGCTGCCAAACCAACCTATCTTGGGTGAAAATATCAAATACTACATTGCGTAAACCAAAATACAAAACAAAGCCGATTACCGAAATAATAAGAGCGATGCGAACACCGATTTTGCCGTAAGCCTCGGCTAAGTCAGGTCGTTTTTTCCCCAACGATTGCCCCGTATAAGAAGCACCGGAATAACTTAAACCCATGGCAAAATAGTAAAAAATATCAATCAAATTCATACAAATATGATGTGTTGCCAACGCCACTACACCTAATGACGCCACCATTTTGGTATACGCAAACATACCAAAACGTTCAAAAGCCTGCTCACCCAAAGAGCTGCCACCGATATAATAAATACCCTGTAAGATTTCACGATTGAATATCCAACTGCCCCGATGCCACGACAAATGGGAGTCTTTCGCATGAATTGCATATAACAAAAGAAAGAAGATTAAGGTGTAGCTCGTCATAGTGGCTATCCCGGCTCCTTTGATGCCAAGCGCCGGAATCGGTCCCAGACCGTAAATCAAGGTAAAACTCATAACTACATTAAGCACATTACCGATGGCATTAGCTTTAAAAATAGCCTTCGTGTTACCCACGCCGATTAATGCCGCCCCCAGCATAACACCTAAGGCCGAAAAGAAAAGCCCGATAATGATGAATTGACCATAGGCAACGGCCTCATCAATATAAGAAGCCTGAGCTCCGGCAAACGTTAAAATAGGATTTAACAGATAAAAACAAATACACAACAAAGGCACGTAAAACAATACGGTCAATAATACCCCTTGTTTTAGTACGGAGTTCATCGTTTCATAATCCTCTTCCCCTTTGCGTCTTGCCACAATGGCTGTAATCGCAATCGCTGCGGAACGGACAAAAACGAGCATCACCATAAGCGGTTGACTCATAATCCCTACGGCCGCCAAAGCATCGGCTCCAAGAGCTCCTACCATAGCCAAATTGATGGCTGTCATAAGTTGCAACAACAACCCCTGCATCGTAGCCGGCCAAGCTACATCAATATATTCTTTATAAATTTCTTTTGTTGTCGGCACCGGTCCCAAACGTTTCGCCGGCGGCAAAATATAATCAATCCCAAATCGTCCCGCTAGTCCTAATAACATGACAACTCCTCTTTTTCAAAAACCATGCTAAACCCACTCGCTATAAAAAAACACTCCTAAACAGAGGTCAAGGCCCTTGCCTAGGAGTGTTTATTAACTCGCATTTAATTATACACAGGATTCGTCAATTCTCATAGACCGACTATAGGTCTTAATTTGTCTTATTGAGGCAACGAAATGATGTCAGTGAAGATATCGCCTGCTTTTTTAATGATTTGTTCGTTACCCATAACGCTGATATGACTATCTTTCATAACCGAAGCTACCACTTCAGCCAAAGCTTTAATATCGCTCTGACGGGTCGCAATTACCTGTTCGCGCAAACGTTCCGCATCTTCAGGCGTTGCTTCACCGAAATATTCGCTCATAGCGCGCGGTCCGCGTAAAGCCGGTGTCAACGGAATATCAAGGCCACTCATGGTACCGATAATATACTTGCGCATTTCACGGTCGGAAATATCAAATTTCGCAAGATATTCGCTGAGCTCGCTGTATACTTTCAATGTTTCCGTCAAGTTCGGATCGCGATAACTGCAAAGTACAAAGTTACCATTGTTGTAGAAGTTTACGAAAGCACCATAGGCCCCCCCCTGAACACGGATACGCGTCCACAAGTAGTCATAACGCAAGATGACTTCCAACACCTTCATGGCACCGCCTGGTTTGAAACCATGGTCACGGAAGTTACCGCCTTGAGCTACGTACTGAACCTTACCGGAGGTAACAATACCTTCGTTAACATATTCCTTCGTAAGTTTCAAACCCTTAGCTTCAACAGCTTCATTCGGCCACTGTGGCAATACTTCGGTAAGCAATGTTTTGAAAACTTCAAATTCATGAGCTTCCCCGACGAAGTTGATATCCACATTAGCAGGGCGGAACAATTTAGCCGCTACGGCTGCCAATTTTTGTGGCAATTCTTGAAGCGCTTTTTCATCAGCAGCTAACGCTGCCAACTGTTCAAAATAACCGAGGTTAGCGGCATCACGGAATTTACCGAGTTCCGAAATCTGAGCAATGACACGATTCATTACAATGGTATGACCGCGACGGAATGCATCGGTATCCCAAATGGCTTTCGTTTCTTTAATGAGCTCGGTCAAACGATTTACATCGGTATAGTCAGTCTTCGTAACCAATTCAGACACAATGCGTACCAAAGCATCCAATTTAGTGTGTAACGCTTTGGCTCGTACGATAAATAATGGCGTAAACGCATCGCGCTGATTATATTTCGTGAAATCGGAGATGCTGGCACTGAAACCGCCGAGGTTCATATTAATTTCCTTGGCAATTTCGTTGTAATCATGCTCGGTAGTATTCACACGGGAAATAAGATCGCTCAACAAGTTAGCATAGAACAATTCAGACTCATCAAGGCAATCTAAATGGAAATAGAAGCTGGTATAGTTAATCCCTTTAGCCTGAGTCGGTACGAAATGCAAGTTCGCATCACCCAGTTTGCTATCGATACGTTCCACTCGTTCTACTTTAGGGGATAAATCGCTGAGTTCCAATAATGGAATGGTAGCCAACGCTTCTTCCGAATCCGGTGCCGCCTGACGTGCTTTAAGGGCTTTGGTCTGTGCCACAATCGCTTCGATTTCAGCTTCGGTCATGTTAGCTTTAATTTCTTTTAGCTGAGCGCGTTCCGCTTCTTCTTTCTTTTCCTGCAAACCTTTTTCCGGATAAATGGAAACGAGAGCTTTATGCTGATTCTTAAGCAAGCCGCGTTCGATTAACTCTTCAAAATAACCATTGGTAAGTCCTTCACGCAACTGTGTTAACGCCTCTTCATAACGCAATGCCTGAATCGGATCTTTGTCGTAATTCCATTGATCCATAACGCGAATACCGTAAGCCAAACCAATCGGACGACCCCCAAAATCGGCTTCGCGCAAAGCGAATTCCGTAATATTAAGGGATGCTTCCAATAAGCTCTTATCAAGGCCTTCCTTCACAAGTCGCGCAAGTTCCGATTCCACCAATTCCTGAACGCGCGCCTGTTCCTTCATTTCAGAACCGCTAACCGTTACATTCCAAATCGGCTGACGCACACTGTCTAGGAAATAACCGCTAATATCGCTGCCTACACCGGCTTTAACGAGTTTTTCCTTAAGTGGTGCTGCCGGCGAAGTCAATAAGGCATGGGTCAAAATATCAAGCCCTAAGCTGTCCACCACAGACATTTCCGGCATTACATAGGTAAGGGCATGCATAGTCTTGCCGCTTTCGCTCTCTTCCGTACCAATGCTGTACGGGTAGGCTGTTACTTTACCCTCAGCAAATGGTTTTTGCAAGGTAATTTCGGAATCAACCGTAATGGCATCAAAGTTTTGCAAATATTCATCGTTGATGAACTTTAATTGTGCTTCAATGTCCATTTTGCCGTACAAGAAGATGTAGCTGTTGGACGGATGATAATTTTTTTTGTAAAAACCTTGGAAATCTTCATAGGTCAAATCAGGAATATTATCAGGATTACCGCCGGAATCAACGCCATAGGTCGTATCCGGGAATAAATCCGCCATCATGTGGGTTTCCAAAATGGAATCCGGCGAAGAATATACACCTTTCATTTCGTTGTATACAACGCCTTTATAGGTCAATTCATCGTCCGCATTATCCAATTCATAATGCCAACCTTCTTGCATGACGATTTCTTTGTCAGTCGCTACGCGTGGGTAAAAAACAGCATCCAAGTACACATCCATTAAATTATGGAAATCCTTGTCATTCTTGCTGGCCACGGGATACATCGTTTTATCCGGATAGGTCATAGCATTCAAGAATGTATTAAGGGAGCCTTTAACGAGCTCTACAAATGGCTCTTTCAAAGGGAATTTACGTGACCCGCAAAGTACGGAATGCTCCATAATATGGGCCACCCCGGTGCTGTCCTTAGGTGGTGTGCGGAAAGAAATGGAGAACACTTTATTCGTGTCGTCCGCATCAATGTATAATAAACGGGCGCCGGACTTCTCATGGCGAAGCAAATAAGCTGTGCCGCTGATTTCCTGAACAGTCTCAATGCGCTCTACTTTAAAACCGCTATAGATATTTTGTTCTTTCATAGAAAAACTCCTTTATCATTATTTTATATTAAGCAATTAATTGATAATAATTAACTTCTCGGGCACTCAAATAAACTGTGCACAATTTATATTATACTAAAGATGAGTAAGATTTTCAAAATAAAACAGACTTTCTTAGGTTACTTCTATATAACCTAAGAAAGTCTGTTTATTGATAAGTTTAATAAGCCCTGACAGCCGCGCTAATAATTGCTATTGAACACTATTAACCGCGATTGCCGATAACTAAATTATCATGAATAGCACGAATCGCATCTTTTACGCGATCTTCCGCAATCAAGCAAGTAATGCTGATTTCAGAGGTACTGATAATTTCAATATTAATATTTTCTTCGCCCAAAATGCCGAACATCTGAGCAGCTACGCCCGGTTCACCAAGCATACCGGCACCGACGATGGATACTTTGGCCATTTTTTCATTAATGACATATTCTTCCATCTTCGTTTCCGCTTTAAGGCCGTCCAACACTTCACGAGCCAATACGACATCATCCAATGTAATGGTGAATACGATATCCGTCTTCTGATCTTCCACAGTACGAATGCTCTGCACAATCATATCCACATCAACATTTTTATCTGCCAAACTTTGGAAAATATGATGGGCAATGCCCGGTTTATTTTCAACGCCTACCACTGAAACTTTCGCCACATTGGTATCGTCAGCCACGCCTTGGATTACATGTTCATTTGCTTTCATTGTATAGTCCTCCCGAATAATGGTTCCCTCATTGTCACTGAATGTAGAGCGTACATGAATCGGCACGCCGTAACGGCTCCCCATTTCTACGGCACGAGGCTGCATAACACCCGCCCCCAAGCGAGCCATTTCAAGCATTTCACCGTACGTAATTTCATCCAATTTAACCGCATTCGGTGCAATTCGAGGGTCGGTCGAATACACCCCTTCCACATCGGTGAAGATTTCACATACATCCGCCTGCATTGCCCCCGCTAATGCAACGGCTGTCGTATCGGAACCACCACGTCCGAGAGTCGTAATATCACCACAATCGGTAATCCCCTGGAAGCCGGCAACAACCACTACGTTACCTTCATCAAGGGCTTTAAATACACGTTTCGGATCGATTGTCAAAATGCGACCTTTCCCGTGATTATCACTGCTCAAGATACCGGCTTGAGCGCCCGTCATGGAAACGGCCGGTTGCCCTTTTTCCATAAATGCCATAGCCACCAACGCAATGGATACTTGTTCCCCTGTCGATAACAGACGGTCCATTTCGCGACCAAACGGTCTCGATGTAACAGCGCGTGCTAATGACACTAAGTCATCAGTCGTATCGCCCATAGCCGATACAACGACTACAACGCGGTCTTCCGGCTGTTTGTCACGCAAAACGCGGTTGACTACATTGTAAATTTTCTCCGGTGAAGCCACAGAACTGCCACCGAACTTCTTAACAATTAACGCCACTATGCATCCCTCTTTATCTCTAAAAATACTATAAAATATATAAAGATACTCTATCATAAAAAGGCTCTTTGTGTAAAGCATAAAAGCCTTTAATCTTCATCTAAAGACAAGTTCACTAAAAAAGTACTGAGTCCACATACATTTCAGCCGATTTTACACCGACCGCAATGGTTCTCCCTCCTTGATTAGCCTTCTATTCTGGTCTTAATATCTTCAACCTGAGCTAACAGCTCATCGAGGCTGAAATAACCGGCGCGACGTGTAATTTCCTTGCCATCCATATACACAACAATGGCCGGCACCGTGAAAACACCTTGCTGAGCCGCCTTAGCCGGCTCTAATTCCACCGATACATAGCTGTACTCAATACCTTCCTGTTCCTTCACCCAAGCGCCCAGCTTCGTCTCTAAAGCGCCACAAGGCTGACATGTGTCGGAACCGTACTGCACGATTGAAATCATAGGCCTCTCCTT
The DNA here is from genome assembly GCF_008679445.1 of Veillonella sp. LMAG:90. Lineage (NCBI taxonomy): Bacteria > Bacillati > Bacillota > Negativicutes > Veillonellales > Veillonellaceae > Veillonella > Veillonella sp. LMAG:90. The sequence continues at coordinate 1,969,019 of NZ_NAND01000001.1, forward strand.
TCTCTCCTTTCATTATATACAATATAACGTAGTATTAATAATCTAAAAACTTTCTGACTTCGCATTTCAAAATCACTTGCTATCAAAAGCTTCCGGTTCTTAATAATGCAAATCTACTTCAGCGCGATAAAAGACGCACACGCAATAAAAAGGGGTTGTAAGCAAAACATGAGCTAAAAACTCAATTTCGTTACAACCCCTAATAGCTTTCGTTTACGCTGTTATTGACAACGAAGTAAATCGGAAAAAGTTATTATTGAACAACGATATCTTTTTCAGATTCCCATAAGCCGTGGATATTGCAGTAAGAAGTAGCAATCAATTTACCAGATTTTTTGAAGGATGCTACAACAACACCGGCTGCTTCTGCATATACAGGGCCTTCGTTGGCACCGGCAGCGGCTTCACCATGTACGTTGAATTCGAGGCGAGCTACTTCGTAAGGAAGCGTAGTGCCTTCTTCAACATAGTATAATTTGATCCAAGAAATATGATGTTCAGTTGTGTTTGGATGCGCAATGTCTTTGCCTACTTCCAATTCAATGTGAACTTTTTCACCTGCTTTAACTGTATCAGGTGCGGTAATTACAGGAACGTGTTTTTCATTCTTGAAATCTGCGGATTTTACATAGTTTGTTACTGCCATTGATATAACCCCCTTGGTCATAAAAAATATATCCTATAAGAACTTTCTTATAGTAAAAATTAATAATAACTCTCTATAAGTTAATTATATCCATTTACCTCGATTTTTTCAAGCACGAAATACTAATTTTTTCGATTTATAAACATGCCTTTGACATGAATTTTACTAAAACTCAATGCCCCTGGCTGCTTTGATGCCCTGTTGATAAGCATGCTTAACTACGCGCATTTCCGTAACGGTATCGGCCATGGCAACGATCTCCGGCTTCGCATCGCGCCCGGTAAGAACCACATGAAGGCGCTCCGGTTTGGTTTTCAATAAGTCCACAACCTGTTCAACCGGCAATAAGCCAAATTTTACGGCATAGTTGATTTCATCAAAAATTATGAGGTCCCATTTATCGGACATCACTTCTTCCGTCAACATCTGCCAGGCATTATCAGCCGCTGCCCGATGAGCTTGTAAATCAGCCTCCGAAGTTTCTTTATTGTGAAAAACAAAGCCTTTACCCATAGGGCGAATTTCGATAGGCATACCGGCCTTTTGTAGCGCTTCTATTGCTTTCAGTTCACCATAGGCTTGACCGCCCTTAATAAACTGTAAAATCAGCACGCGATAACCATTGCCAACGGCACGCAAAGCAACCCCTAAAGAGGCCGTTGTTTTGCCCTTGCCGTCACCGGTATTGACCAGAATGAGGCCTCGACTAGGCTTAGCCGTCGCAGTTGCAGCCGCTGTAGTTGCACCCGTGGTAGTTGCGTCCGCCATAGTGGCAACCGACATAGCTTCAGCCGTCGTATTGGATTTTAACACTTTATCAGTCATCCTAAGCCTCCTTGGCACGATAGGCCTTGGCAGCCGCCACAAAACGTTCCGCCGCCGCTTCATTACCGGCAAAGTTTAAATGCAAATAGCTGGCCAATACATTGTCTTTGCTGTAACCGCCTTTATAAGACTGCAATTTGCGGCCCCCTTCGAAATGAAAAGCCCACGGGAATTCAGCTTCGGTAATCTGCGGTGACAATTCCATCGTAGAAAAATGGAACTCATGACCACGCAAAGATTCATCTTTAGGTGCCAATAAGGTATCCCCTAAAGCCGTAGCCGTTACATAGCCAACTTTTTGTAATTTAGCCTGCATGACTGTCTTAGCCGGCACAAGGCCAACCATAGGACGGGTAATATTTTCAAAATCGGTAACCGACTCGCAAAGATACATGAGACCACCGCACTCCGCGTAAATCGGCATACCGTCAGCGGCTGCATCCCGTATAGCCGCCATGAGGCCTGTATTTTCGCTAAGTGTTTCGAGGAACATTTCCGGAAAACCGCCACCAAAAAGCAAGGCATCTACATCAGGTAACGTTTTATCGGTAAGCGGGCTGAAGTAAACCAAATCCGCCCCTTCCGCCGCCAAAGCCTGTAAGCTGGCCGGATAATAGAAAGAAAACGCTTCATCATAGGCTACCCCGATGCGAGCTTTTGGCCCCGTCACTTCTTTTGCGGTCAATTCCGGCACAATCAAGGTTGGCGCCGCCGTGGCTAAGTTAGCCAATGCATCCAAGTCGACACTAACCTTTACAGCTTCGCGAATCGTCGTCAACGCCGATTGCGGATCCGTTTCCGTCACCGGCGTAAGACCTAAATGACGTTCCGGCGAATGCATCCGTTCATCGCGCCGAATGGCCCCGATAACGGGAATCCCCAAGCGTTCCATAGCTGTACGAATCATATGCTCATGATTGTCGGAGCCGATGCGGTTGAGCAAGACGCCCGCCAAATTAACGGCCGGGTCATACTCTTTAAAGCCCTTGGCAATCGCTGCCGCACTTTCGCCCATAGCTTTACAATCAATAACCAAAATAACCGGTGCATCAAGCGATTTAGCGATTTCTGCGGTGGAGCTCACGCCTTCACGGCCGCCGTCATAGAGGCCCATAACGCCTTCCACAATCACCAAATCCGCATCCCCTGCCATACCGGCAAAGAAAGGCTTCATTTTATGGGGCGGTACCAACCATGTGTCTAAATTGTAACAATCACGACCGCTGGCCAGTTTATGAAAACCGGGGTCAATATAGTCAGGGCCCACTTTAAAAGCTTGCACGGCCTTGCCCTGCTCGTGATACGCCGCCAATAAACCGGCTACAATGGTCGTTTTACCTACACCGGAATTTGTTCCGGCGATGACAACTCTCGGAATAGCATATGATTTCATAGTCTTAGCGATCCTTACGCTTAGCCAATACAGTGGATAAATAGTTTAATTTCAAATCAGCCGGTAACTCATCGAGACCGCGATATACTTCTTCGCCATCAAGACCAACACGACTGATCATTACAGCATCATCAGCCATATCGTGTTTTTTCAAAACTTCCTGAACTTCGTGGAAATTGCGATATACTTTCATGATTACCGCATCATCGGCAACTGCCAATACTTTGTCGATTTTCTCTTTAGGTGCTGTAGCCGGCACAATAGCCAACACTTCTTCCTTTTCTACAATCGGATAACCTAAATGGGAACCGATAGCACAGAATGCGGTTACGCCCGGAATTGTTTCGATTTCAAAACCGGTGTTTTCAATCAAACGATATACATACATATACGTACTGTAGAACATTGGATCGCCCAAAGTAAGGAATACTACATTCTTACCGGCTTCCAAATAGCTGAGGATGATTTTTTTGGCTTCCTGCCAACCTTCAGCCTGCGCATTGTCATCAAGCACCATTGGGAACACAACCGGCACGATTTCCGTATGTTCCTGGATATACGGTTTAGCAATGTTGAGCGCTACGGAACCGTCTTTCTTTTCGGTTTTTGGCGTAATAATAATATCCGCTTCGCCTACAATACGAGCTGCTTTGACAGTCATTAATTCCGGATCTCCGGGACCTACGCCGATACCAAATAATTTACCTTTCATGATAAACTCCTTTTCTTAACACTTGATAACAAAACTATCTTGAAATTGAATCTTGCTTAGATAATACTTTCTTATTGTATGCGTTACTTGCCGCAAAGAGCAAGTATTTTTTATTTAATCTTAGGAATACTCGGCCGATGGGAACTGCGTTTTTCATAGCGCCCGGCCATGGCATCTTTTAAGTGGTCTGCGAATATTTCCTGAACACCGCGATACTCACCAAGTCCCTTCAAATGACGTACCACTTCAAAGCCTGCTTCTTCCAACATGGATTGTACACTGTCATCTTCATCGCCGAAGATATCGTTTAAGGCATGATCACCGGCCACTAAAAGAAGGGGATGCACCTGAATGCGTCCCGGCCGTTTCCCGTCAAGCCATTCCCACGGAATAACCGTATCCTCCAATTCGGGGAAGCATTCCAAGGTCGTCACACGAACATTGGTATGACCGGCACGCCACAATTTCAACTGTAACGCGGCATACGCCGTGTTACCTACGCTCATGCCACCATGACCGACCAATAACAGACCTTCTTCTGCCGGTACATTAAGTTTTTTTATAAAATTCTCAATGAGTGCTTCATAGTCATCAGGTCGTTCTTCCTGACCGATAAAATACAGTAAAGGGCGTCCCATAGCAATGTGTTTCAAAGAACCTTGTCCTTCATAAGCCATTATATTGGCTTTCAATTTATCAAATTCTTCGCCGCCAATCATATGAAGCGGTTGCACCGCAATGGATTCATAGTCTTCAGCAATTAAGGCCTCAATGGCACTCTGCTCCGTATCGATTTCTTCGCCCCGTTCACGCAAACGTTTAACAATAATGCGTGAAGTAAAAGCTAAACGAACTTCATAGTCTTTAAACTCTTTTTTGATAAAATCCACAACCGGATCGATTTGATTGATCCGTGCCGTTGGCACCGTAGTGCCAAAAGCGACTACTAAAACAGCTTGCTTCATACACCCTCCTTTAAAAAAAACGGTCCCCAAAACGAGGACCGTTAGTATGTAATTTTAACGTATTAAACAGCCATACTCGAGCGGTTTACGCTTTCCGTCTTAGCCTGCTGATGCGCCTGCTGTTTACGCTCAATCATGCGAATGGACTGGGCTAAATGTTTTAAGAATAACTCTTGAATAAACGGGTTTTCACCTAAGCCTTCATTCCAAATAGAAACACCATAGCCTTCTTCAGTAAGCAAAGTAGCTACGGAATCGGAACGATCGCCACCTAAGAAGTCCATCAAATGTTCTGAGCCGATAAGCGCCAACGGCACTACCAAAACTTCTTTATGATCTAAGCGTTCCAATAAAGATAAAGCCTGTTTGAAATTAGGGAATCCATTCGATGTAAACACCGCCACATTTTGGCCGTTACCGTATAAGCATTTTAACTGCAAAGCACTGAATTCCAATTGATTTTGGCCGTTTGCCATAAGCAAAATGGATTTATTCAAGGCGCGAATATTCACGTGCTTCATAATGGCATCAATGGTAGCCACATAATCATCGGCATAGTTTTTTACACCTAAAGAACTTAAGAGTGGCTTACCTACGTGAATGCGCATGGCGTTTCGTTCAGTATTATAGGTAAATGCGGCAATAGCTTTACGCATCTTTTGATAACATTGATCGGCTACCAAGGCAAATGGTAAAACAAATACATCGCGGACGCCGGTATTCTTAAATTCAGCCAACACGGCTTCCAAAGATTGTACCGGTTTTTCATATTTTTCATTCCACTTCTCCACCAGCGCATCCGCCAAAAAGACACGGCGAATTACTGCATCGGGATATGCTTTTTTAATCTTTGCTTCCATTATGCCTACGGATTTCTCTACGGCTTCGCCGTATATTGAACCGAATGTCGCTAAGATAATACCCTTTGTACTCATTTTATAAATCCTCCGATATCAAAAATACCTCTAAACTTATACCATAATCGAACCTCTTAATCTGACAAAAATCTGTCATATTTCACATTATCGAATACATTCGAAATACATGTTGATTATTCTTCGTTGGTATAATGATACGTTAGATTTTATTTTTAGTCAATGAGAATTTCTCTCATTTTCAAACTTATCAATGATTATCAATGATAAATCGGAAATTTAATTATATTTTCATCAACTATATTTATCTTTACCGATTCACTTCTATTTTCATCGATTTAAAGAGAATTTATATCCCATTACTATTACAAAGAATACTACTTGCTTACAGGTATTATATTAATAATTCAGATAATACTATACCAATCACGGTCTACGATTGATACAGATAACATCTAATAATTAATATTCCTCATTCATGAATTTTTATACATCAAGTTTCTTAATTTAGTCATTCATTCAATCAAAAAGCAATGTATTGTTACGCCTATAATTGATAATAATTATGGTTGCGAGAACACGCGCGGTGCTGCTACTTCAAAAATCTCAGCAATCATAGGTAAAAATTTGCCTTCAATTAACGTACGTTTACGTTCGCTTTTAGTAATTAACCACAATTGTTTGCAATTATAGGTAATGCGCAATAAGCTGTTAATATATTCGTTAAAATCCTCTTCGCCCATGGCGCTTTTAAGAGCTAATAATTTGGAATGTAAAGGTTCACCTTGATACTCTTCACGTTCCAATACAGGCGTAAATGCCACTTCATATACCGATTCCGATAGTTCATTAGGACCGGCACCATTTGTAAATTGATCCATACGATGGACCTCCTTTGTTAATATATAGCTATTTATCATAAAGCACATTGCCCTATGATGAACACCATTCTCTATTCATAGTACCAAACTTTGACTCCTTTGCCTATGTGTAATCAAAAAAGTGTATCACAAATAACCAAAAGTTATTACTCATAAATAAGTCCCTTATTCCTAGGAGTTATATGACCCGGGTAATTTCCATTCACAGTGAGTATACCCTACCCGGTATTGCATTGACAGTGGACATTTATTCTGCTATGATGATTATCAAATGAATACGACCTTCAAGGTGCCCGACTTAATAGAGAAGAGCAGTAGAAGCTGCCGCGGTCCCGCCGCTGTAAGAGGGAGCACAATCAAAATACCACTGGAAGTTTCTGGGAAGGTGATTGTTGCGTTGAACTTGAGCCAGAAGACCTGCCTTGATGGATTGCCGATAACCCACGAAGGATGGCGAGGTTAATCAATGTCACTACCTGTACTATACACTGACCGGGAATTATTTTTTTAATTCATAAACGACTTAATTAAGTTTGATATGAACTAATATACGTCAGGTGCTTAGCATAACTAGTGATTATTAATACTACCTCTGCCCTGTGGGCAGAGGTTTTTGTATTTTATTTTATTCTATTTTTAGTTTTTATTTTTATCTTCTTTTTATCACGAGGAGTGAATGAAATGAGTAAACATTTTTTCAAAAAAACGTTAGCTACAACATTAGCAGTGGCCGCTTTAACAGGCTTCGGATTCCTTGCTACAGACGTAAACGCTGCTTACCAATTAAGTGACGAAGTAACAACTGCTACCCCTGCATTATTGGAAGCAACTGAAATCGGTGTTCGCACTTACAACACAACCGATCCTGTATTGGCTAAAGCACCTAACAAAGATGCTATCGTAGTAATGAGCTTTGGTACTACATTCACTGATACTCGTGCTAAAACAATCGATGCGACTATCAACGAAATTAAAGAACAACATCCGGGCGTAAAAGTAGTTACAGCTTTCACTTCCCACATCATTATCGATCGTATCAAAGCTAAAGAAGGTATCACCTACCCTACGCCTGAAGAAGCACTCGATCAATTAAAAGCTGAAGGTTACACTCGCGTTGCTTTGGCAACTCTCGACGTAATCCCTGGTATCGAATACAACTATAAAACAGCTGTTTACAATCAGTACAAACATAACTTCAAAAAAATGACATTTGGTACACCTCTCATGTACTGGATGGGCCAAGAAGGTCAAACTGACGATATTGCTAAAACTGTACAAGCTGTAGCAACTCAGTTCCCTAAAGTAGGTCCTAAAGATGCTGTACTTATCATGGCTCACGGCACTCCGGATCCTTCCAACGCTTACTATTCCGTAATCCAAGATCGTTTGGAATCGGCCGGTCTTCACAACACTTACATCTACACCGTAGAAGGATGGCCAAGCCTTGAAGACATCGTTCCTCAATTGAAAGCAAAAGGCATCGAACATGTAACCCTTATGCCATTCATGATGGTAGCCGGCGACCATGCCAACAACGATATGTCCGGTGACGAACCTGATTCCCATAAATCCATCTTGTTGGCTGACGGCTTCAAAGTAGACACTTACATCCATGGTCTTGGTGAAAACCAGAAAATCCGTGACCTCTTTGCCGCTCATGCCGATGAAGCTTGGCAAGCTCTTCAAAACGACGCTAAATAAGATATAACACTGTAAGGGTTCATATTATTGCCAAAACGCACTTACAAGCTAAGACGTTTTGACCAACCAAAAGCGTTCTATACATAAGGAGGCTGTAATAAAATGTAGAGCATATCACATTTTACTTACAGCCTCTTTTAATTGCTATATTTGGATCTATAAAAGTGCCATACGCACCATATAACGATAGGCACCATATAACCATACGCAACACATAACCATAGGCAACCACCATCACCTGTGGTATAGTACAAGTATGAGTTTGCGAAACAGATTTTACTAAAGCTTGTTTTGGAACCGCTATGAATTACCTGCTTACTCACAGGTAATACTTTTACGTACTTTTTATCTACTGTCAGGCAGGTGTATTATGAGAAAATTTTCACGCTTAACCATTATTGTAATGGCGATGACAGTCATTATGGCTATCCTCGCCGGCTGCGGTAAAACCGATTCCACATCATCCGCAGCCACCCGTACTTTAACCTATAAGGATCAAACCTATACGGTGCCGGCCAAACCGGAACGAATTGCGGTACTTGCCAATTCCCTACTCTATTTCATGGATGCCATTGATGCCAAATCCATCAGCCGCGTAGAAACGCAGGATGACATGCCCGCTCACCTCAAAGAATTACCTTCTTTAGGGCAGACCGCCAACATCAACATGGAGCAACTTATCGGTTTGAAACCGGACCTCGTAATCGGCCTCAGCAATCAGCACAGCAAATTTGAAGGCCAATTACAGAGTAATAAATTACCGTATATTTTAATTTCCTATGACGGTATTAAAGACAATGTGCCCCTCATTGAATTCTTAGGCCAACTGACCAATCACGAAGAGAAAGCTAAAGAAGTTATTGCCCAGTACAACAGCAAAATTGACAAAGTCAAAAATGCCGTTAAAAATGTACAACCGGCCCGCGTAGCCGTGTTGCGCGCTACCGGTAAAGCGGTAACCGCTGAAACTACCTTAGCCGTAACAGCCGCTATGGTTCAAGAATTAGGCATGCAGAATGTGGTGTTACAACATGGCGATTTTGATAAATCTGCCAAGACCATTCCGTACTCCTTAGAAACGCTCGCTTCCGACGATCCGGACATCATTTTTGTTTCCACCATGGGTAAAAAAGATGAAATTACCAAAACTATGGAAAAAGAAATGACCGGCAATCCGGCATGGCAAAATCTTAAGGCTGTAAAAAACGGTAAAGTATTCTACTTACCATCGAATTGGTTCTTATTGAATCCGGGCTTACAAACACCGGAAGCCATGGCTGAGCTTGTTAAAATGGCCTATGGCATCGATGTAACCTTCTAAATTAAGCCCCTAAGAAAAGTTATTAACATCAGTGCAAAATCGCATGTAATTTAACACTGAAAATATAAAGAGGGATTAACGAACAGACGATATTATATCGTTATACGTTAATCCCTCTTTTTATTCACTTGATTAATCGGATTATAGGGCATGGATCATTCTGCCTGCTGCACAAGCCCTTCAATTTTAATGTACGGGCTGTTATCGGGACCCTCTTCAATGAGAGCATCAACAGCGAACACTGTTTTTAGAAGCTCCGCTGTCATGACCTCTTTAGGACTGCCCACAGCTGCCAAATGACCTTCATGAAGTACGGCCACCTGATCCGAATATCGAGCCGCCTGATTCAATTCATGAAGTACCATGACAACCGTAAGCCCCTGTTCACGATTCAAACGGCGCAATAGTTCCATCACTTCAAACTGATGATTAATATCCAAATAAGTCGTCGGTTCATCCAAGAGAAGAATATCCGGCTCCTGCGCCAACGCCATGGCAATCCACACGCGTTGCCGTTCCCCGCCGGACAAAGACGATACCGGCTGATTGCGCAAATGCGTCGTCTTCGTTACAGTCATAGCACTCTCAACGGCTTGACGGTCTTCACCGGCCGTATTGCGCCACCAATTTTGATGAGGAAAGCGCCCACAATAGATAAGCTCTTCCACCACCATATCGCGCGGTACTTCCGGCGACTGCGGCAAAAATGCCATCCGCTGTGCCAACGTGCGCGGCGAATAGGACGACGCCTTTTGACCGTTAATATAAATCGTGCCACTAATAGGCTTTACACTGCCCGTAATGCACTTTAAGAGCGTACTTTTACCGCACCCATTCGGTCCGATAAGTGTCGTAATGGCATCAGTCGGTACCTCCCAAGTGATACCTTTTAAAACATCTTTTTGCTCAAAAGAGACCACTATATCCTTCACCGTAATAGCCGGCACCGCTGTTGTTGCCGAGGCTTGTGCTTGATTACTCATAGTCATCATGCATCCCTCCGCAACAAATATAAGAAGAACGGCGCACCGAAGAAGGCCATAATAATGCCTACAGGCACTTCTACGGGGCTAAATAGCACACGCCCCAACGTATCACTCATAACGAGTACTGCAGCCCCTAAAAAAGCTGAGCCCGGCAATAAGAATTTATAATCGGACCCAATCAGCATGCGGGCTACATGCGGAATAACGAGCCCTACAAAGCCGATAAGACCGGCCACACTAACTGCACTGGCAGCGAGGAACGCAGCCACCGCCGTCATGGTAAAACGGGTCTGTTCCACCGGTAAACCAAGTCCTTTGGCCGTTTCATCACCAAGACTTAAAATTGTCAAGCGCTGGGAACCTAAAAAAGCCGTCAACAAGCCGATGACCGTATATGGTGCCAAGAGGTATACCTGTGGCCAGCTGCGCGCCGAAAGGCCCCCTACCATCCAGAGTAAGGCACCTTGCACGCGATCACCATAGAATACGAGCAACGCGGAAATCCCGGAACCCAAGAAAGCCGCCACGGCCACCCCGGCCAAAATAATACGAGTCGGCCGAATCCCGTTTTTCCACGCTAAGGCATACACCATGAGAGCTGCCGCCAAAGCGCCAACGAAGGCCACTAAAGGCACTAAATACTCCCAGCTCGGAAAGAGAATGAGGATTATAACCCCGGCCAAACCGGCCCCCGAAGAAACACCCACAATCTGCGGATCTGCCAGCGGATTTTTCATTACAGCCTGCAAAATAGCGCCGGCTACGGCCAAATTGGCGCCCACCAAAGCGGCTACAATATTACGAGGAAAACGGATATTCCAAATAACCATCTCCTGCGTATCCTTGAGTTCGGAGCTCCATAAAGTATGCCAAATTTTCGCCATCGTAATATCGGCGGAACCGAATACAAGGGAAATAACCATGGCCGCCAAGGCTAAGGCCAGAAAGAGAAGGACCAGAAAACTTCGTTTCACATTGCGATGCCGCTCATTCGGCAAAACTTGGCCTACTTCGGCCCCATTTTTGGTATCATTACTCTGATTAGTCATTTTTCTTCGACTCGTTGTCTTGGACAAACAACATGCCGTCACGTTTTACGCCCGTATAAAGAAGCGCGTTTACCACGGAAGCGGCAATCGGACTGCCACCTTTATTGCCTTTAACCGTAATGTACGGTACCGGAGATACTTCCATTAAATAATCTTTCGATTCGGCAGCGCCTACGAAACCAACCGGAATACCGATGATAAGCGCCGGTTTAACCCCTTCTTCCAAAGCGAGACGCAACACTTCATAAAGAGCGGTCGGAGCGTTACCGATGGCCACGATTTGACCGTCCAATTGTTTACCGAACGTACGCATAGCGGCGATAGAACGTGTTACGCCCAATTCTTTCGCCAATTCAGCCACTTTTTCATCTTTAATGAGGCAATGCACTTCACTGCCGCGAAGAGCCAACGCCGGTTTATTGATGCCGGTGCGAACCATTTCTACGTCGCAATACACATGAGCACCGTTCTGCAACGCTTCAATGCCTTTTTTAACCGCATCAGGACTGGTACGAACGAGCTGCGCGTATTCTACGTCACCCGATGCATGAATAGTACGGGAATATACGCGCACTTCATCATCGGTGAGGTTTAAATCTTTAACATATGGATAAATGATTTCCATACTTTTATCTTCAATGGCTTTAGGGTTTTTAATGTAATCCACTTGTTTTGTCCTCCCATAAATCACAGAACTCCTGAGCCGTGGAAATGGTCATAGCCCCTTTGGCAGGCTCCGGACGATCAATAACAATGATATGTAAACCTAGATCAATAGCAGCTTGTAACTTCGTATCGGAACCACCTACGAGGCCGGAGTTTTTCATGACCACCACGTCTGCCTTCGTATCGGCAAACATAACCTTGTTCATATCATAACTGAACGGTCCCTGCATGGCAATAATTCGTTTTGGCGACACGCCCAGGTCTTCCATGATTCCCAGCACTTCCGCCGTCGGCAATACGCGGGTCCAAACGTCAATATCCTGAAGGGCTTCCGCTTTGGCAAAAATCCCCATCGTCTTGCTCCCCGTTGTCAAATAGACACGCTTATGCAAGCTGCTTGCCAATTTACCGGCCAACGCGGCCGCCTCAACTTCATTACTTACATGATGAAGTTTATCATAATCCGGCAGCGGCACTTCGTTGCGTTCAAAACGAAGGAACGGTATATTCATCTCTGCCGCCGCATCCCGCGCCGTAGCGGTAACTACGGCTGCGTACGGATGGCTGGCATCGATTAAAAGACGAATCTTTTTATCGGCAATAATTTCTTTCATCGCCTCTTTGTCGAGGCGCCCCGTATGCACTTCGATCCCTTCATGAGCCGCCAGTTGCGCCCCATATTGGCTGACCACCGATACGAATACGGGTTCTTTGGTAGTTTCACGAACGGTAACCGCCAAATTGCGACCATCTAATGTGCCCGCAATGACCCAAATCATAATTTGTAGCCTCGAGGGGTAATCATGCGGCCGTTTTCAACATAAGTCTGGCTGTTGCCGATAATAACCAACGTCTGCATATCGATTTCTTCTTTAGTAAAGTTTTCCAAATCGGAAATCACCATATGCTGACCCGGACGACCCGCTTTTTGAACAATGCCGACAGGAGTTTTAGGGTCGCGATGTTTAAGCACCAATTCTCGCACTTCGTCCAAATGTTTAACGCGTTTTTTACTGCGTGGATTGTAAAGGGCAATAACCATATCCCCTTCAGCGCTCAAATCGGCACGTTTTTTAATTAAATCCCAAGGTGTCATAAGATCGCTCAAAGAAATAACGGCAAAGTCGTGCATAAGTGGAGCACCCAATACGGCCGCTGCCACATTAACAGCACTGAGCCCCGGCACAATATCCACTTGCGGACGGTTTTCAGCCGGTACTTTGTTGGCCAGTTCCATAACGAGACCGGCCATACCGTAGATGCCGGAGTCACCACTGGAAATAACCACTACTTCGTGACCTTCAATGGCTAAATCCACCGCCTGCTGACAACGGTCAACTTCCTGCATCATAGCAGTGCCCACTTTTTCTTTGTCCGCAATTAAATCGGCGATGAGGTCGAGATATGTCAAATAACCTACCACGCGGTCAGCCGCCAAAATCGCTTCACGAGCTTGCGGTGTCATGAATTCTTCGTTGCCCGGTCCGATACCGATTACTTTGATTGTACCTGGGCGATGGCTACCGTTGTTCGTGGATACACCGTTTTCTTTTGTAGTAATGTTTGGCTCTTGGCCTGTAATAGTGCTGTTGTTTCGCATACGTTGCCTACTCCTATCGTTTCTTTAACAAAATTAGATTCTTCAATATGACTTGCTTCTATGAAAGGCGCCATTTCTTCTTGCGTAAAAAAGTGAATGGGCCATTGTAACTCTCGTACTGCTGCCAATAATCCCACTTCATCGGCTTTGACAATCACCGATGCGGCAGATGCCACACTCTTGGGCGAACGATTCACATTGGCCAATGAATCGTTAACGGCATGTAAGATCAATTCTTTCGGCGTGTCACGGCGACAGCCGATACCCACCGTCATTGTCGGCGGTCTAAGCACCAAGGTGCGCGGTCCAAAGGGCAATAATAAATCGGTAATGACTACGCGCGCTGCATTTTCGCCGCCCGTTTCGCAAGTAGCCTTGCCCGTTACGGTATGCGGATTAAAACGAATGAGTTCAATCCCCTGCGCTTTGGCTACCGCTTCATACTCATGTAAAAAGAACAAGGTATCGTCAATATAATACGGTACCCTTTCACCCGCTACGAGAGCCGAATTAACTTCTCGCAACGTGCTGAAATCTTCTACCTTAAAGCCTAGTTTGCGGGCCAGTACATCCGGTGCGGGAATACCGTTCACGTCCGTAGCCGTCGTGATAACCGGCGTGGCGCCCACAAACTGAGCAATATCCGCCGTCCACTCATTGGCACCGCCGAGATGACCGGACAATAAACTGATGGCAAAATGTCCCTGCTCATCCATGACCACTACAGCCGGATCTTCCGACTTGTGCTTAATGTATGGGGCAATCATGCGCACCACAATGCCCGTAGCCATGATAAAAAGCAGTTTATCATACGATTTAAACCACGTTTCCATATGGGGCTTCATGGAACTGAAAAATTCGGCAGTATCACCACTGGCACGACCTTCTTTTTCAAAACAGTGCACCTCATAATTCGAATCTGCTTCAAAATGATGCCGCAACTTCTGCCCCAATCCGGCGCCATGAACCGTAACGGAAATAATCGCTATTGATTCCATAAGCCTACTCAGTCCTTCGCACTGCGGTACATGTGACTGAAGCCTTTGTCATACAATTTTGACAATTCATAATCACTGTCAAGAACCTTGCTGACCACGATCATGGCCTGGCGCAATACGCCTTCCTGACTTACGATATCCGCAATCGTTTCCAAAGTACCGCGAATAATGCGTTGATCCGGCCAGGATGCTTTCACCACAATCGCAACCGGTGTCTTAGGGCTATAGCCGCCTTTGATGAGTTCTTCGACCACTTTATCCATCATTTGCACGCTAAGGAAAATACACATGGTTGCTTCATGAGCAGCGAGCATGGCCAACTTTTCCTTCGGCGGCATCGGCGTACGGCCTTCCATACGCGTAATAATTACCGTTTGAGACACATTCGGCAACGTGTATTCCTGCTTCAAAGCAGCTGCCGTTGCGAGGAAGGAGCTTACGCCGGGTACTACCGCATAAGTGATGCCCAATTCTTGCAAACGATCCATCTGTTCCTGAATAGCGCCGTAAATAGCAGGGTCGCCGGTGTGTAAACGAACGATAGCTTTACCTTCAGCGGCACCGCGTTTAATAACCTCGATTACTTCATCCAGATTCATAGTCGCGCTGTTATGAATTTCACAATCTTTTTTACAAGCTTTTAAAATCTCCGGATTTACCAAAGAGCCGGCATAAATCACGATATCCGCTTCACTGACTAAACGATAGCCTTTGCGCGTAATGAGCTCAGGATCCCCGGGACCTGCGCCTACAATATGAACTACCGGTACTTCTTGATTCGCCGTCATAACATTCTCGCCTGACATTGTTTTATCTTCACTCATGTTCCGATTTACCTCCTCGGCCTGCTGGCCAACTTAATTGTAATATATAATATAATTCGTATCTTAAATCCAGCATCTATATAACTTTGGGCTTAGCTCAAAGTCTTTATAGTTTTGGCTCGATAATTCGAATCTTAAACGTCAGCCTGTTTAATCGCCGTTACGATAAAAATAGGACTTAACGGGTTTAGTAAATGATACGGCCCCGCTTTACGGAAGCGATTAATCTGCATCTGATAGCCTTCATAGGTGAAAGGACGACCTTTTAAAGCTTTCAAAATGGTATAACCCGTTTCCATCGTCACCGCCGTTACGACAAGGCGACCGCCCGGTTTTAATAAGCGCTCCGATTCATCGAGAATAGCGTCCATACCACCCGCACTGCCACCGATAACGATGGCATCAAGGGCCGGTAAATCCGCCATCCCTTCCGGCGCTTTAGCTTCTATAACGGTTAAATTATTGACGCCGAATTTTTCCGCATTCGCTTTAATGAGCTCAATGCCTTTTTCAAAACGTTCAATAGCATATACATGGCCTTTAGGTGCCCCCAAAGCCGCTTCGATGGAAATTGAGCCCGTACCGGCGCCTACGTCAAGCACATAGCTATCCTCTTGTACGCGCGCTTCATTCAGTACAGCCATCCGAATTTCACGTTTTGTCATAGGCACATCACCGCGAATAAATTCTTCGTCTTCAATGCCGAAAAAATGTCGCATGAATACCTCCTTAGTTTTTTAATTTAACACTTACGATGTTCATGCTGTGAGCTAACTATCGAGGTTAACCTAAAATAATAAACACGGAATGTTCAAATCCCGGTAATTTGGCAATTTCTGCCAACGTGCCCGGTTCAATCCGTTCATCTTCATAACTGAGACGTTCTAAGGCCACCGACTTCGTATCAGCCGGCCAGCCGTGATCCATTAGAATCTGCGCAATGGCCGCCGGATTATGTTCTTTATCCGTCAAAAAGCCAAGCTTACGACCTTCTTCATAGCGAAGCGCCTCTTCCTTCGGCACACGGCCGTGAAAACTCAGTAAATCAGCATCCTGCCATACTTCGCCAATGCGCGCAAAGGCAAAAGTCATGGAACTGATGCCCGGCACCACATCAATAGGCGTATCGGGGAATTTCTTTTTCAAATACGGCAACAAGCTGTAATAACCCGTGTCACCGCTTACCATGACAACCACATCATGGCGCTTGAGCTGTTCTTCAATCCAAAGAGCCAGCTCCGTAAGCTTACCCGTAACCGAATGCGTGAGCTGCCCTTCATGGGCAAAATCCAGTAAAGAGCGTTCGCTGCCTACGAGTACCTTAGCGTCCGCAATCAATTTGAGGCCGCGCGGTACCACATAATCCGGATTACCGGGCCCGATACCTACAACGTAGAGGGTATTTGCCAATGCTCTTCACCTCCGATACGTTTCGCCGTTTCATCAACCGCCAAAATTTCGCCGTCCAACGTGGCAATAATAATGCCCACTTCCGCTTCATTCGCAATATAGCGCTCCGAACGCATAGACGCTCTGTCCGCTACGCGCTGATAGACGCTCGTCAAATGCTCGCGCGCTAAAATCGGCATAGCCGCTTCCGTGGTGCGACACTCCATAATTTCATTGGCCACGGCCGTCGACGCACCGTCAAGCGCCGCATAGGCAACGAGCGTTTCCATACGACCGTCACTCATGCGATTATGGGTGTGAAAACTGCCGGACGCGAGTTTTATAATCTTACCGATATGACCGATAATAACAATCTTTTTAAAACCGACTTTTACACATTGTTCCAGCATAAAGCCGATAAAGTTAGACGTTTCCGCCATCTGATTGATAGCGATACCGAGCACATTCTTGGCCAATTCCTGACCGATGCGCCCCGGCACCAACACCGCCGTTTCATAGCCGGCCGCCTTCATAACCGTGAGCTGCGGCACCAAGGAGTTTTTAAACCCTTCTTCACTCATGGGCTTCACAATACCGGTGGTGCCGATAATGGAAATGCCCCCTTCAATGCCGAGGGTACTGTTTAGGGTCTTCTTCGCCAACACTTCGCCGTTTGGCACCGATACCGTCACGATAACGCCCTGACCGGCCGTGCAAAACTCTTTGAACACGGTGGTCATCATGGTACGCGGTCCCGGATTGATAGCCGGTTCCCCCGGTGGCATAGCAAGGCCCGGTTTCGTCACCGTACCGACACCAAAACCGGCGCGGAACTGAAGCTCGCCGTCAGTCGTCAATTGCACCGTCGTCACCACATCGGTGCCGTGCGTTACATCCGGATCGTCGCCGCCGTCTTTAACAACCGTGCCCCGAGCTTCCGTATCAGATATGACCTCTACCGACTTAATGGGCACATCAATGGGTGTATCCTGCGGATTAATCACCGTCACACGGGAGGGATACTCTTCCGATAGCAATGCCATCAAGGCCGCCTTCATGCCGGCGGTGGCACAGGAGCCGGTCGTATAACCGCCACGCATAGCCTCTATATCCATTCATACCTCCTTCGGTGAAAGAATCTTTCACAACTTGATATCATGGTAAAGAGCAGCATAATGTCGCTGCTCTTTAGGGCTCTACTTAGGAGCGGAAATTTACAAATTGCAATTCTACCGGCAAATCCTGTTGTTTCAACATTTGGATAACTTCCTGTAAGGAGTCTTTATCTTTGCCCGTAACGCGCACTTGATCTTCCATGATTTGCGCCGTTACTTTAAGTTTCATGTTTTTGATTAATTTAACCACATCTTTGGCGGTTTCTTTGGAAATCCCTTTTTTAATGGTAATCACCTGACGAACGGTAGCTCCCGAAGCAGGTTCTACTTTAACGTAATCAAGATTTTTAAGCGCTACATTACGCTTAACCATCTTGCCTTTAACAACGTCGATTACGGCGTTTAATTTATATTCATCATCAGAAATCACCTTAATGGTTTCCCCTTCAAGGCTGATTTCAGATTTGCTGCCGCGAAAATCATAACGGGTACCGATTTCTTTTTTAGCTTGGTTTACCGCGTTATCAACTTCTTGCATATTTACTTCCGACACTACGTCAAACGAACAATCTTTGGCCATATATGTGCCTCCTTTGCTTTTTAAATAGTACTATTATTATATCATATAGGCCCCGTTCCTCACATAGAAAGGTTTGGAAAATTGAACTTTGTATGAAATTTTTTTATACCTGACAAAACAAATAGACTAAAATAGGTTACAATATACATATAACTACAACTAAATCGTATTAGAAAAATCAAGTTATTGTAATAAAAAATCAAGAAAGCACGCCTATTATGCCAGATACTACAGCTCCAACTGAAAAAAAGAATATAGTAAACGGTGAGCCGCTGTTGACCTTAGTCGTAGCGGATTCAACGCCCTCGCCCTCAAATAAGGGCAAAACAAGACGGCTCTCTATTAACCACTTAGTGCGTCAGGCCGGCGTTTCTCAAGCTATGCGGCGTCGCCTGCGCACGGACGGCATTGTCTATGTGAATCAGAAAGCCGCCTCCTGGCATAGCCTCGTTGTGCCGGGCGATAAGGTAACTATTTACTTACCAAAAGAAGAGCCCACCTTTATCCCTTGGGCGTATGACATTCCCATCATCTACGAAGACGAGCACCTGCTCATCATCAACAAACCGACGGGACTCCTCATGCATCCCACCTCGACCGAGCGTTTTCACACCGTCGCCAATGCGCTCATCCATTATTTTGAAAAAACGAATCAAACGCAGGCCGCTTTTCACCCGGTGCATCGCCTTGATAAAGACACGTCAGGCCTTGTCATCATCGCGAAGAATGCCTTGGTGCAGCACAGTTTTACCAAAACGCACGCGCCCATTCGCAAAATCTACGAAGCTCTGTGTGACGGCTTTTTTCCGGCCAATTTTGCCACCATCCACTGGCCCATTGCCCGCAAAGAAGAGAGCATCATCGAGCGCACCGTAAGTCCTGACGGCAAAGCCGCTCATACGGACATTACCTGCGTCGCCCGCCACAAACGGCTCTCCCACGTTCGCTTTGTATTACACACCGGCCGCACCCATCAAATCCGCGTCCACATGTCTCACTTAGGGTTCCCCCTGGTAGGCGACGATCTTTACGGCGGCTCCCTCGATTTACTCGAAAAGCAAGCTCTCCATGCCATTGGGCTACAATTTGTCCACCCTATGACGCATACGTTCATGAACGTGACCGCACCGCTGCCGACAGCCTGGGAACCCTTGATTTCACAGTACTTAGAGCACAACAAGATTTCTTTTTGACAAAAATTCGCTCGTCCCCCATGTGGCCGCCGCCATAGAGCCCTTCTATTATGCATAAATAGCAGTAGCCCTTTCAGGTTCTTCTTGCTATACTTAACTTGATGTATGACATTCCTTATCAGTTATCAGTATTCCATTACAAGGAGGAAATACTATGCCATTAGTTTCAACAACAGACATGTTTAAAAAAGCCTATGAAGGCGGTTATGCTATTGGTGCATTCAACGTTAACAACATGGAAATTGTACAAGGTATCGTTGATGCGGCTAAAGAAGAACAATCTCCGTTGATTCTTCAAGTATCCGCCGGTGCCCGCAAATATGCAAAACACATTTATCTTGTGAAATTGGTTGAAGCCGCGCTTGAAGACACGGGCTTACCAATCGCATTACATCTTGACCACGGTGATGATTTTGAAATCTGTAAATCCTGTATCGACGGCGGTTTCACCTCCGTTATGATCGACGGCTCCAAACACGATTTCGAAACTAACGTGGCCTTGACTAAAAAGGTTGTTGAATATGCTCACGCACACGGCGTAGTAGTAGAAGGCGAATTAGGTCGTTTGGCCGGTGTTGAAGACGACGTAAACGTAAGTGAAAAAGACGCGCTCTTCACCGATCCCGATCAGGCTGCCGAATTCGTAGAACGTACCGGCGTTGACTCCTTAGCTATCGCCATCGGTACCAGCCACGGCGCTTACAAATTCAAAGGCGAACCGTACCTCGACTTCGAACGTTTGGAAAAAGTCGGCAAATTGTTGCCTGGTTTCCCTATCGTTTTACACGGTGCGTCCACCGTACTTCCTGAATTTGTTGAAAAATGCAACAAATACGGCGGCAACATTCCGGGCGCGCAAGGCGTTCCTGAAGAAATGCTTCGCAAAGCAGCGTCCATGTCCGTATGTAAAATCAACATCGACACCGACCTTCGCCTAGCTATGACCGCCTCCATTCGCGAATTCTTCGTGGAAAATCCATCCGAATTCGACCCTCGTAAATACTTGGGCCCTGCTCGCGATGCTATTAAAGGCATGGTACAGCACAAAATTAAAGATGTATTGGGTTCTTCCGGCAAATTATAATCGTAACTCTCAGGCAACAGTTATTTAAAATCCACTGCACATTAACTACCGAGCAGCCTGAAAATTAATCGATAATAAGAAAGCTATATGACGCTATATCACTGATTTTCTTGTGTTTTTTTAGCATAATATGCATAACTAAAAAGGGGCAGTTTATCTAATTTTTCAGATTGACTGCTCCCTTTTTTATTGTTATAATGACCTCACAATAAAGAACAACATACAATGCTGACGGATTAGTGGAATTAACCACGTGTATTGTATGCGAAGAAACGCCGACCGTCTGGGCAGAAGATTGCTCAGGCGGTCTTTTGCATATTTTGAAAGCCTTTAAGGGCCTTTCAATCATCAAAAGACTACTATGTAAGCCTAATTTTTAAAAGTATAATAACTCTTTTAAAAAAGACTTTGAGCAGCTTCTTTCATTACAGAAAGGATGATTATATGCGAAATCGTTGGTTAATTGCCTTGGCGGCTATCGGAATTCACATTTCTATCGGCAGTGTCTATGCTTGGAGCGTGTTGACACGACCTATCATGGCGGCCATGGGCTGGTCCCTTAAAGAAACAACTTGGACTTTTTCTTTAGCTATTTTATTCCTCGGTCTTTCCGCCGGTTTATTAGGCAGTTTTGCTGAAAAAATCGGTCCTAAAAAGAGTGGCTTGTTGAGTACCCTCTTCTTCGGTATCGGCATGTTAGGTACGGCTTACGCCTTAGAGCAAAGCAGCTTGACCTTGCTCTATATCTTCTACGGTGTCATCGGCGGTGTCGGTCTCGGCGTCGGTTATATCACACCGGTTTCGACCCTCGTGAAATACTTCCCGCACAATCGCGGTTTTGCCACCGGCCTTGCCATCATGGGCTTCGGCTTTGCAGCCTTAATCGCCGGTCCGTTAATGCAATACTTAACGGCCGCCTACAGCTTGGTGCAAACATTCCAAATCCTCGGCGTGGCGTACATCATCATCATGACGCTCTCGTCGTTATACTTAAAACCACCGACAACGGCTACTACGACTACTGTTGCCGATTCTAAAGATGGTGCCAAAACTGAAACTCCGAAAAAATCTATTTTCAACCGCGGCATGAATGCTCACGAAGCCATGAAAACTTGGCAGTTCAGCGCTTTATGGTGGATCTTCTTCATCAACATCACCTGTGGTATCGGTTTATTGGCGGTTGCTTCCCCAATGGCGCAGGAAATCGTTGGCATGAACGCTACAGAAGCGGCTTCCATGGTTGGTATCATCGGTCTCTTAAACGGTCTCGGCCGCATCGGCTGGTCCACTATCTCCGATTACATCGGTCGACCATTTACCTACATGTTGTTCTTCCTCATCGAAATCTTGGCCTTCTTTGCCCTCGGCCATACGAGCAACTCCTTCTTCTTCCAGTTCCTCGTGTTCGCTATTATTACTTGCTACGGCGGCGGTTTTGCTTGCATGCCGGCTTATCTTAGTGACTTATTCGGCACCAAAGCGCTCAGCGCCATTCACGGCCGTGTATTAACCGCTTGGGGCTTCGCCGGTATCGCCGGTCCTATGCTCGTGTCCTTCCTTCGTGAAAGCACCAACAGCTATAGCGGTCCGCTCTTCGTGTTCAGCGCCTTGTTCGTTTTGAACTTGGCCGTGGCTGTGGCACTCAAAGTGTTCACTAAAGATCATCACTTTGAAGCGGAAGAAAAAGTTGTTGATATTAAAAATGGCGACGCTTTGAATGCGTAAAAAATACATTCTTCTTACAATTAAGTATTTAGACATAGTTACACTTGCATACTAAATAACTAAATATATTAAATATGGCTACAGCACAATGTAGATCTCATCTGCATTATGTTGTAGCCATTTCTTATTTCTTATCTAAATTATACTCTGCTGTGTTACCTTCAGATATTTTCGGCACACCTAAAACCTTAGGATCATACTGATAAGTCTTAGTTTGATTTACCGAATCACCATCTTGATTATTAATTGGTACAATTTTTAACGTTTTTCCCAATGCAGCGAGAACCTTTAATACCGTATCTAGTCGAGGGCTCGTTGTCCCTGCTTCCATTCTGGCAATCACCGGTTGTTTTACGCCGCTTAATACTTCTAATTTTTTCTGACTAATACCTTTCTCGTTACGAGCATCAATCAGTTCACACATAATCGCCGCGCGTAAATCACTGGCCCCTATTTCTTCAGGAGTATATAACTGCTTCTCGACATCTTCCCAAGCGGGACCAATTGCTTTATTCTTCATATGATAATTCACCCCTTTTTATTTCTTCTATTTCTCTATATGCTTTTTCAATTTCTTTTTTAGGCGTCTTCTGAGCCTTTTTCATAAAATGATGTAACAAGATATATTTACCATCTTGCATAGTGAAAAATAATATCCTATCTCTTATGGGGCGCAATTCATAAATCTCTCCCTCAATATGTCGTATATACGGCATTCCAGCCGCAACGCCCCGATTTTGTAAAACTTTAATATAATCCCTTATTTTATTAAGTTTTATTCTGCTATCCTTATCCTTACGTTCAGCTAATGATTGCAAATATTCTAAGACAGGAATCTTTCCAGACTTAGTTTTATACAAGTAAATTTAATTCATTAAATGCTCCCCTTAATCATATAATAACTCAAAAGTTATCAAAATTCAATAACTAAAAAGTTATTAAACTAAAATCCCTAAACTTTTATCTAAAGACTACTTTCTAATTTACAGTATAAAACTCCTGCTAATTCATACCAATGGTATGACTCACTTAAAAAGCCCCCTTCTTTCTCAAAATCCTAATGCACTGTACTCGAATGTATGTTAAAATTAATATTGATAGGCTGAAGTTTAATACAGCCTCAAATAGACATTATAGACATTATAAACATTAACTACCATATGAATATCAAGTTGGGAGTATAGTAAATGGTTAACCGATTTTTACAAGGCACTCTTATTCTTACCATTGCCGGCTTTGTGGTCAAAGCCATCGGCAGCATCAACTGGATTTTGCTGTCCCGTGTACTCGGCGGTGAAGGGATTGGGATCTACCAAATGGCGTTCCCGATTTATCTCTTATCATTGCAACTGTCCAGTGCCGGGATTCCGATTGCAATTTCAATTTTGACGGCGGAAAAACTGGCCCGCTTCGATTATCGCGGCGCCCAGAAGGTTTTCAAACTGTCATTCTACCTTCTCTTTGCTACGGGCCTGCTATTCAGCATCCTGATGTGGTTCGGTGCCGATTGGCTCATATCTTCAGGCTACATCATAGATGATCGAGCGTATTTGGCATTACTTGCCTTAGCTCCGGCCATCTTCTTCGTAACACTTATTTCGTGTTACCGCGGTTACTTACAAGGTTGGCAAATGATGACGCCGACTGCCGTGAGCCAAATCATTGAACAATTACTCCGCGTAGTTGTTATGCTCGGAGCTGCGTATATGCTCCTTCCTTACGGTCTCGGAGCCGCCGCCGGCGGTGCCAGCATGGGGGCCGGTATCGGTGCGTTTGGTGCCCTAGTGGTGCTCATGTACTACTATTATAAATTACCGAAATCTCCGGAAGATGCACATAAACAACCGGAAGGTCCCGGTGAATCGTCCGGATCCATCGTAAAACGCCTTATTAAATTGGCTATTCCGATTTCTTTGGCCAGCCTAATGTTGCCGTTAGTAGCAAACCTCGATTTATTCATCGTTCCGCGCCGTTTGGAAGTCGCCGGTTTTACCACCAGCCAGGCAACTGAATTATTCGGTTACTTAACCGGTATGGCCGTGCCGCTCATCAATTTGGCCACGATTATTACCGCCGCTTTGGCGACAAGCATCGTTCCGGCCATCTCCAATGCGAATGCAACGGGTGATAAAAAAGGCGTATACTACCGCACCGCCGGTGCTATGCGTATTACCTTTATGTCCACTGTGCCGTTTACCTTAATGCTTTACGTTTTAGCTGAACCGGTAGTGAGCGTCATCTACAACGCACCGCGTGCCGCTGAAGCGACCCAAATTACAGCTATCGCTATTTTCTTCCTCGGCATGCATCAGGTAACAACCGGTGTTTTACAAGGCCTCGGCAAACCAACCTTACCGGTTATTAACATGGGCATTGCGGCCATTTCCAAAGTTATTTTGAACTGGAACTTAACATCTATTCCTTGGCTCGGTATCAGCGGTGCCGCCTATGCGACCGTAGCCGACATTGGTGTAGCTGCCCTTTTAAATCTGATTTGGATTAAAAAATACACAGGCTATTTCCTAGACTTTTCCCTACTTTGGAAAAACATCGTCAGCGCCATTATTATGGGCGTGGCTATGTTCTTCCTCTACCCACCGCTTGAAGGTATCATGCATAAATTCTTTGCCATGGCCATCAGTGCCTTTGTGGGCGGCGTTATCTACGTCATCGTTATGGTGCTTCTAAAAGGATTGAATCGCCATGACGGAGAACGGATGCCATTAATTGGGAAGTTCTTTAGAGGTAAAGAATAATGAATTATTTAAAACATCTTACTACTGAAAACTATGGCATATTCTTTGTTGGTGCCGCGATTTTCATGCAACGAATATCCATGGGTGCCGGCAATGTATTATATGGCTTGGCAATTTTATTCTTTTTAATCAGCCTTTACAAACAGTATAAGAATCACACGTTAAAAGATAATTATATTGTGAAAAAGGCACTCCCCTATTTCAAAATCTTAGGCATTGCCATTCTCCTCATAGTACCTTCTGTATTTGTGAGTGAACATTTAGGAAAATCCTTTAAAGCTTTGCTTGAAATTTGGCTCTATCGCGCTTTACCGCTCTTTATTATTCCGTTCTGTGCAAAAAGCAAAAAACAAATGTATTGGCTCTTAGGTGCGGTATTTATCTCATTAAACCTTGATTCTTTATTGGCGTTTTTCCAACATACACTTTTAAAAGAGCCCCGTCCATCGGGCTTTAGTAATAACCCCTTGAACTTAGCTGCCATCTTAGTTATGACCATTCCGGTACAAGTAATTGTGATGGCCGAAACAGTCTTCCCTATGGGGTTACGAAAATTAGCCGTTATTTCTATTTTCACGAATATTCTTGGCTTGTTCGGCGGTCAAAGTCGCGGCAGCTGGTTACTGTTAGCCTTCACACCATTTTTCTCTTTTAAGTATTGGCGTAAGAATAAATACTTTCCTATTGCCTGCCTTATTATAGCTGCTATTATCGGAGGCTATATTGCCTCCAGTCCGAGCATGCAAAATCGAATCATATCGACCATCAATATGACAACAGACCGCTCCAATGCGGATCGTCTCGTTGTTTGGGAATCAGCGGCTATGATGATTCATGATTATCCACTCTTTGGTGTAGGTCCCGGAGAATTCACTGAACTATATAAAGCACATTATGAGTTACCGGAAAATACACAACGCATGGTACATACGCATAATAACTTTATTCAAGTCACCACCGAATCAGGTGTAATCGGCCTGTTAGCCTTCTTAATCCTGTTCGGGTATATCGAAGTTACTGCACTTCGAGACACTTTTAAAGGCAATCCATATGCCTACATGCGTTTGGCTGCCACCACCTTCTACTTACTTTTTGGTCTTATAGACTATACCTTTGATGCATCAGCTATTATGAAGCTCTATTGGTACTATATCGCTATCAGCTTGAGTTTGGAAGCGTTGGCAGAGAATGAGACTGCAGCCGAAATTGCAGATAATAAAACACTCAAGCCAAATGATACGATTTCAGAAAGAACTTAATACTTATAAACTAAAAAGAGGAAAGATAAGTAAACATAAAATTGGTCTTTCCTCTTATATTTTGAATTACTCGTATTAGGAAAATATAATATAGACAAACATTCAACAGAATTTGACTCTCAACTCAAATAATTATATAATAATGTTACCTTATTTATTATACAGAATTTTGAAATTCTGTATTTTGAAATAAGGGCACAGGATTTCTGTCAATGACATAATTGCAATTCTTGCAGTTATCCGACAAGGTAAATCTATTAATATTACTAGATATACCATGTCTACGTTAGTGAAACTAACCATTGCTACAGCTCCTTCCATAATAATAACATGGAGAGCAATCTTTTACTGGACATTTACGTTATATGACTGCCGGCTAGCTATAGGGATTTTGTCCCCCTGGTTAGTCGGCATGTTGCTTTTCGGAGTAAACAAATTGGAGAATCTAAAAAATCATAATAACTGCACTTTAACCATTGATTGTAAAAATTGTCCTCAGTTGAAACATTGTTCCAATTGGGATAATTTTATAGAAAAGCATTCCGATATAAAGTCTTATGCACATTTCGATAAGAGAACTTCTCTTTCAAATCCACGAACACTAAAATATATTCTTAATATTAACAATATCAAAAGCCATAATTTTTATCCTTTTATTCATTTTTCCAAAACAAAAAAGAAATTTACCCAAAATAAGGAAAATATGAAAACCCCTAATCCAAGAGATTTATTTTACTGTTCTCATTTAGATCGTTGTGTATATCAAAGATATGCATTCCTGTTAAATGAAAAATATAATGTTTTCGCACAAAATAACCATATTAATAGTGTAGCAATTGCCTACCGAGATAATTTAGGGAAAACAAATATTGACTTTGCAAAAGAAGCCTTTAGAAAGATTTCATCATTAAAGAACGCATTTATTTTTGTTAGTGATTTTGAACATTTCTTTGACAATATAAATCATGAATATTTGAAAAAAAAGCTTTGTGAATTATTAACTGAACAAAAGCTTCCTGAAGATTACTATGCTGTATATAAAAACATTACAAAATTTGCTTTCTGGGAATGGGAAGATATTATAAAGTGTAGTTACGAAGATGAATTTAATACCACAAGCAAAAATAAAATTAAATCCATTGTAAACAAAAGAGATAAAATCCTTACAAATTTACAATTTAAGTCAAATACAAAATATATAAAGAAAAACCACACCAATATTGGAATTCCTCAAGGCTCACCTATCAGTGCAGTGCTTTCAAATATTTATATGATTGATTTTGACAAATTGATGTCTCATTATGTTAAATCAAAAAACGGAACCTATATGCGTTATTCAGATGATTTAATCATCATCTTACCTCTAACACAAAAAGAAGATATCACTAATTATAAAAAAGAAATCTTTGATAATATCTCAACAATGGGAAACTATATCACACTCTCACAAGAAAAAACCCATGTATACTTATTTGAAAATAATTCCACCAGAAATGAACAAGACTCAGTTCCAACTGAAATAGATTATCTTGGGTTCCTATTTGATGGAAATAAAATAAAAATACGGCCACGTTCTCTCGGCAAATATTATTATCGAATGCAACGTAAAGCAAAAACTCTTAGAGAAAGAGACTGGACATCATATAATGGAAAGTTTACATTTAAAGAAACTCTCTATAATAATTATGGCCGCTCCGATAAAAGAAACTTTATTTCTTACCTTGATAAAGCTAATAAAATTATTAATTTATCAGAAGATCCTGAAGCACAATCTTTACTCAATAATGTAAATCATAAAATACAAATAGCAATAAAGAAAAAACGCAAAAAACGTAAAAATTAGTATTATGAATTAAAAAGGTGGACGAGAAGACTTATATTATGGCTTCTCTCTCCACCTTTTTAATTATACAAAAATATAGATTATAAAATTATAGCGTTTTAATATATTATTTCCAATTCTTTTTTAGCGTTTCCACTAATTCCGCTGCCTCACCTTGTAAAAAGTGACCTTGTACATTCGGCATAGAACTTAACATAGTTAGCAATTCCTGTACTTTTTCAGAAGCTTCACGATACACCGCATAAGAAGTAATCATCTGGCCTATGCCGGACTGTTCCGTTGCGGAATCACAACCCATTACCACGGCAAGCGCCTTATCCGGTTGTTTAGCTTCCCAATCAACCAACTCTTTGTACATGGCGCTCTGCAAAAGTTCCACATCGGCATGCCACTGTTTTGTCCAGTTTTTCAAAATTAATAAGGAGTACGCTTTTAAAGTTCCGGCCCAAATATCACTGAGTGACTGTATCATAGTCAACGCCAACGGACGTTTTTCCCAATCACTTTGACGTGCCGCTTCAGCAATATCCGAATAGTACATTTCATCCTCTTTCATCATCGTTACCGGATTATATAACAATGACCAACTGATAACGGATGGATGGTTTTTATCACGAGTTATTAAGGAGTCAATCGTGTCTTTATGAGTATCAAGCAATCTGGATTTAATATCGGTTTTATTGAAATTTGCTTCGCCCGGTCGCCAATCTTTAGCTACTAAACCGGCTGCCGGCATTTCAGCGACAACCAAAATACCTGCTTCATCAGTGAGTTGAAGCACGTCCGGCGATATTGGTCGGCCACTAGTGAAAACACAGTTGCCACCAAGTTCCAATAATTTCTGTAATTGCTGTTTTGCCTGAATTGGATTTGAAGATAAGGTTAAATTAGAAGGCCCCAGTTCAATCCCTTTCAAGCGAACAATGGCACCATTTAACATGAGGTTGCCACCATCTACAGCTACCGTGCGAATGCCGATACGTTGATGATAGATATCATGCTTTTTGCCTAGACGGCTTACTTCCACTTCCAAAGTATATAAGTAGCCATCGCCTACGGTCCAAATATGTGGGTTTTCAACAGTCAATTTCGCATTACCACCCACGCCGGTTGCCACAATACGGCCTTCTCTATCACGCAAAGTAGCCGTTACCAAACAGTTGCCCTGTACGTGAGCCATATATTGCACAACGGCCTCTTCCTGTGACAACGCTTCGGTCTGCACCATTATGTCAGTCAAACGGGTCGTCGGCACCGTATAAAGCGTAACATTACCGTAAATCCCGGTCGGCACGTCATAATCAAAATTCGGCTGATTAATGCGGCGTCCTTTAGGCGATGTAGCAACCTGCCCGGCCGGCAAAGTATACGCGGATAATTCATTATTCACTTTTACAACAATGCGGTTTTCTTCACCGTAGCGTAATTGCCGAGTCACGTTAATAACCGTCGAAACAAAGACCCCTTCATGGCGCCCTGCTTCCATACCGTTTACATACACAACCGCTCGATTGCCAATACCGTCAAAACGCAAAAATACATCCGATCCGAGCCATCGTTTCGAAATGTAGATATTCCGTTCATACCACATGGTGCCGCAGTAGCTTCGCTCACCAGGACTTACAAAAACGTCCTGCAAAGCCGCCGGTACCGGTACCGACATCTGCCGAGCCACGCCGGTTTCATAGTTTTTATCCTTTAATTTATCAAAGGCAAAGAACCAATTGCCACGTAAATCGATACTGTCGCGAAATACGTTTGTTACGGGCTGCAATAATTCCATCGTACTCATCAAAGACTCCTCCTATATCTCTTATAAGTATATACTAAATACCTATATGTATTCAATGAATTTATGCAGGAAATTCTGTTTACAATGCACATTTTTTCACCTATACTAAAATAAATATGCAAATTTGAACGACTTTACGCAAAATATAAGGAGATTTACTGATGAAACGCTATACTACAGTTATATTTGATTGTGATGGAACGATTTTAAATACACTGGACGACCTCATGGATTCCATGAATTATATTTTGAAAAAACATAATTATCCAACTCGAACTCTATCTGAAATTCGTAATTTCGTCGGCAACGGCCTCGGTAAACTGGTAGAACGTAGCGTTCTCACCGGCACTGACCTCAAAGTATCTCAAGAACAACTCGATACCATGCTCACTGAACTGAAAGAGTATTATGCGGAACACAACAATGATAAAACCGCTCCTTACGAAGGGCTCTATGAATTACTGGCGGAACTGAAAAAACAAGGCTATAAAATGGCCGTTGTATCTAACAAAGTGCAAGAAGGTGTGACTGCTTTAAACGGCCAATATTTCAAAGAATATTTCAACGTAGCCATTGGCGAAACACCGAACCGCAAACGTAAACCGGAACCGGATATGGTGAATGCAGCCTTAAAAGCACTTAACAGCACGCCGGAAGAAGCCGTCTATGTAGGCGATTCTGAAGTGGATCTTCAAACTGCTAAAAACTCCGGACTCCTCCCTATCGCTGTAACCTGGGGATTCAGAGATGAAGAACTGCTGAGAGAATTGGGTGCAAAACATGTAGCATATAAACCGGCGGATGTGATGGAGATTTTAGGTGAATTAAACAAATAATATCCTCAATTTATGAATATCCCCCATATTCATAAAGCCAAAAAGAACCGGAAAAATCCGGTTCTTTTTTTCTAATGCTATTATTAATTTACTAAATCCAACGTTATTTCAATGTAATAGAAACACCATGTGGTTTATTAGGATCCATAGCTGAAGCTAAATCATCCAAACTCACTTTCAAATCAGTATCAGCTACAACTTTAGCATCAAAAGTTGTACCAGCCGGGAATGAAATATTTTTCCCTTTCATAAAAAGTCCACCCACAACAGAAACTACAGCAGCTACAGCAATTGCACCACCATCATTACCGGCTTTTTTCTCCCCAATATATTCCAATGGAATGGTAACATTGTTAATAGTTTTTACGGAGTCAACAGAAAACTCCAATTTTCCCGAACGGCCAAATAAACCGTTCTTTCTTGCCCCTACAACAAAAGCATGCACTTCAGTACCAGCCGGAATAACAACAACATCATTAATAATAATATTATCTACAGTCTTCATCGGAATAATGTCATTCTTATGAGCTTTTTTGGAACTTAATTCATTTTCCAGCCTAACAGCTATTACTGTATCTGCAGGAATGTATGCATGCCCCACCGGCACTTTAGAAACCTTAATATCCGGTTCCTGTAAAATTGATGGGACAAATGGCGTATAGCCTGTTTCACTTTGTGTTTTCGTTCCCACATCAGCCGCCTGAACAAGAACTGCTGTATTTATCCCTGTAGCAGTTAATAATGAAAAGCATAACCTGATCTGCACCCATTTTCTTGGACAGAAGTAATTAAGCAACTTTTTGGGAATGGGTCCGGTATTCTACCGGACTCATTCCTTTTAATTTAAGTTTGATACGTTTAGTATTGTAATAGTCTATGTAATCTCTTAGTTTATTGATAAAATCTTCGCAAGAAGTAAAGTCTTCTAAATACAGCAATTCTGACTTTAGTAAACCGAAGAAATTTTTCCATCACGCTATTATCCAAACAGTTCCCTTTTCGGGACATACTTTGGATGATGGCGTGATTTTTTAATGTCTCTTGATACTCCTTATGTTGATATTGCCAGCCTTGGTCTGAATGTAATATACATCCTTGGCTATTAGGTCTCATAGTAAATGCCTTATTTAGCATAGAAAGCACTTGCTTTAATACAGGGCGTTCAGATATTTCATAAGCGACGATTTCACCATTATACATATCTAGGATAGGCGATAAGTATACTTTGCGACCAAATAAGTGGAATTCAGTAATGTCTGTTGCCCATTTTTGATCTGGTTTTGTAGCATTAAAGTCTCGATTGATGATATTAGGAGCGATTTTTCCTTCGGAACCTCTATATGATCGATACTTCTTAAGCCGAACCTGGCAGGTTAATTTCTCTTCTTTCATAAGACGCATTACAACTTTATGATTTATACAAAATCCTAATTTATGTAGTTCTACAGTGATTCGACGATATCCATAACGACCCTTATTTATCGCTACAATTGTACGAATAGCTTCTCTTTCATCTGCATATTTGTCTCCCTTTTTTATAGCAGCAAGACGTGCATAATATGTACTTCGACTGATACCAAAATAATTGAGCATAAACTGAAGTGGATATGTTTTCCTTAGTCTTTCAATTGCGATTGTTTGTTTTTTTTACAGATCGGTTAGGTTTAGCAATTTTACGCATTTCTTCCATAAAATCATTGTAAAACGAAAGTTCATATTTTAACCGGGCATTCTCTGCTTCAAGTGCTTTGATGCGTTCTTTGTCAGACTTAATAGATTGATTATTTTGTTCTTTAGGTTGTTCTTTAGGTTGTTTTTTAGGTTGCATAGGTGGTCTACCTTTAGGTTTAGGCTGTAATCCTGATATTCCTTCATCTAAATAACTCTTTTGCCAAATTGCAATTAAGCTAGGATTATCTAAGTTAAATAATTCTGCTGTTTCCTTAAAGGATAAACTATTTGCCCATCTAGTTTCAATAACAGTTTGTTTAAATTCAGCTGAAAAATTACGTTTCCTTATTCTTCTGTTTGTCGAATAACCATTCTTATACTTAAATAACCAGTTACGTACGGTACCTTCAGGAATATTTAATTCTTTAGCAGTTGCATGGAATCCCCATCCACGCTCAAATAGATAGTAAACTTTTTCTTTGATTTCTTTAGAATACTTTGTCATAAAAAAACTGCACCTCCAAAAATTGTGTCCAATTTTTGGGGTGCAGTTCAACCCTAACGCAAGCCCTTTTTTAAAATACTTTTTCACGCTAACCTCCAAAAATTTAACAATAAATACCCTAAAATCCCTAATCAAGTACATTTCACTTCTTGATAATTTGATTATAATATACGATTTAATATCCTGTAAATCAATTTTTTTATATAGTTTTCAACAAAACAAAAAACGAAAGGGTTGTAACGAAATATCGTTATAAAACGATTATTTCAGTTACAACCCCAAACAAAAACAGTTTTTATATACAAAAACTATGCCAATACCTTCTTAAAATAGTTAGGTGCCACTTCCTCAAAATCAGAAAAATCATAAAACTGCTTATCAGCAAGCTTCATAATTTTTTTCTGTGTTGATTTAGATAATTTATCATATGAGTCATGAACTACGACACTCATAAAAGGGTAGTTTGCAACTTGCAATGTATAAATATTAATAATAATATCTTTAGCTTTTGATTCACTGCTTACAGGGAATAGAAATATGGATTTATTATTGTTTTTAAAAACATAATCAATTTTCAAATCTGTTTCGTCACTTAATGGTATAAAACCCTCTTGAAATAAATACTTATTTAATGATTGGTTTACAAATTTATTAACCTTTTCATAAAATATGCTTGCTACTGTTTTGCGTTGTAATAAAGTAAAACTCAAAACACTCGTAATTAATTGCGTAAATTGCATTATATTATTAAACAATTGGTCTAGAGTGCTAGACATTGAAATCACACCTGTCTCTAAATCAATATTTCCACGAGCTTGATAGACTATTCGATGTAATAATTGAGTCTTATTATCAGTATCTATATCAAATACATACGATAGACGCATTAAAGTTAAACCACAGTCTATAATGTTTATAGCATTCACGTCATTGATTTGAAGGAAAATATCAAACATATCTCCATCAGGATGAAATACAGGGATCATTAATTGATACAATCCATCACGTTTTTTAACTAACGAAAATTGATTTGCAAAAGATTTTCGCAAACAATCTTCCACAACTTTTATATCCATAATACCCCTTCACCTCTTTCTATTACTTTTCAAACAAAGAAACATTCCAAGCTGATGGAAAATAATCTTTTGCATCTAAAATACTACATGTTGTAAGGAAATAATAAATGGCACTGTCAAAAGTAGAATAAGAACTGGTAACCTCTATACTTTTCTCTACAGTATAAAAAGTCCCATTATAATCTTCTAATTTGCACCTATGAATATGAGTAACAAAATGCTCTTTCAAACTTAAATTTCCACCATGTGGTCCATTGCATCTAAAAAGAATAGGATCATTATCAAATTCACTACATAATAATTGTAACCCAATAGAATAATTTTCAGGCAACATCTCGCTTTGACGCATGAAAACTCTGAATTTTTCATTATATTTATCCGAATAAACTTCAAATGTTTTTCTTCTGCAGCCACTCTGAATTGTAAATTCCTTCCTTGGATTTTTAATAATTCGCTTAGGAATAGAAATCAATTCATCTAAATATTCCTGAGTAATAGGTGACTTAGCCAATTATATCATATCCCCTCTTATAAAAATATATCTGTATTTTTATTCTAAGGTTATGCAGTCATTTATCATATATTGCTATAAACTTATAACCCTTTCCCTATATTTAAACATATGTTCACTTTTATTATACTACTTCTATCCTTAGCAAACAATGGTAAAACAAAGCAAAATATCAATCATTTATCAATTTTATTATCATATCACCACTCTTTTTCCACGAGTTAGCTCCGTCTTCCCTATACCCCTCCTTGATTCTCAACTCCAAAACACTTATAATCAAATCAGAAGGTATTATATAAGGAGGTTATTATTATGAAAAAATGGTTATCTGCACTAGCACTCACTGCTGTTATCGGTCTCGCAGCATATCCTATGGTTCAGGCATATGGGAACTCCCCAATGAACGGTTATCAATATGATAATTCCGGCTATAATAATGGGGCTCCATGCTACGGCTATAACGGTTATAACGGCAATTATGGCTCCGACGATAATGAACGCAATACTATGATGTACAACGGCAATAACTATGGTCATCATCACATGATGAACTACGACAACAACTCGCGCTCCACCTATTGTCATTAATCACTCCACTTATTGTCATTAATCGATCTACCTACGGCCGTTAATATTTCTATCTATGGCCGTTAATATCTAAACTTAAATCGAAAGGGTCAGTAACGATTTTATAAAAGTTAAAATCGCTACTGACCCTTTATTGTTTAATAAGGCTTATAGGACAAAAAGTGTGTGTGGCTTTTTTAAATTAATCCCAATAAATTGGAAATTCCGTGGACATATGGAACTCATTCCAAACAATGGCATCCCCCCATTGCGGCAAGATATTATCCACACGGTTATTCCGCATTATCCTACGGTAAGTAGCAGCGATTGTTTTATCTGTAGGCATACATTTTAATATTTCAGCAACAGGAAGCGGTCTAGGTGAGTGCTCGTAACACCACCAATAGACCGCTTTTAATCGTCTTTCTAAGGATAACCCTCTGTGATCTCGTAACATCCCCCTAAGTTGCGCATTAACGCCTCCTTCCAGTCGATTGTTCGTTGTAGGTACGGTAATATCTACAAACGTCAGGTAGGTAAATAGAGTGTCATCTCTAATTAATCGTAAAAGTCCTGCCTCAGCTTTTAAGAGGCGTTCATGAGTAGCCCTTTTATTCCCATTTTCGTCGACTGTCATTTCCCGTAAGAAGTCATCAAACTCTTCTCTCCAAGCTAATAATCCATCAATCCAAGTATAGGCATCATCTATCGATTGAATCTTAAATAAACGCTTTGCCAGTTCATATAAAGCCTTGCCGGCTATTGTTTTTGGTGCAGAAGTTGTATACCTTCTTACTTGTGCAAAAACATGAAATAAGCAGCGTTGATGGTTACTTGTCGGCCACCTCTTTGCTAAGGCCTTAGCAAATCCAGATCCGCCATCTGAGATAACAACACGCGGAGGAGCAATACGGTCCATTAATGCCTGCCAAGCTCTAGAGTTCTCATATCTACAAACATACCAGCCTAATACATGGTCCTTACTACAACAAATAAGTACACAGAGCTTACGCGTTAGGTATATGCCGTCAAAGTAAAGCACATCATATACTTCCTCAATCTTTGGTGGGAGGCACCATATGGACCAAAATTTAGACGTTTTACGTCTAAATGTACGCCCTCTTCCAGGCATATGCTGCTGCAATTGTTTACTAAATAACCATTTCAAAAACAGCTTTAGACCATTACTATCAGTGTTAATTTTGTTAGTGAAAGCGACTTTACAGTGCTTACAAAACCATCGCTGAGAACCGGATTTCAATATACCGTGTTTTATACATTTTCGACCACAATCAGGGCAAACTACTTGTTTAATATTAATCATCCTCCTATTTATGTTTTTATTTAGGAAGATATAATACCATTTTAGTCAGTAGTTATGTGGGTTCACGTATGTTTTTACACACACTTTTTGTCCACCCTTTATCTTTGTCAAAAAAAGATAAAAGTGCTATAAACCCAGTATCTATCTAGGTTTACAGCACTTTTTACACACACTTTTTGTCCTATAACTCTTTAATAAGACTTCTATTCTATTATTAATCCTCTATTACTCTACATACTCTAACGCTACACACTCTACATATTCTACTAATCCACATCTTCACTGAGACTACGCTGCCCCAAGTTCGTTTTCAACATATCGCGGGTATATTTATATAACGGAGATGCTAAGCTATTGGTTTCATCATAGTGATTAGATTTTATGTTGAGAATGCCGCACACCAATTCATAGGCCAAGTCATTGGTGAAGTATTTATTTTTATTGTCCAATAAGGCTTGATACGTTTCAGGATATTTTTCAATATAATTATCTGAAAAATACGTAAACATCGGAATGCGCACGGTCCCAAAACCGCCGAAGTCCGGTGAACGTCTTTTATCCGGAATCGTGGCATGATCGGAAAAATACAGCATAGCCTGCATATTGAGCTTTTCCTTACCGTATTCCCAAATCTTTTGCAAAATATAGTCCGTATAGGCAATCGAATCAATATAATTATTAATCAAATCATATTTACCCGGTTCGCTAAATTTGGCAAAGCTTTGCGGATAGCGATTAATAAAATTGAAGTGATTTCCCTTTAAATGAACTACTACAAAGTTATTTTTAGTAGGATCAATTTCATCAAGATACTCTAAGAGCATTTCATCATACTGAACCTCATTGAGATTCTGTTTTGTCCATTTGGCAGTCCCCGATGTATTAGCCACCAAGGTTACTGGTGTATCAGCACAGCCCAAGTGCCCCTGATTGCTGTACCAATGCGTCGTATAGCCTGCTTTATGAGCAATATCAATAATGGAACACGAAGTGTAAAACTGTTTATCATTGTATTGATTAAACTCAGTTAAAGCGCGCTCCAAAGAAGATACGGTATGAGGAATACTGGAATAGCTGTTAGGGTACAAAATAAAGTGGGAATCCTGTTTTTTAGCCGACAGCCAAGGCGTTGTTTCATGCTCGTAATCCGTAAATGCCGACATATAATCACGCGATGCGGATTCACCGATGACTAAAATAATAGTGGATGGTTCCTTAAATTCAGGCACCGATGGAGTTACTTCCAAATCCTTAATGCGCTCTTTCATATTCGTCTGATACAACATCGTGGTTTCAAAGTATTCTTTAATATCAAAATATAATTCCACAATACCCGTACGAATGAAAACACCCTTGCGTTTTTTCCACAAATAAATGCCAAGAACTAGGCTAAGGCCGGCCAAAAAGATAATTTGCCATAAGGCCAGCATCACACTCGTATACTCCAAATTAGCCCAAATAAATAAGGCGTAGAGCCCTGCTACTAAGGCAAAGGTTATAATGTTAAACCCAACGGAAAACGACTTAAAATACTCAATAATCTCATTATAATGAGTTTCCTGTATCATCATCCCATCTTCGGTCACACAGGTCCGATACAGGTAGTAATAGACCCATTGAGCAAACGGAATCATAAAAATTAGAAACTCAACCGTTGCCAACACCGGCATGAATACATTCGGTAACAAGTTTAAAGATATTACCAATAACTTCAAACTCATCATCCAGCCGATAATGTACATGCCAAACACGGGATCAAAGTGAAAACCGAAGTCTGTTGAACTCTTACGGTATGTAATGAAATATAATAACGGATACGTCGTAATCCAGAGGAATCCCGTAAGTAAACTGGTGCTCAAATAAGGGGCTGTCAGTGGTACTTGCCCCATCATAATAGGAAGTACGGCTACAATCGCACAGGGTAAAAAACGACGCAATTGTAAAAATGTGGCCTTATTTCCCAATCCATGAGACACACTTAAATAATAAAAATAAGAAAAGAAGTATAAGCCAGGGGCTAAATATACTGAGTTTATATCCAACGTCCCTCTCCCCTTTCTATATTGTGTTGCTATCTATTAAATATTTTTTGACTGTAATTATCAATATTTATTAACGCTTGATAACCTTGTATATTTTCTTTGCTAATTGCAATATCAAATGCGACAAAATTTTAATCACGAATCTATATGTTTAATAATTCTAGTTCCTGTGTAAATTTTTCTTTAGCTGTAACAAAGCCAAATATCTCTCTAGGTAAACCGTTAATCCAATTTTCAATGTGTTCAATGGCTTCGGGAGAATAGCTATTCATAGACCTTCCTTTAGGGATAAAACGTCTAATAAGTGAGTTGTGCTTTTCATTAGTGCCGCGTTCAAACGAAGCATATGGATGACAGTAATACACATCAATTGTAGGAAAATCTAGGGTTAAAGCAGAAAACTCATTACCGTTATCAGATGTAATCGTTTTAAAGACGCTAGGACCTAAATCACCATAACTAGCTATAATTTGTTGGAGACCAGCTCTTACAGCTTCGCTTGTCTTGCTAGCGATTTTAATTATATGACGTTTTCGTGTTTTACGTTCATCTAAGGTGAGTAAAACCGGTTCAGCGCCTCGTTTACCAATTACGGTATCTATTTCCCAGTGTCCAAATTCTTCACGCGTTATATCGCGCATTTCGATGCTTTTCCCAAGGACTTTTCGATTGTTGCGTACTCTGATTTGCTTTGTTTTACGTGATACACGATTAGC
The DNA here is from genome assembly GCF_008679445.1 of Veillonella sp. LMAG:90. NCBI lineage: Bacteria > Bacillati > Bacillota > Negativicutes > Veillonellales > Veillonellaceae > Veillonella > Veillonella sp. LMAG:90. Next base: position 2,008,445 of record NZ_NAND01000001.1, read on the forward strand.
AAGATCTATGTTTTTGGTTTTTAAAAGCCCCTGATCAATATAGTTGTATAGAGTCTTAGCACAAACCATCTTTGAAAAGATACCTTCAAGTTTTGCTCGACCACAAACCATATTAGAAGACCACAAATGCTTTAACATCAGGTTATCGGCATAGCTGACAAAATCGTATGCATTAAGTAACTTCAATGGTGGTCTTGAGTTAATCCGGTTCTTTTCATAAACTATTTGGCCTGTTTCAGCGAAATACTTTGTGTGTTTCTTTAAATTAGAATCTAATTGTTCTACAGTACCGCGTTTTATCTCGCGATAGATAGTAGAACGATGTACCTTCAATTCAATGGCAATAGCAGCCACTGAAACCTTTTGCTTAAGAAGTGCTTCAATTTTGCCCCGTTGAATTGGCGTAAGATGTTTGAAAGTTCTTTTTTGTGTGTTAGAATAATCGTAAGACATGATATCGTTCCTTTGCGAATTTTTTGTGGTGAAAATATTCTAACACAGGAACAATATTGTGTCTTATTTATTTGTCGCATTTGATTATACTATGAACCTTGTATATTTTCTTTAAAATTTAAGTAAAAATTTCGTAAAAACACTTATGCTCCAATTATAGTACCACAGATTTATAAAATGCTCTAGAGAATTTATCTTTAAAAATCAATTAGTTTGAAATTTTACGATTTTTTATTATTATAATAATAACTTTCAATTATTGATATCACTTCAGACAGCAAAAAGGCCTCCCATGATGTCTTTTCAACATCATCGGAGGCCTTACTATTACTTAAATCACTTATTCAAATTTATACTATACAGTCTATCACCTAGAACTTCCACGACATACCGCCGTTAATTTCCCAAGCATTTGAATAGGAGCCGCTAAACTTGCGTTCAAATTCGAACCAGAGACTTCTATCATGGCTTAATTCAGCCTGTAACCCGACACCTAAATCATACCAAGTTTCTTTGCCGTCACGATTGTAATCAATGCGTTCTAAACCGTCAGCGGATATAAAGGTAATACCGCCGTCACCGGCAAATTCATGGAATACATCGCCTTTAATGTACCACGATGTTTTATCATCAATATTACGGCCCAAACGGAAACCTAAGCGGCTGATAAAACTGTTCACGCTGTCCAATTGATGATTGATGCCGTCATTGCTGATGTACGATTTACTATTCATATGGGTGTATTGTAACTGCGCCTGAGGTTCAAGATACCAACCGTTTTTAAGGTTGAAGTTACGGCCATATTCTACACTGCCCTGTTGATACCAAGTACCAAAGGAGCTCCGTGATTCATCGCCATTCACTAAGAATGTACGACTATCACCGTTTAATTTGCCGACACGAGCTACCACATCCAGATAATGGCCATTATTACCTAACCAAGTATGATAGAACGATCCGGTGTAACGGTTATATTCGTTCCGTCCATCAGTGAACGATGCATTGCTGCGAAGATATGTAAACGATGCCCCTTGATGAATCGTACTGCCATCATCACGAGATATTACATAATCTTTGCCTACTTCAAAACGATTGCTGTGGCCGGAATAAGCGTCACGGCCATAGCGATTATACGACGTGCGAGCCCAAATACCGTCTGCATCAGCATTGGTATTCATGTACCGTGCTTCACCCATGCGTTTATTCAACGTATCCACTTCGGTTGTAAGATCATACATAATTTGCGAGTTGATACGACCACTCGGAACAATCGGACTTTCTGTATACTCTACGGTGCCAAAGAACCAATCCGTTATAGTATCTGTAGCTGCTCTAGCCGTTACTGTAGTCATATCCGCGGCACTATCCAAATCTGTTGTCGTATCGATTGTAGTATCGGTATCAGTTGTTGCACTCGTATCCGTTACATTCGTTGTTTCAGAAGTTAAGCCGATAATATAATCATATAAGCCGCCTTTTGCTACATTACGCTGTGTAATCCAGCTTGTGAAAACCGCATCACTATTCGTCAGCGTAGCAAAATACAAACGGTCATTTATCTCCATATTTTCTAAATGCATCAGTGATCGCTCGCTTAACAACGTGAAAGTACCGGTAGCACTTTCGGTAGCGGTAATATAATCGCTGTTATCCGTTTTTTCTTTTAATCCGCCATTGCTGTTCCAGTCGAGATCCATAAGAACCAACCCGTCACCGTTTCCGGATAAATTATTTGCGGTAAGACTCGTACCTGTATGTGTGTAATCACTCATATTAAGAAAGGAGCTATTTTCTAACTTCGTCAACGAGCTGTCACCGGTTACTCGCCACACAGCACCATTTTGTAACGCTATATTGATAGCCGGCGCTTCTTCGATATATGGATTTTCCCAATCATCTTCATCGCCCCAATTATCCTCATCATCGGTACTATCCGATTCATCGGCATCATAGGTTACATAATTATCTAACTCTTCATCATCTCCATACTCTTCTTCGTCATCAATGACATACACCTTGTCGATGTTTTGTATTTTCGTGGTGCCTGTAAACGATGAGCTAGGCGTATCAAAGAGTATATCAATCTGTCCATTAAGGGCTTGCATATTACCCTTTACATTCTTATCTACGTCAGTAGCAAGTGCCTGGATACGACCGGCAGACTCAGTATAGAGCGCGTTGTCTTTAGCATTAATAACAAGACCTTTATTAAAAACAATGTCACTGTTATATTTTGCTTCAGCCCCTGTTTCAACCCCATCAATTGCAACGTCGTCATTAAAACTAATCTTTGAAAGATCTTCGGCCCATGGATCTACATCAGATTCCGTCGATGCACCAATACCGACACCATATATGAAAGTTTCGCCATTAAAATTAATTTTCCCGGTACCTAGCGATTTAGCTCCAATACCGGCACCGTCTATGAGAGTTTCACCATTAAAATTAATATTCCCATAATAATCTGCATAGGCTGCCGTGGCCCCTTCATTTTCTACTGTAATTGTACCGGCCGTCAAATTAATGTTACCGTTCTGAACGCGAAGGCTTGCCTGAGAGCGCTCATCTGTTGTTCCCGTGGAATGCAAGTAAATAGAGTCTCCCGCATTTAAAGTAATATCACCACTTTCTGCATAGAGCATTGTATGTGGCACACCGATAGCTAAATTTATGTTCTTATCGGCTTGTAATTCAACCTTACTACCCCCGCGATAGGCTACAAGCATACTAGTCTTATGCGGGTATTTCTCTGAAAAGGCAGACATGTCTCTTCCTTCAGCTACCCAATCAATTTCATTCGCTTTTAAGAGTGCCTGCGAACCATACGTGGTTGACACCAGTTGCTGCGTATTACCTGTAATAGCTTGTGCCTGTAACTGGATATTTGCCTTATTTTCTGCCGACACAACAGGCATATAACCCGGTACTTGTTCACGGAAATTAATATTACCCGCGGCGGTTACAACTGCGTGGCCCCCATATTCCAAACCAATTAAATACGCATACTGATTTCGATTAAAGTTAATATCATTACCTGCTGTTATCGTTGCCTCAGCATTATTAGCAAAATACAAAATCGGTAGTCCCTGGACAGCCGCAATATCACTATAGGTATGATTAAAGTTAACATTATGATCTGCTTCCAATTGAATCTTAGCACCATAATATGCACTGAGTGTGTTGGCCCTTGCATAATTATTAAATACTAAATCATTGCCGGCGTGCATAGATAATGTATTCTTATTCCCCACAACAAGCATTGGATTATCTTCAAAAACTTCACTCTTATTAAAAGTAATATTATTGGCTTCATAATTGATAGTACTGCCATTACCTCTTGTAGCAATTACCAAATTATGACGATCAACTGTACTTTCAATAGTGTCAGCATTGTGAAAATTGATATTAGTATTATCCTTTGTTATATAGATACCAGCCGACTTAGCATCTATGGCTAAGGAATGACCGTTCATATCTAAATCTAAACTGCTGTTTTCACTTTTACCGCTATATATAATAATAGAACTAGCATTCTCTGTACTTTGAGAACTAATAGTAACATCGGATAGTGCCGTAACTTTTTGTTCACCGTCAAGTCTATATAAGATATTTCCTGCCGGAAGGTCATAATTACCTTCAATGGTATCACCGGTCAGCGGATAATCCGCTGCCATAGCACCCCCTATATAAGTTGTGCTCAATAAAGCTCCCAATACCAATACACGCAATAATCGTTTGTTTCCCTTTTTACCCCTCATGTATACCACCCCGTTTTTAAAACATCTATCTCCACACCTAATTTTTCACAATCCCCTTAAAATCTATATGTTTTATCCGAACTGCCATATATGTAAATCACCCCCCTAAATACATATATTTGTATACTTATTATATAATTATTTTAATAAGTTGTCAGTAATCAACTTAATTTACAGATAGAAAAAATCATCATATACTCATAATTAAAAATGAATTGAAAATTTATAATCTATTCATCTAAAATAATTCGTTGAAATATCTTATTTTCTTAGCATTTTCCATCACCATGCAAAATCCAAATATTTATTAAATTACCAACATATTATATAATTAAATAAATACTTTTCACTAAAAGGAGTCCATCATGTCCAAAAATAAGAAAAATTCAAATGCCCCTACCGAATCAGCTGCTCCGGAATATGCTACACATGACGCAAGAGCTGCCCTAGAGTCTCGCTATGAATCCTATTTAAAGTCAATTGGCAAAGAAAATATTTCCCAATTAGATAATGATGAACGACTGGAAATGCTTTTAAACTTTTTTAAGTCAGATCACAGTCAACCGAAAACCGGTATTTCAAGTATGGATAATATTTCACCTAATTTCGGCGAAAACAATATAAATAATCCTACTAAACGACTAACTAAGGCTACCGCTCAAACGAGTGACGACTATCTCGAGCTGGCTAAGCAAACACCGGCCCCTAATATTCGCTTACGTTATTTGCGAAAAGCACTCGAACTTGACCCGCTCAACTTTGATGCCACCTCTATACTAATTAATTTAAAAGATTTATCTCCGGAAGAATTAGTTAAAGAATATAGTAAAGCCTATGAAGATGCTAAAAATACCCTCGCTAAAGAAGGCTATATGACACAAGATTGCATCGGAGATTTTTGGCTTATTTTAGAAACACGCCCTTTTATGCGCCTTATGTATAACTATATGATTGCCTTAATTAATACTAACCGCTTACATGATGCGATAGAGCTTTTGAAGGAAGCGTTGACTTTTAACACCTCCGATAATTTAGGCTTACGCTATGACCTCATGCATATATATGTCAAATTACAGCGCTTTGATGACGCTTTAAAACTACATGCACAATATAAAAAAGACGAGCGTTTATCTATGCTCTTACCGCTCTCGGTACTTTATTACACAACAAGGAACTATACTAAATCACGTAATATACTGAAAAAACTAGCCGCCTCAAAGCAATTTTGTGATGTCTTTACTCTTATAAATAGTTATGGATTAGATTATGCCGTAGAAGAAGCTATACCTTCTATGCTACCGGATGCCTATGAAGAAATAGCCGCTAAAGAACTATTAATGACTTTAGAAAACGGCTCATACCTCTATCGAGATTGTCAAAGCTATTTTGAATGGGCTTATGAAGAGTTGGAAGCGTTAGATTTATAAAACAATAAAACTCATTTACTTTTTAATAGATATAAATTTCAAGTGCCGGTACGCCCATCGACGTACCGGCACTGTTTTAACTTTAAATAATATAACTCGATTAAATAATCCAATATCTTACTATTTCTTGGGTGTACTAAAAAAGAAACAACTCCCAAATCAATGCGCTTGATTCCTCCGTCTACTTTTACCATGCTTAATATAGATAACTTGTGCTAAATTGCACTATAAAATTAATCAATCATTTTCATTATAAAAATCAGCATATCTTACTAGTAATAGAATCACCAGACACAATAAATAACAATATCGTCCTGTTTCAAAATCATATTCTTCAACTAATCCATGAGCAATATTATTTCTTATATTTCCCCCTAAAGATTGACACAGTAAGCATTGAAATTGCCAAAAAATTGATTTATTATTGTCTTCAGAATTTTTAATTAAATAATTTAATATATCCCATAACGTATATTCTTCAGTTCGACCATCTTTATCAATCTTATATGTTAAGCCATATTGTTCCTGTGCAATATATCGAAATAAGTTTTCTAATTGTAAAACTAAAACTTGATATCCTGTACACAATTCTCCTTGAAATATTAAAAACAGCACATTTCGAAAAATCTTATTCCTAGTTGCTGGGACTATTTCATTATGTCTTATTAGAAAATCAAAACTATATTCACTAAATATAAAAGTATCTTTTATATATGAATAGATATGTTTTAAATAACAACCAGCAACATCTGCATATCTCATAACCATATGATCTACATGATTTCTCAAATTAGTACTATTATTTTCATAGTCAGAAGACATTAGTGGCATAAGTATATCAGTAGATTGCCCTCTATCATTAATAATACTACATGGAAACGTATCACTTATAAATCCGGAAGATTTACAGTCTTTTACCATATTTTTTACTATATCAAAGTCTAGATATTTAATAAACTTTAAGGAATAAAATATTATTTCTATAAAATTTATTTTTTTCAAATCCTCTTCTATCGTATTGAGAGAAATGTTAGAGTCAATACTTATCTCTATTATTTTCATATTATTCACTTTGTTTATTTGTACCGGTATCAATTTCTGCTTCAGTTCATTTGCCTTTTTCTGGTTCTTACAACGAGTATAAGAGTCTATTGCGTTTATTAAAAATCGCTCTTGCTTAAAATAATCCTTATCTGGAATAAAGTTAAACAATTTTTCAAAATATTCTGCATAGTCTTTTTCAATACTTATGATTAAATTTGAATCACCTAGTTTATTAGCCCATTTTCTTTTTAAAATAAAAATCTTTTCATTAATATGCTCATTTTCACCTCTTATACTTACATTATTATTAAGAAATTCTAATGCCTCGTAATATGAAATAAAGTGTTCTGCTGATAAAATGTCTAAAATTGATAGTGTTATATATATTGAGGTATTATTTTCATTATGAAATATAATATTATGTAGAATTTTAAATATTGTATTGAGTTTTTTTCTATTATTTATTTCTTTTGCCAAAGCGATAGCATATGTCGAAACCTCTAAAACAGATTCATCAAAATTTATTTCACGCTCTAAATGAATAAGATAATAATCAAGTGCTTTATCAGCAGCCTTATAGTCTCTTTGATCCAGCCAAATACACTCCCAAATATAAGCACTAAAGTACGGCAAAAAATTGTCAAAATTTAATTTTTCTAAACATTCTAAATCAGACTTAACAAGAAAACAATTATTAACTCTTACTAAACTTTCATCTAAAAAAATATTTAATTTACGCTTCTTATTTTCTTCAATTATTAATAATCCACATATCTTTTGTAATATCTTAAGAGCTTTTTTCTCTCCAATATTTTCTAACTCTACGTCCTTTAAGTTTACTATTGGCCAGTATCTTAAATTTCCTGTATTTAATTTAACTTGATTAATCAGTTCATAAATATTCACTTCATCATTCCTTAATATATAATTAGTTGAAAATTAGTGTGCTACTTTTTTATAAATTGATTTAATATTTTCAAGAAAAGCGTCTTACATTCTTCTAATGAAATATCGCCTCTAATTAAATTAGTTATAGCCATTATACTTTCTGCGTTATCCTCAATTATTAAATATAATTTTGCATTATCTATTACTTTCTCAAAGGTCATATTATTCCAATTCTGTGAAGTAGAAATTGATACGCCAGTATCAATTAATGTAGTAGAAATCGAGTAACCTGCTGGTATCTTTTTCGCTTTTTGCATATTATGCTCTACAATTATTTCCTGTAAAATGATTTTATATTTCTTATTAAGAAAATCTAAATCCTCTTTAATGGCAATAAAAACTCCTTTACCATACTCTTTAACTTCCTCATAGCTTGGAAAGTGCCCGTGATGGATAACACGATTTCTAAGATTCCGTAATTCACCAGTTAATAAATACGGCTTTCTACCTTCATTATTAAAGTACTCGTTTTCAAATAATTCCAACTGAGCTCCACTTTTTTTTCGTACTGCATTCCACTTATCATCCTTTGATTCATGATTAAATCTACATATAACTTCAATGTAAAACTCATAATATTTTTCTAGTGCTGCGGCATAATTTAATATAGCTGCACTATAATTTTTCTTCAGCAAGTTATAAGTTGCATTAAAAAAAATTTTCAAAAACTTCAGCTTGCATAATTATTGCAAGTTTATGACCTTTAGAACATTCTACAATATAAACTCCATCATCATTAAGTGTAAAATCTTTAATAATAATGTTAGGCGGTGTTGTATCACATTGATAACAAGCTGTCATTAAATACATATTCTACTCCTATTTCTAATAAAAAATAAATTATTTATTAATTATTTATTCTTCAATTTAATCAATTATTCCTCTCCATATGCTATTTTTTCTTATTTCTTTTTATTATCAAAATTTTATGCTTATAGGACAAAAGGGCCTCGCACAAGTACAGTTAATACTGTATATAGCAAAAGCCCTTCTATTTTAATATATAATTTTTTATTTTACTTCTATACCATTAGTTTGTATAGTTCTTACTTTATAATAGGCAGCCATACCCTTATTTAACCAAAAATCATTTTGTGATTTTGGTTTTAAATCTTCCAAACCATGAGCCGCACTATATCGATTCATAACCTGTACCGGATTAACATAAATGTCTTTTTCGCCACGGGATATGGCCGTTTGAATAATCTGCTCATTTACAGCGACTTGTCTATTATAATCTATCGTACTTTCAACAGCCGATCTATATTCTCTCCCAAAGGATGCAAGCATAATAACACTCAACGTTGCAATCAAAGCAGTTTTATTAAAACCTACATACGCTTCATTTCTGATAAAGTCAGCTATTAATATACCCGTAGCAATAATAAAGAGAATCGTACCACTAAAGACGATACGTGACCCAAAACCACCTACGGCCGACATGGCAATAGCACAAAGAAAAGTACCAACAAGATAAATTAGTGAGCTTTGTTTATCCGTTTTCTTCAACAAGAAATACAATATCACGAATATAAGAACTAAGAACAAAGTCTTTTCATAATCAATCAATCTTAGTGCATTTTGTGGGATTCGCCCGATAACTTTAAGAAATGCTCCTTGATGGCCTTCGGCTTCATAACGAATAAAATTACCCGGTGCAAACCACATTGCTGCACTACCTGCTAGAGTACCAAGGAGGCCCCAAATACTAAATTGAGGAATTAAATTATATTTCTTTTTATACTGCCACATATAGCAGAGAATAAATCCAATAATTCCTACCGAAAAATTTTCATTGGCCCAACCGGAGAAAATCCCTAAGATAAATAAAAGAATATACAAGAAATAGTTTCTGAAAGTTTCACGGTTGCCATCATATAACCTATAAAACAACATGAAAATTAACGGAATAATAATTGTCCACAAATAATTACCGGCACCGGTTAACCACAAAATATTCTGACCAAAAGCCGGTAAAAATACCCAAATGGAAAAGTTAATATAAATGAGAATTGACAAAGACCAATACTTAGCCTTTGTAATGTGAGCATAAACCAGCAATAGCAGTACAACGTAGATGAACGAGTTAGCCACATTGAATATGGATTTTGGCATGCTTAAAAATAATAAGGAGAAAAATTCGCCCCATACACGGCCACTCCAAGTGAGATAGTATTTCTCTAAGGCTTGATACATATCCCCCACGGAATGAATTTTCACTGCTGTCGCATACTTTAAATAATCGTCCACAACAAACCCAGTCAGGCTATTTAGTTTGAACATCAAAATAAAAATGCCAACCAATAATCCTACAAATGCTATTTTTGTTGCCACCGGTGACTTTAAATACTTATACAAAACAATTTCATCCTTCCCTCAATACACTATACTCCACTAATTATATCTTCCCGCCATTGGTGGTTATCCAAATACCATTGTATCGTTTTTTTGATTCCGTTGGCAAACTTCGTTTCCGGTAACCATCCCAACTCAGTATAAATCTTAGTCGGATCAATGGCATAGCGCAAATCATGTCCTTTACGATCAGCAACATAGGTAATTAAGTCTTCCGATTTACCTAACTCTTTGCAAATCAATTTTACTATATTAATATTAGCCATTTCATTATGTCCACCAATATTATATACTTCCCCTTCACGGCCTTTATGAATAACCAAATCTATAGCTCTGCAATGATCTTCTACATAAAGCCAATCACGAACATTTTGGCCGTTACCATATACAGGTAACTGTTGATTATTTAGAGCATTAACAATCATAAGCGGAATTAACTTCTCTGGGTATTGATAAGGTCCATAGTTATTGGAACAACGAGAAATCGTCACCGGAAGTCCATAGGTTCTAAAATAGGACAATACCAATAAATCAGCTGCAGCCTTAGAGCTACTATATGGCGAGCTTGGATGTAATGGCGTTGTTTCCGTAAATAGCAAATCCGGTCTATCCAATGGCAAATCACCATATACCTCATCCGTCGAAACTTGATGATAACGTTTAATGCCGTATTTGAGACACGCATCCATCAATACGTCTGTCCCCAAGATATTTGTTTCTAAAAAAATACCGGGATTATTGATTGAGCGATCTACATGTGATTCAGCTGCAAAATTAACAATCATATCAGGTTTTTCTTCTTCAAACAACTGATTAATAGCTTTTCTATCACAAATATCTGCTTTAACAAATCTGAAGTTTGGATTAGTCATTACACTCGTCAATGTAGAAAGATTGCCGGCATAGGTTAGCTTGTCTACACAAATAATACGATACGAAGGATAGGTCTTCAGCATATAAAATATGAAGTTTGAGCCAATAAAACCAGCACCGCCAGTGACTAGGACTTTCACATTAGAACTCCTCAGACGTAACTTTAATCAATACTTATCTAAAATTATCTTTTTAGCAATCCACAAACAAACACCAATATAAATAATCGTAGTCCCAAATAAATCTAAAAAAAATCTCTCATCAATTGACGATAAAAATAATGGATACGAAATAGTCGCATATATTATTAGTGATGTAATCTTGATACTATTATTATATTTCAAATAATTATAGTAATAACTATAAAATACCCCTAATAACCACATAACTCCTAACATACCGATTATCCCAAAAGCCTTAATATATCTCCATTCTGCAGTATAAACATTAGTATCAATACCTTCAAAATTAACAAACGGCAAAAATATCTCTACTTCTGGTAAGTTAAACCCTAAGAAATTAAGATTCCTATAAACACTAACCAATAAATTAGAACCAATTAAAGAATTCTCTACTGGTATCTGATGATATATAACATCAAAAGCTGGAACAGATAAGCCTAAATAATGCGATAAAATTATAAAAGGTGTTCTAGTACTACTAGCAACCTTTCCAGATAAATACCCCATTATCAAGAAAAAGGCTATGGCCATAATCCCTAGTATGCCAAGAATAATAATTGATTTTATACCGGCCTCTAGCTTAAATTGATTCTTCTTCAAATAAAGAAAATTTCCAATTACCACAACAAATATAACAAATGACATCATTGCCATACGCCCGGTTGTAAATATCATAAAAGGAATATAAGCTAAAACTGGCACAAGTAAAATTAGATTTATATTTGACCATTTAAAAAATATTAAATTGCTTAAAAATGCATATATATATACTGAAGCAATCGCTAGAGAAATATATTGTCGATAATTCATCCAGCGACTCAACATAACTTGCTCAGCTTCAATTGCTGGTCTTACAGTTTTTATAATATTAAATATACCATCTGTATTTCCAAGTAATACAGATAAGTGATAAATTTCACGAAAACTAAACATCGCCAAAATACTCATTATCAGAAAAGAAAAGAAAATTAATTTATTAGCTTTATAATATTTAACAGTCAAAATTGGCGAAATCGGTTGTCTATAAAAAGCAATCTTACAAGCAGCTAAATTACCGCAAGCAAATGATAAAATGGCCATAAATAATACTATTGTACTTGACATTGAAAACTGTAATTGCCAACGATCTATGTTTAATGCAGCCAATATAGAGCTTAATAACATAGTCATACTCATTAAAATACCAGGTTGAAGTACATCCCCTTTAAAAAAGTATATTAAACCTATTGTTAAAATCAATAATAATGCAGATAAAATATACAAAAATCCTGGATCAACCATTTTTTTCATTCCTTATCGAAATTAAAAATACTATCACCACTCCAATAATAGTTCCTAAAACAGCGCCTATAATTCCATACTTTATTATTATAATATTTTTATCATTTGCTAATAGTTTTGGTTCTAATGTATATGTACTTACTTCTTTAAATTGACTTTGTGGGGTTATCTGATTAATCCTCGACTCAGCAAAAGAAATATATTCGTCTAAATATTTAGTTCCATATAATTTTATATATTCATAATCTTTTGCATCATCTGCACTTAATGTGAAAATAAACTGAATAACCCCCGAATGAATATCAACAACATGAATATGTTTCTGCAACCATTCAACCTTCTGAATTTCAGTTAGCTTATCCCAATCGCTATTAATTTTTTTATAATCAAATCTATTTTCTGATTGTTTCAAAAATAAATCAATTTCACTATAACTCTTTAAAAATGTACCATAGTCAAGAGAATTATTAAACATTAATGGCTGATTATACTCAATTTTTATAGTTTTTTCAGTATAAAATCGTGTACTTTGAATAACATAGTCTGTAAAAAAAGTTTTTTCAATTACTAAACCTAATGAAAAAATAATTGCTAATAGAATGATGTAAATAAACTTACTTTTTAGTGTATCAATAAAAACTCCAAATTTTACACTTTGCATCATGACCTCCTAAATTTTTTATTAAATCTCTTTTAATACATTATTTTTAAAAACATATCCCAAAATAGCAAATGTAATTACCCCTTCAACAATTACCATTATTATAGCAACACCCTCACCAAGCCAATAAGGAGCTATACAAAACATCAATATGATATCTAAAATAGCCCCCAACACAAGAATATTGCTAAAGATCTTTTGATAGCCATAATTTAACAAAACTTGAATTCCAAAGACATTACTTATTGATATTATCATAGGTAATAATGCTAATATTTGTAAAATTTCTACACTTGACTGATATCCTTCACCAAATAATAGCTGTACTACATAAGGTGCCAAAAAGATTAAAGATATACTTCCTATCAAACAGCCACCGATATAAACTTTTCCATACAGTTTTATAAAATTCAAAAAATTATTTTTACCCTCTTGAATTTTTTTACTGGCATAAGGATACACCGCTTGATTAACAGTAAACATAACACCTTTAATGCTATCTATTAATTTATTAGCCGCACTAAAATATCCCACTATAGTGTCATTAGAAAAAATACCTAATAAGACTATATTACTAGTTGTATATATGTTTATAGCAATAGTAGAAAGAAAAATATGCCAACCATCATTCATAGTTTTTATTACACCTTTAAACGTTGGCTTTATAAACACAAAACTATATTGTCTTACTATAATTATATACGAAAGTATCCCTGCGAGGATTAATGTACTAGACTGAAATAAAGCCGCTAACAAATAATCATCCTGGTTTCGAACAAACAAAAAAACCAAAATAACAGTTGCCAACCTAGCTATTATATTGACAATTGTTATATATCTCATTTGTTGAATTCCCTGAAAAAACCATGTAGGGAAAATAAAATTACCTAATGCTAATAAAAAAACACTCCAGTACAAATAAGCATCAAACTTTATTGCCATAAAATCAATGATCAAAATAGAAAAAAAAGAAAATAAAGCTGTTAAAAGAAGAAGTAATGCCTTACAAGTCATAATATTAATAAAAATATCTGCAATTTGCTTCTTTTCAATTACTCTTGCAATATCTCTAGGTCCAGTCATATTAAAGCCGTAATCTACAATAATAATACAATATTGAACTATGCCTTGCATAAAAGCAATCGCACCAAATTTTTCAACGCCTAATACTCGAACTAAATAAGGTAATAATATAAAATTCAATATGTATTCTGCACCTTTTAAACTTACCAATGAAAAAATATTTTCAAACAACTTATTTATTTTCATAGTTCAATCTCTTAATAATATTTATTTATATTTCTTATACAAATAGTAAAATTTAAAAATCAATTTCATCAAATATCGGTTTTTAATTTTCTCTATAATAGCCCCAGACAACCATGGACTATTCTTAATAGAATTTATAGAGTCTTCAAAAGATGAGGCTTTTGAACTTAAAATTAATGGTCGTAACTCATCAAGAATCACCCTATAATCTTTCCATATTTTTATATCTTCTAGAGTTGGTGTAATTGCAAAGTTTTTAAAGTTTTGCAGAGCTATATTAGTACTAATATCTTCATCAAAAAATTGATTCATACTAGATTCAAAAAATGACAATGCCCCCCTCTGCAATTCTTGAATATAATATTTTTCGTCAACTTTCCCGTCTCCAATATACTCGAAGTCAGCTAATATTGGTTCCACTTTATTATCTATAACTTGATAACCTTTAACGCTCCCATGCGGAGCAGTGAGAAATATTTCTAAAAACATATAACAAAAACGCAATAGGACCTTATACGGCTTGGTTTTATTACCTGAGTCAAAAAATATGTTTCTAGTTGTATTTTCCTCAATTGCAGAATGCAAATAAAAATAAAAAGGATTTACATCTAAATTCTCTTGTTTTAAATAATATTTTAATGCAAACTCAATGCTACAGCCGGCTCCCATGTCAATAATACCAACATTTCCATAAAATTGCTCTTGATGAAAATATGATTGAATAAGTATTGCCTGAGCCTTAGAATCACTGAATATCTGTTCTTTAATAAAATCAAACAAAGACTCTACTCGCTGATCAATTTTCAAAGTATCAATATTAAATCTATCTTGACGAGCCAATTTAAATTTGTCTAACACTACATCATCAACTGTAATGCAAAATCTATCTAACACATATTCTAATGTAAAAGATTTATCCCAAGATTTATAATGTTTTACCATATCGTCAAAAGATTTATCATATTGTAAAATCGGCCTTATTACAGACTTTCTTGAAATATAAAAATATTTTGAATCTATGTTAGGACAATATAAAGAAAAAGCTTTTTTCAAAATGTATCCATCTCGTGAAAAGAAGAAAACTTTTTTTAAATTTTTTTGCTCTACTTGTTGCGCTAACCACTTAGTAAAACCTAATAATAATGGACCAAAAACCTCATATCCTATTTTAAAAATATCATTTTCTTTAATCGGCATATTATTATTAATAAACCGATTTATCCAATTGTATGTAAAAATATCCTGACTAAATAAACCCTCTTCATCATAATAAGTGGGAAATAATTCCCCTTCATCAATCAAAAATGCAGATAATCCTTGCATTTTTGCCTTTTTAAAGTCAGCATTTTTGTCATTACCAATATGAAGAACTTGAGATGGTAATAATCTTTCTTTTTCTAAAACCTTCTTAAATAGTAAACCCTGCTCCCATTTTGTAATCCGTTCATCACACGAAGAGTAAACTATTTTATGATGTAAATAATCGTTTTTCTCTAAAATTTTATTAATATCTGATGCACTAAAGTACATATCAGAAATAATGAGAATAGGTTTTTCTATGGACACGCAATAATTATAAATCTCTTGAAGTTCTTGATTCGCTGTACAAACAAGAAATTCTATTTCTAACTCCATTTTCTTTATTAAATTTTTCTCATTTTCACTATAATTATCATCAAAATTTTCATAAATTTCATCAATATTTACTTCTCGATAAGTGCATCTTTTTCTTGCATTAGCCTCAGCCGCAATTCGGGCATCGTATATCTTTTTTGATGTTCCTAACAACTTATTAACTTTACATTCTAGTAACCTAAATACATCTTTATTATTACCAAGATTTCTTTTTATCAAAGTATCAAACACATCAAATGATATAACATCATGTTTTGAAATTATTAATTTTAGTTTCTCAAGATCCATTTAATTTTTCTCTTTCAAGTAAAAACTCATTATCTTATTAACTTCTGTATCAATATCATAATCGGCTAAACTTAAATCTTTCGAAGTGTCTCTTCTAGTAACAGCACTCTTCTTTAATATTATATCTGCCCAAGTCTTTTTCTCTAATTTCTTATCGATAAAATAACACAAGCCATCTACTAGCTTTAATTCTTTGGTTATATTATCTGAAAAAAAACAAGGCAATCCGCAGGCTTGTGCTTCTACACCAACAACAGTAAGTCCTTCAAACCTTGAAGGCATTACAAAACAATCCATTGCCTGCATTAATTCAGCCACATCATGTCGTATCCCTAAAAATAAAACTGATTCTTCTAAATTTAATCTTTTTACTTGTTCTAAAGCTTTTTTATAATATGTGTCATCACCTACATAGTCACCTATTAATAATAATTTAGCTTCCACTCTTTTATTATGCACTTCATTGAATACATCAATCAAAAATTCGTGATCTTTTTGATACACAAATCTACCCACATGACCAACAACAAAGTCTTCATCATCAAATTTTAACTCAGAGCGTTTGATTTGTCTTACTTTATCATTAAAAACTAAATCTTTTGTATTAATAGCATTATGAATAACCGTAAATGGTTGTGTATTCCCAAACATCCACTGCCCAGCTAAATTCGAGCAAGCAAAGTAATCAGTTACACTCCACTTCATAAGAATTCGATTAAAGCTTATTAAAGCCCGTCTAATTTGACCAATCTTATTTTCAAAACCACCATTATGAGAATGTATTATTCTCACCGGAATTCCCATTATTTTTCCTAGAAATAATGGAAAAATATATTCTAAACTATTAGTATTTAGTACAATCGCCTTATAGTTTTTTGATTCTTTGCGAAGTAGTTTTATCCATTGCCAATAATGTTTTAAAGGATTCTTATGACGGGAACAAACACCAAAAATCTTTGATCCGGCTTTTCTTATTTTATCGGCAAAGACAATATCATATTCATTGGTAATATTTACAAAATCATAAACTACTTTATTTCTATCTAAATGGTCAAATTGCTGCATTAAATATGTTTCAAGACCACCTATATTCCGAGTCATGCCAATTTGTAAAACTTTTACCGGCAATAAATCTTGATTCATTTTAATTATCCTTTAATTTTTGCAAATAAAAATGGAAATTGTCTTTTTATTAATCCAATCATCCGTACAAGCCACAACAACATAACTCCTTTTTCATCGCGCAACAAAAATATCATTAATTTCTGTTTCTCAGAAATGTTTATAAACTCAACACACTTAAAATAATTATATATTTTACTATCTCTAATTGACGTTAATAACTTTTGAATATTTTCATCTGATTCAATAGCTCGTTGTAGTGTAGAATATACAATCCGAGTATACATCCAAAACAACATACTCTTGGATTCATCATCCATATTTTCAAAACCATGAAAAAATGCTAAGAAACGCTCGATTTTCATTATATGTAGATTATAGTAATCATCGTTCTTTTGCGACGATAAACTATTAGACTCTGTTAATTTAATATAATGATATCCTGTATAGTCAATACATTTGAATATATTAACATATTCAAAATAGCGGATATTAAAGTCAAAATCTTCATTTACACGATATGAAGGATTTAGTTCAAGTCCATTTCCCTCTATTATTTCACGGCGATAAAAACCATTCCATAAATAGCCAAATAATGGCACTAACTCCATTTTTAAAATTTGCTTGGCAATTTCGTTTCGATCTCTATATTCATGAGTTAATAAACTTTGCACTTTAAAAAAATGATTTTTTGTATCTTTTTGAATATATTCTTCAATACAACCATACTTTAAACAATCTATATCGCACTCTCTCAAATGAATATATGCTGTTGCAAGTAAATCTTTATCAACATAATCATCACTATCGCAAAATGTTACATATTTTCCTTTAATATTTGATAAGCCATAATTTCTAGCTGCTGCGGCCCCGGCATTTTGCTGCATCTGATAAAGTTTAATTCGATTGTCTTTTTTTAAATAGGACTCACAAATATCATAACTATTATCTGTAGATTGATCATCAACTAAAATCAATTCAAAATTTGTATATGTTTGTTCCAATATACTTTCTATCGCCCTTTGCAAAAAAGGTACAGCATTATAAACTGGCATAATGACACTAAAAAACGGTTTATTAACTTCCATATAATACTTCTCCCTTGCATACAACGATAATCAAGTTACTATAATCTAAAATAGTGTTTAATTTCTTACTTTCCAAATACCTTACGTTTCAAAAAGCTACCGCCTTTTTTGAGCCAATTTTGTTTTTCCATAAAAGAAACATTTTGCTCTTTATAGTTAATCTGATTTTTTTCAATCCAAACATCGAGTAAAATTTCACTGACGAATCCAAAGATGCGAGATTCATATGGATTATAGTCGGAAATATCTACTCGTTTTTCCAATTCAAACAATATAGCAAATAGCCATTCACAATATTGATTGTATAAATCACGACGCATCACAAACATATTGAACATATGAGCCCAAGTGCGATTGCATACAGTTGCAAAAGCTTCTGAATATTCCGGATACATTTCAGCAATAATAGTTTCAGTTACATCTAACCCTTCACTATGATGGGCATGGTTATAATGCGAACGATTGCTTTCAATATAATACCGACGTTTATCGGCAACTACAACCGGATATTGCTCTAATAAAGTTTGCCATTGTTCGCTAGTTAAAACTTGCTGCTTCTTTTCTTCAATATTGCGAACTTCTTTATTGGTAAAATAGCGACGATAATGCACTAACCCCACATAATCCGCCTCTAAGTTTTTCCATGCCCAATAAAGTGCCGTTAATTCACAATAGTTAGGATTTTTAGCTGATATATTATCACCGGTATTATCACCAACATACCCTAAATCAGCTTTGCCTTCTCTACCTACATGTATAGGCATATATACTGAATCATTTGGCATCCAATACAATTTATGTGCTGCCACTAAAATTTTTATTTCCGCCACTTACTTCAATTCCTTTTCTACTAAACGCAATGCACTTGCAATCACTTTATCCATATCATAATATACATATTCAGCTAAACGACCACCGAATATAACATTTTTTTCTTCTTTAGCTTTTGAAGCATATTTCGCATATAAATCATAGTTCTTTTCATTATTGACAGGATAATAGGCTTCCTCTCCTACTTTCCAGTCAGCAGGATACTCTTTAGTTACATAAGAAACAGGTTGTGTGCCAAATTCAAAATGTTTATGTTCAATTATACGAGTGTATGGTACATCAGCTGCTGTATAGTTAACTACTGCTACGCCCTGATAATTATCTGTTTCTATTTTTTCCGTTTCAAAACGCAAACCACGATATTCCAATTGACCAAATTCATAGTTATAGTATTCATCAATCGGTCCTGTATAGATAATTTTATCCGCTAAGGCTGTTAACTCTTCACGATTTTTAATAAAATCGATACCTAAGCGTACTTCAATACCTTCTAACATATTTTCAATTAGTTTGGTATAACCACCTTCAGGAATCCCCTGATAGCGATCATTGAAGTAATTATTATCGTATGTATAGCGAACCGGCAAGCGTTTAATAATAAACGACGGAATCTCTGTACAAGGTCGCCCCCATTGCTTTTCGGTGTAACCTTTGATTAGCTTTTCATAGATATCGGTGCCAACTAAACTGATAGCCTGTTCTTCCAAGTTTTTTGGTTCATCAGTAATTACGGCTCTCTGTTTTTCAATAATAGCTTTAGCTTCAGCTGGAGTAGAGATACCCCACATTTTACTAAATGTATTCATATTAAACGGCAGATTGTACATTTCACCTTTATAGTTGGCTACCGGAGAGTTTACATAGTTATTAAAAGTGGCAAATTGATTCACATAATCCCACACATGTTTCATCGAAGTATGGAAGATATGAGCACCATATACATGAATATTAATACCATCCTTATTTTCGCAATACATATTACCGCCAATATGATTACGACGATCGATAACTAATACCTTTTTACCACGTTTATGTGCTTCATGCGCAAATACAGAACCGAAAGGACCTGCACCAACTACTAAATAATCGTACTTCATTCGCATCACTCCTCTACTAATAAGCACCTTTGCGTTGTAATACGGCTGTTACGGTTTTTACTAAATATACAATGTCAATCCAAACTGACCAATTATGTACATACCACGAATCCATCTGAACACGTTCATCATAAGTAGTATCACTACGGCCGCTAACTTGCCAAACACCGGTAATTCCCGGTGGCACTAAGTAGAAATCTTGTATATATTCACCATATTTCTCTACTTCAGCCTGAACAATCGGCCTTGGTCCTACTAAGCTCATTTCCCCTTTTAAAACATTGAGCAACTGTGGTAATTCATCAAGACTTGTTTTACGTAAAAAGTGACCGATTTTAGTAATACGTGGATCGTTTTTCAATTTAAAATCTCGATTCCACTCTTCCTGTGCTTCCGGATTATCTTTTAAATATTCCTGCAAGGCTTCTTCAGCATTTACTACCATCGAACGGAACTTATAACAAGGAAACTCCTTGCCATGTTGCCCCACACGTCGATGTGCAAATAAAATTGGACCGGGATCGGATATATAAATAAAGGCAGCTATGATAAGTCCAATAGGAAGGAAAACTATCATCCCGGCTAAGGTTAAAACAGTATCAAATACTCGTTTTAAGAATCGATAATATGGTCTGGCCAAGTTGTTTTTTACATTAACCAAAAGCATATTTTCTTCCATTAAGCCTTGAACTGACACATTCGCTACCGGTAACCCGATTAATTCCGGCACAAACGATACATTTTTGATTAAAATTTCCAACCGATTAACTAAAGTGATTAGTTTATCCGGTGGCAATCCCGGAGCGCAGACGATTACATGCTGAATCTTAGTCTTAGCCACAATTTCATCAATATCGCAAAAACCACCCAATAATAGATATTGTTCGATTAAATTCTTACAAACCGGATTATCATCAATAAAGCCGACTATTTCATAGCACATAATCGGATGGCGGTCAAAAGACTGTAAGACAAGTTCTGCCGTCTTGCCGGCGCCAATAATAATAACCGGAATTTTAAGAACGCCCTTAGCTATTAAAACGCGTTCTAAAATATAGCGTCCCAATAATAATGTTATAAAGGTCAATACCCAAGATCCTATAATAAATAATCGCGACACATCACCTGCCACATTAGCTGCATACATAAGAAATACAGTGAGCAAGACGCTATAAGAAACGGCCTTAAATAAGTTTCTAACACGTTCCCAATACGGCAAAGCAATTTCATAACAATGGCACACAAACATCATGAATAGAAATAATGCCGGTGCAATTAAATAAATATATATGCTACGAATATGAAATGTATCAGATACAGGTGGAAACATCCACATTTTTCTTGCTTCAAAGGAAAGCGAAAGGCCTGAAACAATCATAAAATAATCAATAATAAACAAACATAAAGGCAATACATACGTGGTATTACGTTTTAATAATGGGATTGAATCTTTCATCGCAGTAAATCCTTTCAATAAACTTTTTATTATATAATAATAGGTTATTAATTGTTTAATACAAGGATTTAAAACTTATCTAAATCTAACGTTTTTAAATATTCGGTTAATGCTTCCCCAACTTGTTCATTACGAAGTCCATATTCAATCATAGCTTGCAAATAACCAAATCGGTTACCGATA
Source organism: Veillonella sp. LMAG:90 (assembly GCF_008679445.1). Classification (NCBI taxonomy): domain Bacteria; kingdom Bacillati; phylum Bacillota; class Negativicutes; order Veillonellales; family Veillonellaceae; genus Veillonella; species Veillonella sp. LMAG:90. Next base: position 2,030,396 of record NZ_NAND01000001.1, read on the forward strand.
TCATAACGTTTACCTTCATAAGCTAAAGCAAATACATCTTCATCCAGCTGTGCAATCGCATCGGTTAATTGTAATTCATTGCCGGCACCAACCGGAATATTTTCCAAACAATCAAAGATTTTTGGTGACAATATATAGCGTCCCAAAACCGCAATATTTGACGGTGCTAACTCTTTTTGTGGTTTTTCTACTAAACCTTCTACTTTATATACGGTATCAGTAATCGGAGTCCCCGCCACGATTCCACAAGAACTAACCATATTCTCCGGCACTCGTTGTACTCCCAACACGGTTCCGCCATAGGTATTATATGTATCAATTAACTGTTTTAGGCATGGGTATTCCGGATTGTATACCACATCGTCACCCAACAAAACGGCAAATGGTTCACCGGCACAAAAGGCTTTAGCACATAATACGGCATCCCCCAAGCCACGCGGTGCTTTTTGGCGAATAAAATGCACACGAATATCAGCCAAGCGGCGTACCATGGCCAACTGTTTCTTTTTCCTCTGCTGTTGTAATAACTGTTCCAATTCAACACTCGTATCAAAGTGATCTTCAATAGCCCGTTTATTTCGTCCCGTAATAATAAGAATTTCTTCAATACCGGAATCAACCGCTTCTTCAATAATATATTGAATGGCCGGAGTATCCACAATAGGCAACATTTCTTTTGGCTGCGCCTTTGTTGCCGGTAAAAAACGAGTACCAAATCCTGCTGCCGGAATAACGGCTTTTCTCACACTTTTCATACTACACCTCAATAACTAACGACTCAACTTGATTTTTATAATACACAAAATAAATAAGTAGAAAAAATTAATTTATCCGTTTATATTTCCTTTTATTATAACATTTTACATAAATCATAACCACCCGTAGAACGGGTGGTTTGCTCTGACCCTATAAGGGTCTTTCTCTAGTGATTGCCCTCTAAAGAGGGCTTTGAGTAATCTGACAACCACTCTATTATCACTGGCTGCCCCCTGATATGCTCCCTTTTAGGTAGACACCAGAAATAATAAAATCTTGTGTTACTTGAAAGGGAGTATTTTTATGCCCAAGTCAAAAATCTGTGCAGAAGAAAAAATAAAAACCATAGAAAATATCCTTGAAGGAAAAGAATCCATGTCCACAGCTGCTAAGAGGTTAGGAATTGATTGGACTACCGTTAGGGCTTGGATTATCAGTTATAAAAGCAATGGGCTCGATGCATTTACACATGTAAAAAATAAGCATTATTCTGCTAAAGAAAAAATAGAAGCCGTAATAGCTTATCTAAGCGGAGAAGGATCCTTGAATTCTATTAGCCAAAGATTTGGATTACGGTCAAACATGCAACTACGAGATTGGATTAAGAGGTATAATAGTCATGAAGAATTAAAAACATCCGGAACAGGAGGATGTTTTACCATGACAAAAGGCCGAAAAACAACATTCGATGAGCGTGTTGAAATAGTACAGTATTGCATATCTCACAACCATAATTACACAGAAACAGCAGCAAAATACAATATTTCTTACCAACAGGCTCGCAGTTATACAGTAAAATATGAATCCGGTGGGCTAGACGCATTACAAGATAATCGCGGAAAAAGAAAAGCACTAGATAGTCTTACTGAAGTAGAACGATTACGCACTGAACTTAAGATGGAACGTGCTCGCCGAATGAGGGCTGAAATGGAGGCATCTTTCTTAAAAAAATTAGACGAAATAGAGAGGAGGCGGGGCTAAGCCAAGTAAAATATTTTCATATTTATTTGGCGATAAAAGAAGAACACGAAGAGCATCACTATGCCATTTCAGCTTTATGTAAACTAGGTAACGTAACTAGAGCTGCTTATTACAAATGGTTACATAGACAAACGCCTATAAAAGAGCGAGAAAACATAATGATTGCGGAAAAGATAGAGGCCATTCACTCAGAAAGTCCCGATAAGGGATACCGTAGAATTCGAGATGACTTGGATCGCTACTATGACATACAGGTTAATGATAAGCGAGTACTACGAATTTGCCGGATACAAAATATTAAATCTACCATTAAGTATTGCAATAAGGGATGCACTCGACATGCGGCAAGACCACAATATGTAGCAGAAAACATTCTTAATAGAGACTTTACTGCTACAGCCCCTAATGAAAAATGGCTTACAGATGTTACTGAATTTAAATATTACTTGGGCAATGAAGTTCATAAAGTATACCTTAGTGCAATTCTTGATTTATATGATCGTAGAATTGTTTCATTTGCAATCCGAGACAGAAATGACAATATATTGGTATTTGATACCTTTACCCATGCCGTAACTTCTAATCCAGATGCACATCCATTATTCCATAGTGACAGAGGATACCAATATACTAGTCGAATGTTCCATGCAAAGTTAATTGCGGCAGGAATGAAGCATAGTATGTCTAGAGTAGGAAAATGTATTGATAATGGCCCTATGGAAGGGTTTTGGGGTATCTTAAAACGCGAACGATACTATGGGCGTCACTTCACAGATAAAGAGTCTTTGGTTAAAATGATTGAAAACTATATTGAATATTACAATACTAAACGATTACAAAGAAAGCTCGGTGTTTTAACACCTATGGAAAAACATGCTAAATATTGGTTAGCAGCATGAAAAAACTGCCACCGGAAACCGGTGGCAGATACAAAACTAATTTTATTTTTTCGAGTGTCTACTTGACGGGTAGCAGTTCACCCTACTCGGGGGCTTTTCTTTTAGCCTACTTTACCTGCTCACCCGTGAACGGGTCCATATATTCTTTAAAATTTAACGTATCTTGAGCTATATCTTCTTGTAATTGATTGCGAATATACTCCTTTATCGCTCCTTCGTATCTGCCTACTGTATCCACATAATATCCTCTACACCAAAAATGTCGATTCCCATACTTATATTTTAAATTAGCATGTTTATCGAATATCATGAGGCTACTTTTACTCTTTAAATACCCCATAAAACTTGATACACTTAAATGTGGAGGTATAGTAACGAGCGTATGTATATGATCGGGGCAGCACTCCGCCTCTATAATCTCCACATTCTTTCTTGTACATAAATCTCTTAATATTTTCCCTATATCAACTTTTATTCGCCCATATATAACTTGTCGTCTATACTTAGGTACAAAGACAATATGGTATTTACATCTCCATTTACTATGTGATAAGCTTTTTACGTCATTCATTGACATTGAACCTCCTAAGTTGAAATGTTGTGGTTGCCAGACCAACTTCATTGTATCATTAGGAGGTTCTTTCCTTTTCTATAAGAATTTTTTGGCTTATAGGACAAAAAGTGTGTGTGGCTTTTTTAGTTAATCCCAATAAATTGGAAATTCCGTGGACATATGAAACTCATTCCAGACGATGGCATCGCCCCATTGCGGTAAGATATTATCAGGACGGTTATTCCGCATTATCCTACGGTAAGTAGCAGCAATGGTTTTATCTGTAGGCATACATTTTAATATTTCAGCAACAGGAAGCGGTCTAGGTGAGTGCTCGTAACACCACCAATAGACCGCTTTTAATCGTCTTTCTAAGGATAACCCTCTGTGATCTCGTAACATCCCCCTAAGTTGCGCATTAACGCCTCCTTCCAGTCGATTGTTCGTTGTAGGTACGGTAATATCTACAAACGTCAGGTAGGTAAATAGAGTCTCATCTCTAATTAATCGTAAAAGTCCTGCCTCAGCTTTTAAGAGGCGTTCATGAGTTGCCCTTTGATTCCCATTTTCGTCGACTGTCATTTCACGTAAGAAGTCATCAAACTCTTCTCTCCAAGCTAATAATCCATCAATCCAAGTATAGGCATCAGCTATCGATTAAATCTTAAATAAACGCTTTGCCAGTTCATATAAGGCCTTGCCGGCTATTGTTTTTGGCGCAGAGGTTGTATACCTTCTTACTTGCGCAAAAACATGAAATAAGCAGCGTTGATGGTTACTTGTCGGCCACCTCTTTGCTAAGGCCTTAGCAAATCCAGATCCGCCGTCTGAGATAACAACACGCGGAGGAGCAATACGGTCCATTAATGCCTGCCAAGCTCTAGAGTTCTCATATCTACAAACATACCAGCCTAATACATGGTCCTTACTACAACAAATAAGTACACAGAGCTTACGCGTTAGGTATATGCCGTCAAAGTAAAGCACATCATATACTTCCTCAATCTTTGGTGGGAGGCACCATATGGACCAAAATTTAGACGTTTTACGTCTAAATGTACGCCCTCTTCCAGGCATATGCTGCTGCAATTGTTTACTAAATAACCATTTCAAAAACAGCTTTAGATCATTACTATCAGTGTTAATTTTGTTAGTGAAAGCGACTTTACAGTGCTTACAAAACCATCGCTGAGAACCGGATTTCAATATACCGTGTTTTATACATTTTCGACCACAATCAGGGCAAACTACTTGTTTAATATTAATCATCCTCCTATTTATGTTTTTATTTAGGAAGATATAATACCATTTTAGTCAGTAGTTATGTGGGTTCACGTATGTTTTTACACACACTTTTTGTCCACCCTTTATCTTTGTCAAAAAAAGATAAAAGTGCTGCAAACCCAGTATTTATCTAGGTTTGCAGCACTTTCTACACACACTTTTTGTCCTATAACTCAATTTTTTACCGACCCCCAGTTTAACTGGGGGTTTTGTCATGCCTATTCGGCGTACAAAAAAAGGGTGTAGAATATTCACTTATTTGTGAATCTCTACACCTTTTTTCTCATATTTCTTATTCGTTTGTCTTATGCGTTTTTAGCTACTTCAACGAATTTAGCGAAAGCAACCATATCGTTAACAGCCAAATCAGCTAACATTTTACGGTCAACTGCAACGCCTGCTTTAGTTAAGCCGGCGATGAAACGGCTGTAGCTCATACCGTTCATGCGGGCAGCCGCATTGATACGGGTAATGAACAATTTACGGAATTCGCGTTTTTTCGCACGACGGTCACGACGAGCATAGTATAATGCTTTCATTACCGTTTCGTTTGCTTTTTTGAACAAACGACTACGTGTACCGCGATAGCCTTTAGCTAATTTTAAGATTTTTTTATGACGTGCATGAGCAGTTACGCCCTTTTTCACTCTAGCCATTGTATATTTCCTCCATTATCCAGTAATTTTAACTATTAAGCGTATGGTAAACATTTAGCAACGCGTTTGTAATCGGCTTTGCTAACCAAAGTTGCTTTGCGAAGATTGCGTTTACGAGCCGGGGATTTCTTTTCTAAGATGTGGCTCTTGAAAGCTTTCGCACGTTTGAATTCACCGCTACCGGTCGGTACAAAACGTTTAGCCGCTGCACGGCGAGTTTTAATTTTTGGCATGATTAGTTTCCTCCTCAATTATCCTTTTTTTGCTAATATCATCGTCATGTTTCGCCCTTCAAGCTTAGCTGCTTTCTCAACAACTGCCTGTTCTTCCAATTCTTTGGCAAAACGGGTTAATACATTCTGACCCAATTCAGGATGGCTCAATTCTCGGCCACGGAACATGATGGTAACTTTTACTTTGTTACCTTCTGCTAGGAATTTACTAGCATTCTTCATTTTTACATAGAAGTCATGATCTTCAATATGGGGACGAAGCTTTACTTCTTTTAAAGTAAATGTCTTCTGTTTCTTTTTAGCTTCTTTTTCGCGCTTCTGTTGCTCATAGCGATATTTACCGTAGTTCATAATTCGACATACCGGCGGCTTACCGTTCGGTGCCACTTCCACTAAGTCCAATTGATGTTCTTCGGCTAACGCAAGAGCTTCACGAGCCGACATAATACCTAATTGCTCATTATCGGCACTTACCACACGAACTTCACGGGCGCGAATCTCTTCATTAATACGCGGCGTATCTTTGCTAATAATAGTCACCTCCAACAAATTATTTTCTATAATAAAAAAACGGACGGCATAATGCCATCCGTAACTGATAACTAGTTAGATATTCAACCCGTTATTTCGAGACAACAGGTGAGAAGCGGATGGCCTCTACTTCATTCAACTTCATTATGATAACAAATCTAAAAGATCTTGTCAACCACTATTTGCTCTTTTATTTCGTTAACTTTGATAGTATATCATAGTTTGAGCGTTCAGTCAAAGCATCTGCTACAGACTAAAATGCTCAACTAACTATAATTACTAAGGCAATCTTTGCTTAAATTTATACCTTTATCGGCTACTTCACTGAGTAATATTCTTTGTACCATGCCACGAATTTCCCTAATCCCTCTTCAATCGTTGTTTCCGGTTTAAAGTCGAAATCTCGTTCCAATTCACTCACATCAGCATAGGTCTGATACACATCTCCTGCTTGCATCGGTAAAAATTCTCTTTCAGCCGTCTTCCCTAATTGCTGTTCCAAGACTTCGATAAAATGCATAAGCTGTTCCGGTTTATTATTGCCAATGTTATACACCTTATAAGCATCCCCTGCTTCATTTTTAGCCGGCGGATTACATAGCATCCGTTCAATCCCTGCCACAATATCGTCAACATAGGTAAAGTCGCGATACATATCACCCTTATTGTAGATCTGAATCGGCGTTCCGCTCATAATCTTGTTGGTGAATTTGAAGTAGGCCATGTCAGGACGACCATATGGACCATATACGGTAAAGAATCGTAAGCCCGTAGTCGGAATGCCATACAAATGGCTGTATGTATAGGCCATGAGCTCGTTAGATTTCTTTGTGGCCGCATATAGACTGATTGGATGGTCCACATTATCCGTTGTGGCAAATGGTGTCTTCTGCTGATTGCCGTATACCGAGGAACTGGAGGCGAACAACAGATGCTCTACCGGACTATGACGACAGGCTTCCAAAATATTGAAGAAACCCATCATATTCGATTCCATATAGGCTCGCGGATTGTCGATGCTATAGCGAACCCCCGCTTGAGCCGCCAAATTAACTACAATATCCGGTTTGAAGTTTTCAAAAAGACCGTTAACAGCCACTTCATCGGCTAGGTTCCCCTTTACAAAGGTAAACTTTGAATATGCCTTCAGAATCTCTAAACGACTTTCTTTTAACGACACATCATAGTAATCGTTCAGATTGTCAAAACCTAATATCGTAGCCCCTTTATCGAGGAGCAATTTTACCAAATGAAAACCGATAAATCCGGCCGCCCCGGTAATAAGAACTTTTTTAGTTATATCAAATTCTTTATAGGAAGCCATTATTGCCCCACAATCCCTTCTCAAACCACTCATTATTACTGAGCAAAATTTCCATTTAATTTACTAAATAATATGCTCCGTTCTAATTAATCTCTGTCAAATAAATCTCGCGTATAAACCTTATCTTGCACATCCGCCAAATCATCAGACCAACGGTTTGTAATGATAACATCGCTCATGGCTTTGAATTCAGCCAAATCACGAATAACGCGCGAACGGAAGAAGTCATCAGCTTCTAATGTTGGTTCATACACAACAACTTCAATACCTTTCGCTTTAATGCGCTTCATAACCCCTTGAATAGCCGAAGCCCGGAAGTTATCAGAGTCGCTTTTCATCGTCAAACGATATACGCCAACAATTTTCGGTTGCCGCTCAATAATCATATCGGCGATATGGTCCTTACGCGTGCGGTTAGCTTCTACGATAGCCGACACCAAGTTCTGAGGCACATCATGATAGTTAGCCAATAATTGCTTCGTATCTTTCGGCAAGCAGTAACCACCGTAACCGAAGGACGGATTATTATAGAAATCACCGATACGCGAATCTAAGCATACGCCCTTAATAATTTCAGCTGTATTTAAATTGCGCATTTCCGCATAGGAATCAAGTTCATTGAAGTAAGCTACGCGTAATGCCAAATACGTGTTGGCAAATAATTTAATTGCTTCCGCTTCGGTAGAACCGGTAAAGATAATCGGAATATCCTTTTTAACGGCCCCTTCAGCCAATAAATTGGCAAAGACCTTAGCTCGATCTGACCGTTCGCCCACAACGATGCGAGACGGATATAAATTATCATGCAAAGCCTTGCCTTCACGCAAGAATTCAGGCGAGAAAATAATATTTTCTGTGTTATATTTTTCGCGCATCTGAGCCGTATAACCAACCGGAATCGTTGATTTGATAATCATAATGGCGTCCGGATTAATATTCAATACCTCTTCAATAACAGCTTCTACGGACGATGTATCAAAGAAGTTTTTCTTCGGATCATAATTAGTCGGCGTGGAAATGATGATGTAGTCGGCACCCACGAACGCTTCTTTAGCATCCAGAGTTGCTTTAAAGTTAATATCATCACGTTGCAAAAATGCGGATATATCCGCATCAACAATCGGTGACTGCCCTTTATTCAGCATGTCTACTTTTTCGGGAATAATATCCAACGCCACCACTTCATGATGCTGTGCCAGCAATAAGCCGTTGGATAAACCTACATAACCGGTCCCGGCAATTGCAATTTTCATCTTCGCCACTCCTAATAATCAAATACTTCAAACATTCAATTGCTGCCTAACTTTAATAATTAAGCTGCTAATCTTTATTCACCTAATTCTTCTTGTTGCCGCCCAATTTATAAATCACACGCAACACACTGTACCAGAAAATACCTTGCAAGAATTTACCGTAATGGCCCTGCTTTTTCTGGTAGTCGCCCCATTGCTGGAAATCATGGTAGTTTTCCGGCTTTTTCACCGGCAAGACATGCGCAATCGTCTCCCATGGTGCCAAGGCATTATATTTACGCCACAAAGCATCAATATCGGTCAACACCATTTGCCAAGGTTTGCGACGACCCGTCCAATGAGCAATAACCGGTTTGCCGTCAAATTCAGCAGCACCGCCGTACGCATTAAAAGCAGCCGGCAAGAAATATAAATCACCATCAAATACTAAATTCAACACGTCCTGGCTTTGCCCTTTGAAACGACTAGGCGGTTCATTCTGATACGCAAAGGCCTTTTCGGTGATTTGGTCTATTTCCCATTGGGTAATATCTATAACCATAACGCCATCGTTAAAATATTTACCGGACTTTAACTTCAAATGACCGGCTCGATACGCAACGGATTCCGGTGTTTCCGAAACAGCACCCATAGCCTTGCCCTGCAAATCCATGTTCCATAATTCAGTAAGCGAATCGCACACCATGGTGTCCGCATCAAGATAAATAAACTTATCGCTGTATTCCTTAATGACTTTAGGCATATAAATTCGGGCATAGGTAATTCTGGAAAAACGCACCACTTTAATATGGAAGTCGTTAAACGGCGTCATGTCGAGCAAGTACACAATGCAATTACATTGCCACTGTTTGGCCATTTCTTCGATTTTTGCCAAATTTTCCGGACTGTAACCGTCCACAAAAATATGAACCACAAAGTTTTTATCTTTGTTATTTTCCAGTACCGACACAACCGAAACGCCCATGATATGAATGAACCCGTCATTGACATTATAGGCGATGTGGTAAGCACCTTCATCCGTGCTCGAGTAGTTAAAATCTATTCGCTCTTTTATGAAATTTTTTATTTGAAAAAAATCTTTTGAAAATGTTTTCATCTGTTTATCCACCTATAGCTTGCCAAAATTTTGCCCAATGAATTCGCATAAGCTGTCTTGCAAGGGATTTTCCGTGCATATCTTTACTCAGTTGTGGCATAACCGCATCATTAAAACGAGTTTCTTTTAACGCCTCATAATATATGCCGTTAAATGCTTTTTCATAGGTAAATTCCCACGGTTTATAGCGCCCCGCCCAGTGTATTACGGCCGGGCTTTTCAAGGCCTCAATGGCCTTTTTACGCCACTTGGCACTACATAGAATTTTTAGTGGCAACGAGAACACCGGCGGTATAACATTCCAACGGAGCGGCAATTCCTGCCAATCATTTTTAAACACTTTATTCAAACCGTCCTGGTCGTGGTGACGAAATTGATTCGACGTAATCTCAGCTAGTACTGCATTGCCATAATTTTTGACGCGCCACTGAGACACATCAATGACCATCATACCGGAATTAAAGTAGTCATCTAACTCATGTAAGCCGATAGATGCATGTTTTTCACGACGACTACGTTTGGATGACATAATACCTAAATCAACCGTCGCTCCCACCGGATGACCGCCCAATGACAGCTGCCAAAGTTCGGCCACATCACCGGTCACAACTAAATCCGTATCAAAGTAAATCGCCTTCTCAACATGGTCGGGCAACAATTCCGGAATCATTAAACGTAAATAAGCCGCTTTACTGATGTGACCGCTGGTAAAGCCTTCGATGGCGTCACCGTCCACGGCTATCAGCTGTACTCGGCCTTTTAAATCGTTAACCGTGTCTTTAATTTTCTGTTGCTTCGTTTCACTTATACCATCACTTAAGATATACAATGAAACTCGTTGCGGCTCAGTCGTATGAAGTAAGATAGAAGCCGCCGTTACGGCCGCGTGCTGTGCATAATTATCATCAGCCGCCAATACTATAACTATATCATCCATGCTTATTTACCCTTTTCCCGTTGCTGCAATTCATGCAATTTTACATATTTCAGCATGGTATAAAATGCGTGCTGATAGGAAGAAAACACGCCCATCCAGCCATCTAAAAAAGCACCTTTTAAAAGTAAAGCTCGCAAGCCGCCAACAAAGGAGTGCGAAAATGCTTTTCCCAGTGTAATACGCTTGCCTTTAGAATACTGCTCTTCAGCCCAAATTGTCGTATAATGATCGGCCTTTTGAAGCCAATGATGCCAGCTTTCATAGGAGTAGTGATCTAAAGCACCTTTTAGTATCGATTTTTGCAAATTCGTTTCCGGATGCTCATGCACTTTGCCTACCCAGGTAACCGCTTCGCGGGGAAATAATCGATAAACGATGTCCGGTGCAAAAATGCCATGTTTAAACCGATGGCCGTTAAAGATAACTTCGCGTTTTAAACCATATTCGCCCACACGGTTCTCCACAACAATGTAGCGAATTTCTCGGCACATTGTTTCATCCATGCGTTCATCCGCATCCAAATACAACACCCAGTCAGCCGAGGTTTGTTCTAAGGCGAAGTTTCGCTGCGCCGCAAAATCATCATCCCAGGCGCGATAACGAACTATTGCCCCGTTTTTTTCGGCAATGGCTACTGTATTGTCCGTACTACCGGAGTCGATAATGAGTACTTCATCCGCACATTGCTTCACATTCTGAATGGCTGCTTCGATATGTTTTTCTTCATTTTTTGTCAAAATAATGACGGCTAGTGAACTCACTGATTCGCCTCCAATTACTCCATACTGTACTAGTTGATCCCTATTTATTGCAACTGATTAAAATCTATTCTCCCGCGCTCTTTTGTCCTACTTCGTCTTCTCTAGCCGGCAAGCTTCTATGAGCAATGGCCACAGCGATTTCGTTCAAATGCAAAATACCGACGCCTACATAAATGGCCACGCTGATGTGTTCACGATAACGGGCAATGCCGATTTTACCGCCCACATTGAGGCCAATGGCCTTACGTTTGAGTTGTTCCAACGCTTCTTGGGTAGCCCCGATAACGGCTCCTTCGCCGATGTGATTATCGGCTACTACTTTTTGACGCTGAGCTGCTACGACGGCATGTTCTATAATTTTAGGAATGGACTGTACGAATTGACCGCCAAAGTCAACCGCTACGGAGCGAATTCCTTTTTCTTGTAATTCTTTACGTAATTCTTGTTCTTTTTGACGCGATTCTGTAATCGCCAACTGCAATGCTGCCCGTCCTACCGCAATACTGTTATATTCCATGATAGTCACCTTCCTACCAATCTACCAATTTATCTCTATCTTAATATTATATCACCGGTTGAAGATATTCTCCAACCGGTGATATTGAAAGTCTATTTCTATGTTATTTAAAATCATAAAATTCAAATTTAATTCAATTTATCTTGTTGCATCTTTTGAATATAAGGGAGCAAATTAACTAGATTACTCTGCTTATTCTGCAAGTTTTCAGGGGCTATTGAGTACTTATCTTTATGACTCATTTTATTATAATACAGTCTATTATTAGTGATTGATTGACATCCTAACCAATAGCTGCCATGATTTTTACTAATAAAATCAGCAACTTTATTTCCTTTTTTATAATCCATAGCACTTAAATCATCACTAGTAAGGTTTGGCCTTCCAATACAACACGCTACCCAATATTCAATTTCAGGGCCGGTCAAAAAAATAGTATTCATATTCGATAAAATATTCACCTTTTTTATCATTTCATTTAACAATCTTCTCGCCGATTCATCATTTTGAGCTTTGTCCAAATCCGCAACAATAAAGAATATCGGATATAAATCCTTGTTGCGTTCTACATAATTGGTAAACTTACCATAGCCACCACCATCAATACTTTTAACAGTAATGTACTTATAATCTTTTAAAACGTCTTTTAAAATTGATTCTTCACTTGGACCCTCACAAGCAATATGAATTTTTAAATGACTCGATTGAATTATATTGCGTTTTCTCCGCTTATACCCCACTTTTATACCTCGAATTCCCTTTGTAAAAATTTAACAGCTAACCTCTTATTGCTACTACGTAAATCAAAATCCGCCAATGAATTTATTTCAGTAGACAAACAATCATTTTTTGAAAGAATATAAATCTGCTCCGGTGCAAATAAGTCTAGGTTCAATAATTCTAAATTATGTGTTGATACTATTAATTGACCGGATCTATTTCTACCATTATTAATCATATTGTTATAAATAAGCATTAGTGAACGAGTACTAATAGAAGAATCTAACTCATCAATTACTAATGTTTCCCCATCATAAATCGACAACAATTTAGCTAATAATGACACTATTTTCTTTACCCCACTTGATTCATCCGCTATATTTTGTTTAATATTATTATTTTCTCTTCGAGAATATCTATGTAAATAAATCTCATATGTTTTTTCTTCCAAATCATATAGCTTAAAGCTTATATCAACAATAGAACTATCAATTTGTTGCAATAATTCCAAAGCTAATGCTTTATTAGTCTCAATCTTTTGCTTCGTTATTTCAGAAAATTCATATCGTAGCCCTTTATCATCTAAATCATAAGAATTGGTTATTACCACACTAATCTTTTTAACTGCTTCCATAAACTCATCATATTCTTTATGAATAAAATCTTTAAGTTTTAAAAGCACTGGCGACGTTGAGCGGATTGAATAGATTTCTTCAATTTTATTGTCCAACAACTCACTTTGTAAAATATTCGAATCAAATGTAAAAATGTTCTCTTCGTTCTTTAATAGAGCTTCACTAACTATATAACCGTCTCTATTAATTTTTATTTTATATTCGTAATAATCTCGCCCTTTTGATACTACCAATTCAAAGCCCATTTGAGTATTATACCAATTAAACCATCGAGGATCAGGAAACTTTCCTGTATTTAAAATATATCTCAATGTACTTAATGCTAAAATTACATTTGTTTTCCCCACTGCATTATTGCCAAAAAATAATATTGACTTGCACTCCCTAAACGGGCTTTCTAATACATAGTTCTCTTCATATTTGGTATTTTTTATACGTTGCTTGTTGAACGCTGTAAACGATATTTCTTGACGCTCATTAAACGACGTAAACCCTTCAATCGCAAAATTCAGAATCATATATAACACCTCCTTTTTCTTTATTATAACAAACCTCCCCAAAAAGATAAACCGAAAATCGGTTTATCTTTTAATTTTTATTAAAGATATTTTCAACGCTAAACTCAATGGCTTTAGGACAAAATAATTATTGTAATAATCGCTTAAACACAAAAAAGGCACGAGATTTTCATCTCGCACCTTTCATTCTCTCTATATGCAGTTCAAACTCTCTTAAAGTTTCTAAAGCTTTTAAAATCTATACGGTTCCAATGCCCCTACAACTTCACTCACATGATTCAAACCGCTTGCTTCGCAGTACTCATGCATTTCACGTGCAATGTTACCGATGGCACATGGATCAACCATGGTTGCTGTACCGACGGACACGATATCCGCACCGGCCAACATGAATTCGATGGCATCGGTGCCCGTCATAATGCCGCCCATGCCCATAATCGGCAAGTCGATGGCTTGCGCCACTTGATGCACTAAGCGAAGGGCCACCGGTTTAACGGCCGGACCGGATAAACCACCGTACAAATTACCGAGTACGGGACGACGTGTTTTAATATCAATCGCCATACCAAGTAAGGTGTTGATAAGGCATAAGCCGTCAGCACCGGCTTCTTTAACAGCCGTCGCAATTTCCACGATGTCCGTTACATTCGGCGACAATTTCATGATAACCGGCAAATTCGTGTTTTCACGAACGGTTTTACAAACGGCCGCCGCCGATTCAGCGCATACGCCGAAGGCCATGCCGCCGTTTTTAACATTCGGACAGCTGATATTGACTTCAAGGCCCGCAATGCCCGGCACAGACAATGTCTTCGCCATGAATGCGTACCCTTCCACGTCGGCCGCCGAAATATTTGCCAAAATCGGCACATCGTATTGTTTCAGTTCTGGTAAAATATCCCGTACAAACGCTTCCGCACCAGGGTTTTCCAAACCGATACAGTTCAATACACCGGACGGTGTTTCCGCAATACGGGTGCCCGGATTACCGTTCCGCGGCGTCGGCGTTAAGCCTTTCACCGAAATGGCGCCCACTTCGTTGCTGAGGTCAAGATAATCGGCATATTCAAAACCGAACCCGAAGGTGCCTGAGGCAGCCACAATCGGATTTTTCATCTTAATCCCGCAGAATTCAACAGCCAAATCTTTATAAGACGGCTTTTTACCGTTCAAATCTTTGCTGTGATCCATAGTCTGATAGTCTTTTTCACCGTGTAAATTGGCGTCTGCACCGTGATTGGCATGCATTTTAGTATCTGAGGTATTACTCATTGAAAAACACCTCCTCAGCGGCAAATACAGGGCCGTCCTTACATACTTTGTAGCGTTTGCCGCCACGGCCGTCACAGCCGCAACCTAAGCAGCCCCCCGTGCCGCAACCCATGCGTTCTTCAAGGGATACTTGGCAAGGCACGCTGAATTCGGACGCCACTTTCGCAACGCCTTTCATCATTGGGGTCGGACCGCAAGTCAACACGCTCGTAAACCCAATGCTCGCCACCTTTTCAGAGGATTCAGACTCAGCGGCGACTACATTCTCAGCAGTAGCAGCAGCTTCAGCGCCTACAGAATGTTCACCGGCCGCTTCACCGTGTAAAAACGGCGTTAACTGACGCGCTATTTCACCGCGTTCAGACTGAATGAGTTCCGGCATAATAGCTGTCGGGAACCCTTTCGTCCCAACGGAACCGTCATCGGTAGTCACATAGACCGGCACATCATAGGCTTTAAACAAGTCGGCCCAGAAGGTTTCCGATTCATTGCGGAAGCCGAGCACGACGGTTGCTTTTTTAGCCGCCACCGGTTTAATCACTGTTTCGTCTTCTTCATTGGTGTAACGAGTTGTATCTTCAATTTCGTTCAATTTTGACGCAATGCAGAGCATCGGTGCAATGCCGACACCGCCGCCCACGAGGAGCATGTTGTCGGTCATTTCAAAACGACTGCCCAAAGGGCCCAAACAATCGAGGGTATCCCCTTCTTTGAGGTGCGTCATCATGTCCGTACCGGTCCCCACTACGCGATACAAGAGCGTAATGGTGCCTTCAATTTTATCAAAACCGGCATAACTGATGGGACGGCGCAATAAAGGCGCCGTTCCGCCGGTTACTCGTACATTACAAAATTGGCCTACTTCCGCTTCAGCGGCCTGTTTCGGTGCATACAGATCCATAATCCATACATCGGCACCAATTTGCTCATTGCGGAGCACTCGCGCCATTTCTACATAACCGCTCATTGCGTGTATCACTCCATCTCAAAATCTTGTAACGCTTCGACTTCAATCTTAATTTCTTCATTAGCTCGACCGGCTACTACACGCAATACTTCGCGTGCCGTATCCAAGGATGTCAAGCAAGGGGTGCCCATTTCAACGGCCAAACGACGAAGCTGGAAGCCTTCGCGTTCAGGGCGTTTGCCGTAAGTCAAGGTGTTCAACATCAAGTCAACTTCACCGCGACGAATCAAATCGGCACAGTTGTTTTGACCTTCGTGAATCTTGTTAACAATGACACATGGAATACCATGTTCTTCGAAATATTTGCCCGTACCGCCGGTTGCCTGAATGTGGTAGCCGAGGTCGATAAAGCCTTTGGCAAGACGTGCTGCTTCTTCTTTATCACGGTCCGCTACGGTCATGAGGATATGGCCTTTTTCAGGAATGCGCATGTTGGCGCCATGAATGGCTTTGAACAAGGCTTCCGAATAGGTACGACCGATACCCATAACTTCACCGGTGGATTTCATTTCAGGTCCCAAAGCGATTTCTACGAGGCCCATTTTGGAGAACGAGAATACCGGCGCTTTAACAGCTACATAATCTTTAGCCGGTACCAAACCGGTCGGTAAGCCCATGGATTTAATCGTTTCACCGAGAGCAATGCGCGTTGCATATTCAATCATGTTGATGCCCGTAACTTTACTGATGAACGGTACGGTACGGCTGGAACGCGGGTTAACTTCGATAACATTGAGTTCACCGTTAGCTACGATGTACTGAATGTTTACGATACCTTTTACATTCAAACCGCGAGCAATACGCTGGGTGTAATCAACGATTTGGTTCGTAATTTCTTCAGACAAATGCTGAGCCGGATATACCGCAATGGAGTCACCGGAGTGAACGCCGGCCCGTTCAATCTGTTCCATGATGCCCGGGATACATACGTCTTCGCCGTCGGCGATGGCGTCAACTTCCACTTCCATACCCACCATATAGCGGTCGATAAGTACCGGATGATCTTTGGAGGCCACTACCGCTTCTTTCATGTACACGTCAAGTTCTTTGTCGTTGTACACGATTTCCATGGCACGGCCGCCGAGTACATAGGACGGACGCACGATGAGCGGATAGGATAAACGCTGCGCCGCAGCCAACGCTTCTTCATGGCTCGTTACCAAGGCCCCTACAGGACGTGGAATACCGAGTTCGGCAAGGAGCTCGTCAAAGCGTTCACGGTCTTCCGCCATGTCGATGCTGTCCACGGAAGTACCGAGGATTTTAACACCCCGTTCAGCGAGCGGACCTGCCAAGTTAATGGCTGTCTGACCACCGAACTGAGCGATTACACCGATTGGATTTTCTTTGCGGATAACTTCCATAACATCTTCCACGGTAAGTGGCTCGAAATACAAGCTGTCCGATGTATCAAAGTCCGTACTTACTGTTTCCGGATTGTTATTGATGATGATAGACTGTTTGCCGGCTTTGCGAAGAGCCCAAGAGGAATGAACGGAGCAGTAGTCGAACTCTACGCCCTGACCGATACGAATCGGACCGGAGCCGAGTACGATAACGCTGTTTTCACCGCGAGGTACCACTTCGTCTTCCATAGCATAGGCACTGTAGTAGTATGGCGTATGGGCTTCGAATTCGGCCGCACAGGTATCTACATATTTGTAGGTTGGGAATAATTTCATGTCCTGACGTTTAGCCAATACGTCGTCAGCCGTTACATTGGCATAGCGGGCAATCACTTTGTCCGGCATGCTGTAGCGTTTCGCCTGACGAAGGTTGTCTTCCGTAATACCTTCGGAGGCTAATTTCTTTTCTAAGGTTACGATGTTCTTAATCTTATTGATGAAGAACATGTCGATTTTCGTAATAAAGTGGATTTTTTCCACGCTGATGCCCGCACGAAGAGCCTGAGCCACTACGTAAATGCGTTCATCATCTACCAAACGAAGACGTTCGATGAGCTGTTCCGGTGTTTCGTGAGCAATCTTTTTGAGCTCAATATGGTCGAGACCGATTTCCAAAGAACGGATGGCTTTTAAAAGGGAGCCTTCCAGGGTGCGGTCAATGGCCATAACTTCCCCGGTGGCCTTCATCTGAGTCCCCAAGGTACGATCGGCCAAGTTGAATTTTTCAAACGGCCAACGTGGGAATTTCGTTACCACATAGTCAAGGGATGGTTCGAAGCAAGCTTTCGTTTCCCCCGTAACAGCGTTAGTGATGCTGTCCAACGTCATGCCGAGGGCAACTTTGGCGGCCACTTTGGCAATCGGATAGCCCGTTGCTTTCGACGCCAACGCGGACGAACGGGATACACGCGGATTTACTTCGATTACATAGTACTGGTTGCTGTACGGATCCAAGGCGTACTGTACGTTACAGCCCCCTTCGATTTCAAGGTAGCGAATGATGTCTACCGATGCGGTACGAAGCATTTGGTACTGAATATCGTTCAACGTCTGGCTTGGTGCCACAACGATGGAGTCCCCCGTGTGAACCCCTACCGGGTCGATATTTTCCATGTTACATACGATAATGCAGTTGTCCGCACTGTCGCGCATAACTTCATATTCCACTTCTTTCCAGCCCGCTACCGAGCGTTCAACGAGAATCTGATGAATCGGGCTGAGTTTGATGCCGCGAAGGGCAATCATGTACATTTCTTCTTCATTGGCCGCAATGCCGCCGCCCGTGCCGCCTAAGGTGTAAGCCGGACGAATAATAATCGGATAACCGATTTTATTGGCAAATTCAACGGCTTTATCTACGTCGCTGAAAATATCACTTTCCGGTACCGGTTGGTTGATGCGTTCCATGGCTTCTTTGAAAAGTTCACGGTCTTCCGCCTGTTTAATAGCCGCCAAAGTTGTACCCAACAATTTTACGCCGTATTTTTCAAGAATACCCGCTTCGGATAATTCCACCGCCATGTTGAGGCCTACCTGGCCGCCCAAAGTAGCGAGCAAGCCGTAAGGACGTTCTTTGCGGATAACTTCCGTTACAAATTCCAAACTGATTGGTTCAATGTATACGCGGTCCGCAATGTCGCGGTCCGTCATGATGGTTGCCGGATTGGAGTTTACCAGCACTACTTCATAGCCTTCTTCGCGAAGGGAGCGGCAAGCCTGGGTACCGGCATAGTCAAATTCTGCTGCCTGGCCGATAATAATCGGGCCCGATCCGATAACGAGTATTTTCTTATTTTCCATTGTCATTGGTCAGCCCTTTCTATTTATATTCTTTCATCATTGCTTTGAATTCGTCGAACAAGTACAGATTGTCAGTCGGTCCCGGCGATGCTTCCGGATGATATTGTACCGACATGATTGGCAAGCTGTTGTGGCGCATACCTTCTACGGTGTTATCGTTTACACTGCGATGGGTAATCGTGATATCAGCGTCTTTTAAGCTGTTTTCATCTACCGCAAAGCCGTGGTTCTGGGAGGTAATGTACACGCGGCCGGTGCGAAGGTCTTTAACCGGATGGTTGGACCCGCGGTGACCGAAACGTAATTTATACGTGGAGCCGCCAAACGCTAAGGACAATACTTGGTGACCCATGCAAATACCGAAAATCGGTTTTTTGCCGAGTAATTTTTTAATTTCTTCAACGGCGTAGCCGAGGTCCGAAGGGTCCCCCGGTCCGTTGGATAAGAAAATGCCGTCCGGATTTACGGCCAATACGTCTTCCGCCTTGGTGTCAGCCGGGAAAATGGACAAGCGGCAACCGCTCGCTTCGAGGGATTTCAAGATGTTTTCTTTAACCCCGAAGTCATAAACGGCCACATGGTATTCGGCGTTTTCACTGCCGCGAAAACCTTGCCACTTGGTGGTTACCTGCATAACCTGGTCGGTCGGTAAATCCTGTTTTAACAACGCGTCAATGCGTTCCTGCGGCGTGTCTACCGGGCAGATCACGCCTTTCATAACGCCGTGATTACGAATGTTACGAGTAATGGCACGGGTATCCACATCATAGAGACAAGGTACGCCGTACGCCCGTAAATATTCTTCAAATAAGCCTTCATTTTGCCAATTGCTTGGGAAGGTACAAAGTTCGCCCACAATCATACCGCGGCAATATGGTTTCGGTGCCTGCGCAATGTCGCGGTACACGCCATAGTTACCGATGAGCGGATAGGTCAATGTGATAATTTGATCGGCGTACGAAGGGTCGGTCAAAATTTCCTGGTAACCGGTCATACCGGTGTTAAATACAACTTCGCCGAGGATTGGTCTAGCCCCTAAGAGCTTACCTTCGTATACGGAGCCATCTTGTAATACTAATTTGCCTTTCACTGAGTCACAACTCCCTCTTTCATCACAATATTACCATCTACAACCGTCAATTTGGCTTTGCCCGTTAAGGTCATGCCGTCAAACGGACTCGTCTTACCTTTAGTATAGAATAAATTGCGGTCTACCGTCCACTCTTCGTCGGTGCTGAAAACGGTGATATCGGCGGTTTTGCCCACTTCTAAAACGCCCGCATCAACGCCCATGATTTCGGCCGGACGAACACTCATGAGATTTACGATTTCATCCAAAGTCAAAATGCCGGTTTTATACGTATGTGTCAAAACGGCTGCCAAGGATGTTTCAAGGCCGCTGAAGCCGTTCGGTGCACAGCAGAATTCCACGTCTTTTTCTTCTTCCGCATGCGGCGCATGGTCGGTAATAATGGCATCGATGGTGCCGTCTTTAACGCCTTCCAAAAGGGCCTGACGATGTTCTTCGGAACGAATCGGCGGTGCCATTTTGAAAGCCGGATTATATTCACGCAAGTATTCATCGGTGAAGGATAAATGCTGAGCCGTTACTTCACAAGTTACCTTAATGCCCTTCGCTTTAGCCGCACGGATTTGGTCTACCGTATCTTTACTGCTTACGTGAGCGATATGGATATGACCGCCGGTCATCTGAGCGAGGAGCAAGTCGCGAGCTACGGCCATGTCTTCCGCTACGGCCGGACGACCTTTAACGCCCATTTCATAGGCTACGAAACCTTCGTGCATATGACCTTCATGGGTGAGACTCACTTCTTCGGCATGGTCGATAACCGGTTTGTTGAACATGCTGGAGTATTCCAAAGCGCGGCGCATGAAAGCGGCGCTTTCCACATAGTGACCGTCATCGGAGAAGCCCACCACACCGGCTTCCGCCATGTCGCCCATTTCGGCAAGTTCTTTGCCTTCAAGGTTTTTACTTACGGCACCGATGAATTCCACTTTTACAAGGCCTGTTAATTCAGCCTGTTTTTGCAAACCGCGCACCAACGCCGCATTGTCTACGACCGGTTTGGTGTTAGCCATGGTGGCGATGCGGGTAAAACCGCCGGCAGCCGCTGCCTGAGTACCGCTGTGGAAGTCTTCTTTCGCTTCCTGACCAGGTTCACGCAAATGGGTATGCATATCGATGAGGCCCGGTGTTACGACAAGGCCCGTTGCATCATATACTTCGGCGCCGTCAGCGCTTAAATTCTGACCAATTTCGGCAATCTTGCCGTCTTTCACCAAAATATCGGCTACTTCATGTTGTTGTTTTTTCGGATTTACAATGGTTCCACCCTTAATCAGCAAGTTCACTGCCGTCACCTCCTACAATCGTCAAGTATAATACAGCCATACGTACCGCTACGCCGTTGCGTACCTGTTCCTGAATGGCCGATTCATCGCTGTAAGCCACATCGTGAGCAATTTCAAGACCACGATTCATAGGACCCGGATGCATAACCATCACATCGTCTTTGGTCAAGGCCAACACATTTTTATTGATACCGAAGATGCGTGCATATTCACGATTCGTCGGATATAAAGCAGAGTTAATACGTTCTAACTGAATGCGTAATACGTTGATTACGTCGGCGTCTTTCACCGCTTCACGCACATCGTGGTGAATGGTTACGCCCATTTTGGCAAGTTCCGGATACAGTAACGTACGCGGACCAACCAAGTGAACGTCGGCACCCATTTTGGTAAAACCGTAAATATCGCTGCGCGCTACACGGCTGTGCATGATATCGCCGGCAATAACGATTTTTTTACCTTCCAAAGTGCCTTTGCGTTCGATAATGGAGTACATATCGAGTAAAGCCTGGGTCGGATGTTCATGTGCTCCGTCACCGGCGTTGATGATAATCGGATCAACCACTTTAGTGGCGTATAACGGAGACCCTTCCGCACTGTGACGCATTACGATGGCATCGGTACCCATGTATGATACGGTAAGCAAAGTATCGCGGAAACTTTCACCTTTAGCCATGGAGCTGCCGCTCTTCGTGATGTTAATAACGTCGGCGCCCAAATATTTCCCGGCTAATTCGAAGGAACTGCGCGTGCGCGTACTGTTTTCCATGAATAAGTTGATGATGGATTTGCCTTTTAACAAAGGATACTTCTTATCATCCGATAAGACGATTTTCTTCATTTTCTTGGCTACGCGTAATATAAGTTCAATTTCTTCCTTTGTAGCATGCTGTAAACCCAGCAAATGCTTGCCTTTCAAACTTACTTCTCCCATTGTCAGCCTCCTTAACTGAGATTCCCGGTTATAACAAAAAAAGACCCTTTGCCTGTGGCAAAAGGTCTATAGCAGACTTAGTGATACACCTATAGCAATATACAGGTGCCTACCATATCCTTTACTAGCCTCACAGGACTAACTTAAAAGGTAAATTGTCGTGAAACGAACAGTCTCTCGTACCGTCCTTCTGTTTCTTCTTTTTATATTTTACCTGTCTCAAGTTAGCCTGTCAAGGTTAGTATTATGAAGTTAATTAGAACTTAATTTCCGCCCCTACGCGCCATACGCGGCCGTACATGTTGAGGTCTTCCACATCTTTATCAAGGATGTTATTTACTGCTACAAAGGCCGAGAAGTTTTCATTAAAGTTACGCGTTACCGCTGCGTTCAATGTATTGAAGGAATAGAGATCGTAACTGGTGCTGCTGCGACCGCTCGCATTGTACGCATAGTCATGAGTGAAGCTATTCCAAAGGACTGCATTGTAGCCGGTCTTCTTGTGATCATCGTATACGAGTTGTACCGTCGTAATCGATTTGGCACGATTCAACAAACGAGTATCGGTAGTTTTATCTTTCGCATCGATGTAGTTGTAGGTGCCTTTTAAGGTCAAACGGTCGCTCAATTTATGGCCCACCGTTAATTCTACACCGTTAATCTGCGCTTTATTTACGTTTACATATTGCGCATGGTACACGCCGGTAGCCGCATCACGCCACTGATTGTAGTTTATTAAGTTGGATACCTTATTGTTGTAGTACGTAATTTTGCCGAAGGAATTACCCCGTTCGCCTTCCAAGGAGAAGTCGAAGTTCGTGGATTTTTCCGGTTGCAAGTCCGGGTTCCCCACTACGTTTACCATGATTGGGCCCGGACTGTGCCACATATCCATGTAGAGTTCGGACACGGTCGGCGCTTTATAACCTTTACCGTAGTTAGCTTTGAAACGGAGATTGTCCTTAATACTGTAATTTAAGCCGATATGCGGCGACACATTGGAGCCGAAGGAGCTGTTGTGCTCATAGCGAACCGATGGCTGGAGCATGAGTTTATCCGTTACCTGCCAAGTATCTTCTACAAAGCCGGAGTAGGAGTTAACCGTATGGGCTTCCTGCGTTTTCACACCGTTCGAATCGGCTTGGCCGCCCAAACGGGTGCCCGCATAGTACACCTTGCGATATTCACCGCCGAAGGTCAATGTATGTTGGTCGTTGAGGAACATGGTGTTCTGTGCATCCGTTACCCATGTGTAGTATTTCGCACGGTCATAGTCGGAGCTCGGATACATACGCTCCATCATGGTCTGTGCCACTTTGCTGAAACGGCCCAAGAAGGAGAAGTCCACATTATTGCTCATGTCATAATCTTTTTTCAACTGATTATAGTACGTGCGCACTTGGTATTCGTTTTTGGCAGTCGCCCCGGTATAGGTAGCACTCACACCGTAGCCCGTATTGTTGTAATGCTCCACCTTGTCTTTTTGCTGATCATAGGTCATGCCACGGCTGATGCCCTGTACATCGGCGAGCTCGGTGCGAAGTTTTTCTTTAAAATAATTCGCATCCAAACGAAGTTTATTCTTGTTGGCGTTTTCAAAATCATAGGTAGCGCTGATGTCAAAATTCTGGCGATTGCCGAACATGTAGCGATTATAGCCTTCACTGCCCATTTTAGTGGCAGACGCTTCCGTTACGGTCAAAATATTCTGCGGGCGAACTTTGGTAAATTGAGCGCCGGTGGTCAAATTCCAACGCCCCTGTTTGCCGGAATCATAGCGATAGTAATTGTTCTGCTGTCTGGTACCCGTATTAACACCGACTGTTACGCCTTCTTTGTCCGGAATCTTCGTAATGATGTTAATAACACCACCCATAGCATCGGAACCGTACAGGGAGCTCGTAGCACCGCGTACAATTTCCACCCGTTCCACCGTGTCAAGACTCATACGACCGAGCGTATACACGTTCGCCGTGCTGTCCGTATCTTCACCGGCAATACGCTTACCGTCTACCAAAATAAGGGTATGTTTCGTATCCATGCCGCGGAGCATGACCTGATTGCCCGTCATAGCCGATTCGGCAAGGCTCACATTGTCAGCCAACTGCAAGGCCGATACTAAGTCGGTAGCGCCCATGCGTTTCATATCTTCCGCCGTAACTACTTCTACCGCCTGCGGCGCCGCTTTAATAGTTTCTGCTGTTTTAGACGCGGTAACCACAATCGTATCTGTTTCTAAATCAGCGGCCTGCACACCATATACCGGTGCCAACAACACTGCTAAGGTCATAGCACGCAACACAAGTTCTTTGGATTTTACTCTTTTCATCTCTAAACACCTCTACACAACACAAAATAAAAACACAAATCAACACATTTCACAATTGCACATTACAAATCCCTAATTATATATAGAACTTACCGGTATATTTTTTAAAAATCTATGTATAAAAAATGACATAATAAAAGGACCTGTCTGCACCATAATGACTATAGCGGCAAAGCCCCGGTCGCCACGGAAGCTTCGGGGTCTTTAATCCGTCTATCACATATGTGTTTAGCTAGGTCCTTACCTATTATGTCAATTTATTACACTCAATATGTATTGTATTAGCCTAATTTGGCCAAAACGTCTTTAGCAAATGCGGCTGCATTGGCCAAGTCATTAGCATCCGGATGAGATGCCGCCTGTTTATGGCGTTCTTCACGTTCCGGATTGCGTCCGTGCGGATGACCGTCCGGGAAGATTTTAAACATCATTTCGATGACTTTCGGATCTACTTTGCCTTGGCACATGAAAGTCCCGATTGGCTCCTGACCTTTTGGCAAAAGACCGGTAGCGGCTACCATGGTTTCTTTCGCATGGGGCATCATCGGCGGTACACCTAACGTAGCAAAGAGAGCTACTTTTTCATTATCGATGCGTTTTAAAACAGCCTGCGCCGCTTTATCTGCATTGCCTTGGTCGGCCCAGAAGCCCATGAAAACCAAGTCGTATTGGCTCAAATCAGCCGGTGCTTCGTTTACCGGCACACAAGGCGTACCTTCCGGTAACACACCTACGATTGCTTCCGCTACTTGTTTCGTGTTCCCTGTACGGGACGAGTAAATAACAATGCTGTTCATCTATATCTCCTTTCAACGTTTCCGTTTTGAAAAATCTAAAGCTACGCTTTTGCTTTCATAGTAAATACCGTCTATCTCTGTAAGCGGTAAATGCCGATGCACTCAATAAAGCGACAACGACTCTAATACACTACCGACTTTCATAAGGCACGCATATATTGTGCGTTACGCCATTAATACTAAGTTCGGTAAATACCATCTGCACTTCGTACAAATCACTGAGAACCGGTTCTGTGAAAATCTCAGCCACCGGACCGTCCGCCACGATGTTGCCTTTTTTGACGGCAATCAAGCGGTCACTGAAATGAGCCGCATGATTCAAATCGTGAAGGACCATGATAACCGTAATCCCCCGCGTACGATGAAGTTTCACGACCAATTTCATGAGCTCCAATTGGTAGCGCACATCGAGGAAGGTAGTCGGTTCATCCAAGAGCAGAATGTCCGGCTCCTGTGCTACGGCCATGGCGAGCCAAGCACGTTGCCGTTCACCGCCGGATAAATCTTTTAAGGGACGATGTTGCAATTCCACGAGGCCCGTTTCTTCCAATGCCGTTTGCACCGCCGCCACGTCTTCCGTAGTGAGCGAACTGAAGGGATTCTGATACGGCAAGCGACCGCACATGACCAAATCCCGCACCGTCATATCCGCCGGTGCCTGCGCCGATTGCGGCAACATGGAAATAATACGGGCCACCGCTTTCGAATTCATGCTGTGAATATCTTTACCGTCAAGGTATACGGTACCGCCCAAGGGCTGCAACAAACGGCCCAAAGTTTTTAATACCGTCGACTTACCGGAGCCGTTCGGTCCGATAATGGACACGATTTCCGGTTTGTCAAAAACGAGCGAAACGTTTTCACCCACAGCCCGCGTATCGTAACCGATACGGCCGTTTTTCATAACTAATGTTCTTGTCATGCGCGGCTCCTCCGTTTCAATAAGTATAAGAAGAACGGTGCACCCAAGAAGGATAAGAAAATACCTACGGGAATTTCAGCGGGGCTGAAAATCGTGCGGGCAAATGTATCGGCACCAACCAATAGGCCGGCCCCGAATACAGCCGATGCGGGCAATAAGTACTCAAAGTCCGAACCCACAACCAAGCGCATCAAATGCGGTACAATTAAGCCTACAAAACCGAGTAAGCCTGCCACACTTACGGAAGCGGCCGCTAAAATCGCCGCCAAAAGTACTAAAATGATACGCGTTTTTTTCAAATTAATGCCCAGTGACAGGGCCACTTCTTCGCCCATTTGCAACGCATTGAGTTTACGGTAGTTCCAAAGGGCCCCTACCAAACCGATAATGCTGTATGGCAAAACAATCCACACATAGGTCCAACGGGCACCGGCAAAGCCGCCGGCCAACCAGTTAACTACGCCCTGAATTCGATCAGGGAACATAACGGATAACGCCGTCGTACCGCCCCCGAAAAAGGCCGCCACGGCCACACCGGCTAAGATAAGTCGCAAGGGATTAATACCGCGGTCCCAAGCCAGGATGAATACAACCGCTAAGGCCACCAAAGCACCTACAAAAGCGGCTAACGGCACCCACGCCGTCAAGGCCGGCGCCAAAATCATAACCGCCATGGCCGCCACACCGGCACCGGCCGTTACGCCGATAATCCCGGGGTCCGCCAACGGATTATGCAATACACCTTGCAAAATACAGCCGGCTAAGGCTAAATTCATGCCTACCAAGGCGGCTGCAATCACGCGGGGCAAGCGCAAATAATATAGGATACGCTCTGTATCCGCCGTTCCCTGCCCCTGCATTACAGCTAACAGTTCCTGCCAAGTAATAGGCACGGCGCCATACATAAAGCCGGTAATAACCACAAATACTAAGAATAGGCCGGCTATAAGATATGTCAGGCGGCGTTTACGTTGCCGCGAATCATGGTACTTTTGAGTTTGTTTCGAAGTCACCGCCGTTTGCCCGTTTATGGCTCGTTCTTGAGCTTTTATTGGTGTTGATGTGCCGGCCGGCGCGTTACGGTTCGTCATGTGCCGCCTCCTTTCCGTATAAATCATCATACATAATGGTGAGCGCCTCACTGATGCGCGTGCCCGGGTTTGCCGCAAACAAGCCACCGGACAAGTAATAAATCCGCTGTGTTTTAACAGCACTTACATCAGCCCAGGCCGAGCTCTCAAGCATCTCACGTTTAAATACATTAACGCTGTCCGATTTAGGCGACATACTGATAAAAAAGATAACTTCCGGATCGGTTTTCACCACATACTCCATGCTGAGCGGCACATAATCGCCGTCAAGGCCGGTCGCCATATCGGCTATATTATGCCCGCCCAAGAGTTCTAATAAATTACCGCTGAAGGCTTTACTTGTGGCCATGCTGAAACTGCCGGGGGCGCCGAAAATAATAAGGCTGCGCGGTCCCTTTTGTTTTTTAGCATCATCAACAAGTTTATTATAATTCGCCATTGCTTTGTCAGCCGTTGCTTTCGCAACATCCGGCTGATTGGTGAGTTCACCGAAAAATGTCAGCGTCGTCACCACATCGTCATAGGTGTCTAAATCATTAATGTATAACGGAATATCCGCCTGGGCGAGAATATCCCGTAAATTCGTGTTAAACGGTACATTTATACCGATAACAAGGTCCGGATGAAGCCCGATAATGGCCTCCACGCTGGGGCTGTGAAGAGTGCCCACGGCGGGCACATCCTTCGTCTTTTCCCTTATTTCTTTAGAAATATACGACGAAGTAGGCTTACCGACTACAGTGCCGCCAACGGCATAATACATGTCTAAATTGGCGGAGTTCAAAATAACGACGCGCTTCGGATGTTGCGGAATCACTACTTCGGTGCCGGTTGCATCCGTCACCGTGCGCATCGGTATCTTGGTGTTATCCTCATGAGTCAGGGAAATCCAACTTGTCAACGCTACAACGCACAAGACTACGATGGTCACCGGAATCAATACGTATCGTTTCAACCGGACACCTCATTTCCTTTGGCGCCACGCACCACATGGATGCCCGGCGGTTGTTCCTTAATCATACTGCCCATGTGACCCTTTATCATCCCTTCCGGTTCGGTCATAGCATGTGCCGATTTCTTAGCAATGCCGGTCGGATGACCCGGATTTCCCTGTGATACACCGGTCGGATGACCTTTAGGGATTCCCCCCGGATGACCTTTTGGCATGCCACCGGGATGGCCTTTTGGTACGCCACCGGGGTGGCCGGCCGGTTTACCCGGTGCATTTTGGGCCGCAATGCGTTCGTGGGACATACTCGATTCGCCAGTCAGTAAATACTGCGCCAACTCAATCGTTGTTTGTGTCAAATTCACATGCCAGAATTCACCGGCCAAAGTTAATTTATACATAATGCCGTTATGTTCAACGAGCCCTCGTTCACGCCACAAATCATAGAGCCAGGTAAGCTCGGCCAAACGTTCATCGTAAGCCACTAACGGCTTCAAGTCAAAATAACAATGCTCCAGTTGATCAACGATGATATTGGCCACTTCCTGTAATGGTGATTGCTTCATAAGCACCATGAACGGTTTTTGACCCGCTTCAACCATGTGCTCATAAGCGCCCAACGAACGATGAAGCATCGTCATGTAGCCACCCACATTACCGCCGGCGCCACAGCCGAACGGAAACATGGGATAACCGCGTTTAGCCATGGTGTTATATAAGCTGCGTTCACGGGACGAACGGCTCCAATGAGCGGCACTGAGGCGACGATAATTATACGAATCAACAAATGCACGCGCTTGGGCAAACATGGCCGCCTGTTCACGAGTTGTCGCCGCCGGCGATACTTTGCCGTTCTTGATAGCCGTATTCAAATCACTGTTTTCAAACACATTGAGCTGATACAAATCCATCCCGTCGATTGGTGCCGCTTCCAACAGCTCCAAATCTTCCTGCCATTTTTCAGGCGTCTGATCCGGCAAACCGTAGATTAAGTCGACCACCAAGGCACATTGATTGTACTCTTTTAATTGACGCAGTCGCTCTAAGATGGTCTCTTGATCATCAAGGCGTCCCAATTGACGACGAATCTTCGTGTGAAAAGACTGTACGCCCAGCGACATGCGATTCACACCGTTGGCAAACCAGGCCTCCATTTTCTCCGGCACCACATCATTAATGCGCCCTTCCAAGGTTAATTCGTAATCATTGGCCAGTGGCAAGCATTTTTTAATGGCCTGCAACAAACGAGCCGCATTGGTTGCCGATAACGACGTCGGTGTGCCCCCGCCGATAAATACGGTCTGAATTAAGCCGTCTTTTAAGCGACGCTGC
This sequence comes from Veillonella sp. LMAG:90, assembly GCF_008679445.1. Lineage (NCBI taxonomy): Bacteria > Bacillati > Bacillota > Negativicutes > Veillonellales > Veillonellaceae > Veillonella > Veillonella sp. LMAG:90. Next base: position 2,060,225 of record NZ_NAND01000001.1, read on the forward strand.
GTGGCATCACTTTCTAAATCCTGAATCAATAAATCTATATAACGGTCCTCAGCAGACTGATTGGCCGCGTTTTGAAAAAAACCGCAGTACAGGCACTTCGTCTGGCAAAACGGAATGTGAATATACGCCGATTGCAATTGTCCTTTAACCGGCTCCGTTGCCATGACCTTTTGCCATGTTTGTTGCGCTTCTTCAGGGCTTAAAGGACGACCGTTGAGACCGGCATGAACGACGCGCTTCGCATCAAAGGCCTCCATCAACGGATTATCCGTAGCCCGCCCCAATTGCATCAATCGCTCTTCGGGGGACATCTTCGCAAATAACTCTTCCGGTTTCATCATATACAAATCCTTTCCATAACTTTAAGAGGCTATGCCTTCACAGCTCTGCTTGCCCGCTTATGCCGACTCCAATACGTTTTTCACCGTATGAATTCTACTTATTTATTGGTGGCACCGATGGAGAATTTTTTAATCCCCGCACTGCGCACCAGGTCCATAATAGCTACCACTTGACCGTGAGCCGAATGAGCATCGGCCTGAAGCACTACGGCCACCGCTGGATTGGCTTCCTGCTTAGTCACCAGTACCTCTTTAGCATCGGTCAAACTGAGCGGCTTCCCGTCGATTACGATATGACCCGCCGTATCCAAGGTAATAATAACCGGCACATGCTTTTGTTGCACCGCCGCCTGAGCTACCGGGAGTTGCACATCGAGCGACTTTTGCGCTACCGTTTGCAAGCTGTTCATCATAAAAAATACGAGTAAAAAGAAAATAATATCAATCATGGGAATAATCATGAACATGGGCTTTTGTTTCAATCCAAATTGCTTGAACATAGTATCACCATTCCTTTTTCATGGCATTCACCATGGTTAAACACAATTCTTCGGAACGAATCACAAACTGATCCAAGCGATGGCTGAAATAGGTATAAATGGCAAAGGCGATAATAGCTACGCAAAGGCCTGTGGCCGTTGCAATCAAGGCTTCCCCGATACCACCCGTAATCGCCGCCGCACCGCCGCCGTTATCGAGGACACCAAAAGTACCGATCATGCCCGTAACCGTCCCCAACAGGCCCAATAACGGAGCCACCGTAACGATAGCACTTAAATAATCCAAATACCGTTTGAAAGACGACGTTTCAAACGTCATTTGCTCCATAAAGGCATTTTTCATACTTTGCTCTGATTCTCGATTACTGCAACCGGCATGCACTACGCGACTGATAGACAACGGATACTGCTGACAAAGCTCATCGATTTCACGCCAATTGCCGGCTTTGGCACTGTGATACACGCCATGTGAAAAACCGCGACCGCCTTTCGTATTCAATCTGAAAAAATACCAGCGCTCTATCCCGATAGCCACGGTTATTAGCGATAATGCCAACAAAGGGTACATAACCAAACCACCGGTGACAAATAAATTAACGATATAGTTTATACCTTCCATTATAATGGCCTCCTTAAGCCCTAGCAAGCGAATTCAGCTGACTATACCAATTCGCTATACATTAAATGATAACAAATCTTAATTTCAGTAAACTACCCCAAAACGCCCAAACCAATCCGTTTAGACATTTAATCAACTTATTTATATGACTAATTTAGTAAATATTCGAAATAAATTTAACTCATTAAGTAAAGCAATTTAAAATCGCAAGTCAATTAATTCTCCGATGAATCAATATATTTATTACACTTACCTTAATTGAGCATTTTATTTTTTACCCGATATTCACGGGGATTACAGCCCATAATTTGCTTAAAAGCAGAAGAAAATTTGCTGCCGTTTTCATAACCCCAACGATTGGCTATCTCCAAAATTGCGTCATTGGTATTCACCAAATCTTTAGCGGCAAAGTTCATACGACAACGCTTCACATATTGGTAAATCGTAATGCCGTACACCGCTTTAAAACAACGTTTTAAAGCTGTCATAGAAATACGATGACGATTCGCCAAGGCTTCAATGGTGTGATGATTACCGAGGTCGTTATAAATTTCATCATGAATCCGCTTAATCGTTTCCACTTGAGCACGCTCGAAATAGATATGCTCATCTCCCGACTCACACGTCAATGTGCCAAGCAATACAAAAATCTCCACACATTTCACGCGCAAATACACTTCCGGCAGTACATCCGGCACATTATAGAGATCCATAAAAAGCTCTTTTAAGCGGCCCGTATCCTTCACCAGCCCCACACCGTTAGCCGTGCAGAAACGATTGCACACTTCTTCAAGGTCAATACTGTTTTTGCCCACAAAGGCATCCACCGCCGCCTGAGCCTTCGGCACATATACGGCGAGCGACAAACCTTTGTAAAAACCGGTCGGAAAATACGAACTATGGCGAAAGGTACTGCACGTTTTCCAGCCCAACGAAATATCGCCGCCATTCATGTACAGGCATTTGCCGTTTTCAAAAGAGCATTCAATGCGCCCGTCTTGGCAAAAATGAATCTCAAACAAACCGGACATGGGCTTGGCATTATGGGTAATTCGCTCCATCACGACATCGTTGTAGACGATGTCAATACCGTCAAATACGGGCTGACTAATCATGCGGGCATACCCGTTTTCATCCTTGCGCTCATATACTTTACGATTGTGCAGAATCTCGAGCAAACGTGTGCCGGAATCCTGCATTTTATCCCTAATCGATTCTACTAACTGCATATTTCCTCCAAAATGCAAAAAAAGACCTTTCTGTCAGTACAAACTGTATACCTGCTTTGAGGCTATACAAAATCTGTACTTACAGAAAGGTCTTTACTCTAAATATCAATGAATTGCTTTGGTATTCTCCATCTAAACTAAATGGATCCTTAATTCTATACTTGAGAATTAATCTTAAATAAATTATGTTAGTTTGTCAAGCGAAAACTAATCGGCACATTCACCGTGACACTTTCACCGGTCGGGTTGTTATATGGCGTGGCATTATACACAGCCTTCAACGCCGCATCGGCAAGCAACGAATTAGTTGAAGATATTACATCTGCCGCTACCAAATTACCCCCGCTGTCCAAAGTGACCTGTACCGTCACATCGCCTTCAATATTACGCCTTACAGCCATGGGCGGATACGATTTATTGGCATTGACGGCACTCCAAAAACCATCCATATCAAAGGGCTCACCGGGAGCTACGCCTTCTTCTGTGCCGTTCCCGACACCGGCACCTTCACCATTACCAAGGCCTTCGCCAACGGGACCACCCGCTTCATTCGCCCCTTGACCGATACCGTCAAATGATGTAGCAGTACCTTCGTGAGCTCCCGGTATATCCAATGTACCGCTGCCGGGCGCTACTATCGAGGCCGGTGCCACCGCTTGCGGTGTTTCTGACGGTGTCCCGCCGCCATAACCGCCGGCTGCCGGATTCGTAGTTTGACTCACCGCGGCTACACGCTGACTCACATCCTCTACGGCTAAGGGTTTGGGAAACTCTACTTGTTTCACTATAGTCTCTTCCTGCGCCACAGGAATCGATAAATCAATTTCATACGCCTCGGCTGCCGCCATTTGGCTCATGTGATAGCCGATAACGCCTAAAGCGACAGCAGCTATTATATGAAAACCAAGCGAGCCGATGACGGCTTTACGCCATACAAATACCTGTTCCATAATTACCACCTTATACGATAAATCCTAAGTCTAATCCTATCTAAATCAAAATTTAGATCATTTTTTACCTTTAGGAATTATGAGAATATTACTCAATAAGTTAATAATAACAGGGACATGTTCTGAGTTCTGCTCCAAAAAGACATTTAATTTCAATTTACAGGTAAGCTTGCGGTATAAAGCAAAAAGTGAGAGCAAAATACATCGCTCTCACTTGAATAAATTTATTCTACTTTGCAACTAGTACAAAGCCACTATTCAGCGCAATCTTAACTTTGCCTGTAATTATGCCTGTGGCACCAATAAGAACTGAATCGGCAAATTCGACGCCCCGGCCGGAATAAATTGAATCGTCAATAATTTACCCGCTTTATACGTATTAAAATACTGGCTGTCTTCCGTCGTATTATTACCTAAAAATAAGCGCGCCCCCGTCGGTACATTATAAATTTCCGATTGGCCGTCATACGTTACCTTAAAGGAACCGGCATAAGCCCCGCCCAAAGGGTTAATATAAAGGGCAAAATCTCGATTGCCCATAGTGGGAATCGTCACTTCATAGCTCACACCGTAATTACCGCGATTCGTTACGGCCGTTCCGCTTACCGCCGTAGCGGTGCTTATATCACCTGTAGCACCGGCAACACCGGCAGCACTTCCGGTACCTGAAGCATTGGAAGGTGCATTTGGTGTCAATTCATCAACGCCTTCCACGAAGGGATCTTCACGGTCATTGGCCACCATAACGGACACAGGTCCCAAGGAACTGTCAAACGGTTGCATCAAGGTCAAACGACGCTGAGCGCCCACATAGGTACCACGCAAAGCCACTTCATCCATAGGCAAAGTTTCCGCCATCAAAGAACCGCCCAAAGCCGGCGTTTCAAATGGCAACATCATAACTTTTACGTACACCGGACCGGTAGACGTAAAGTCAAAAATCCCGGAGAACAAGTCATCCTGCGGAATCGGGATTTTATCGAGTTTTGAAAAGAACGCTTGTTTGCCACCCGGCGCCAACGTCACCGTATCAAGCACGGTGGGCTTTAATTTAGCCTCAGCCTGAGCCTGCTGACGAACTTCTGTACGCCAAGCCTTTACCGCCTGTTCACGCTGTTTGCCCACTACGTCATCGCCTACTATGACAGCCTCATCGTCACCTCTTTGGCCGGCTACGGCCATCTTCTCAATCGCGCCACTTGTATTGGCCGTGACGACATTAGCTGTCGCTGTATTTGCTACGGCTGTACCGACCGTTGATTTATCGGTCGTGGCGGTATCGGCAATTTGTTCAATCGTATCCTTCTTTGCGGTTACTGTCGGCACCGGTACACCGGCTGCCTTTGCCGAACGTTCCCGTTGAGCGGCCGGTTGCCATTGACGATTCGTGCCCACGTATGGAGCATCCAAATCTTCCCGTGACAATTCACTGCCCACTACAAAATATTCACGATTCGGTTCTGCAAAGATCTCACGGTGAACCGTCACTTCCACATTCTTTTTTGATGTATTTTCCAGTACAATAGCGATTTTTTGTGGTTCTTTCATTTCATTAACATGGTAGAAATACACACGACCCGTGCCGTTAACCGTACCGGCCGCCAATACACCGCTTTTATTTACATATTCAGGACTGTCAGAAAAAATCAATGTGTCTTTTTCTTCCGTCAAAACTACGGGCAATGGCGTAAAGCTTGTAGTTTTGAAGTCCACCGTTTCCGGCGGTGCCCCGATTACAAAGCCTACGCCGCGTGTCCATAACGCTACTAAGATGGCTAACCATCTATATTTATTGCGTAATAATTTCACTGAATTATTCCTCTTTCCTACATAAATTCTTCAAGCCCCATAGGCTCATAAGACAGTGCTAATTGTTCCAATTTACGGAAGCGATGGCCTACGCCGGATTTAGAAATATGGCCGCCCAAAAGATCAACCAATTCCCCTAAACTGGCGTCCGGATTATCCAAGCGCACCATCGCCACCTCCAATAACTTCGGCGGCAAATCGCTAAGCTCTTGGTGTCGCTCGATGATACGAATGCTCTCGAGCTGACGCACGGCGGCATTTACCGTTTTTTGCAAATTAGCCGTTTCACAATTAACCTGCCGATTAATCTGATTGCGCACCGTTTTGACAACACGCACCGTTTCAAATTCCATAAGGGCTGACTGAGCCCCCATGATTTGTAGACAATCTGTTACAGCATCGCCTTCTTTAATATACACCACATAGGAATCTTTACGCTCCGTTACCCGCGCCACGATATGAAAGAGTCGCAGTACGCGCACAATTTCATCGGCAAAATGCTGATTACTCGTCATAAACTCCAAATGGTAATCACTTTCCGGTTTATTGACGGAACCGCCCCCTAAAAAAGCACCGCGCAAAAAGGCACGCCGTCCTTCCATGGTTGTCAGCCACTCCGCCGGTAACGCCGTATCCATGGGCCATAACGCCATATCTTCCAAAGCCTCACGGCCTTCAACGGTTGGCTCTACGGTTAAGGTATACACATTCTTTTTGCGTAAATTTAAACCGCGGCGAATGAGGACTGACGTATGCAACGCATAATGAGCGCGTAAAATAGACAATACACGCCGAGCTACCGCATTATTCGCCGTCGCCAAACGAATGCCTACACGGCCCTGACTGCCCAATAACAATGAACCACCCATGCGTAACAAACAAGAGGCTTCTACTTTGGCAGACAAACTGTCTTCATTCTTATACTGACACAGTTCGTTTTTTACATCTTCTGCAAACGACATAGGTGCCTCCCTTCTCTTCTCTCAAAACTGCCGGTAAGACAGCAGCAGGCTTACGCCTTATTTAATACAAAATCTAACTAAAATCGCAGTAACCGCATCAACCGCATCAGCCGCACCAATTACATCAATATTTTCAAGAGTTAGTATCAATCACACAAATGTCTTTAAGAGTTATCGGTGATTAACGGTCTTCGCGTTTTAAATAATATTCCAAAATATGCGGCTCTAAACCGGACTGCATGGCGTAAATAACATCCATTACAATCTTACCGAGACGTTCCGGATCATGAACAGCCGTTTCCGGATGCTGAATAAGACCGGCACGCACCGTACGCACCCCAAGGCCTGCCAATTTATCCGTATCCACCTTCACCGGTTCGGCGCCTACTGCTTTATACTTCTCGATAACTGCTTCGTCAAACGGCACATCATTGACAATAGCCGTATCGACAATGCCTTGACCGGCCAAGCGTTGCAAGGCGGCCACATGAGCGGCCGCTGTATAACCGTCCGTCTCACCCGGCTGAGTCATAACATTACAAATATAAATTTTTGGTGCCTTGGAAGCCTTAATATGCTCTGCAATTTTATCAATCAAAAGGTTTGGCATAATACTTGTGTACAAGCTGCCCGGTCCCAAAATAATAGCATCCGCTTCATCGATAGCTTGCAAAGCTGCACCCTGCGGTTGCGGTAAAGCAGGTTCTGTGAAAACACGTTTAATACGTTTTTGCACAGTCGGAATCTGACTTTCACCGGCTACAATGGAACCGTCTTCCATTTCCGCCATGAGCACAATATTCTGCGTGGACGCCGGAATAACACGGCCGCGCACCTTCAAAATCTTACTGGATGCGTCAAGCGCCTTATCCACATCTTCATCAAGAATCTGCGTCAACGCAGTTAAGAATAAGTTGCCGAAACTATGACCCGCCAAATCGCCTTCACCGCCGAAACGATAACGGAACAGCTGTTCCATGAGGCCTTCTTTTTCCGCCAAGGCCACTAAGCAGTTACGCAAATCGCCCGGTGCAATCATCTGGAAGTCTTCACGCAAACGACCGGACGAACCGCCGTCATCGGCTACCGTTACGATGGCCGTCAAATTGGATGTGTGCGTTTTCAAACCGCGCAACAAGGTAGATAAACCGGTACCGCCGCCGATAACAACGACTTTCGGTCCTTTCGCCATGCGGATATTTTGGAAAATATAGTCCCCCACCTTATCCGTATCGGCCGGAATGATGGCTCGCACCACCGCGCTACCTACCTGCTTGGTCCCGATAGTCATGAGCACGATGCCTACTAAAATGGTGATAAAGCCGCCGGTCGCCAACGTAGTATAGTTATAGGAACCGGTCGTTTCATATAAAAATTGTAAAAATAAATCTTCAAAATATGACAGCCATTGATAATTAAGCATCAAGGCCACACCGATGATTACGAGCAGCATACCAAGACCAAACACAACCAGCCATCGTTTTAATTTAAGGCCTGGCGTGAGCCACCGGAATCCTGACATATGTATCATTTGAATTCTCCTATCTAGCGATAACCCTGCCGAATTATTTGATTTCGGCCGCCGTTACCTCGCGAGGATTGCAATCCTCTTCAACATTATTTTTAAACATATCCCGATGCTCAATTGTTGCCCGATAGCCTAATGTCTGTACATGATTATACAACGCTTCCGCCATAGCTACACTGCGATGCATACCACCGGTGCAACCTACGGCCACTACGAACTGACTCTTGCCTTCTTTTTCATAATTAGGCAATAAGAAGTCCATAGTTGAAAACATGGTACTCAAAAATTGTTCCGTCACCTCGAAGGAATTAATGTATTCATTAACCTGCGGTACACGGCCCGTTTTATGACGAAATTCCGGATTATAGTACGGATTTGGTAAAAAACGAACGTCCCATACCATATCCGCATCAAGAGGAATGCCGTATTTAAAGCCGAAACTTACGACTGACACGGCAATGCCCTGTTTCTTTTCTTCCAATTGTGAAAACTTCTGACGCAAGTACGCCTTCAACTGGCTCGTTTTCATGTTCGTCGTATCGATAATATAATCGACAAACGGACGGATGGAGTCAAGAATCTTGCGTTCTTTTTTAAGACCTACCGTAATGCGGCCGTCCGGAGCCAACGGATGACTGCGACGACTTTCTTTGTAACGTCGAATCAGCGTTTCGTCGGTAGCATCCATGAACACGATTTCATAAGGAACCTGCATTTCTTTGAGTGATGCCAACGCGTCGGACAAGCTTTCAAAAAACTGGCCGCCGCGAATATCCACCACCAGCGCCACTTGATTAATACGGTCGCTTGCTTGGCGGCACAAGTTACTAAACTTCGGAATTAAAACGGGCGGCAAATTATCTACACAAAAGAACCCCATATCTTCCAGGGCTTGCATTACCTGTGTTTTGCCTGCACCGGACATACCTGTCACAATGAGTAATCTGAATGTACCTTCCACAATAGGTCTCCCTTCCTATAAAATATGCTCCTCGAGCCAGTGCGCTACCCCGTCATCTTCATTAGACGGACATATTTCGTGAGCCACCGCTTTTACATTATCATCCGCATTCGCCACGGCTACCGCCGTGCCGGCGTATTTCAGCATAGAAATATCGTTTTGCGAATTGCCGAACGCCACTACCTGCTCCGGTTTCAGCCCTAATTCTGAAACCATATGAGCCAAGGTGTTGCCCTTCGTGCAATTCATACTGTTAATCTCTAAGAAATTCGGCTTGCTGCGCACAATTTCCACTTTGTCGGCAAACTCTTTATTTAAACTTGCTTCTATGTGCAGAATCTTTTGCGGCTGCGCAATAAACAATAACTTATTCGGCCCTTTCGGTGCAGTGTACACCGCATCACCGATATATACCGGCTTGGCACCGACACCTTTTTCATACATGCGAGACTCTTCCGTTTCATGATGAACGAGCAATTCATCATCGATATAAGACTGCACATACCAATCATTGGTTTTGGCCAATTGCAAAATCTCGTTAGCCACCGACACATCTACCGTTTGTTCAAATAACTTTTCACCTGATTCGATGCGTTGCACCAACCCGCCGGAGAAAAGTATCATAGGCAAATCACCGATGTCCATGGCGAGCCCCACCGGCCGTGCCGTCTGGTACATGCGGCCTGTGGCAATCACAATGTGAATGCCCTTGGCCTGTACTATTTTCAAAATACTTCTTGTATAGTCTGAAATAGTATTATCTTCTCTCACTAATGTATCGTCTAAATCAATTGCCAATAATCGTATATCTGTCATAGATACCCTCACAATCCGATCTAAATTCTATCCTCTAAAACCCGCTAATCTATTTTAAGGGGCTATTATTAAGTATACCATATTTGCTGAAGTTATTCGACTTTTATCAATCTTTACTACTGTTTATGTTACGATATAATTATATAGTCATTTTATTTTTGAAAGGAGGGATTATTTTAATTGAGTACTCATCTTTATTCTTGAAAGGAGGTATTGCTATTGAATAGATGACTCAATAGCGACTATGAATGACTGCAAAACGTTCAGCACTTTACATTCGCGTATCTCACGAAGAACAAGCTATGAACGGCTACTCTTTACAAGCTCAGGAAAACAGGCTACGCCAATATGCCTTGGAGCATAATTATCAAATTGTGGAGTGTTATCGCGATGAGGGCATTTCAGCCCGCAGTCGCCCCGGTCGCCGTAAAGAGTTTGCCCGAATGTTACAAGATGTTCAGGCCGGTCGAATCGACTGTATCTTATTTATTAAGCTGGATCGATGGTTTCGTAATGTTTCCGATTTTTACACTTATCAGGCTATTTTGGATAAATATAATGTTGTCTGGGAAACAACGGAGGAAGATTACAATACAAATACGGCTCAAGGTCGTCTCTACCTTAACATTAAGCTATCCATTGCTCAAAATGAATCGGACACTACTTCGGAGCGAATCAATTTCGTATTTGCCGATAAAATTAAACGAGGTGAAGTTATCTCCGGCAAATTGCCTTTAGGTTATTCTATCAAAGATAAACATATCGTTCCCGATGAAAAAGCACCTATTATCCGTGATGTTTTCAATTATTATTTAAAAACTAAATCAATTCGACAAACCATGATTTATTTAGCTGAAAAACATGGCATCGTTCGTGCCTATCCTACCATTACCCAATTATTGCGTAATGAAAAGTATATGGGGCGTTTTTATGGAATTGATAATTATGCCCCTCCAATTATTTCTCAAGATACCTTTTCGGCAGTTCAACAGGAGTTAAAAAGACCACGCCATCATGGAGCATCCTTCTCAGCCAAGGAATTAAGCGAACCATATCTTTTTAAGGGACTGCTTCGATGCCCCTCATGTCACCACCGTTTAGTCGGTATGCGACGACGGTACAAAGATAAAATTTATGTGTACTATCAATGCCCTCAATCCATTAATCACTCCGATATTTGTGGCAATAAAGCGCTATATAAAGAACCTCAAATAGAAGGTGCACTATTGGTGGCTATACCGCAACTTATTAAAACGTCCGCCCCTTATCTTTCTTCATCGATATTACAGCTATATTTACAGTGCCATAAGGATTATCAGAAATGGTCACTTGTCGGTAAATATCAGTATTGGCATTTTTTACTGAAATCCGTACTACTCCCTGCTATATCGTCTCGAAGTTCGAACTTGTTAAATCCTACAGCAACACAGAAATTAAATGCAAAACTACTTTCAGCATTATTAAAAGATTCTTCTTTAAATGATTCTAAAAACAACAAACTATTTACAGAAACAAACTATGTAATACCTATTGAAAACGTACAACTCAATGAAAACTATGCTTTAAAATTCAGTAACAATTAAAATTAAATATGGCAAGAGTTTTAAAACACTAAGATAAATTTTTTCAACGTTAAATTGAAAATTCACTACTTGTTTCACGGTTTTACATAAATTGTACCCTAAGGGGTAATTACAATGAAAAAACGTTTTGCAGCCGTATTTGCAGCAACTGCTGTACTTGGCGTAACTACTGCATTCGCAACTAATCCATTCTCCGATGTAACTCCTAACGATTGGGCATACCAGAGCGTATCTCAATTGGCAGCAGCTGGTGTAATCAACGGTTACCCAGATGGCACTTTCAAAGGCCAGAACAACATCACTCGTTACGAAATGGCTCAGATGGTAGCTAAAGCTATGGCTAACGAAGCTCGTGCTAACGCTGAACAACAGGCTATGATCAACCGTTTGGCTGATGAATTCGCTAGCGAATTGAACAATTTGGGCGTTCGTGTTGCTACTTTGGAAAACAAAGTTGGTAACGTAAAAGCTACAGGCGACGTTCGTCTTCGTTACCAAGGCTTTGAAAAGAAAGGTATCATTAACGAAGATAAACCAAGCAAAAAATCTTACTTCGATTATCGTGGTCGTGTTCAATTCAATGCACAAGTAAATGAAAACACAACTGCTGTTATCCGTATCGTTGGTTCTAACGAATTCGGTAATGCTAACAAAGCTTCCGTATCTGCTGACCGTATCTATGTAGCTCATAAATTCGGTGATGAACTTACAGCTGTAGGTGGTCGTTTCGGTGCATTCGTTGGTAACGGCTTAATCTATGATGATACTTTTGACGGTGCTGCTTTGGCATAGCATACGACAATGGTAAATTCAGTGCTTTAGCTGCTTACGGTTACTTTGTTGAAGGCGAATTAAAAGGTCTTTCTGAAGAAAATAACCTTTCCGTAACATTGTTACAGGCTCAAGGTAAACTTAGCGATGACATCACTATCGGTGGCTTCTATGCATTCGCTAACAACAACGGTTCTAAATTTGCAAGTGCTTATAATTTAGATGGCGACAGCTTCGACATCTATGGCGGTTTTGCTGACTTCCAGTTCAAAAACGTTTGGATTGGCGGCGAATACGCTACATTTGCTGAAGATGCTAAAGAAGGTGGCAATGACGCTTGGGTAGCTGGTATCGGTTTCGGTAACTACAACATTAAAGAAGCCGGTTCTTGGGATGTTAAAGCTCAATACTTTGATTTAGCTGAAAAAGCTCCTGTATTCAGCTCCACTTGGAATCAACCTGCAAACTACAACTACAAAGGTTGGTTAGCAACTGTTGATTACGCTTTAGCTAAAAACGTTGGCTTATCTGCATACTGGGCATTCAACGGTGAAACTCAGGACGGCGAAGACGTATCCGATTACTACCGTGCAGAATTAAACTACAAATTCTAATTTCTTGTAAAACAGAATTAATAAGTAGTGAAAATAAGACAACCACTTCCTTCGGGAAGTGGTTGTTTTTGTTTGCCGTTTAAAAAAAATACGACTAAACTTTATTATAAAAATCTATAAATATGAAGGATTTTGAAAATTTATGTCGAAATTATTAAGTATGGTATTTTTAGAGTTATAGGACAAAAAGTGTGTGTAAAAACAAACGTGAACCCACATAACTACTGACTAAAATGGTATTATATCTTCCTAAATAAAAACATAAATAGGAGGATGATTAATATTAAACAAGTAGTTTGCCCTGATTGTGGTCGAAAATGTATAAAACACGGTATATTGAAATCCGGTTCTCAGCGATGGTTTTGTAAGCACTGTAAAGTCGCTTTCACTAACAAAATTAACACTGATAGTAATGATCTAAAGCTGTTTTTGAAATGGTTATTTAGTAAACAATTGCAGCAGCATATGCCCGGAAGAGGGCGTACATTTAGACGTAAAACGTCTAAATTTTGGTCCATATGGTGCCTCCCACCAAAGATTGAGGAAGTATATGATGTGCTTTACTTTGACGGCATATACCTAACGCGTAAGCTCTGTGTACTTATTTGTTGTAGTAAGGACCATGTATTAGGCTGGTATGTTTGTAGATATGAGAACTCTAGAGCTTGGCAGGCATTAATGGACCGTATTGCTCCTCCGCGTGTTGTTATCTCAGACGGCGGATCTGGATTTGCTAAGGCCTTAGCAAAGAGGTGGCCGACAAGTAACCATCAACGCTGCTTATTTCATGTTTTTGCGCAAGTAAGAAGGTATACAACCTCTGCGCCAAAAACAATAGCCGGCAAGGCCTTATATGAACTGGCAAAGCGTTTATTTAAGATTCAATCGATAGATGATGCCTATACTTGGATTGATGGATTATTAGCTTGGAGAGAAGAGTTTGATGACTTCTTACGTGAAATGACAGTCGACGAAAATGGGAATCAAAGGGCAACTCATGAACGCCTCTTAAAAGCTGAGGCAGGACTTTTACGATTAATTAGAGATGAGACTCTATTTACCTACCTGACGTTTGTAGATATTACCGTACCTACAACGAACAATCGACTGGAAGGAGGCGTTAATGCGCAACTTAGGGGGATGTTACGAGATCACAGAGGGTTATCCTTAGAAAGACGATTAAAAGCGGTCTATTGGTGGTGTTACGAGCACTCACCTAGACCGCTTCCTGTTGCTGAAATATTAAAATGTATGCCTACAGATAAAACCATTGCTGCTACTTACCGTAGGATAATGCGGAATAACCGTCCTGATAATATCTTACCGCAATGGGGCGATGCCATCGTCTGGAATGAGTTTCATATGTCCACGGAATTTCCAATTTATTGGGATTAACTAAAAAAGCCACACACACTTTTTGTCCTATAAGCCTATTTTTATTTTTAGGTAAGAGGAGGTTTATTTATGAAGAGAATTTTTTCACTGTTAATGATGGGGATTTTTGTTTTAGTTGGGGCTGTATTTACAACAAATGCCTTTGATGTTACCGCTTATTCTAATAGCGGTAGTAAAGAAAGAATAATGCCGCTCGTGTATGTAGGGAATGCAGGGGTGAGCAATGAAACAGAGGCAAGAGAAATTTTATACAAAGCTATCGATCGTGAACTGGCTAAACACAAAAATTTATCACCTGTTAATATGGCTGAAAGCCAAAGTGTATTTGAAGAATATTTATTGGAAAACGATTTGAATCCTGATGATACTGCTTTGGGGCGTGGTTATGTGCCGAAGAAAAAGGAATTAAATGAAATGGCACAGCAAACAAATTCCGATTATGTATTATTGATTAATGCCAGAATCACCGATTCGAAAGTAAAAACTGCTTGGCTCGGTTTTTCTCCGGTAAAATTTGAAGTCACCGTATTGTACACTGTTCTTATTTATTCCGTTAAAGAAGATAAATATGTGTATAATGAAAAATACATTGTAAAAGAAAATGCTGCCGGTACCAGCAGCACCGAACGTGCTTTCAAAAAAGCTTGCATCAAATTTGCCGATAGAGAATTTACACTCGATCATATGACTTTGACTAAAGAAGCAATGTTAAAACAGTAAAATGTCAGTCTTTAGCTAGTATACGTCTTATTAAATCTGGTTTAATCCCGATTAAAATCTAATGAAAGAAAAAAATAGCACTATGAATTTGAAATATTAATTCTCAAATTCATAGTGCTATAATAATATTCAGAGCTATTAACGTGAGTTAGGTTCATCACCGAAAGGTGGTGATACTATAACAGTATACGAAGCTATATCATTAATGATTGGTTTTGCTACTCTTATAGTGTTAATTATTTCACTAAAGAAATAGACCTAACGCCCAGAAGTATTGCAGACTTCACACGTTAGGTTTATCATTTGCTACAGCTTAGATGAGCCTAACGCCTTCACACGTTGATAGCTCTCTTTGTACTTTTAGTATATCATGTATTCCATTTTCGTCAAGTTATGAGCAACATGGAATATACATCTAAGTAAAAACAACCACCGCCATAGGCAGTGGTTGTTTTTTATGCTACGAGATAATTCTATTTCAGGAGAAATTAGAATTTGTAGTTTAATTCTGCACGGTAGTAATCGCTCAAGTCGTTACCGTCTTGGTCTTCAGCATTGAATGCCCAGTAAGCGGACAAGCCAACGTTTTTAGCCAATGCATAGTCTACAGTAGCCATCCAAGCTTTGTAGTCAGCATTGTATGGTTGGTTCCAAGTAGAGCTGATTACTGGAGAAGTAGCTCCTTCATCAAAGTACTGAACTTTAACACCCCAAGTACCTTTTTCTTTAATGTTGTAGTTACCAACACCAACGCCTGCTACCCAAGCATCTTTATCGCCGTTGTTGTCCGAAAAATCATCTTTCCAAGTAGCATATTCGCCACCAATCCACAATTTATCAAATTGAAGATCTAAGTGACCGCCGTAGATATCGTTATCAAGGAAACGGTTCCCAAATGCGTAGAAACCACCGATAGTAGCGTGTTCACCCAATTTACCTTGTGCTTGTAATAAAGTTACAGAAATATTTGTATCAGCATCTGCATCTTTAACATCTAAACCATCAAAAGAAGCGCTACCGAACAAGTTACCAGCCATGAAGTAACCATGAGCAGCTGTAGCAGAGAAATTACCATTGTCGTATGCCAAAGCAGCACCGTCAAAAGTATCATCATAGATTAAACCGCCGCCAATGAAGGCACCAAAACGACCGCCAACTAAAGTTGTATCTTGGCCGAATTTATGAGCTACATACACGCGATCGAATTCAACACTGCTACTAGATGCATTACCAAATTCTTTGCTACCTGTAGATACACGAACTACAGCAGATGTATTTTCATTTACATTAGCATTGAATTGGATACGACCACGATAGTCGAATTTAGATTTTTTATTAGGGTTGTTGTCATTGGAGAACATGTCTTTTTTGTCAGAACCCTGGTAACGAAGACGAACGTCACCGGTAACTTTTACGTTACCAACTTTGTTTTCCAAAGTAGCAACACGAACGCCCAAATTGTTCAATTCGCTAGCGAATTCATCAGCCAAACGGTTGATCATAGCCTGTTGTTCAGCGTTAGCACGAGCTTCGTTAGCCATAGCTTTAGCTACCATCTGAGCCATTTCGTAACGAGTGATGTTGTTCTGGCCTTTGAAAGTGCCATCTGGGTAACCGTTGATTACACCAGCTGCTGCCAATTGAGATACGCTCTGGTATGCCCAATCGTTAGGAGTTACATCGGAGAATGGATTAGCTGCGAATGCAGTAGTTACGCCAAGTACAGCAGTTGCTGCAAATACGGCTGCAAAACGTTTTTTCATTGTAATTACCCCTTTCGGTAAAAAACAGAAAAAAGAAATAAAATAGCAGATGGCATCTCATTTCATTCTTCATGTTTCTATACTCATGTAATTTACAATGGAGTGTCCATGTTTCCTCACACTTAATTACATTTTCTGTCAATCATGAAGCTGTCATGACTACCAATCTACGGACATAATACCACACTCGAATCAAAAATCAAAGGGTTTTGTTATGATTATTTCGCATAGGTTATGCATCTGTCTTCTTAGAAAGGATTCAACTTCATCAAACTCACACCTTACAACCCCTTTATTTATCAACGTTTATCCCTATATTGATTTTTGTTGATGTTTACGACAACAAAAAAAGACAACTTCCGAAGAAGTTGTCTTTTTTATATCCGAAACTACTATATTATAGTAATTATTGGTCAGATTAGAACTGGTAGTTCAATTCTGCACGGTAGTAGTCTGGTAAGTCAGCGCCGTCTTGGTTTTCAGCGTTGAATGCCCAGTAAGCGGACAAGCCAACGTTTTTAGCCAAAGCGTAATCAACAGTAGCCATCCAAGCTTTGTAGTCGGAGTTTACTGGTTGATTCCAAGTAGAGCTGATTACAGGAGAATGTTTAGCCTGGTCGAAGTACTGAACTTTAACGCCCCAAGTACCTTCGTTTTCAATGTCGTAGTTACCTACGCCAACACCGGCTACCCAAGCATCTTTACCGTCGTTGTTTACGCCAGTATTCCAATTTTTGTCCCAAGTAGCATATTCGCCACCAATCCACAATTTGTTGACTTGAAGATCTAAGGAACCGCCATAGATATCGTTATCCAAGTTGTCTAAGCCCCAAGCATAGAAACCACCGATAGTAGCGTGTTCACCTAAGTTACCTTTAACCTGTGCAAGTGCTACTTTGTAGTTATTATCAGCAGTTTTATTTGCGATATCACCGTCAAAGCCTACAGGCATGCCTGTTTTATCATTAACGATTTCATTATTAGCATTATATTTGCTGAACAAGCTACCAGTAATGAAGGAACCGTAACCACCGGTCAATGCGAAGTTGCCGTTGTCATAAGTAATAGCAGCACCATCAAATGGATCGTCGTATACTAAACCGTTACCGATAGTGTTATCGAAACGACCGATTACCGCAGTAGTGTCTTTACCGAATTTGTGAGCAACGTACATGTTATCAAATTTAACAGTAGTACCGGTTGCATCACCAAATTCTACACCGTCAAAACCATTATCTTCACCGGTTGTTACAATACGAACTACTGCAGAAGTGTTGTCAGCTACATTAGCATTGAACTGAACACGTGCACGGTAGTCGAACTGGGAACGTTTGTTGCTGTTTGCGTCAGTAGCGAACATACCTTTTTTATCGGAACCTTGGTAACGAAGACGAGCGTCACCGGTTACTTTTACGTTACCAACTTTGTTTTCCAAAGTAGCAACACGAACGCCCAAGTTGTTCAATTCGCTAGCGAATTCATCAGCCAAACGGTTGATCATAGCTTGCTGTTCAGCGTTAGCACGAGCTTCGTTAGCCATAGCTTTAGCTACCATCTGAGCCATTTCGTAACGAGTGATGTTGTTCTGGCCTTTGAAAGTGCCATCTGGGTAACCGTTAATTACACCAGCTGCTGCCAACTGAGCTACGCTCTGGTATGCCCAATCGTTAGGAGTTACATCAGAAAATGGGTTTGCTGCGAAAGCAGTAGTTACGCCAAGTACAGCAGTTGCTGCAAATACGGCTGCAAAACGTTTTTTCATAATAAATTACCTCTTTCCAAAAAAAGATTTAATAATGTTTGAACCAACATTATCTATTCTTCATTTCAGATACTCAGTAATCTTAAATGGAGTGTCCATGTTTCCTCACAAGTGACCGCTTTTCTCATATCAATGAATTTCGATGTCGTTCGTTCTGTAATCATTGTATCGCGGTCTTCATGATTTGTAAAGAAAACTCAAAATTTGTCCACGAGTTTTCAAGAAAAAATATGACAATTTTCGATGTAATGTAACTTGTAACCCTCATGAATACTTCAACTATCACTAACTCTCATTTATAGCAATATTACACGAATTGTTAATCTATTTTTTCAGAGTTTTCTGATTAAATTGAGTATTCATCTATATTTAGTCTATTAAGAGAAAACAAATTGTAAGATATCAAATACATATACCCCTCTCCAATTTGATTTATAATTTTAATATAATAATTAGCTTGATTTTTATATCTACTTTATGTTTCTTTTTATTAATACATGTTTTTGTCCACTACAATTACACATTTTGTAAAATTCATGTAAATTACACCAATCAGCATCTTATAAAATGCATAAAAAACAGAGCCGATTAACACGATTTCTCGTGCCAATCGGCTCTTAAAATTTACCTCAAAATTGACTTTTTATGGTCAATTTATATGTAGTTTTCACTGTTAATTGAGAATTAACTTCAAACTTATTAACTCTCTTTTTTCATTCGAATAACTTTTTGTTCATCCGAATTCACTACATCAATTCTATATTTTGAACTTTATATTCGTAAAGAACTTCTATCCAAGTCAAATATTAGAATTTGTAGTTCAATTCTGCACGGTAGTAATCGCCTAAGTCGTTACCGCTCTGGTCTTCAGCATTGAATGCCCAATAACCGGAAAGACCTACGTTTTTAGCCAAGGCATAATCAACGGATGCCATCCAAGCTTTGTAATCGCTGTTGTATGGTTGGTTGAATGTGGAGCTGATTACAGGCGAGTATTTACCTTCATCGAAGTACTGAACTTTAACGCCCCAAGTACCTTCTTTAGCGATATCGTAGTCGCCGTAACCAATGCCGGCTACCCATGCGTCTTTATCGTTGGATTGTACCAAAGTGCCGTCTTTATCGGAGAAGGTTGCATATTCGCCGCCTAACCAAACTTTACCGTAGTTGAGGTCTAAGGAACCGCCATAGATATCGTTATCTAAGTTCTTGTTACCAAAGGTGTAGAAGCCACCTACTGTAGCATGTTCACCAAGTTTAGCTTTTGCCTGTAACAAGGTTACGGTTGCGTTTTCATCGGAAGTTGCATCGCTGAAGTCGTGTGCATAGGAGCTCATGCTACCGTTATTGAATAAACCGCCTTCCATGAAGGAACCGTAAGCAGCGGTTGCGGAGAAGTTACCGTTGTCATAGTTTACAGCGGCACCATCAAACGTATCATCGTATACTAAACCGTTACCAACGAAAGCACCGAAACGACCGGCTACGGCAGTTGTATCTTTACCGAATTTGTGAGCTACATATACACGGTCAAATTCAACATCGGATGTTGTGGAATCACCGAATTCCATATCACCGCTGGTTACGCGGATAACTGCGGATGTGTTGTCATTTACATTAGCGTTGAATTGTACACGACCGCGCATATCGAACAAGGATTTTTTATTAGTGTTATCGGAGCTGATTTCACCTTTTTTATCGGAACCTTGGTAACGAAGACGAGCATCACCGGTTACTTTTACATTACCTACTTTGTTTTCCAAGTTGGAAACACGCACGCCCAAATTGTTCAATTCATCAGCAAATTCGTTAGCCAAACGGTTGATCATAGCTTGCTGTTCAGCGTTGGCACGGGATTCGTTAGCCATTGCTTTAGCTACCATCTGAGTCATTTCGTAACGAGTGATGTTGTTCTGGCCTTTGAAAGTACCATCAGGATAACCGTTGATAACACCGGCTGCTGCTAATTGAGCTACACTCTGGTAAGCCCAGTCATTAGGTGTTACATCGGAGAATGGGTTAGCGGCGAACGCTGTAGTTACGCCAAGTACGGCTGTAGCCGCAAATACTGCTGCAAAGCGTTTTTTCATAATTATTACCCCTTTCGGAATAAAACAACTAAAATATATCTTTTAGGTTGTCAACTTCCGAAACAGAAGGAATTAAGAAATAATAGTTTCGATTGGAGTGTCCATGTTTCCTCACAATGTAGTTTTATTATTTCGTTAACTCAGTTGTTTCATCGTCTGAACTAACCTATGGACTCATAATACCAATGAAAACTAAATTCAAAATGAAAGTACCAAAACTTCACGTTCAAGGAACGGATGTTTAAATCTATGATATTAGATATAAAGGTATATTGAACAACCTCTAAAGCCTGTTATTAAGGGATTTATACCCTTTTGGATTATTTTTATCTCCGAAAATTCACAAAACTAAAAAACCTAAATAAGTTTTTCAGTTTCATCTTCTTCATCATTTACCATGAATTTTTCATGTAAAACTGACTTATATTGTGAATTTACCATGAATTCTGACACACAAAAAGGGGCTTATAGGACAAAAAGTGTGTGTGGCTTTTTTAAATTAATCCCAATAAATTGGAAATTCCGTGGACATATGGAACTCATTCCAAACAATGGCATCCCCCCATTGCGGCAAGATATTATCCACACGGTTATTCCGCATTATCCTACGGTAAGTAGCAGCGATTGTTTTATCTGTAGGCATACATTTTAATATTTCAGCAACAGGAAGCGGTCTAGGTGAGTGCTCGTAACACCACCAATAGACCGCTTTTAATCGTCTTTCTAAGGATAACCCTCTGTGATCTCGTAACATCCCCCTAAGTTGCGCATTAACGCCTCCTTCCAGTCGATTGTTCGTTGTAGGTACGGTAATATCTACAAACGTCAGGTAGGTAAATAGAGTGTCATCTCTAATTAATCGTAAAAGTCCTGCCTCAGCTTTTAAGAGGCGTTCATGAGTAGCCCTTTTATTCCCATTTTCGTCGACTGTCATTTCCCGTAAGAAGTCATCAAATTCTTCTCTCCAAGCTAATAATCCATCAATCCAAGTATAAGCATCATCTATCGATTGAATCTTAAATAAACGCTTTGCCAGTTCATATAAAGCCTTGCCGGCTATTGTTTTTGGTGCAGAAGTTGTATACCTTCTTACTTGCGCAAAAACGTGAAATAAACAACGTTGATGGTTACTTGTCGGCCACCTCTTTGCCAAGGCCTTAGCAAATCCGGATCCGCCATCTGAGATAACAACACGCGGAGGAGCAATACGGTCCATTAATGCTTGCCAAGCTCTAGAGTTCTCATATCTACATACATACCAGCCTAACACATGGTCCTTACTACAACAAATAAGTACACAGAGCTTACGCGTTAGGTATATGCCGTCAAAGTAAAGCACATCATATACTTCCTCAATCTTTGGTGGAAGGCACCATATGGACCAAAATTTAGCGGTTTTACGTCTAAATGTACGCCCGCCTCCAGGCATATCCTGCTGCATCTGTTTACTAAATAACCATTTCAAAAACAGCTTTAGATTATGACTATCGGTGTTAATTTTGTTAGTGAAAGCGACTTTACAGTGCTTACAAAACCATCGCTGAGAACCGGATTTCAATATACCGTGTTTTATACATTTTCGACCACAATCAGGGCAAACTACTTGTTTAATATTAATCATCCTCCTATTTATGTTTTTATTTAGGAAGATATAATACCATTTTAGTCAGTAGTTATGTGGGTTCACGCATGTTTTTACACACACTTTTTGTCCACCCTTTATCTTTGTCAAAAAAAGATAAAAGTGCTATAAACCCAGTATCTATCTAGGTTTACAGCACTTTTTACACACACTTTTTGTCCTATAACTCCAAAAAGGCCGAACCACCTTGATTTCCTTCATGGAGCGTTTAGAAAACTCCATAAAATCAGCAAAATCGGCAAGCATTTTTGTTAATATCGCTAAATTTATAATATTCTGTATGGACAATCACATAAAAAAAACACCCGTGAAACCTTTTTTAAAGATTCACAGGTGTCAAAAACATATTAACTTACTTACTGTAACTTACTAGTTGTAAGTTACTTATTGTTTTACATATCGGCAGCGTCAATCCACGTCTGAAGTTCCTCTTCAGCAGCTTCAATATCTTCGTCAAAAGCGCCACAGAGGCTTGGATAACGACCTACTTCAAGCGTGTACACAATGGCTTCATCACGAGCATTGCGAAATGTACCGAGCCAAATACCGGAGAATTGTGTTTCATACCACTCTACGGGCTGATCGGTTTCCGTAAAATTAATGGTAATGTTACCACGCCCCAGCGTTTCCATGACTTCAACTTGTTCTTCCATGGTAAGACCCGTTTTTTCAATATAGATTGTATGAGTCTCCCCCGTTTCACGAAGTCGTTTTAACGCCAATTGCAATTCTCTTAAAATGGCCTGCACATTGCCATAATTTTCTATCATTTCTTACATACCTCAATTCCCCAAGCGTTTAGTTGCCGAATAACACGCTGTATCACGTCCGGCAAGGCCGCCTGTACAATTTCAGAAGGCTCAAAACCTACTTCAAGACTGGCCGGCTCTACGCCTATAACCATAGCATCTTCCAGGGGATCTTCTTGCAACGCACGAATGCGCAAAATATCCTGCATGCCCACTTCGTGAACCGAAATATTCCCGGTGAAGTAGTTTTCTGTTTCCTGATGGGGAAACTCATAAATTGTACCGGGCTTTTCACCACCGTTAACAGCATCCACCAAGAGCAGTTTTTTCATGCCTCGCATATAGCTGAGGAGCTCCATCCCCATGGTGCCGCCGTCAATTATATTTACGGCCGGGCTAAATTCGTACTCTTTTTCTAATTGATGTACGACATGTACGCCCAACCCTTCATCGGTAAGCAAAATATTACCTACGCCCAACACGGTAATACTATTCTCGTTTACCATATAAATCCTCAATATCTTCCGGATCCTGCGGATAGAATTTCATCCCCGATACCATACTGGATACTTCCCCGGATTCTTCCATTACGTCTTCGCGGAAAGCCAAGTATACATGGGCCACCGTGAACAACAAGAAGAACCAAGCAATATAATGATGAATGATATGGATCTGATATTCATTGAACAGTAAATTAATCGGATTAAATACAATGGCCAGCCAGCTTTCCGGACGAATCTGCGAATACATAGCCAGACCCGTGCAGATTTCGAAGAACATCATAATATACACAATTAAATAACTGGTACGTGCTAAGGAGTTACGAAGCACACGGTGTTCTTCCTGACGTGGCAACATCAAATAGTGTAACGTGGTTTGTTTTAAACCGTCCCAATATAAGCGTTTACGGAACTTAGGTAATAAACGGTCACCGCGATAGCGAATAGCCCCATAAATGCGGAATATAAAGGCAAAAATGAGGATAAATGCAAATCCGAAATGAACGCGTCGAATCATTTCCATGGAAAACCAGCTGTTAATAGCTTCTGCCGGTTCTTTTCCTACGAACATGCTGAAACCGGGATCACCAATATAGAGACCGGTCCAGAACAGGAACGTAACGCAAAGCACCATGGTCCAGTGAAAAATACGCAACCACAGACTAAATACACGATACGGCTTTTTTTCCGGTTGTTCTAACATATGAATCCCCCCTATTATTTGCACAAAGCATCCGTATTAACAGAGACGATTTTTTCACCTTTCTTATTGTACAAGTGGGTTGCACAAGCAAGGCAAGGGTCAAACGAGTGAATCCCTTTCAAAATTTCGAGCGGTTTATCCGCAATTTTAACGTGCGTATCAATCATGTTAGATTCGTAAGCACCATGTTCATTGGCCATTGTCTTAGGACATGCATTCCAAGTGGATGGTACGATACACTGATAGTTGTCGATTTTTGCATCTTTAATAACGCTCCAGTGACCGAGGGCACCACGAGGCGCATCAAGAACACCAACGCCTTTGGCTTCTTTTGGCCAAGAGTTAGGATCGAATTTGCTCATATCGGCTACTACTTCGTCGCCGCCTTTAATATTGGCTACGAGTTTATTGAACATGTATTGGCTCATATTAACCGCAACCTGTGCATCGAGGGCACGACAAGCGGTACGGCCTACCGTACTACACATCCATACATGAGCCGGAACGCCCAATACGGAAGAAACGGTATCAATTTGTTTTACAATCATCTGTTCTGCCCAAGATGGGTTACTGATGATGCCTTGTTTAACTTTCGTATACACTACGATATATTTTGCCAATGGACCCACTTCGCAGGCTTTGCCTTTAAATGTTGGGGATTTAATCCACGAATATTTCTTAGTTTCATCGAGGAATTCCCAATGTTCCTTCGTACCTGTCTTAGGACCGGTATAGTTAGGTTTGGTAATCCCTTCAGACGGATGGGCTGTCTTAGTACCGTTTGGATATTCATACCAAGAGTGTTCAACTTCTTCTGATAAGAAGTCAGGATTCATCAAATCAGGACCATCCATTGGGATAAATTTAGCTTTATCTACGCCGAGGCCGAAATCTTCAACTACACCGTTGGCACGGACTAAGATTTTTTTGAAATAATCGCCGTTGGAAATACCGCTGTATGGTTCATCCGGATAGTCACCGTAAGCCATGGCGCGTTTCTTGGATAAACCGCCGCCATCAACCATACCCGCTTTGGCGTAAATCTGACCGATAGCCAACACGTCAGGTACATAGAAGTAATTTACCAAATCCTTAGCCAACGAAATGGATTCATCAACTGTTGCGAGGCGCGCCGCATTAACCGGTGCATTCATGTCATCCATGGAGATGGAGCAAGGCATACCGCCGATACAGAAATGCGGATGTGGGTTTTTACCGCCAAATACAACATGCGGTGTTACAATATCACGCTGACGGTCCAAAATATTGAGGTAATGAGCTACGCCCATCAAATGAACTTCCGGCGGCAATAATTGATAATCAGGATGATCCCACCACTGAGCGGCAAAAATACCCAATTGACCGCTGTCTACGATTTTTTTAACTTTCGCTTGAATAGCGGCATAGTAAGTTGCATTGCCTTTAGGGAATTCTTTCGGATACGCCGATGAAGTACTTTGTGTTTCAGCCGGTTCTAAACCGCTCAAGTTGTAGTTTTTAAGCACGGTTTCCTGAAGGGCTGCTGTTTGCGCCGGATTGGCTTTTAACGCTTCGATTGGACTAACCCAGTCGAGAGCATGCAAATGATAAAAGTGAACGATATGGTCATGCGCATCTAAACAACTATGCATGATGTTACGAATATAGTTCGCATTTTTAGGAATTTGAATGCCTAAAGCATCTTCGACGGAACGCAAGGATGCAATGGCATGCGTAGATGTACAAACACCGCAAATACGCTGCACAAAAGCCCACACATCACGAGGATCGCGACCTTTAGCTACCAATTCAATACCACGCCAAGCAGTACCACTGGACAACGCGTCTTCTACCTTACCGGTTGCTTCATCTACATTCACCTCAACCCGCAAATGACCTTCAATACGAGTAATCGGATCAACTACTACACGTTTCATTAGTGGTTACCTCCTTCGTTATTCGTCTGCTCAGACGCTGCTTTTTTTGCTTCCTGTTCAGCTATCATTTTCTTTTCCAGCTGAATTGTATCATATTTATGTTTAGCCAACGTTACACCACCATGAGCTACAACGGCACCGAAAGCGGTAAGACCGGCAATAGTACCGATGGTATCAGCGGTGGTAACGGTATTGGCCACTTGTACTTGCGGCAAGCGTTGTGTGAAAACACCGTTATCCCAGAAGCCTTTTTCACTGCAACCGATACAGCCCGAACCGGACTGAATCGGATAGGATAAACCATTCCACCAACGTAAGTTACCGCAGGAGTTATATGTTACCGGACCACGGCAACCCATTTTATAAAGACACCAACCGGCTTTAGCCCCTTCATCATCGTATTTTTCAACAAAAAGTCCGGAGTCAAAGAACGGACGACGATAGCATGTATCGTGAATGCGGTTGCCATAGAATTGTTTTGGACGACCTTCCACATCGAGAGGCGGAATTCCACCAAACAAGGCATAGTGCATGATAACGCCGGTCATAACTTCAGGAATCGGTGGACAACCCGGTACTTTAATGATTTTCTTACCCGATACTACTTCGGAAACCGATACAGTATTGGTAGGGTTAGGGTTCGCTGCTTGAACACCGCCCCAAGCGGCACAGGAACCGTATTCAATGATAAAAGCGGCGCCGGCGGCACATTCTTTAAGCACGTCAACGAACGGACGTCCGCCAACCATACAGTATGTACCGTTATCGTCAAGCGGTACACCGCCTTCAACGGCTAATACATACTGCCCTTTTTTATCGTTTAATAATTTATGTAGGTGAGCTTCAAAAGGAGCACCTGCCGCTGCAGATAAGGTATCATCGTATTCCAACGCAATCATGTTTAATACCACATCGGAAGCGAATGGTGACGTAGAACGGATGAAGGATTCATCACATCCCGTACATTCATGGCCATGTAACCAAATTACGGTTGGTAATTCTTTTGTATCGGCCGCTTCCACCACTTTATTTAAAAAGGTCGGTGGCATGCCTAAAATGGCGGTCAAAGCCACACATGTTTTCATAAATGTGCGGCGGCTGAGTTTACGTTCCTGGAATAATTTCCACAGACTGTTTGTCTTCTCTTTCACAGGTGGCCCCCCCTCGCTTGCAATAACTTTACTGTCCTTTGGAAAATATCTAAATTTTTATATTAATTATTATAGTAAGTATATCATGTTGTATTCAGATTTTCTATAGAATATTACATGAAATTGCTGTATTACAGGCAAAACTTAACTATAACTTAATACACATTATTTAATAATAGAACGAATTAAGCCTTCTACAACAGCTGCCGTTTTGTAACCTGCAATGCGATCTTTTTCTTTGCCGTTTTTGAAGCAAATAAGGGTAGGAATACCTTGGATTTCATATTTCAAGGCAACATCTTTTAGGGCTTCCACATCAATGGTAACTACTTCAATGTCATCTTTCATGTCTTCAGCTAATGTTTCCATTTCGGGATTCATTAATTCACAAGGTTTGCACCAAGTGGCCCAAAAATCGGCAACTACCACTTTAGATGATTCTTTTACTACTTTTTCCAATGCTTCTAAGCTTTCAATTTTTGTAACAGACATTACAATCCCTCCTTAATACCTAATCCTCTTAGTATTGTTTTATTATACGTATGTGGTGACAATGTTTAGTCAAAAAATGTATTATATTTTTCTACATTCTAGTTTTAATTATACTCATCTGCCAATCAATTTTGGACTAAAATAAAACCGCCCCGAAGAGCGGTTTTAAGCAAGCAATCAATAAGCCGAGTTCTGTTCTGTTTGCACAGCGGTGATTATCTTTCTAGGCCTATAATTGCTTATAGGCTCAAGCGGCACAACCCGAAAGGTAGGCGGGCCACCCTTATCCCTTCCCTATTCGGCCTTGCTCCGGATGGGGTTTACCGAGCCAATATATTACTATATTGCTGGTGCGCTCTTACCGACACCGTTCCACCCTTACCGCATAAGCGGCGGTTTACTTTTCTGTGGCACTATTCCCTATGGTCACCCACGCCGGACGTTATCCGGCATCCTGCCCTATGGAGCTCGGACTTTCCTCGAACTTACACTCGCAATCACCTTTCATACTTGCTACTTAAAGTCTAGCAGATACAGCGAAGTAGGTCAATTATCTTTTTCTCAATAATTGTATGAACTAACAGCACATCTAAAGGTATCGAATAAGCTTATAACCATCTAATTGAGATTGACCTTCAACACTGTTTATGCCAGATATCCCACTCTAATCAAATTAGCATAGTTTGTTACTTAAAAAATCTATTTACCTAAAAAACTATCTAATCAATATTTATTTAAGCCTAATTTATTTTAGCCTAATTCGTTTACGCGAAGAAAAAATCTTCATGTACATCACTGATAACAACCGGCACGTCAGTCATTTTTTGTTCTTGTAATTGGATACCGATATGAGCAGCCAATAAAGCAGCCGCACCAATTTCAGTACCAAAATGACCAACATCAGCAACCAAGATGCCCAGTTCTTTGGCAAGTTGCATATCGTGATACTTCACGTCACCCGTTACATAGGCTTGTGCCCCCATTTTAGCAGCCACTTTAATAAATTCGGCGCCACTGCCTGTGCAAAGGGCCACTTTAGTAATAGCGTCCACTTTAGCCCCGCCAAAACGCGCTCGTCCCCGTGGGAAACAAGCTTTAATGAGTTCTATAAAGCCTTCCGTGTCTAACGTATCAGCTAATTCACCGATGCGGCCGATGGTCGCTTCTTCACTCGGTGTCACCAATTGATGCACTTCATAGGCCGGCACTTCATAAGGGTGCGCGGCTTTCAGTGCTTCGATAACGGCACTTACCAAAATCTGCGGCACAATAGCTTCAAGGCGATTTTCTTGCACCGTAGTTGCTTCCCCTACTTCGCCGATATATGGATTAGCTCCGTCCAACGGCTTAAAGGTTCCGGTGCCTTCCGTATAAAAAGCACAATGACTGTAGTTGCCAATTTGACCGGCTCCCGCATCACCCATGGCTTGCATTACCGCATCACGGTGAGTAGCCGGTACAAAGGTAATAATTTTGCAAAAACCTTGTTCGTGAACAGTCTCAAGTCCTTTCACATTACCTAAGCCGATTTGTGCCGCCGCCAAGTCATTCAAGCCACCCGGTGCGATGTCTAAATTCGTATGGGCACTGTATACGGCGATTTTCTTGGAGATTAATTCAATAACCAAACGGCCCAAGGCAGACTCATCGGTAATCTGTTTCATCCCCTTAAAAATAACCGGATGATGGCTCACAATCAGGTTGCAACCTTTCGCTTCTGCTTCGGCAACCACTTCAGGCGTCACGTCAAGGGTTGTCAAAACACCCTTGACTTCCATGTTGCGTTCGCCTACCAAAAGGCCTACATTATCCCAATCTTCTTTTAAATGCTTTGGTGCCAATTTTTCTACGATTTTGGCGATATCCTGCACTGTTGCCATAGTTGCCTCCTTTATTTTATAAAAGTTGTTATTCATTTTCATTAGCCGATTCATTAGTCGATTCATTAATCGATTGATTGGCCCATTTGTCTGGACTCATCTAGCAAATCAGCTTATATTAATTCTTTTAACTCTTTAACTTCAGCTGCTAACGCTTGATATTTTTCCGTATGCGCCATAGCATCCGTCATACCTGCCAAGGCCGATTCACGAATATGAAGTAAATGCGCCATGTGATCTTGCCACAAAGGCGGCTTTTCGCGTTGAACCAGCGCTCCTATCAGCCACAATAGGGATGTATCCGGCAGAGCGTCATAAGGGTCTTTTGCATCAATTGTTGCTTGTGTAACCGGTCCATCAGCCGTAACATAGACCGATTCTCGGCCTTTTTTAAGGGCTAAGAATGCTTGGTAATGTTTACCCATGTCCGTCATAATCACTTCGCGCACAATGCGATAGCCCTGTTGCACCATATACTGCCGCAGTTCCGCTTGGCCATTCTGCGGTTGGAGTACATAAAAGTCCAATAATTCCGGACCTGCTTCAATAATGTCTCTCATTAAAAAACCACCCATACCGCAAATGACAGCGCCCTGTAATTCGCCTTTTTTTACCACTTGCAAACCATTGCCCAAACGACAATTGATAAATTGGGCCACGTCCGTTGACGCCACATAGGCTTTGGCCGATGCTAAGGGGCCTTTATTTACATCACCGGCAATCGCTTTGTCAGCACGTCCGCGTCGCACCAATTCTACCGCCAAATAACCGTGATCGGTACCGATATCGGCAATGACTTCAGCCTTGGGAATCAAGGTAAACACCGCTTCTAACCTATCGGTCATCTTTTTCATTGTCACACTCACATTCCTCGCAATCTTTCTATAAATCTATTGTAATATGCTTTCTATATAATAATATAAACAAACTCCGTGCTTAGTAATTATATTTATTTCTATTATTATTGTATCATAAAACATCCTTTTTATAAGTTGAATACTTGATATAGCAGGAGTTTTTCATGTCACTGTCGAAAGAAGCAACAAGTAAGCTGTTTAGTGTTAAATATATTAATTGTAAACGGAGGTATGGTATGTGGAAAAAAATTCTTATTTCATCCGGTCTTCTGGCCTGTCTTAGTTGTCCCCAGTTTACAAGCGACGCCTATACTGTTCTAATGCACCAAACAGATGTGAATATGAACCTCACCTACCCGCTGGTTTATCTGTACAATGAAGCAGCGCAAACTAAAGTTAACACTGAAATTGCCATTTATGTGGATAAAATGCGCGACCTCTATTACAAAGAAAAAATGTACACGGTTAATTTAAACTACGAAACCACCTATGAAGATGATGATTATATATCGCTTATCATCACAAGCGGTTGGTATAACGGTCAAAGTGCGCACGGCTACTACACATCGCAAGGTCTCGTTTTTGACAAGCATACAGGAAATCTCATCCCGGCCACCAACTATGTCCATCTCAAAGACGATGAGCAATTGTATAAATTAGTTATGGAAGGTATGCTGCCGGTTTTCAGCTCTCGCGAACATCAATTGCAGTACAATGAATTCCAAATTCTCGATAAAAAAATTCCGATTCGTAACAATAACTATGTTTTGCTCGGCGAGGGCAAAATCGCTATGCTCTATCAGCCGTATGAAATCTCTTATTACGCTAACGGCGTGACAAGGATTGTGTTTACACCGGAAAAGATTGAGTATATTAATCGGTTGAACTCGTAAGATAAATCTACTAATCATCATTGTCGGTACCGAATCCAATACGCGTCATTTTTCAGGAGCTGCCGTAAAAGCGACCCGTAATAATACAAAGTTGTGCGATAATGAAGGATCTTATTCTGCCTTTATTTAAACAGGAAGTTTTTGCTGTAACAGAGAGAACACTGGAGAGAATTGATGCGATTATATATTTTTTATTATGTGCTATTGAAGTTAAGGAATGATATTGTGAAAAAGTTTATTTTAGGGGTTATGTTAATTGGTTTGTTGTTCTTTCCTGTTTCTACAACTCATGCTGTTACTTTAAATGACCTCACTATAGGGAATTATACAGTAATTGAAAAAGATGAGATCATGACAACCTACGCCGATAACAATATAGAAGTAATAAACGGATTAACAGAAACACCAGAAATTAAAATGAAGCTATATGTTATCTCGACATCACATCGCAGTTATGCAGTATCTGAACTACTGTGCCATTATTACTATGACTTAAATACTAAAAAAATTATATTAGCTACAGAGCAGATATATTTGATTAATGGCAGAAATGGTAAAGTAGTCAGTAAAACAATTTATAAGAATCCTAAAAAAGTGGTGCTGGGGCCGGAATATCCAGCCTATCCAGAAGCAATGTATGCTCTTAAGTTAGCCATAGAAACCGGCCAGGTTAATTTAGTCTTATAGCACAAGAACCTCATTATAACTACAAAAAACCGCTTGTATCATCAATTTGATACAAGCGGTTTTTCTTTCAAATCATGGTGGGCCCACCTGGGTTCGAACCAGGGACCGACCGGTTATGAGCCGGTTGCTCTACCCCTGAGCTATAGGCCCATAGGGGAATACTGCAGTATTCCACCAAAATATTATACACAATAAGTGTGATTCACGTCAATATAACGCCGAAAATCTACACTTAAAGTGTAATTCACATCAATACACCAGCGATAGTCAACGTTAATCTCAAATTTTCAGAGTGCGTCACTACCAATGTTTAATCTTATAAGAAGTCTTTGATCTTATCGCGTTTGCCACGATTACGAAGTTTCGTCAAGGCTTTACCTTCAATCTGACGAATACGTTCACGGGTAACGCTGAAGTGCTGACCTACTTCTTCCAAGGTACGAGGTTTGCCGTCTTTCAAACCGAAACGCAATACCAAGACTTGCTGTTCACGATCGGTTAAGCAAGAGAATACATCTTCGATTTGTTCTTTAAGTAAGATGTAGCTGGCTGCATCATCCGGTGCAATAGCATCCTGATCTTCGATGAAATCGCCCAAATGGGAGTCTTCTTCTTCCCCGATTGGCGTTTCCAAAGAAACCGGTTCCTGTGCGATTTTCTGGATCTCACGAACACGTTCTACACTGATGCCCATACCTTCCGCAATTTCTTCAGGCAATGGTTCGCGACCTTTATCCTGCAAGAGTTGACGGGAAATACGAATCAATTTATTAATTGTTTCTACCATATGTACCGGAATACGAATGGTACGTGCCTGGTCGGCGATGGCACGGGTAATGGCCTGGCGAATCCACCATGTTGCATAAGTGGAGAATTTATAACCTTTCGTATAGTCGAATTTATCAACCGCTTTAATGAGGCCCAAGTTACCTTCCTGAATTAGATCCAAGAACAACATGCCGCGACCTACGTAACGTTTAGCGATACTAACTACCAAACGCAAGTTGGCGTCAATCAATTTCTGTTTCGCTCTTTCGCCGGCTTTCATTTCTTTATACGACGCATCATCCTTGGCACCCGCTTCAATCTGCTGAGCCAAAAGAATTTCTTCGTCAGCGGACAACAAAGGTACGCGACCGATTTCTTTTAAGTACATGCGAACAGGATCGTCAATGTTAACGCCTTCCGGAATACTAAGGTCAAGGCTTACTTCTTTCGCTTCGCGAACTTCGTCGCTTTCTTCTTCATCTTCGATGATGTCATCTTCTTCAGCTGCCACTTCAGCATCATCGGTGATAACGTCTATATTACTTTTCTGTAATACTTCATACATATCGTCTAACTGCTCAGCCGTAAGTTCTACTTCTTCGTGAAGAGCATCCGTAATTTCTTTACTCGTTAATGCCCCTGCCTTACGACCTTTTGCCAGTAATTGTTCTATTATTTCTTCTAACCGTGATTTAGTTTGCTTCTTAGCCACAATGCTCTTCCTTTCTTTCATAGTTTATCGAGACCATTCCTTAATCAATTTTTGTAATTCCTGGCAAATACGTAATTCCTCAATAAATTTAGGATTACCTGCCCGGTTCAGTTGATCTGCTAACACACTATGTTGTTTATACTGTTCTCGTAATGACTTCAAGCGCACTGCTCGTATATAGCCATCCACTTGTGCTTCCTTATACTCGCCTTCACCAAGCACCATTAAGCGACCATAAGCGGTCTTTTCATCGTCAGTAAGCATTTCTTCCAGCGCCACTGTCGAAAGCGCACCGGTCTTACTTAGAAGTTCTCCGGCTTTGTTAAACAAAGCACGGTACAAAGGATTGGTTATATCCTCCAACGGTAAATATTGATGGACCCGTTCCCAAGCCGCCGGCCAAACTACGGCCGCGGCCAGTAATCGGTCTTCTTCGGTCGTCACATTTTCCGGCACAACCGCACTAGCCGTATCGGTTGGTAATTCTACCCCACCTTTGGCCAAGTATTGGCGAAACATGCGAAAAATCTGACTATTATCCAACCACAATGGCAATGCCAGTGCTTTCAGATAATTTTCGCGCTCTATCTGACTGCTTGTAGCACCTATGAGGGGAAACACTTCTTCTAAAATAGCCTGTTTGCCGGCCATCGTATTACTGTCGTGCCGAATCATGGCACTGTTCAAGTAAAAATCAAATGGCCGCACGGCCTCATCTACGAGTTTTAAGAATGCTTCCGGCCCATGGTTGCGCACATAATCATCCGGATCTTTGCCGTCCGGCATAGCTACCACGCGCACTTTAAATTCCGTATCTTGTAAAAGCTCAATAGCCCTGCGCGCTGCTTGTTGCCCGGCTCCGTCCATATCATAGGCCAATACGACTTCATCAGCTTGACGCACTAATAAGCGCCCGTGATCTTTGGTATAAGCCGTGCCTAAAGAGGCCACTACATTGGTAACCCCTCGATTATGAGCACTTATAACATCCATATACCCTTCTACTAAAATGACCTGTTTTTTCTCCCGAATAGTTCGGTATGCTTTGTCAAAAGCAAAGAGCATATGGCCTTTATTGAATAATTCATATTCCGGTGAGTTTAAATATTTAGGCTTGCTGTCATCCAGCACACGGCCACCGAACGCAACCACACGCCCTTTTCCGTCCATAATGGGAAACATTACACGATTACGAAAATAATCATACGTTTTACCATTACTTTTACGGCAAAGACCGGTTTCAATTAATATGCGTTCATCTATGCCTCGCTCTCTGAATGAGCGATATAGTTTGTCCCAATTGTCGGGCGCAAAGCCAAGCTGGAATTTTTCAATGGTGTCTTTAGTGAGACCCCGTTTCTCCAAATAAGCAAGCCCTGCTTTACCCATTTCAGTCTGCGTCAGGCAATTATGAAAAAATGTAGCCGCCAAGGCATTCACCTTGTACAAACTTTCCCTGTGTGCCTGCCGATGTAATTCTTCTTTGGTTAAATCGCGCTGAGGTAACGCAATGCCCGCACGATTCGCCAACCTTTCCAAGGCTTCGGGGAATGACAGTCCATCATATTTCATTAAAAAGCCAATCGCATTGCCTGATTCGTGACATCCGAAACAATAAAAAAAGCCCTTTTCTGGGTTTACACTGAATGAAGGCGTTTTCTCATTATGAAAGGGACAACAGCCCCAGTAATTCCTCCCCTTCTTCTTCAATGTCATATGCTCAGAAATCACTGACACAATGTCATTTGCATCTTTTATCTGTTCAATCAGTTCAGCATCGAAGTGTCTACTCATTTCCTCACATCCCTTAATAAACTTCACTGTATATATATTTCTACAAAAGATAATGTTTTTCCTTCTATGTCAAGAAGATTTTTTTAAATATATTCATTTTTTATCTGCAAAATTTTTATGCAATTTATGCAATTGCTTTTAGGGTATGAAATAAGCCATTATAATTTATTTTGTTCACAAGGACTATTATTATACTTCTTTTCTCAATTAAAAACAAGACGAAAAAAAGACTATAATTGTCCACTCCCTCGTGACGTCCGCCAAAGGGAGTGGTAATTATAGTCTTTTGGTTATTAATCTTTTATAAAGAGTCCGTTTCCGTTCTCTTTAATTATTTAGCGTAATCAACAACGCGGGTTTCACGAATGATAACGACTTTAATCTGACCCGGATATTCCAATTCAGACTCAATACGTTTAACCATTTCGCGTACCAATAAGGTTGCTTCCGCTTCGTCAATCTTTTCAGGTTTAACCATAACGCGAATTTCGCGACCCGCTTGAATTGCGAAACATTTTTCAACGCCATCAAAGGACTCGGCAATTTCCTCTAACTTAGTCAAACGTTTCAAGTAGTTTTCAAGGGTTTCGCGACGTGCGCCCGGACGAGCCGCCGAAATAGCGTCAGCAGCTGCCACCAATACGGCTTCAACCGATTTGAATTCTTCATCCCCATGATGAGCACCGATACAGTTCTGTACCAATACACTTTCATGGTATTTCTTAGCTACATCCACACCAATCTGTACGTGGGAGCCTTCCATATCGTGGTCAAGCGCTTTCCCTAAGTCATGGAGTAAACCACCGCGTTTAGCAAGGGTTACGTCACAACCTAATTCGGCTGCCATCATGCCGGCCAAATGAGCCACTTCAACGGAGTGTTTCAATACATTTTGACCGTAGCTGGTACGATATTTTAAGCGACCTAAAATACGGATAATTTCAGGATGTAAGCCATGTACATCGGCTTCAAAAGTTGCCTGTTCCCCCGCATCTTTAATAACTTGGTCAACCTCTTTACGAGCTTTACCAACCATTTCTTCGATGCGAGCCGGATGAATACGGCCGTCAACAATCAATTTCTCAAGGGCAATACGCGCTACCTCACGGCGAATCGGGTCAAAGCCGGAGAGAATAACTGCTTCAGGGGTATCATCAATGATAAGATCTATACCTGTTAAGGTTTCTAGGGCACGAATGTTTCGGCCTTCACGACCGATAATTCGCCCTTTCATTTCATCATTTGGAAGAGCTACTACCGATACGGTAGACTCTGCAACATGATCCGCAGCACAACGTTGAATTGCGGATGCAATAATTTCTCGGGCGTTCTTTTCAGCCTCTTCCTTGGCTTGTTGCTCTAAATCTTTAACAAGAACCGCCGTTTCGTGACGAATTTCTTGTTCTACATTGGAAAGTAAAATTCCTTTCGCTTCCTCAAATGTCATGCCGGAAATACGTTCTAATTCCGCCATTTGTTGGTCGTACAGAGCTTCTGTACGTTCTTTTAAAGTTTTTGTTTCTTGTTCTTTACGATGCAACGCATCTTCTTTTTTCTCTAAGGATTCCAATTTACCGTCGAGATGTTCTTCTTTCTGAAGAATACGTCGTTCTAAACGTTGTAATTCATTGCGTCGATCTCGGTTTTCTTTATCCGCTTCACTGCGAAGTTTATGAATTTCTTCCTTAGCTTCTACTAAGGCTTCTTTTTTCTTAGACTCAGCCAATCGCTCAGCATCAGCTACAATACGAGCCGCTTCAGTTTCAGCACGGTTAAGCTTCCCTTCAGCGATGTTCTTACGCATCATATAGCCTACACCAAGACCGATAAGCACCATTACAACGGCAATAATACTATACTCTAAAATAATGTTCACCTCCTCATATAAAAGTAAGAAGCGCTTTCGTCTTCTCCTAAATTGCCGTCTGTTTCATACATATTTGAAATTTGCCCACTACTGTGAGACTACTATAATTGTAGTCTGTCATCAATCCCCTGTCAAGGTAAACTCTATATAGACTACTCATAGCGAGCAACCCGGTCACAGATATTCCGGATTGTTCCGGCGCTAAAACCACGGTTTTTCAAATAGTTAAAAACTTTCTTGTATTCAACGCGGGCCTCCAGAGGCCAAGTGTTATCAAACCACTCGGCCTCTGCTGCCGCATCAACACCGATAAAATGACGAACCACCAACTTAAGGGCCGGCTCAGTTTCATCATACTGCGAAAGTTCATTCCCAATTGGCAAGCCTCGTTGATAAAGCTTATTACGAATGAACTGAACACTGTATTTAGCTTCACTTATGTATAATTGTAATGCATCATGAGCTAAACGTTCGTCGTTGATGTAATCAAGGTCTTCCAGACGCTCCAATACTTGATGTATTAAATCGGCCGGCACGCCTTTACGCTGAAGTTTTTGCGTCAGCTCCAAGCGGCTCAGGAAGCGAGGCGCCAAAAAGCGCATCGCCTGGTCTATGGCCGTTGTAAGCGTATATTCTTTGGTCAAAGCCATCGAATTATTCTTCCGTCGTTTCTTCGCCGACTACATCAAAAGTTTCCGGTTCCGCCATCAAAGTATCACGAATGATAGTATCGATTTCATGAGCGATTTCCGGATTAGAACGTAAGTATTCTTTAGCCGCTTCCTTACCTTGGCCCATACGTTCATCATTGTAAGAGTACCAAGCACCGGATTTTTTAATAATTTCCATGTTGGTACCGATATCAATTAAAGTACCTTCATAGGAAACGCCACTGCCATACATCAAATCAAATTCAGCAGTTTTAAATGGCGGTGCCACTTTATTCTTAACAACTTTTACTTTAGTTCGGTTACCTACGTTTTCATTATTTTGTTTAATAACTTCCCCTTTACGCACATCGAGGCGAATGGTGGAATAGAATTTTAAGGCACGGCCACCGGTCGTTGTTTCCGGATTACCGAACATAACGCCAACTTTTTCACGCAACTGGTTGATAAAAATTACAACCGTACGAGATTTGCTGATAATACCTGTTAATTTACGAAGCGCTTTACTCATTAAACGAGCCTGCAAACCTACGTGAGCATCGCCCATTTCACCTTCGATTTCGGCTTTCGGTACCAACGCTGCTACGGAGTCGACAACGATGATATCAACAGCACCACTGCGAACGAGGGACTCTGTAATTTCAAGAGCCTGTTCACCATTATCCGGCTGAGATACTAATAAGTTATTAATATCGACACCCAAATGACGGGCATATACAGGATCGAGCGCATGTTCCGCATCAATAAAGGCCGCAATGCCGCCACCCTTTTGTGCTTCTGCAATAGCATGCAAAGCTACGGTTGTTTTACCGGAGGATTCAGGGCCATAAATTTCAATAACACGGCCGCGGGGAAAACCACCTACACCTACAGCAAGGTCAATAGCCAAACAGCCGGTGGAAATAACTTCAATATTCATGCGGTCCGTAATATCGCCAAGGCGCATAATAGCACCTTTACCATAATCTTTCTCGATTTTCTTCAACGCATTGTCTAAGGCTTGTTCTCTACCTTCCATGATATAATCCTTTCTTTGTCATATCATACATGACTTAATAAATATATTAATCTTTAAAATTGATAAGCATACTTTTGCAACAAGCCTTCCGCTCACAACGTAAACGTAGAACTTCTAAAAGTATAAGTAACACCTTATCGTTTACCGGTTATAGCCTGATACAAGAGATATAAGGCTCGTTCCGCCGTACTCTGACGAATACTTTCACGGTCACCGATAAAATCATTGCGATAGGCTACCGTACCGTTAGGCCCGGAAACCCCGATATATACAAGGCCTACCGGTTTTGTTGCCGTTCCGCCGCCCGGTCCGGCAATACCGGTCGTAGATACGCCATACGTTGTCCCTAACAGTTTACGCGTACCTTCCGCCATGGACTTGGCCACTTCTTCACTGACAGCGCCATAATTATCCAATTCTTCTTGCGGCACGCCGAGTACTTTGTGTTTTACTTCATTGGAGTAGGAAATGACTCCGCCCTGTACATAAGCACTGCTGCCCGGCATTTCAGTGAGCTTTTTCCCCACCAAGCCACCTGTACAGGATTCGGCGGTAGCCACCGTAGCTTCAGCCTCCAATAAGGCATCCGTTACCAGTTCCAGCATGGATTTTTCTAAACGGCGCCCTAAGGAATCGCCGAGGCGTTCCCGCAAGATAGCATCCCATGGAGCCAATAAAGCTTCCGCCTCTTCCGGCGTCATAGCTTTTGCCGTAATCCGTAATTCGATATAGCCGTTTTTAATTAAAAAAGCAATGGTCGGATTCTGCTGTGCTTTGACTAAATCCATGAGAGCTGATTCCAACTCCAGTTCGCGCATACCATACACCGCATAGCGATGAGATTGAACAACACCTTGACCGCCAAAATGTTCCATCAAATACGGGCGCACCGATTCATCAAATACGGCTTTCATTTCTGCCGGCGGTCCCGGCAAAAGTATATACGTCG
Source organism: Veillonella sp. LMAG:90 (assembly GCF_008679445.1). NCBI lineage: Bacteria > Bacillati > Bacillota > Negativicutes > Veillonellales > Veillonellaceae > Veillonella > Veillonella sp. LMAG:90. The sequence goes on from NZ_NAND01000001.1 coordinate 2,099,884, forward strand.
TGCCTTCAGCTTGAACGGCTACGCCGGGCGCTACGCCGCAACTATTCATGAGCGCTTGGCTGCCAACGGGCAACATCATTTCCCGACGGCTCGGATCCGGCATTTCCCGCCCTTTGTTGGCAAAAAAGGCTTTTACCATGCGTTCTGCATCAGCATTGAGCTCCAATTCAAGACCAATGGCTTTTGCCAAGGATGGACGGGTAATATCCCCCTGAGTCGGTCCCAAACCACCGGTACAAACCACTAAATCGGCACGGCTGCCGGCCAATTTAAAACAGTCTTCCATTCGCGTCGGATTATCGCCAATTGTGCTTTGAAACGCTACGGTATAACCGAGCTTATTGAGCTCACGCGCCAACCACGCCACATTGGTATTAATGGTATCGCCTAATAACAATTCTGAACCTGTTGAAATCAATTCTACTATCATCATTTGCCTCAATTCTCCCATTCGGGATTACGGATACCGATTTCTTTGTTACTTCAAATTCCGTCAGTTCGCCTGAAAGCGCGTTACTTCTTGGGAATTACTTCTTGGGAATTACTTCTCAGAAATTACTTAGTGCGCACTTCGGCTACCACGTCATAAGCAAAGCCTTGGGCCACTGTAACCGGCACGATTTGCCCCACTTCAAGGCCTGCCACATCTTCAATGTACATATTGCCGTCTACATCAGGCGCCTGCGTTTCCAAGCGGCCTTTAGCCAATAAATGACCATGTTCGTCTTCGCTGATTTCTTCGATAATCGCTTCGTGCTCCGTGCCTTCTAAGTCACGGTTATTTTCCTCTGAAATGGCCGCCTGAATGGCCATCAACGCATGATAACGTTCTTCCTTGACCTCTTCCGGAACTTGGTCATTCATAGCGCCTGCCGGTGTACCGTCTTCCTGAGAGTAAGTAAATACGCCCATATTATCGAAGCGAACGTCTTTGACAAATTCGCAAAGTTCTTCAAACTGTTCGTCCGTTTCACCGGGGAAACCTACAATAAGGGATGTACGAAGCGTTACGTGACTCGCTTTGCTGCGAACTTTTTGCAATAAATTCACAATATCCGCTTTACGGTCTTTACGATTCATGCGACGCAAAATATCGTCATTAATATGTTGCAACGGCAAGTCGATATAATTACAAATCTTAGGTTCCGCTACAATAAGATCCAAAAGCTCATCGGTGAAATATTTAGGATATAAGTACAATAAACGGTACCACTCTATACCTTCCACTTTTACGAGGGCTTTTAAGAGTTCCGCCAACATCGGTTTACCATTGTTAAGATCGGAGCCGTAACTCGTTGTATCCTGAGCAATGAGATTAATTTCTTTAACGCCCATAGCGGCTAAACGCTCCACCTCTTCTACGATGGATTCAATTGTACGGCTGCGGTAAGCACCACGTACTTTTGGAATAATACAGAAAGTACAACCATTGTCACAACCTTCGGCAATTTTTACATAGGCACTGTACGTCGGTGTAGTCTGCATACGCGGCATGCGTTCATTATAAATATTGGTAATCGAGTCCATAATGCAGATACGTTTGCCATCATCAATCGCTTCGATAGCTTCCATGATACGATTCCATGAACCGGTACCGATGAGGGCGTCGATTTCAGGAATTTCCGCAAATAGCTCTTCCTGATACTGCTGACTTAAACAACCGGCCACAATCAAGCCGCGACAAGCGCCGAATTGCTTATATTCACTCATTTCTAAAATCGTATTAATCGATTCTTGTTTAGCTTTTTCAATAAACGTACAGGTATTAACGATGATAATTTCTGCTTCATCCAAGGTTTCCGTGATTTCATAGCCGTTATCCTTGAGGGCCCCCAGCATAATCTCCGTATCCACCAGGTTTTTGGCACAGCCTAAACTCACATAGCCTAATTTTTTACTCATTGTATATCCTTTCTAAAGCGCACTTGGCTAATCCATTTATCCAACAATACTTTTTTGCCGTCTTCCGTGTAACCACCCTTGGTATCCCAAAGAACCAATTCACGGCCTAAAGAATCCACCGGATTTGGCAATTCCGGATTGGTGTACACATAATAAAAGCCATTGTCTTGCAAAAATTGCGACACTTGTTTTGACAATAACCATTTAATAACTTGGGTCGCCTCTTCTTCATGGGTTGTGCCTTTTAACATACCCACACCGGTCAAGTAATACGGTGTACCGTCAGCGGGGAAAATAATTTTCACCGGATATTTATGGTTCACATATTGCTGACCGTCAGAATAGTTACCGATACCCAAATCAGTTTCACCCAAGGCGGCCAAGCGAATCGGTGTCGATAAAAATTTCGCGTATTGCACCACATGCGGTTTTAATTCCACAAAAAAATGCAAACCCTGTTCTTCCCCGTTCATTTCGACAAAGCTGTATAAAATATTCGCCGCACTGCGCGAAGCTACAAAGTCTGTCATAATGATGCGCCAATCGCCGGGAAGAATTAATGATTGCCAGGCCGTTACATAGCGGCCCATGCGATTATAAAAGGCATCGCTCTGGGCAAATACAACCGGGTCATACCAAATGCCGACCCAAAGGGCATCGTTATTTTTAAAACGATCGGATATTTCGTCTACCCCTTCGGTAAGGACCGGTTTTAATTGATTATATTTAACACCGATGTCTAAATTATCTCGGGTCGTGATGACCAAATCGCCCTTTTGATCGGATGCGGGCAAGGTCATACGCGTTGCCATCTGTTCTTCCGTAATCGGCAACATGGTGAGGCGTACATGGTACTGCATTTCATACTGTTGCGCCAACAAAGTGGTCAAGTTGGAAGGCAGGTCCGTATAAATCGTCAGCTCCGCTTTAACCGGAATGGCCGTACGCTCTTTTTCTTCAGTTTTTTCAAAATATGTTCCCGCTGCAAACATGCCGAGAACAAAGGCTATTAATAATGCGATAGGCCAAAATCGTTTCATGCTCATGCCCGCCTCCATTATGACACACTAAGGTCGTCTATTGCCAGCCAAACCACCTCGTTTTGACTGTTTACTTATACTGATTTTGCCACGGTCGTTCGACTTTGACCCCTGACTTCTGCCGGAGCCGGACCGACCACCTTGAGTCCGTCGATTTGGCGGCTGATTACCGGTCTGCTTTCTATGCTGATTACCGGCCTTATTACGTCCGATTGGACGAGGCGGAATTAAGCACAAAGGTCCGAAGCCGATTAAATCGGTACGCCCTGCCTTTACCAAGGCTTCGCGGACTAAGTCATAGTTATCGGGATTCTTATATTGCATAAGTGCCCGCTGCATCGCTTTGTCGCGCCCTTTTTTGGCCACATAGACGGCTTCGCCGGTGAGCGGATTAATACCCGTATAATACATGGCGGTGGATAAACTGCCCGGCGTAGGAATAAAGTCCTGCACCTGTTCCGGCGTCATCTTCTGATCCCGTAAAAACTCCGCCAGTTCAACGGCGTCAGCCAAGGTACAACCGGGATGAGAACTCATAAAGTAAGGAACTAAGAATTGTTTCTTACCTAATTGGCGATTAGCCGTTTCAAACCAATCTTTAAATTTGAGGAAAACGGTTTTGTCCGCTTTCCCCATGATTTCCGTAACCGCTTCCGACACATGTTCCGGTGCCACTTTCAGCTGACCGCTTACATGATGTTCGCATAATTCTTTCACAAATTCGCGGTTATTATCTTCCAATACATAGTCATAGCGTAAACCGGAGCGCACAAAGACCTTCTTAACGCCTTTGAGCTTACGCAATTTACGCAATATTGCTAAATAATCATCATGACTGGTGTCGAGATTTTCACAGGCATGAGGGGCCGCACAGTTCTTACCGGGGCACGCACCTTTAGTTCCCTGTTTCTCACAAGCCGTGTGGCGGAAATTTGCCGTCGGACCACCTACGTCATGAATATAGCCCTTAAAATCAGGCATGGCTATCATACGTTCCGCTTCAGCGATGAGCGATTCATGACTACGGTTCTGAATAATGCGTCCCTGATGGCTCGTAATGGCACAGAAGGAGCAGCTGCCGAAACAGCCGCGATGGCTTACCAGACTAAACTGCACTTCCCTAAGTGCCGGCACGCCGCCCTTCGCATCATAACGAGGATGCCAACGCCGCGTGAACGGCAAACTGTATACTTCATCCATTTCAGCCTGCGTGAGCGGCAAAGCGGGACTGTTTTGAATCACATAACGGTCCCCGTGAAGCTGAGCCACGGTTTTGCCGATAAACGGATCTTGTTCATAATATTGAATGCGAAAAGCTTCAGCAAATTGCTTCTTATCTTCTTTCACTATTTCATAAGACGGACATTCCTTGATTTTTCCTTCCGGCAAAGTCTTTGACATGTAGCAAATCCCTTTAATGGTTGGCAATTGCTCGATCAGACGATTTTCATCCAAGGCTTTCGCCAATTCTAAAATCTGTTTTTCACCCATACCGTAGATGAGTACGTCCGCTTTACTATCAACTAAGAGCGAACGGCGCACCGTATCGGACCAGTAATCATAATGGGCAAAACGGCGCAAACTCGCTTCAATCCCACCGATGATTACGGGCACATCACGGAATGCTTCACGCATGCGGTTCGCATATACCAGTGTCGCCCGATCCGGCCGATGACCGCTTTCACCGCCCGGTGAATAAGCATCATTGTGGCGGAATTTTTTAGCCGCCGTAAATTTATTAAGCATAGAATCAAGATTACCGGCTGTTACCAACGAAGCCAATCGAGGTTTGCCCAGCACTTTAAAGGCATTTACATCTTGCCAGTCGGGCTGTGCAATGAGCCCCACCCGATAACCGTGGTGCTCCAACAGTCGGCCAATCACACTACCGGCAAAAGAGGGGTGATCCACATAGGCATCACCGGTAATCAACACGAAATCGAGTTCAGCCCAACCGCGTGCTTCCATCTCCGCCCGTTCCGTAATTAAAAAGTCGCTCACTACACATATCTCCTTAATTTATACTGTATTTACACAAAAAATAACCAGCCTAAAAATACAACTATACAAATAACAATAACAGATACGGCTAATCGCTCCTGAGCCAACGTCTTCTGACGACGTTGCTGCCGTGACGTATAGCTCAAGCGCTTGGAATGAGGTACTACAACGTCCACTTCCCGTTCAACATCTTCATGATGAACAAGTTTACGCGGTTTTACTCGCCGCAAAGGTACGCCCAAGGGCTCACCGATTAAACTTTTATAACGATCAATCATGCGATGTCGTTCAAGGCCCATTAAATCCGCATAATTGCCGATAAAGCCTTTTACATACACATCACCGGGGATAATCTTATAATTGTCCTCTTCAATCGCTTCCAAATACGCGGAGCGGATGTGTAAAGCCTGTTCAATATCTTTAATAGTCAGACCTCGCCGTGTACGTTCTCGACGTAATTCTTCGCCTATCGTTGACAAGTTCGGCCTCCTTTAAATTCTAACATCATTTTAACTTTCTAATTCTACCAATGCTTCTAGTTTTTAACTCATAAAATCCTATGAGAAATAACGCGTTTTCACTTCTTCCGGTGTCATTAAAATATCGCGCGGTTTACTGCCGTTAGCAGGCCCGATGATTTTCATTTCTTCCATCGTATCCACTAAGCGAGCCGCCCTGGAATAACCGATTCGGAAGCGACGTTGCAACATGGACGTAGAAGCCTGACCTTCACTCATAACGCGCTCAATCGCCCGTTCTAAGAGTTCATCCCGCTCTTCCGCCGGCGCGGCCGCTTCTTCCGAAGTGCCTTGTTCCGTTTCTTCCGTTATGGATTCGTCATAATCAGGTCGTCCCTGCTGTTTAACAAAGGCCACCAATTCTTCCACTTCTTCATCGGAAATGAAGGCCCCTTGAATACGAATCGGCTTGCTAGCCCCGATTGGATTAAAGAGCATATCCCCTTTACCGAGGAGTTTTTCAGCCCCTGCCATATCCAGAATGGTACGGGAGTCGATTTGCGTTGCCACGGCAAAGGAAATACGACTCGGTACATTGGCTTTAATGGTACCGGTAATAACGTTAACCGATGGACGCTGCGTTGCCAATACCATATGGATGCCGGCAGCACGCGCTTTAGCGGCCAAACGGTTAATGGATTCTTCCACATCCGGTGCCACCAACATAAGGTCTGCCAATTCGTCGATAATAATCAAAATAAGCGGCATAGCCGATTCCGGATATTGTTCATTATAACCGCTGATATTACGCACCCCGGACGTAGCCATGGTGAGATAACGGGCTTCCATTTCGCGAACGGCCCAACGTAACACGGCAGCCGCTTTTTTCATATCCGTTACAACCGGTACTTTTAAATGAGGAATACCGTTATAAACAGATAATTCTACCATCTTCGGATCCACTAAGATTAACTGTACTTCGCTCGGTTTACGACTGAACAAAATACTGGAAATCAGCGTATTTACGCACACAGACTTACCGGAACCGGTAGAACCGGCCACGAGTAAATGCGGCATTTTAGCAAGGTCGGTAATAACCGCTTCGCCTGCAATGTCTTTGCCGAGACCTACTGGAATACCACCCCGTGCTTTTTGGAATTTCTCAGATTCCAATACGTCCCGCAAATGAACGGCCGAGGTATTTTTATTCGGTACTTCGATACCCACTGCCGATTTTCCCGGAATTGGTGCTTCAATACGAATATCAATAGCCGCCAATGCCATCTTAAGGTCATCGGTAAGGTTCAAAATCTTGCTTACTTTAGTGCCCGGCGCCGGTTCCAATTCATAGCGGGTTACCGTTGGTCCCTGTGTAGCATTTACTACATGGGCTATTACGCCGAAGCTTTTTAATGTTTCTTCCAATACCGTTACATTATGAGTAACTTCTTGACTGGTCACCTGATTAGGCTGGCCTTTGGCAAGCATCGCCAATGGCGGAAAATGATACGGTAATTCAATGCGGCGCGGTTTCGGTTTACCGTCAACAGTAACGGCCACCGCCGCCGTATCTTCTTCCGTACCTTTTAACGTCGGTACGGGGTGCATATTAGAGGTAGCCAACGTGTCGGCCGCTACCGGAATTACGTCCGTCTCAGATTCTGTATTATTAATTGTACTTGCATCAGCAGCTACGGCCTCCGTTTCAACTGAATCGGTTGCTACCGTACCGGAAGCGTCATCACCGTCAGTTGCTACACCAACGGTAGCCGGATTAGCCTCCATAGGCATAGCCGTATCGGCAGCAACTGCCGTGCTTGTAGCCCCACTCGTTATTGTCGTAGTCGGCGTTGTGCCGGCGCCACGACCGCGTAAAAACGGCGGCACTTCCAATTCATCATCTTCGTCATTTGAAGCAGGCTCATTATAATTAGTAGCTGCGGTAGTATTGCTTGTCTCAGAAGCAACAGTGGCATAGAATTCAGCCGCTTCGGCTTGGGCCGCATCAATACGTTCAGCCTGGGCTTTAGTAAGATCTACTTGTTCTCCCATTGCCACAAGGTTAGCCTTCGCCTCAGCCTCCGCTGCCACCCGCTGTTCTTCGGCCGCTATACGGGCCGCTTCTTCCTGCGCTTTAGCCTTAGCTTCAGCCGATACTTGTGCTGCATTGGTCAGTACTTCTACGGCCGCACTCGGTGAAAAACGCGTATCTTTTTCTTGATTATAAATGCGGCGTTTTTCAGTTTGTTCTTCTTTCCAATCCGCATAGCGTTCTTTCGCATGCTGCACGGTTTCTTCCGTAAGCACGCGCGCTTTTTCCAAACCTACATCGGTTTTAGCCTTTGCCTTATGAAGACCGGTACGCAAGGAAATCTGATAAATCAATAGGATTAAACCTAATTCCACAACGATAGTCACCAGGATGGCCCCCACATTGCCAAGCAAACTGCGTAGCAGGCTGGCTATCATACCACCTAAAACGCCGCCTTGAGCAGCAACTTTAGTGGTCATTAATTCTTCCCCATTGCCGGCCATAAGAAGGGTTACGAGCGTAATGGCAAACAAGTATACCAAACTCAACAAAAGCCCCCGACGGGTGATTGAAAACCCTTTGTCGGCATACAAAATACGCCAGCCCACATAACCTACATAGAGGCAAGGGATCAAACCGCCAATACCGAAACCGTATTTAAAAATACCGGCTATTATATCAACTACCGTACCGGATGTAATGTTAAATATCCCCAGCAAAGCTACCACAGCAAAGAGCATGGTAAAAAGGCCTCGCACTTCTTTACGAATTTTAGGGGCCTTATCGCTTTTATTCGTTTTAACAGTCCGCGAGGAAGTGGTCGTCTTGCGCTTTGTTGCCGTTTTACGCGGCGCCGCCTTCGCTCGCTCCTTCTTTTGTTCCGCCATAATCTATCTACACACCTCTATACATATCAATCCGATTAAACTATAAACTCGTTAGCATTTTATTATACCACAGATTGACTACTTTTTAGAAGTTTTACCGCTTGTACGTTCGTTCCAAAGAGTCAGTAATTCTTTTTCTTTGCCGCGCTCAATGCCTTCATAATAGGTGCGTCCCACCAACGGGGTCGGCAAGTATTGCTGCTTCACATACCCGTTCGGATAATTATGGGCATATTTATAGGAAACGCCATGACCTAATTTAGCCGCGCCGCTGTAATGAGCGTCCCGCAAATGCTCCGGTACTTCCCCATGTTCGTAATGACGTACATCTTGAATAGCCGCATCAACAGCCATATACGCACTATTGCTCTTAGGCGCTAAGGCTACATATAAAACAGCTTCGGACAAAATGATACGTGCTTCCGGAAAGCCCACTAAGTGCGCCGCCTGAGCCGCTGCATTCGCTATTACGAGGGCCTGCGGATCGGCGAGCCCTACATCTTCGGCCGCACAAATCACAATGCGCCGGGCAATGAAATTAGGATCTTCCCCCGCTTCAATCATGCGCGCCAAATAATATACCGCTGCCTGCGGGTCGGAACCACGCATACTTTTAATAAAAGCGGAAATCGTATCATAGTGGTTATCACCCTTTTTATCATAACTGTAAATGCGACGACCCACTACGCGCTCTAAAATTTCCAAGGTCAATTCGCCGCCGTTTTCAACCATGGCGGCGGCCTGTTCTAAAATATTAAGAGCCATACGGGCATCACCATTTACAAACATGCCCACTTCGCGCAATACAGATTCTTCTGCTTTAAGTTGTTGCTTACCAAGCCCCTTATCTTCATCGGTAAGTGCCCGTTGCAATACTTTGACAATCGCATCCGGCGTCAATGTTTCCAAGGTAATCAAACGCAAACGCGATAAGAGTGGTCGGTTTACTTCAAAAAAAGGATTTTCCGTGGTAGCGCCGATTAATATAATAGTCCCGTCTTCCACACATGGTAAAAGCACATCCTGTTGACTCTTGTTAAAACGATGAATTTCATCGAGGAATAAAATCGTACGCTGTTGCAAATTCTGAATCGTTTTGCGTGCTTTTTCAATAATAGCCCGCAGTTCACCAATGCCCGCATTGGTAGCGTTCAAAACCACAAATTGACTATGGGTCATAGCGGCTATAATACCGGCCAAGGTAGTCTTACCGGTGCCGGACGGCCCGTAAAACAACAAAGACGGAATTGTATCGCGCTCTATCATAGCCCGTAAAAAACTGTCCTTCCCCACTGCTTTTTCCTGTCCGTAAAAGTGATCCAATGAGGTAGGACGCAGTCTCACGGCCAACGGTTCAAACCGTTTCGGTTCATATTCAGCAAATAAACTGTCCATAAATTTCTCTCCTAAAATATATGCTAAAGGCTTATCTTCTATAACTGCCTATTCAAATTTACCGTTAAAGGCTTACCATCTATAACTGCTAATTTAAATTTACCGTTAAAAGCTCGCGTTCAAAGTGTAAAGACAATATGTAACGTCTTACTTTGCACTTATATTTATTATACCCTATATCCTCTTTTTATTTGGGATTATCTCGCCTTAATTTGAGGATTATTTGACCTTAAATTTATAATTATCGGCCGCAAAAACGGTCCTCTAGGTCCTCTATTACCTAATTCAAGATAAAAAAATAAGCCGCCCTAAGGCGGCTTATAAGAGCCCCACCATGCCGTATATGTACCGTGTTTTAATCCTGCGATAGCAGGTGGGTGCCCTCCTCGTAATCTTACTGTCCTTCATCAGGCATAGTGCCAATACAAGAGTCCAGGCTCCCGATGTAATAGTGTTGGCTCAAAACTACGATACCACACGCACACAGCAGGGGGATTCTTTACTATTATATTAACAAAATCAGCCGTTTATTTCAAGGTCTTGAAACAAACGACTGATATAGATTTAGCATATATCAAGCAGAAGTAGACCAAAAAGTACTAGCGGTCATACTTTTTTTAACAAGAAACTTGATTTTACACTAACTTTTCTTTTTCCGTATCGGTTTTAATGTGAAGTTCACGCAACTGTTTTGGTGCTACCGTAGACGGAGCCTGGCTCATGAGGTCGGCCGCACTCTGTGTCTTAGGGAACGCAATTACGTCACGGATGGATTGGCGTTTAGCCATGAGCATTACCAAACGGTCAAGACCGAAGGCACAGCCGCCGTGTGGAGGTGCCCCGAACTGGAAGGCATCCAACATGAAGCCGAATTTGCTGCGGCTTTCTTCTTCCGTAAGGCCGATAGCTTTGAATACTTTTTCCTGTACATCGGATTGGTAAATACGGATACTGCCGCCGCCGATTTCAACGCCGTTTAATACCATGTCATAGGCGATGGCTTTAACGGATGCAGGATCGGATTCCAATTTATCCATATCTTCGGCACGCGGTGAAGTGAACGGATGGTGCATAGCCACATAACGTTTTTCTTCTTCATCGTATTCGAACATTGGGAAATCGGTTACCCAAGTGAAGGCCAATTTGTTTTCGTCGATAAGGTTCATACGACGCCCCATTTCAAGACGAAGTTCACCCAAAGCTTTAGCTACCACAGCCGGTTTGTCCGCAATCATGAGTACCAAGTCGCCAGGTTTAGCCTGCATTTTTTCACCGATGGCACGGATAGTATCTTCACCCAAGAATTTCATAATCTGGGATTTGATAGTGCCGTCTTCGTTGAAGCATGCCCAAGCAAGACCTTTCGCACCGTATTGACCAACATAGTTTACGAGGTCATCAAGTTCACGACGCGGAATGCCGGCGTCGCCAGGTACTACGATACCTTTAACCATGCCGCCATTGTCGATTACGGAGCGGAACACTTTGAATTCAGTTGTGCGAACCAAGTCGGTTACATCGGTGAATTCCATACCGAAACGAAGATCCGGTTTGTCGGAACCGTATTTATCCATGGCTTCATCCCAAGTGATGCGCGCCATCGGAATCTGAACATCAATGTCCATCGTTGTTTTGAATACGTGGTGAATCAAACCTTCCAAGGTTTCCAAAATCTGTTCCTGGTCAATGAAGCTCATTTCCAAGTCGAGCTGGGTAAATTCAGGCTGACGGTCGGCACGTAAGTCTTCGTCACGGAAACAACGAACGATTTGGAAGTATTTTTCATAGCCCGCTACCATCAAGATTTGTTTAAAAATCTGAGGAGACTGTGGCAATGCATAGAAAGAACCAGGGTTCACGCGGGACGGTACCAAGTAGTCACGAGCCCCTTCCGGTGTACTCTTCGTAAGCATTGGTGTTTCAATTTCGAGGAAATCGCGGGAATCCAAGAAGTCACGCATAGCCTTAGTCACGCGGTGACGAAGGATTAAGTTACGTTGCATTTCAGGACGGCGAAGATCCAAATAACGATATTTTAAGCGGATGTTTTCATCAACGTCGATATTGTCTTGAATATAGAACGGTGGTGTTTTGGACGCATTGAGTACGCGAAGTTCTTCGCAGTACATTTCATAACGACCGGTTGCCAAATTAGGGTTGATGGCATCTGCATCACGTTCCGTAATTTTACCGCGAACACAAAGTACATATTCACTACGTACATCTTCCGCTTTGTGGAAAGATTCTAAATTATGATCAGGGGATGCTACGACCTGAACTACGCCGGAGCGGTCGCGAAGGTCGATAAAAATCAATCCGCCATGGTCACGACGGCGTTCTACCCAACCGCAAAGGACAACCTCCTTACCTACTTGTTCTTCGCTGATAGTACCGCAACCATGTGTGCGGTGCAATCCTTGCATTGTTTCCATTCTTGTCATCCTTTCACTAGTGAAGTTACTCGTGCCAATACATCCGTAAAGGCTACGGTTTCCTGCTCGCTGCTTTCCATGTCGCGAATAATTGCTTCGCCGCGAGCTAATTCATCATCACCCACTATAATAACATATTTTGCATTAATTTTGTTAGCATGTTTTAACTGGCTCTTCATACTTTTACCTTCGCCGTCCATAGCCGCCTTAATATAGGCTTTATGAAGGTCGTTAACCAATTTAAAACCGGCAACCTGTGCTTCTTCGCCTAAAGCAACTACAAATACGGACGGATCAATCGTTTCTTCCGGTAATAAGCCTTGCTTTTCAAGGGCCAACAAAAGACGTTCGATGCCCATGGCAAAACCGACGGCCGGCGTATGCGGACCATCCAATTCTTCTACAAGGCCGTCATAACGACCGCCACCGGCTACGGCACTTTGAGAACCAAGCGGTGCGTACTGTACTTCGAAAGCTGTCTTCGTGTAGTAATCCAAACCGCGTACCAAACGAGGGTTTACTACATAATTAACATTCGCTGCGGTCAAGAATTTCTGGAGCTGATCGAAGTGGTCGGAACATTCCTGGCAAAGATTTTCATGAATTTCAGGGGCGCCGACAGATAAAGCTTTACAAGTTTCTTCTTTGCAGTCCAAAATGCGAAGTGGGTTCTTATATAAACGAGCTTGGCAATCCGGGCAAAGTTGATCTTTTTTAGGTTCGAAGAAAGCAATTAATTTTTCACGGTACGCCGGACGACAGTTCGGGCAACCTACGGAGTTAACCTGTACGCTTAAGTCCTTAAGGCCGAAGTCGTTAAATAATTGCAATACCATCAAAATCACTTCGGCGTCAGTTGCCGGAGCCTGCGTACCCAATACTTCCACACCGAATTGGTGGAACTGGCGATAACGACCGGCCTGTGGTTTATCATGACGGAACATCGGTCCGATGTAGAACCATTTCGTCAAGTTTTCCTGGCCGTATACTTTGTTTTCTAAATACGCACGTACGGCGGATGCCGTATTTTCAGGGCGCAAAGTATACGTCTGTTCTTTTTTGTCGCCTGTCGGGAATGTGTACATTTCCTTCTGTACTACGTCGGTTGTTTCACCGATACCACGCAAAAACAACCCTGTTTCTTCAAACATAGGTGTACGAATCTCGTCAAATCCATACGCTGCGCAAATACGGCGAATTTTGTCTTCCACATAGCGCCAATTACCAATTACATTAGGTAATAAGTCTTGTGTACCTCTAGGCTTTTGAATTCCCATATTTTATCCCTCCCAAAACTTTTTGCATAATCGACTGCGCTTTTCAAGCAGTGCTGATAAGGTATCAATATAAACGGACACATCTTTAGGCATATGCTGTTGTAATTGCCGATATTCCGGAGCGCGCATCCATTTAGAGGAGCTACCCGGACCAACGGATAATATGCTCTGCCGTTCTTCCATAATCCGAATATTATATTCACAAATATACCCCGGCAAAGTATAGCCGATATTTTCAGTCTGGCTCGTCATATATTGTTGACGATACACATAATAAGGCACATAACCGGCCGCCTCAAGGCGCTCTTTACTGCGCGCCACCATTTCTTCCACGGCTGCGGCTTCCGGCATGGCCTCGCGACCTACACCGTCATAAAGCGGACTACCCCGCTTCAATGCCAATGTATGAATTGTAACATTTTCAGGCCGTGCCTGACAAACATAATCTAGATTTTCTTCCATGTGCGAAAGAGTCTGATACGGTAAACCTGCAATAAAGTCCATATTCACCGCAAAATTCGTATAAGAACGCACATAGGCATATAATTCTTTAATAGCCGCAGCCGTATGACCGCGCCCGACGGCTTTTAAAATATCATCGTGCATACTCTGCGGGTTGATACTGATTCGGTTAACCCCGAGTTTAGCCATAGTTGCAAGTTTATGAGGCGTCACCGAATCAGGCCGCCCCGCTTCCACCGTAAATTCACTGTTTTCACGATGAAGCTTGGCCAAGGCCGCCAAGGCTGTGGCAAAATCCTCATCACCTAAGCTCGTCGGTGTGCCGCCACCCATGTACACCGTGGCAACTTGTAAGCCATATGTCTCAATAAGCCCCTTAAGCTGCGTTGCATCGTTTACAAAAGCGCCCAAAAACTCCGGAATGCGCCGGTAATCCTGAATCAGTCCGTACGGGAACGAACAATACGTGCAGTGCGTTTGGCAAAACGGAATGCCCCCATAAACGCTCACTTCCCGATCCGCCGTTTCATGAGGCGCCACAAAAGGACGTTGCAGCGTAGCTACCGCTTTTAACAGCTCAATCTTCGGCTCGCTGACGTCAAAACGTTTCCGCAAGACTTGTACCGCCGTGTCACAACCGTTTATGACAGTACCGGGCTCATCGGGATTCGATGGTTCAGCGGCTGGTGGTGTATCGCTATTTTCGTCAATGTCCCATAATTTATGGAACATTTTTGTTGGCCGAACACCTACCAAAGTGCCCCACTCACCCAGAGCCGGTCGTCCCTGGGTAGTGCGAATTAATTTAAGTAATTGCCCACCTATCTCGAGGCGTCCTTCATTGGAAAGAGCCCCTTTAAACACTGCTACCGGCACGTCATTATGATACACCGTCAAGGTATAGCCCTCTTCAGCACCCAGCCCTTCCAGGCGCCAAACGGGGGCCCCTTTAGTCGTCGTAAGACCGGCGGCGCCGCAATAATGCGCCACCACACTGCCCAAAGGCAACGGTCCCGTATAACGATAGGTCAAATTACTCACCCTTTTGAGCAGCTGCTTCCGCTTCTTCCGCTTTCATTTTTTCCTGACAGTCGCCGCAATAGCCATAGACTTTCAACTGATGGTCAATTGTCTTAAAGTTAAGTTTTTTGGCAATGATGGACTCCAAAGTTTCGAGCATATCGTCTTCAAATTCTTTGACGCAACCGCATTTTACACAAATCAAATGATGATGGAAATGAGCAAATTCTTCATCATTTAATTCGTAACGATTACGACCGTCACCGAAGTCAAGGCGTTTTAATAAATCAAGTTCAGTGAATAAATCAAGGGTACGGTAAATGGTAGCCAAACCGATATCAGGGGCTACGGCTTTAACCAATACATATACGTCTTCAGCGCAGAGATGCTTTTCTTCCGCATCAATAAACGCTTGTAAAATTGTCTGGCGTTGCGTCGTCAACTTATACTTTTTGTCTTTAATACGTTCTTTCAATTTTTCTAATGTCGTGTTCATACAGTTCCATCCTTCTTGTAAAACGAGTTAAAATACCAAAGTTTTGTAAGCACGATTTGTAACATCGCTGTGATCGGCACTGCCGTCATCATACCGATGATGCCATAGAAATAACCGCCTACAAAAATTACGGTTAATATAACTAACGGATGCAGCTTGATAACGTGACCTAAGATTTTAGGCATCACAATCTGCCCGTCAATTAACTGAATAATGGCATAGGTAATGATAATTTTCACTACCAATGCAGGCCCCACCAAGGAGGCCAATATAATAGCCGGTATGGCTGCAACAATAGGTCCGATAATAGGAACCCATTCCGCGATAGCCGCGAACAAAGCCAATACCAAGGGATAAGGCAATTCAAAAAAATAGGCTATGACCAGCGTTATGCAGAACATATTGGTTGCCAAAAGAAGCTGTCCCCGCAAATAGCGCCCCATGGTGCGGTGAATCTGATTCACCACGTCCATTAAATACCGATTGTGCGGCGGCTGGAAAATCGAAATGACTTTGCCCTTAATTTGCCGTCCGTCCTTCAATAAATAGAAGGTCATAATCGGTACGAGTAAACATTCCAAAACAGTCGTTGCCAATGAAAAAATAGCGAAAATGCCGCGCTGCGCCAACTCGACGCCGTACGAACTGATACGGGCCAAAGTAGTCATGACGATGGCATCAATCTGTGGCGGTAACTTCAACCATTCACCGGACGTGATATCTTGCCACAACACAATGAGTTGTGACATCAAGACCGGTAAATTATTGAGCAAACGGGTAAATTCAGCAATAAACGGTAAGATAATAAACTGAATTACCAATAGTAAAATGAGTGCTACCAACAGAAATGCCGGTATGATGGCCAGCCAGCGCGGGAACCACGTAAGCCCCACCCGATGCCGCATGTAATCCTGGATGCCATTCACTACGGGTAGCAAAATGAGCGTACAGATTAACGATACGATAAGCGGCCAGAGCACCGGAATAATGGCCCACAGAAAAATCACGGCCAGCACAATCAACACGACTCTGAGCCAATACTGTGTTGATTTTTTTAACATATTCGGTCACCGCCTAACGAACAAACGGATTATAAGTCTTTTCATGACCGATGGTCGTCTCTGGCCCATGGCCCGGATAAACGACAGTTTCTTCCGGCAAAGTAAAGAGTTTATGGCGAACTGAATCAATCAGATCTTCGTAGCTGCTCCCCGGGAAATCGGTACGGCCGATGGATTCCAAAAAGAGGCTGTCCCCTGCCAGAACCATGCCTTCACCGTAGAAGCAAACACCGCCCGGCGTATGCCCCGGTGTTTCAATAATCTTAAAGGAGTACTCACCGAGATGAATCACATCATCTTCTTTGATAAAATGAATATCGCCGGTCACCTTCACGGGCTGACCGATGGCACCACTCAAGTTAAGATTGCTGTTTGTCAAAAATTCTTCATCGCCCTTATTGATGTAAACGGGCACTTTGAATGCATCCACCACGGCCTGTACCCCACCGATATGGTCACCGTGACCATGGGTGAGAATAACGGCTTCCGGTTGCAGCCCTTTTTCTTTCAAAAGCGCAACAAGACGCTCGCCTTCACCGCCCGGATCTACGACCAAACAATGCTGATTGCTTTCATCAACGACGATGTAACAATTCGTCCCCAACGCCCCTAAGGGCATCCGATATAATTTCATACGCATCACTCTCCACAATGTATTACGCGAAATAGACTAAAACGTCATCATTCGAACTTGCCGATAACATTAGCTACCGGATTCATTCTATAAATTCTTAACTGCTAAAGCACTGGCATCAAAATAGCTTCTGACTGTCTAACAAGATGGTCACCGGCCCATCATTAGTGAGGCTCACCATCATGTGCGTTCTAAAACGACCGGTTTCAACATTAACGCCCGCTTCGCGACAGCGATTGATAAATACTTCATATAAGCGCTCCGCTTCGTCCGGCGGTGCCGCTTGATCAAAACCGGGGCGACGGCCTTTACGCACATCACCGTACAGTGTAAACTGCGACACAGCCAAAATCTCACCATTCACATCGGCTACGGACAGATTCATCTTTTCCTCGGCATCTTCAAAGATGCGTAAGTTAACAATCTTGTCAGCCAAATAAACGGCATCTGCATCCGTGTCACCTTTGCCCACACCTAAGAGGACTACAAGTCCCTTAGGAATGGCACCGCTTGTTTCTCCGGCTACGGTTACGGCTGCTTCGCTTACTCTTTGCACTACTGCCCGCATCAACTACCTCCATTGGCGCGTTGCACGGTATACACATCGCGAATACGCCGTAATTTAGTCATAACAAAATCAAGTTCCGATACGTCGCGAATTTCAATAACTAAGTTGATGTTCGCATTCTTCGTATCGTCTACTTTGGCATTAATATTAACAATGTTAATTTTCATCTCCGACAGCGTGGCCATGATTTCCATGAGTAAACCACCGCGATCGTAGGCGGTAATTTCAATGGCTACGTGGAAGTTTTCCGACGTGCCTGCATCCCACGATACTTCAATCATGCGGTCCACGTCTTCCGGCGTATGACCGATATTCGGACAATCCGCCCGATGAACGGATACCCCGCGACCGCGGGTAATATAGCCTACCACTTCATCGCCCGGTACCGGATTACAGCAACGAGCCATACGAACCATTACGTCCGGTTCGCCGTTGACAAGAATCCCCGTACTGCTCTTACGATGCACCGGTTCGTGGGTTTTGAGTTTTTCCAACAGAGCCATCGTATCGCGACGATTGTCTTCTTTTGCCAAATCACGTTTATATAAATCAACAAAACGTAACAATACGGAATTGACCGGAATGCCGCCGTAACCGACAGCCGATAAGAGTTCAGTTTCACTGCCTGCATTCAAAGCTTTCGCAATTTGTTCCATGCGGCCCGGCTTATTGAGCTCTTTCCAATCATAATTGAGTCGTTTCGCTTCTTTTTCGAGAAGTTCACGTCCTTTAACGATGTTTTCTTCTTTATTTTCCTTTTTAAACCAGTTGCGAATCTTACTCCGGCTTTCCGTAGAGCCTACGATATTAAGCCAATCAAGGCTCGGTTTGCCCGTTTTCGACGTAATAATATCGACGATATCGCCGTTTTGTAAGGTGTAATCAAGGGATACGATTTTACCGTTTACCTTAGCCCCTACACAACGATGGCCTACATCGGTATGAATACGATACGCAAAATCAAGCGGTACTGCCCCTTTAGGGAGCTTCAATACGTCACCGCGCGGCGTGAAAACGAACACTTCCCCGGAAAACACATCCAGTTTTAACGCATTAACCAGTTCCTTCGGATTGCTGGCATCCTGCCATTCAAGGACTTGGCGAAGCCAACCGACCTTCTGGTCAAAGTCTTTATCGCCGCCCTTATTGCCTTCTTTGTAGCGCCAATGAGCGGCTACGCCGTATTCGGAAACGCGGTGCATTTCCCAGGTTCGAATCTGAATTTCTACGGAATGCCCCATGGTCCCGATGATCGTGGTATGTAGGGACTGATACATATTCGACTTCGGCATGGCAATATAATCTTTAAAACGATACGGCAACGGTTTCCACAGATTATGAACGATACCCAGTACGGCATAACAATCCGGAATCGTATCCACGATAACGCGCACTGCATACAGGTCGTAAATCTGCGACAAATCACGATTGTCCTTTTTCATTTTTTTATAAATACTGTAAAAATGTTTTGGTCGACCTTTAACATCCGCCTTAATATGAGCATCATCCAATGCCTTTTTCAGCTGTTCCATGGTATCGTCAACAATTTCTTCGCGTACATGGCGCTTTTCACGCATTTGCTCTACCAAGTCGTAGTATTTGTCCGGTTCCAAATAACGGAAGGACAAGTCTTCCAATTCCCATTTAATGTTAAAAATCCCCAACCGATGAGCCAACGGTGCAAAGATTTCCAAGGTTTCCTGAGCAATGCGCTTTTGCTTATCGCTGCGCATATGCTTCAAGGTACGCATATTATGGAGGCGGTCACCTAATTTAATAACCACCACGCGCACGTCCTTAGCCATAGCCAGAATCATCTTGCGATAGTTCTCCAGCTGCTGATCTTCTTTGGTATGATACTGAAATTGATTTAATTTCGTAACACCATCGACTAAAAAAGCCACTTCTTTCCCAAATAACTCTTCAATCTGCGGCAACGTATACTCCGTATCCTCCACAACATCATGGAGCAGTGCGGCAATAACGGTAGTCGCATCGATTTGTAAATTGGCCAAAATGGTGGCTACGGCTAAAGGATGTAAGATGTACGGTTCGCCGGACGCTCTTTTTTGCGGTGCGTGAGCTTTATCCGCTACTTTAAAAGCCCGCATAATGTCGTCACAATCTTTATCATCCAAATAGGAGTGAACAATCTCCATCAGATGTGCCAATTCCACTTCTTTATTAAAAGCCGGTTGATCGACGATAACCTTGCCTTCTTCATTTTCAGCCATAATTTCCACCTCCTTAGGCACTGTATTTTAAAAATGTCAGTGATGTAATTAACTCTAATTTTTCTTTTACATGGCACCAACGATAAAGCGCCATGCCGTCATCCGTGGCTTCTTCCTGCAAAATCCCAAGCTCTTTGAAAACATCCAAGGACAGCATAGCTTCCTTATTCGTCTGATTGTCCGGATGGCGGTGCAATACTTCCGATTCCACAATATAACGCGGCGCCGTAGCACTTCTGAAAATACTGCGCACGATGACATACATTTCGCGCAAGCCCTCTGCCGTCAGTTTGATGGGCTGTTCATCCAAAAGCGCCAAATCCTGCACCATCAATTGTGGCGAAATGCGCCCTTGCCACTCATTCTTTTGCAAAGAAAACGCGACTTTAACCCGTTCATCAGGAAATACTTCCCGATGATAGTCGGCGCCGTGCCAAATAATCGCATCCAACGGGCCTATTTGAGATTGCAAAATAATCTTACAATGATTCTTCTGCTGCCCCAATAAGTACACGTCCTGTACGGCAATCGGATTGATGGCAAATACCGGAGTACTGTTCCCCATGCCGTAGGGCTCTAAGGTTTCAATCTGGTCCACCAATTCTACCGTTACTTCACCCGGTTCCAACTCCGAGTCGATATCGATAATCGGCACATAATCTTCCGCCGTCAAATTCGCTTCGCAATAGGCGGCCAAGCGCTCCCGCAAAGCGGGGATTTTATCCGCTTCAATACTGAAACCGGCCGCCTGTTTATGACCGCCGAATTGCAAGAGTAAATCTTCTGCCGATTTTAAAGCATCATAAATATTGCAATTATCTATACTGCGGCAGGATCCTTTGCCCACACCGTCATGAATACTGATAACCATAGATGGCCGATAAAATTCTTCCACCAGGCGCGACGCCACGATACCGATAACGCCGGGATGCCAACCTTCACCGGCTACGACGATAACCTTATGAGCCGCTTCCCCCTGATTGATTACGTCCTGCCGGGCCGCTTCGTGAATGCCCCGCTCAATGGTTTGGCGCTCCAAATTAGTTTCTTGCAGTTCTTCCGCAATGGTATTGGCTGTTGCCATATCGGCAGCGGTCAATAATTCCACCGCCCGCGTCGCATGAGTTACACGGCCTGCCGCATTGAGGCGCGGTGCCAAGGTAAAACCGATGTGACCGGTTGTTAATTTACGACCTTGAAGGCCCGCTACCGCTACGAGGGCATCAATCCCCATATTGGGCGAGGTCATCATCTTCTTAAGCCCTTCGCGAACAATAATGCGGTTTTCACCGACTAGCGGCACCACGTCAGCCACTGTCCCCAAGGCCACAATATCCATATCATCCAAATATTCTGCGCCGGTTCGTTCCTGCCAAACGGCTTGGCAAACTTTAAACGCCACGCCTACGCCGGATAAGTTCTTGTCAGGATACGGGCAGTCGGGCTGCTTATGATTGATAACGGCCGCCGCTCGCGGTATATCGGGCGGTGCCGTATGATGGTCCGTAATAATCATGTTCAAACGGTCCCGCACACCTTCCACAATATCGTAGGAGCTGATGCCGCAGTCCACCGTAATGACAAGCTCCGTGCCCTGCTGAATGATATGCTCCAAAGCCTCCTCATTGAGGCCATAGCCTTCGCTTTGCCGCTCCGGAATGTAATAACTTACATTGGCACCGCACCGTTTCAAAAAACGATACATCAATGAGGTAGCCGTAATGCCATCCACATCATAGTCACCGTAAATAACAATCCGTTTCTGCGTTGCAATCGCATCTTGAATAAGCGGCACCGCTTCTTTCATGCCTTTTAACAAGTAAGGATCCAATAAATCCCCTACATTGCCATATAAAAAATCACGGCCCGCCTCTGCCGTCGTAATACCGCGGTTCACCAATAATTTAGCTACAACCGGGTATACTTTAAGGTCTCGCACTAATTCTTGTTCAATTGTTTCATCACCGGGCTCTATGCGCCATCGTTTTGCTTTACTCTGTCTCATATGTCGTCTCACTTATCATCTGCTTATCATCAATTTATCTGTTTAGCGCATGTATAAAATCACTTAATCGAATATCAATCTCAATTTATGATTTCCTACTATTAAATACTGTATTATCATTCTCAATTTATTTTATTATACACCATTACCCTATTAAATTAAACCTCTTTTTCATTTTTCTTGATTATATATTATAAAAAAAGAAAGAGCAATTATCATTATATAATCGCTCTTTCTTTATCATTTTCAGTTAATAGCTCATGTTAAATAAACTTTTAAATGACAAAATTCTTATTCAAATATTTTTATTATTGATGGCTGAGCCATACATGTTCAACAACTAATAGGAGAATCGGAATCTCTTATTGTTTATATCGCGTTGAAAGTAATTCTTAGAAGCGGAAGTCCCGTTCGCCGTGTTCCATCTGTTTGATGTAGTTGGCCGATGCTTCTTTAACCTTTTCATTGCGGATAAGATCTAACTGTTTTTCAATAACCGCTTCGCCGGTAGCTTTCGTTTCATCCGTTGCATAGTCAAGCAAGTATTCGTTGAGGGTCATCAACGCGTTTGGTTGACAGCAGTTATGAATCTGGCCGCTCTTCGCCAAGGCCATGAAGCGGTCGCCCGTACGGCCCGCACGATAGCAAGCAGTACAGAAACTAGGCACATAGCCGAGTTCCAACAACCAGTCAACAATTTCATCGAGACTGCGACGGTCGCTGGTATCGAACTGCGCCGAGTTGTCTTCCGGTAATTCTTCTTCTTTGTAGCCGCCTACGCTGGTACGAGAACCACCGCTGATCTGCGAGATACCGAGAGCCAAGCCGCGTTCACGCATGCGCTGACTTTCACGAGTGGACATAATCATACCGGTATATGGTGTAGATACACGAATAAGGGCTACGATTTTTTCAAACGTATCATCCGGCACAGCATTGCTGAAATCATCTACATCGATGTCATCAGCCGGGCAAATACGCGGCACGCTGATTGTGTGAGGGCCTACGCCGAATACGGCTTCCAAGTGTTCCGCATGCATCAACAAGCCGACGAAGTCGTAACGGTAATGTTCAAGACCGTATAAAACGCCGATACCTACGTCATCAATGCCGCCTTTCATAGCACGGTCCATGGCTTCCGTATGGTACGCATAGTTACTCTTAGGACCATGGGGATGCAAGTTTTCGTAGTTTTCTTTGTTGTATGTTTCCTGGAACAAAGTGTAAGTACCGATGCCCGCTTCGTGAAGTTTCTTGTAATCTTCAACTTCGCAAGCAGCAATATTTACGTTTACACGACGAATTTCGCCGTTTTTATTCTTAATGCTGTAAATCGTTTTGATACATTCCAAAATGTATTCCAACGGATTGTTTACAGGGTCTTCACCGGATTCGATAACGATACGTTTGTGCCCCATTGCTTCCAAAGCCAACACTTCTTCACGAACCTGTTCCTGTGTCAACTTCTTACGGGTAATATGACGGTTTTTGGCATGATACGGGCAATATACGCAGCCATTTACACAGTAGTTGGACAAGTATAAAGGGGCGAACAATACAATGCGATCGCCGTAAATTTTGCGTTTAATATCTTTAGCCAAAGCAAATAATTTATCTTTATATTCAGGCAACGGGCATTCCAATAAAACAGCCGCTTCGCGGTGATTTAAGCCATTCATGGTCGCCGCTTTTGCCAAAATTTGGTCCAAAATTTCACGATTTTCTTTATTCGCTTCCGCATAGGCCAACGTATCAAGAATCTCTTCGTGGTTAATAAACTCTTCTGCTTTAGAAGATTTTACATCGTACATACTGGTCTCCTTTACTCATACCATAGAGAAGTCCTGTGCCCTCGTCCTTTCCCAAGTACGAGCTCAATGACAGTCCACACTTCGACTGCCTATTCAGGTCAAGCATACTTACTATGCACTTCACTTCTTCTATATTGAATCTCTTGAATATGTCTTATATTATACACCTTTTCTCCACTTTTGAAAATAAAAACACCACCTAATAAGCCCGTTTTTATCATTATTTGATTGATGTTAGTTGCTCATCGAATTTTCTCATTACCATGCCTATTTAGCGCATACAAATAGGCATTTCAGACATTACATTTATATCGCATAAAAAGAACTGTACTGTCTTAAAATGGCATGCAAAAAAGCCCCCGATATAAATCAGGGGCTCTTGTATATTCGTTTCAGCTTACGCTTCTACTGGGTATACGCTAACTTTACGGTTATAGCGACCAGCACGTTCGAAAGCAACTTTACCAGGAACTAATGCGAATAAAGTATCGTCTTTACCAATACCTACATTAGTGCCGGGATGGAAATGAGTACCACGTTGACGAACGATGATGTTACCGCTTTTTACTACGGAACCATCATGACATTTAACGCCAAGACGTTTGGATTCGCTATCGCGACCGTTACGTGTACTGGATACACCTTTCTTATGTGCAAATAATTGCAAATCAAAAGTAAACATTCCGTTCACCTCCTATGTTTCACTAAGTGATACAAAATCATCATATTGGCGAGCAATTTCTTGGAAGCCAAGAACCATGGTTGCCAATATAGCCTGTCCCTTTTCTGTGATTGCCCCTTGTAATTCAATGGTACATTCACCGGAACTGTTCTCGTAAATACCTTGCTGTTCAGCTACTGATTGTAACCCCAAAATGGCGGTACAAGACAGTACGGAAACGGCGGCACATACGATATCATAGCCATGCTCGTCATAGCCGGCATGTCCGTTAATGGAGCAAGCAACAATTTGTTGTGCCTCATTACGACGAATATGAATCTTAATCATGACTTACGCCTGAATGGATTCAATGCGAACTTTTGTGAACGGCTGACGATGACCTTGGCGACGACGATAGTTGGATTTTGCTTTGTATTTGAAAACTAAAATCTTCTTCGCTTTACCATGTTCAAGTACTTTACCTGTTACTTTTGCACCGTCCACAAGTGGAGCGCCTACTTTAACGTCACCGTCGTTAACTACAGTTAACACTTCGTCAAACGTTACGGATTCTTCAGCAGCTGCTTCCAATTTTTCGATAGTAATTACATCGCCTTCGGCAACGCGGTATTGTTTACCACCGGTTTTAATAATTGCGTACATTGTGACACCTCCTTGTTTTCGAACTCGCTGAATACGGTATTCTCTCATGCCGGAATCGGGATGAGTGAAATTTACACACCTCTCCACGCGGCTGCAATAGTTGGGCGTACCCAAACTATGACTAATTTATTTTACATGATTAGACAATAAAAGTCAATGACCTATCTTCATAGTTTGTCATCGACTTCTTAAAAATTAAAAGGGATTCTTCAAATTCAATTAAAGCACTACAGCTAACCTATTACGCCCTCTCCCTAGATAATCTGTAAATGTTGCAACAAAATTTTTAATCCGATTAAAATGAGCACGACACCACCCAGTACTTCTTCACGGCCGCCCAAAAATCGTTTTAATTGTTGCCCCAAAAATACCCCCACCAAGGAGATAAGGAACGCAACCACGCCGATTAAACCGCTGGCACCCCACACATTGATGTCCATAAAGGCAAACGTCAAACCGATGGCTAAGGCATCAAGACTGGTAGCAAAGGCCAATACTACAATTTCACGCCAGCTTACCAGTTGGCATATAATATGAGCTTCTTCTTCGGCCGCCTTTTTACTGTTGCGTATCATATTAATCCCCAAATACGCCAGTAAACCGAAAATAATCCAATGATCGTAATCATTGATTTTATCCGCCAATTGAGCACCTATAACCCAGCCAATAAGCGGCATAGCCATTTGGAATATACCAAACAAAAGAGGCATTCCTACTCTCTTTAAATCGTCCCGACTCGTGAGACAAGGGCCCTTAGCTACGGCCACTGCAAACGCATCCATGGCCAAACTTAAGGCAACTAACACGAGCTCCCACATTGACATACAGCATGCACCTCACTTAAAAGGTAAATCAATAACCTAACTATTATATCGAAAAAAATAAGACTTAGCAAGCTAAGTCTTAAAAATTTTACAATCGATTAGTCAAGCGCCAAAGGTCCATTCGACGCACAAAGCTTAATGTGCGAATGGTTTACTCATCCCCTAAGGCGAGCAAAGAGTACGCTTCCCGGCTCATAGTCGGTTGCACTTCCACCTTAATAGTCCGTTTGCATTCAGCTTCCAAATCAGCCACAACGGATTTTGTGAAGTATTGTTTTACCTCCTCATTGACTTCAATGAGTACATTAGATTTCAAACGGCCGCCTCGATATAATTCCCGTAAGCGCCGAATAATCTGTAAATACACGGTTTCCGCCGAAAATAATTGACCGGTGCCGCCACATTGGGAACAAGTATCAAATAAAATACTCTGCAAGCCTTGTCGTTCCCGTTTACGGGTAATTTCTACGAGCCCTAAAGAGGTAATGCCGCACACCACGGTTTTTACCCGATCCTGACGAACCAGTTGTGTCAAATAGGCCACCAATTCATCCCGTTGTGCTTTCTTTGGCAAATCTATAAAGTCACACACGATGATACCACCGATATCGCGCAAGCGCAACTGTCTGGCAATCATCTTGGCGGCCTCACGATTCACTTCCATGGCTACTTCCCCGGCGGTGCCGGAACGACCCGTAAAATGACCGGAATTAACATCTATTACCGTCAAAGCTTCCGTCGTATCGATTTTCAAAAAACCGCCGGACGGTAAATCCACGGTAGCATTTAACAATATATCAAGCTGTGACTCTACCTGCCACTCTTTAAAAATAGGTTCCGCCGAATTATGGAGCTGCAGCGAAACGGCCTCCGTCATGTTAGTGATACTCAACAATTCCTGCAACCGTTCGTAAGCCCCGCCGTCATCTACGATGATTTCATTAACATCATGGCCTAAATATTCGCGGATAACGCGGAACCAAAAATCCGCATCACTATAGAGCTCAGAGCCACCCTTGGCCACCTTGTAGCGATTTTGCAATTGCTGCCAAGTACGCCAAAGGAATTCCATATCCCCCTTTAACTCATCCGCCGTAGCTTCCGCTGCCGCAGTGCGCAGAATAAAACCGCAACCGTTCGCTAAATACGGCGCTGCCATATCAGCCAATTGAGCGCGTAAATTGTCATCGGTAATACGCTTGGAAATATGGAGCCCTTCCGAATAAGGCAAAAGCACCATAAAACGACCGGCCAGGCTCACGTCGGCACTGACGCGCGCCCCTTTGCCGAGCATTTCTTCCTTCACAACCTGGACGAGTATATTT
Source organism: Veillonella sp. LMAG:90 (assembly GCF_008679445.1). NCBI lineage: Bacteria > Bacillati > Bacillota > Negativicutes > Veillonellales > Veillonellaceae > Veillonella > Veillonella sp. LMAG:90. The sequence continues at coordinate 2,127,072 of NZ_NAND01000001.1, forward strand.
TGACCTACAAAGAGTTTGCCCATAGCCTTAGTCTGCTTACCTTGTTTCAAATTAACGTACGCATTTTGCTTAAGACCAATATCAACGAACGCCGCCGACATGCCGGGCAGTACATTGCGCACTATGCCCTTGTAGATATGGTTGATGGTCTCGTCACGAGTGGGACGATAAAAGGCTGTATCTACCAGCTCATTCTGCTCATCCAACACAACCATACGAATTTCTTCAGCCATCACATTGGCTACGATTCGTTTCATGGCAAACTCCTTTCTTTATACTTATACCGTTACATCTAACGGGGACAATAACTCCCCATCCCGTTCCACCATGATTTCATGGCGATGAATGGAGTAACCGTCGGTTACAGGCCAGCCGTATTTTTCACGGCCAAGTTGCCATACATCCCCCGGTTTCATGGTACCTTCCGGATATATGCCGATGCCCATGGTTAGAGTCACGCGGTCACCGTCAAGGCGCGCTGTAATCGGTTCTTTTACAAAATGCTTCACATCGATAGTACGGGTTTTCTTCGGTGTCACCTTTTCATAAGCGATTTCCGAAGCCTCATTGAACTCTTTTAAAAGTTCATCCCAATTGACATCGGCCGTTATCGGACCGGATACTTCATAGACCGCATAGTTACAAATGGCCATGAGTTTTTTTACCTTATCCGGCATTTCACGACCGGACATTACGGTGAGTCCCGGCGGTGCTACCCGGTTTAAGCGCTCCATAATGGATTCCACGGTGGCCTCATCTTCCAGAATATCCATATCAAGATATTCCACTTCCGCCGTAATACCCAAGGCTAAAGCGGAGGAAAAGCTTATTTTCATATGCGGGTTAAAACCTTCCGAATAGGCCATTTTAATAAAAGCACGACGAATCATACGTTCCACGGCCTGTGCATAATCCAGGTGCGATAAAAATCGCATTTCTTCGCCCTTACTTAAGGCCAAACGTAACTTTTTCAACGCGTCCACCCTCCTGATAATCTACAATCGCCGTATTAAGTTCCGGACACACATTACAGCCGTTACATGGTAAGCGGCGGCAGTCACGGGTCAAGGTTGCCTCAACGGCACGGTCCCATTCCTGTTTTAAGTATTTCTTGGAAACAGTATCATCTAGATGATCCCATGGCAACGGTTCATCAAAATCGCGGTCGCGACGGGCATAGTAATCAGGATCGATGCCTGTATTTTTGAACGCCTGCATCCATTTATCAATGGAGAAGAATTCAGTCCACCCGTCAAACTTACAGCCTAATTTCCACGCTTCAATCAATGTTTTCGCCAAACGACGGTCGCCGCGGGCAAACACCGCTTCCATATAACCGGTAGCCCCGTCATGATAATGATAGGAAATATTGCGGTTATTGATGAGCGTTTTTAAATATTGCTGTTTACGATGAATTTCTTCCACCGACTGCTGGCCGTACCACTGGTATGGAGAATGACTCTTCGGCACGAAGAAGGATACGCTGACCGTTACCTTGCCATTTCGTTTGCCCGTGATTTCACGATGTAAATCAAGTACTTTATAGGCCAAATCGGCAATGCCTGCTACGTCTTCATCCGTTTCGGTCGGCAAGCCCATCATGAAGTACAATTTAACCGTATTCCAGCCCGATTTAAAAGCATTGGTACAAGCGGCGATTAAGTCTTCTTCGCTAACCCCTTTATTGATAACATCACGCATACGCTGGGAGCCCGCTTCCGGCGCAAACGTCAAACCACTCTTGCGAACTTGCTGCACTTTTTTGGCAATATCGATTGAGAACGCATCGATACGCAATGAAGGCAAGCTTACGCTGACCTGCTTGTCCTTAAATTCTTCCATGAGCATGTCAACCAGTTCCGGCAAACGGGAGTAGTCGGCGGAGCTCAAGGACATAAGGGAAAATTCGTTATAGCCCGTATTGGCAATGATTTCTTTCGCCAATTGAACCAGTTTTTCCGGTGAACGTTCACGCACCGGACGATATAACATACCGGCCTGGCAAAAACGACAGCCACGGGTACAACCGCGGAACAATTCCAATACGGCACGGTCATGAACGACATCGATATACGGTACAACCGGTTTAGTTGGATAGAAACAGTTGTCCATGTCTTCGATGATACGTTTCTGCACTACTGCCGGTGCCTCTTCGGCCAGCACTTTCATGCCTTTGAAATCACCTTTTTCGGTATACTGCGGTTCATATAAAGACGGCACATAGTTACCCGGAATCTGCGCCATTTTGCGCAAAAGCCCTTCTTTGCCGCCCGGGAAGCCGGCCGCTTTTTCCTGACGGTAGAGTTCCACCATTTCAACGATGTGCTCTTCCGACTCACCGAGGTTTACGATATCTACAAAATCGGCAATCGGCTCCACATTGTATGCACAAGGACCACCCGCCGTAATGAGTGGGAAGGACAAGTCTCGGTCTTTACTGTAGAACGGAATGCCGCCCATATCCAACATGTTTAAAATGTTGGTATAACTCATTTCATATTGTAAGGTAAACGCTAAGAAATCAAAATCTTTAACCGGTGTCTTCGTTTCCAAAGAATACAACGGAATGTTGCGTTTACGCATTTCCTCTTCCATATCATGCCACGGCGCGCATACGCGTTCTGCCGCCACATAGGGTAATTCATTGAGCAAGGAATATAAAATCTTAATACCTAAGTGACTCATGGCCACTTCGTATACGTCAGGAAAACCAAAACACATGGTAACATCCATATCTTTGTGATCTTTCACAACGCTATTCCATTCGCCGCCTGTATATCGCGCGGGCTTTTGTACATGCTGCAACCAGCTCGCATCTAATTGAACCATAGGACCTCCGATTCAAAATCTATCATAATGACAACTTTCTGAAGTTGCCTTTCACTTTCATTAAAACATTTTAAAACTTCTTCTAAGGCTATTTTTATAGCCTCTGCTATTAATTTATTGGGCGTAATTTCAATCAATCTAAAATTAAATTTAGAACATTAACTTCTTGCGGTGCATTGCAATATTAAGCAATAAACCGACACTAATCATATTCGTGGTCAACGCACTGACACCGTAACTGATAAACGGCAACGGAATCCCCGTAACCGGCATAATACCGGTCGTCATACCTACGTTAACGAGCACTTCGAATACCAACATGGAGCCGATACCGGTAGCTAAGAGTGTACCGAAAGTATCGTTGGCACTGCGGGCAATCATAATACTGCGATAAATTAAAAGGAACAATAACAATAATACGATTACACAGCCTACAAAGCCTAATTCTTCCCCGATAACGGAGAAAATAAAGTCTGTATGATTTTCCGGCAAGAAGTTTAACTGACTTTGCGTACCTTCAAAAAGGCCCTTACCGAGAATCATACCGGAACCGATGGCGATTTTCGACTGAATAATGTGATACCCGGCCCCAAAGGGATCAATATTCGGGTTTAAAAATACTAAAATACGTTGTTTCTGGTATTCTTGCAAAACGAACCAACCTAACGGCGCCAAAACAACGGCAACACCTACGATGATTTGTACCAAACGCATCCGAATGCCTGCTACGAAGAGCATGCCGCACAAAATGGCCAGATATACCAAGGATGTACCAAGGTCAGGCTGTTTAAATACCAATAAGGTCGGAATCCCTACATATAATACTATCGGCACCAGCGAGCGAAAGGTGTTCAGTTTATTCACTCGATTTTCCATCATTTGCGCCATACTGATAATCATGAGTAATTTCGTGAATTCCGACGGCTGAATGGTGATTGGCCCGATTTGGATCCAACGCTGCGCACCTAAAGCGGATGTACCGATAAGCATAACCGCTACCAACAGTAATATGGTAATAAAATACAGTGGCCGTCCCCACGAACGAAGGCGACGATAATCAAACCATTGCATCATAACAATAACTACTGTGTTAATTACAAAAAACATAAGTTGTTTACTCACTAAATCGTTTATGTCGAGACCATCACGATTTACATGAGTGGCACTGCCAATGATGACAACACCTACGCTAATGAGCAGGAGCGTACAAATTACGACGGTCCAGTCCCATTCGCGCCAGATTCTATGCCACATATATACCTCCTAGCGCATACGGCTACGACCATAGGCTTGAAATTTTCTTTTTAAAAACTTCAAACAAGCTCATTTTCTTAGGCTGTGCCGGTTCTTCTTTCTCTTCTGCCGATTCATCTGTTACTGCTTTAATTTCAGCAGCTGTTTCCTCAGCAACTTCTTTCGCTTTATCTACTACTTCTTCCGTTTTATCTTCTACAGTTGCCACTACTTCTTCAACTTTATCTGTTACAGCTTCTACTAAGTCCTCAGCTTTTTCTGCCACCGCTTCAGCTTTGTCGGTTGCGGCATCTGCCACTGCTTCAGCTTTATCTGATACGGCATCTGCCACTGCTTCAGCTTTGTCTGATGCGGCATGTGTCACTGCTTCAGCTTTGTCGGTTACAGAATCAACTATATCTTCCGCTTTAGCCGCTGCCGTTTCAGCCGTAGATTTGGCTGCTTCAACAGCTACTTTCGCCGAAGATGCTACCGGTGCGGTCATCTCGGTTTTAACCGCCTCAACCATGGATTTTGCTTCAACCGCACTGTCCTCAGAGGCTTCATCTGCCACATCGCTGACAGCCGGAACAGCACCAACTTTAGCGCCATTGCCAACCAATTCATTTTGGGTAGCCACATCGCTATGGGCCGACACAGAGTCTCGATTTACTTCTAAAGTCTCAACTTCAACGCGTTCGCCTTCTACAATTCTGTCTACCATAGGCTCAGCTGTAGCGGCTTCGGCTACGGCCGCAGTCACTGCTGCTTCAACCTTCGTATTGGCCGTTGGCGTTATTTCTTTTGCTATTTCCTCAGCCGCTTGTAATTGATACCAACGGTCCAGCAATTTTTCTTCCGGCCAAACTTCGGATGTTTCAATGTATTCAAGGAGCGGTACCATCATGGTATCCACTGCATCATCACAGAATTCATGTAATGTACCATCCTGTGCCCAGCTCATAAGCTTAATGCTGTGAGGCAGAATGGTTGCTAATTGTTCTACCTGTAACGTCGCCAAAGCTTCTTCAACGGCTACGGCTACTTCACTGCGGCCTACGTTATTTAAAATTAAAGCATAGTTGAACTGACGTTCTTCGTGACAAAGCTGCATAACGCGCTGCACCGCACGAAGCGATACCCACATAGGTTCCGCTACGAGCAATAATTGATCAGCGGCTTTGAAAACGGCTTCATTGCCGCGACCGATACCGGCCGGCGCATCAATAATGACGAAATCATAACTTTCCGCCAGTTTTTTTATAAGTTTCGCATAACCTTTGCGCCCCACATCTTCCCAGCGGCGAGTCTGAGTTGCCGGTAAAAAGTCAAAATCGTCCGTTAACGGTATAATAGCACTGTCCTGATTGCAGTTATCTTTCCAAATATCTACAGCATCAAAAAAGATATCATTTTCTTTGCCAATGACTAAGTCTAAATCACGCATCCCAAAATCGGCATCGGTAATTAACACGCGATGACCTCGACGATTTAAAGCAGCACCAATATACGCTGTCATTGTAGTTTTACCAACGCCGCCCTTACCGGACATAATAGCTATAACCTTTCCCATAGCAACTCCTTTCCTTTCTCACTACCATAACCCACTACACAATCAATCTCAAACATACCTATAGCAGTAAAAAATTCAGAAAATAAACACATAACAAATACTAAAATTATTAACACTTAACAGATACTAAAACTTAACCGTTAAACTTGAATAACTAAACAATGTTTTAACGTTGTTGCGGTCCTGTTACCGCTGTATTCGATGAATTATCACCGCCTGCAGCGGTTGAACCGTTTGCTGTATTACCGGTATTAGTTGAAGTAGTTCCTAGAGAATTATTATTTGCTGCACTATTAGTATTGACACCGGTTGACGAACCATTCCCATTAGTACCGTTTTTATTATCAGTACCGGCACCATTAATATGGAAATATTCAGCTAGTACGTCTCTAACAATCGGACCGGCCGAGCCGGCACCAAAACTACCTTGTTCTACCAAAGCAACTACAACAATACGCGGTTTATCATATGGTGCATAGGCTACAAACCAACCATGGTCACGGCCGGTGGAGTTTTCCGCCGTACCGGTTTTACCGGCGATTTCAATAGGCCACCCTTTAAAGAGCGCACCTGCTGTACCGCCTTCGGCTGTTACGTCGCGCAATGCATTACGGATTAAATCCATAACTGTTTTTGAAACTTGTAATACGCCCATTTTTTTAGGTCCGAAAATTTCTGCCGGTGTACCGTCGCTATTATCGATACGACTTACTACATATGGTTGGTAACGAATACCACCATTAGCTACTTCCGACATCATCATAGCCATCTGAATTGGCGTTACCAAGGTAAAGGACTGACCGATGGCCGCATCGAAGGTTTCCCCTAAATACCAGTCTTGATCAAATACTTTACGCTTGTATTCCGGACTTGCCAAGTTACCGCTGGATTCACCATAGAGCTTAATGCCCGTTTTTTCACCCAACCCAAACAACTTCGCAAAACGGTCCAGTTCTTCAATGCCTACACGATTACCCATTTCATAGAAATAAACGTTATCCGATTTGGCCAAGGCTGTATTAAAATCAAGCCAGCCTAAAGCTTCACCTTCGGCATTTCGCTTGTCGATTAACCAGTGACGACCACTATCGAATATCATCTCGTTAGGCGTTACTTTTTTTAGTTCCAATGCAGCTGCACCGGTAATAATTTTAAATGGTGAGCCCGGTGGATATTCACCGGAAATAACCTTATTATCAAACGGATGATTTGGGTCGTTATTAAGTTGATTCCATTGTGCCGATGTAATACCACGGGCAAACCAGTTCGGATTGAAACCCGGTGCACTTACCATGGCGAGAATAGCCCCCGTATTCGGGTCCATAGCTACAACCGCCGCACCTTGGGCCGGAATGCCTTGAGAACGGAGTGACGCCAATTGATCGGCTACCGCTTTTTCAGCCGCTTTTTGTAACGGTAAATCAATGGTCAAATGAATGTCTCGCCCCGGAATAGTGTCCTTACGGCCCACTTCCGCCACGGGGCGACCGGTAGCATCTACTTCTACCTGCTTACCGCCGTCGATGCCACGCAATACATCATCATACATTTTTTCAAGACCGGAGCGTCCTAAAATAGTGCCCGGTCCTACCGGTGTTTCTGGATTTTCCGCTTTAAGCTCATTCAATTCATCTTCGCTGACTTCACCTACATAACCGAAGAGTTGTGATGCCAAAGAATCATATGGATAGTATCTCAATGGCTCTACATCAATGGTTACGCCCAGCAATTCATGGCGATGTTCTTCAATCATAGTTACGCGGTCCATCGTAATGTCCGTGGCCAAGCGAATCGGCTCATAGCCGCCCTTATGGGCTGCAATTTTACTTTGAATCACGTCCGGCTTAATATTAAGCATTGTGGCCAAACGGTTGAGTTCGCCCGGATCGATATCCTGCCCGGTTGGTACAATGGATACCGTATAAGCTGGCCGTGAACCGGCTACAATCTGACCGTTACGATCATACATGACCCCGCGCGCCGCCGTTACCGACACCATGCGCAGGCGATTGCCTTCCGCCTTGGTGTGGTAATATTCGCCATCCATAATCTGCAGATAAAATAAGCGAATAATAAGAATAACAAATATAGCGCTGACTATATACATTAAGGCATCAAAACGGCCTTTTTTATTCTTTTTATATAATGCTTCAAGCACGCCGATGCCTCCTTAATTGACTACCAAATATATTCGTCTTTCTCCTCCATGTTCCATAAAATTTCATGAATCATAATGCCCAAGAGCCCGTTGAGCCACCAAACAGGCCAAATATGATGCCATAAATACGAACCTACGAGAATATCTTCACGCCCCAACCAGAGCATACCAATGCGGAAAATAATATCCGCCAAAGTACCTACGGAAACCCACGCAAAGGTAATATACCACTGCTCTTCGTATACGCTGAATGACCAGATGCTCACAATGTAAGCAACGGCGATATATGGGAATAAGTGAAGTCCAAAAGAATTCGAGATCAAAATATCATGGACTAAACCGCCTGTAATAGCGGCCATAAGGCCGATACGACGGCCTTTGAGCAAAGATAATACAATAACCCAAACCAGAATCAAATTCGGTATCCACCCTTGCCTAAAGAGCATGGGCAATACATCGGCTTGAATCAAAAAGGTAAATATACCCATGAGTATGTATATTAGAGTTCTCATTGCTGCGTCGCTCCTTTTACCCCTTCAACTTGGTCACGCTGTGTTTGCGGTACCAATTTTGGAGTTAAGCTTGGCTTATCCAATTCGCCTTCGCGAGAGCGCATAATAACGAATACTTCTTCTACATTGCGTAAATCGGCCGATAATTGTACGACCGCGTTTTTAACAAAACCTTCCGAATCATTATCAATTCGCGTTACATGACCAACCAAGAGACCTTTCGGGTAAATCCCGCCGTAGCCGGAGGTAATCAAGGTATCGCCATTCAATACGTCGCCATCGCGAGCCACGTTAACCAATAAAGGCTCATCCGGATTGCTACCGTTACCTTTAACAATTGACGCTACACGCGATTCTGGACGCTGTACGATAACGCCGATAGCCGTACGCGGATCAAGTATGGTCTGTACGCGAGCTGAATGAGTATATACGTCGCTGATAAAACCAACTACCCCACCGGGAATCACAACTGGCATATTCGGTTCCAAACCGTCTTCACTACCGCGATCAATAGTAAAGGTATTGGTCCAAGTCCCCACATCGCGGGTCACCACAGTCGCCGCCATCATATCAAATTGAGGATGATTGTTCTGAAAAGACAATAACTGACGTAAACGCATGTTTTCAGCTACTACTTCATCATAGTTTGTTACGCGTTGCAGTAATTGTGCATTTTCTTCACGAATAGCGTCTATTTCTTTAGTACCATTAATAGCTGTATCAATAACGGCAATGCCGGTATGAATGGATCCTAAAAATCGCGAAGCGCCATAAGTAAACGGTGTTGTTACTCGCTCCAACGGTACCGTTACATACGGAATAGCAGTTCGTTGTTTCCACGCATAGCCTAAGAGCGCTAAAAATACGCAGCATAATCCTACTACGACTATTAACCGTCGTTCTGATGAAAACATTACGCCCTTCCTTTCCGATTTTTCGATGCAATAATAAAACGATCCATCCGTGCAAATTCTTTGGACGCTTGGCCCAAACCAACCGCCACCGCATACCCCGGTTCCGGCGGTACCTGCACAGGAATCCCCAATTCTTCACTAATGCGCTGACCAAGGCCTTCCATAAGTGCCGTAGCACCGGTTAAAGTCATACCGCGCTCCATAATATCCGCTGCCAATTCAGGTGGCGTCTGTTCCACAACGGATTTAATTTCATCTACAATCCGTTGTAATGTGTCCTGCATAACCTGGTAAACTTCCGATTTACGAATAATAATTCGTTTCATCAGACCATTGGCAATATCGCGCCCCATGAAAGAAACTTCCAATTCTTCCTGTGGCGGCAAGGCCGTTCCCAGTTCCATTTTAATACCTTCCACCGTTTCTACAGCGACCATTACGGAATAGGTATTTTTAATATATTGTAATATAGCTTCATTAAAATCATGACCGCCAATACGTGCGGAGTGAGCAATAACCTTGCCCCCTAAGGACATAACGCCGATATCGGTGGTACCGCCGCCAATATCTACAGCCATACTGCCACATGCTTCAAATACCGGCAAATTACAGCCTAAAGCAGCCGCCACCGGTGCTTCCACCAAGTACGCTTCGCGCGCTCCGGCCTGAATAATAGCGTCCGTCATGGCTCGTTTTTCCACATCTGTAATACCGCAAGGCACGGCCATAATAACACGCGTACGACCTACGGTACGAGACGCCTTACTCATGAAGTGGCGCAACATAGTGAGCATAACACGATAATCTACAATAAAACCGTCGCGCAACGGGCGAAGTTCATCCAGCATGTCAGGGGTTCTAAGCAAAAGTCGTTCCGCATCGGCACCAACAGCTACGATACCTTCCTGTTTCGTATCGGTAGCCACCAGTGACGGTTCGGACAATACGACCCCGCGCCCCTGCACATGTACATGGGTATTCACGGTTCCAATATCTATGCCTAAATCTCGTCCTAAGGACGAAAAAATACGAATCATATGTTTAGTCTCCTTACTTTACTCATCCCTATATTATACTATCGGCAGTAAGGATAAATCAACCAAATCGGCGCTTGTTCTCTAATTATCACGCCCTATTCATACTGCTGTATTTTTGTAAAAACAGGCCCGGCAAACATAAATCTCATCGCCAAAAATTCATTTTCAAATCTTCCTTTTTATACTCAGCCTGTCCCTTTATTATAGCATTTACCGTGAATTCGTTTAGACAATTTTTTCTATAAAAGAGCTTTTTAGCAAAGAATGCAGCAATTTTCATCAGCCATTTTCGCAAAGCCTTCTGTAACCTATAATAGTCCCTTCTCACAGAGACTGGTATAGCGGCCATCACCGATAACTACATGATCCAGCACGGGAATGCCCATCAGCTTGCCCGCTTTAATAAACAGTTTCGTAATACCGATATCTTCAGAACTGGGTTCCGGATCACCGGATGGATGGTTATGAATTAAAATGAGGCTCGCCGCATTGGCCTGCATAGCTTGACGAAACACGGTACGCTGCTCTGCCAAACTACCGGTTAAACCGCCGATTGAGATGGTTTCCACATCAATTAATTTATTTTTACAAGTTAAAAAGGCGGCACAGAAATGCTCTTCTTTTTCATAACGCAAGCGCTCCATAATATAGGATGCCACCGCTTTAGGGCTACTGAAATCTTCAAAATGCTCCTTCACTCGCAGCTGACCGAGACGACGCCCCAATTCAATGGCCGCACAAACGGTAACCGCCTTATCGCGACCGATGCCCTTAATCTTTTGTAAAGCACCTACGGTCGTATCATTCAGTCCATACGCGCCATGACTTACTGTATCAAGGACTTCTTTGGCCAAATCCAATACGGATGACCCCTGTCGTCCCGTTCTGAGTAAAATCGCCAATAACTCAACCGTGCTTACGCCGGCGGCTCCCAAAGTTAAAAATTTTTCACGTGGTTTCTGCCATGGCTGCCATTCTCTGACAACGCCTGTATATGTCTTAATCATATGTCCCCCTAAATCACTAACCCAACTCACTAACCTAAATTACCAAGCTAATTCACTAACCTAATTCACGCTGTTAGTCCGGCGCCCCCATGCGCCGTAAATATCGCGCTACCACTTCCACCGGAAGGCCAACCACATTCGTATAAGAACCTTCAATGCGCTCTACTAAATAAGCCCCCTGCCCCTGTATGCCATAAGCACCGGCTTTATCGAGTGGTTCACCGGTAGCCACATACGCTTTTATTTCCGCATCACTAAGCGAGTAAAAAAGAACCTTTGTTACGACGTGAAACACCTCTTGCTTAATTAACTCCTTGTCTCCATCGTAATAACAAAGCGCCACCCCGGTCACCACTTCGTGTGTATCACCAGACAATTCACGGAGCATCTGAACGGCCTCTTTTTCATTAGCCGGTTTGCCCAACACATGGCCCTTATGAGCCACAATCGTATCGGAACCAATAACCACATAAGTTTTATCGACCCCGGTCTCCGGAACCAACGCCGCCAAGGCCTTCCCCAAAGCCTGCGCTTCCACCAATTCATAGGGACTCTCAAACTCCTCATTATGCTCTTCATAGGTGCTCGTCACAACTTCAAATTCAATGTGTAATTGTTCCAATAAATCACGGCGCCGCGGCGACGCCGATGCCAAATATATTTTCATCAGTTATGTTTACCCCCGAATATGCCGTAAACTACAACGCGCAGTACCTCGAAAGGTACTGCGCGAGCATATCATCATTAGATTTTACAATCGTCAATCAGACTATTATATTACCAGTTTTTCATCACAAGACTTGCAGTAATACGTTTAGTATCACGAGCAATCATGATTTCTTCGTTAGTAGGAACTACGAAGATTTTAACTTTGGAACCTTCTACGCTGATTTCAGTTTCTTTACCGCGTACGTTGTTGCGTTCACGATCAAGACGAGTTCCGAGGTATTCAAGACCGTTACAAATAGCGTCACGGTTACCAATACCGTTTTCACCGATACCGGCTGTGAATACGATTACGTCTACGCCGCCCATAACAGCTGCATAAGCACCGATTGTGGAGCGAACTTTGTAGTGGAACATATCAAGTGCCAACTGAGCACGTTTGTTGCCTTCTTCAGCCGCTTCTTCGATTACGCGGAAGTCGTTGGACACACCGGAAATACCGAATACACCGGATTTCTTGTTCATGATGGCGTCGATTTCATGGTATGTCATATCCCATTTATCCATCAAGAAAGGAACGATAGCAGGGTCGATATCGCCGCAACGAGTACCCATAATCAAACCGGACAATGGCGTGAAGCCCATGGAAGTATCGATGGAACGACCGGCTTTAATAGCAGCCACACTGGAACCGTTACCAAGGTGACAAGAAATGATGCGCAAATCACTCATGTGTTTGCCCATTAATTCAGCTACGCGCTGAGCCACGTATTTATGGCTGGTGCCGTGGAAGCCGTAACGACGAACACCGAGTTCAGTGTATGCTTCGTATGGCAAACCGTAAAGGAATGCTTCAGCAGGCATAGTCTGATGGAAAGCCGTATCAAATACAGCTACCTGAGGTACTTTTGGCATGATAGCTTCGCAAGCTTCGATACCTTGGATGTTTGGTGGGTTATGAAGCGGTGCAATTTTAGCACATTCTTCTAAAGCTTCCATAACGGCCGGTGTAATCAACACGGAGTCAGCAAACTTTTCAGCACCATGAACCACACGATGACCAACTGCATCAATTTCATCCATGGAAGAAATTACGCCGAATTCTGCATCAATCAAGATGTCGAGCAAAATTTTAAGCGCTTGTTTGTGGTCCAAAATTGGTTCTACGCGTTCCAACTTTTCAGCATCCGGACGTTTGTGAGTGAAGATAGCATCTTCCGCACCGATTTTTTCAAATTGTCCTTTAGCTAATACCGCTTCATTGTCCATGTCAATGAGTTGGTATTTTAAAGAAGAACTACCACAGTTTACTACTAAAACATTCATTACTTATCCCTCTTTCTTAGTAATTTGAATTTTTCCTACCACAAGGTCAGAAATCTGAGCTCCCATTGTGCTGTCAACAGGATACTGATAGGTTATATTCCACAATACACCTTTATCGGCAAATGTGTATTGAAAGAAACGAATTTGGATTTTGTTAGCTACCAGTGTAGCTGACGAGATAAAGGCTTGAACACCGTCTACCGTTTTCATCTCATCCGACCATGTCAAATTGTTGCCGAAGCTTTTTTCATAAAAAGCTTTAGATTCAGCACCATAAGCCGCTGCTGTCGGCAAAGGTTGACCCGCTTTCGGGGAGATGGCTTCAATGGAAACCAGGAAGTTTTTATCGGCCCCTAAATACGTCGTTACAGGATACCCCAACGCATTTTTGGTCGTATTAGGCTGAACACCTATATCGTAAGGCAAGGCAACGGTAATTTCCGAGTTGCCGCTCTTAATTACTTTATGACCGAAACTATAAGAATCCAATGCATTATCACTGCCACAGCCGCTAATCGCAAGCATCAGCAAAGCCATGCAAAAAACAGTGAACCATTTCTTCATAATATCCCTCGATTCAAAACGTCTGTACAAGTAAAGCGTACGTTTAAATTATACCATTCTTTGCAATTACTTGCACGCCTCTTTTTAGACATATTCACTATTATTTTTATTCATATGTATATTTACTGTAATTTTATTGTAAAAATTAAGTTTTTTCAAAAAAATTGCCTCTCTACAACTGAAAATACGCCCTCTCATTCTGTGCTATAATGAAATAAATAACACGTAAATTTTCAAAGGAGTAACATTATGAATTGTATCGGAATCATTGCCGAATATAACCCCTTTCACAAAGGGCACGAACATCAACTGAAAGAATTGGCAAAACGCTATCCCGATGCACTGCGTCTTGTTGTTATGAGCGGTTCCTTCGTGCAACGCGGCGAACCGGCTCTTTTTGATAAATTCACCAGGGCCCGTTGGGCTCTATTAAACGGCGCTCACGCTGTCATCGAACTTCCTACGGTGTACGCTACGGCCAACGCCGAACGGTTTGCCGCCGGCGGGGTCAGATTATTGCACCGATTAGGAGCTCGCGCCCTCGCTTTCGGCACCGAAACGGAAGATGCCTCTTTATTACAAAAAATCGCCCGCCTTAGCCTGAGCAGTACCGTACAAACGGCCTGCCGTGAAGCGCTGAAAAAGGGTGAATTTTACGGTACCGCTTTACGCCAAGCTATTATTACTGAATGTCCGGATGCGGCGGCTATCGTCAATCAACCAAACGCCTTGCTTGGTCTCGAATATACCAAAGCCATTCATCAATATGGCTTAGCGATGAATATCATCCCCATTTTGCGGGAAGGTGAACATCATAGTGACAAACTCGCAAGTAACTGGCCATCCGGCACAGCCTTGCGCCGCCAAATCAGAAATCTCGACGCGCTCACCGATTTTCCTTCAACGGATAACGTATCCCCCTATATTTCAGCTAATTTACAAGGCGAATATAAAGAGTCTGTCGAATCGGGCGCTTATTCTAATTTAGCCAGATACTATGACCTCGTGCTCTATGAAAGCCGAAAACAAGGGGCCGCTCAATTAGAGGCATTAGCCGATTTTAAAGAAGGTCTCCACCAAATTTGGACTTCGGTCAGTCAAAAAGCATCTTGGCCGGAAGCGCGTGAGCAATTAAAATCGAAGCGTTATTCCTATGCCCGCCTTGATCGCATGGCTTCTTATACGGTCCTTGGCATTACTAGGGAATTACAAAATGAAGCTCACACAGAAGGGCCGCAATATGCACGCCTCCTTGGTTTTACCGATGAAGCCAGACCTTGGCTGCAACGTAAAGAGTTTACGGTGCCCCTCATCCAGAAGTGGGCTCCTTTTATAAATACGGCCTCCGGCCTCACCGCTGAATTAGCTGCACTGGACCAACGAGCTACAGATATTCAAAAGCTGTGCCTAACCAATCCAATCAAACGACAAGGCGGCGAAGATTTCTACTTTACGCCTTGGTATATAAAAAAATAAGTGTTTCATAGTTCTATATTGCTGCTATGACGTTAAGAAATATACATACCAAAAGGACATTGCCAAAATAAGGCAATGTCCTTTTATTTGCCATCAACCGAAGCTTCCTGCTATTATCATATTTTCAATCTTACGAAATAGTAACGCTATCTTCCCCGTCCTGCTCTTTAACATTTACGCGCACGGTTTCCATATGAGATGTAGGAATATTTTTCCCCACATAATCGGCGCGAATCGGCAATTCGCGGTGTCCTCGGTCAACGAGTACGGCTAATTGAATAGCCCGCGGTCTGCCCACTTCCATTAAGGCATTAAGGGCGGAACGAATGGTTCGCCCCGTATAGAGAACATCATCTACCAAAATAACCAGTTTCCCCGTCGTATCTAACGTGAACGGCGGCCCTTCTTTGCCCTTGGTCGTTCTGTCATCACGGTACATAGCCACGTTGATAGTTGCCACATCAATATGCACGCCTTCGATAGCTTCAATCTGAGCTTGTAAACGCTCCGCTAAATAAATGCCGCGCCGTTCAATGCCTAAAATGAGTGCATGTTCCAGGCCTTTATTACGTTCTAAAATTTCATGGCTAATGCGGCGAATGGCCCGCATCATAGCCTGTTCATCCATTAGAATTCGTTTTTCCTGCATAGCTGACTCCTTATACATTATGAGTTTTAGCATAGTCTAAGCAAGCTAAAAAGTCCTCCGGTAACGGCGCTTCAAAATACATATCCTGTCCCGAAATAGGGTGTTTCAAGGCTAAACTGAAGGAATGTAAGGCTTGCCCTTCAATAGGAAAATCCATCTTACGATAGCCGTAGAACGGATCGTTGACCACCGGATGGCCGATATGAGCAAAATGAACACGAATCTGATGTGTCCGGCCTGTTTCCAGTACACATTGAACCAAGGTATGTTTGCCGAATCGTTCTACAACCGTGAAATGTGTAATCGCTTCCTTACTGTTTTCAAACACAACGGCCATTTTCATTCTGTCTTTCGGATGACGTCCGATAGGCGCCTTAATCGTGCCTCGTTCTTCCACAATATTGCCGTGTACCAATGCATAATAGGTACGCGTTGCCGAATGGGCTTTTACCTGTTCAGCCAAACCGATGTGAGCCAAATCATTCTTCGCTGCCATCATGACGCCCGATGTATCTTTATCGAGTCGATGAACGATGCCCGGACGAATTTCACCATTAATTCCCGATAAATCCTTACAATGGAATAATAAAGCATTTACCAGTGTGCCCGTATAATTACCTACCGCCGGATGCACTACCATACCACGCGGTTTATTGATGATAATAATATCGTGATCTTCATAGAGGATGTCGAGAGGAATATCTTCCGGTTTTACTTCAACCGCTTGCGGCTTCGGCACGGCCACAAAAATCTTTGAACCGGCCGTAAGCTTTAAATTACTTTTGGCCGCTTTTTGATTAACCGTGACAGCCCCGCTTTTAATCAATTGTTGTACATAACTGCGAGACCCTTCCATAATCGATGTTAAATATACATCTAGTCGTTCCCCTTCTTTATCGTCCGGAACGGTTAAGGTAATCGTCTTATCAATTCCTGCATTACCGTCCACTGCTTCCATCGTATCCAAAGATTCATCCATATATTGCAAAGATTCATCCATAGTATGTAAAGTATCTGATTTCATTACTTACCTCCTTCATGCGGTGTTCGCCAAACATGAATTGCCAATAGCACCACACCGACACAAATCCCGATATCGGCTACATTAAAAATGGGCCATATACGAAAATCAAAGAAGTCCACTACGGCGCCCAAGTGATATCGGTCCCAGCCATTGCCCAGAGCACCGCTAACCAATAAGGCGGTCCCCAGTTTTGTAAAAACATCGCCGTTTAAAATATATCGGCGAAAATACCATAACGCACCGAGTAAGACAACGACTATAGCCAAGAAAAAAAGTCGCTGATTCGCCAATATGCCAAAGGCTGCGCCTTTATTTAAAATATATGTCAAATGAAAGACATTAGGTATGACCGGTAGGGATTCCCCCAGCAAGAACGATGCCTGCACCCATTGCTTTGTCAATTGATCTAATACGAACCATGCAATACCAATTATAATATACACTCTATCCATCCTTTATCAGTTTATAGTCTAGCCAGTTTATTCTAAAATGCCTGTATTCCATATCATTAGGGCATTTCCTTTACTATGTATTATGACATAAAACGCTCGGTTTGGTCTACTCTATATAAAAAAGGGCAAGAAAAAAAGCCCTCTATCTAGAGGGCTTTGAGCATCCAAGATTATTCAGCTGGATGAATAGTGCCTACAGGGCATACGGATTCGCAAGAACCGCAGTCGATGCAAGTTTCATTGATTTCGTATTTGAGTTCGCCTTCGCTGATAGCGCCTACTGGGCATACAGAAGCACAAGAACCACATTTAATACATTCGTCACCGATCAATCTCATAGTTGGACACCTCCACATAATATACCGGATAATTTCTGAATTATCATTTCTTTAAGGAACTTACCTTAACTTTATATTCTCATTATGGCACGATTTTTCCTTCTTGTCAAACTTATGGAGAATGATTTCTTATTATTTTTACGCAAGTTAAATTGACTTATTTACATAGTAGGAATGCCACTTTACGGGTTATTGATAGACATTTTCAATATACATTTTTAAGTTTTTGTCCAACCATAGGCCCACAGTGCATTCTCATTTAAGATGTGAACCATGCTCAATTTCAAATGACTAGCATTATCAATTACTTTTTGCGTTTACTGTGATCTTTAGGGAATTTAATTTTAGGATTCGGCAACCCTAATTCTTGTGAAGCATCACGAATTTGTTCATTCAGCTCTTCCACAATGGTACGCAATCTTTGTTTACGTTTAAATCGACCATCTACTGTAATTTTACTATTATAAAAAACAGCCGCCCCTATGAGCATTAATGCTAAGCCACCTAAAAACATCGGTTCATAAATACTTGGATGTTCCACCAAATATACCATGACGGTACCGGCAGCAATTAAAATAAAACCAATGAGGGAGATAGCCAGCGGAGGCCGATCCTCCAATTGAATTAGCTTACGCCATTCCTCTAAACGGGCGGCTCGTTCATCAATCAGTTCCTTACGTCTTTTGGTTAATTCTTCATGATTCATCTTAGCGACTGCCCTCCTCTTCCGTATGTGCTGTATCAGTCGACTCTTCAGACGCGCCTGATAGTTTCTTAAAATATTCTTCTACCGACTCATCATGCATTACAGCATCACGTCTTGCATAAGAATATAACATGACATCGGCTTGCGGTGCACAGATTCTATTCGGCACAAAGCGATCGAATGCCTCAAAAAAAGCCGGATCGGCTTTTAACAATACACGACCATTTTTAATCTTCTTACCGTTAACAATGGAATATATTAACGCCCAAATAGGACGATTATCTACCGTTGAACATTTCCGATATTTATAACGCAAACGGAATTTGCTGATGAATTCGGTCTTATGAGCATACACCCCATCGATCATATTGTACGGAATTTCCATCTTTTTAGTGTAAAACAGGATTTTCTCGACAATAACCAATTTATCTCCAGTTAATAGATATGTATATTGTGCAACAGCGGACTTTAAAATGACAAATAAAGCCACCACTTCAACAAATAATTCATCTAAGATAATAATGCCCTTGGCAATACTTCTGGATATGGTCCAGCCCATAGCAATCAATAATAAAATACAGAAGAAGGCTATAACAAAAGCAGCCGTTATACTACGTTTTGATTCAGCCTTTCCAAAAATCTTCATAATCATAAACTCCCATAAAAATACCGTTCAATAAAATAAAAAATGTTGAAGCAGCACGTAAAGCGCACCGCCTCAACATTAATTATAAAGTATTTTTTAGTATTATCTCAACTAAAGTTACTTTCTGACCGGTAATTATTTACCAGGGAAGAAAGGCCATACCATTGGAATGATCAAGATACTTACGATGAAGCATACAACGATCAATGGAACACCGGCTTTAACATAGTCCATGAATTTGTATTGACCAGGGCCAAGTACCAATGTGTTTGGAGGCGTACCAACAGGTGTACCAAAAGCACAAGATGCAGCAACGCCGATAGCCATTAATACGGCATGAGGGTCAGCACCCATACCTTTTGCAATTGCGATGCCGATAGGAGCAAGCAATGCACAAGATGCGGTATTGGACATGAACTGAGTCATAACGCAAGATAATAAGAACAATACTGCTGTTGCGAAGTAAGGGCTAGGATCGGAACCCATAACGCCAAGTACTGAGTCAGCGATTAATTGACCGGCACCGGATTTATCCATAGCACCTGCTACAGGCATCATACCTGCGAACAAGAAGATGGTTACCCAGTCAATCGAAGTGTAAGCTTGTTTTTCTTCCAAGCAACCGGTAAGTACACAAGCTAAAGCGCCCATAACGGCTACCAAGCTCAATGGTAAGTTAATACCAATGGATTTCAATGGATCGCCTAAGATCATCAATACGATAACTGTTAAAAGAATTAAACCGGAGTATAATTGTTTCTTAGGATCGTTAGAAATATCTTCAGCAGCTACTTCTTGTTCAACATCACCAACATCGGTAATCTGATGTTTAGGTAAGAAGTATTTACCGATGAACATCATGAAAGCGATAGTGGCAACAGTCAAAGGAATACCAATCCAAGCAAATTCAAAGAAACCGAATGGTTCAATACCGGCTTTGGATAAGGCACCGTTAACGATAATGTTTGGAGGTGTACCAACCATTGTGATAATACCACCGATACCGGCAGCGAATGCTAATGGCATTAACTGACGGCTGGCAGGAATTTTAGCAACCGCACAGATACCAACTACTACCGGTAATAAAGCAGCAGCTGTACCGGTGTTAGACAAGAATGCGGACATGACGGCTGTAACAGCCATGATTGCGAACATCAAGCCGTTTTCACTGGTACCGGCTTTGGATACTACGGTTTCCCCAATTTTCTGGGCTAAACCGGTGTAGAATAAAGCACCGCCTACAACGAACATACCGGCGAATAATACTACTGTACTATCGGATAAGCCGGAAAAAGCTTCTTTACTACTAATGATACCCATCAATGCTAAAGCAATGGCACCACCCAAGGAGGTAATAGCAAGTGGGATAATTTCAGTTACAAAGAAAACCGCCATAACAGCGAGTACGATCAACGTTTGTACTGCAGCATCCATGTAAAGTCATCTCCTTTTAATACATCAATATTCACTAAACGTATTAATAGGACCCTTATTTCAGGAAGTGAACTTCGATTATTCAATTATATCTTTTCAACTATCCGATTACATATAATCAGAATATCCTACCTCATACTAAGGACTATAAATGATACAGACCAAAGACAACCGCCCCGATGGCAACAGCCATGCCTGTTGTTATAAAAATGCCCTCCTTAGTATTGGGATAGCCAAAAAATAAGAGTTCACTAATAACACCCCGTCGATTAAAGAAGGAATACTTTTTACGACGTTGGAACCATTGAGCTTTACGCTCAGGTCCGATAATTAAGGCTACAACTAAAAAGACAATAAGTGCCCACGCGAAAGAAATTAAAATTTTCAATTCTATGGAGAACAAGTCTAAATCACCTCTACATTAAATTATAAATGCAATACGATTTATCGATACTAATCTGTAATATCCCCAAAGAATACTTCGAGCAGAACCTATTGTCAAAGTATCTCTTCACATTACTGTAAATCGACAAGTAAAAAGCTAACCTTGGGGGGGAGAATCCCTCCAAGCCAGCATTTCAATATTTAATTACTTAGCACCCAACATGGCAAGCATAGTACCGGCTGCAACTGCAGTACCGATAACGCCGGCTACGTTAGGACCCATAGCATGCATCAACAAGAAGTTGGCAGGGTTTGCTTTAGCACCTACTACCTGAGATACACGAGCTGCCATTGGAACCGCGGATACACCGGCGGAACCAATGAGTGGGTTTGTTTTACCGCCATCCAACATGTACATGATTTTACCGAACAATACGCCACCGGCTGTACCGAAGATGAACGCAACTAAACCTAAGATGATAATCTTAATGGTTTCAATTGTTAAGAAGTGTTCAGCATTCATAGTAAGACCGGTACCTGTTGCCAAGAAGATGGTAACGGTATTGATCAAAGCGTTTTGAGAAGTATCGGATAAACGTTCAGTTACACCGGATTCACGGAACAAGTTACCTAACATCAACATACCTAACAAGGAAGTGATGGATGGTAATAACAAGGAAATGAAGATAGTGGAAAGGATTGGGAATGCAATTCTTTCAAAACGAGAAACTTCACGAAGCTGTTCCATAACAACTTCACGTTCCTTCTGCGTTGTTAACAACTTCATTACCGGTGGTTGGATTAATGGTACTAAGGACATATAAGAATAGGCCGCTACGGCGATAGCACCGAGTAATTCTGGTGCCAATTTAGTAGCCAAGTAAATGGATGTAGGACCATCAGCACCACCAATAATACCAATTGCAGCTGCCTGTGGTGCAGTGAAACCAATCACCATAGCACCGGCTAACGCAACGAAAACACCGATTTGAGCTGCTGCCCCTAAGAACAATGTTTTAGGGTTAGCAATTAAAGGACCGAAGTCAGTCATCGCACCTACACCTAAGAAGATAAGTGGAGGGAAGATTTCATTAGCAACCCCGGCGCTGATAAGGGCCATAACCCCTTCTTCAAAACCATTGCGAGGAATGTTGGCGAGTATACAACCAAATGCGATTGGCGAGAGCAATAATGGTTCAAATTCTTTAGCAAATGCCATGTATAATAATAGTAAACCTACTAAAATCATAACAGCATTACCCCAGTTGAAGTTGACGAACCCACTGTCTGTCCAAACTGAAGAGACCGCTACGATAAATGCATCCATGTGTGATCTCCTTTCTCAGAGAACTTAATTACTGATATAATCAACAATTCACTACAAATATTTTATTAGCCTAAAACTACCATGTCTTCGCCGGTAGCTACAGTCTGGTTAGCGGATACGCGAACTTCAGATACAGTAGCGTCCTGTGGAGCGTAGATTTCGTTCTGCATTTTCATAGCTTCAAGAACTAATAAAAGGTCGCCTTTTTTAACTGCTTGGCCAGCTGAAACGGCAACAGATAAAATTTTACCAGGCATTGGAGCTTTAACTGTAGTTGCACCAGCTGCTACAGGAGCTGCTGCTTTAGGAGCTGGAGCTGCTGCAGGTGCTGGAGCCGGAGCTGCTTTAGGTGCAGGAGCTGCTGCTGGAGCTGGAGCTGCGCCGCCAGCTTTTACTTCATTAACTTCAACATCATATACAGTACCATTTACAGTTACGCTAAATTTTTTCATTTTGTTATCCTCCAAACATATAAACTTCAATGCTAATTGCTAATTCTTCATCACAATATTACAATTAACGACTCATGCGCAAACGTCCGTCCAATTTCCAATTATAAATATTTACACTTGGACGAATACTGGCAATCTGATTAACCGAGTAACCCATAGCACTAATAGCGCTGGCAATTACTGCAACTACTTCATCATTGACTTTGTTGCTACCGGTTTTAGATTCCGTCTTGCTCATGTTTACACCTCCTAGATTACGTTTGACTAGTATCTACCACTTAGTCTGCCATCTAGTGTCCAGTTACGGCTGGTTGTAGCCGGACGAATTGATGCAATTTGATCTGACGAGTAACCCATAGCCACGATGGCTCCCGTAATAGCGGCTACTACAGGTTCATCATTAGCTACCACTGGCGCTGCTGCAGTCACAGGAGCAGCTGCTGGCGCTACGCTTTTGGCCGGTTCACTAGGCTTTTTTTTTGTAGGGTCAAGTTTATGAGTAATGACCATGATTGCACCTAATACAGCCAACACGGCAAATACGACAGTCATATTGATTGCCATAAATAGCCACGGGTTCATAGCACTTTCGTTTCCTCCCATAATAAATTCCTCTTTCTATCTAACAATAAAGAATAAGAATTTTGATACTCCAAATCAAAACTAAGTTTTACATTCTAAAAATTACAATGGAATGTTACCATGTTTTTTAGCTGCGCGAGATTCGCTCTTACTTGCAAGCATAGCGAGTGCATTAATAATTGCAGGACGAGTAACCTTAGGTTCGATTACAGCGTCAACGAAACCGCGTTCAGCTGCTTTGTATGGTGTAGCAAATTCTTCAACATATTTGGCAGTTTTTTCATCTTTGTCTGCATCTTTACGGAAGATGATATTAGCTGCACCTGCAGGACCCATAACTGCGATTTCAGATGTAGGCCATGCATATACTTGATCGGCACCGAGGTCTTGAGAACACATAGCGAGATAAGAACCACCGTATGCTTTTCGAGTAATAACTGTAATCTTAGGTACTGTAGCTTCGGAATAAGCGTATAACATTTTCGCACCATGACGAATGATACCGCCCCATTCTTGGTTAGTACCAGGCAAGAAACCAGGAACGTCTACGAAGTTAACGATTGGAATATTGAATGCATCACAGAAGCGGATAAAGCGAGAAGATTTATCGGATGCATTAATATCGAGACAACCTGCCATTACTTTTGGCTGGTTAGCAATAATACCTACGCTTTGGCCGTTGAAACGAGCGAAGCATGTAATAATATTAGTTGCATAGAAAGGTTGAACTTCATAGTATTCACCATTATCTACAACAGCAGAGATTACGTCTAACATATTATAAGGCATATTGCTGTTGTCTGGCAATAATGTGTTAAGTTCTTCAGAAATACGGTTTGGATCATCGCCGGTATCAACGAGCGGTACATCTTCCATATTGTTGCTTGGTAAGAAGCTTAACAAGTAACGAATCTGTTGGATGCAATCATCTTCGTCTTCAGCAGCAAAGTGAGCAACACCGGATACACTGTTGTGTGCCATAGCACCACCAAGTGCTTCTGCCGTTACATCTTCAGCCGTTACCGATTTAATTACAGCCGGGCCGGTGATGAACATTTGGGAAGTGTTCTTAACCATGTAGATGAAGTCAGTCAATGCAGGAGAATAAACTGCACCGCCTGCGCATGGTCCCATGATTACGGAAATCTGAGGGATAACACCGGATGCGTTGGTATTTTCGAAGAAGATTTTACCATAGCCTGCCAATGCGTCAACAGCTTCCTGAATACGAGCTCCGCCGGAATCGTTAATACCGATAATAGGAGCGCCCATTTTCATGGCTAAACGTTGTACTTTAACGATTTTAGCAGCATGCATTTCACCTAAGGAGCCACCTTCTACTGTGAAGTCTTGAGCGAAAGCATACACTAAACGACCGTCGATAGTACCCCAACCGGTTACTACACCTTCACCAGGTAATTCTTTTTTGTCTTGACCGAAGTTTACACAACGATGTTTAACAAATTGATCCAATTCAACGAAGCTACCTTCGTCAAATAACTTAGCGATACGTTCGCGGGCAGTCATTTTGCCTTTGTTGTGCTGGGATTCAATACGTTTTTCCCCGCCGCCAAGTTTCACAACTTCTAACTTTTTGTGTAACAACTCAATCTTTTCTTGGACTGTTGCCATCACTACACCTCCATAGAGTTTTATATAAATAAATTATATATCTTATATTACTTCATTCTCTGGCAAAGTTCAAGAAGAACGCCACCAGTTGCTTTTGGATGAATGAAAGCAATAGCAGATCCGCCTGCACCGTAGCGAGGTTTTTCGTCGATCATGCGAACGCCTTTTTCCATTAAATCAGCGATTGCAGCTTCGATGTTGTCTACACGTAAAGCAACGTGTTGGATACCGTTACGGCCACCATTTTTTTCGATAAATTTGCCAATAGGGCCATCAGGAGTAGTGGATTCCAAGAATTCCAATTCAGCGTCGCCACATGGGAAGAAGCTTACTTTTACTTTTTGTTCTTCTACTACTTCATCTTCAGGAAGATGTTCAATACCTAATGTGTTTTTGTAGAATTCTTTAGTTGCTGCTAAATCACTAACACCAATACCGATGTGATCTACGTTTAATACTTTAAATGCCATGGTTAAAATCTCCTTTGCATTTGATAGGCCTTAGAAGGCTGGTATCATTAAATTTTTAAAACATCTGCCAAGACTTTGTTGACCACTGTATATGGGTCATTTTGACGCTGGTTAACAGCGTCAACTTGGCTATTAAAGTCGTCACTCGCTACCACTACATCGGCAACACGACGTCCGATTTGTTCATTAATCATCGCGATAATTTCATTTCTTGTTCTATCCTGACGGCGAACAGTTAATTCGTCGCTGTCTTCCAAGAATTCAAAATGTTCATCCAACGCTTCGACTAATTCATCAACACCTTCGTCTTTGCTCGCAATGGTACGTTTAATAGGAGGACGCCATTTAACCTCACGGGAGTCTAAGTCGAGCATCATTTCAATTTCAACGTTCAGTTTATCACAGCCATCGCGGTCAGCTTTGTTAATGGCGAATACATCGCCGATTTCCAAAATACCGGCCTTAATAGCTTGGATATCATCACCGAGACCCGGTACAAGTACAACCAAAACGCTATCGGCATTTTTGACGATATCGACTTCTGATTGACCAACACCTACGGTTTCAATAATAACAAGATCCATACCGAACGCATCCATCAGCTTAACTGCATCAGATGATTTCTTAGATAATCCGCCTAAGCTGCCACGAGTACCCATACTGCGAATGAATACATTTTCGTTTAACGTCAAATCATTCATTCGAATACGGTCACCCAAGATGGCACCACCGGAGAACGGACTGGTCGGATCCACCGCAACGATACCGATTTTTTTACCTTGCTGTAAGTATTGTTTAACAATTTTATCAGTCAAGGTACTCTTACCGGCGCCGGGAGCCCCGGTAACACCTAAAATACGAGCATGACCCGTTTTAGGATAAATCGCTTTCATAATGTCGATTGCTTCATCATATTCACTTTCGACTGCAGTGATGGCTCTCGCCAAGGCCAGTCGGGAACCGTTTAATAGTTCTTTGACTAAATCCATTGGTTGCACCGCCTTCTTATATAGTGACAGGCCCAGACTTGTAAAAATCCGAGCCTGTTACTAAAAAACATCTTATTTTACGTTAGCTTTGATAAATTCGATTACGTCGCCTGTAGGAGTGCCAGGAGTAAATACTGCTGCAACGCCTGCTTCTTTAAGACCAGGGATATCAGCATCAGGAATTACGCCGCCGCCTACTACAAGAACGTCGCCCATACCTTTTTCTTTTAACATTTCAACGATTTTAGGGAATAATGTGTTGTGAGCACCGGAAAGAAGGCTCAATGCAACAACATTAACATCTTCCTGTTCAGCTGCTGCAACAATTTGTTCCGGCGTCTGACGAAGACCAGTATAAATTACTTCAAAACCAGCATCGCGAAGTGCGCGAGCTACAACTTTAGCACCACGGTCATGACCGTCAAGACCTGGTTTTGCTACTAATACACGAATACGTTTTTCTGCCATGATAGATTACCTCCGAACTAATCGTTACGCTAATTATACTTGAGAATTATAACGTGGAGTGAGCTTGGTATTCGCCGAATACTTCACGTAATACGTTACAAATTTCGCCTAATGTTGCATAAGTACGAACTGCATCAAGAATTAATGGCATAAGGTTAACATTTTCATCTTTTGCCCCTTCTTTAAGTGCTGTCAATGCTTTTTCAACTGCAGCGTTGTCGCGTTCTGCACGAACTTGCTGAGTTTTCTTAGCCTGGTTAACACCTACGGAAGCGTCTACGCGAAGAAGACCTTCAACAGGTTTTTCTTCAACCTGGAATTTGTTAACGCCTACGATAGTGCGGAGACCGGATTCAACTTCCATCTGCCATTTGTAAGCGGATTCCTGAATTTCTTTCTGGATGTAACCTTTTTCAATAGCAACTACAGCGCCGCCCATTTCGTCGATTTTCTTAATGTATTCAGCAGCTTCATCATAAATTGCATTAGTCATAGCTTCTACATAGTAGGAACCGCCCAATGGGTCAATTACGTCAGCTAAGCCGGATTCATAAGCAACGATCTGTTGAGTACGAAGAGCAACCTGTACGGAAGCTTCTGTAGGAAGAGCCAAAGCTTCGTCACGGGAGTTAGTATGTAAGGACTGAGTACCACCCATTACAGCAGCGGCAGTCTGTAAAGCTACACGAACGATGTTGTTATCAACTTGTTGTGCAGTCAACATGGAACCGGCAGTCTGAGTATGTACACGAAGCATCATGGATTTAGCTTTTTTAGCGCCAAAACGTTCTTTCATGATGTGAGCCCATAAACGACGGGACGCACGGAATTTAGCAACTTCTTCAAGTACGTTGTTATGAGCATTCCAGAAGAAGGATAAACGACCAGCGAAAGCATCAACGTCTAAGCCGGCTTTCAAAGCAGCTTCTACGTAAGCAATACCGTCAGCGATTGTGAATGCGATTTCCTGTGCAGCAGTGGAACCGGCTTCACGAATATGGTAACCGGAAATGGAGATTGTGTTCCATTTTGGTACATTCTGAGAGCAATATTCGAAAATATTGGTAATCAAGCGCATGGATGGTTTTGGTGGGAAAATGTAAGTACCACGAGCGGCATATTCTTTAAGAATATCGTTCTGGATAGTACCCATCAAAGCGGATGCAGGTACGCCCTGTTTTTCAGCTACTGCAATGTACATAGCAAGAAGAACGGATGCAGGAGCATTGATTGTCATGGAAGTGGAAACTTTACCGAGGTCAATGCCGTCGAACAAGATTTCCATATCTTTCAAGGAGTCAATTGCTACCCCTACTTTACCAACTTCGCCTTCAGCCATAGCGTCATCGGAGTCATAACCGATCTGAGTTGGCAAGTCAAATGCACAGCTAAGGCCGGTAGCACCGGATTCGATAAGGTAACGATAACGTTTGTTAGATTCTTCAGCAGTTGCGAAACCGGCATACATACGCATTGTCCAGAAACGGCCACGGTACATTGTAGGTTGTACACCACGAGTGTAAGGATATTCACCAGGGAATCCTAAATCTCTTTCGTAGTCGAAACCTTCGATGTCAAGTGGAGTGTATAAACGATTGTACTTCAAGTTTTTACGTTCTGGGAATTTAGCAATCTTTTCTGCAACTTCTGCCTCGTATTTGGCGAGATTAGCTTTTAGAGCTTCGTTAGCCATAATTTTCATCATCCTCCTAAATATACCTTTACTTCTTCATGCTTCCAGTTTCTTGGAAACGTTTATGCCAAGAAAGAGCTTCGTCGAGCAAAATCGGTGTATGGGCGTGTTTTGTCGCTACAATGGCTCTTTCGAGGTAATCTTCTAACATTGGTTTGTAATCCGGATGTGCACAGTTTTTAATGATTAAGCGAGCACGTTCTTCAGGTGACAAACCACGGCAGTCAGCCACACCTTGTTCAGTACAGAATACCATTACATCGTGTTCTGTATGGTCAATGTGCGAGCACATTGGAACAACGGAGCTGATAGCACCATCTTTCGCTACCGAATTAGTACAGAAGATGGAGATATATGCGTTACGAGCGAAGTCGCCGGAACCGCCGATACCGTTCATCATCTTGCTACCCATGATATGAGTGGAGTTTACATTACCAAAAATATCAAATTCAATAGCTGTATTCATAGCAATAACGCCGAGGCGTCGAGCTAATTCAGGACTATTGGAAAGTTCTTGCGGACGAAGAATAATTTTCTTCGAGTACAAATCAACGTTGTCATAGAAACGTTTTAAGCCGTCCGGAGATGGCGATAATGCCGTACCGGAACATACTTCAACTTTACCGGCATCAATAAGGTCAAACATGCCATCTTGAATTACTTCGGTAAAGATTGAAAGGTTAGTGAACGGACCTTGTGCCAAACCACTGATAACAGCATTTGCTACCGAACCTACACCGGATTGTAACGGCAATAAATTCTTAGGTAAACGGCCATGTTTAATTTCATTCTGGAAGAATTCGATTAAATGTTGGCTCATTGCTTTAGCATCATCATCAATAGCTGCCAAAGGACGAGTTTTATCGGTAATATCGCAAGGTACGATAGCTACGATTTTTTCAGGATCACATGGGATATAAGGAGTACCCACACGGTTACCAGGGCCTGTAATAGGCAATGGTTGACGATATGGAGGATCCAATGGTTCGTAGATATCATGCATACCTACTAAACTCATAGGTTGCGATACATTGACTTCAACAATAACTTTCTTAGCTTTATGAATGTAGGTAGGTGTGTTACCAACCGATGTGGAAGGAATAATACCACCGTCTTCACGGATGCATACAGCTTCTACGATGGCTACATCGCAGTCGCCGAAGAAACCATAGCGAACATTCTGAGCTACATGGCTGAGATGCATATCATTATAACGTACTTTCGCAGCGTTCAATGCTTTACGCATATCACCATTTGTCTGGTAAGGGAAACGACGGGCAATCCCATTAACTCGAACTAAAGCACCGTCAGCTTCATCACCAACTGAAGCGCCTGTCCACAAGTCAATTTGAAATGGATCGCTTTCCATTCGTTTAGCTAAGGCCAAAGGAACTGCTTTCGGATAACCGGATGGGGTAAAACCACTAATACCCACATGGTCGCCCGGGTTGATCAACAAAGCTGCTTCTTCAGCTGTAACGATTTTAGCTTGAAGAGCACTGCCTTGTACGCGATCGAGGATGTTAATCATCACTACCATCTCCTTTAAAAAGTTTGAATGACATTAAATTGTACTTCCGCATTCCAACACTAATACATATTCGACAAAAGTTTAAAATATCCTCTTTTTTTGTGAATATTTTTTTATTTTTATTCACAGTTTACCGTATCGAAAATCTTCTCTTTCATCGACATAATTAGATGTTGTTTAAAGAATTATACTTTAAACTATAGCTAAGTTTAGAAGAATTATTTTCCTTTGTCAACCAATATGCATAAATGATATTTCATATACAAAAAAGTATAGGTATGATGAATTAATCTCATCATACCTATACTTTTTCAGGTTTATTGTTAACCAAATATCTAAAATTATCGGTTATCAATAAATTAGATTATCAATTTTTTTAATCATTTACATCAGAATATTTCAATCCAATATATCAATGTTTGTCTATTAATTACAGCGACTTTAGTAAGTACACGAATTAACTTGCTAATCGAATATATTAATTTTTTATATCTGTTGTCAGTTCATTCTCAAGTGGTTTGTTCCCCCGTTTTTTATAAGTATATAAAACGGATGAAGCCCAACCTAAGAGTTGCCAAAAAATTACCGATACCTGATGACTAAACAAATCATGGTCAAACAAGCCGCTAACCGTTATGCCTACTACAACGGCACCGATACCATACTTCACGATGTTACTTATAGTTGCTTTCGGCAAACGCAAAGCATACACAGCATGGCCATATATTGCGACAAAATAGAAGAGTGCGCCGGGAATTCCTATTTCTGCCAACATATTTAAAAACATGTTATGGGCATGATAAATTATCACATCAGGGGCCTGAATGTAGTAATTATAATGTGGATATTCAAACCAGAAGGCATCCCAACCGATCCCCAGAATCGGATAATCCGCAATCATATAGGTTGTACTGTCCCATAAAGCCCAGCGCAACACAGCGGATGTATCGTTACCGTCGAACAGGGACCAAAGCCTTGATGCCACTTCCCCATGGTAGCCAAAAAGAACAATAGGGATTATTAATAACGATAAAAGCAAGCGCCGATCGATAGTCAGCCCCCAATACACCACAACACAGGCAAAGCTAAGCCATATGCCCCGCGAATAGGTTAGGGTCATACAAATCAGGAAAAACAATGCCATCAGCACCATCCAGGCCAATAAGCGCCAACGCTTTTCTTTAAGGCCTTGAAAAATTCCCGTTCCTACCATGGACAATACAATTAATAAATATTCACCGAATAAATTCGGATTTTGCAATGTAGCAAACATGCGCCGCTTCAAGAGCGGAAAATGCGCCGCATCCACCCACTGTTTTAATAATTCCATGGACGTCGTCATATATTGATAGACGCCAACCAAACAAACAATGAAGGCCGACCACATGAAAATACGCAAGAAAACACGCCACTGCTCGGGCTCGCGCAAATAGCGATAGGTGAGGAAATAAATACCGCCGTACATGCCTACATTATAAAGCCAGCTGGCCGTTGTCCACATCGGCCGAGCTGATCCGAGGGCTGATAATAAACTCCACCCCATAAAGCCCAACACGCACCACTGAAGCCACGATGCGGGTTTTGACAATGGTCTGTAACGCAAGGTATCCCAAACGCTGAGCAAAAGAGCAATAATGACCAGTGCATCCCCGAGCCACGGATGTAAAGGCATAACCAACACCACGGCATACAGGAGTCGTGTAATATAATGTTGCAACGGACGGCCCCCGTCAATAGATACTGCACCTGTCATTACTTCATCCTTTACTGAGCTTTTAACCACTCTTCTGCTTCACCTAAAATATACAAGGAACCGGCTACTACAATAATATCGCCGGCCTGGGTAGCGGCCATGGCTTTTTGCATGCCTTCACTGACAGTTTGAGCCGTCTGAGCTACACCCGGCACAAATTCAGCCAATTCTTCCGGTGTGGATGTGCGCGGCGTCGGAGCCGGCACCGTAATTACAGTATCGTAAGGGTTTACCAAATCCTCTACAACTGTTTTGACTTCTTTATCTTTTAAGACGGACAACACTACCGTTTTCTGTCTGTCTTTAAATACTTCTTCATACGTTAAGCGGAATGCTTCGGCACCGCCCGCATTATGGGCACCATCAAAAATAAAGGTACGGTCTAGTTTTTTGATGATTTCAAAACGGCCGGCCCAATGAGCCCGAGCCAAGCCTTCGCGCAACGTTTCCTCGCTGATTACTTCATCACGTTCCATTAAAACGCGAACGGCACGAAAGGCACAGGCCATATTAACAGCTTGATGAACGCCTACCATTTTGGTAAACAGCATATCTTTATGACCACTCTTATCTTCCAAGGTAATCATCTGACCATCTTCAGTGACAGTGCGACTGCTGATTGAAAAATCTTCGTTAAACACATACGCTTTAGAATTCAATTCTTTGGCTTTATCCTTAATAACAGCCAAGGCTTCCCCTTGAGCCGCCGTCACTACGGGAATTCCCGGTTTAATAATGCCCGCTTTATGGGTAGCAATTTCACGGAGGGTGTTACCGCAATACGCCTGATGGTCCATGGATACATTGGTGATTACGGATACTTCGGGGAAAATCACATTCGTTGAATCCAATAAACCGCCGAGGCCTACTTCGATGACTGCATAGTTAACCTGCTGTTCCATGAAGAACAAGAAAGCAGCTGCCGTCAATACTTCAAACTGAGTCGGTGATTCCGATCCTTTCGCTTCAATTTTAGCTACAGCGTCTTTTACTTTTGCAATCAATTCACCAAACGCTTCTTCGGTAATATTGCGACCATTTACCGCAATGCGTTCCGTATAACTGATTAAATGGGGTGATGTGAAACGACCGGAACGGTGTCCGCTGGTGGTGAGTACCGAATCGATATACACCGTAACGGAACCTTTACCGTTGGTCCCCGTCACATGGACGGTTTTGTAGGCCCGTTCAGGATGCCCCAATTCGTCCAATAACGCATGAATGCGTTCCAAACCGGGTTTGATGCCAAAGGATGCACAACTGTCTAAATAGGCCACTGCCTCTGCGTACGTCATGATTACCTCCTATAAGGTTTTAAGAAATTCTTCACGTTCAATAACAGCTTGTTGTTTTTGCTGATATTCAGCCAATTTGGCTTGTTCTTTTGCAACTACATCTGCCGGAGCCTTGGCCACGAAGCCCGGATTACCTAATTTACCTTCTAAACGAGCAATTTCCTTCTTAAGTGTTTCTTTTTCTTTTGTCAAACGTTCCCGTTCTTTGGTTACGTCGATTAAGTCTTTGAGTAAGAGATATACTTCAAGACCGTTAACTACCGTTACGGTAGCATTTTCAGGTTTCGCATCATCGGCACCCAAAATAGTTACCGATTCAGCCCAGCCCAAAGTCTTAAAGTAATCTTGATGTTCGCTTACCATGGTGCGGAGCGATTCATCAGTGACAGCTAAAATAACAGCGCTGCGTTTACCCATCGGTACATTCATTTCGGCGCGCATGTTACGAATCCCTTTAATGGCATCCATCATGATGTTCATTTGCGCAGCAGCGGTGCTCTGATCAGCGAACGGTAAAGCCGTTGGCCATGGAGCCACTACGATGCTTCCCCCTTCATGAGGGAGATGTTGCCAGATGTGTTCTGTAACAAATGGCATAAACGGATGCAACAATTCGAGCATATGACGCAAAATAGTTACCAATAAGTATTGAACTACCGCACGGTCACGACCGCCTTCTTTATTATAAAGACGCGGCTTAGCCAATTCGATAAACCAATCGCAATAGCTGTTCCAAATAAAGTCATAAACACCGGCAGCTGCTTCACCTAACTCAAATTTATCGAGATTATTGGTGATGGTGGCCACAGCATTATTGTAGGTATCAATAATCCAGCGATCTGCCAACGTAAAGTCTTCTTCACTAGGAACAAACTCAGGATCGTAATTATCTAAGTTCATTATAACAAATTTTGCGGCATTCCAAATCTTATTTGCAAAATTTCGATTAGCTTCTACGCGTTCCATGTAAAAACGCATATCATTCCCCGGTGTATTGCCGGTTACCAACGTAAAGCGAAGTGCATCGGCGCCGTATTCGTTGATTACATCAAGCGGATTAATACCGTTGCCTAAAGATTTACTCATTTTACGACCTTGGCTGTCGCGTACGAGACCATGAATGAATACATGTTTAAACGGAATTTCTTTTTCAAATTCAAGACCCATGAAAATCATGCGGGCTACCCAGAAGAAAATAATGTCATAACCGGTTACCATTACACTAGTCGGATACCAATGAGCCAATTCCTTGGTCTGTTCCGGCCAGCCCATAGTCGCAAACGGCCATAAAGCGGAGCTGAACCAAGTATCCAGTACGTCTTCTTCCTGATGAACATGACCGCCACATTTAGGACATTCCGTAACGTCATCTTTGGATACAATCACTTCACCGCAATCATCGCAATACCAAGCAGGAATGCGGTGACCCCACCATAACTGACGAGAAATACACCAGTCACGGATGTTTTCTAACCAATTAGTGTACGTTTTGGTGAAACGTTCCGGTACGAATTCGATGTCTTTATCTTTAACAACTTTTAAAGCAGGTTCGGCAAGGGGTGCCATTTTTACAAACCACTGTTTCGATACGAGCGGTTCTACGATGGTATTACAACGGGAGCAATGACCTACACTGTGTTCATGGTCTTCGATTTTGGCAAGGAGGCCCTGTTCTTTAAGTTCGGCTACTACTTGTTTACGAGCGGCTTCACGGGTCATGTCTTCAAAATGACCGGCTTCGCTGTTCATCGTCGCATCAAGATTCATAACTACGATAGATTCGAGGTTATGACGTTGACCCATTTCAAAGTCGTTAGGGTCATGAGCCGGTGTAATTTTTACACAGCCCGTACCAAAGCCTGGATCTACATAATCATCGGCAATTACCGGAATTTCACGATTTACGAATGGCAATAACAATGTTTTACCGATAATATCTTTATAACGATCATCTTCAGGGTTAACGGCTACGGCCACGTCACCGAACATAGTTTCCGGACGGGTTGTAGCAACCGTTACGAAGCGACCTTCTTCACCGACTACAGGATATTTGATGAACCATAAATGGCCTGCTTCATCACTGTGCTCAACTTCAATGTCACTAAGAACGGTATGACAACTAGGACACCAGTTGGCAATGCGTTCACCGCGATAAATAAGACCTTTTTCATATAAGCTTACGAATACTTCGCGAACAGCTTTGTAGTAGCCTTCGTCCAAGGTAAAGCGTTCACGGGTCCAGTCACAGGAAGCGCCTAAGCTGCGAATCTGTTTAACAATAGTGCTGCCATATTCTTCTTTCCATTGCCAAACACGTTTAACGAACTCTTCACGGCCAAGATCATAACGAGACTTGCCTTCTGTTTCTTTGAGGTTCTGTTCTACTTTTACCTGCGTAGCAATACCGGCATGGTCGGTACCCGGCATCCAAAGCACATTGTAGCCCTGCATACGTTTGAAGCGAATCAGAATATCCTGCAAGGTATTGTCGAGCGCATGCCCCATATGAAGTTGCCCCGTTACATTAGGCGGTGGCAATACGATACTGAACGGCTTTTTACTTTCATCTACTTCTTCGTGGAAGTATCCCTGTTTTTCCCAAAATTCATACCAATTCTGCTCAATTTCCCCCGGATTATAGGTTGTTAAATTCTTGAACTCACTCATCTCAAGTTCCTCCTCTATGATATAAAAAAAGCCCTCTCGTCCATTAGGACGAAAGGGCTTAACTTCCGCGGTACCACCTAGATTATTGCCGTTGCAATCACTCATTACCTCTAACGGGGTTAACCGGACAAAACTACACACAATCCAAAGATTGCTTCATCAAGTCAGCTCAAAGGCTACCCTCTTCCTTTCACGTACGTTGCTCGCACCTTACCAACGCTCTCTGCCACGCTATGAGAAGATTTTTCCTTATCTCAGCTTTGTTATACAAATATCAATTAATACGGCTGTAATCATACGGTAATCAGGCCCTACCTGATATACGAGAATTTAAACAACTGTATCTATACTCATAATATCTAAAAATGTCCAACCTGTCAATTTTTACTTACCGTTTCATCACCTTGGCTACCATCCAAAGACTTAGTTCATAAAGAATAATCATCGGCATGGCAATCATAGTCTGCGAAAACATATCCGGTGTCGGCGATATGAAGCCCCCTATAACAAAGGACAGGAAGATAAAGATTTTTCGTTTGGAGCGCAAAAAATCCGACGTAATCAGATTCAGTTTGGCCAAAATAATCATAACAATGGGCAATTCGAATATGAATCCGAAAGGTAGCACAAATGCTATGACAAAATCTAAGTATTGCCCGATAGAAAATAGGGGCTGCAATTCATCGGTGGCAAAACCAATGAAAAATTTAATGGCCACCGGTAATACCAAAGCATAAGAAAACACGATGCCAATAGCAAACAGCATAATCGCAAACGGTAAGAACCAATTGGTTAACTTTTTCTCTTGTTGTGTTAGTGCCGGAATAACAAAGACCCATATTTCATAGAGCCACACCGGTGAGGCTGCAATAACGCCGGCCACAAAAGCTACTTTCATATAGGTAAAAAAAGCTTCCGTCGGGCGCATATAGTACAACTTACCGGCCGGCGCCACAATCATGGCCAATATATCATCTACATAATAATAGGCGACACAAAAGCCCACCAAAATAGCGAGGACCGAAATAATTATCCGCTTACGCAGTTCACCCAGGTGACCTACTAAGGACATGGCTTTATTTTCAGCCATAATCTGCTCTTCCAGCGGTGTATACTGCGACTCAGTCGCAGCAAGATCAACAGTCGCTACATCACCGGATACAGCCTTCAACTCCTCAGCCGATGTTTCGTCATTTACTTCACCGCGGCGAATTCGTTCGGCTGCCTTTAGGCGTTCTTTTTGCGCCAAAACACTATTCAAGGAAGGCTTTCGTTTCGGGTCATTAAAATCACGTACCTGAAACGATTCCATATATTACACCTTTCTATCAGCCAATGAATCCAATACTTCATAAAGGACAGCTTTACCGGCAAAATCAGGCAAAGCCTCTAATGCTTCGTGAGCATCACGACGATAATCGGCTTCCAATGCTTCTGCATTGGCCACCCCGCCTTGAGCCGCCACATAAGCAATCAGTTCATCCGGCGCCTGACCGTCGGCAATAGCTTGCACGGCTTTAGTGACTTCCGCTTTATTGGCCTCGTTAATGACAGATAATAACGGATAGGTAATGAGACCTTCACGTAAGTCTTTGCCTACAGGTTTGCCCGTTGTTTCAGCGGTAGCAGCATAATCCATGATATCGTCGGTAATCTGGAATGCCATCCCCAGGCCATGACCGTATTGTTTTAATAAACGAATGTCGGTTTCCGACCATTTACCGAGAATGCCGCCCAATTCCAAACAAGCTTCTATAAAATCAGCCGTTTTCTTTTGGGTCTTCGTCAAATAACGTTCAATGCCCTGATCGAGACGATACACATCTTCCATCTGCATGAATTCCCCTTCCACCAAGGCGGAAATAATAAACGAAAAAACATGCAAACATGCTACCGAACCAATTTGTGCCACCACGTCAAACGCTTTGGCAAATAAGTAGTCACCGCTTAAAATGGCTACCTTATTGCCCTTACTGCAATGAATGGCTGTGGCGCCACGGCGCACGGCAGCCTGATCGAGTACATCATCATGAATCAATGTGGCTAAATGCAGCATTTCTACAGCTGCGGCAATACGGACACGATCCGCTTCCGATGCTTTACCGGCACCGGCTATAAGCAGACATAACCGAGCCCTTAAGCGTTTACCGCCGGCCGCCGAAATGGGGCGAATTAAGCGGTTAAAATCTTCAGAACCGGTTTGCAAGGACTCCGCCAAATAGGCTTCCACTTTTACGAGGTCTGCTTTTACTTGTTCAATTAATGCCAGTTCTTTTTCCAAACTCATTCGTCGACCCCCACAATCACTTGATTAATACGCTTTAACAACAATTCACGGCCCGTATGCTTAAGCGAGCTGTACGGAATAGCCGGTGCTTCACAAGGGAAATTCTCCTTAATAAAGCGCATGTTTTGTTGTCGTTCCTTACTGTTTAATTTATCAACCTTCGTCACCACAATTTGTAACGGTACCCCCGCCTCACGAAGCCAATTGAAGGCTTCTTGATCGATTGGTAATTCCGGATGACGGCCGTCTACCAACAAACAGAGCAACATCAGTCGTTCTGATTGTAAAATATAATCGGCAATAAAGGAAGACCATATATTTCGATTACTCTTATCAGTTTTTGCGTACCCATAACCCGGCAAATCCACCAAGAACCACTCATAACGGCGTTCTTCGGTTTCACTGATATCCTCTTTGGACGTAATTGTGAAAAAATTTATCGTCTTCGTTTTACCGGGCTGGCCGCTCACCAAGGCAAGGCCTCGGTGATTGCACAGCGAGTTAATCAAAGAAGATTTGCCCACATTGGAGCGCCCCAAGAAGGCCACTTCCACCGTATCCCCTTCCGGATATTGGTCGGGGCGTACGGCAGAAGCCACATATTTGGACGCAATAATACGAGGTCCTTGCGGCTCTTTACGGGTATATACAGGTTTTGGTTGTCTTGGTGTGTTTTTCTTCTGCTTCATCATTTTACAAATGCTCTTGCTAACACTTCATCCATTGTTTTTACCGGCGTAATTTTAAGGCCTTCAATAACAGATGTCGGCATCTCTTCAAGGTCCTTAATATTGCCTTGCGGAATCAATACTTCTTTAATACCGTAGCGTAAAGCTGCCAGTAATTTTTCTTTCAAACCGCCAATCGGCAAGACGCGACCGCGCAAAGTAATTTCGCCGGTCATAGCTAAATCGGAACGAACTTTACGGTTTGTTAAAGCCGATACAATAGCCAATGTCATGGTAATACCGGCCGACGGACCGTCTTTAGGGGTGGCCCCTTCCGGTAAATGTACATGTAAATCCATAGTTTTATGGAAGTCTGCCGGAATATCTAACTCCTTAGCATTATGACGAATGTAGGATAAGGCGGCTTGACCGGATTCCTGCATGACTTTGCCGAGGCTGCCGGTTAAGGACAACTTGCCGCTGCCGGGCATCGTAGTCGCTTCACAAGGAAGT
This sequence comes from Veillonella sp. LMAG:90, assembly GCF_008679445.1. Classification (NCBI taxonomy): domain Bacteria; kingdom Bacillati; phylum Bacillota; class Negativicutes; order Veillonellales; family Veillonellaceae; genus Veillonella; species Veillonella sp. LMAG:90. The sequence goes on from NZ_NAND01000001.1 coordinate 2,166,327, forward strand.
ACTACACCGCCCACGGATGTCCAAGCAAGGCCGCAAACGAGACCTACTTGAGCATTCTTCTCCCGTTCCTGTTCCAAATAGATTGGCGCACCCAAATAGTTGGACAAGTTTTTAACAGTTACACGCGGCGTTGCTTCCGAACCGTTGATAATTTCAAAAGCCAATTTGCGGAAAATCTTGGCAATCGTTTTTTCCAAAGTACGAACACCGGCTTCGCGAGTATATTCGGAAATTACTTTACGAAGTACCGCATCGGATAATTTCACATTATGACCGCTTAAACCGTTTTTCTTAATTTGTTTCGGTACCAAATAACGTTTAGCGATTTCCAATTTTTCATCTTCCATGTAGCTGGATAATTCAATCACTTCCATGCGGTCCATCAAAGGTGCCGGAATATTGCCCGGTACATTGGCCGTCGTAATCCAGAATACATCGGAGAAGTCAAACGGAATTTCAATAAAATGATCGCTGAACGTCTTGTTCTGCTCAGGATCGAGCACTTCCAATAATGCGGACGAAGGATCGCCTTTGTAGTCGGATGCCAATTTATCAATTTCATCCAACAAGAATACAGGATTTCTTGTACCGGCATTCTTAAGGCCCTGAATCATACGGCCCGGTAACGCGCCGATGTAGGTACGACGATGACCGCGGATTTCCGCTTCGTCACGAACGCCGCCTAAGGAAGCGCGGATAAATTTACGATTCATAGCTTTAGCAATAGATGTAGCCAAGGATGTTTTACCAACTCCCGGAGGTCCTACCAAGCAAAGAATAGAGCCACTCAAGGAATCGGATAATTTACGAACCGCCAAGAATTCCAAGATACGTTCCTTGACCTTTTTGAGGCCATAGTGATCATGGTCTAAAATTTTAGCCGCTTCGCCGATATCGAGACGGTCTTCGCTTACTTTATCCCAAGGTAGGGACAATACCCAATCGAGGTAATTGCGCAAAATATTCGCTTCCGGCATCATGGATGGCATGCGGCTGTAACGACTGATTTCTTTTTCAATACGTTCACGCACTTCGTCGGACACATTGATTTTCTTAAGCTGTTCACGCAATTCTTCCGCTTCTTCATCAGGATCGGATTTATCACCCAATTCATTGTGAATTACGCGGATTTTTTCACGCAAGAAATATTCTTTCTGCGCTTTTTCCATCTGTTGACGCACTTGGTTATTAATGGAGTTTTCCAAATCAGAGATTTGAAGTTCCATATTTAAGGCGCCTACAACCATATTTAAACGACGTAACACATTGAGTTCGCTCAAAAAGCTTTGACGCGTAACGAGTTCCGTCTGTAAGAATTGTACAATTTGGTCAGCCGTTTCGGATGCGTCGGTGCGCTCCATAACACGACGAATTTCATCTTCCGTAACAAGTTTGGTTTCTTCGGCCCATTTCAAGAAATTGGACTGAGCCAGACGACGATAAGCTTCAATTTCTACATGATCGTCATACTGGGAAACCAATGTTTCCATAGTGGCGCGATAATATACGCCACTTTCATCTATATCAACCACTTTAGCGCGGGCAATACCTTCAACTAAAATGCGAACCAAGCCCCCCGGCAAGCGTAGCATTTGTTTGATTTTGACGATGGTCCCTACTTCGGCAATATCCTTTTGTGTCGGGTTCTCCACTTCGTCATCTAATTGAGCGGATACGGCGAGCAAACGCTCATTAGCCATGGCTTCTTCAACGGCCCGAATGGATTTGTCACGACCGATGTCCAGTCGAACTTCTACTTTTGGGAACACTACCATACCGCGTAACGGTACTAAAGGCAGCGAAAAATTCGTCTCACTCATATAGGCTCCTTTTCAAGTTTATATTTACAAAAAGAAACTCATTCCAAAGGAAATGAGTTTCTTAGACTTACAATTAATTCATGCCCTTTACGGCAGACTCATTCTTGAGTATAGGTTCAGCTGTGCCTTTCACAGCATCACGGGTAATGATACAATCGGTAACACCCTTTTGCGAAGGAATATCATACATAACTTGCTTCATTACTTTCTCAATGATGGATCGTAATCCACGAGCTCCCGTATTACGCTTCATTGCTTCAGCCGCAATTTCCTCTAAAGCATCTTTCTCAAACGTTAAGGATACATCTTCCAAAGAGAGCATCTTTTCGTATTGTTTCGTTAATGCATTGCGAGGCTCTGTTAAAATGCGAATTAAGCCTTCCTTATCTAAAGGATCGAGCGTTACCATAACAGGCAAACGTCCGATAAATTCAGGAATCAGACCAAATTTCTGCAAATCTTCCGGAACAACTTCCTTCAAAATAGCAGATACGTCTTTTTCTTCCTGTTTTTGAATATCGGCACCAAATCCTAATGTCTTCTTAGCCGTGCGTTTAGAAATAACCTTTTCCAGGCCATCAAATGCACCGCCGCAAATGAACAATATATTCGTGGTGTCAATTTGGATTAATTCCTGGTGCGGATGTTTACGCCCACCTTGCGGTGGCACAGATGCAACCGTACCTTCCAATATTTTTAGCAATGCCTGCTGCACACCTTCACCGGATACATCGCGGGTGATGGACGGATTTTCAGATTTACGAGCAATCTTGTCAATCTCATCGATATACACAATGCCGCGCTCTGCTTTGGCCACATCATAATCAGCGGCCTGAATGAGTTTGAGCAAAATGTTCTCTACATCTTCACCTACATAACCGGCTTCGGTTAAGCTGGTAGCGTCAGCAATGGCAAACGGAACTTCCAGCATTTTTGCCAAAGTCTGTGCCAATAACGTCTTACCGCTACCGGTTGGTCCGATAAACAACACGTTGGCTTTCTGTAATTCTACATCATCCACGGTATTATTTACCTGCAACCGTTTATAGTGATTATAAACAGCAACGGCCAAGGAGACTTTAGCAGCCTCCTGACCAATTACATATTCATCCAAATAAGCCTTAATTTCATGAGGCGTAGGTACATGCTTTAATGAAAACCCTGCTTCATCACTATGACCAAGTTCCTCATCAATAATATTCTGACAAACTTCTACGCATTCGTCACAAATATATACATTAGGACCTGCCACTAATTTACGAACTTCGTCGCCGGTGCGCCCGCAGAAGCTACAACGCAACGTTTCTTTTTCGTCTTTTTTCAAGCTGAGTCCTCCTAATTACTTGTCTGTTGCTACAGGACGAGTCAATACCTCATCAATTAAACCGTATTTCACAGCATCTTCGGCACTCATGAAGTTGTCGCGATCCGTATCACGGGCGATAACATCAATCGGCTGCCCACTGTGAGATGCCAATAAGCCATTCAATTCTTCACGCATACGCAAAATTTCACGAGCATGAATTTCAATTTCAGAAGCCTGACCTTGTACGCCGCCAAGCGGTTGGTGAATCATCACGCGGGCATGTGGCAATGCATAACGCTTAGCTTTAGCACCGGCTGTCAATAATACAGCACCCATGCTGGCTGCGGAACCTACACAAATGGTAGATACATCCGGCTTAATATACTGCATTGTATCATAAATCGCCATGCCGGCAGTTACTACACCACCGGGGCTGTTAATGTACAAATGAATGTCTTTATCAGGGTCTTCCGCTTCCAAGAACAGTAATTGTGCAATGACAAGGTTAGCCACATCATCATTGATAGGGCCGCCCAAGAAGACAATTCTGTCTTTTAACAAGCGAGAATAAATATCATAGGAACGTTCGCCACGTCCGCTTTGTTCTACAACGATTGGTACATACATAAAATTTTACCTCATGGGTCCATGTACCTATATAGCCCGTGGATTATTTTTCCTCGGATTCTGCGCCTTTAGCCTGTTCGATAATTAAACGAGCGGCTTTTTTACGAGCTACAGAATTTCTCAACATAGCTACACGGCCTTCTTTAACAATAATATTCATAACTTCTTTAGGATCTGCCCCGAATTGTTGAGCCATCATGTAGATTTCCATGTTCATATCTTCTGGTTTTACTTCTACATTTTCAGCTTTAGCAATGGCTTCCAATACTAAATCGGCGCGAACGTTTTCAGCTGCATTAGCTTTGTATTCTTCGCGAAGGCTTTCCATAGTTTTGTTGGAGAATTTCAAGTAGTCTTCCAATTTCAAGCCACGGCTTTCCAAATTCATAGCCATTTCTTGAATCATCTGTTCAACGCGATCGTCAACCATGATTTCAGGAATATCTACGGATGCGTTTTTAACTGCTTGTTCAATAATAGCAGCATTGTAAGCATCGATAGCACGATGTGCAGCGTCTTCTTCCATGTTTTTGCGAAGATCCGCTTTTAATTCTTCCATAGTTTCATAAGAGCTGGCTTCTTTAGCAAATTCGTCGTTCAATTCAGGTAATTCTTTGCGTTTAATATCGTGAACATGAACTTTGAATACAGCTTCTTTGTTAGCCAATTCTTTTACAAAGTAATCTTCAGGGAAGGTTACCTTAACTTCTACATCATCGCCGGCTGCGTGACCGATCAATTGGTCTTCAAAACCCGGGATGAAGCTGCCGGAACCGATTTGAAGCGGGTAGGATTTACCTTCGCCACCGTCAAAAGGTTTGCCGTCGATAGAACCGGCAAAGTCGATAACAGCAAAGTCATCTTTCTGTAATTTAGCATCTGCATCAGCTACTACCATTTTAGCTTGCTGGTTGCGGATATTATCTAACTGTTCCTGAATCTGTTCATCAGTTACCGTAGCATCCTGTTTTTCAGCTTCAAGGCCTTTGTATTCGCCAAGAGTAACTTCAGGGCGTTTAGTAAGAGTTGCTTTGAATACTAAATCTTTACCTTCTTCAAACGTTACGCGTTCGATTTCAGGTTCACTTACAGGAATGATTTCATTAGCAGTCAAAGCTTCTTGGTAAGCGCGACCGGCAATTACGTCAAAAGCTTCTTCCAAAATAGCTTCTTTGCCGAAGTTCATTTCTAAAATACGGCGAGGTGCTTTACCTTTACGGAAGCCCGGAATATTTACCTGGCCGGCAATGCGTTTTACAGCTTGCTGAATACCTTTGGTTACGTCTTTAGCAGGTACTTCGATTGTTAAGGTTACCTTATGTTGATCAACAGGGGTTACAGTTGCATTCATGAAAATATGTCCTCCTTGAGGGCTAAATGCCCAAAATTTCTGTTTTATAATATTGCATTCCTTATCTTATCATAAAATTTGAATGTATGCAATTTTATGTGATAAAAGTAGCGATTTTATTTTAATTTTCTTTCGCAATCAATTCCATTACATCGCGACGACTGAATACGCCCACTACCGTGTTAGTTTCATCAACTACGGGCACGGTCTTCAAATGTTTTTCCAGCATAGTGGCCACTACACCTTCCACTTCATCTTTTGGCGAGCACGTAATAACTTCGGTAGTCATTAATTCTTCTACATGAGCGGCCAAGAGTTTCTTGAACTGTGCATTGTATTCGCCAATGCCACTGTAATAGATGCTGGCGCCCAAAACATTGACATAGTGCGGTGCATGAGGGCGAATCTTTTTATAAAGTAAATCCCCTTCTGTGATGATGCCGATTAATTTATTATCTTCATCCACTACGGTCAAAGCGGCTACCTGATATTTAACAAGCAACTTAGCTGCTTCATTGATTGACAACTCTTTACTGATTGTTGCGGGATATTTGTTCATAGCTTCAGCGATTAACATAGGATTACCTCCCTCACTATAAAATTTACTATTAGTGCTGAATGTAAAAACATCGAATTCTAAGGCTGATTGTAAAAACTTTAAATCATTTATTCCATAATTCTTAATTCTGCACTAATCGCAATTACAACTTATATATATCTTTGACAATATACTCGTAAAATCCTGCTTTATAATTTATTTTTATCTTTATTTAGTGCAAAACAATTCTTTATTTTAGTACAAAACAACTCTTTATTTTAGTACAAAATAAGCAATCACTGCCAACACAATAACGGCAAATACAATGACAACCTGCCAGCCGCGACGATTGCCACCCTCACCGCCTTCGTCGACGCCGATTAAATTGCCGTCCTCATCATAACGATTGCGGTACTGCCCTTCCAAGTCGTCATAGTCTCTTACATCTTCCACCTGTTTCTTATAGCGTCGCGCCGCAACCTGCCTGGCACGCTCCTGCACATCAAGTTCCATCTGACTTACTTGAAGTGTGGTAAGATCCTTTTTCAAAGACTCCAAAAGGCCGCTGATGAATACGAGACGCCCTTCCAGAATTTTATTTACATCAAAGGATCGTTGGAGCCATGACTGATAAGCTACCTTCAATACCTTATGATTTGCATCGCCCGCCGTACCTTCTGTTTTGATGAGGCTCGCCGTTTTGCTTTCATTTGCCAAGGCGTCCAAAAAGGTCTGTGCATAGCGACTGAACTCGACCAATAACTTCGTCAAATCGCCGCTTTGCATGCCCAACTCTTCTTTGCGATGCATAATGTATTGCGGTGTAAAATTGCCTTTTTCCAACTTTTGAATGGACATAGCCGCATCAGCGTAGGCCCCTAAGGTTGAATTCACTATGCGGGTTGTATTTGCAACCTCTTCCAACGTTTTTTGCAAAAAATCATTCCGTTCTTTCAGCTCCGCCGCAACCGCTACCTGCATATCAAGAGCGGCTACAGCTTCGGCCAATACAGCGGCCTGTTGCTGCAATAAGGCCAAATTATTGTGAATGATTGTCTGCGCCGTCTTAGCGGCCTCAATATAGGTTCTATAAAATCCGTCACTGCCCTCGTTCTGTTGCACCTGCCAGAGCGTTTCCAGACTCGGCATGCCACTGAAATTGGCATTTGCTTCATTATTCGTTGTATCTACTTTATCTGTCACTCTATTACCTCCATCTGCTCCCTTACCAATGATAAGGTTCATGACGATTAATTTTACAAGCGCGGTAAATCTGTTCTACCAATAAGAGCCGCACCATTTGATGGGTGAAGGTCATGGGGCTGAAAGATAATCTTAAATCGGCTCGCGACCTAAGCCCTTCCGACACCCCAAAGGCACCACCGATGATAAAAGTCATCTCACTGATACCTTGCACTTCCAAGTCGGCAATCTTTTCTGCCAAGGCCTCCGACGACATGGTTTTGCCCTTCACGTCCAGTAAAACGACAAAGCTCTTCGGGTTTATTTGTTTGAGCAATCGTTCCCCTTCCTCCGCCACAATAGCCTGACGTTTGCTATCATCGGCACTGGGCAATTTACTCTCGTTCAATTCCGTAATTGTCACACCGCCATATACCGTAAGGCGTTTCACAAATTCGGCCACCCCATCGCGCAGATAAGCGGTTTTAAGCTTGCCTACGGCTAATACGGTAAATTTCATAACTCAGATTCCACCTGCCTCCCCGTAATTTTATTAATTCGTTGAATCCGGCAATGTGCCAAGAGTAATGGACACCGTGTGTTCAGCACCATTGCTGAGCACCGTAAGATCCAACGATTCGCCCGGTTTATGATTATCTAAAATTTGTTTCAACTGCATTAAGTTGGTAATAGATTTCTCACCTACCGCTGTGATGATATCACCTTCATTGATATCGCTGTTAGCGGCCGGTCCGTCGCTATAAACGCGCGCTACCAATAAACCGTCTGTTTTAAGTTGTAAGCCGTATTTCGCCGCATTTTGTTTATCCAAAAGGCCTAACCCCAAATACGCACGAACTACTTTACCTTTTTCAATCAGTTCTTTAACAATCGGTTTTACTTCATTGATAGGAATAGAGAAACCCATGCCTTCAATACCGGTCTGCGAAATTTTAGCACTGTTAATGCCCACAACATCGCCATCTGCATTAACGAGCACACCGCCGGAATTCCCCGGATTAATCGCCGCATCCGTTTGAATAAGCGGGAATCGTTGCGATTCCATATTGATTGTCCGATGCAAAGCACTGATAACACCGGCCGTAACAGTTCCTTGGAATTCTAAGCCTAACGGATTACCGATGGCGATAGCCGGTTCACCAACCTGCAATTGGTCAGAATCACCCAAAGTAGCTACCGGCATATTTTCGGTCGGGTCAATTTTAACAACCGCTAAGTCGGTCAACGGATCGACACCCACAATGGTACCGGGTTGTGAAGAACCATCACTTAAGGACACAGTAACCTTGCGATTATTCGCCTGCGCCACTACGTGATAATTAGTTACGATGTAGCCCGCTTTATCGATAATAACCCCGGAGCCTACGCCTTCACCAACCAATACTTGTTGGTCAAAAATATTACGATCATACACTTTAGTGGTAATGCCTACCACAGCCGGTCCTGCCTTCTTAACCGCCGACACTATCGCCGTATTGCGGTTATCGGAAAGGGGTACCGATTTTTTAGTACCATCGGCATTGACCGCCGTAGTTTCCTGGGTGATACTCTTAGTGTTACCAAAAAAATTACCCGTCAAATAACCGCCTACAGTACCCGCAATAATGAGCACTACAGCTAACAGAATAAATAAGCCTCTTCTTTTGTTATCCATAATAAACCTCCTGACTTAAGAATCAGCTACGCACGGATCGTTACCATTTCTTTCGGTTGACCGTGAAAAATTGTTATATCCTGCTTCATTATAAGCCCTTCCGCCGTTAATGCCGTGGTCACCGTGTCGGTTACTACAGCTTGTTCATTATTCTTTTCGGAGCGATGAGCCATAACTACTTGCAAATGTTCGGGACGCTTCATCATGAGTAATGCTTGCGCCGCGTGTTCATTACTTAAATGGCCGTAAGGACCGGCTACACGTTTTTTCAAATCAAAAGGATACGGGCCGTACTTGAGCATTTGCGGATCGTAATTTGCTTCTAAAACCAACAAATCACTTTCATCCATGTTTTTTAACATAGTGTCATCCACCAGCCCCGTATCGGTCATAAAGGTCAATTTATGCTTACCGTTATAACAACTGAGCCCCATAGGATCCGCCGCATCATGACTGGTACGGAACGTTTCTATTTGTAAATCACCGATGGTGAAATTATTCTTCGTCAAAACGCAAAAGGCCTTGGTGTCAAGGTTCTTACGATTTACGAGTTCACGCATCGTACCCGCTCTGGTATAGACAGGCACATTGCACTGTTTGAGTAATTGCGGCAGTCCCGCCATATGGTCGGTGTGCTCATGAGTAATGCAGATAGCACTTAATTTATCGAGACCTAAACCTACCGCTTTAAGGCCGTTGGTGATACGCCGGGCACTGATGCCGGCATCTACCAAAATTGTGGTATTTTTGTAGGTTATTAGCGTTGCATTACCTTGACTGCCACTGGCCAACACATGTACGGCAAACGGAGCTTCCGAAGACTCTAAAGTTTCGTAAGCCGCCGCTATAGCACGGGCTCGATCCGTCATTAAATTTGTCACTTCTTTGTCTTCCAAAATAACTCCTTCTTACTTCTTACTTCTTACTTCTTACTTTTCCTTATTTTATATCTTAATTCCCTTACTTTCGCTTTGTTGCTTTGTCGGTATTACTGTTTCACTTCACGATTCAAATTACCGCTCTTGAAGCTTTGTAAATCGACACTCACATAGGTGAAGCCGAATTCTTCAAACGCTTTACGAATCGCTTCACGCCGTTCATCATCGGCAAAAATCTGAAAATCTTCACGACTTACTTCAATGCGTGCCATACCTTCATGGTATCGCACCCGCAAAGGACCGTCAATGAATTGATGCAAATACTTTTCGCCTTTTTCAATCATCGTCAACGCTTCGCCGGTAATCTCATGATTGTAAGGAATACGCGTAGCCAAGCATGGCGAACTTGGTTTATCCCATACTTCTAAGCCCCAAGCCTTCGCTACGGCGCGAATATCATCCTTGGTAAAGCCGTTTTCCAACAAAGGACTGCGAACGGTGCCAAGCTCTTCCAAAACGCGCATACCGGGGCGATAGTCTTTTTTATCATCCAAATTACCACCGTCAAGCACGCCGTTAATCCCCTGTTCTTTAGCCCAGTCGATTAACTTCTGAAAACGATTTTTTTTGCAATAATAACAACGGTCCGGATCGTTGCGCGTAAAATCGGGCATCTCCAATTCGTTAATTTCCACTACCGTATGCTTGATACCTATAGCCTTGGCAAAGCGTTTGGCATCTTCAATTTCTTCCTCCGGTAAGGTTGGCGAACTCACTGTAAACGCCTGTGCGTTATCGCCCAATACTTTATGGGCCACCGCCGCTAAAAAGGTACTGTCTACACCGCCGGAAAACGCCACTACAGCGCTCCCCATACGCTGTAAAGCAGCTTCCAAGGCAGACAGTTTAGTCTGCAATTCAGTATTCAACTCACTTGAACTCATTTTTTGTCTCTCTTTCTCTTTGTATAAAACAGTTGGTGCACGTCATAAACAAACTGTTCTCACACAGTTCAAACTAAGATTCTGCCACCGCCTGTAAATTTAACTGTGCTGAGCTAATAACTCAACAAAAGCCTTCATATTGGCCGCCAAATCGGGACCGCGACGGAACATATCGCCACCGACCAAGAACATCGTATCCGGACCGTAAATATCCAGTAACTCCGGCAAACGTTTTTCCGTAACACCACCGCCCGGTGAAGGACACGTAGCTTTCAAACCTTCAATCGGATTCGTACAGTAGGCGGAAATACGTTGGCATTGCTGCGCCGTAAAGGTAAAACGGCCGCCATAGGACACAAAAATCGACATATCGGAACCAAACAAACGCGGCAATAAGCCCATCCATAAGTAGTCGGCAATACCGGAAATCCCCGGTAATACAAACCCGCCCATCATGGCCGGATGCGTAATAATCGGCAAGCCTAATTCATCATCCGTAGCCAAACGATGGAGCCACCCGTAACCAACTAAAGCCGGTGCCACCATTAACGCCGTAGCGCCCATGGCTTTAGCATAATGAGCTCGCTCCAACACCGCTTCACCGTCGGCCGATACATTGGCGGCATACAGCGTATGCTGCCCGGTTTGCGCATTTGTTTCAGCTACAGCGGCCGCACAACGTTTAATTCGTTCTTCAAACGTACAGAACGGTTGATTCGTAATGCCGTGATCATCTTTAATCACATCGGCTCCACCCTGCACATAGGCTTTACACATGTCCGCCAATTGAGCCGGTGATATTCCCATCGGCTTAATAACCGCTTGTATCATAGCGCGCTTTGGTGTTTTCACCAATTCACGGATACCGTTTAAACCAAATCGTGGTCCTTTAAAGCAATCAATCAGCGATGGCGCAAGGTCAATATCCACCACCCAAATATGAGGCTGCAAAGACGAATTACCAAACACCACATTCAAAAATTGCGTAGCTTCAAAAGCACTGCATTCCACACCATAGGAAATGCGAGCCAAATAATATTTGCCGTCACCGGTAGGTTCCAACGATTCAAGGCGCCCTACTATATCGCGTTTAATATCTTCATTCGTTACAAAATCATAAGGAAATTCAATGGTTTGTTCCACTTGTACACCCCAAGCAACGGCTTTCGCCTCTTCATAGCTCGGCGCTTCTATCTGATAGGTCACCACAAACCGCTCATTACACAAGGTCTCCATTTTTGCCTCCTTTTTACATACATCTCTAATGTATTATTTTACAATAAATCGACCATTTATTATAGATAATAATTCAATAAATTTCTATATACAGCCTTTCAATATGGCTAATCCTTCAACAAATTACTACTTGTTATAAGTATTTTATGATAAACTATAAAAAGAGAAAAGAGAGCCTCAATGTGATACAGAAGATTTGCCTATCATGTTGAGTCGTATTTAAGGAGGAACATACTATGAATTGGAACAATTACATCTCAAAAACAGCACAAGAATTGCCTGCTTCAGGCATTCGTAAAATTTGGGAGATGGCCTTATCCATGGATAATGTGCTGTCATTAGGCGTTGGCGAACCGGACTATGCACCACCGCAGAAAGTACTGGACGCCGCTATCAAAAGCCTTGAAAATAAAGAAACAAGTTATACCAGTAACGCCGGCTTATTACCGCTTCTCACGGCCATTCGAAAATGGTACGGCAAGCGCTATGGCGTTGACTATACCGAAAACGAAATGATGCTCACCGTCGGCGCCAGCGAAGCCATCGATTTAGCTATGCGTGTATTGCTAGATGAAGGGGACGAAGTCCTCATTCCGGATCCATCCTATGTGGCCTATGCAGCGGAAGTCAAACTAAATAAAGGCGTGGCTGTCATGGTGCCGACTCATTTGGAAGAAGGCTTCAAAATTACACCGACTGCCATTGAAAAAGCGGTTACTCCTAAAACTAAAGTGTTACTCATGGGGTACCCAAGTAATCCGACCGGCGCCATTTTAACACGGGAAGAACTGGAAGGCATTGCGGAGGTTGTAAAAAAACATGACCTCATCGTTGTAAGTGATGAGATTTATTCCGAATTAACCTATGGTCGCACTCATACGAGCATTGCCGCCTTACCGGGCATGAAAGAACGCACCCTTATTTTAAACGGTTTCTCCAAAGCTTACGCTATGACCGGTTTACGTATCGGCTTCCTCTTGGCTCCTGCGGAAATTATTGAACAGGCTATCAAAATTCACCAGTACAGCATTGTTGCACCGGCTACCCCGATTCAACATGCCGCCATCGTGGCACTCAACGAATGCGACGACAGCGTAGTTGCTATGCGTGAAGAATACGAAGCACGGCGCGATTTAATTGTTGCAGGCTTCCAAAAGATGGGGCTTCCCATCGCGGTTCCGGAAGGTGCCTTCTATGTATTCCCTGATATTTCAAGTTGCGGCTTAAGTGACTTTGATTTCGCCGTTCAGTTGTTACAACAGGAACACGTAGCCGTAGTACCTGGCTCCGCTTTCGGCGAATGCGGTAAAGGACGCATCCGCTGCTCCTACGCATCATCTCGCGAAACCATTCAGGAAGCGTTGAACCGAATTGAACGATTCATTAACGGTTTGAAAAAATAAAAATAAATTAAAAATGCGGTTGGAAGCAACTTGTCTTCAAACCGCATTTTTATGTCTGAGGATATATTTTATCACAACCCCATTTTAAAATTGTATTATATATCCTTCCATATTTATTTTATTTATTCAAACTATCCTTGAGGGCATCCAATTCTTGGCGTAGCTGAGCAATAATACTATCTTGCGCATTATCTCGCTCTTTTAACGCCTCATTTTCAGCTTTCAAATTCTGCACCGTATCCAGCAGATTAGTATCCTCTTACCTATATATGCTTAGGGGGCTGTAATCTTACAATTACAGCCCCCTAATATATTTACACAACAAAACTTTGCTATGTACTATTTTAAGTTATTGCTTATTCTAATTTTATGCGTCAGCCAATGCTTTACCGCGTGCTTCGCAGTCTGCCAAAGCAGCATCATCAGGAGCACCGAAAACAGGCAAGTTATCAGCTACGATTTCAGCACCGGTTGCTTTTACGCGTTCAGCCCAATCTTCGAGCCAAGTACCGCCCCAACCATAGGAGCCGAAAAGAATTACTTTTTTGCCGGATAATTTAGGTTCCAAAGCTGTGTAGAATGGTTCGAATTCCATTTCTTCCAACTGTTCAGCACCCATATCAGCACAACCTAAAGCTAATTTGTCAAAAGCAGCTGCTTCATCAGCGGAAATTTCAGACACGGATTTAACGACTACTTCTTGACCTGCACCGGCAATACCTTTACCGATTGCTTCTGCCATTGCTTGTGTGTTACCTGTACCAGACCAATAAATTACACCAATCATGTGATTACCTCCTACTAGCATGCCGTTACGGCTACCAAAGACTCTAATTGTTTACCATTTAAAAGCTGGGTATGACAGTAATTTCTGCATGCCCGAAAACAGTGAAACGAATGCATGGCGGACATAGGATTGCCATAGACTTTCCATTCGCCGCAAAGCTTATAGCCCGCGCCTTTCATACGAATAAAAGAGCGTACATCGTGGAGTGGATAGCCCAAGAACAGACCGATTTCATGAGGAAAGTCCATCCGTTCTTCCAAACGACCTTTTAAGCGCTCAAACCACGTTTCCAAAGATTCCGTCGGCAAATAGCCGTAGAGTTTTAAAAACGCAGCATGTTCGGGACGACGTAAATATTCCTCTAACATTCGTTTGCGGAACACCAACAATAATCTTCGCCGATCGCAATGACACAGTTCATAAAAGAACAAGCCGCGATCATTAAATTTCTCATTATACGCCGACAAAGCCGTTGTCAAATGCAAATCCATATCTCGTGGAATGGCCACAAGATTCGCCACCTTGATTCCCCGTATTGCCGGCGCACAATGATAACCGATAATAGAATCTATTTCGCTTACCATAGTTCACCCTGCCTCTCATTGTTTTCAGGAGAACACTTGCTCTCAAGGCTGTCATACTAGTAAATCCGGATTTATGAATAGTAGCTTTTACCAAGCTACTATGACTTGGTTTTAAAATAATTAAGCTAACTATCTTCTTAATTCATCATACAATCAAAGCGCTGTTCTGTCAATATAATTGACAGTTATTTTCAATTATGAAATTTAAGCAAAGAACCTATAGCTTTCACTTAAACGATAGTTATCGATGTGCACTAAAAGTCTACAACCTTTGTAAAACAAAGAGGATGGGGTATCTTTATTGTATACCTCATCCTCTTTTAAAACGGTAGCCACAGCTACATTCCAGCTCCATCCGGACATTTTTACTGAGAAAATAATTCAATATTACAGAAATTATGTTTCGTTTCCAACACTAGCGCCATTATGTTTCCAACACTAGCTCCATAATGTTTCCGGCACGGCGCCATTATGTTTCCGGCTCGACGTCATTATGTTTCCGGCACATCACCATTAAACTTCCTATTTTAACTTACTCATGAACTTTTCGTTGTTGATGACAAATCGTTCGTGCGTTCCCTTCCCAATACAAGTATCGCCTTCATAAGCAGCCACTTCATAGCTGATTTTACGGCCATCCACAGCTGATACCTTCGCTTCCGCACGAATCTGAGCACCCATAGCCGATGCCTTATCGTGGGAAATACTGAGGGAAATACCCACCGTACCGTCACCATCCGGTAATCTACCGGCCAAAGCGGCTACCGCCGCTTCTTCCATAAGGGCACACATTGCAGGCGTAGCGAATACTTCAAGAGCACCGCTTTTCATCGTTTTGGCAATATTGTGCTCATTAACAACCACTGTTGCCTCACCCTTTAATCCCACTTCTATATTCATAATGAAACCTCCTGTAGCTATACCTAATCACCATTAATACGTTTAATGTAATCCCCTACCGGCCAAATACTGCAACTAATTCCAGCCATCCACTATGGCAATCTCAACCGGCGATTTGACTATTACATTATATTCTAAAAACAGTATACTACATTTCAAGAGGCCTTGCTGAAAATTATTATTAAAATGCAAAAAGCCGCCCCTTGCGGGACGACCTTTGCAGCGAGTATAAAATTGTAACCTCGTATGGCTCTCCCTTATGCATCGCAATTAGCAGTAAACGATGTATATGGTTAACACCATGAACGGGTTAATAAATAATTAGGTATAAACGAATTCTTATTTAATGAAGCTTACGTGTTTGTTAATTTCAGCAAGCACTTTTTCTTTCGTTTCGTTGTATTCCACTTTTTTCTGTTCGAACCAGTTGTTGCCATAGGTGTCGATGGACACGATCAATGGACCGAATTCTTTAACACGGCAAGTCCACAATGTTTCCGGCATGCCTAACTCTTTCCAGTTAGCTTGTTCGATTTCTTCTACTTCTGTAGCGGCCAATACGGCATTACCGGCCGGGAATACCAAGTGCAACGCTTTGAATTCCTGACAAGCTTTTTGAGTGCCCGGGCCCATACCGCCTTTACCGACGATGAGGCGAACACCGGTATGTTTTACGAAATCGTATTCGAATTTTTCCATACGCATACTGGTCGTAGGACCTACGGAAATCATTTCGTATTTACCGTTAGCTTCATCGATAGTTTTTACAATCGGACCGGCGTGCAAAATAGCACCGTTGCGAACGTCAACCGGCAGTTCACGACCGTATTCAATCAAACGGCGATGAGCTACGTCACGGCAAGTTGTAATGTGGCCCGTTAAATATACAATATCACCGGCTTTAATGCCTTCTAAATCTTCTGCGGAAATCGGTGTTGTTAAGATTTTCTTTTCCATTAGTATTTCACCCCACTATGCGATAAAACAGTACACTGACCATCTTTAGTAAACACTAAGTGACCACGACGGTGATTCCAGCAACCAACGTTAACAGCTACGCTCAAAACGGAAGGATGACGGGTACCGTTTTCGATATTAACACCCATAACGGATTTGTCGCCGCCCATACCTTGCGGTCCTAAATGAAGGGCATTGATGCCATCTTCCAACAATTGTTCCATATACGCTGCGTTTTTATTAGGATTATGAGAACCTACCGGACGCATGATCGCTTTTTTGGAGTATAAAGCTGCGGTGTCAATGGAGGTAGCAATACCTACGCCTACCAATAACGGTGGGCATGCATTTAAGCCGTAAGACGTCATCAAATCGAGTACGAATTTGGCAACCCCTTCGTAACCTTCGCCCGGCATTAAAGTTTTACCGCTGCCCGGCAAGGAGCAACCGCCGCCGGCCATGTAAGGGTAAATTTCTACATCGTCACGGTCAGGAACAATGTCCCAAAGAATGTATGGAGCCGTTAAGCCGATGTTTTTCTTCGTGTTGAATTCGTCAAATGTTTCTACACAGTTATGACGCAATGGAGTTTCCTGCGTAGCCTGATAGGTAGCATCGCGCAAAATAGTTTCCAATTCGCCGATTAACGGGAAGTTGGCACCACATTTTACCCAATACTGCAATACGCCTGTATCCTGACAGGATGGACGGCTCAATTCTTTAGCCAATTCCATATTCTTGTGCATTGTGTCATAAATCGTTTTTGCCAACGGATTCTTTTCGTCCGCTGCCAATTCTTTTAATTTAGCGTCAACATCATCCGGCAATACTTTAGAAAAATAGCCTACAAAATCCGCAAGAATTTGAGTCATTCGTTGACTCATTTTTTCCTTATCCATACATATCCTCCTTTAACTTATGGGATGTACCGATCCCAAATTACAATCTGTACATATAGAAAAACCTAGAAAAATTTTTATCAAAAATGTTTTGCCGCTTAAAATCAAGGGTAAAACGGGAAGAAAATCGGTAATAAAATGAGTGAAGTGATCATTGCTAAGATTAGGTAAGGACCACCTACTTTGACATAGTCCATAAAACTATAGCCTGCTACGTTATATACCATCGTATTCGGCGGACAACCGATTGGTGTAGCAAAGGCTACGGAACCGCCTATAACGGTCGCCATGAGTACCGCTTTCGGGTCGGCCCCAACCTGCTGTGCCAAGGCCAAGCTGATTGGCACCAATAAAGCAGTCGTCGCTGTATTGGACATGAACTGAGTCAAAATAGCAGCGATACAGAATACAACGGCCAATAACATAAACGGCGACGGATTATCACCGAGGCTCTGAATAATCGTATCCGCAATCATAGCACCGGCGCCGGTTTTCACAAGAGCCTGAGCTAAGGCCAAGGAACCTACAAAGAGTAAAATCGTTTTCATATCAATAGCATTAACGGCTACTTTTTCAGAAATCGTGCGCGTCGCTACGAGGAATAAAGCCCCAATCCAGGCAATAACGTGTAATTTAATGCCCAATTGTGATTCAAAAATCATCCCCAGTACGGTCGCAACCAAGGTACCGGCAGCAAATACTTTGCGCCACATGGCCACTTTACTGTAATCGGCGTCAGTCGTATACTCCGTAGCCGGTGTGTGAGTTGGCTCTTCCGGCAATAACTTATGACCGATTAAAGCGAAGTACGCAATACCTACGAGCAATACCGGCAAACCTACCAAGGCATAGTCGAAGAAGGCGAAGGCCAAATTCTGCTGTGCCAAACCGGATTGAGCAATCATGTTGCCCGGTGAACCGATGAGACTCACATTACCACCGGCAGATGCGGCAATAGCTAAAGGCATTAACAGTTTCGTTGCCTTAATGCCGGTGCGCTGCACAAGACCCATGGCCAGTGGAATCAATACGGCGGTTGTACCCGTATTGGATAAGAATGTAGACATAAGACCCGTGATACACATTACGGCAATAATTAACTGACGTTCCGTTTTGGCAAAACGATTGATTAAACCGCCCACCGCATGAGCCACGCCGGTATCGAAAAAGGCGGCCCCTACAATGAACATGGCCATAAAGAGCAATACATTGGAATCCACAAAGCCTAAGAATGCTTCTTTCGGTGTGAGCACACCGGTCAAGGTCAAGCAAACGGCTACCGTCATAGCGGTTATGGACAAGGGGTTTTTCTCCCAAACGAACATGATAATGGCAAAAACTAAAAGAACTAGGGTTACAATAACACCATCCATCTTTGTCTCCTCTCGTACACTAATTGTATTGGTGATACTGTGAATGCATTCGATACTTTCATTATACGCATATACCATAATTCAGCTATCCAAATTACGCTATGAAAATTATTATCAATTACTCTTTATTATACGATTTGTTATATACTTTTAATGCAAATGATATAAAAAAACAACCGGCTTTTATTTTTAAAAACCGGCTATTATCATCACTCCCTACTTATCATATGACCGTATTCTTATTTCAAATAATATAAAAAAATGCCAACTTCCACTTTTTTTAGATAGCCGTATTTATTTATCTAAAATTTCATCCAAAGTAGCTAATGCGAGACGTAATTGTTCACGAGCGGCCACCAATTCAGCATCAGCGCTGCTTGACTCACTCATAGGATGCGCGCCTTTATCAGTCGGGGTCGCCTCATTTTCAGTCGTATTTTTTCTATAAGTCTCTAACCGCTCATTAATCCCCGCATCATCGACGGCAATATATTCCTTCCAATTATCCATCATCGTATGACGCTCTACCTTGCCGGCTACCTGACGATATTCCGTCGGCGTCGTATGAAAATGCTTGCGAAAGGCCGTATTAAAGGCTTTCACATCAGAAAAGCCACATTCATTGGCAATGTCTACGATTTGCTGCTTCGTATTAACTAACTGTACCGCTGCCTCTCTTAAGCGCATGCGCAGTACATAGGCCTTAAACGAAATGCCCAACTGCCGTTTAAAAAATTGCGACGCATAACTTTCGGTATAGCCGCCAATATCGGCTATCTCCCCCAAAGTCAACGGTTCTTTATAATGTTGATCAATGTAAGTAATCATTTTTTCAAAGGTAGCCGCCTGTTGCAAGGCCACCGGATTTCCCTGAGGCATATAGGAAACAGGCTTTAACAAATCGATTAAACAATGGAGAATACCTAAAAATTCCCTTTCTATTGCAATATCCGGTTCTTCTACCACATTAATGGTCGTAACCTCATCAACTTTATGTTTAGCCAACTGCCGCATCAATTCACTAAGTTGTGTCCGCAACTTGTCATACCCTGAATCGTATCGAGTCATTTCATCGGTGGCCAAAAAGAAACTGGATTGCCTAAATTCCTTGTCATATTGCGCCAGCATTTGCGGATGTAAATGTAACACCATAGCTATCGTATCCGGCTCCAAAGCCAACGTAGCATGCCCACACTGCGGCGGCAAGATAATAAAATCATCGGGGCCCAAATTGGTGTACTCATTGTCATGACATACCTCGACCGCTCCCTGCAGTACTAAGAGCACTTCAATCTCCGGATGCCAATTATAATGATACGTGCCAATCCGATAAATATATTGGCTGAAGGCTATATGTCCATGTTGGTATAAAAAATTATAAAAATGCATGATTCCTCCTACTTTGTTAAACGTTCATAACAAGGGCAACTCACAATATGGTCGTTTACCATGCCGATAGCCTGTAAAAAAGAATATACAATCGTAGGTCCCACAAAGGTAAAACCGCGTTTCTTCAAATCCTTACTGATTTGCTCCGCCAACGGTGTTATAGCCGGCACGTCCGCTTCTGTTTGCCAGTGACCAACTAAACTTTCGCCGTTCGTAAACGCCCAGATATACGCATCAAAAGATCCGAACTCGGCCTGAATTTTCTTAAATGCCAAGGCATTTTTACGAAGTGAAGCAATCTTAAGTCGATTCCGAATAATATTCGGATTCTCCAATAATTGAGACTCTTTGTCCGGCGTATAGGCCGCCACTTTATTTATATCGAAACCATCAAATGCTTCACGCATGGCTTCGCGACGTTTTAGTACTAACGTCCAACTGAGTCCGGCCTGCATAGTTTCCAGTACTAAAAACTCAAACAAAACGGAATCCTCATGGGTTGGCACGCCCCACTCGGTATCATGATATACTTGCTCTTCCAAGCTGCGTTTAGCCCACGCACATTCTCTGCCGGTTGTCATACGTCTACCTCCACCGTAAAGTAGCATATTTTAAACATAATTGCAAATACTCAAATCATATACGCCATTGAAAACACTCATAATGTATGCAAAATTAACATAATCAAAATTATATTTTATCATTTAAATGTGGCATTTTTTTCTAATTTAGCCTATAGTAGTATTATACCATGTTATATAGTAGGGGGTATTTCTTACGGAGGTGTTACCTATGATGCAACTGACAGGTGGTATTATCGTAATCATCGCATTTGCCGCCATCATTAGAAAGTATGAAACCCGCACCGTTCTACTTGTAGCCGGCGCACTTATGTGTTTCATCGGCGGCGTAATGGGCCAATTCATGGATTCGTTTGTCAAAACCATGATTCACGGTTCCTTAGTCCCAACTATTTGTACCGTAATGGGCTTTGCTTTCGTTATGAAGCATACGGAATGTGACCAACATTTAGTGCATGCATTATCAGGCCTTATTTCTAAAAGCCATGCCATTATCATTCCGCTTGCCATGCTCGTAACCTGGTGGCTCAACATCGCCGTTACCAGTGCAGCCGGTGCCGCTGCGGCTATCGGCAGTATCTTGATTCCCGCTTTAATTGCGGCCGGCGTACATCCGGCCATGGCCGGTGCCGCTATCTTAGCCGGCACTTGGGGCAGTGCCATCAGCCCCGGCAATACGCATGTGGCCTTCATTTCCAAGATGGCCAATGTAGATGTTATGTTCGTTGTCCTTGAAACTGCCTTACCGGCCATCATCGCATCCTTAGTAGTAGCCGTATCACTTACCTTAGTAGCGGCATTTCGCAAGGAAGGCCCAAGCAAGGCTCGCCAAGAAGCGTTAGCAGAACAAGGTACCGCTTCTATCGTAAGTAAATTCAAAGTTAACGGTCTTAAAGCTATGGCACCGATTGTGCCGCTCGTTATTTTAGTTGTAACCAACTTAAACATTGCTGCGCTCAAAGATATGGGGATTGCTAAAGTAAGCGTACCGGCCGCTATGATTATCGGCTGTGTAGTAGCTCTCATTATTGCCCGCGCCCATGCCCTTGAAGAAGTAACGAAAGACTTCTTCAAGGGCATGGGCGATGCCTACGGCAGCATCATCGGTCTTATCATCGCCGCTGCGGTTTTCACCAAAGGCATGCAGGCCATGGGCCTTACCGATGCGTTATTAACGTATATGAAGGATTCTCAATCATTCGCTAAAATTGCCGGCAGCTTCGGTCCGTTCATTATCGCTATCTTAAGCGGTTCCGGCGACGCAGCAGCGCTTGCCTTCAACGGTGCCATCACACCGCATGCAGCCAGCTTCGGCATGAACATGGTCGACCTTGGCTCCTTGGCACAGATTTCAGGGGCTATCGGTCGTTCTACTTCACCGGTAGCGGGTGCGGCCATTATTTGTGCATCCCTCGCCAATGTAGGTCCTATGGAGCTTGCCAAACGTAATATCGTGCCAATGTTAGTTGGCGTTATTACATTCCTTATTTTATTCTAAGTTGAAATTTGCATCCCCTATTCATTACTATATTAACCGGTACTATTAATTATTTATAACTGAAAACTCTCACATTATACAATTTCTTTATTTTATTCTCTCACATTATGTTTAGGAGGTTCTCATGATCCAAGAAAAGCGTATCCTTGATGAATTCTTAGAATTGATTCAAATTCCTTGCTCCACCCTTAAAGAACGTGAAATCGCCGACTTATTGACCAAGCGTTTAGAAGCTTTCGGTTTTACCGTTGAAGAAGATAATGCCGGTGAAAAATTGGGTGGCAATGCAGGTAACTTAGTGGCAACTCTTAAAGGAAATGTTCCTTCCGCCCCTATGATTATGCTCACCGCTCACATGGACTGCGTAGAACCTTGCGCCAATATTAAACCACAAATTAAAGACGGCCTCATTACTTCGGACGGCACTACAATCCTCGGGGGTGACGACAAAGCCGGTGTGGTAGCTATCCTAGAAGCCTTGCGTGTTGTTAAAGAAGACAATCTCCCTCATGGCGATATACAGGTTGTCTTTACTATCGCTGAAGAAGGCGGTGTAAACGGCTCTAAGAATATGGATTCGTCCTTACTTAAAGCTAAATTGGGTTATACTTTTGATACCTCCGGTGCACCGGGCCGTATCGTACATAAAGCACCGGGCCAGAACAAAGTACGTGCCACCATCACCGGTAAAGCGGCTCATGCCGGCAACGCTCCGGAAAAAGGCATTAACGCTATCGTTGCGGCCGGTCATATTTTAATAAAATTACCGCAAGGCCGTATCGACGAAGAAACGACTTGCAACATCGGTACCATCAGTGGTGGTCGTGCTACCAATATCGTAGCGGAAGAAGCGGTTATCTTTATGGAAACCCGCAGCCGTAATAAAGCAAAATTAGCTAAATTAACCGACGAAGTGGTAGCTATTTTCGAACAGGGCGCTAAAGACACTAATACGTCCATTAAAGTAGAAGTATTACCGGCTTACGATCCGTTCGATGTGCCGGTAGATTCCGAAACAATTCGCCTCGCTTCCAAAGCGGCCGAAGAATTGGGCTTCACCGTTAATGTAGTTGAATCCGGCGGCGGCAGTGATGCCAGCTTCTTCAATGCCTATGGTGTACCGACAGCCGTTCTCGGTGTTGGTATGACCAATGTGCATACGAAAGAAGAATGCATTAAGGAAGAAGATTTATATAATTCCGCCCGCTTAGCTTTACAAATTATTGTGGAAGCAGCTAAATAGTAACATTAAATCTGTATAACACCAACGCCCCGTTCCTTAAGAACGGGGCGTTTTCGTTATTATTTTTTATTGTCATTTATCTATTATTATGACATCACCCACTCATCAAAATAGTGGACATTCGTCTATTAGTCATGACTATGGACTTTTCATATATTCTATGTTAGAATAACAGACAGATAAAAGCTTTTAGTTTTAAAATTTAGTAATACACAGTCTTACCTTGTGTCACCGGATGCGGGTAAGCGGCATTAATGCATCAATGCGTCTATCGTAGGTCTTAGAAGATAGATACTTTGGTGTGTTTTTTTTTGAGGTAGCAAACGTATGGAACAACCAATTTCAACAACACTATTTGATAAAATAAAACACTTTGTCGCGTTAACAATCCCCATTATTTTGACGCAATTCGCTATAACCGGCGGATCCTTCGTATCAGTAGTCCTTACGGGCCAATTCAGCACGGTGGATTTAGCCGGCATGTCTGTAGGCTTTAATCTATGGACAGCCTGTTATTTCGGCATATTGGGGATTCATCTGGGTATCTCCCCTATCATTGCACAGCTCTTAGGCGCGAATCATAAAGATAATATCCCTACAATTATATATCACGGGCTTATTTTAAGTGTCTGTTTCTTTTTACTCTTAATTTTCTTAGGCGTAACTGTCCTTGACCCATTATTATTAAGTTTGAATTTGGAGCCGGCCGCCTACGAAATTTGTTGGCTCTATTTAAAGGCCATTGCTTGGGGCCTGTTGCCACTTATTTTAACCTGTGTCTTGCGTAATACCGTCGATTGTCATGGTTATACACGCTACACCATGTATATTATCCTCTGTGGCCTGGGTGTTCATATTTTCCTTGATTACGCTCTTATACTCGGTTATTTCGGCTTTCCTGCCTTAGGAGCGCTTGGTGCCGGCATTGCTACTACTGTAGCTTACTGGTTTAATTTCTTAGCCTTCGTAACTTTATTACTCTTTGGCAAAACTTTTAAAAATTACCGATTATTCCGTAAAGGCTTCACTTTTGATTTTACCTACATTCGAGAACAATTACGTTTAGGTATCCCCATCGGGCTTGCCATTTTTGCAGAAAGCAGTATTTTCAGCCTCGCTGGCATTGCCGCCACCGTTTACGGTACTAAAATTATTGCCGCCCATCAGGCTGCTATCAGCTTTACATCGTTATTCTATGGTGTGCCTTTAAGCATCGGTATTGCCGCCACTATCACGGTAGGTTATGCAGTAGGCGCCAAAAACTTACTAGCTGCCAAAACCTATTCTTATATCGCCCGTGGTACAGCTGTAGTATTAGCATTAAGTATTTGCCTCTATACCTTTACAAATTTACCGCGCATCGCCGGTTACTATACCAATGATCCGAGTATGGTAGGATTAATCGGCAGCTTCCTTAGTTACGCCGTATTTTTCACGGTTATTGACGCTTTAGGAACACCAATTCAAGGTATTCTACGCGGCTATAAAGATGTGCGCATCATCTCGATTATCGCCATAAGCAGCTTCTGTGGTACCAGCATTCCCATTGCTGCCTTCTTTACCTTCGTACTAAACTACGGGCCATACGCCATTTGGATTGGCCTCTTAGGCAGTACAGCCATCGCCGCCACCCTCTTCACATGGCGCGTCTGGTATATCCAACACAAAAAGTTTAAAATCATAAATACGTAAAAACTAAGATTAGTTTAGACAAATTGAGCTACCACTTATAATTTAAAATAGAAAATAAAGCGCCTCAGCCAAAATTGGCTGAGGCGCTTTTAGTTATGTACTATAAAAATTTACTGCAAACTCCGGACGCTATTTTATTTTGCACCATAACGTTAGTGCGCTTATTCTACCTTAAGTTTATTGTGCTTATTTTCCTTAAGTTTATTGTGCTTATTTTTCTTTCAAATAAGATTCAATTAAAGCGCCCGTAAAAGCAATGCCATTAATCATATCCTTTTCGTCAATATTGAACTTAGGATTATGATGCGGTGCCGCAATATCGGAACCTAAAATCATATAGGTACCGCGTCCGCCATTGCCGATTACCCGTTCCAAGAAGTAAGCGCAGTCTTCACTGCCGCCCCCTTCATTGGCTAACGGTACATCTTTAAAGATACCTAAATCTTTGGCAATAACCTGTACTTCTTTAGCCAAATCTTCTGAGTTAATGCAGGCCGGCGCACTGCCCATTTCTTTGATGTCCACTTCATTTTCATACATAGCGGCCGCACCTTTTAACACTTCATAGGCTCGTTTGCAGATATAATCATTAACTTCACCGGTAGCACCGCGCGTTTCTATCTGTAAATAGGCTCTGTCCGGAGTAACGTTACGACCTGTGCCGGACTCTAAAACGCCTACGTTAATACAGGAGTTACCTTTGGAGTGACGAGAAATGGCTTGCAAGTTTAAAGCCGCCGTACAAGCTGCCAATAAGGAGTTTTTGCCAAGCTCCGGCGACCCGCCTGCATGAGAGGAGTAGCCTTTAAAGGTTACGTCTAATTTAGTCGTAGCCAAGAAGCCGTTATTTAAACAAGCAAGGCAACCGGCAATATTCTTATTAATCCCGATATGCATGCCGAAGAAGATACCTACATCATCAACAACACCGGCATCAACCATGGATTTCGCACCACGAACCCCCTCTTCAGCAGGCTGTAAAATCAATTTAAAGGTGCCGTGGAGCCCTTCTTTATGAGTCGTTATATATTCGGCCAAGCCTAGGGCCATTGTTAAATGGGCATCATGACCGCAAGCATGCATGGCTTTTTCATGCTTCGATACAAACCCTTCTTTAACCGGTAAATGATCGTCTGCCGTGGATTCCATAACATCATTGGAGTCGATGTCGGCACGGAAAGCTACCGTAGGCCCCTCGTCATCGAAATGCAAGGTCGCCACCATGCCGGTAAAACCATATCCCATGGCTTCTACCCACTTTGGATTAGCCCCTTCTTGAAGGGCTCGGTCCATGGCCGCTTTCATAACGGCGTCTTCAGGCACACCCATACGCGATTCGGCCTTAACAACCTCTTTGCCGACTTTTAAATCATAACCTAATTCAGTCAAGCGATCAGCTGCCATAGCGGCCGTCCGATATTCCAACCAACCCGGTTCCGGATGTTGATGCAAATCACGCCGCATAGCTATAAATTTTTCACGATTATCGTTGGCAAATGCAACACTCTTATATGTACTCATGTAAACCACGCCTCCCTAATGTCTTAATTACGAGTATTTTTCAACTGCTACCTTTATCTTACCACACTCCGGGGACATCTGTAATCTCATAATATAATTTAAACGGTCTTTTGATATATCGAATACGAATAAATATATAAAGAGCTACGGCTGAATATTAAAGGAAAAGCACCGCCATACAAAAAGAAAAGCGCACCTTGCGGCACGCTTTTCAAAATCTCATTATAATCCAATCGAAGGCTCTAATGAGTCAGTATTTAATTAATAGTGTAAATCGTCAGGGCTTACACGATGACGGAATGTCCAGTAAGTCCAACCTTGGTAGATTAATACGATTGGCACAAAGATAAGTGCTACAATCGTCATCAACGTCAACGTATATTCGGAAGACGAAGCATTTTTAATCGTTAAGCTCCAAGCCGGATTTAAGCTGGAAACCATGATACGTGGGAACAAACCTGCAAAGTAAGCGGCTGTTACCGAAATAATGCTCAAGCAGCTGAAAGTGAAGCCAACGCCCGGACGACGTACGCGGGTGAAGCCCCAAGAAATCAAGAAGAATACGATGCAAAGAGCAAACGCAACTGTTGCAATCATGCTGTTGAACAAATCAGTGAAGTAGTAAGTAGCCCCTACTAATACGAGAGCGCCTACTGCAGTAATCACGCCTTCTACCAAAGCGGTAGCACGTGCACGTTCAGAGATAGGACCGGTTGTTTTAATAGCCGTATACAAAGCACCATGATAAACGAATACCAAGATGAATGCCAAACCACAAAGGATTGTGTAAGGGCTAAGTAAATCGAAGAAGCCGCCTACGAAGTTCATCTGAGCATCAATCGGAGTACCTTGAATCAAGTTACCAACAGTAACGCCCCAAAGAAGAGCCGGAATTAAAGAACCGAAGAAAATGCAATAATCGAAAGTTTTACGCCATGCAATGGATTTGTCTTTACTACGGAATTCGAATGCTACGCCGCGAGCAATTAAAGCAGCTAACATCAAGAATAAAGCCAAGTAAAAACCACTGAACAAAGTAGCATAAACATGTGGGAAGGATGCAAATGTTGCACCACCGGCCGTAATCATCCATACCTGGTTGCCGTCCCATACAGGACCAACGGTATTGATCATTTGACGACGTTCCACATCAGTTTTACCTAAGAATGGAAGCAAAATGCCTACACCATAGTCAAAGCCTTCAAGTGTGAAGAACCCGGCGAATAATACGCAAACGAGGATGAACCACACTACGTCTAAGTTCTGTAAAATTACTTCCATAATGCTGCCTCCTCTCCTTCGATATCATGAGACGGATTGCCTTCAGGACCTTTTTTAATGTGTTTAACCGCTAAATAAAGTGCTGCAATCGCTGCCAAAATGTAAACAGCGGAGAAACCAATAATGGTAGTCCAAACTTCAGCAGCCGTTACAGTGCTGGATACACCGTCAGCTGTTTTCTGTAAGCCGTAAACAAGCCATGGCTGACGACCCATTTCAGCAACATACCAACCGGTTGCGTTAGCAATGTAAGGGAATGGTAACATCCAGAATACGAGTTGTAACATACCGCGTGATTGTTCCAATTTGCCGGCACGGTTCATTGCGAAAGCAATGATAGCTACCAACAATACCAAAGAGCCGGAGAAAATCATAGCACGGAATGTCCAGTACATGGACGTTACATGTGGGATATAGTCCCCAGGACCATATTTTTGTACATCAGCATTCTGAAGGTCTTTCATACCTTTCATTTCACCGTTGAAGTCATCAGTAGCGATGAAGCTGAGTAAACCAGGAATTTCGATAGCACTGTTAGTTACCTGATTTTTTTCATCAATCGAAGCAACTAAACTGAAAGATGCACCTTTAGTTGTGTCCCAAAGACCTTCAACGGATGCAATTTTCATAGGTTGTACTTTAGTTACATACTGGCCATGTAAGTGACCGGCACCGGCAACCAAAACACCACCGATAATTGTGAAAACTAAGCCCCATTTAATAGAGCGTTTGTAGAAATCTACCGCATTATTGCGGAGAATGTGCCAAGCACTGATAGATGCGATGATAACGCCTGCAGTCATAAGACCGGCAAAGAAAATATGGCTGAATTGGCCCGGTACATAACCGTTGCTCAAAATAACGCCGAAGTCCTGCATTTCTGCACGGCCATTACGAATCACATAACCAACCGGATGCTGCATAAAGGAGCTGGCCACCAAAATCCAGAAAGCGGATAAGTTGGTACCGATAGCTACCAATACGGCTACAACCGCATGAGCTTTAGCGGACAATTTGTCCCAGCCAAAAATCCAAGCCCCCATAAAAGTGGATTCAAGGAAGAAAGCTGTTAAAGCTTCCAAGGCAAGAGGTGCGCCGAAGATATCACCCATGAAACGGGAATATTCAGCCCAGTTCATACCGAAGTGGAACTCCTGCACGATACCGGTTACAACACCCATGGCAAAATTGATTAAAAATAATTTCCCCCAGAACTTTGCCATTTTTTTGTACACTTCATTGTTTGTCGATACATAAGTAATTTCTAAACATGCAACGACTACTGTCATCCCTAGTGTAACAGGAACGAACAGCCAGTGATAGATCGATGTCAAGGCAAATTGCCATCGAGCTAACAGTAATGCTTCCATCATACGTAAAACCTCCTCACTTATAAATCGCGCGCTTGCGCCTTCGATGGACAAACTCTCTGTAAATGTATTTCTCGCTCACGTTTCGCCAAGGTTTCAAAATCCACAGCTTGTAGTTCCTTAACTAAATGGCTTTGAATTTGACAAAATTGCTCTTGTACCGAACAATTACCGTGACAACCACGGGAACAAGTTTCACTATCATACAAACACCGCTGCAAATAGGTTGCCCCTTCTACAGCTTCTATAACATCTAATAAAGTGATTTCTTTAGGTTTACGTGCTAAGGCAAAACCGCCATCTACACCGCGGAACGATTGCATAATATTGCCTGATATTAAATTTCTCATAATTTTGAGAAGAAATCGATCCGGAATTTTCTGCGCTTTGGCGAGCTCCCCGCCGGTAATTTTAGTCCCATTCGGCAGGAGCGACATATGCAAAACCATACGGAATGCATAATCTGTTGCTTGGTTAAGTTTCATTGTGACCCCCTAAATCCTAATTCGAATCATTATCCCAATAATTCGCTTTCCCTTTTGTAAGATTGAACAATACAATCTTAGTATACATTGAGTTCACAAAAAAATGCTCAAATCTCGAGCATTTTTTCTATTACTTACATTATAGACAATACAGTGTGTAATTGCAATAACACATCTATTCAATTTTACAAGATATTCAGCGAATTTTTATAAAATTTCGCGAATCATATCGATTGCTAAATAGGCTATGCCTGACATAATGGCACTTAACGGAATGGTCACAAACCAAGCTAATACCATGGAGCGCGCTACACCCCAGTTTACGGCCTTAACACGTTTAGCCGTCCCTACCCCCATAATCGAGCCGCTCACAACGTGTGTGGTCGATACCGGTAAGTGTAAGAAAGTAGCGGTAAAAATCGTAATGGCAGAGTTCAAATCGGCCGCAAAGCCGTTGATGCTTTCTAGTTTAAAAATCTTAGTACCCATGGTGCTGATAATACGCCAACCGCCGGCTGCCGTACCTAAGGCCATAGCGGACGCACAGGCTACTTTTACCCAAGTCGGTACATCTAAAGTATCGATATAACCGCCGCTGAGTAAGGTTAAGGTAATAATCCCCATTGCCTTCTGCGCATCGTTGGAACCGTGGGAAAACGCCATTAAGGTCGCGGATAATAACTGCATATTGCGGAATCTGTCATTCAAAGCAATCGGCGAGAAACTACCGAACAGGAACAATAAGATGTGCATGATAATATAACCTAAAATCATGGCAATAATCGGCGATAACACGAGTGATAAGAAAATTTTACCGATGCCGTTAAAGTTAAGGGCTTCATGACCGACAGCTACCATAACCGCCCCGATAACACCGCCGATAAGGGCGTGTGACGAAGAACTCGGAATTCCGTACCACCAGGTGACCAAGTTCCAAATGATAGCTCCCAAGAGGGCCGCACTGATAACTTCCGCATTAATTAAATTGGCGGACATAACTAAATCACCGCCGATGGTCTTAGCTACACCGGTACTTACGAGGGCCCCCACGAAATTGAGGACCGCCGTCATCATAACCGCTTTTTTAGGTGAAATGGCTCGCGTCGATACGGATGTAGCAATGGCGTTGGCCGTATCATGGAACCCGTTAATATAATCAAAAGCCAATGCTAAGAGTACCACCAGCCATACAAACCAATGATCAAGCATACTTCAACACAACCCGGCGGAATGTACCGACCAAATCCTCGCAACCGTCAATGACTTCTTCCATGGAGCTAAGGATTTCCTTCCATTTGATGATTTCAATCGGATCTTTACAATCGCGGAATAAAATGGCCATTTCTTCATGATATACGGCGTCAGCTTCTTCTTCCAGACGAAGTACTTCAAGCACGCGGCCTTCTACACGAACATGATTCTTCTTAAGGCTATTCATATAAGAAATGGATTTTGTAATATGTTTTAAGCATTTCTGCACAATTTCAATTAAACGGATAGCACCTTTGGTAGGTTGACCTACGTTATACATACACATTTTATCCATAATGTCTTTCATACTATCCAAAGTAATATCCAACTGTTCAATGAGTTGTTGAATGTCTTCACGATCCATTGGGGTAATAAAGGTGGACCGCAACTGTTCAATCGTTTGGTTTACCAATTGATCGGCTTCTTTTTCTTTCTGGTCGATTACGCGGAGTGCTTCTTCTTTAGGTAATTCATTTTTAAATGCCTGCTCCATAACAACGGATGCGTCATGGCATAGTGAAACATGATTATTTAAAATGTTGAAAAATTTTTCTTCCTTGCCTTTTAAATGAAAAGCCATAATATCCTCCATAACATATGATTGTGGTACTTGCTATTTATTGATTTCAAAAACTAAGTGACGAATTTCAGGCAATACTAATTTGGTCATGCCGAGTGTAACGGCGCCAACCGATCCGGGCAATGAAATAAGCAATACATCGGAACTTACACCGGCCGTTGCTCGCGACGCAATGGCTCTCGTACCGATATCTTCGGTGAAGCTTAAATATCTGAATAATTCGCCAAATCCCGGGATTATTTTAGTGCACAGTGACTCCACTGCTTCAATCGATACATCACGCTTGGCTATGCCTGTACCGCCTGTTAAAATAACAGCATCCAGACTTTCGATTGCAATCCAACGTTGCAATACTTCGGAAATTCTTGTAAAATCATCAGGTACAATCGTCCTGACTTTTACAATATGGCCTCCTTCCTCGATTAGTTGAACAACCGTGTCGCCGCCCTTATCGGTTTCCGGTGTACGGGTATCCGATACGGTCAAAACGCCGAGTACCAAAGGTCGTTCTGAGACTTCTTGTAAGGACATGTTCGACTCCTCCACACAAATACATTTTACACTATCTTGATAATTTACAAAGCCTTTACTCTTAGTATAACACGAATTGGCAATCGTGGTTAACAACATTACACTTTTCATTTGTAAAGTTTATGTAAAAATTGAGTTTTTGTAATTCTCAGATGAACTATTGTCAATGAAAATGCAAAAAAGCCTACATCCGAGGTGTACATCACCCCAGATGCAGGCTATTTTTTTAGCTATTTGCCGGTTGTTCGGCAAAATGTATTAAATTTTGAGTTATAGGACAAAAAATGTGTGTAAAAAGTGCTGTAAACCTAGATAGATACTGGGTTTATAGCACTTTTATCTTTTTTTGACAAAGATAAAGGGTGGACAAAAAGTGTGTGTAAAAACATGCTTGAACCCACATAACTACTGACTAAAATGGTATTATATCTTCCTAAATAAAAACATAAATAGGAGGATGATTAAAATTAAACAAGTAGTTTGCCCTGATTGTGGTCGAAAATGTATAAAACACGGTATATTGAAATCCGGTTCTCAGCGATGGTTTTGTAAGCACTGTAAAGTCGCTTTCACTAACAAAATTAACACCGATAGTCATGATCTAAAGTTGTTTTTGAAGTGGTTATTTAGTAAACAGTTGCAGCAGGATATGCCTGGAGGAGGACGTACATTTAGACGTAAAACCGCTAAATTTTGGTCCATATGGTGCCTTCCACCAAAGATTGAGGAAGTATATGATGTGCTTTACTTTGACGGCATATACCTAACGCGTAAGCTCTGTGTACTTATTTGTTGTAGTAAGGACCATGTGTTAGGCTGGTATGTTTGTAGATATGAGAACTCTAGAGCTTGGCAGGCATTAATGGACCGTATTGCTCCTCCGCGTGTTGTTATCTCAGACGGCGGATCTGGATTTGCTAAGGCCTTAGCAAAGAGGTGGCCGACAAGTAACCATCAACGCTGCTTATTTCATGTTTTTGCACAAGTAAGAAGGTATACAACTTCTGCACCAAAAACAGTAGCCGGCAAGGCCTTATATGAACTGGCAAAGCGTTTATTTAAGATTCAATCGATAGATGATGCCTATACTTGGATTGATGGATTATTAGCTTGGAGAGAAGAGTTTGATGACTTCTTACGTGAAATGACAGTTGACGAAAATGGGAATAAAAGGGCTACTCATGAACGCCTCTTAAAAGCTGAGGCAGGACTTTTACGATTAATTAGAGATGAGACTCTATTTACCTACCTGACGTTTGTAGATATTACCGTACCTACAACGAACAATCGACTGGAAGGAGGCGTTAATGCGCAACTTAGGGGGATGTTACGAGACCACAGAGGATTATCCTTAGAAAGACGATTAAAAGCGGTCTATTGGTGGTGTTACGAGCACTCACCTAGACCGCTTCCTGTTGCTGAAATATTAAAATGTATGCCTACAGATAAAACAATCGCTGCTACTTACCGTAGGATAATGCGGAATAACCGTCCTGATAATATCTTACCCCAATGGGGCGATGCCATTGTCTGGAATGAGTTCCATATGTCCACGGAATTTCCAATTTATTGGGATTAATTTAAAAAAGCCACACACACTTTTTGTCCTATAAGCCTAAATTTTTTCACGATTTGATTATTTTTTTACACGAACACGTTCTACCGTCGGATTACCATCTTTGTCCGTATGAACGGCATCTACTGTGAAGCGTTCCAATTCAGGGGCAAATTCGGTAAGAATCTTATCCGACAAAGTAGCACCGTTGAGCATGGCATCGTATAGCATTTGAGCAAATTCATAACGGGTCAACGGACGATCGCCGGCAAAGTTGCCATCCGCATTGCCCTTAATCATGCCGTTACCGGCGAGTACGGCAACGTATTCATAGGCCCAATGATTCTGCGGTACATCCGGGAAGAGTTGCAGTTTGGATGTATCAATCTTACGACCTGCATTGGAGTCGAGCATCGCTGATTTCAGAGCTTCCAATTCTCGGCGTAAGTCTTTAATTTCTTTGGCCATGGCTACCTTGGAGGTAGACACATTGTTGCCTTGACCGACTTTAAGGGAAATCCCCGCATTTACCATGCTGTTACCGTTACCTATCGTACCGCCTACGCTGAACATAGTGTCTTCGTTAGGACGATAGAAAGCACCTAAGGCTACGGAGTTTTCACCACGATAGTGACCGTAACCGGCAGTAACGTCCCATTTATCATCCGGATCGAAGTCTAATGGGTGTAACGCTGCCAAAGCGGCGGCACCGGCACCTACTTTGTCGATACGGTTGTCTAATTCGTTTACTTTGCCGCCGAGGTTAACGATAGCGTTGCTGTTATTGATAACTTGTTCATTCACGCCTTGAAGTTGTTCTTCAGTAGCGGCACGACCTACGGTTGCAAAATCTTCGGCCGTTAAGGTAGTATTCGTTAAGCCTGTTACTTCACCGTCAGCACCGTTTAAAGCAATAACCCCGACTTCACCCATACCGGTAGTGCCGTTAAGGGATACGGCTTTACCTTCTTCAGTGCCTAAGTTGAATGTACCGGCTTCACCGTTAATGACGGCTTTTGTATTACCTTCGCCGATAGTAATCTTATTGTTAAGACCGAATTTTAATTTTGCATTGTCTTTACGTACAAATACGTTCTGGTTGCCTTCCGCATTTATGTAGCCGCCAAAGTCTATGGTAGTATCTTTACCTACTGTTGTTTTGTTTTCTTCATTGGCGGTTATGTTCCAGCCCGTATAGGCACTGTTTTTAATATCTGTAATGGCTGCATTTAATTGTTCTTCCGTAGCAGCACGACCTACGGTTGCAAAGTCTTTACCATCAAGTTTTACATTGGTTAAACCCTTAACTTCGCCGGTAGAACCATCGACATTTACACGGCCTATATCGGCTTTGCCTGCTTGGCCATCGATTGATACATTTTTACCTACATTTACAATAGCACTTGTGCCATCAATTGCTACTTTGTTGTCTCCGGTGCCTACTTGTACTGAAGCATTATCTCCATCGATAGTTACCTTATTGTCACCGGTACCAACATTAATTGAAGTATTAAGGTCAAAAGTTAAATTAGTATCTTTCTGAGCTACGACGATATTCTGATGACCGGTAGTGTCTTTAACACCGGAGAAGTCTACTTTACCTTTGCTGGCTACGGCAACACCATCCGCACCGTTAGCAGATACAGTCCAACCTTTATAGGATTTTTGGTCTATATCAGACATAGCGGCACTTAATTGTTCTTCCGTTGCGGCACGGCCTACTTTGGCAAAATCTTCTACTTCAAGTGTTTTATTTGTTAAGCCCGTAATATAACCTTTAGTGCCGTCGATTTTAATAGGGTTGCCGGCACCGATAGTAACGACATCGTTCAACTTAATGTTATAGTCCGTTACATTTGTTGTAGCATCTTCTGTCGGTGTTAAAACGAAGTTATCATCCACACTTACACTGGCACCTTTAGCATTAACGGTATATTGTTTTTTACCGTCAGCATCAGTACCGGGCTCTACTGAAGCAATATTTGTCCCTGCTAGCACACTACCACCGGCGGCCGCAATTTGATCGGTTAAATCATTGGTTAAGTGATAGATTTGTTGACCGTTGATGGCGTCGTAGGAAGTAGCAGAAATACGACCTTTGGCTACGTTGATGATACGGCGTTTATTAGAAGAGTCACCAACAGAGAGAATACCATAAGAACCGTCCTGATCGGAGATATTCCATTTTTTATTGTAGAAATCACCTAAATCAGTTTGAAAAGTTTTTAAATTTGCCGACGTAAAGATATCAGTTGTTTTTACTTTGCTGCTGTAACCTAAAGCCGTACTGTATTTTGTATCAGCTTCAACAGCTGAACTTCTGCCAATTGCCGTGCCACCGGAGCTACTAACCTTAGATTCAGAGCCAACAATGGTAGCCCATTTTACATTGTCCGGAACAACTGATTTATACCCACCGATAAAGGAGTAATCTGCGCTAGTACCAATGGTTGATTCCGCCCCTATTAAGGTACCATAATAACTACTGCTCTTCGTTTTATAACCAACTAATGATGAACGATCAGAGCGTTCGGCAATTTCGGCTTGGCTACCGATTGCCACACTATATCCGGTGTTAACTTTAGTATGATAACCCATTGCAACTGACCAGCTAATATTACCAGGTTTTGTAGTTACTGCCGCCCCGGTACCAAAAGCAAAGTTATCTGACCCGGTAGCATTAGCCCCAGATCCAATTGCGATTGAGCTTGTAGAATTGGCTTTAGCACCAACACCAACAGCAAGACCACTTTGTGCACCATCTTTAACATTTGCGCCATTACCAATTGCTATACCATTTTCAGCACTTCCGCCGACCTTAGATTGAAAGCCAAGAGCAACTGCATAGCGACTAAAATTTTCTTTATCGATACCAATTGTTGCCTCATTACCGAGAGCAATACTAGAGCGTCCCGATACAGATGATTCATATCCTACTGCAGTACCATACCAAGTGCCATCAATAACTTTTGCAATAGAACCTACCGCAGTACTGTGAGGAGCATCAGACCCAATACTAGTACCGGTGCCTCCAATTGCAAGAGATTAGTCAGATTGAATACCAATCGTCACCTTATGGCCCATAATAGTAGTCCAGTCAGTTTCGTCATCAACTCTAGTGCCATCTGAACCTATAGCAATCGAGTGATCTGCATTATCACCTATAGAAACTTGATTACCTATTACAATATCAACTCCAGCAGAGTAGACATCATTCCCTATTTTTGAATTGTACCCAAGAATAATACTTCCCGGTGATTCATTCGTATTTTTAGAACCGATAACAACCGAATTATTACTTCCAGGGCCTCTTGCGATTGTTTCTCCATCTCGAGGGAGTGCACCATTCTTAATTTCATGGCCTATAATTACAGACCCATCTGTATTTCTCCCGAATTTCATACCATTACCGATAGCAATAGAATCATTAATTCCTTGGGTTACGTTATTGTTACTCCCAATAAAAATAGATCTGCCAATGTGCTCCGTAGAAGTATTATTATTTCCAAAAATAAGTGTATCTTTATATTCTCTATAAAAGCCATTGGGTTTTGTATATATTTGATTATTATTGCCAATAATCCATGAGTACTTTGTTACAGAAATGGCATTACCATCCCCGATAACATAATCATAGCCACTTGAAGATCCCAATGTATTCGTATCACCGGTAACCTTATTATTTCTAGTATTTACCGTATTTTCATCACCGAGTACTTTATTATTTTCAGCATACTGCCCCATTGTGTTTGCAGTATCAATATGGGCCGTAAAATTCCCTTTGCCATCAGTAGCTGTCGTCCATGCTCCGTTAGTAGCTGCATCTACACTCATTCCACTTATACCAGCAGTTAGTGCCAAAGTGGCTAGCAACACTCCAACCTTACGAACTGCCCCTACAGAACTACTGGAATTCTTTGTACATTTGCGTGCCAATTCAGATACTACAACATACTGATTGCTTACTTTACTCCATATAACCTTGTAAATCCTATTCATAATCGTTCCCCTTTATCCCTCACAACGAAATAAATAAGTAATCTTACTGTACTGCTATATCATCCTCCTATTATTTTGTTAAAACTATATCCGGCATTAATTATTAATGCTTAATACCATAAAACAACTAAATACCATATTCTCCATATTAATTTGAATTCTATTATATTTCATCTTAACTTTATAATAGCATCAAAATTTAAGTGATTCAACGATACTATTCAGTTTGTGAAATTTTAATGTCAAAAATTATAATATTCAACTTATTATAAAATCAATTAAGTAGGAATAGTCTTGATTTATACAGTTTTATTTATTTTATACGATGTGATGCAATAGTGATACATTTATCAAATAAATCTCCATATTATTAAAAAATCGGATAATGTATTAACTCACAATTTATATTATTCTTCATTGTTAGCTCATTATCCTTCTTTCGTATTGTACATTGGTAAAGTTTAGCGTTCTATTTGTTGATTAATAGTGTATAAAATAGCAATGGTTAATAAAAAACACACCGGAGAAGGTGTGTAGGAAATATTATTCTATTTATAGTGCAGAGTATAGTGACTATTAATAGTAATACTGACTTAGAGGCATACAGCATTGCTTCGCTTGGTGGTCTTAATTAGTGACCAAGAGGGCTAGAGGGAAAAAGCGCTATTGATTTAGGGCGTGACCGCATTGCTTAGCTCGCTGCGGTAGTAGGAATACTATCATTTGATGCTAGGGGGCTAGTGGCTTAATGCTCTATTGATTTAGTGGCATACCGCATTGCTGCGCTCGCTGCGGTAGAGGAAGCTAGTAACGCAGTGTACGTACCGGCTCAATCAGCGACTACCTATGTGTTCGGGCCTGTGGATTTTTCTTCGAAGAATCTTACGGTCTGAACTAAGAGATTCGCACCTATTTGTGCGTCGCTTCGCTCCTTCAAATAGGGCTCACTACTTAACGCCCCGAACTACGCGATGCTCTATGTTTTATGCGTCGCTACGCTCCTTTAAAACATGAGCCCTGCGTATCCCACGCCGCTATTGTACCTTTTACTGCCTGCACACCTCTACAATGTTGGCTGGAATCTCTCAGAGTCCGTTATCATTTGCGACTACACTATCATTCTCGCCATCGCTTCGCTCAGCTCGAAAGAAAGTGATGCAATACGATTTGTGCGTCGCTTTGCTCCTTCAAATCGTTTGCCCTACTTTTCCCAAGGCCAAGGCCTGGTCGGATAGGTA
>NZ_NAND01000001.1:2210000-2416973 GCF_008679445.1 Veillonella sp. LMAG:90
CACTCACGCGGCGTTGCTCCGTCAGACTTTCGTCCATTGCGGAAGATTCCCCACTGCTGCCTCCCGTAGGAGTTTGGGCCGTGTCTCAGTCCCAATGTGGCCGTTCATCCTCTCAGACCGGCTACTGATCATTGCCTTGGTGGGCCGTTACCCCTCCAACTAGCTAATCAGACGCAACCCCCTCCTTCAGCGATAGCTTATAAATAGAGGCCACCTTTCAATGAGCTTCGATGCCGAAGTTCATTCGCACGCGGTATTAGCAACGGTTTCCCGTTGTTATCCCCCTCTGAAGGGCAGGTTGGTTACGCGTTACTCACCCGTTCGCCACTAAGATCGATAGAAGCAAGCTTCCATCTCTCTCCGTTCGACTTGCATGTGTTAAGCACGCCGCCAGCGTTCGTCCTGAGCCAGGATCAAACTCTCCAAGATATCTTGGAGCTATTTGCTAGCTCGTTTTTGTTGTTGTCTCTAACCAAAGTTAGTGACTAGAATTTATTTGGTTGGTTTCAACGTTGTCGAAACCCGCACTCTGGCTATGTTCATTTCATTAAAAATGATTACCTTATATTGTTCAGTTTTCAAAGATCTGCGTGTCAGGTTTTTTAACTTTCATCGCCTGACGACTTAATCATTCTATCAGTGATAGAGGATTATGTCAACCACTTTTTTACAACTTTTTTACTATTTTTACACCACTAGCCGAAAAGCCGCATAAAATAAGGCTTTACAGTTTAATTACAGTGTTCGTCACTCAGGCATCCCCAAGATAACTGTTAATAGTTTCATTAGCTGTTGTAACAAGCTGTTAAAGATAGAGAAAAAGCATCGTCGCAATGACGATGCTTTTAAATGGTGACTCATCCGCGACTCGAACGCGGGACACCCTGATTAAAAGTCAGGTGCTCTACCAACTGAGCTAATGAGTCATGCAATGGCAGGGGCGGCTGGGATCGAACCAGCGCATAATGGAGTCAAAGTCCATTGCCTTACCACTTGGCGACGCCCCTAAGTGGGGTGAGTAGTGGGGATCGAACCCACGCGTAACGGAGCCACAATCCGCCGTGTTAACCGCTTCACCATACCCACCACTGTGGAACATACAGAGGAAAGTATCCCCCGTAACGAATGATATTGTATCATTCTCCGAGGGATACTGTCAACTATTATTTTTAATTAACTAGTTATTTTTTGATTAAATAATCTTTTACAAAATTAGGCAATGCAAATGCCGCCTTTTGTATCCCCTCATTATAGTATTTAGTTGTAAACGTCTGTTCACGATTAGCTTCCCATGTTAATGGGTCATATTTCTTCGAACCCATAGTGAAGCAATGCATCCCGGTTGGATAGATTGGAATAAACGCCGTATAAAGACGGGCAATCGGGAAGTGATTCGAAACATAGCCGAATACTTTTTCAACCAGCGGCTGATGCATCATAGGTGATTCAGTTTGTTGCACAAAAAGACCATCTTCTTTTAAAGCCTTATACGTATTGGCATAGAATTCATCGGTAAATAAACCTTCCCCCGGTCCGATTGGGTCGGAGCAATCTACGATGATTACGTCGTATTTATTTTCAGCCTCAGCCATAAAACCAATGCCGTCACCAATAGTTACTGTGAGTTTTGGATCTTTGCGAATCATGGCATCGGCAATGGTCGGCAAATATTCTTTGGCAAGCTCTACTACTTTGCCGTCAATTTCAATCATGGTTACGGTTTCAACGCAATCATGGCGTACGCATTCTCTGGCTACACCACCGTCACCGCCGCCGATGATCAAAACATGTTTTGGGTTCGGATGCAAGAACAAAGGAACATGGGACATCATTTCATGATAGATAAACTCTTCCCGCTCCGATGCTTGGAACACGCCATCCAAGGACAACATAGTGCCATATTCTAAGCTGTGAACCACTTCAATTTTCTGAAATTCCGATTGTCCGGAATATAAAACTTTATCGATTTCTGCGCTCAATTTCAAATGAGCGGACTGATTTTCTGTAATCCAATCTGCCATTGGTAACCTCCTAATCGATTAACAAGCACTAATCCTACCAAATCAGTGAATACAAATTTGAAAACTCCACCCCTTAATAATTGCAAGCTGCCTTCGTAACCACAATCATACTCGGCAATCATAGCCGGACTTGATATTCACAAGCACCCCTTGATAATTGCAGCTTTCTATAGCCAATTACTGTTGCTTACGTACGGCATAGGCGAAACCGCCGCCCAACATGGTATCTTGTAACCATCTTTTCAGTGAAAAAATGCGTTCAATTTCTTCATCGTATACTACGCAACGCACATCATCATTGTTTTCCGTCAATTTTACGATAGGAACCCAATGCCATGTGGACAAGCCTTTTTCATTACCGCGATGACGATTCAAAAAAGCAACCGGCGAATCACTGCCGAGCCCCTGTTTAATAAAGTTTACTACCTGCTGCAACGGTTGACGACATACAGCAAAGGGGTAAACCCCCATCATCTTCACGGTGTAAGGCAATTCTTTCTTTTCACAATAGTCATTCAGACCTTCCTGAAACCACTGTGTTTTATACAAACCGCCACCGATGCGGGGACGCACATATTGAAACAATTCTTCCATGCGCTTTAAAGCAGCTTCGCCATCATTACTGGTCGTACTATCGAGCAAACCGTCCCGGAACTGCACGTAGCTGATTACCTGTGTAGCCGTCGTCGGGCCGCACCCGGATAAACGCTGCCAATCATCATGATACCATTCTTGGTTATAACCGTAAGAAAAACGGCCGTCTTTTTTCACCTGCAACCATTCAGGATGTTTGAGTGTCAAACTCTCCATATATTACTCAATCCTCTATTACATCAACTTGATTTAACATATAAAATTATTGTAATAGTGACCTTCTATACATAGACCTACGATTAAGCTTAGTCTTCTACAACTTCAACCTTAACCATACGGTCGCCTTGCTGAATGCCATCTACTACATCCATACCTTCAATTACTTTACCAAATACAGTGTGAACACCATCCAAATGAGGTTGTGGTTCATACACGATAAAGAACTGACTGCCCCCTGTATTCGGACCGCGGTGAGCCATGGACAAGGCACCGCGTTCATGTTTGTGCGGATTACCGATTAATTCATCTTTAATGGTGTAACCGGGACCACCCGTACCGTTGCCGTTAGGACAACCACCTTGGGCTACGAAGCCCGGAATTACACGATGAAATGTAAGGCCGTCATAAAAACCTTCTTTGATTAATTTTTCAAAATTAGCAACCGTACCCGGTGCTTCTTTTGCAAATAATTCAATCGTAATATCGCCTTTTTCCATATGGATAATCGCTTTTTTCATGCTATTCTACCTCCAACAATGTACGCAGTACATAACTCGACAACATAAGACCCGCTACGGATGGTACGAAACCGCAAGAGCCGGGACTGCGTGAATCGTCATCACGAGTCGGCGTCATCGGCTTTTCAGTGGAAAAAACTACGGTCTGTTTCTTGATTCCGCGTTTGCGCAATTCGCGGCGAATAACTTTGGCCAAAGGACAGGTGTGAGTTTTGCTGATATCAGAAATGCGAAGTAATCCCGGATGCATCTTATTACCCGTGCCCATTGACGAAATACAAGGAATACCTAATTCCTGACAGTTTTCAATAATCGCCAATTTAGCCGTTACCATGTCAATCGCATCGATTACAAAATCTACCTTAATGTCCTTGATAAAATCAGGATACGCTTCCTTGGTATATACGATATCGTAAGTATCTACCTGCATATCAGGTCGAATCGACAAAGCGCGCTCTTTGGCCACTTCAACCTTACGACGACCGATAGTTTCCTGCGTCGCAATAAGCTGACGGTTCAAATTACTTACCGTAACTTTATCGCCGTCAATCAAAACTAAACGACCGATACCGGTGCGCACTAATGCTTCCATGGCAAAACCGCCTACACCGCCGCAACCAAACAAGGCTACCGATTTAGTACCCAAATTTTCTAATTTTTCTTTTCCTACCAGCCATTCTAAGCGGGTAAACATGTGTTCCATTCAAATCTCCCATCAATAATACACTTTTTACTGACTGCCACCAAAGTGACTACTACAAGCTGCCGCTCTTAGGCAACAGCGTTTTAAAAATAAGTTGGCGCTAATATATTTTCGTCAAAAACCGCATCATAGAGTACGAATTCAACGATTCACAAATTAGCGCTTCAACCATTATACCGCAAATTAACGAAATAACTACTATTACTTCTAATTAACGAGTTGCCGGAATTACTTCCAACCAATAACCATCCGGATCGGCAATGAAGTAAATGCCCATGTTAGGGTTTTCATACACAACACAACCCATTTCTTTGTGTTTTTTGAAAGCCCCTTCATAATCATCAACAACGAATGCCAAATGGAATTCGTTATCACCTAAATTATACGGGCGATCCCAATCACGTAACCATGTCAATTCCAACTGATGATTACTGCTGCCGTCTTCCAAATATACGATTTTAAAAGAACCGTCAGCCGGCTCAATGCGACGACCCGGTTTTAAACCTAAAGCGTCTTCGTAAAATTTAATGCTTTTATCTAAATCACGAACATTAAAATTATTATGTACCATTGTAAATTTCATGTTTGTAATCTCCTCTCATCACATAAAAAGTCATACGAACTTATTTAATTTTCTATTTCAAAGTTTACTGCTCAAAATATTTAATACTGCTATTTAATAGTATCATAAATCTCGATATATTGCTATATGATGAAGTAACAATATGACAAACTACTATATGATGTATCACTTTCAACACGCATAGGGCTACCCATTTTCTTCGCCCGTATATCTACGGTACTAAAAAGTGAGCCGTACTGCCCTTATTGGTAGCTTCCACAACCAAATGGGCCGGTATGCGCCCCTTCAATTCAGGCACATGAGAAATAATACCAACCAGGCGACCCGATTTTTGCAATTCCAC
Source organism: Veillonella sp. LMAG:90 (assembly GCF_008679445.1). Taxonomy (NCBI): domain Bacteria; kingdom Bacillati; phylum Bacillota; class Negativicutes; order Veillonellales; family Veillonellaceae; genus Veillonella; species Veillonella sp. LMAG:90. The sequence goes on from NZ_NAND01000001.1 coordinate 2,214,982, forward strand.
CAAGGTTTCCATGGCAATATCGAGCGTATCCGGATCCAAAGTCCCAAAGCCTTCATCAATGAAAATCGTATCCAAGTGAATCCCACCGGCATAGGCTTGAATAATATCGGCTAAACCCATAGCCAGCGACAAAGAAGCAAGGAAGGTTTCACCGCCGGACAAGGTATTAGCCGGCCGTTCATAACCCGTATAGGTATCGAGCACCGACAGATCAAGGCCACGATGGCCGCGACTGACACTGTCCGCCTGAGCGCGTCGCAATTCATAGCGCCCTCGGCTCATCTGACGTAGCCGCACATTGGCGGCTACCACCACTTCTTCCAAAATAGCCCCCAATACATAGCGTTCAAAGGTTACCCCTTTTTGCCCGGCATTGCCGCCATTAGCAAGCTCATAGAGATTATTAATAAACGTAAATCGTTCGGTTATCGCCGCATTATCGGCCACTAATTTACTGTATTCGGCTAAAACTTCCTCGAGATGACGAACCGTCTCCGCTGCCTTCGTTTCGTTACGCACAGCATTTTCATAGATGACTGATGCTTCGTCCTTCATTTCTTTCGTTACAACCATGGACGGTTCTGCCAACGACGCCAAATCATTGGAAGCCGCCGTCAGCAAAGTTTGTACGCGGTCCACTGCCGCATCATAATTCTTGACAGTTGTTACGAATTCCGTCTTGCGTGCCACCATCGGCCGAAGCTCCAACAAATCAGCGTCACTCAATTTCGACCGGCGAAGTTCCGCTTCAATCTCTTGATCTTTAACCGTAACCTCGTGCATCGTTTCCCGTTGCTGTTTTTCTAAATTTATAATAGTCGTTTCATTTGAGCTCTTGGCCTGTAAATAATCCCGCTCCGCTTCTTCAAATTGAAGCTGTTCCTTTTCAAAAGTGGCGAGCCACGTCTCTTTAGCTTGTAATTCTTTCGCCCAAGAAACCTTATCTATCGCTTTTACCGCCTCTTGATGAAGAGCCAAACCTTCCTGCTTGCCTACGAGCTTCGTGCGCGCATCCTGATAGCTTGTTTCTTTCTCTTTCAATTCTATGCGAATGGTCTCGATAGTATTATTTAAAACTGCAAGGGTATCATTCAATTGTGTGACTTTCTTCTCTTTTACGGCTAAGGCTTGACTACGCTGATTCAGAATAGTTTTAACACTGTCCGCTTCTGCCAAAAACTCACAAGCAACCGTTGATTTTATATCTATATCACTATGTTCAGCCAACCAGGCTGCTATAGCCCTTTCACTTTCTTTGACCGCCTCATCGGCACGAGTCCATTGCTCGGCAGCCGCGCTCTGTCGTTCCGCCCGGGCGGATGTTTCTTGTAACGCTTTACTATACGCTTTTTCCGCGTTCATCATGGCTTCTTCCGAGTATTCATCAGGCAAAACCGCTTTGTGAGGATGGTCCGTAGATCCGCAAACCGGACAGGCTTCATGGGTCTTCAAAGCGACCGCTAATCCCGCTGCCGCAAATTGCCGGCACAGATTTTCCTGATGCGCTCGCTCCATGAAAGCTAATTCTTCCTGCTGCTTAGCTTCTTCATAGGCATGACGCGTGTTAGCCGCTTGTACTTTGGCCGCTGCCCGCTCTTCTATTAACTGCGTTGCTTTTTCACCCAGTTGAACAGCCGTCAAAACAGCCTCACGTTCCTTCATGAGTTGACTCTGATTACCTAAAGCCTTCCGAAGTTCTTCCACACTCTTACCGGTTGTATCCGCTTCTTCCAGCTTAGTTTTTAAAAGTTCATTCGCCGCCTTTACCGCCTTTTCCGCATTTTCAACGTCTTCCCCAAGCTGTTTTAATTCAGTCTGAAGTAAGGTGATAGCATCAAAATGCGCTTTAATCTCGCCGGCCTTGTGAATATCCAAACGATAGGTTTCACTCATAGGTTTACGCTCTGCCAAGGATGCCTTCGTAGCAGTTAGCGTCTCCCCGGTTTTCAGGAGTGCCTCTTTATCGGTCCGCGCAGCTATTAAATCATCGGTAAGTTGCTGCTTTTTAGCTTCTAGTTTTGCCCGTTCCGTTTCTTTCTGAAAAATCGGCGTCACTTGTTCCAAACGCTCTATGATTTGTCGTGATCCATTAACAGATTCTGCTTGTTTCATCAAATCAGCGAGCTCCGCTTGTTTTTCATTAATGGTGGCGCCTAATGTTTGGCGCTTTTCCCCTAATTCATAGTCAGCCAAAATTTTTACCTGATTGGCTTGCGCCTCTGCCAGGATGCCGGCCGCTTTAGTTTGTTCCGCTTCGGCACTACTCAATTTTTCACGCAAATCTGTTTCAGTCTTTACGCCCTCTGTACTCAATAAATACCGTTGACGGTCCACCACCTCACGCGCCGATGCATATACTTTGTCATGTTCTTCTTTGAGCATGTCCTGCAAACGGGCATATATTTCAGTCCGAAAGAGACTGTGCATCAGCGTTTCACGCTCTGAAGTAGGGGCTACCAGGAGTTTACGAAATTCCCCTTGAGGCAGTAATACGACTTGCAAAAACTGTTCCGCTCTAAAGCCCAGAATCTCATGTACCTTTTCCTTAATATCATTGGCGCGACTGCTGAATTCCTGCCATTCGCCATCTTCTAAAACGGCTAATGACGCTACGGCAGCCTGCTCGCGAAAGCCTTCACCGCGTCGTTTCTTTACCTTTTGTTTCGGACACCGTTCAATCTTATATTGACCATCACCTACTGAAAACGTAAAGGTAACTTTCGTCAATGTTTCCGGTGAAGCGTAATCACTGCGCATGCTTGTGCCGCTGCGCAAACCGCCACTGGATTCGCCGAACAAAGCATAAACCATGGCATCTAGAATGCTTGTTTTACCGGCTCCTGTCGGCCCCGTAATAAGGAATAAACTTTCTTCTTTCAAATCAGCAAAGTCCAAGTGAACCGTATCCGCGTAAGGACCAAACGCCGTCATCGTTAAAGTTAAAGGTCTCATGTCAGTCCTCCTTAATCAAACGTTCCCAAAGAGAGTTCATAAATTCCTTCTCCTCGTCACTTAACGGCTCATTACGAACGGCCAAAGCAAAATCTTCAAATAATTCACGCTCTGATAATTCTTTATAATTTACGCGATTGTCGGCAGTCAGTTCCGCCTGCATACGGCCCGTAAGCTCCAAGGACATGGCGTATGGAAAAACGTCACGCAAGCGTGCCATGCCGTCAATAACCGGTTCCGTATCCGCCAGTTCAACTTGTAAATACGTATCTTTGTAAGTTTCATGAAGTGCCGTATCTTGCAAAATATCATTAAAATTGCCTTTAACAATGGCTACATCATGTTGCGCTTCGATACCAACCTGTTCAATTTGGCAGTGGCCCTTTGCATCCATATCAACAATGGTAAATGACTTATTATGATTCGCCTCATCAAAGGAATATTTTAATAGGGACCCGCTATAGCGAATGTTATCGGTCCCCATGCGTTGCGGCCGGTGAATATGTCCCAAGGCCGTATAATTAAACGGCGCAAATACGTCGACCCCCACATTAGCGGTACCGCCAATTACCAAAGGTCGTTCTGATTCACTGGTAATACTGCCGGCCACCATAGTATGAGCCATGCCGACCGTACGCATTCCTTGCGGCACGAGGCTACGCAAATAATCGGCCCAAGCCGCATAGGTTTCGCCATAGGCTACCGCGAGATTTTGCCACTCATCCAAACGCTGCTTCGCCGGAACCGTTTCCAATAAATTGGTCAAAACTGTGCGCGGTTCCGTAAATGGCATAGGACAAAAGGCAATCTCGCCATACCCGTCTTCCAAATAGAGGGGCTCTAAACTGCGGTCCATCCGCCCCCACACATGAACGTGTGATCTAGAATACAAATCACGGCCCATGTCGAGGCGCTCCGCACTGTCATGATTACCGCCGATAACCAGCGTCGGAATTTTATAATCCAAGGCCAACTTAGTAATCACCATATCCCATAATTCCACCGCTTCCACAGGCGGCACGGCGCGATCAAATACATCGCCCGCAATAACAACGGCATCTATCTTTGCGTCTTTCAGCAGCTTGAAAAATTGGTGCTCCAGTACATAGGCCTGGTCATTCGTAAGATGGCGGGCATAAAAAATTCGGCCTAAATGCCAATCACCGGTGTGTAATATCCGCATAGTATCCCTCTTCAAAACACGCTAAACACTGAATTTCTCTATAGGCTCCCTTTTTATAGAGATTTTGAAAAAACTAAACATCTTATACCTTACGCTTCTTTATAAACGCTGCGCAACAAGGCAATTTCCTTCGCATAACCATCCAATTCATTCGGTGTTTCCAAATAGAACGGTAAATTGCGCAGTGCCGGATGATTGATTACCTTCGTAATCGCCTCCAAACCGATATGACCTTCACCGATTTTTTCATGACGGTCTTTATGGGCACCCCGCGGATTTTTAGAATCATTCAAATGAATGGCATGTAAACGGTCGAGACCGACGATTTTGTCAAAAGATTCCATAACACCATCCAAGTCGCCGATAATATCATAATCCCCTTCGTGAATATGGCAGGTATCCATGCAGACACCGATATAATCTTTCAACTTCACGCCATCAATGATTCGGGCAATTTCTTCAAAGGTGCGCCCCACTTCAGTCCCTTTGCCGGCCATAGTTTCTAACAATACGGTAGTGTGCATGCCTTCAAACATGACTTCATTGAGGGCTTCCACAATATATTCAATGCCCTGATCAACACCTTGTTTGACATGGCTGCCGGGATGAAAATTATATAATTGATTCGGCAAAAATTCCAAACGCTCTAAATCTTCGCGCATCATGTTTTTAGCAAACTGACGCAGGGACGGATCCGCAGCACAAGCATTTAACGTATACGGTGCATGACCTAAAATTTTGCCGAAGTTATGCTCCGCCATAAAAGCTTCCAATGCTTTCATATCCGCTTCGTCAAACGTGCGGGCCTTGCCGCCGCGCGGATTGCGTGTAAAGTACTGAAATGTATTGGCCCCAAGGCTTAAAGCCTCTTTACCCATATGTAAATAGCCTTTGCTGATCGATAAATGACATCCGATAGTTAACATTGAACGCTCCTTTATTTTAAATCTATTTAATAATTAAAATTACAATTTTACAATTTATAGTACAACGGCCTAAAATTCCGCCGCGAGTATACAGTATATAATTTAACACCGATACTTTTATTATATAACAAATTACTGATTACTTGCCTAAATCCTAAGTTCACAGCCAAACATTGACAGCCATCCTATATTTTAACAACAAAAAAAGAGCCTTGCGGCTCTTTTTGTTTAATGGGTTCCTTTACGCAAACAGTCAGGGCAAATACCTTCAAACGTAATTTGCTGGCCGGTCACTTTGTAGTGACTCAATGCTTCGACTTCAGCTAAGGTATCTTCCATATTCATATCGTGCAAATCATCAACGCGATTACATACGCTGCAACGCATATGAGGGTGGTTATGAGTATCCCAGTCATAGCGGCTGGAATCATCACCAATATCAAGAACTTTTACAAGACCGATTTTTTCAAAAATTTCCATCGTCTTATATACGGTTGCTAAACTCATGGTAGGATGATCTTGGCGTAAACTCTGATAAATCATTTCCGCCGTTGGATGCTCATTTTGACCATAAAGCACTTGGTAAATCGCAATACGTTGAGGGGTTACTTTGTAACCTTCGGAACGCAGTTTTTGTGCAATATCCATAGCAATCAATCCTCTCTCCACTCGGATTTAAAAGTGTTTCGTGCAACTCTGCACGTTGCCTGTAGCTAAGTTGCTTTAACTAGAATATCAATTCTAACCAATAACAATTATTGGTTAAGTAATTATAGCAAATTTAGTATACTTTGGCAAGATAACCGCTCATCAAATCTAATTATATATGGTAGGATTAGTCTTTGAAGTACGGTTTAAAGGCACCGCTCTTATGTGCTTCCTGACCACCGCGACGGTCTTGGCCTTCCGGATTGCGGCGTTTGGAACGATTGCCGCCGGCACGACGGGAATCATCACGACCACTGCGGTCACGGAAACTGCGTTCACCATTGCGGCGATCACCGCGACGGTCGGAACTGCGAGAGCTGCGTTGACCATCACGACGACGGCCGTCTTTACCGAAAGAGCGTTTTTTACGAACCCGTAAAGGTGCTTCTTCGGTGATATTTACCGGTGTCGTATCCGGTTCTTTAGTCAATAACTTAATAGCGGCCGCTACCAACGTTACGGAATCCAAATCATTCAATAATTCTTCCGCACTGGCACGATATTCTTTAAGGTTTTCCGTATCATCAGCCATATTGATTAAGCTCTGAACGGCTAATTTCTGTTGACCTTCCAATACTTCGCCTAAAGACGGGGCTTTACGACGAGCAATTTTACGTTTAGTCAAACGTTCAATAGCGTGTAAATGTTCCATTTCACGAGGAATAACGAACGTGTTCGCCATCCCTGCTTTACCGGCACGACCGGTACGGCCTACACGGTGAACATAGCTTTCAGGGTCTTGCGGTAAGTCATAGTTATATACATGAGTTACACCGCTGATATCGAGACCACGAGCAGCTACGTCGGTAGCTACCAAGATATCGATAGTCCCTTCACGGAACTGACGAATTACGCTGTCACGTTTCTGCTGGGATAAATCACCATGAATACCTTCAGCCATGTAACCGCGTTTTTTCAAACCTTCCGTTACTTCGTCAACACGGCGTTTCGTACGACCGAATACGATGGCAAGGTCAGGTGCCTGCATGTCGAGTAAGCGACAAAGTAAATCGAACTTCTGACGATCCTGTACTTCGATGTAGTACTGTTCGATTAAGTCCATAGTAACCTGCGTCGGTTTCATGCGAATGAGGCGCGGTTCTTTTAAATAGTTTTCAGCCAAAGTCTGGATGGCCGGCGGCATGGTGGCGGAGAACAATAATGTCTGACGTTGTTCCGGCACGGCTGCCAAAATTTTATTGATGTCATCGATGAAACCCATGTTAAGCATTTCATCCGCTTCATCGAGGACAATTACTTTTACGTTATCAAAATTGATGGATCCACGTTCCATGTGATCCATTAAACGACCCGGGGTTGCGACGATAATTTGAGGATTTTTGCGCAAGCTGCGGAATTGGCGCTGAATATCCTGACCGCCGTAGATAGGCAAGGCCTGGATATGAGTGTGCTGTGCCATTTTGTTGAGTTCTTCCGCTACTTGAATAGCCAATTCACGGGTTGGCGATAAAATTAAAACCTGTACGGCACGAAGATTTTCATCAACCTGTTCCAATGCAGGAATACCGAAAGCGGCAGTTTTACCGGTACCGGTCTGAGCCTGGCCAATCATGTCTAAGCCGCTCATTGCCACAGGAATTGCTTCCTTCTGAATCGGTGTAGGTTCTTCAAACCCCATATCATTTAAAGCCCGTAAAATGGGCTCGCTAATCTGTAATTCTTCAAATTTTTCAAGCATGAACTATATGAGTCCTCCTTATGTAAATCAATCTTATTTTCGTCTAATTTTCGTCGGCGCATTCTAATATTATATCACAAACAAAAGAAGATAACCAAATCAGAATCCCTATTTTTTCCAATTTGGTTATCTTTATGAAAAACTATCCTATTTTTTCTTACTATATACGATTGTTATATTGTTATTTTCAAACGGCGCCGGTTCATGGCGTTTTTGACGATTTTGGTTGTTGCGCCCGCCTCGATTATCGTTGCGATTGCGCCGGTCATCATTACGGCGGTTATGGCGCTCTCCTTGACGACCATCACGGTTATTAGCCGCATTACGATCCTGATTGCGTCCGTCACGACGATTATTGCGATTGCGATTTTCACCGCCTTGATTATCGCGGCGATTACCACGATTATCGCGATTGCGATTATTCTGCTGTGAATCATCACCGGCCGCTACGGCAGCCGCGGCTTTTTCTTTATCACGTAACCCCTTCATAGAGAGACCAATACGATTGCGTTTCGGCTCAACGGAAATAATTTCCGCTTCAATGATATCGCCTACAGCCAAGACATCGGACGGATGTTGGTCACGGCGACAGAATTCGCTGCGATGCAAGAGACCGTTAACTTTTAAACCGAAGTCAACGAAGGCGCCGAAATCTACCACATTGTGCACCGTCCCCTTTACAACGGTTCCCACCTTTACATCTTCCAAGCTCATGATGTGTTTACGCGTCATTGGCGCCGGCAAATCTTCACGTGGGTCGCGGCCCGGTTTTGCCAAAGCGTCCAAAATGTCGCGCACCGTCGGCACGCCGGCATCCAATTCTTTGGCAACTGTTTCCGCATCAACCAAGGCCAGCTTCGTATGGAAATCAGCCAGTTTCACTTTATCGTTTAAGTCCGCTAAGTTGTAACCCAAATTCTTAATGATTGTTTCCGCCAACTCATAGGATTCCGGATGAACCGGCGTATTATCGAGCGGATTGTCGCTGTCCTTAATGCGTAAGAACCCGGCACATTGCGTAAAGGCCGCCGGTCCCAAGCGTTTAACTTTTAACAATTCTTTGCGATTGTGAAAAACACCGTTATCTTTACGATAAGTTACGATGTTGTTAGCTACGGCGCCGGAAATCCCTGCCACATGTTCCAAAATGGCCGGCGATGCCGTATTGAGTTCAACCCCCACATGGTTTACTACCGTTTCCACCACTTGGTCCAAAGTTTCACTCAATTGCTTCTGATTAACATCATGCTGGTACTGACCGACCCCGATGGATTTCGGGTCGATTTTAACAGATTCTGCCAACGGATCCTGTACACGACGAGCAATGGACACGGCGCCACGAATGGATACATCAAGATCCGGTAATTCTTCGATTGCCAATTTAGAAGCAGAATAAACGGAAGCCCCCGCTTCATTGGTAATGATATAGTGGCAGTCCAATTGTTCTTCTTCAATCAATTGGGAAACAAATTGTTCTGTTTCATAAGAAGCCGTACCGTTACCGATGGATAACAAAGTAACTTTCCATTTACGAATGCAGGCCGCCATATCTTTCTTAGCCGCTTCCTTACCGCGCTCACCGGATGTCAAATGATAAATGCCTTGGTCGAGCACATTCCCTTGCGCATCAATAACAGCCATTTTACAACCCATGCGATAGCCCGGATCGAGGCCCATAATTACATGGCCCGCCAACGGTGGCTGTAATAAGAGATTGCGAAGGTTGGTCCCGAATACCTTAATAGCCTGTTCATCGGCATTTTCCGTCAACGTCTTGCGAATTTCGCGCTCCATGGCCGGGAAGATAAGGCGTTTATACGCATCGGCCACCGCTATGGCTTTATATTCTTTTAAAGCCGCTACGCCCGTTTCCGGCATAGCCTTTACCATGTATTCGATATATTTTTCATCAGGTGCGGTCAAAGTTACTTTAAGAGCGCCTAATTTTTCACCGCGATTAATAGCCAAAATACGATGGGATGGCAACTGATGAATCGGCTCTTCATAGTCGGCATATTTCAAGAACACTTGACGCACTTCGTCGGTTTCCGCTGTTTCTTCATCCCCTACCATGACGGTTTTAACTTTGCCTTGGCGCCAGATGGCATCACGCAAATACGCACGAAAATCGGCACGGTCACTTACGTCTTCCGCCACAATGTCCATAGCGCCTTGCAAGGCTGCCTCGCTGTCAGGCACTTCTTCCGTTATGAACGGAGCCGTTAAGCTTTCAATCGTGCTCGTCGTATCCTCGGTAGTATCAGCCAGCATTAATTGTGCCAACGACTCTAACCCACGTTCACGAGCAATGGAGGCACGGGTACGCTTCTTAGGGCGATAGGGCAAATATAAATCTTCCAATTCCTGGAGCTTCATAGCCCCTTCGATAGCCGTGGCCAATTCAGGCGTCATTTTTTCCTGCTCCGTAATGGAACGGACAATTTCTTCACGGCGCTGTTCCAAATTGCGCAAATATTTAATGCGTTCTTCGATTTCACGAAGTTGCTCATCTTTTAATTCCCCCGTTTTTTCCTTACGATAACGGGCGATAAAAGGAACCGTGTTCCCTTCATCCAATAATTCAACGGCCACCTTTACCTGCCAAGGATTAACTCCTAATTCGGCCGCAATATATTGGGACATTTTTTCCAACATGAACTACTCCTTTCGACGATACGTTACAAAACTAAATGGCCATGGATTTTTCTCGTCCACTTCACCGGGAATTGATTCTACCACTTCAAAGGCATTCAAATCAATAGTCGGAAAATATGCATCCCCTTCAAACTCATGCTCGATTTCCGTAACATAGAGAACATCAGCATAAGGCATAAAGGATTCATACATTTGCGCCCCGCCGATGCAATAGGCTACATCGAGCTTAGCCGCTTCCGCCGCGGCCGCTTCCGGTGATGTAAATACGCGCACCCCTTCATAAGGCGGTACATAGTCAGTTTGACGCGTCACTACCCAATGTTCACGATTGGGGAGTAAAAACGGCAACGATTCCAAGGTCTTACGGCCCATGATGATAACATGACCGGTAGTCAGTTTTTTAAAATACTGCAAATCTTTCGGCAAATGCCAAATAAGCTGATTGTCTTTGCCAATCACATTATGCTTCGCCCGTGCCACGATCATCGCTAACATTATACGGCCACCTCCATCGGCAATTTTCCTAAATGCTCATACCCTTCCAGCTTCACATCATCAGCCGTGAAGTCATAAAAGTTTTGTACCTTATCATTAATCCATAAAGACGGTGCCGGTTTAGCTTCGTCTAAGCGAGCGAGTTGTGTCTTCAATGCTTCCACATGATTTTCATAAATGTGAGCGTTGTTGATAATATGGGTAAATTGCCCCGGTTTCAAACCGCTTACGTGAGCAATCATGTAGACGAGGGTGGCATATTGGGTCATATTAAACGGCACGCCGAGGCCCATGTCGCCGCTACGCTGTACGAGCATACAGTTCAAATGGTCACCTTCCACATCCCACAAAGTTTCATAAGCACAAGGTTGCAACGCCATATCCGGTAAATCTTCAATGTTCCACAAAGTTACAATCATGCGGCGGCTCTGCGGATCTTCCTTAATCATGCGGAGCAAATTATCCACCTGCTTGTATTTGGCCAACTGATAGCCGTACGCTTTGCCGATAGTGCCATCTTCACGCATCCATTCATCCCATACGTGAACGCCCATAGCTTGCAGTTCTTTCACATCATTGCTCTGCTTCTGCCAAATCCACAAGAGTTCTTTCACAGCTGTTTTGAACGCCACAAATTTAGTCGTCAAAATAGGGAATTCTTTGCTCAAATCGAATTGCATCATTTGGTGCGGCAATTTATACGTAGGAACGCCGGTACGGTTATTGGCATAATAACCATCCTTCAAAATGCGTTCCACAATCGCTAAGTATTGAGTATCTGCTGAACTCATGATAGTCTCCTTTAATCACTGAATGTACTGATTACTTTTAAAAAGGACAGCCCGAAGCGTTGTAGTTTCGCCTCGCCGATGCCTTTAATCTTATATAAATCCGCCAATGTTTGCGGTCTCATGGACGCCATGTCGATGAGTACCGTGTCGGGAAAAATCAAATACGGCGGCACTTTCAGCTGTTCGCTCAGCGTCTTGCGATGCTGGCGTAAGGCTTCAAATAAATTAGGCTTATTCGAGGCCCGCCGTTTCATGGTCATGCTGTTGCCGGTGCCGTCAGGCCGTACTTTTACTAGCTGACGGCGTACTTCGGTCACCTTGGCACTGCCGTCAAGCACTGCTTCGCCGGCCGGCGTAATGCTTAAAATCGGATATTTCCCGGTGGCACAATCGAGATAGCCAAGCGACGTAAATTGACGGATAAGGCCTTTTATTTCACGGTCATCCATATCTTCCAAGCGGCCGAACACGGGCAGTCTGTCATAGCCGTAACGAACAATGCGATCCGTCCGATTACCGGCTACAATGTCCGTAATCATAGCGGCTCCATACCGCTCTTCCGTATCGATGACGGCTTTAAAAATCGCTTTTGCTTCCTTTGTCAAATCGCGCAGCGCGCCTTTGTGTAAGCAAGAGCCGCAATTGTCGCAGCGCGTCCAGTTCACCGTTTCACCAAAGTAGTTAAGCATATACTTACGCAAACAATCCGTCGTAAAACAATAGTTAATCATCTGCTGCAATTTGCTCATTTCAATGCGGCGCCGCTCCGGTTCGTGCACCGATTCATTAATTAAATACTTGTGTATCATCACATCGCGGCCGCTATAGAGGAGCACACATTTTGACGGTGCCCCATCACGGCCCGCACGCCCCGCTTCCTGGTAGTAACTTTCCATGTTGCGGGGCATCTGGTAATGCAGTACATAACGCACATTACTCTTATCAATCCCCATGCCGAACGCACTGGTAGCCACCATGACGCGCACCTTATCGTAAGCATAGCGTTCCTGCTGCATCTTACGGATTTCATCACTGAGGCCTGCATGGTAATAACCGACTTCCACACCTCGTTTAGCCAATTCACCGTACACCGTTTCTACATCTTTACGGGTGGCGCAGTAAATGATACCGTTTGCCGCATCATGGTCCGCCACAAACTGCAGCACATATTGCAATTTATTCTGCGGTTGCACTACTTCAAAGGATAGATTCGGTCGGTCAAAACCGGTCACATGCACCGTGGCATTCGTTAGACCCAAGAGTCGCTTCATATCCGCTTCTACTTCGCGCGTGGCACTGGCTGTAAAGGCCCCGATTACCGGCCGCCGCGGCAGTTGTTCAATGAACGGTGCTATGAGCTGATAAGAAGGTCTGAAGTCATGCCCCCATTGCGATACACAGTGGGCTTCATCGATAATGACCTGATCAATGGGCAGTCCCTTGAGAAAGTTAATAAACCATTCCGAAGCCAATCGTTCCGGCGCCAAGTATAATATTTTAACCCGGCCCGCGCGCAAGGCCCGCATAACGTTAACGGACTCATCCTTATCTTGGGTACTGTTCAAATAAGCTGCGGGAATTTTTTGCATGCGCAAGCCGTCTACCTGGTCTTGCATCAAGGATATTAACGGTGAAAAAACAATGGTCAAGCCTCGTTTTAATATGGCGGGAATCTGAAAACAAATCGACTTCCCCGCACCGGTAGGCATGATGGCGAGCACATCTTTATTGGCCAGTAGCGAAGCTACCGGCACTTCTTGAGCCGGTCGAAACGACATATAGCCGAAATAATGGGCTAATGCTGCCTCCGCTGCTTTATGTGCCATGTCCGTTCACATCCTTTCTTTCGGGAATTATCACATCATATTATTTTAACATTTTTTGACAAAAAACACACCTACCACTCAATTATTTAATATAGTAGAAACTGTATTTTTATGCTAAAATATAAGAATATATTTATTATGAAAGGGGGGTGCATCCAAGTATGCACGATCAATTCTCCATTATTCTCGCCTTTGCCATCTATCTAGGTGTTATGATGTACATTGGCATTTATTATTATCGCAAGTCACGTAATCTGAGTGATTATATTCTGGGCGGCCGAAAGCTGGGCCCTTGGATAACTTCCATGAGTGCGGAGGCTTCCGATATGAGCGGTTGGATGCTCATGGGCTTACCCGGTTTTGCCTACAGCACCGGGATTTCCGCCATCTGGATTGCCATCGGCCTTGCCGGCGGTACCTGGCTGAACTGGGCCTTCGTATCGAAGCGCCTGCGCAACCATACGGAAGTAGCCAATAACAGTTTAACCATTCCGGATTACTTAAAAAACCGCTTCCGCGATACGACTAAAATCTTACCTATCGTGTCCGCTATTTTCATCATTATATTCTTCCTGATTTACACCTCATCAGGCTTCGTTGCGGGGGGCAAACTCTTTACGACGATTTTCGGACTTGATTATACCGTATCCCTCCTCATTACGGCGGGCGTAGTAATCTTCTATACCTTCCTCGGCGGGTTCTTAGCCGTAAGTTGGACCGATTTTATTCAGGGCACCATGATGTTCTTTGCCATCTTACTCATTCCAATCGCCGCAGCCTTCACGTTAAACGGTCCGATTAATACAGCTCATTTAATCGCTACAGAATTTCCGCAAGGTCTTTCCATTTTGGGGCCTGAAGCCGACACCTATACCTTAGTCATCGGTATCATCTCATCTGTCGCTTGGGGGCTTGGCTATTTTGGTCAACCGCACATCTTGGTTCGTTTCATGGCCATCTCCGATGCCCGTGAACTGAAAAAAGCCACCAATATTGCCATGGTATGGGTTGTTATTTCCCTCATTGCAGCTGTAATGGTTGGTCTTGTAAGTAAAGTATTCCTCAGCACACCACTTGCCGGCGCTGATGTGGAAAAAGTATTCCTCGTAATGAACGAAGAACTCTTCCCGCCATTTGTGGCCGGTCTCGTATGGTCCGCCGTACTGGCAGCCATCATGAGTACTGCTTCCGGGCAGTTATTGGTAACGGCCTCTTCCGTTTCACAGGACTTGTATAAAAACATCGTCGGTCACCGCACCAGCGATCAGGAATTAGTACTTATCAGCCGTATTACGGTACTTGTTATTTCCGCCATTGCCTTGTGGCTTGCCCTCGATCCGAACAGCTACATTTTAACCATGGTCGCCTATGCGTGGGCCGGCTTCGGTGCCGCTTTCGGCCCTGCCATTTTGCTCTCCCTCTTCTGGCGTCGCATGACCTTAAAAGGTTGTGTCGCCGGCATCGTGGTTGGTGGCTTGACTGTACTTATTTGGAAACAGTTCGAGTGGTTCGGTATCTATGAAATCGTGCCGGGCTTCTTGTTCTCCCTCATCGCCATTTATGTGGTAAGCCTTTTGGATAATCCACCTTCTAAAGAAATTACCGATGAATTCGATGAAGCACAACGGATGCATATCGAGTTATAGGACAAAAAGTGTGTGTAGAAAGTGCTGCAAACTTAGATAAATACTGGATTTGTAGCACTTTTATCTTTTTTTGACAAAGATAAAGGGTGGACAAAAAGTGTTTGTAAAAACATACGTGAACCCACATAACTACTGACTAAAATGGTATTATATCTTCCTAAATAAAAACATAAATAGGAGGATGATTAATATTAAACAAGTAGTTTGCCCTGATTGTGGTCGAAAATGTATAAAACACGGTATATTGAAATCCGGTTCTCAGCGATGGTTTTGTAAGCACTGTAAAGTCGCTTTCACTAACAAAATTAACACTGATAGTAATGATCTAAAGCTGTTTTTGAAATGGTTATTTAGTAAACAATTGCAGCAGCATATGCCTGGAAGAGGGCGTACATTTAGACGTAAAACGTCTAAATTTGGGTCCATATGGTGCCTCCCACCAAAGATTGAGGAAGTATATGATGTGCTTTACTTTGACGGCATATACCTAACGCGTAAGCTCTGTGTACTTATTTGTTGTAGTAAGGACCATGTATTAGGCTGGTATGTTTGTAGATATGAGAACTCTAGAGCTTGGCAGGCATTAATGGACCGTATTGCTCCTCCGCGTGTTGTTATCTCAGACGGCGGATCTGGATTTGCTAAGGCCTTAGCAAAGAGGTGGCCGACAAGTAACCATCAACGCTGCTTATTTCATGTTTTTGCGCAAGTAAGAAGGTATACAACCTCTGCGCCAAAAACAATAGCCGGCAAGGCCTTATATGAACTGACAAAGCGTTTATTTAAGATTCAATCGATAGATGATGCCTATACTTGGATTGATGGCTTATTAGCTTGGAGAGAAGAGTTTGATGACTTCTTACGTGAAATGACAGTCGACGAAAATGGGAATCAAAGGGCAACTCATGAACGCCTCTTAAAAGCTGAGGCAGGACTTTTACGATTAATTAGAGATGAGACTCTATTTACCTACCTGACGTTTGTAGATATTACCGTACCTACAACGAACAATCGACTGGAAGGAGGCGTTAATGCGCAACTTAGGGGGATGTTACGAGATCACAGAGGGTTATCCTTAGAAAGACGATTAAAAGCGATCTATTAGTGGTGTTACGAGCACTCACCTAGACCGCTTCCTGTTGCTGAAATATTAAAATGTATGCCTACAGATAAAACCATTGCTGCTACTTACCGTAGGATAATGCGGAATAACCGTCCTGATAATATCTTACCGCAATGGGGCGATGCCATCGTCTGGAATGAGTTTCATATGTCCACGGAATTTCCAATTTATTGGGATTAACTAAAAAAGCCACACACACTTTTTGTCCTATAAGCCTGCATATCTTATAACATTTTCATAAAAACACAAAAGGGGCTGTAACGAAATACACCCCTAAAAACAAGAATGCGGTTTGAAGATACGAAAGTGTCTTCAAGCCGCATTCTTGCTATATTTGTATAAGAAAAAAGGCCCCGAAGGGCCTTCTTTGTTGGTATAATTAATTTATGAACAGAAACCATATCCAACAAGGCAATTATACTAAACTTTCTGGCTTTCGCCAAGTAGTTTTATCATTGGATTATGGCTTTCAGATCGGACCAAAAGAACCGGTGAGATTACTGGATGCTGTATTGGAGGAACTGGACTATACAAGGTTGCAGCATTTATATTCTTCAAAAGGAAGAAAATCTTTAGTACCTCCCCATCTTTTGTTTAAAGTCTATGTGTTAGCTATGACCGAAGGCATTGTATCTGTTCGCAAAATTGCTGAGCAATGCACTAAAAATATCCATTACATGTGGCTCTTACAGGGCTATCCGACTCCGTCTCATATGGTATTTCATCGATTCTTTCAACGCTTAACTGTTGATGTACTTAGAGATTTGTTATCTCAATTTATTCAAGCATTAAGTGAATTTGACAGCTTAGATTTTTCTGAAGTATTCATCGACGGAACTAAATGGGAAGCCTATGCAAATAAATACACCTTTGTGTGGAAAAAGGCAATTCTTAAGCACTATGCTAAGTTACCGGATAAATTGTTAGTTCTTCAATATGAAATACAAAATCTTTTGGACATAGACGTCTCAGATATGACTGAAGATGAACTATTGGTTTTGCTGGAGCAATCCATACGCGAAAAGCAAATTGAGTTTGTACACGGTACCGGTAAACGAAAACATCCATTGCAAAGAGCTTTTGAATCCTGTTTAGCCTTGCGTGACAAGCGAAATGAATATGATGAAAAGTTAGCTATTCTAGGCTTTCGCAACAGTTACTCTAAAACTGATCATGATGCTACGTTTATGCGACTAAAAGAAGATCATATGTTAAACGGCCAATTAAAACCGGCCTACAATGTTCAACTAGCTGTTCATAGTGAATATATTATGGGCGTTGGCGTATTTCCAAATCCTACAGATACGAACACCTTAATTCCATTTATGCAACAATTAGAAGGACAATACAAACAACACTTTCAATATGTGGTAGCTGATGCCGGTTATGACAGCAACGAAAATCTGGCATGGTTATGGGCTCATGATTACAAAACTTGTATTAAACCAAGTACATATGAATTGAGTAAAACGAAAAAGTATAAGAAAGATATTGGTCGAGCGGATAACATGGTATATGATGAGGCGACCGATACATTTACTTGTGCCAAAGGCCGTACATTACGATTCCAATACATACGCAGAAACAAAAGTAAGACCGGTTTCATTAAGCAAAACCGAGTATACCGGTGTGAAAACTGCAATTATTGTGGCTTACGTAAGGAATGCCAAAAACTTAAGTTCGGAAAACTTCCTAAGGGGAATAAGACGATATATATTGCTACTGATTACCGCGAATTATTAGCCAAAAACAAGGCTGTATTTGATAGTGACTATGGCTTACAACTTCGAGTAAACCGTTCTATTCAGGTGGAAGGTGCTTTTGGCATAACAAAAGAAGATTTTGAATACACCAGGTTCAGGCACCGAGGCAAAGTTAACGTAGAAAAAGATTTATTACTATTAGCTTTTGGATACAATTTACTGAAGCTGCATAACCGAATACAGAAGAAGCGATTAGGTCAACGGTTGTTCGAAACTAATTCTACTGCGTAATTAAAAGCCAAAAGCTAAAGGCTTATTTAAGTGCGCTAAAAAACAAAAAAACAAGGATATTTTCAGAATTGTTGATTTTGGAAATATCCTTGTTTTAATTGAAAAGGGAGCTGTAACTGAAATGTGAGTTAAAAAACTCAATTTCGTTACAGCCCCTTTTTTAGTTATATGGACTATCGATAAACCGATTCAAAACTTAGGGTTATAGGACAAAACTTATCGGAATATCATCACGGCTTCGCCCGTAGGCACAATAAATTGAATATCTTTGTAAGTCGGTTCAACGAGCCACTGACCGTTAATCGTCATAATCCCCCATTTACCGCCTACTTTTACGGCTGTATAATCGCCGATAAAATTAGAAACTTTCTGAATTTTGATATCCTTAGCTTCATATACGACCTGACCTGTTTTATCGATGATTTTATACCCTGTAAAACCATCACCTAAGAGTGAATCGCCCGTAACCCAAGCGTATCCTTCGGCACCGTAATAGGTATGTTTAGCACCCTTGGATAAACTAAATATTTCTGTACGAGCCGGCTCCATTTTATACACCCGCTTGTTATCTGCCGTCGTGGCCACGATATAGCTGTCATTCATAAAATCAATACCGTCGTAAATAAACGGCAATACATTCTTGTTCGTCAAATAGTTCAGTACGCCTCGTTTTTCCGTATGCTTATTCTTAAGTGCAATATACGAATCGGAAAGATTTATGCCTTCAAAGGTATAATCACCAAACGGAATTAGGAAGTTACCTTTTTTATCGACAACAGCCAACTGATTGTCGTTTTCGATAATAGTCCCAAATGGCATCATCGGATACACATAGTCAAGCTTGCTGTCTACCACGATACGGCCATCACGATCGATATAACCGCGCTTTACCTTATCCCGCGCCACTTCAACACCACCGAAGCCGAAAAAGCCGTCGTCATAATCGCCCCAGCCCAAATAACCGCCGTGACCATGACCGACGCCGATGCCGATACCGAGACCGCTGTCACCGCCGCCGAAAATACCGCCAATGGCAAGGCCGCCAAAGCCGCCAAATAAATTAAAGCCCGATGCTCGCCGTTCTATTTGTGCTAATCCATCATTATACGGCGATACATAATCGGCCGCCACCGTAAAGAGTTCACTGCCCGTGCCGTCAATGCCTACAATCTGACCTTTTTCCGTTTTAACAAAAGCTCGGTCTTCGCTGAACGAAGCTACTACATCTTTATATTTCGGTGCGATTACAATTTGATCGCCTACATTTTTAAAACCATACCGTTTAGTACTTTCATCCTTGAACGGAAAATACAAATCGGAGGCATAGCCCTGGCGCTTAATCATAGGTGCATCCAATTTAACCCCTACGGCCGTTTTATCTTTTGGATTACTGAACACCAATTCATGGCCACGGTTAGCACTGTTTACCGTTTTATAGGCCGGTTGAACAACATATTCACCTTTTGAGTCCAAGAGACCATAGCCTTCCTTGGTTTGCACAATGGCAATGGCGCGATTTATCTCTTTAAGACCATTAGCATCATCCCCTTTTACAGCACTATCAGCCATGGCAACGCCGTCATGCTTCAAGGTTGGCCACAATTGACCGTTAGCTGCATAGGTTACTTCATCACTGAGTACTACTGTAGGGGGCAAATAATTTACCGTGTCGGTTATGGTCGCCTGACTTTGACCGTAACCTAAACAGAATGTACAAACGGCTGCTACCAGCCATGTTTTTGTTCGCTTTGAAACTTTCATATAACTACCTCCCAACAAACGTATTACACACTCACTTGTTAGTTACTCATATTATAAGACGTGCCATTCAAATTAGCAATATAAGCCGTTCCCCTTATAATACAGCCTTGCCGCATGTTCTGCTGACGCTTATATACTCAAAAATAAAACAGCTGTAACTTAATTTCAAAAAAACGATTTCTATAGTCTATAAAACATGTTGACATATGTAGCGACATGTTATAGTATGTACGTGTAAGCTTACAAACAGAATAGTTAGGTAACGGCGCCTAGTCCTCAGATGATTCTGAGACTAGGCGCTTTTTGTTTATGAAAGGAGTTTATTATGGTTACTATCGATACAGGTAATACGGCCTGGGTACTCGTGGCGGCAACCTTGGTGTTCTTTATGACGCCGGGCCTTGCCTTGTTTTATGGCGGTATGGAACGCAGTAAAAATGTACTTAATACAATCATGGAAAGTTTCTTTTTAATTGGTGTGGTTTCCGTGGAATTTATGCTGATAGGCTACACCTTAATTTTCGGTAGCGATGTTGATGGTGTCATTGGCAATCTTGATAAAATAGGCCTTATCGGAACGCAAAATAATATTATGGATGGCGTGAATATTCCGGAAATGGCTTTTGTTGCCTTCCAATGCATGTTTGCCGTAATTACACCGGCCATTATGAGTGGTTCTATTACAGGGCGCATGCGTTTTGCTCCTTTTGTCGTATTTTCTGTCATTTGGTCCTTATTAGTGTATAATACTATGGCTCATTGGGTATGGGGCGGCGGCTTCCTCGCTCAATTAGGAGCGCTCGACTTTGCCGGCGGTCTTGTTATTCATATATTATCCGGTGTTTCCGGCCTGGTCCTTTGCTTACTATTAGGACGGCGTCGCGGTTATGGACGCATGCCGATGTTACCTCATCATTTGCCAATGACCGTTCTCGGCGGTGCCATATTATGGTTCGGTTGGTTTGGTTTTAACGCCGGTTCCGCTCTCGGAGCCGGACCGCTGGCCGCCAATGCTCTGGTAACAACTCAAATAGCGGCAGCTATCGGTGTTGTCGGTTGGGTATTGGCCGAACGATATCATCGCGGCAAACCGACTGTATTGGGCGCTGTATCCGGTGGCGTAGCAGGACTTGTTGCCATCACACCGGCAGCCGGTTTTGTAACACCTGTCGCTGCTATTTTCGTCGGTTTAATCGGCGCTATCTGCTGCTATGTGGCGGTAGCTATTTTGAAAAATAAGCTCGGCTATGATGACTCCCTTGACGCCTTCGGTATTCATGGTGTAGGCGGCATGTGGGGCGCTATTGCTACCGGATTATTTGCTACGGTTAGTGTCAATCCGGATGGTGCCGACGGTTTGTTCTATGGCGGCGATTTATTGTTGCCTCAATTGGTTTCTATCATTGTAGCTGTTCTCTTTTCTATTATCGGTACTGTTGTCATTTTTAAAGTAGTCAGTCTCTTTATGGATATGCGTGTCAGCATCGGTGCTGAATCCTTAGGCGTTGATATTAGTGAACATGGTGAAGAAGCATATAATCAATCTGAATTTAAAAGTAGCGGCCGTTTTATTACGTCCGATCACCATTCACTGGTTTAAGATGGTTTTCATGAAAAATAGAATTTACCAACGGTACAATACTGTTAATTAACATACAAAGGATGTGGTAGCGTGAAACGGATGAAAAAAGTAGATATAATAGCCCGCGCAGAACAATTAGAAGATCTAAAAGAAGCTTTGAATCGTATAGGCGTTCAAGGTATGACGGTGTCTCAAGTATTTGGCTGTGGTTTGCAAAAAGGACATACCGAAGTCTATCGCGGCAAAGAATATACAGTAAATTTAGTGCCTATGGTTAAAGTTGAAACTGTTGTATGTGATATACCGGTCGATCTGGTAATGGATACGGCCCGTGATACTTTGCAGACCGGTGAAGTTGGAGATGGTAAGATTTTTGTATATGACGTGGAAGATGCTATGCGGATTCGAACCGGTACGCGCGGTACTAACGCGGTGACTGATGATGAAATATAATAAATGCGGTTTGAAGCTATGTTCGTAGCTTCAAACCGCATTTTTACTATATTTGTAGAAGTAAACAACGCCTAAATTTTACAAAGAAACATACAAAAACCGCAAGGGCTTCTAAGAAACCCTTGCGGTTTTGTATTACAGGAATTACTGTTTACCGCTAGACGGTAACCTCACAATTGCTTGCTTGGCTAACAGTCAAAACCTAAATTTTTATTATTGTACTTCGTCAAAACCTTTTTGAAGGCGTACATAGCTCTTACGACGTTCAATAGCGTCACGTTCAGTTTTAGCGAACAATTCTTCAGCCATTTCAGGAGCAGCTTTCTTCAAGGATGCATAACGAACTTCGTTCATTAAGAAATCACGGAAGTTTTCAGTTGGTTCTTTGGAATCCAAGCTGAATGGGTTTTTGCCTGCTTCTTTAAGAGCTGGGTTGTAACGATAGAGATCCCAGTAACCGGCTGCAACAGCACGACGTTGTTCTTCCTGAGCGTTACCCATACCGCCTTTAATACCATGGTTAATACATGGAGCGTAAGCGATAATCAAGGATGGACCTGGATATGCTTCAGCTTCGGTAATAGCTTTCATCAACTGGCTCTTATCAGCACCCATGGATACTTGTGCTACATATACGTAACCATAAGACATAGCCATCATGCCAAGGTCTTTCTTCTTAGTACGTTTACCGCTGGCAGCGAACTGAGCTACGGCAGCTGTATGAGTGGATTTAGAAGACTGACCACCGGTATTGGAGTAAACTTCGGTATCGAATACGAATACGTTGATGTCTTCGCCGGATGCCAATACATGGTCAAGACCACCGAAACCGATATCGTAAGCCCAACCGTCACCACCGAAGATCCACTGGGAACGTTTAACTAAGTATTGTTTCTTAGCCAACATTTCTTTAACTTCAGGAGTCTGTTCAGCAGCTTCTAATTCTTTAACTAAAGCAGCAACGCGTTCACGGGAACCTTCGCCCTGGTCTTTAGCTTCTACCCAGTTTTCAATAGCTTCTTTCAAGCTTGGAGCTGCATTTTCAGCAATTACTTGAGCAGTTTCAGCCAACTGAGCGCGAACTTTGTTAGCACCGATTAACATACCATAGCCGTATTCAGCGTTGTCTTCGAACAAGGAGTTAGCCCATGCAGGACCAAAGCCGGCTTGGTTAGTAGTGTATGGAGATGCAGGCATGGAAGCACCCCAGATGGAGGAACAACCGGTAGCATTAGCAATAACCATACGGTCACCGAACAATTGAGTAATCAAACGAGCATATGGAGTTTCACCACAACCTGCGCAAGCACCGGAGAACTCGAGAAGTGGAGTTTCGAACTGGCTGCCTTTAACAGTTTCTTTCTTCATTGGGTTTGGTTTTACAGGTAATTTAACTGCATAATCCCAAGTTTCAGCAAATTCCATTTCGCCGTCGATAGGACGCATTTCAATAGCTTTGCCTTTAGGGGAAGGACAGATATTTACACAGTTGGAGCAACCTAAGCAGTCAAGTGGAGATACAGCAATACGGAATTGAAGATCTTTAGCACCTAAAGCTGGGATTGCTTCGAAGTTGTCAGGACCGGCAGCTACTTCTTCAGCTGTTGCCAATACAGGACGGATAGTTGCGTGCGGACATACGAACGCACATTGGTTACATTGGATACAGTTTTCTTTGATCCAGTGTGGAACGAAGAGAGCAGCACCACGTTTTTCATAAGCAGCAGTACCGGCAGGTAAAGTACCATCTTCGAAACCGGTGAAAGTACTTACAGGTAAATCATAACCTGCTTGAGCATTTACTGGTTTAGCAATGTTTTCTACATAGCTTGGGCAAGACTGGCAACCAGGTTTAACTGCTTTTTCACCGTTGTCAACTGCGTCTTTCCAAGATGCAGGAACGTCGATTTTAACAAGAGCGTCAACGCCTTTGTCGATAGCAGCGTTGTTCATGTCAACAACGTTCTGACCTTTTTTACCGTAAGTTTTTTCTACGGAATCTTTAAGGTATTCAATAGCTTTATCAACAGGGATGATGTTTGTCAATTTGAAGAATGCAGACTGACAAATCATGTTGATACGGCCGCCTAAGCCGATTTCACGAGCAATTTCAGCAGCATTGATGATGTAGAAATTTAATTCTTTTTCAGCAATGGTACGACGAAGTTTTGCAGGTAATTTTTCTTCTAATTCTTCAGGAGTCCAAGTACAGTTCAAGAGGAATGTACCGCCTTTTTTGATACCGCGAAGGAGGTCATATTCATGAACATAGGACTGACGATGACAAGCGATGAATTCAGGTTCGGTTACGAGGTAAGGTTTGTTGATTGGAGTCTTACCGAAACGAAGGTGAGACATCGTTACGCCACCGGATTTTTTGGAGTCATAGTCGAAGTATGCTTGAGCATACATATCAGTGTGGTCACCGATGATTTTGATAGCGGATTTGTTGGCACCTACAGTACCGTCAGAACCGAAGCCCCAGAATTTGCAGCCTGTTAAGCCTTCTGCAGTAACAGATACGCCTTCAGCACGTTTCAAGGAAAAGTTGGTTACATCGTCTTCGATGCCCAAAGTGAAGAAACGTTTAGGAGCGTCAGCAAGCATGTTATCGAATACGGACACGATGTCGGCAGGGATAACGTCTTTGGAGCTCAAACCGTAACGACCGCCATATACTTTAGCATTGATGTCGTTCTGTACTAAAGCAGCTTGTACGTCGAGGAATAAAGGTTCAGCCAAAGCACCAGGTTCTTTAGTGCGGTCTAATACAGCAACGCGTTCTACTGTCTTAGGCAAAGCAGCTACGAAACGATCGGTAGCGAATGGACGGAACAAATGAACTGTTACCATACCAACTTTGCGGCCTTGTTTATTCAAGTAGTCAACTGTTTCTTCTACTACTTGGCAGCTGGAACCCATAGCTACGATAACGTCAGTAGCATCAGGAGCACCATGGTAGTTGAACAACTGATAGTTACGGCCGGTAATTTTGTTGATTTCAGCCATGTAGTGTTCTACTACGTTAGGAACTTCAAGGTAGAATGGGTTGGAAGCTTCGCGATGCTGGAAGTAAATATCAGGGTTTTCAGCAGTACCGCGAGTTACAGGCGCATCAGGATTCAAAGCGCGTTTGCGGAATTCTTCAACTGCTTCCATATCTACTAATGGTTTTAATTCGTCATAGTCAAGAACTTCAATTTTCTGAATTTCATGAGAAGTACGGAAACCATCGAAGAAGTTGATGAAAGGTACGCGAGTTTTAATAGCTGTCAAGTGAGCTACAGGGGAAAGGTCCATAACTTCCTGTACAGATGCTTCGGAAAGCATTGCACAACCTGCTGCACGAGACGCCATAACGTCCTGGTGGTCACCAAAAATGGCCAATGCGTGTGCTGCAAGAGCACGAGCTGCTACATGGAATACGCCCGGTAATAATTCACCGGCAACTTTGTACAAGTTAGGGAGCATTAACAATAAACCTTGAGAGGAAGTAAATGTAGTTGTTAAAGCACCTGCTTGTAAGGAACCGTGTACAGCAGCGGCAGCACCGGCTTCAGATTGCATTTCTACAACCTGTACAGTATGGCCGAAAATGTTTTTACGACCTGTAGCTGCCCAGTCATCAACGTGTTCCGGCATTGGAGAAGATGGAGTGATTGGGAAAATCGCTGCTACTTCAGTAAAACCGTATGCAATGTGAGCCGCAGCCTGGTTGCCGTCCATAGTTTTCATTTTACGCATGTTAAAAAAGCCTCCTTAAGCATTAAGAATGAGTTTTACACTTGCTTACCCTTATTATCTCAGGAACAAATTCCCCCGCACCTAGCGCATATCTATGTCCATTACTGCATAAACGCACGATAAGACCCTATAGTATAATGAATACACTATAGGATTCAATTTTATACCGCGTATAAATTTTTGACATACATATTGGCAAATCACTTCTAATTCGCATTACTTCTACATTGTAAGCAACAAAGGACGTTAAATTTAATGCATTCTTTGTCGTAATTTTCGTAAAAGCATTGCCTATCTTGCAAAAATGTAATAATATAATAGTTATTAAAACTCTTTTGCATTTGGAGGACCTATTTCATTCCTAAAATAACAATTCGATATAGCCTCATGCTTTAATTATACAATTATAACGTGCATATAGCAACTGAAAGAGGCGTATTGGACTTGCTAATTATGAGATGTTGAGTTGATATTTTTTCATAGGTTCTCAATATTGCGAATGCTTTTCAATAAGATATTTTTCGCCCCCTCAACCGCTCCATTTGGTTCGAGGTATGACTATAACGCATTCTTGAAAAGCAGCTTCGAGTTTTTCATATATTATTTAACTAGTCGAGGTGTATTATGGATTTTCATCATTTAAAGTACTTTGTAGAAGTAGCCGATCAAAAAAGCTTCAGTAAGGCAGCTCGCAATCTGCATATTTCCCAGTCCGCCATCAGCCGTACCATCAAGGCTTTGGAAGATGAATTGGGCGTCGTTTTGTTCATGCGTAATGCCAAATCTGTAGAGTTAACTGACGGCGGCACTATTTTCTTAACACATGCCAAACGGGTTGTATTTATGTTTGAGCATTTAAAAGTAGATTTTGAGAACGAATTTCGTTTGGAACAAGGCTCTATTCTCATCGGTTTACCACCGATTACGGATGCACCGATTTTTGCGCAGCTCTTGGGCGAATTTAAACGTGCTTATCCGCAGATTGAATTGGAATTATATGAACACGGTTCCAAGAAAATCGAACTTAGCGTACAAGAAGGTCTTATCGACATCGGTATTATTTGTACCAAACCAAATCCTAAAGAATTTGAATCTTTCTACCTCACCAGCGATCCGTTGTGTGTAATCTTACCACGCGATAACCCGCTCGCTAAAGAAAAAGAAATCTCCCTTGATATGTTATCCGAAGAATCCTTCGTACTCCACAAAGACGATTTCAATCTTCATGATGAAGTTGTTAAATCTTGTAAACATGCCGGCTTCCAACCGCACATCGTCTTTGAAACCAGCCAGCGCGACCTCATGCTGCAGACTGTAGGGGCTCATTTGGCCATCGCTTTATTGCCTAGCCGCCTCTGCCCTACTAAAGGTGAAAACACTAAAGTTGGTACCAGCGTAGTGGTTCGTCCGTTGGTTCGTCCTGAAATTACTCATACTTTATATGTAATCTGGAAAAAAGGTCATTATTTATCTCATGCGTCCCGCTTGTGGCTTGACTTCGTAACGGCTAAATTGCCGTTGCCAAGCGGTTCTATTGCAACTGAAGGGAAATAAGCGCTATGAGTGAGGAACGCCCTCGCCATCAAAGAATTAAAAATATAGGCAACTATTTGTTGCAAACGGTAAAAAAGACCGGCTTTTGGCTCTGCCTTATTATTATCGCCATGGCCGGTTATATAGCCTACCAACAGGCTCAAATCGATGAGTTGGCCACCCAGGTTTACGGTCAACACAATATGAGTGATTCGGACAGTTTCGACTATCGGATCACTAATCTGGAACATATCAGTAACGCCCATGCAGCCCGATTAAAAGAAACGGAAAAAGATATATGGATATTGCGCAAGGAAATCGATAATCTCCAGTGGCGCCTCATGCAGTTGGAATGGATTCATCCGGAAATAACGGTTCCGCAAGCAGAGCCCACTAAACCATCACTGAAAGATTTCAACAGTAATCCGGGCAATGTTCCGTTCCCGTTAAAACCGGACGAAAGTATTATGAGTAATGAAACGCCTTAATCACGCACACCTCAGTGGTTAGGCATAGAAAAACTAGAGTTATAGGACAAAAAGTGTGTGTAGAAAGTGCTGCAAACTTAGATAAATACTGGGTTTGTAGCACTTTTATCTTTTTTTGACAAAGATAAAGGGTGGACAAAAAGTGTGTGTAAAAACATACGTGAACCCACATAACTACTGACTAAAATGGTATTATATCTTCCTAAATAAAAACATAAATAGGAGGATGATTAATATTAAACAAGTAGTTTGCCCTGATTGTGGTCGAAAATGTATAAAACACGGTATATTGAAATCCGGTTCTCAGCGATGGTTTTGTAAGCACTGTAAAGTCGCTTTCACTAACAAAATTAACACTGATAGTAATGATCTAAAGCTGTTTTTGAAATGGTTATTTAGTAAACAATTGCAGCAGCATATGCCTGGAAGAGGGCGTACATTTAGACGTAAAACGTCTAAATTTTGGTCCATATGGTGCCTCCCACCAAAGATTGAGGAAGTATATGATGTGCTTTACTTTGACGGCATATACCTAACGCGTAAGCTCTGTGTACTTATTTGTTGTAGTAAGGACCATGTATTAGGCTGGTATGTTTGTAGATATGAGAACTCTAGAGCTTGGCAGGCATTAATGGACCGTATTGCTCCTCCGCGTGTTGTTATCTCAGACGGCGGATCTGGATTTGCTAAGGCCTTAGCAAAGAGGTGGCCGACAAGTAACCATCAACGCTGCTTATTTCATGTTTTTGCGCAAGTAAGAAGGTATACAACCTCTGCGCCAAAAACAATAGCCGGCAAGGCCTTATATGAACTGGCAAAGCGTTTATTTAAGATTCAATCGATAGATGATGCCTATACTTGGATTGATGGATTATTAGCTTGGAGAGAAGAGTTTGATGACTTCTTACGTGAAATGACAGTCGACGAAAATGGGAATCAAAGGGCAACTCATGAACGCCTCTTAAAAGCTGAGGCAGGACTTTTACGATTAATTAGAGATGAGACTCTATTTACCTACCTGACGTTTGTAGATATTACCGTACCTACAACGAACAATCGACTGGAAGGAGGCGTTAATGCGCAACTTAGGGGGATGTTACGAGATCACAGAGGGTTATCCTTAGAAAGACGATTAAAAGCGGTCTATTGGTGGTGTTACGAGCACTCACCTAGACCGCTTCCTGTTGCTGAAATATTAAAATGTATGCCTACAGATAAAACAATCGCTGCTACTTACCGTAGGATAATGCGGAATAACCGTCCTGATAATATCTTACCCCAATGGGGCGATGCCATTGTCTGGAATGAGTTCCATATGTCCACGGAATTTCCAATTTATTGGGATTAATTTAAAAAAGCCACACACACTTTTTGTCCTATAAGCCTAAAAAAGCCACACACACTTTTTGTCCTATAAGCCTAAAAAAGCCACACACACTTTTTGTCCTATAAGCCAAAAACTAAACATAAATGCAAAATAAAAGCTGCGGATTGAATTCGATTCGCAGCTTTTTATTACGTCTATGTGCGTGCACTTACAGCTCAGCCCATTCACTACAACTAAGCGCTCATAACAAAACGACGCCGCTCCCGAAGGAACGACGTCGTTTTTTATTTGCATTATATTATGTTTTTATTAATAATTCCTCACCATAACCTGACGGCTTAGATGTGGAATAAACCTAACATAGCACCGCCAGCCAAGGAAATTAAGGACATTACGAAAAGACGTGGAGCACAGAATTTCAACATATCTTTAATTTCGATACCGGCCAAGCCGCAAGCCAAGAATGTAGTTGCAGCATGAGGAGTTACCAATACGCCGTAGTTTTTGGAAATCAACATAGCCATAGCCATGTCCTGAGGGTTTACACCGAATTTTTCACCTACGCTGATAGCCAATGGTACCAAGCCGAAGAAGTAGGAATCAGTACCGAGCAACATACCGATAGGTACACCGAGGATACCGAATACAGTCTGCAAATGTGGTCCTAAGAAATCAGGCACAAGAGCGATTAACATGGTAGCCATGTTATCCATCATTTTAGTACCGCTCAAAACGCCGAGGAATACGCCGGATGCCAACAAGATCATAGGCATGGTCAACGCTGTATCAGCATGCATTTTGATTGCTTTAGCCTGAGCTTTAGCGCCCGGGAAGTTAACGATCAAAGCAATAGCCAAACCGAACATGAAGGCACCGTACAAAGGAATCTTTGTGAAGCAGAGTAACAAGATAACAACTAAAGTTAAAAGACCATTGAACCATAACAATTTAGGGCGTTTCATAGCTTCGATATCTTCAGTCGTAGCATTGCTGTCAGCCGGTACAATAGAAGAGTCGAGTAAAGCAGCTTCGCCTGTAGGGTTAAGGCCCGCACCGCGGCGTTTTTCAACTATGCCCATGTAAGCAGCGAATACCATTAAGATTACGAGACCAACACCTTGCAATGGAATCAATTCCTGCCACAAAGCGTTTACGTCAGCGTTCAATACAACGCCGGTACGAGCTACCGGACCACCCCATGGTACCAAGTTCATGATACTCATAGCAGCACCGATGATACAAACTAATACAACCGGACGGATGTGCAATTTCTTATAGATTGGCAACATAGCAGGGATTGTGATTAACAATGTGGAAGCCAACGCACCATCCAAGTGACCGATTACGGCGATCATAGCCGTAACAATGGTTACCAACATAATGTTGTTACCGGCTTTTTTAGCCAAGTAGTTAACCAATGGGTCAAACAAACCAACGTCACTCATTAATGAGAAGTATACGATAGAGAAAATAAATAATACCGCAGTAGACCAGGTTTTGGATACACCGGTTTGTACAAACTTATAAATATCTTCAGGACCGAAACCTGCAATTACGGCCGCGATGATAGGTACGATTACGAAAATCGGCACCGGATTTGTCTTAGATTGGATTAAGGCCCATACGATGATGACAATCATCATTAAGCCAAGAAAACCTAAAAACATGAGAAAATCCTCCTTTAAAACAACTACAAAATAAATGAGAAAATTATCATATCACAATATATAATGCGTTAACAACTCCCTGCCGAGTGAGATTAATAAGCTTAATCTCACTCACAGGAGTCTTTTTATTAAAGTCGACTACCTAATCACAGTCAGCATTACTACTGATTGGAGCAGACATTAATGCCATTAGTCTAAAGGTTTACGAACCACGTCGATGATAGTGCCGTCACGATATTCTACGATAGCTACTACGTCTTCGTCTTTATCGCTAACAGTTACACCTTCCGGTTTACCTACCAAGTCAAAGGCCAATTTTTGCAATTCTTCAATCGTGTAGATTGGCAAATTGGAGTCTTTGAAGCGTTCGATAAGGTCGGTACGACGAGGGTTGATGGCGATACCGCGTTCAGTTACGATAACGTCTACGGATTCACCAGGTGTAATTACTGTCTGAACGTTGTCAAGAATCATTGGCAAACGACCGCGAACGAGTGGACAAGTAATTACTGTGCATTTAGCACCGGCTGCTGTATCGCTGTGACCGCCGGAAGCACCCATGAGGATACCGTTGGAGTCAGTCATACAGTTAACATTGAAGTTAGTATCGATTTCGGTAGCACCTAAGAATACTACGTCGAGATAGTTTGTCATGTTGTCGGTCCAAGGATCCGCATACATGGAGGCGCTCATTTCGATATGGTTAGCATTTTTATGTAAAGAAGCCGCTGCATCAGTATCAAATGTTTGCGTATCATAGATAGCTTCGATCAAGCCGTCTTCCAACATGCCTGCCAATACACCGGTAGCACCGCCGATACCAAAACCGGCTTTAACACCTTGGGCTTTCAATTTTTCGCCGATAAATTTAGCAACTGTCAAAGGAGCTCCGCCGGCACCTAACTGGAAGGAGAAACCTTCTTTAATGATGCCTGCCTGATCCAAGAATTCAGCGGCCATTTCAGCGATTTTAATCTGGATAGGGTTTTTAGTGAAACCAACCGCACCGGAAGCAATACCTGCAGGGTCGCCGATAGCTTCTACTTCAACGATGTAGTCTACATCAGTTTGAGGTACGGAATATGGATATACATAGTCAACGAGGTTATCGGTAATAGCTACGGTTTTATCTGCATAATGGGAGTCAACCATGGCGTAGCCGAGAGCACCGCAAGCGGATTTGCCCTGCATGCCGGTGAAGTTACCGCGACGATCGCAAGTTGGGGCACCCATGAAAGCCACATCGATGTGAAGTTCGCCGGAAACGATGGCACGAGCACGACCACCATGAGAACGAATCACTACCGGACGTTTTAATACGCCTGGGTTTTTCGTCAAGAATTTACCGAGCGCATCACGTAAACCGGATGTTTCGATAGCTGTTACGGTACCATCTTTAATCATATCGATCAAGAAGTCATGGCATGGGCTCAAAGAGCTGGATGCTACGGTGATGTCTTTAATACCTTTAGCCTGGATGCGTTCCATAACCATTTTCATAACATAGTCACCATTGCGGAAATGATGGTGGAACGATACAGTCATACCGTCTTTTAGGCCGGTTTTTTCAATAGCTTCGTCGATGGAAGCCAATAATTTATCGGCACCGCCTTTATTATATTTAGCAACCGGACGACCGGCACGGTGCATTTTCGGCTCAACTGCGAACTCGCCTTGATACACTTCACGGCCTTCAAGAGCCGGAATATTCATTGGAATTTCGCGATTTGCTTTATTTAACATTGATTTCAGCTCCTTCATCTACTTCTACTTTAATCCCGGCAGCACGTGCTTTGTCCACGATACGTTGTGCACGTACTACGATAGGACCGTCAATCATTTTACCGTCTACGGCGATTACGCCTTTATTATTTTTCAAAGCATCAGCATAGCTGTTCAATACTTTTACGGAATGAGCGATTTCTTTTTCATCCGGTGTGAATACTTTGTGAGCTAATTTAATCTGGCTTGGATGGATACAAGATTTACCGTCAAAGCCGAGGGCTTTAATGTATTCAACTTCTTCAACGAAACCTTCAGGGTCTTTAACATCGGAGAATACAGTATCGACACAACGGATGCCGGCTTCACGAGCAGCCAACAAGATGGACTGACGAGCGAATGCCAATTCAACTGCCGGTTTATGTTTACCGGTACGAAGGTCGGCACGGTAATCTTCAGCGCCTAAAGCGATACCTACTACGCGAGGTGCGTGGCAGATTTCACGAACATTGTAAAGGCCTTTTACGGATTCGATAGCTACGATAATATTAATCGTACCTTCTTCCCAGCCGTTTGCTTTTTCTACTTCTTCAATCTTACGGGCTACGATTTCAACTTCGGAAACGTCTTCCGTTTTAGGAATACGAATCAAGTTAGGTTTAGCCGGTACGATTACATCGAGGTCATCATAACCGTAAGGAGTCTGCGTCGGATGGTTAATACGAACTACCGTTTCGGAACGGAAAGTCATGCTTTTTAAAGCTTCAGCCGTCATCAAACGAGCCGTATCTTTTTCCGTTACAGGGATGGAGTCTTCAATATCAAACATCAAGCTGTCAGCACCGTGGATATCAGCACTGTTGATCATTTTAGGTGTGTTGCCCGGTACGAACATCATACTGCGGGAAATACGTGCTTTAGCTGCTTCGCTTAAAGGTAATGTTTTGGCTTCTACAGGACGAGTTTCGTCGTGAGCTACAGCCGCTTTTGGTTCGGAACCGCGTTCCAAAGCACCGAGTACACGAGCTTTAATGGCATAGTCCCAAGCTGCTTTATCGTCGGCAATAACTTTTACTCCGTCATAACCGGCTTCTTTAACCGTTCTTACGATTAATTCTTCAATGTGTTTACCATACTGGCGTTGAACTTTGGAAGTCAATTCCACTTCAATACCGGCCGCAATTGGTTCAACTGTTACAAGACAATCTTGCTTTTCGTCAAAACCGACAGTCGCTGCCTTTACTAATTTGTTCATAGCTTCGCATCCTTTCCTGACGAATCGAATTACTGAAAAAAAAATTAACGATAAAAGTTAAGGAAATACATCAACATTTAAACTACTGATAATAATTTAAGCCATTACATAACTTAGATTTGAATTTTAAACATTTTTTTATCTCTTACTTCTAAAAACATTATATCTACCTTCATCATATAAAGATAATAAAAAGCCGTTATGTACTGTATAAAATTTTTATACACATTTTTTCATTCCATAGATTACATTTAGTAATGTGTTATAAATACGCATAAAAAAAGAATCTTTTTGCATTTAGCAAAAAGATTCTTAAAAATTATCACTGCATTTGCAATTTCCATATAAGAAAAAGTTCTTTTGGGCTTTATAAAAAGTAAAACGTAAGATTCGTTCAACACAAGTTTACACCTGTCTACGAAATGTCGTTAAAACTGTATCGTTACCGGTGAATTATCTTTATAATATTCTTGTACATAATCTATAAACGTTTTAACGGCAATCAATTTATCACTCACTTCATTGAAGTATAAAAACGTACTGCGCACCCAAGGCTTGCCGTCTTTCTGATAAATCGGTTCCACATAGATGCCTTCATCTTTGCAGGAACCAAGCCCTAAATACGGTAAGATTGACCAACCGAGACCTTCACGCACGAAGTGACGACAGGTAACCATAGAGTCCATCTCCATAGCCGCTTCATGACTTTTCGGCAGATTTTCATTACACCATGTGTCAAGAACGGTAGTAATCGAACCGTCCGAACGATATTGAATGAGCGGCAAATCCGCCAACTCATCAATTGTAACCGGATCTTTATAAACCAAGCAGTAAGGCTCTTCAAAGAGCTTAATACTGCTGCTTGTTTCTTTATGATTGCCGCGCGCGATTGCCACGGCCACTTCCCCGCTGTTAAACATCTTATTTACATGGGAACTGTGACCGGTTTTTACTTGGATATGAATATTGGGATATTGCTTCGTAAATTTACCCAATAAATGCGGCAACTGATAGTCCGCGAAGTTGATGGACGAAGCAATTTTTAAAGTCCCTTGTATCTCTCCGCTCATCTCACCGATAGCCTGCTTCAAGCTTTCCATTTCCTGGAGCATGCGGCGGCAGTAAGCATGAAAGACTTCGCCTTGAGGCGTCAACGTAATTCCTTCACTGGTACGAAGTAATAAGGGACTCCCCAAGTCTTCTTCCAAATGGCGCAGACGATAACTCAGCGCCGGTTGGGATAGAAATAGTTTTTCAGCGGCTTTTGTAATATTGCCTTCTTCCACAACGGTTACAAAAGTTTGCCATTCCCGTTCATCCATTAAATCCCTCCTCAATCTCTACGGAAAAATCGCAATAAGGATAAGAAGATATTAATGAAATCCAAGTACAACATTAACGCGCCGATCAATTCAACCCGTTCCAACACTTCGTCATCTTCAAGGGCTACCGTGGTCAAAATCCCTTTAATGCGATTCACATCAACGGCCGTAAAAATCGTGAAAATAATCACACCGAAAGCACCGAGGGCTAAATTAACGAAACCGTTTTGGAATACGAACACATTAAGCAAGCTCACGATAATAAGCGCAATGACAGCACCTAACAAATAGGTCGTCCACGATGTTAAGTCACGTTTAACCACACCGCCGATAACCGCAAAGGTACCGAAAAACGCCAACGTCCCCACAAAAGCATAAAAGAACGCCGTCGTACCGTATACCATACTCAAGGCCGCCAAAGTAAGGCCATTTAAAATAGAGTAAATAAAGAACATGCTTTTCAGCGTAGTCAGACTGGCCGACATCTGCCGCGCGCTGAATAAGAAGACCGCGCCCAATTCCAAAATCAACAAAATATTGTAGTTGGAAACAGCCAATGAAAGCCATTGAGGGTTAAATAAAGCTGCCAACATAGTAACAAATGTTGTCAAAATTCCCCAGCCCATCCAGAGCATGGAGTTGCGCAATTTACGCGCTACAATCTGCGAAATTACAGATTGATCCGCATTCACGGGCATTGAATAGTTCATACATACCTCCTCAATCAAATCTGTCACGGCTCAAATCGGCCTCTTAATATAAAATCTTGCTTGTGCCTCTCACCTTGACACAAGCAAGATTTACGTCACTACCTATTCAGCATGCCGCAGCAATACCTTAATACGCATTAGCCACACAATTAACGGGCGTTGGCAATGCCTTCAAATACTTTGCCGCGAGAGCCGTCGACAGTTACAACTTCACCATTATTAATTACAGTTTCTGCATTTCTTACACCTAAAATTACCGGAATACCGAAGTTAATCCCTGCAATAGCGGCCGCCGAAGTAAAGCCGTCTTCAGCAGCAATGATAGCACCGGCACGTTTAGCAAACGGCATTAATTCCGGTTCTAACGTGCGAACTACCAATACATCGCCATCGCGGAAAGACTTCCCTGCCATTTCAGCATTATAAGCGAGGCAAACACGACCGGTAGCGGCGCCTTTACCCACACCATTACCGCTTAATACGGCTTTGCCGACTACATGTACGCGAATCATATTGGTCGTACCGGCCTTACCGGATGGTACGCCGGCGGTAATAACAACTAAATCGCCGGATTCGATATGGTTTTCAGCCAAGGACGATGTAATAGCACTGTATACCATTTCATCGGAATTTTCATGGCCCGCACCGAGTACGGCTTCAACGCCCCAATACAACTGAACGCGACGAACCGTAGCTTCATGCGGCGTAACCGCTAAAATCTTAGCGCGCGGACGGTTGCGGGAAATACTCATAGCCGTTTTACCCGTTTCCGTACAAGTAATGATAGCCGCCGCATCAAGATTCTTAGCTACCGTTACGGTTGCCACACTGATGGCATCCGTAGTTTGTACCGTATCAGAAGCAAACGGATGCTCAATATTGCAATATAAAGTGGAATGTTCCGTCACTTCCGCAATACGCGCCATTGTCTGTACCGCTTCTACCGGGTATTTACCGCCTGCTGTTTCGCCGGACAGCATAACCGCATCAGTGCCGTCCAAAATAGCATTCGCTACGTCGCTGGCTTCGGCGCGGGTAGGGCGTGGGTTATTCGTCATAGATTCCAACATTTGAGTGGCCGTAATTACAGGCTTCGAGGCTTTGTTACATTTAGTAATCATCATCTTCTGAAGAACCGGTACTTCTTCAGCAGGGATTTCAACGCCCAGGTCACCACGAGCTACCATGAGACCGTCGGACATGCGCAAAATATCGTCTAAGTTATTGATACCTTCTTCATTTTCAATCTTGGAAATGATTTTAATATCTTTCCCTTCTTCTTCCAAAATGCGGCGAATAGCCACTACATCAGTGCCACGCTGCATAAAGGAAGCGGCTACATAGTCCACATCCATTTGGCAACCGAAACGCAAATCTGCCATATCGCTTTCCGAAACCGGTGGTAAGCTGAGTGGAATGCCCGGTACGGCTACGCGTTTACGATCGCTCATAGGCCCGTTGTTTTTAATTGTAGTGTAAATTTCGGTGCCTTCGATTTTTTCTACCTGCAAGGTAACCAAACCGTCGGATAATAAAATTTCGCACCCTACTTTAACGTCATCCACCAAGCCTTTATGGTTAACCGAACAAATGGTAGCGTCCCCTTCAATATCGCGCATAGTAAGCGTAAACGGTTTACCCGCTTCAAGCATTACTTTGCCCTCTTTAAAATGACCTAAACGAATTTCAGGCCCTTTGGTATCAAGCATAAGCGCTACCGGAATCCCGGTTTTCTTCGAAGCAGCGCGCACCGCTTCCATACGTTTCGTATGTTCGTCATAAGAGCCATGTGAAAAATTGAAGCGTGCTACGTTCATACCGGCCTGTAGCATCTGTTCCAATACGCCGGGCGCATCAGTGCTCGGTCCAATGGTACAAACAATTTTAGTCTTTTTCATAG
Organism: Veillonella sp. LMAG:90; assembly: GCF_008679445.1. NCBI lineage: Bacteria > Bacillati > Bacillota > Negativicutes > Veillonellales > Veillonellaceae > Veillonella > Veillonella sp. LMAG:90. Next base: position 2,252,444 of record NZ_NAND01000001.1, read on the forward strand.
TAAATACCTCACTCATAATGAATTGGAATAAAGCCTATGTTTTCCCTTCATAGTAACCATTATACACTAATCAATTAAAGTATTTCTACACTATCGGGGCCTAAAATTTCTTCCACCGCCCGGCATATTTCAGTCCCGGGGGCAAAATAGTATTCTTTGGCTACATCAATGCGTTTCCGTTGCCGATGTAAATAAAAGGTGACCGGTACCGTCCCGGTTGCTTTGAGGAGTAATTTTTTCAACGCATTACTCGCTTCGGCCGTGTCAAAACCAGGACGAATATGAATTACAATACGCTTGGCCGTATCGTAATTGACTTTTAACGGCTTAATCGTATCGGCAATGATTTGTACGCCCTTTTCATCCGCATCAATCCGTCCCGAAATACGTATCGCCATATCTACGGCCAGCATGGCCTGATACTGCTGAAATTTTTGTGGGAAAACGACAATAGACGTGGAACCGGAAAAATCTTCGAGCCGAATAATGGACATGACATCGTTGCGCCGCGTAATTCTGTCGGTTTTCTCTACAATGAGGCCACCTACGGTCACTTCCTGCTTGTCGTATTGTTCCGGATTTTCATTAAGTTTACCCACTTCGAAAAGACCTTTTAATTCAGCTTCATAAGAATTAAGAGGATGGCCGGAAATATAAAAACCGGTATATTCTTTTTCATCGCGCAATTTTTCATCCATGGTCAAATCGTCGAGCTTTGGCACTTCAATGGTTTCCGCCACGGACGGTTCATCACCAAAAAGACTCATAGCGCCGCGGGCTTCTTCTTTTTGAAGGCGCTGTCCCAAACTCTGCGCTCCTTCATACATGGCGAGGAGCTGATTGCGGTTTTCCTTGAAGCTATCCATGGCGCCGCAGCGAATTAAGCTTTCCAGTAAGCGTTTATTTACCACGCGCGAGTCGACCCGTTTGCAAAAATCAAGAATGGAGCTGTATAAACCGTTCCGATGGCGCTCGGCCAAAAGTTGTTCCACCGCATTATCGCCTACGCTCTTAACGCCACCCAAACCGAAACGAATAGCACCGTTCTGTACGGCAAAAGCCTGTTCCCCGTAATTAATATCCGGGCCCAACACTTCGACGCCGTGCTTTTTACAGTCATTAATATAGTACGTCAGTTTATCCACGTTGGTCATGAAACTACTCATAGTAGCCGCCATAAATTCAGGATAATAATGAGCCTTCAAATAGGCCGTCTGATACGCAATATAGGCATAGGCCGCACTGTGGGATTTGTTAAAACCGTAGCCCGCAAAGTATACGAGCAAATCGAATACTTCATTGGCAATGGCTTCCGGAATATTATTCTGCACCGAGCCGGCAATAAAGGATTCACGTTGCGCTTTAAGGACGGATTCTTTCTTTTTACCCATGGCACGGCGCATTAAATCCGCTTGGCCGAGACTGAAACCACCCATGGCAGAGGCAATCTGCATAACCTGTTCCTGGTAAAGAATAACCCCGAAGGTATCCTTCAAAATCGGTTCCAACAACGGATGTAAATAGGTAATTTCCATCTCCCCGTGGCGACGTTTAATAAAGTCTTCCACCATGCCGCTGCCCAACGGCCCCGGTCGATACAAGGCAACCAAAGGAATGAGGTCTTCAAAATGCTCCGGTCGTAAATCCATAACGAGCTTCGTAATCCCATCCGATTCAAGCTGGAATACGCCCGGCGTATCACCGCGGGTTAAGAGGTCACACGCGGCCTTGTCGTCAAGGGGAATTTTATCGAGGTCAATATCAATTCCGCGGTTAGCTTTAATGAGCTTCAAAGCGTCATCCATAACAGTAAGCGTCCGAAGGCCCAAGAAGTCCATTTTCAAAAGGCCCAATTCTTCGATATTGTCTTTATCATACTGAGTAACAAAGCCCGCGTCATTGGCGTTCTGAATCGGCACATGGTCTTCCAACGGTGCCGCCGAAATCACCACGCCCGCCGCATGAGTGGAGGCGTTGCGCACAATACCTTCCAGTTTACGGCCATAATCAAAGAGTTCACGAACCTTCGGATCCGTATCATAGAGCTGCTTTAAATCTTTACCCTTCAGCGCTTTGTCGAGCGTAATGCCCAATTCATTGGGTATCATCTTAGCCAGGCGGTTCACTTCAGGCAGTGGATGATCGAGCACGCGACCCACATCGCGAATAACGGCACGCGCCGCTTCCGTACCGAAGGTGATAATCTGAGCCACCCGAGCTTGACCGTATTTTTCCGTTACATATTCGATAGCCTTGCCGCGTTTTTCGTAGCAGAAGTCAATATCGATATCAGGCATGCTGACACGTTCCGGATTCAAAAAGCGTTCAAAGAGAAGATTATATTTGAGCGGGTCAAGGCCGGTAATGCCGAGCAAATAGGCCACCACGGAACCGGCCGCACTACCACGACCAGGCCCTACTAAAATGTCGTGCTCACGAGCGTAACGCACATAATCCCACACGATGAGGAAATAATCGTCAAAACCCATTTGAGCGATAACGGCGAGTTCATAATCGAGCCGTTCTTTCAGTTCCGGCGTCATCGTACCGTACAGTCGCGGCACTTCTTTTTCACACAAATGGCGTAAATAGGTAGTCGCCGTCTCCCCTTCCGGCACGTCGAAATGAGGCAAATGATGCTCATCAAAATTAAATTCCACATTACAACGGTCTGCAATGGCCAAGGTATTTTCCATGGCACCCGGAATATGACTGAATAATTCCGCCATTTCGTCGCCGCTCTTCATATAAAACTCGTCATTCGGGAATTTAAGTCGATCCGTATCGGCCACTTTGGCCCCGGTCGCAATGCAAACCTTAATATCTTGCGCATCTGCATCTTCTTTTAATACATAATGAAAGTCATTGGAGCACACCAAGCCTACGCCATACTCTTTGGCTAACTGAATGAGTGCTTCCTGCGCTTTTACTTCGGCGGGTAAGCCGTGATTCTGTATTTCTAAAAAGAAATTATCCTTGCCGTAAATATCTAAGTAGGTTTCCAGCGCTCGTTTCGCTCCTTCCGGATTATCCTGCAATACACATTGCGGAATTTCTCCTTGAATACAAGCACTCAAGGCGATGATACCTTTACTGTGTTCTTTTAATAATGCGTGATCGACACGAGGTTTTCGGTAAAAACCCTCCGTAAAACCGCGGGATACAATTTTAGTGAGATTTTGATAGCCTTCCATGGTCTCAGCCAGCAAAATCAAATGTTTCAATCGCTCTTGCCGACTTGCGTCTTTATCAAAACGACTGCCCGTCGTAACATACACTTCGCAGCCGATAATCGGCTTTATCCCCGCACTTTTTGCTTCTTTATAAAAATAAATGGCACCACACATGTTACCATGGTCCGTTATCGCCAAAGCAGGCATGTTCAGTTCTTTGGCGCGGGCTACCATTTGCGGCAGGCGACTGATGCCGTCCTGCAAGCTGTATTCAGTGTGGCTATGCAAATGAACAAATGGTTTCATGGTTCCCTCCTCAATCAAAATTATATAAAAAGGACCGACCCCGAGGTCAGTCCTTTTACTGTATCTGTACCTTATTTAATTATATCATAAGTTGGAAGTCGTACTGCTTAATTATCAAACATTACTACGAAATAGCCTCCCGGCGAATGGGACTATTCGTTAACGACCTCGAAAATAATGAGTCAATTCACGGCGCACCATCTGCCACTGGGGCATAAATTCAGCCACTACCTGCCAAAAGCGAGCGGAATGGTTCGGTTGAATAAAATGGGCAAACTCATGAATCATTACATATTCCAAGAATAATCGAGGCCCGATTAATAGTTTCTGATTAATCATAATCCGCTCTGTCCGTAAGGAACAGGAACCCCAGCGCGTTTTCGCTTCGCGAATACGCAGTTTTGGATAGGGCACATCATAACCGGCTTCAATGTAACAACGATAAATGCGATCACGCATATCCTTCACCACATCTTCTACCAGATGTTCCCAAAAATCCGCCATCAACGCGGCGCGCTCCGCTAGCGTGCTGTGCGGTTTGACAAACATGTATAAAACAGCCGGGTCCGATTCACTCCAACTCACGTAAGGTGCGTGATTGGGTTCAACCGGAGCCACCGTCAACCGGGCTTCATACCCCAGAATGGTAAACAGTTCACCGTTTTCGTACTGATACGGTACTACAGGGGTCTGTTTCGCCTGATGGTCTTTGAAGCGCTGCCGTGCTTTATCGATAAAGCCTTCATGCTCCGAAACAAATTGAGTAACGGTGTGAGCGGGCATACGCCACGGTGCCGATACCTTGACCGTACCGTCCGGCATGACGCGGAGGTTCATGTTTTTGACAGCCTTCCACGTCACCGTATACGGTATAAGCTCACCGGCTATTCGTAATTCATATGTCTTCGACTGTGTCTTACGCGACGACCGTCGCTGCCACCAACTCATAGTATTGCTTAGCGAGCGTTTTTAGCTGCTTTAGCACGGGCAGCACGATCCAAAATAGTTTTACGCATGCGAATGCTGTGCGGTGTTACTTCTACCAATTCGTCGTCGTTAATCCATTCCAAAGCCTGTTCCAAGCTGAAAATACGAGGCGGTGTCAAACGAACAGCTTCGTCAGAGGAGCTGGAACGCATGTTGGTAACATGTTTTTTCTTACATGGGTTAACGTCCATGTCGGTTTCACGAGAGTTTTCACCGATAATGCGACCGGTGTAAACCGCTTCGTTAGGACCTACGAATAAAGTACCGCGATCCTGTACGGAATTCAAACCGTAAGGAGTTGTTTCGCCGTCTTCAAAAGCTACCAAAGCGCCGCGCGTACGGCTCGGAATGTCGCCTTTAAATGGTGCATACCCATGGTACACATGGTTCATGATACCATTACCTTTAGTGCTGGTTAAGAATTGAGCACGGAAACCGATAAGACCACGGGCAGGAATAATGAATTCCATGCGGAGGTAACCGGCCAATTCGGTCATGTTAATTAATTCGGCTTTACGAACGCCCAAGTTTTCCATAACGGTACCCATGAATTCCTGAGGTACGTCGATGGTTAAGTATTCTAATGGTTCGCAGAGCTGATCGTTAATGCGTTTGTAAATTACACGTGGTTTACCAACCTGTAATTCATAGCCTTCACGACGCATAGTTTCGATTAAAACGGCCAAATGAAGTTCACCGCGACCGGATACTTTGAAGGAATCCGGCGAATCGGTTTCTTCTACTTTCATGGACACGTTGGTTTCTACTTCTTTGAACAAACGGTCACGTAAATGACGGCTCGTTACATAATCCCCTTCACGACCGGCAAACGGGGAGTTATTAACGGAGAACATCATGGACAACGTAGGTTCGTCAATCTTAATAGCCGGTAATGCTTCCGGATGTTCCGCATCAGCTACGGTTTCACCGATGTTGATATCTTCGATACCTACGAAAGCAGTGATGTCGCCCATGGCGGTTTCATCGGTTTCCACACGATTCAAGCCATTGTAGGTATAAACACGACCGATTTTAGCTTTACGAGTGCTTTCGCCGTTCATGATTACAACCTGCTGGTTAGTTCTCATGCGACCGCGAACAATACGACCAACGGCGATTTTGCCTACATAATCATCATAGTCAAGGGTCGTAACCATGAACTGTAACGGACCGTCAATGTCGCCCTGCGGAGCAGGAATTTCTTTTAACAATACTTCGAATAAAGGCTGCATATCTTTGCCTTCATCATCCATGGACAATTTAGCAATGCCATCACGAGCGGATGCATATACAACCGGGAAGTCTAATTGATCGTCATCGGCTTCGAGTTCCATGAAGAGTTCCAATACTTCGTCTTCTACTTCGTGAACACGTTGGTCCGGACGGTCAATTTTGTTGATAACAACGATTGGTTTTAATTTCTGTTCCAACGCCTTACGAAGTACGTATTTAGTCTGTGGCATCGGACCTTCAAAAGCGTCAACCAACAACAATACGCCATCAACCATGTTGAGTACGCGTTCTACTTCGCCGCCGAAGTCAGCATGGCCCGGGGTGTCAACGATGTTGATTTTTACGCCATTATGCATGACAGCCGTATTTTTAGACAAAATGGTAATACCACGTTCTCTTTCAAGATCGTTAGAGTCCATAACACGCTCTGCCACTTTTTCATTCTCTCTAAAAATATGGCTTTGTTTTAAAAGGGCGTCCACCAAGGTTGTTTTACCATGGTCAACGTGCGCAATAATTGCGACATTACGAATATCTTCGCGAATCATGTATGTATGCCTCCTGTTTCGCTATAAAAAATATTAACTACTGATATAGTCAAAAGTATCAATCTATATAAATAACAGTTAATTATAACATAGCTTATACCTTTTAACAACTTTCTAAAAATTCTTTAACCGTTGGATTTGCTTTTAAGGCTTCAATTTCTTCTTCGCTTGGAATTTTCACCTTATCACGGTCTATATTAACAAGACACAAAAAGCCTACATAATCGCCCTTATTGGCACGAAATTGATGAATCGTGTTGCTCGGGATTTCAATAAAATCGCCCACTTTTACATCCACCACTTTTTCACCCAGCAAACATTGCCCATGGCCTCTGAAAATCATAACCATATGTGTATGTTCATGATGTTCCAAGGTCGAATAACCACCCGGTTTCACTTCAAAATAACGGAATTGGCAGGGAATGTCAAAGGCGCCGTCAAAGAGTACCTGCCGTGTTACATCTTTGAAGGGACTGCCGTCCTGTTTATAGACTAAAGTATCTACGCCCTCCCAATTAAAGGTTTCTGTATTAAACTTTTTAATCATAATTAACTCCTCAACATTAAGGCCTGCCAATACGTTTAACGCAAAAAACGCCCGTTACTACCGCAACGGACGCATCGCTATTTTACTTAAACATACGTTTCAATGTGCCCATGAGGCCGCCCTTTTCATGAGCATGAGTCGCTTCGGATACGGAAGCTACTTCAAAGCCTGTTGCATCAATGGCTTCTTTAATGGCATCAGCATTAACTTTGCTGTTGTCATAGGAAATAGTTACGTCTTTGGATTTCAAATCCACGTCGGCAGACATAACCCCCGGCAAACCGAGTACTGCAGTTTTTACTGTATTTTCGCAATTGCTGCACATCATTCCCGGTACGTTGAATACCTGCTGATGAGCATGACCTGTACTGCCGCAACCACAATCTTTACACATAATATGTTCCTCCAATCTTCTTCCGGCTCAACGATATGAACCAAGCCATAATATTAACGATTTAGTCGCAAAGGCCTCCCCTGGCCTGACGGCATAGGGAGGCCTTAATTATCATTTTATTGAATTTCTTTATGTTTTTTATCATTAACGGCGCCCGCTTCTACGTCAATCGTTTCCACTTTGGCCACATCAGATACTTTTTCTTCTTTTTTCTTGTCAGAGCTTACGGCGTCTTTGAACTCATTGATACCTTTACCAATGGCTTTACCAACTTCCGGCAACTTACCCGGTCCGAACACAACGAGCGCAATAACGAGCACTAAAATTAGTTCCTGTGTACCGAAATTAAACATAATTTTCACCTCGTTTAGCTACAATAATTATCATTTCTCTTTACAGTGTAACACGAAACCCTATAAAAATGCTATAGAAAGTATCATAGCATTTTATCAATTTAAATATTAGTTTTTAGCGGCTTTGTCTACATACCATGTCACTGTATCCTGTGAGAGAACAGCGCCCGGAAGCACATGGCCGATACGTTCTTCCCATGATTCATCCATATACTCTTTACGCTGACGCAGTACGCGACCAAGAGCTGCCGCTTTCGATTCACCCACAACGGTAAACCATACATTGCGCGCTTTCGCCAAAAACGGGAACGACATGCTCACACGGTTCCATACTTTGCCGTCCGTTACGGGAATAACGGTCCGCTTCTTTTCTTCCAAAGCCTGAGACCGAGCAAATAAGGATGCAGTATGGCCGTCATCGCCAAGGCCTAACAACGTAAGATCTACGCCGTCTTTTTCACAAGCACTGAGCACGGTGGCTACTTCTTTTTCATAGGCATCGGCTGCTTCTTCAACGGTACCGCTGTTTGTCGGTACCGGATAGAAATGACTGCTGCCGCCAATAGAGGCAAAGAGGCGTTCTTTGGCACGATAGAAATTATTGTCCGGATCGGTCTGCGGCACAAAGCGCTCATCCACCCAAAGGAAGAATATATTTTCCCAATCCAATTGCGTACGATATGCATCGGTATTTAAAAGCTCAAATAATGTATTCGGAGTAGTACCGCCGGAAATAGCTACTACAGCGCTTCCGGACTCGGCAATACAAGTATTCGTAAAGGCAATAAAATCCTTAGCTACTGCTTCCGCTACTTCTTGAGCGGTCTCAAAAGCACGAATTAAATCTTGCGCCATTGTAAGGAGCCTCCTTCTAAAATCTCATTAGTTTCTTTCGGTCCTTCGCTATAGGCCGGATAGAAGCAAAGTGGCACATTGTCCAAATCAGCTTCCCAAGCACGCAATAACGGCATAAATAAACGCCAAGATGCTTCTACGGTATCATTGCGTACAAACAAGGTTTGGTCCCCTAAGAGGGCATCCAAAATTAAGCGTTCGTAGGCATCCGGAATATCCTCCCCTTGCATAAAATCACTGTAGGAGAAATCCATCTCCAAGGTATTTACACAAAGTTTAGAGCCCGGCGACTTAACTTCCAACGATAAGCCCATCCCTTCATGTGGCTGCATACGCAACAACAAGACGTTTTGATTAAAATCTTTCGGTCTAATCGGTTTGAAAATGGAGTGTGGAATCGGTCTAAACGTAATGGCGATTTCACTGGATTTCTTCGGTAAGCGTTTGCCCGTACGCATATAGAACGGTACGCCGCGCCAACGCCAGTTATCGATGAAGAGTTTTAACGCCACATACGTTTCCGTCTGAGAGTTCGGGGCCACCCCTTCTTCCTTGCGATAGCCTACGGCCGGACGTTCCGAATCAACGGCTTCTACATATTGGCCGCGCACGGATATTTTGCCGAGGTCCTGTCCTTCCAACGGACGGATGGACGAAATTAATTTAGCGATTTCATCGCGATACGCATCGGCTTCAAAAATAGCCGGCGGTTCCATGGCGATGAGCGATAACATCTGTACCATGTGGTTCTGGAACATGTCGCGCAAAGCACCGGCTTTATCATAATAACCGGCTCGTTTTTCAACGCCTAATTCTTCCGCTACGGTAATTTCCACTTTTTCAATATACGTATGATTCCAAAGCGGTTCAAAAATGGCATTGGCAAAACGGAGCATCAAAATATTCTGAACCGTTTCTTTACCTAAATAATGGTCGATACGATAAGTTTGCGATTCTTTAATATAACGTTTCAAGGATTTATCGAGGGCAACGGCACTTTCTAAATCGTGGCCGAACGGTTTTTCAATAATAACGCGGGACCATGCTTCCTCTTCGTCCAATAAGCCCTGCTCTGCCAAACCTTTTACAATCGGTTCAAACATAGTCGGCGGCATGGCCAAGTAGAATAAAGCATTTCCTTCCGTGCCATGAGCTTCACTGACGCGTTTTAACTCGGTTTCAAGCAGTTCAAACATAGCCGCTTCCGTATATTGACCGGCCACATAGGAAAATCTGGCCAAGAAATCATCTGTTACGGTATCGCCGTTAGCCGCCATAGCTTCGCGTACTTCTTCCTGAAAAGCTTCATTGGTCATTTCAGTACGAGCTACGCCGATTACGGCGAATTTTTCCGGTAATAATTTACGCTCAAATAAAGCATGTATAGCCGGTAACAATTTTCGTTTAGTCAAGTCGCCGGAGGCACCGAATATTACAATAGTGCCGGGGCCCGGAGCCGAGTCAACACAGAGTTGCTCCCGGTAATTACACGAAACTGTCATTGGTTTTGCTTTCATTGTTGCAATCTCCTATTACTCTATTACTATAGAATATCATTCATATGCTTACTCTAGCACAAAACGACGTGAACTTCAATATATGGGTATATTCTGCCCCTTATTTGACACAATTTTTACCTCTTTTCCCCACATTTTCGCCCTAAACTTATGTATATACAAATAACCGCCCCGAATTCGTAATGAATCGGAGCGGTTATTTATATAAATGTCATTCAAAGCACTTTAAGTTACATACACCTATGACAGTTTATTTATTTGTCAGGCGTAACACCCTTATTTAACTTCTACTTTAACGGCACCGTATTTCTTAAGACTTTCTGCTTCTACCTCAGCTTGCGTCTTATAGTTTTGCGGAATTTTAGCTAAACGAATCCAGCTGCGAACCGCTTCCACCAATACGATGACAATCATGAGGAACATGACTACACTGAAGGCAACCAAGGTCCATTTGCCGGCCGGAATGTAACTGTAGAATACGTTTTCATAATCGGCAGCAATAGCAATGATGGCCATGAAGAAACATGGTACACCGGTTACCCAAGCGTAACGTTTGTGGCCGAGACGCATGATTACTGTAGTACCTACGGCCAAAGTCATGGTACCGAGCAACTGATTGGATACACCGAATAACGGCCAGATAATACCGATGTTACCTTGTAATACGAGGTAACCCCACATGATACAAATTAAGGCAGCACAGCCATATACGCCCGGTGCCCAGTTAACGTTTTCAAGCGGTTTGTAAAAACGGCCTAATAATTCTTGCAATAAATAACGACCTACACGAGTACCGGCATCAATCAAAGTCATGATAAACAAAGCTTCGAACATGATGCAGAAATGGTACCAGTAGCCCATGAGATGAGCCATGTTAGGCAAGCGCGAGAAGATATGAGCCATGCCGACGGCCAAGGAAACGGCGCCGCCCGGACGATGCATCAAGTCTTCGCCGACCATCTGAGATAAAGCCGGTAATTCATGAACTTGAAGTCCCAAAGCTTTGAAGGATTCAGTAGTGGAGTTGATGGCAAAATAGTCATCAGGATGTAATGCGGTAGCGGCAATCAAAGCCATCATGGCAATGAATGCTTCCGTAAGCATAGCGCCGTAACCGATAGGTAAGATTTCTTTTTCATTGGTAATCATCTTAGGTGTTGTACCGGTAGCAATTACGGTATGGAAACCGGACAAGGCACCACAGGCGATGGTAATGAAAATGAATGGGAATACGGAACCTTTAAGGACAGGACCGCCGCCGTAAATGTACTGGGTAACGGCCGGCATTTGGATTATCGGCATAACGATGATAATCCCTAATGCCAAAGCACCGATAGTACCGATTTTTAAGTACGTGGATAAATAATCACGCGGTGCCAGCAACAACCATACAGGCAAGGCGGCTGCGAAGAAACCGTATACAGCCAACATGATTTCGATGGTCTGTAAGTCGTAAAGGAACCAGCTTGCATAGGAGGAAGCGGCTACTTGAGGACCGTAAATAATGGCGGCAAAGATAAGTACTACACCGATAACCGTTGCTTCCTGAATTTTGCCGGGGCGAAACCAGCGTAAATAAATACCTACGAAAATAGCGATTGGAATCGTCATGCTGACGGAGAAGAAGCCCCATGCGGAGTTATGAAGCGCATTGGCTACTACTACGGCCATACCGGCCAAAGTAATAATCAAAAGGAACAAGGTAGCGAGCATGGCACCGATACTGGCCAAATTGGAAATTTCTTCCTTAGCAATATCGGCAATGGATTTGCCGTCATAACGAACCGACGCAAACAAAATTACCATGTCGTGAACGGCCCCGGCTACAACCGACCCGATCAAGATCCATAATAAACCCGGTAAATAACCGAATTGAGCAGCAATAACAGGACCAACCAAAGGACCTGCACCGGCAATCGCTGCAAAATGGTGACCGAATGTTACCCACTTATTCGTAGGTACATAGTCATGGCCGTCGTTGTGAACAACGGCCGGGGTTGGACGGAATTGGTCCAATACCAATACCTTAGCGGCTAAGAAGGCCCCATAATAGCGGTACGCTAAAATGAGGATGCACGCCGAGGCGATTACGATGTACAACCCATTCATTTCCATAAAAAAACACCTCCAATGTCCTAACAGCATTGAAGGTGATGGCTCGTATCATAAATAATAAGAACTAACAGGTAATACGTCCGCCACAAACAATGTTGTTACCCTAGTAGAACTATCTACGCCCTTATTGTAACGCCTCACAAAGGGGTGTCAATTATCATTTACGAATAATGCAATTCTAATATTACATTTCAGTATTCAAATGTCAAAAAATCGTCTAATAAAAATCCCGATTCTTTCAATAGGAATCAGTTGTTTTACTTCCCTATGACTTTAATGTATAGAAAACTTTATTAATTTTATACATAATCAATCATAATAAAAAGACCTAAAACCCTTATAAAACGGCTTTAGGTCATATGTTTTATCCAAAAATTTTTTCATCGACAGTAAGTACGAGGATTTTTTCGCGCCTATCCGTACCGTCAAATAAATCACGACAGTCGATGATATCCTCAACAGTCAGATTTACATGATTGAGTAAAAACGCTTCCGTTTCTTCGTACGGATAGTAAAAGAAGAAGCGCAAACGCCGCGGTTCTTGATAAACAGAATCGAATATATTAGCCAATACCCGCTTCAAGGTATGTAACGCAAAGGGATTGAATAAAAAGCAGCAATCCACTTCCTTCGGCACTTTGAACGCTACCGCATCACCGTGAATAAATTCGACGCGCTTACCGGCCACGGCCGTCTTCTGATTATCCAGCGACCGTTCCCATAACCGCTCGTCAAATTCCACGCCGATACAACGGCAACGAGTTTCATGAGCCAGAAAGAGACTGACCCGCCCTTTACCGCTGCCATAGTCGATTAGCGTACTGCGCTTCCCGATATAGCCCGTACTGATTAAACGCTCCAGAACCGCATAGGGAGTGGGCTCGTACGGATGATGCTCTCCGTCAAACTGACTGTCATCACGACCGGCCGTCTTAATATTAAGCAACCGTTCCCATGCCTGCTCATCCATACGCCTACTCCTTTACAACTTAGCTTATACTTACCAAAACTTACAAAACTTGCGAATCAAAGTGCCCGCACAACGACACTGGCGTTCATCATTTCACACGTACTTAGCTTATTCGGCACTTTTTACCACATTAGAACTTACCAACGCCTCCGTGCCGTCATGTTTTTGACGAATGGAGGCAAAGATAGCTCCCGAAATATTATGCCATACGCTGAAAATCGCCCCCGGCAAGGTAGCCAGCGGATTCATGGCAAAGTGAAGCGTGGCGAGCGACACGGCGAGGCCGCTGTTCTGCATGCCCACTTCAATGGTAATAGCCGTTTCCTTAGGATAGGAAACACGCAACACTTTAGCCGCCGTAAGACCAAGGCACATGCCGATAATATTATGCAAAATAACAACCGCCAACACCAATAGGCCGGCCGTGAAAATCTTCGTTACATTCACCGAAATAATCCCGGCAATAATCATGACAATGGCGATAGATGACACCAAAGGCATCGTAGCCAACAAGGCTTCCAATTTTTTGCCGAAGAAATGATGAATAGCAATGCCCACCAGCACCGGAATCAACACCACTTTAACTACGGACATAACCATGGCCAGGAAGGATACTTCCACCCAGGTACCGCCCAGAGAATAAATCAAAAACGGCGTCAATAGCGGTGCCAACAAGGTTGACGCAATGGTCATGCCCACGGATAGGGCCACATCACCTTTGGCAATGTAGGTAATCACATTGCTGGCCGTACCGCCGGGGCAGCAGCCTACGAGAATCACGCCGATGGCAATATCCGTCGGCAGATTAAGGGCTTTACAAAGCACATACGCCGTTAACGGCATAATCGTATATTGTAACAATACGCCGCCCAAAATCACTTCTTTAGGATGGGCAAGAACCATTTTAAAATCATTGGCCCGAATAGAGAGCCCCATACCGAACATGGCGACACCCAAAAAGACCGACGTATAACTTACGGTCCAACTAAACATGGAAGGCGTCACACACGCCCAAATAGTAAACGCAATGATAATCACACCGATATACTTAGTCACAAAACCGGTCAGGCTTTTTAACGTCGAAAGCAACGGTTTCATAGAATCACCCGCCTTATTTAGCAGCACTGTCAGCCGGATTAAAACTGAAATTATCAATCAAGCGTGTTTTACCGATATAAACAGCCATGGCCACCAAGACCGGACGATCGATAACATCCACATCTTCCATGGTCAAGGCGTCTACCGCTTTAATATATTCAATCTTCGCCATTGGTTCAGCCGCCACGATATCTGTAATGGCCTGTACCAATTCAGCTGCCGGCATCCCTTCTTTAATATGTTCCTTGCCATAAAAAATCCCGCGGGACAAGCAAAGCGCCGCCTGCCGTTCTTCCGCCGACAAATAGGTGTTACGCGAAGATTTGGCAAGGCCGTCTGCTTCACGTACGATTGGACAACCCACAATTTCAACAGGGCTGTTCAAATCTTCTACCATCTTACGGATAATCGCCAACTGCTGGGCATCTTTTTCGCCGAAATAAGCTTTATCCGGCGTCACAATGTTAAATAACTTCGTCACTACCGTACAAACGCCGTGGAAATGAATTGGACGGAATAGACCGCATAAATGCTCATTCATATCTTTTACAACAACGGATACTTTCGCATCGGTATACATTTCCTTCGGATCCGGTCGAAACATCAAATCGGCCCCCATTTCTTCACATAAAGCCGCATCACGGGCTTCATCACGCGGATAGGATTCTAAGTCTTCATTCGGGCCGAACTGCGTAGGATTAACGAATGTGGATACAACCACATGATCATCTTCTTCGGCAGCACGCTTAATCAGCGACGCATGACCTTCATGCAAAAAGCCCATCGTTGGTACCAAACCTACTGTTTCACCGGCACGACGCCATGCTTTAACGGCATCACGCACTTCTTTAATCGTATTTACTGTTTTCATATATTTTACGTCCTTTCACAAGTTGTTTGTAAAGATAGCTCTGCTCTGACAGCACAATTACTTCATATCGGCTAACAAACCATGTTTTTCGTAATTTGTTACCCTCACAATGGCATTCTTTTCATCCACAAACACTACGGACGGTTTATGAGTTTTAACTTCTTCGTCGTTTAATTGTCCATAGGCCATAATAATCACTACATCGCCGGGACAAGCGCAACGAGCGGCGGCGCCGTTCAAACAAATCACACCACTGCTAGCTTCGCCGCTAATGGTGTACGTCTGAAAACGTTCCCCGTTATTTACATTTACAATATCTACCTTTTGGTATTCCAAAATACCGGCAGCTTCGAGCAACTCCGTATCTACTGTAATACTGCCTACATAATCTAAAGCGGCTTGCGTCACCGTGGCGCGGTGAATTTTACCCGCTAATACTTCACGTATCATTCGTTTCTCCTTTACTATAGGCCTCCCACTTTGAGGCAATAAAAAACGGCGTTCGCGGAGATTTCTCCATCGAACACCGAAAATAGACAAACTGAGCCCTTCCCGTATTAGACATCGCCACGTGCGTGCGCTTGCCCATACTTAAAGCGGCTGTTTATTCTTACATGAAGCATTGTGTGTCAGATAGAGTATAGTTTCCACAGAATACTATCTCCCACTGCAGTATACCATAAATTTTAGCTAACACCTAGTCTTCCTTAACATATTTTCTTTTCAAAATAAATTGTTTGATGGCTTAGCCCAGGCAATTGAGTCACCTTCGTAATAGTGAAACCAAGGCTCAAATACATATCTTTTAGCCAAGGATGCGTATCAGCGGTGCCCAATGTAACGAAGGGTGCTTTCAGTTGATCCCGTAAAATCACCGTTTCTATCCATTGAAGCATCTGTTTGGCATAGCCTTGCTTTTTAAAACGAGGGGACGTTACAAAGTGGCCAATATGAGGAAATTCACGCGGTCCTGGCTTTGGCCCCCAAGGCATGCGCAAGGTAATGGAACTAGCCAATTGACCATCCACAAAAAGACCATACGTAGGATGGGTTTCTACCCAAGCAGTTGCGTCCGCTTCCGTCATATGACTAGCTGAAAAATCCACACCATAGTCTAAATTGCTAGCATAGCCTTCGTGAAGGACTTCATAATAGGCTGGCCCATCCGCTTTAGTAAGTTGCCGATAGGTAATCTCCTTTTGAGCCTTTTGAGCATTTTGCAATTGACTCATATTACATAATCCTCCCACTGCCCTAAATAGCGATTTAAGAATTGTCGTGTCCAATCTTCTCGTGGATTGCTAATCACTTCTTTAGCGGTGCCTTGTTCCACAATAACGCCTTGCTCCATAAAAATAACTTGGTCAGCTACTTCTTTGGCAAAGGCAATTTCATGAGTCACTACAATCATGGTAACATGCATTTCACGGGCAATATTCTTAATAGCCCCTAATACTTCGCCCACTAATTCAGGTTCTAAGGCACTCGTTGGTTCGTCAAATAAAATGACCGCTGGGTCCATCGCAATGGCACGAGCAATCCCCACGCGCTGTTGTTGACCCCCCGATAGTTGCACGGGATAATACGCTTCAAACCCTTTCATGCCTACCGCTTCTAAGCACTGTTCCGCTTTGGCACGAGCTTCTGACTGTTTCATCTGCTTAACGGTCACAAGCCCTTCCATAACATTTTCAAGCGCTGTCATATTAGAAAACAGATTATACATCTGAAATACCATAGATGTATGACGGCGAATATTTAATATTTCCTTCTTTGAGGCCTTGTGCAAATCTACCGTTATATCATTTAAGGTCATCTGACCAGCATCAGCTTTTTCTAAAAAGTTAAGCGTCCGTAAAAACGTTGTTTTACCGCTCCCCGACGGACCTAAAATAACGGTCACTGAACCAGTCGGCACCGTCATATCGATACCTTTTAAAATTTCACGGTCCCCAAAGGATTTTCTTACATTTTGTATCTCTATCATAGAATCCTCTAATCTCAATTAACTACACAGCATTGCCGCGCTTATATTTACTCATCATATGTTCTAGTCGTTCAAAGATAAATTCAAAACTATACCTAGGCTCCAATAAATGAGCGCTACCACGATATACGCTTCAAAATACGCCGAATTATCTTCTACATACAGCTTGGCGGACCCTAATAATTCCACTACCGTAATCACAAAGACGATACTAGTACTTTTCATAGTATTTAAAAACTGATTGGCAAACAAAGGCAAGGCAAATACAGCCGCCTGTGGTAATACGACCCGGCGAGAAGCTTGTGCCCAAGTCATGCCAATAGCTAACGCTGCTTCCACCTGGCCCTTAGGCACAGATTGATTAGCCGCGCGGAAAATTTCACTCAAATAAGCCCCTGTATGTAAGGTTAAGCCCACAACAGCAACTAGCGAAACCGGTACTTTTTCATAGGGCACATGCACGCCGGTTTGATCTTCTAAGGCTAAGAACAAAATGGGCAAGCCGTAATAGACTAAATATAAAAGCACCATGTTTGGCAAGCTCCGACAAACGATGACAAACACATCAGCCAACTGGCTAAGCACGGGAATGCGATTAAGCTGTGCTACCGAACTAATAAGACCTAGCAAAATACCAAACCCAACGCTAGCAAAAGTAAGCCACAAGGTTACTTTTACATAGCCTAGGACATACCAAAAAGTCCCGCTTATATATTGAAAACTAATTATACTGGTTGATTCCATGTGCCTCACCCCTTACTTGCTACGGTGCGTGCTGCTGTATGGCGCCCTACTCGTTCACTAATGGAGTAACGACGCTCTAAGAACCGCCCAATTAACGAAATAATCAATACTAACATACCATAAATAATGGCTACGTCCACAAAGAGTTCTAAACTTCGCTGTGAGTTAGCACCCATCAAATCAGCGCGGCGCATAATGTCTACTACGCCTACGTTGAAAATTAACGAAGTCCCTTTCATCATGCCGATAACACTGTTGATGAGCGGCGGAATCGCCATGGTAAACGCCTGCGGTAAAATAACCCGACGATAGCTTTGAAAGCTCGTCATTCCCAAGCTCATAGCCGCTTCTTTTTCACCTTGTGCCACTGCCTGAATGCTACTACGCAAAATTTCAGAACTATACGCCCCTATATGTAACGTAAATACAACGATAACAAATGGTTAATTGTAAACTGAAATTAAGCATATAAAAAATCCATAGTGAATACCGATTTGTGTTATGATTAAGTTTTCTAATCTAAAATCTTTTACACGAGGTATCGATATCACTATGGACTCTACTAATCATAACACATCATTACGTACAAACAAACACTTATCTTACGAAGAACGCTTTTTTATTGAAAAACAATTACAAGCAGGTGTATCAAAAACAGCGATTGCTAATGCATTAGGCCGTTCTCGTACAACGATTCAAAGCGAGATACAGCGCGGTTCTGTAGAACAAATTAAAGCCGGCAAATGAGTTTTAATGTACTTGGCAGATTATGGACATCTTAACTATGAGAAAACCCGTCAGGGCTCCTTCAACACTCGGAAAGCCGGTATTATTGTACCGTTCCTTTCCCGGGTAGAAAATCAGGTATTAATCCATAAATGGTCGCTTGATGCTGCCGTAGGCTACGCCTTACGTAAGTACTTGTTTGTACGTAATGAAATGGTGTCTACTAAAACTTTATATAACTATCTACATGAAGGTCTTCTCCGTATTAAGCCCATGGATTTACCGTTAGTATTACGTCGTTCTACGCGTAAATCTAATACGCGTAAACACAAGAAAAACCTTGGCAAATCTATTGATCTACGCGATGAGTCTATTCTGACTCGTGAAGAGTTTGGTCATTGGGAACTTGATACTGTCCGTGGCATTAAAGATAAGCATGATGAAGTGATTATTTCCTTATTGGAACGTAAAACACGGGCTTATGTAACGTTGCGTTCTCCGTCAGCTAAAGCAGCTGATATTAAAAAAACGCTAGAAAGCTGGTTGCTAAGCTTCAGTACTCGTGACTCACTACAGCAACTCTGCAAGACGATTACAGCCGACAACGGTCTTGAATTTGCATCTATTGCTGAGTTAGAAACAGAGTATCTACAAGTGTTTTTTGCTCATCCGTATGCAGCTTGGGAACGTGATTCCAACGAACGACACAATGGCTTATTGCGCCGTATTATTCCCAAAGGAACTGCCATTCGTGATGTTTCGGAAGCAACACTTCGACGCGCTACCGATTGGTGTAATACATTACCACGCAAAATTCTGAACTACCGGACACCACAAGAAGTCTTCATTGAAGAAGTTAATAAGTTACCGGGGTTTTAAAAGTGTTCAATTTCATATTGCAATTTACTATCTAATAAAAAATTTAAAAGGGGCTGTAACGAAATACACCCCTAAAAACAAGAATGCGGTTTGAAGATACGAAAGTGTCTTCAAGCCGCATTCTTGCTATATTTGTATAAGAAAAAAGGCCCCGAAGAGCCTTCTTTGTTGGTATAATTAATTTATGAACAGAAACCATATCCAACAAGGCAATTATACTAAACTTTCTGGCTTTCGCCAAGTAGTTTTATCATTGGATTATGGCTTTCAGATCAGACCAAAAGAACCGGTGAGATTACTGGATGCTGTATTGGAGGAACTGGACTATACAAGGTTGCAGCATTTATATTCTTCAAAAGGAAGAAAATCTTTAGTACCTCCCCATCTTTTGTTTAAAGTCTATGTGTTAGCTATGACCGAAGGCATTGTATCTGTTCGCAAAATTGCTGAGCAATGCACTAAAAATATCCATTACATGTGGCTCTTACAGGGCTATCCGACTTCGTCTCATATGGTATTTCATCGATTCTTTCAACGCTTAACTGTTGATGTACTTAGAGATTTGTTATCTCAATTTATTCAAGCATTAAGTGAATTTGACAGCTTAGATTTTTCTGAAGTATTCATCGACGGAACTAAATGGGAAGCCTATGCAAATAAATACACCTTTGTGTGGAAAAAGGCAATTCTTAAGCACTATGCTAAGTTACCGGATAAATTGTTAGTTCTTCAATATGAAATACAAAATCTTTTGGACATAGACGTCTCAGATATGACTGAAGATGAACTATTGGTTTTGCTGGAGCAATCCATACGCGAAAAGCAAATTGAGTTTGTACACGGTACCGGTAAACGAAAACATCCATTGCAAAGAGCTTTTGAATCCTGTTTAGCCTTGCGTGACAAGCGAAATGAATATGATGAAAAGTTAGCTATTCTAGGCTTTCGCAACAGTTACTCTAAAACTGATCATGATGCTACGTTTATGCGACTAAAAGAAGATCATATGTTAAACGGCCAATTAAAACCGGCCTACAATGTTCAACTAGCTGTTCATAGTGAATATATTATGGGCGTTGGCGTATTTCCAAATCCTACAGATACGAACACCTTAATTCCATTTATGCAACAATTAGAAGGACAATACAAACAACACTTTCAATATGTGGTAGCTGATGCCGGTTATGACAGCAACGAAAATCTGGCATGGTTATGGGCTCATGATTACAAAACTTGTATTAAACCAAGTACATATGAATTGAGTAAAACGAAAAAGTATAAGAAAGATATTGGTCGAGCGGATAACATGGTATATGATGAGGCGACCGATACATTTACTTGTGCCAAAGGCCGTACATTACGATTCCAATACATACGCAGAAACAAAAGTAAGACCGGTTTCATTAAGCAAAACCGAGTATACCGGTGTGAAAACTGCAATTATTGTGGCTTACGTAAGGAATGCCAAAAACTTAAGTTCGGAAAACTTCCTAAGGGGAATAAGACGATATATATTGCTACTGATTACCGCGAATTATTAGCCAAAAACAAGGCTGTATTTGATAGTGACTATGGCTTACAACTTCGAGTAAACCGTTCTATTCAGGTGGAAGGTGCTTTTGGCATAACAAAAGAAGATTTTGAATACACCAGGTTCAGGCACCGAGGCAAAGTTAACGTAGAAAAAGATTTATTACTATTAGCTTTTGGATACAATTTACTGAAGCTGCATAACCGAATACAGAAGAAGCGATTAGGTCAACGGTTGTTCGAAACTAATTCTGCTGCGTAATTAAAAGCCAAAAGCTAAAGGCTTATTTAAGTGCGCTAAAAAACAAAAAAACAAGGATATTTTCAGAATTGTTGATTTTGGAAATATCCTTGTTTTAATTGAAAAGGGAGCTGTAACTGAAATGTGAGTTAAAAAACTCAATTTCGTTACAGCCCCTAAAAACCAACTCAAAATGTCCTATAGGCCCCAAAATTTGACAAAGAGCAAAAAAAGTTGGCAGAAAAAGTCTTTAAGTCTTTTCTGCCAACTTTCATATTCACGCCAAAATAAATGCGGTCGTCAAACCCAGCTTATTTCTTCTGTGCGTCTTTTGCTGTTGCATCTTTTGCTTTCGTCTGCGCTGCGCGGAGATCCGCGATTGCAGCCTTCAGCTCTTCTACTTCCTGACTAAGAGCACTGATCTTTTTCTCCATAGCAGCTTTGGAAGCCGGTGCATGGTTGCTATGACCGAGTTTCAGGCTTACGCCTGCATTCACCATATTTTCTCCATTGCCGAAGCTGCCACCGACAGAGAACATCGTGTCTTCATTTGGGCGATAGTATGCACCGAGCGCCACGGCACTTGCACCACTGTAGTTGCCATAGCCTGCTGCAAAGTCCCACTTATCCTCCGGGTCGAAATCGAGCGGATGGAGTGCGGCGAGAGCAGCTGCCCCTGCACCGACCTTGTCCACACGATTGTCCAGCCTATTGATTGAATTACCAAGAAGCGAAATATTGCTAGCATTATCCTTTACCAGCTGATTTGTCGCATACAGCTGTCCGCCATTCACGGCATCCTTGGAGCCTTCCTCAATCTTTCCGTCTTTTACATTCGTGATGGTCTGATTATTGGCATTCAAGCCGTCTTTGCTCACATAGGTCTTGTCGCCGATGGAAAGGCCCTTCGTATCCATCTTTGTTTCGCCTGTGGTGACGCTATGAAGCTTCTGATCCGGGTTCAGGCTCAGCTGATAGTCCTTACCACCCGCTGCATTGGTTCCCTCTTGGATCTTGATATTTGCATCGTTAGTAGAAACACTGCTGTGTTGACCTGCTACAGCAGCTACACCAGACAGTTTCTGGTTTAGCTTGCCAATCGCCGTTGTCGAGCTGTCTCCGTCTTTGATATCCCCCTTGGTGACAGCACTGTATTTCAAATCTCCGACCTTATTGTCCAGATTGTTTACTGCATCGACGACCGTCGTCTTACTCCCATCTTTGTTCTGAAGCTCTTTGTGAATATTGCCTATATTGCCCACATCAGAAGCTTTCGCTGAATCTGCGACAGCATTTTTCAGCTGCCCTACATTGACAGCATCGGTATCCGACGTACCTGCTGCTACGCCGGAAATCTTGCCTTTTTCATCGATAGTTACCTTACCAAGTTTAGCGGAATTCGGAGTGATTTGGCTGTAGTTGCCGCTTGCATCGCCTACGAACAGCTCGCCATCACGCAGTTTGGAATTACCGGTGAATACGCCATTATTCAGAACTACGTTGCCGATTTCGCCTGCGGTTGCGGTTACTTTGCCGTCTTTATCTACCACCAATTTGCCGTTGGCAGCATAGAATGCGCCGTTGCTGTTTACGAAGAACGGCATGGTGCCGTTTTCATTTGCAGTACCTACGGACAGGTTGTATTTTGCATTCAGTGCATTGGTTTTAATCGCATTGGCCCCTATGATATTGCCGTCTTTGTCAATACTAACCTTACCAAGTTTAGCGGAATTCGGAGTGATTTGGCTGTAGTTGCCGCTTGCATCGCCTACGAACAGCTCGCCATCACGCAGTTTGGAATTACCGGTGAATACGCCATTATTCAGAACTACGTTGCCGATTTCGCCTGCGGTTGCGGTTACTTTGCCGTCTTTATCTACCACCAATTTGCCGTTGGCAGCATAGAATGCGCCGTTGCTGTTTACGAAGAACGGCATGGTGCCGTTTTCATTTGCAGTACCTACGGACAGGTTGTATTTTGCATTCAGTGCATTGGTATTAATCGCATTGTCATTGATAGTAGTTGTTGTTTGTGCCTCGCTCATTCCCATAACGCTAGTAAGAGCAAATGCAGCTAAAAGAGCGGCAGCGCATGTACGTGCAGGTTTTCCTTTTCCATGTCTTTTCGCAATCTCAGAAACCACAATATAGCAATTCTTCGTTTTGCTCCAAACAACTTTGTAATCCAAATTCATGATACATCCTCCTCTTCCCTTGAAATACAGTGTAAAACGATAATCCACTTTACTTTTACTAACCATTCACTATTTTTCTTGTCACTCAATTGTTTGCTAAATAACATCTCTTGCAGCATTAGGACCACTGTCTCTCCACAATACTGGCAATAGAGCAAGCGATAAAACATAGCTTTATCCCTTTCACGATGTTTCCAGTACAGCTTTTCACATGGTTTAGAACAAAAGCGGCACCATCTATCTCTAGCGCCTAATACGTTGATCTTCTTGCCAGATTTCTTACAAACACAGGGAGCGTAATGGCCTTAATAGCAAATCCTCAAAATACTTCTTTTCCATGTCGTTATGTCGTTATAATGATTTCCTTTTGTACAGCAAAATCAATATTTCCAACGACTCTTTCGCCACACTATGATGATCACAGACTCTCCTTCCCAAGAATTAGATAAAACAACAAAGAGGCCCCCCTCCTCTCTTCGGTTTCCCAGCATTCCTTGATTTCTTCTGTTGTTTCATGAAGGGCTACTCCAAAAATGTTGATCATATAATAGCGATTAAGGTTTCATGTCTACACGAGGCCTAATAAAATACTTAACTATACCACTTACTTCTAAGTTCCGTCAACATCTTTTTTTGGGGCCTAATATAAGTTTATAAAGAAAAAGAAGAATTACCTTTTATCTCTTGCTGAATCATTGCATATTCATTAAAATTCAGTATAAGCCATCATTACTTTCATATGAAATTTGAAAATTTCTGAAAATTTCAAATTTGTTTCACAAAAATGAACAGATAAAAAGGCAGTACAAGAAATATCAGTTCTCATACTGCCTTTACTTTGGTAAGATGCGCCCTAAAAGCGAGAAATCTCTATAGCGCCGCACCTTCCCTGCCATTCTCATTGAGCCTACATAAGAAGTTGTTTAAAAAGGAAGATTCCACCTACTTATGATCTTTCGGTCTTGGCTATACGAACACGTTCGACCGTCGGTTTGCCATCTTTATCTGTATGGACAGCATCCACAGTAAAACATTCCAGTTCCGGAGCGAATTCCGTAAACATCCGATCCGAAAGAACGGCACCCTTTTCCATCGCTCTAAAAAGCATGGTCGCAAATTCGTAACGCGTCATCGGACGCTCCCCTCGTATTTTCCATCTGGATAGCCTGCAATGACGCCATTGGCTTTCAGGATAGAGAGCTGTTCATAAGCCCAGTGATTCTGAGACACATCCGGGAAGAGTTGCAGCTTCGACGTATTCCACTTCCGGCCAGCATGTCCATCCAGAAGTGCAGACTTGAATGCCTCGACTTCCTTGCGAAGCTCCTTGATTTCCTTCGCCATAGCGACTTTGGAAGTAGAAACATGATTTCCCTGCCCAAGCTTCACACTCACGCCCGCATTCACCATATTCTCTCCATTTCCAAAGCTGCCTCCGACAGAGAACGTCGTGTCTTCATTTGGACGATAGTATGCACCAATGGCCGCCGCATTCACGCCATTGTAATTGCCATAACCTGCGGCAAAATCCCACTTATCATCCGGGTCGAAATCGAGCGGATGGAGTGCTGCAAGAGCAGCTGCCCCTGCACCGACCTTATTCACGCGATGAGCGAGCCTGCCAAGCGCATTTCCCAAGCTGGAAATATTATTTACATTATTGATGACCATCTGATTCGTGTTGTATAGCTGACCGCCGTTGACTGCATCCTTGGAGCCTTTTTCGACTTTGCCGTCAGCCACATGAGTTACCTTGTTGCCATTGGCATTCAGGCCATCCTTGGTCACATAGGTCTTATCACCGATGGAAAGACCATCATTCGTGATCTTGGTATCACCTGCGCTCAAGCCATCCTTAGTAAGAGTGACTTTGTCCCCGACCTTGATACCATTCGTATCCATCCTTGTATCACCTGTGACAACGCTAGTAAGATTCTGTTTTTTGTTCAGGCTTAGCGCATAATCCTTGCCACCCGCTGCATTGGTTCCCTCTTGGATCTGGATATTTGCATCTGTAGTAGAAACACTGCTGTGCTGACCTGCTACAGCAGCTACGCCAGACAGTTTCTGGTTTAGCTTGCCTATCGCCGTTGTCGAGCTGTCTCCGTCTTTGATATCACCCTTGGTGACAGCACTGTATTTCAGATCTCCGACCTTATTGTCCAGATTGTTTACTGCATCGACGACTGTCGTCTTACTCCCATCTGTATTCTGAAGGTCTTGGTGAATCTTGCCTATATTGCCCACATCAGAGGCTTTCGCTACATCGGTAATGGTGACCGCACCGATCGTCTTGCCAGTCTTATCGACGACATCCATCGCAACTTTGTTGTCTGTACCTACGCTGTATTCTACCACCTTTACTCGATGTCCCGGTCTTCGGTCATCGTCTTATGGTCATGGCAGCTCTTGCAAAGGGGCTGCCAGCTCTTCTCATCCCAGAACAAATCCGGGTCGCCGCGGTGTGGCTTGATATGATCCACAACGGTTGCCAGGACGAGCCGTCCCTTTTCCTTGCAGCGGACGCACCAGGGATGACGTTTCAGGAAGAACCTCCTGGCTTTCTGCCACACTCTCCCGTAGCCACGCAGCCCCGCGCTCTTCCGTTCCCCCTGGCACTGCCGTTCATGTTCATCACAATACTTCCGTCCATATGGCACCAGTCTCGGGCATCCCGGATACCTGCACGGTGTCTGTGGTCTTCTTGACATTCGTATCAGGCTTATAGGACAAAAAGTGTGTGTGGCTTTTTTAGTTAATCCCAATAAATTGGAAATTCCGTGGACATATGAAACTCATTCCAAATAATGGCATCCCCCCATTGCGGTAAGATATTATCAACACGGTTATTCCGCATTATCCTACGGTAAGTAGCAGCGATTGTTTTATCTGTAGACATACATTTTAATATTTCAGCAACAGGAAGCGGTCTAGGTGAGTGCTCGTAACACCACCAATAGACCGCTTTTAATCGTCTTTCTAAGGATAACCCTCTGTGATCTCGTAACATCCCCCTAAGTTGCGCATTAACACCTCCTTCCAGTCGATTGTTCGTTGTAGGTACGGAAATATCTACAAACGTCAGGTAAGTAAATAGAGTGTCATCTCTAATTAATCGTAAAAGTCCTGCCTCAGCTTTTAAGAGGCGTTCATGAGTAGCCCTTTTATTCCCATTTTCGTCGACTGTCATTTCACGTAAGAAGTCATCAAACTCTTCTCTCCAAGCTAATAATCCATCAATCCAAGTATAGGCATCATCTATCGATTGAATCTTAAATAAACGCTTTGCCAGTTCATATAAAGCCTTGCCGGCTATTGTTTTTGGTGCAGAAGTTGTATACCTTCTTACTTGTGCAAAAACATGAAATAAGCAGCGTTGATGGTTACTTGTCGGCCACCTCTTTGCTAAGGCCTTAGCAAATCCAGACCCGCCATCTGAGATAACAACACGCGGAGGAGCAATGCGGTCCATTAATGCTTGCCAAGCTCTAGAGTTCTCATATCTACATACATACCAGCCTAACACATGGTCCTTACTACAACAAATAAGAACACAGAGCTTACGCGTTAAGTATATGCCGTCAAAGTAAAGCACATCATATACTTCCTCAATCTTTGGAGGGAGGCACCATATGGACCAAAATTTAGCGGTTTTACGTCTAAATGTACGCCCTCCTCCAGGCATATCCTGCTGCAACTGTTTACTAAATAACCATTTTAAAAACAGCTTTAGATCATTACTCTCGGTGTTAATTGTGTTAGTGAAAGCGACTTTACAGTGCTTACAAAACCATCGCTGAGAACCGGATTTCAATATACCGTGTTTTATACATTTTCGACCACAATCAGGGCAAACTACTTGTTTAATATTAATCATCCTCCTATTTATGTTTTTATTTAGGAAGATATAATACCATTGTAGTCAGTAGCTATGTGGGTTCCCGCATGTTTCTACACACACTTTTTGTCCACCCTTTATCTTTGTCAAAAAAGATAAAAGTGCTACAAACCCAGTATCTATCTAGGTTTGCAGCACTTTCTACACACACTTTTTGTCCTATAACTCAAAACATGCTAAATATTGGTTAGCAGCATGAAAAAACTGCCACCGGAAACCGGTGGCAGATACAAAACTAATTTTATTTTTTCGAGTGTCTACTTGACGGGTAGCAGTTCAAAGCCTGTAGGGGTTTTGAAAAAGCAAGTATTAACGTTTCGAGAACTGGGATGCTTTACGAGCTTTTTTGAGACCGTATTTTTTACGTTCTTTCATACGTGGGTCACGAGTCAAGAAACCGGCTTTTTTGAGGGACTGACGAAGTTCTTCGTCAACGCCGAGCAACGCACGGGAAATACCGTGACGGATTGCACCTGCTTGACCGGATGGACCGCCACCTTCAACGCTGGCGATTACATCATATTGTTCAACCGTACCGGTAAGGTTAAGCGGTTGTTTTACAATCAATTCCAAAGTCTTACGACCGAAGTATTCGTTTAATTCACGTTTGTTAATCGTGATTTTACCTGTGCCCGGTACCAGACGAACTCTGGCAACGGAAGATTTTCTACGGCCTGTACCGTAGTACTGAGCTACTGCCATGTGTATGTTCCTCCTCCCGGAAATTACCGAATATCAAATTCCAAAACTTCAGGTTTCTGAGCTGCATGTGGATGTTCAGGACCTGCATAAACGTTCAATTTGCGATAAATCTGAGGGCCTAATTTGTTCTTAGGAAGCATCCCGCGAACTGCCATTTCCACAACGCGTTCAGGGTGTTTTGCCAACATGTTACCAAGAGTAACGAATGTGGAACCGCCCGGATAACCGGAATGACGGAAATACATTTTCTGTTCTAATTTTTTACCTGTGAAACGAACTTTCTCAGCGTTGATTACGATAACGTGGTCACCGGTGTCAACATGTGGTGTGAAAGCTGGTTTATTTTTGCCCCGAAGAACTTTAGCTACTTCGGCAGCAAGGCGTCCTAAAGTTTTACCTTCAGCGTCAACAACATACCATTTCCGTTCGATAGTGTTCGGATTGGCCATATATGTGGTTTTCATGCTGCTAATTCCTCCTCATAACGACTAACTTTACCAAAAAGCATCCTGCTCTCTTTCCGGGGCTAATGGAATAAGATTCAAATGCTTACCGAAATATTATACATGGTTAACATCAGTGATGTCAACCACATTTTAATATTTCTAGATATAATAATTTTTGCCCTACTTAGAATACTCTCGATAGAGAGAGTACCCCGTTCGGGCAAAAGCTTATATAAATTTTTTACTCCTCTTCAATGATTCAAGAGGCGTTTCGCGTACAAAATCAAAATATTCTTACTTTTGAGCCTTTTCACCGATAATGCGCACTTCCGTCTCCAGATTAACGCCATGTGCTTCCGCAACCCGGGCCTGGACACTGTGAATTAAATTCAGCACATCTTCAGCCGATGCCTGTCCTTTATTAATAACAAAACCGGCGTGTTTTTGGGACACTTCCGCATCACCCACAGCGAGGCCCTTAAGACCGGTCTGCTCAATGAGCGTCCCTGCAAAATATCCCGGTGGCCGTTTAAACGTAGATCCCGCACTGGCATATTCAAGGGGTTGCTTACTCTCACGGCGTTGCGTAAAATCTTCCATGAGGGCCAAGATTTCATCCTTATCGCCATCTTTTAAGCGAATATCTACTTCGCCAATGATTTCATGACTTTCATGAAAACGACTGTGACGGTAAGCAAACGCCAATTCTTCCGCGCTGTATTCTCTTACCTGACCGGCCATATCAACGGCACGTACCTTGGTTACTACCTGACACATTTCACCACCATAGGCGCCGGCATTCATGAATACAGCACCACCGAGCGTGCCCGGAATGCCGATGGCAAATTCCAAGCCCGTAAGACCGGCCGCATAGGCAAACTCCGACGCGTCTTTTAACATATAACCGGCGCTGATGGTTAACACCCCATCAATCGCTGCCATAGTCTCACGCATATCACTTAACGATAAAACGACACCGCGAATGCCGCCATCCAGCACCAATACGTTGGAACCACTGCCCAACACGGTAAGCGGTACACCCGCTTTATGAATAGCTGCCAATACTTGGCTCAACTGTAACATGGTCTGCGGCGTCACGAAAATATCCGCAGGCCCGCCGATTTTAAACGTCGTATGAGCTGACAAAGGCTCATCGCAGCACAGTGAACCGGGTGCAACCAAATGCTGTAAATCAGTATAAAGATCTTGTAGATTACTGTTTATCTTTTTCAAGAATTTTCATTCCTTCTGTAATAGGTTCACTGATAATACGATAAATATCATTGGAAACTTGAGTCCAGCGTACATGAGCTTGTAAATACGCTTGAGCACCGGAGTTAGCTTGAATCATAGGCATTAATTCTTCCAATTTTTTACCGATTTCTTCCGCTTCAGGTGCTTCTGCCATTTTAGCGTATTCCCATTGCATCTGTTGCATCAAGAATTGTTCAATTAAACCTTTAGCAGTGCTGTCACCTTCAACAGCAGCTTGCGCATCCATCAACGCTTTATATTCTTCACTTTCACGCATTGCTTTTTGTAATTCGTAAGCCTTATCGTAATTCATTTTTTAAATTCCACCTTTCATTGTTAAATGACCAAAGTTTCTTAAATCCGGAAAATTCAACTGGCGCATCGCTTCATAGGCGATAATCGCCACCGAATTGGATAAATTCAAGGATCGGGCTTCCGCAATCATGGGGATGCGAATTGTGTGGTCATAATTCGCCGCCAACAAGTCTTCCGGTAACCCTTTAGTTTCTTTACCGAAAACCAACATGTCGCCGATTTGATACTCTACTTCGGCATAGGTATGTTTCGCTTTAGTCGTTGCATAGAAATAACGACGATCGGGATATTTATCATATACTTCTTGTAAGTTTTCATGAACCTGTACATCCACCAGATCCCAATAATCGAGACCGGCTCGTTTTAAGTATTTATCTTCCAACTTAAAACCCAACGGTTTTACCAAATGTAAGGTCATGTGATTGGCCGCGCAAAGGCGGGCAATATTTCCTGTATTACCGGGAATTTCCGGTTCTACCAATACAATTTCCATAATACACTCTTTTCTGTCATTGAATCTATTTAGTCTAATATCTTATTTTACCTAATTATGGAGTATGGTTCAAGTCTTTATTGAGGATAGGGTACTTTATCTTTGAAAACACCACTTAGTATATTTCATTCTAAAATTTACTTAGCCGGTCGATTATTATTAACAAAATGACCGCTCTTGCCACCCGCTTTTTCCACTAAATAAACAGGCCCCATAACCATACTCTTGTCGATGGCTTTGCACATATCGAATACCGCAAGGAGCCCCACTTGTACAGCGGTTAACGCTTCCATTTCGACTCCGGTTTGACCTGATGTTTTAACCGTAGCTTCAATGCGCACGGCCCGGCGTTTTTCATCAAGCTCACAAATAACAGCCACCTTGCTGAGCATCAAAGGATGACACAAAGGGATTAAATCCGATGTTTTCTTGGCGCCCATAATCGCCGCCAGTTGAGCCACCGCCAAAACATCGCCTTTTTTCATAGTCCCCGCCTTAATGCGCTCATAAATTTCCGCATTAACCGAAATATAGCCTTCCGCCACCGCCGTTCGGGCCGTCACCGCCTTTTCACTCACATCTACCATGCGAGCATTACCGGCTTCATCAAAATGTGTCAATTCCATAATCTATCCTCTATTATTTCCAACAGCTTACAATATGTAAAATCCATATAGTTTGAAATATGTAAAATTTATGTAATTCAATCTATTTCTATGGTATCATTAATTATAACAGTAGTCTAATATTTAAATCACAAGGAGGCGTCTTTTATGGAAGTCAAATTAACGTATTACGGTCATTCTACCTTTATGTTATCCAACGGCGAAATATCTATCGTATTTGATCCGT
Source organism: Veillonella sp. LMAG:90 (assembly GCF_008679445.1). Taxonomy (NCBI): domain Bacteria; kingdom Bacillati; phylum Bacillota; class Negativicutes; order Veillonellales; family Veillonellaceae; genus Veillonella; species Veillonella sp. LMAG:90. Next base: position 2,283,673 of record NZ_NAND01000001.1, read on the forward strand.
TCTTCAACGGCAATACTTGGGAAAAAGCCAAACCGGAAGATATTAAATGCCAATATATTTTTATCAGCCACGGCCACGGCGACCATTACGGCGATGCGGACCTTATTGGCAAAGCCAATGATGCCCTCGTAATATCTACCGCCGAAGTGGCGCACAAAGCCGAAGAGGCCGGTCTTAAAGCTCACGCCATGCATTTGGGCGGCAAACACGACTTTGAATTCGGTTCCATCCGCCTTACCCCTGCCTTCCACGGTGCCGGTATTCCGGGCGGTCATGCAGCAGGCGTTATCGTTACTTTCTACGATAAAACACTCTACTTTGCCGGCGATACGGCTTTCTTCAGCGATATGCAGTACTTAAATCGCTTTGGTCAATTGGATTACGCATTATTACCAATTGGCGATAACTTTACCATGGGACCGGAAGATGCGCTACTCGCAGCGTCCCTCATCAAAGCAGACGTAACCATTCCGATTCACTACAAAACTTGGCCGGTTATCGACGAAGAGCCGGATGCCTTTGTGGCAGAACTAAAAGCTAAGCACAATCAAAAAGGCCTCGTAGTTGAACCCGGTTCGACGATTACACTGTAAAAACAGCCCAGCATAAATCAGTCGCTAATTAAACATCATGGCAGTACCTATTATTTTATCGTAATAGGTACTGCCATTTTTATTTTACAATCACTTTTTTCAATATAATTTAACCACGTGCCAAAACACCGATTTTTATATCAAACATATCCATAAATCAATAATATCAATCTACAGACCATGGCCTATAGTCTATCAAAAGCCAAAAAGGAGCTGATCTCAACGTAGAACATTGAGACCGAACTCCTTTTTAGTACTTCGTCTATTTTAATGCATACATACCATTACTCACAACTAAAAATCAATTCGATGTATTCATTACTGTATTATGAATAGGCTAAATATAGCTACAACTACTATAGTCATTCATATCAATTCGATTACCTTATGGGGCACCTTATTTCTCGACTTTATCGACTACCGGGTCGTATTTTTCAAAAAAAGCGGCCAACTGCTTGCGCAGTTGTTGACGCTGTGACGGCTTCAAGGCGTATCGTTTGCCATTAAAAGCTATTTCCTTGTTTTTAATAACAGCCCATAAGTCGTAAACCAGAGGTGCACTAGGCTTAACCTCAGCCAATTCATCTAAGGATACACCATAATATACGGCTAATTGCTTCAACGTTTCTAAATCGGGCTCGCGATAACCGGTTTCATAGTTGGAAAGGGCTGCATTGCTAATCCCTACACTATGTGCTACTTCCAACTGGCTTTTGCCGGTCCTCGTCCGAACTCGTTTAAGATTTTTGTATAACGCCATACTATCACGCCCCGCTTCATTAGCCTATCATATACTACTCAAAATAGATAAATTGTGTTATTATTATACACCTATTTTTCAATAGGCGTAAATAAGTTGATTTGAAACTTCACAAATTGATGAATTTTATCTCAAATGAGCAAATGCTTTTTGACCAATGTCTTTGCGATACTGACGCCCTTCAAAGCCTACTTTGGCTACTCTTTCGTACGCTACATCCAAAGCTACCTGCAAATCGGCACCAAGACCTACAATACCGAGCACACGACCACCGGCAGTCACAAAATGGCCATCTTTATAAGCGGTTCCCGAATGGAATATTAAGGTATTATCAGTAAAGCTCAAGTCGCCGTCAATTACATCATCTTTGTGGGATGTTTCCGGATAACCGGCAGAGGCCAAAATAACGCAAGCTGCGCTACCTTTTTTCCATGCCACCATATCTTCGGTTAAAGTCCCTTTAGCACAAGCCATCATAATCTCGCCTAAATCGCCATCCAATAAAGGCAAAACAACCTGTGTTTCCGGATCGCCGAAACGGGCATTAAATTCTACTACTTTAGGGCCTTGCGGGGTAATCATAAGGCCTGCATATAAGCAGCCTACATAGGGCATGCCTTCTTTTTTCATCGCTGCCACCATAGGTACCAACACCTTATCGTACGCTTCTTTAAGCAATGCGTCCGTCATTACCGGAGCCGGTGCATAGGTCCCCATGCCACCCGTATTCGGGCCTTTGTCACCGTCAAAAATACGTTTATGATCTTGCGAAGCAATCATCGGCACTACCGTGGTACCATCTACGAAAGCCAATAAAGACGCTTCTTCGCCGCTCATAAATTCTTCAATAACTACCGTATGACCGGCATCGCCGAAGCGATTAGCGGAAAGCATGTCCACTACGGCAGCTTTCGCTTCCTCTACGGTCATGGCTACAACAACGCCTTTACCGGCAGCGAGGCCGTCCGCTTTAATAACGATAGGCGCACCGGTTTCATCGATGAAAGCTTCTGCTTTTGCCACATCATCAAAAACACCGTAAGCTGCTGTAGGAATGTTGTATTTTTTCATCAAGTCTTTGGCAAATACCTTGGACCCTTCCAATTGAGCCGCTGCTTTTGAAGGACCGAATACGGCAATGCCCGCTTCACGCACCGCATCGGCGAGGCCTGCTACGAGCGGTGCTTCCGGTCCGATTGCCACCAAGTCGATATTTTCTTTTGTCAAAAAATCAGTTACGGCACCAAAGTCCTGCCAATCAATAGCTATGCACTCTGCCACATCTTCCATGGCTTTACTGCCCGGAATGGCATATACTTTTTCAACCGAATCACTTTGAGCCAATTTCCACGCTAAGGTGTGCTCACGACCGCCGCCACCAATTACACAAACTTTCATAAAGCCTCCTCATTAATGTTTAAAATGACGAACATGAGTGAATACCATGGCAATGCCCGCTTCATCGGCTTTAGCAATGGATTCTTCATCACGAATCGATCCGCCCGGTTGGATAATGGCTGTAATGCCGTGTTCTGCTGCCGTCGCTACGGTATCGCCGAATGGGAAGAATGCATCCGATGCGAGGACTGCGCCCTTCACTTTATCGCCTGCTTCTTTGAGGGCAATTTTAGCGGCGCCCACACGGTTCATCTGACCGGCGCCAACGCCTAAGGTCTGCTTATCTTTAGCAATTAAAATAGCATTGGATTTTACATGTTTTACCATCTTCCAGGCAAAGCGAAGTTCTTCCCACTGCGCTTCGGTCGGTTGAACTTTCGTTACTACTGTGTAAGATGCTTCATCTTCTTTCAAATCATCTTCTGTCTGTACCAATAAACCGCCGGATACTTTTTTCACTACTACTTGGTCCGCTTTCGGCTGAGCCAATTCAACGAGGCGAATATTTTTCTTCGCCGTCAAAATGCTGAGGGCTTTCGCCGAGAATTTAGGCGCCATAATAACTTCCAAGAAAAGTTTGCTCATTTCCGTAGCCGTTGCTTCATCCACTTCGCGATTTAAGGCTACGATACCGCCGAAAGCCGATACGGAATCCGCTTCGTATGCTTTGACGTAAGCTTCGTGCAAATCCTTACCAATGGCAGCGCCGCAAGGATTAGTATGTTTAATGATACAAGCAGCCGGTTCTTCAAATTCCCAAACCATATTCCAAGCCGCTTCCATATCAACGATATTATTGTAGGATAACTCTTTGCCGTGAAGCTGTTTCATGGCCCCCATACCGGACACTTCGCCGATTTCTTTGTAAAAAGCCGCTTTTTGATGCGGGTTTTCACCGTAGCGAAGGTCGGTAACTTTTTCATAAGCCTGTAAGTATTCCGGTGGGAACGGTGTCTGACCGAGCTGTTCGCTGAAATAGTTGGCAATGGCCGTATCGTAAGCCGCTGTATGAGCAAACGCTTCTTTGGCCAAGGCAAAGCGGAAATCACGACCCAAGTCGCCGTCAGCTTTGAGGCGAGCAATGACTTCGTCATAACGTTCCGGATTTACTACGATGCCTACGAAGGCATTATTTTTAGCAGCGGAACGAACCATGGTAGGACCGCCGATATCAATATTTTCAATGGCTTCTTCAAGGGCCACATTCGGTTTGGCAATGGTTTCACGGAACGGGTACAAGTTAACAACCACCAAATCAATCGGTTGAATACCATGTTCTTCCATAGCTTTTACATGTTCTTCATTGTCGCGTACCGCCAAAATACCGCCATGCACCATAGGATGCAACGTTTTCACACGACCATCCATCATTTCAGGGAATTTAGTCAATTCATCCACTTGATGCACCGTAACGCCTGCATCAGCGATGGCACGGAAAGTACCGCCTGTGGAATAAATGGTGACACCTAATTCCGCCAAGGATTTGGCAAAATCTACAATGCCGGTTTTATCGGATACACTGATGAGTGCATTTTTAATCATACAAGACCTCCTACAACAGACCTAAGCCAACAAAATTGCACAAATGGCCACAAAAGGACCGCCCAAGGGCTAGTCCTCAATGTGTACAATATGATTCTTAATCGATAATTTGTCCTCACAGAAGAGGGCCAGTGCTTTTTTATACGTTTTATGTTCTTCCGGTAAAATGCGGGCCGCCAAAGTATCTTCCGTATCATCGGCATAGACAGGCACCACGGCTTGCATAATAATGGGACCGGAATCCATCCCCGTATCTACAAAATGAACGGTACAGCCGCTCACTTTCACCCCTGCCGCTACGGCCTGTCCCTGCGCATGAAGGCCCGGGAACGACGGCAATAAAGCCGGGTGAATGTTTAAAATTTTGTACTCGTACGGTTTAATGAACGTTGGTCCTAATAGACGCATGTAACCTGCCAACACGATGGCTTCCGGCTCATATGGTGCAATAGCGTCAAGCATGGCTTTTTCAAAAGACGCTTTGGAATCAAAGCCTTTGCGCTCTACTACGACGTTTGGTACCCCCCATTCTTTGGCACGAGCCAACACCGGCGCATCGGCGTGGTCGCTAAGTACGACCACAACCTCTGCGTTGATTTCACCTTGCTTAATCGCTTCATATAAAGCGGCAGCATTGGATCCGCGACCACTGGCAAATACGGCAATTCGCTTAGCCAATGAATTCACGACCTTCCATAATTACACGTTCCGCACCTGCTTCTTCAATGCGACCGATTTCATAAACAGCTTCGTTTTGTTTAGCAAGCTGCGCTTTTACAGCGGCTAAATTTTCAGGGTCAACGACTAAAATCATGCCAATACCCATGTTGAAGGTACGGTACATTTCTTTAATATCTACATTGCCCCATTCCTGCAATTTGGCAAATACAGGTAATTTAGGCCATGCATCGGCATTCACGCGGGCCGTTGTGCCTTCCGGCAAGATGCGCGGAATATTATCGTAGAAACCGCCACCCGTAACGTGAACCATGCCTTTTAAGAGACCTTTGCGAATGGATGGCAATACAGCTTTCGGATATAAACGAGTCGGCGTCAAAAGTTCTTCGCCCAAGGTTTTACCGAATTCAGGAATTTCATCCTGCAAGGACATATTTTTATGATCGAATACAATCTTACGAACTAAGGAGAAACCGTTGGAATGTACACCGCTGGAAGGTAAGCCTAAGAGTACGTCACCGGCTTTAATGTTTTCACCGGTCAAAAGACGCGGTTTATCCACGATGCCCATGGCAAAACCGGCCACATCATAGTCACCGTCGCCATAGAAACCGGCCATTTCAGCCGTTTCACCGCCGAGCAAAGCACAACCGGATTCTTCACAAGCTTCCGCAACGCCACGCACGATAGTTGCCACTTGTTCAGGAATTAATTTGCCCACCGCAATGTAATCCAAGAAAAAGAGCGGTGTAGCCCCTTGTACCAAAATATCATTGACACTCATGGCTACACAGTCCTGGCCGATGGTGTCATGTTTGTCCATCATAATGGCAAGGCGTAATTTAGTCCCTACACCGTCGGTGCCGGATACGAGCATAGGCTCTTTCATATCAAAACCGGCCAACGAGAATAAACCGCCAAAACCGCCGATATCACCGACAACGCCCGGTGTATACGTACGTCTTACCGCCGCTTTCATAAGTTCGACCGCTTTATTGCCGGCATCAATATCAACACCGGCATCGCGGTAGGTAATTCCGCCTTTATTCGAGCACATATTTGCCTCCCTCATCTTCGTCCATAGGAACACTTACTGCATAATCACCGTCGAAGCAGGCAAAGCACAGTTCCGCTTCCGGAACACCGCTGACTGCACGGCACAAGCCTTCACGGCTTAAATAGTGAAGTTTATCCGCTTTAATATAATCTCTGATTTCTTCAATCGTATGTGTCGCTGCAATCAACTCTTTACGGACCGACGTATCAATACCGTAATGGCAAGGATATTCAATAGCCGGCGAGCTGACGCACATGTATACTTCTTTGGCGCCCGCTTCTTTGAGCATGCGCACAATGATGCCGCTGGTAGTACCGCGTACAATGGAGTCGTCGATTAAGACGATACGTTTACCTTTAACCACATCGGCTACCGCATTGAGTTTCATGCGCACCGCCAATTCACGCTGTGCCTGGTCAGGTTTAATGAAGGTACGACCCATATAGCGGTTCTTAATAAGACCTTCGCCGAACGGAATCCCCGATTCACGAGCATAACCTAAAGCGGCCGTCGTACCGGAATCCGGAATGGACATGACAAGATCCGCATCATATTTGGTTTCACGAGCAAGTTCACGGCCCATGTTAAGGCGGGCCTGATACACACTCTGGCCGTCAATTTCACTGTCGGAACGAGCAAAATAAATATATTCAAACACACAAAGTGCTTTATTAATTTCTTTTCCCGATTCTACAAACAAGCGACTGCGCACACCGTTATCATCGATGATAACCATTTCACCCGGCTCGATGTGACGGATAAATTCCGCTTTAATCGCATCCAAGGCACAGGTTTCAGATGAAAGCACATAGCCGTGTTCGGTTTTGCCGAGACAAAGCGGACGGAACCCGTTGGCATCACGGACGCCGATTAATTTGTCGTTCGTGCTGATAACGAGGGAAAAAGCCCCTTCAATACGACGCACCGCTTCAATAATACGGTCTTCCGTATTGGCTGCTTTAGAGCGGGCAATCAAGTTTACGATAACTTCCGAATCCATCGTAGTCTGGAAAATAGATCCGTTATCTTCCAACTCACGGCGAAGAGCCAACGCATTGGTAAGGTTGCCGTTATGCGCTACGGCCATGTCACCGCCCTGATAATGAATCACCAAAGGCTGAATATTTTTAGGGTTATTGGAGCCCGTCGTAGAATAACGAACGTGACCGGAAGAAATGAAGCCGCCTTCTACATCCGGTAACGTTTTAATCGCTTCCGTCAACAAGCCCATGCCCTTAGTTACTTCAATATCTTTGCCATTACTGATGGCGATACCGGCACTTTCCTGGCCGCGATGTTGGAGCGCAAATAGGCCCCAGTAGGTAAAATTACCTATATTCAAATGACGGTCGTAAATACCGAATACTCCACACTCTTCATGCCACTTGTCAAATACAGAGTCGTAATGCATTGCTCTCTCCTATTAAGCGCGTTCGCCGGTAAGGCGGAATAACATTTCTTTGTAAGCATCTTCTACATTGCCGAGATCGCGACGGAAACGGTCTTTGTCGAGTTTTTCGTTAGTTTCGCTATCCCAGAAACGGCAAGTATCAGGGGAAATTTCGTCGCCTAACAATACTTCACCGTTATGAACGCCGAATTCCAGTTTAAAGTCAACCAAGGTTACTTTTTTGTCAGCTAAGAATTTTTTAAGAACTTCGTTAACTTTCATAGCATATTTACGGATTAAAGCAATCTGTTCTTCCGTAGCCCAATCCAAAGCAAGGATTTGGTCTTCGTTAACAAATGGGTCGCCTAAATCATCGTTTTTGTAGCAGAATTCCAAGATAGGGCGTTTGCAAGGCGTACCTTCTTCGATGCCGAGACGTTTGGACAAGGAACCGGCTACGATGTTACGAACAATAACTTCCAATGGTAAAATCTGTAATTTCTTAACTAATTGGTCGCGATCGTTAAGACGTTTAGCGAAATGGTTAGGCACGCCTTCTTTAGTCAACAATTCAAAGAAGAAAGAGGAAATTTTGTTGTTCAAAACACCTTTGTCATGGATAGTGCCTTTTTTCTCACCATTAAAAGCGGTAGCATCATCTTTGTAATGTACTAAATATTCGTTAGCATTTTCAGTTTCAAATACTTGTTTAGCTTTACCTTCATATAACATTTTCATAATATAGCCTCCTGTGTTTTCTCAGACTTATTGTAAAAATCATACTAAAATTAAACTTTACTCTAAATTTTTAATCAAATTATATCTCAAGGTGTTAAAAATCGAATCTTTTTGTATTTAATTCCGCTTGTAGTTTTTCGTTTTTGGCAATAACAACTTTTGCCATGTCGTCACGATATGTCTTGTATTGTTCTTTCAATTTAGCGTTTTGTGCGGCACCGATTTGAACGGCAAATAAAGCCGCATTTTTAGCGCCGTCTACGGCCATAGTGGCTACCGGCATGCCCGATGGCATCTGAACGATGGCCAATAAAGCATCAATGCCTTTTAATGCAGTCGCATTAAGCGGTACGCCGATTACCGGCAATACGGTGAAACTGGCGATTACACCCGGTAAGTGAGCGGCAGCGCCGGCGCCTGCGATAAACGCGATAGCCCCTTCTGCTTCCAAACGTGTTACAAATTTCTTAACTTCTTCCGGCGTACGATGAGCGGATGCAATAACCATTTCATAGTCAATGCCGAATTCCTTTAATACGTCGGCGGCTTTTTTCATAATTCCCAAATCAGAGTCACTACCCATTACGATGCCAACTTTCATGTGTATACCTCCTAGCTGTAGAATAAAAACTACCCTGCGGTCAGAATTAGTCTTTCTATCTAAATTCTAACAAAAGCCCTCTTATTAGTCAACACAATATCCGAATATATAAAGATTATTCTTTTCTTAACGTTCGATACTATCCGAACATTAATATCGATATTTTTATAAAAAAAAGATGTTCCCTTATTTACATAAGAAAACACCTTGATTATTAATGTTCATGGGCATGTTGCGCAAAAGGATCCGGCAATTGTTCGATTCCCATGGCTTCTTTCAAAGCCGGCACAGCCTTAGGCATATATTGAACGATTTGATTCATTAACACATATAAGAGCTCAGGCTCAAACGCCGTATTGGAACTGATATAAATGCAGTCTAAATACACACTGTTGTCATCTTGTTCAACATAATATTTGAAGTTTTTGTAGATGCTGTTTTCACGATTAATAAAATCGGTAATAGCCTGATAATTCTCGGAAGTCACCACATTGGCACCTACCACAACGCGAATAACGCTGTAAATCGTCGCATCGAGCAACACAAAGATAGGCATATCGCCCATATCAGTTTGCATGTAGGAACGATATACAACCGTATCTTCTTCATCTTCAATGTTACGTTTGTCGAAGCAGGTAATATCTTCTGAAATCAAAAACTTTTCAAAAACTGCACTTTTCTCATTCTTAGCGTTTGCCACAATGCACCTCTTAGTTTACTTTTTCGGCAGGATCGGTTTCGGTCCCCAAAACTTTACCTAAAATAGTAGGATAGAATTCTTCCAAATGCGGTTCCAATACTTCAGCCAAAAGACGAACCAACAATTCAGGATTGAAGTTATTTTCAGCAGACGGAACACTGATATCCATATAAATCACATGGTCTTCGGCACCTAAATAATATTTGAAAATTTTGAACTGACCGTTTAATTCGTTTAAGTATCTGCCAACCGCCTGACGACGATCTTCAGGTACCGCACCGGTAGTCACGATTAAGCGCATCAAATTGAACACCGTATCATCGAGCACCACAAACAACGGCAATTGTTGTGCGGCTACATCGAAATGACCGCGATATACTACAGAATTGGCATCATCTTGATGTTCTTCTTTAACAAACCAACCGGTTATGTTATGTTATGTTTTGTTTTGTTCCGCCAAAAACTGATCAAATTTTTCCGCTTTACTGTTCATAACTTACACCCCTTAACTAATAAAATATTATTCTTCAATAAATACACAACGGTCGTTTTCAAACGCCTTAATGCGTACTAAAGACTGTACATCGTAGCCTGCCCGCTCTAAGCGTTCACGGCCCGGTTGGAAGGATTTCTCAATAACAATAGCAATACCTTCTACCGTATCCCCGGCGCTTTCCACTAACTTGCAAAGCCCCATAGCTGCTTCACCGCTGGCCAAAAAGTCGTCGATAATCAACACTTTTTCACCTTCCGGCAAGAATCGTTTGGAGATAGTTACATCATAATTTTCCTCTTTAGTATAGGAATATACAACAGAATGATATACGTCATCTGTCATAAGAATCGATTTTTTCTTACGCGCAAATACCAATGGCACATCCATTTCAATCGCCACCGGCAAGGCTACGGCAATCCCGGAAGCTTCGATGGTCACAATACGTTGAATGCCCTTATCTTTGAAGCGCGCCGCAATTTCCTTACCCATAGCGACAAACAATTTTGGATCGATTTGATGATTCAAAAAGCTGTCAACTTTTAGGACGCGATTGTTCAGAACAATGCCTTCCTCCATAATGCGTTGTTTTAATAATTCCATGCGAAAGTCTCCTTAATTATTCTTCTTGATTATTCTACAATATCACTTCTTAAGCAGAAGGTCAATAAATTTGGCGGCTCCTTGGGATATCGGCAACAAACGAGAACGAACCAAAGCAATCTTGCGCGGCGGTACTACGATGTCCGTTTTAATTTCCACCACACGGCCTTCTTTGATTTTCTGTTTTACCAAAAAATCCGGTACGAGCGATATGCCCATGTTAATTTCTACTAAATCCATCAGCACGTCAAGGCTGCCGAGCTCGAAGGATGGTTTTTTGAATGCTTTATTAGTTAGTTTGTCAAAAAAAACACGGCTGGCGGCGCCCTGCGTCAACAGTAATAACGGCTCCTGTAAGAGACGATTCACATCAACTGTGCCCATGCCTTTATAAAACGGGCCGCCTACGAAGATGTCCTGCATCGTTTGCAGCTCAATAACTTCCAGTTGCGGATTAGATTCCAAGCCTTCATACGTGTTGACAATAGCGAGCTGTACTTCACGGTTTTCCACCATAGTCACGCAATCAGGGGATGGACGGTTCGTAATCTGAAGACCTGTCTCCTGTTCCTGTTCCTGCCATATCTTAAAATACGGCAACAAGAAGTGACGACACAATGTATCGGTAGCAGCGAGTTTAACGCTTTCCTGTTCATGAGTTAACCGATCCTGTAATTGAGTCACGCCATTATCAAGAATGGAAAATGCTTTCGCCACTGTGTCAAACAATTCCTTACCTTCCGGCGTAAACGAAACCGATTTGGTCGTACGTTCGAACAGCACCATATTGAGCTCTTTTTCCAATTGCTTAATACTTTGGCTGATGGCCGATTGCGATACACCTATCTCTTTCGCTGCTTTTGAAAAAGACAGGTGTAAGCCCACCCCTAAAAAAGTACGATATAAATCAGTAGAAATACTCATTGTAATCTTCTCTCCTTTACAGCAACAACTATCACTCAAACCCCAACTTATTGTTCAAACTGCTTAGTCTCTTACAATTAATACCTTATTAATAAGTCTTAACTATTATTATAATACCATAACCACGTAACGTGTAATAGTAATTTCAAAACTATATAACAGTATTTTTAACATACTTGTTAATCGCTCATCTATTAATAAGTCAATATAATTACAAGAAAGAAATTGCTAACTCCTCCTAATCAATTTTTTCTTTACTAATAAGTCTAAACCGTATATACTAGAATTGTCAATATAGGTATATTATATCTATAATTAAACAACTGCACAATAGCCAGTACACCAATGACAATGTTAAGAGGAGGCTTATTATGTCAATTCATCGCATTTTCGTCCGCAAACGCGAAGGCTTTGCTCACGAAGCTACTTCCATGTATCAAACTATTCGTACGGAACTGAATATTCCTGTCAAAGCTGTCACTATTTACGAACGCTATGACATTGAAGGCGTATCTGACGAAGATTTAGCCAAGGCCAAACAGCTTATTTTCTCCGAACCACCGGTAGATGAGCTTTTTGACACCCTCCCACAAACCGAAAATACACATATTATTGCCACCGAATACGTGCCGGGGCAATATGACCAACGAGCCGATTCGGCCGAACAGTGTCTTGCCATGTTAACTCTCAAATCGGGTGCCACCGTGCGCACGGCTCGCGTGTTTGCCTTGGAAGGCGATCTCAGCGCTGATGATTTGGCACGTATAAAACATTATTATATTAATCCCGTCGATTCCCGCGAAGCATCGCTCGAACTCCCAACATCTTTAGCCCTCGATGTGCAGCCGCCAAAGCCGGTTGAAAGTCTTGAAAACTTTATCACCGCCGATGAAACGGCTTTAAAAGCACTTCGTCAGGAATTGGGCCTGGCCATGAGCGATGCCGACTTGGCACTCATCCAAGATTACTTCGCCAATACGGAAAAACGTAATCCGACCATTACGGAAATTCGCGTGCTCGACACCTATTGGTCCGACCACTGCCGTCACACCACGTTTATGACGGAACTTACAAATATTACCATTGATGACACCCCGGCAACAGCACCGATTCGCGCCGCTTTGGACGAATACATGGCCGGTCGCGGGGTTCTCTACACGAGCCGTAAAAAAGCCCGCACCTTGATGGATATGGCCACCTTAGCCGTTAAAGAGTTGCGTGCGCAAGGCGGTCTCAAAGAAATCGACGAATCCGAAGAAATCAATGCCTGTACCATCGTTGTACCCGTTGATGTGAACGGTAAAACCGAAGAATGGCTCTTATTATTCAAAAACGAAACGCACAATCATCCGACGGAAATCGAACCTTACGGCGGTGCTGCCACTTGTCTCGGCGGTTGTATCCGCGACCCGTTGAGCGGTCGAGCCTATGTATATCAGGCTATGCGCGTTACCGGTTCCGGCAATCCGCTTACTCTGCTTGATGAAACCTTGGAAGGTAAATTACCGCAGGTACAGATTACGACCGGCGCCGCTCGCGGTTACAGCTCTTACGGTAACCAAATCGGTCTTGCCACCGGCGAAGTTCGTGAATACTATCATCCGAGCTATGTAGCTAAACGCATGGAAATCGGCGCCGTTATCGGGGCCGCCCCTCGCACTAACGTACGTCGTGAAGAACCGGTACCGGGTGACATCGTTGTCCTGCTCGGCGGTCAAACCGGTCGTGACGGCTGCGGCGGTGCTACCGGCTCCTCCAAAGAACACGATTTATCCTCCCTCGCTTCTTGCGGTGCGGAAATACAGAAAGGTAATCCCCTTACGGAACGTAAAATCCAGCGTTTATTCCGTCGTCCGGAAGTTACCACATTGATTAAACGTTGTAACGACTTCGGTGCCGGCGGTGTATCTGTAGCCATCGGTGAATTAACTGACGGTCTTTTAATCAACCTCGATACTGTGCCTAAGAAATACGAAGGCCTGGATGGCACGGAACTTGCCATTTCCGAATCACAGGAACGTATGGCTTGCGTCATTGCCAAAAAAGACTGGGACGCTTTCCAGAAATACTGCGACGAAGAAAACCTCGAAGCTACCATCGTAGCGGATGTAACCGACAGCAACCGCCTCACTATGACTTGGCAGGGCGTGAACATTGTCGACATCTCCCGCGATTTCTTATATACTAACGGTGCTGAACAGCATCAAAAAGCCCATGTGGCTTCTCCGGTTGCCGGCTATTACAACACACCGGCCGTAACGGATCTTAAAGCCCATTGGCTCGACACCATGAAAGACTTAGCCGTAACGTCCCAGCAAGGTCTGGGCGAACGTTTCGACAGCACCATCGGTGCCGGTACCGTTCTCATGCCGTTCAGCGGTCTCTATCAGAAAACCCCGGTACAAGGTATGGCCGCTAAATTGCCGGTACTTCATGCTGAAACAACGACAGCCAGCCTCATGACCCACGGTTTCGATCCGTTCTTATCCGAATGGAGTCCGTTCCACGGTGCGCAGCAGGCTATTCTGTTGGCCGTTGCCAAAATCGTAGCCCTCGGCGGTGACCGCAGTACGGCGTACTTAACCTTACAAGAGTATTTCGAACGTTTAAATCAGGATGAAACAGCTTGGGGTAAACCGGTAGCCGCTTTACTCGGTGCTTATAAAGCTCAAAAAGAATTGGGCATCGGCGCCATCGGCGGTAAAGACTCCATGTCCGGTACTTTTATGGACTTAACCGTACCGCCTACCCTCGTAGCCTTTGCCGTTACAACGGCTCATGTAGATAATATTTTGACACCGCACTTCAAAGAAGCCGGTCACAAAGTATTACATGTGGACTTCCCACGCAAAGAGGACGACACGCCTGACTTTGATGTATTCAAAGCTCAAGCCGACCGCATCACGAAAGAAGCGCGTGCCGGCAAAGTGGCAGCTGCTTATGTAGTAGAAGCAGGCGGTATTGCTGCCGCCATCACTAAAATGGCTCTTGGCGACCGCATCGGCGTAGAACTTAACGATGACGTAAAAGACTTGTTATTCGCTCCGCACAGCGGTTCTTGGATTATCGAAACCGACGAAGCTACAGCTGCTGCATGGGCTAAGGAAGAGTATGTAACAGTACTCGGTACCCTCACTAAAGAACCTGCCATTAAAGTGGCCGGCACGGAACTTGCCTTAGCCGACCTCGAAGCAGCCTATGAAAGCACGTTGGCACCGATCTTCCCATTGACGGCAAAATCCGGTCAAGGCGAAGCCGTTGCTTATATTCACGATCAAAAAGCGAAACCGCGTCAGGCGCCTGCTATTGCCAAACCGCGTGTCGTTATTCCGGTATTCCCGGGTACGAACTGTGAGTACGATTCGGCCCTAGCCTTTGAACGGGCCGGCGGTGAAGCGGACATCGTTATTATCCGCAACCGCACCGTAGCGGAATTGGAAGAATCCATTCAGGAAATGAAACGCAAATTGGACGAAGCTCAAATTGTCTTCTTCCCGGGTGGTTTCAGTGCCGGTGACGAACCGGACGGTTCCGGTAAGTTCATGGCTACCTTGTTCCGCAATCCGTACCTCAGCGAATCCTTACACAATTTATTGCACAACCGCGACGGTCTGGCTCTCGGCATTTGTAACGGTTTCCAAGCGTTGATTAAATTAGGCCTCTTGCCATATGGCGAAATCGCCCCTATGACGGCAGACAGCCCTACTTTGACGTACAACACTATTGGCCGTCACCTTTCCGGTATGGTTCGCACCAAAGTAATTTCCACGAAATCACCTTGGATGAGCCTCTGCAAAGCCGGAGAAATCTACACAATTCCGATTTCTCACGGCGAAGGTCGCTTCATTGCGTCCCCGGCCCAAGTCGTTGAATTCAACCGCAAAGGCCAAATTGCTACGCAGTATGTTGATTTAGACGGCATCGCCTCTTACGACGCCCGCTACAATCCAAACCAATCCGTTGCCGCCATCGAAGGTCTCTTCAGCCCTGACGGCCGCGTATTCGGTAAAATGGGCCACATTGAACGTACGGGCCACGGCATTTCCAAAAACGTACCGGGCAAACAGGGTATGCCTGTATTTGCTTCCGGCGTAGCATACTTCAAATAATACTCATATTTACGACTGATGTAACTGATTGATTTAGTTAGCCGGTTTAACTGACCGGTTTAACCGGCTAATTTATTAGTTTTGCAAATAAGCTGTTTCACACAACCTATTATTTCAAAAAATGCATACAAAAAGAAAAAAACGGCATGACAAATGTCGTTTTTTTCATCGGTATAAGTTGCATATCTACCTGATTTCTTGTATCATAAAAGATGGTGAATAAGTTTAGAGACATAACCAGCTCTTGTTATTCTTAAGTGAAAGGATGTAAGCACATGCAATGCGCACAGAAATTAACAGATAATATCTATTGGATAGGCAGCAACGACTGGGATACGGAACGCTTTGAAAATTTATTTCCCATTCCGTTGGGCGTAAGCTATAACTCATATTTTATCGATGATGAAAAAACTTGTATCGTAGACTCCGTTGATGACAGCATTCGTCAGGAATTTTTTGACAATGTGGAATTTTTATTACGTGGTCGCGAGCTCGATTATGTAGTCGTTAACCATATGGAACCGGATCACTGCTCTACCTTGGTTGAGCTCATTGAACGTTATCCGAATGTTAAACTCGTAGGTAACCGCACTACATTCCGCTTGTTCGAACAATTCTACGGCCGTCCACACCCTGAAAACTATTATGAAGTTAAAGAGGGCGACAGCATTTGCTTAGGTAAACACACCTTACATTCCTATACCATGCCGATGGTTCACTGGCCTGAAGTAACTTGTACGTTTGAATCCAGCAACGGCATCCTCTTCTCCGCCGATGCGTTCGGTACCTTCGGTACCATCAACGGCAACATCTTCGCCGATCAGCTCGATTTCGAACGCGTTTACGAAGACGAAGCTCGTCGTTACTACACCAATATCGTTGGTAAATACGGCGTTCAGGTACAAAATGCCATCAAAAAAGTCCTTCCGTTGGGCATTAAAATGATTGCACCGCTTCACGGTCCAATCTGGCGTACACCGGAAAGCATCCAGTACATGATTGAAAAATACATGCATTGGAGCACCTACTCCGCCGAAAAGAAAGGCGTAGTTATCGCTTTCGGGTCCATGTACGGCAACACTGCCGATATGGCACAGCAATTAGCTCGCTTGTTATCCTTCCGCGGCATTACGGATATTAAAATCTACGACGTATCGAAGACCAATCCGTCTTATATCATCGCGGATGCTTGGAAATATAGCCATCTTGTTTGTATGGCTCCTACTTATAACTTAGCCTTATATCTTACCATGGAAAACCTTTTATATGAATTGAAAGCGCTCAACTTCCATAACCATAAGGTGTCCATTGTAGGCAACCATTCTTGGGCTTCCGCCGCTATGAAACGCATGGTGGAATACTTCACCAATGAAATCAAGGACATGGAAATTGTTGGTACGCCACTCGATATTCGCGGCGCTTTACATCAAGATCAATTAAAATTATTTGCAAAATTAGCTGATGATATCGTAGCTTCCATTAACGAAACTGAAATCAAAACGTTCAGCTTATAATAAACATATAATTCCATAAGCCTTAGGGCTTATAGCAAAAGGACAGGTTCACGACGAACCTGTCCTTTTTAGTGCAATCAATATTCTCTTTAATCGGCGTCAATCGTCTTTACACACCGAAATCAATTTTGCTTCGAAATCACTTCCGCTTTTAAACCGAATTCGCTTACAGTTTTTTCACAAACTCCGACTTCAAAGCCATGGCGCCGAAGCCGTCGATTTTACAATCGATGTTGTGATCGCCGTCAACGAGGCGAATATTTTTAACACGGGTCCCCTGTTTTAATACGGAAGCCCCTTTTACTTTAAGGTCTTTAATAATAGTTACGGAATCGCCGTCCTGCAAGAGATTGCCGTTGGCATCACGCACAACTAAACCACCTTCGGCGGTTTCAGCATCGGCGGCCGACCATTCGTGAGCACACATAGGACATACATAAAGATGGCCATCCTCATAGGTATACGATTCGCCGCATTTTGGGCAATTAGGTAATTCACTCATTGATAGTCTCCTTTACATTACACAATATAACTATATACTCTTAATCTACAATTTCCGCCACGGATTTACGCGGTCTCGCAAATGGATGCTCAGCCGGCACGCCAATCGTTACAACCGCTGCAATTTCATGACTTAAATTAAGCCATGCTTTCGCTTCTTCCTGAATAAAGTAAATATCATTAATCCACAAAGAACCTAAACCGTATTCGGTCGCCATTAAGAGAATTGTATTGATAAACGCTCCCAAGGCCTGTAAGTCACTTTTTGCCCAGATTCGTTCATAATCGATATCATCGTCAAACGGATTATAAATGATAAGTACGGCACCCGCCGTTTTCATAGCATGCAAACTGATTTCCAAACTACCAAAACGTTGCCCCGCTTCTTTAAGCCGTTGTAAACAAGCATATCCCATTTCAACAAAGCCATCTTTTGAAGCCCCCTCCAATATGCGTACGCGCCAAGCTTGGCGATTTTTAGGTGACGGCGACATTTTAGCCATGTCAATCATATGCTCAATCTGAGCTCGTGGTATGGGAACTGATTCATAACGGCGAATACTGCGCCGTGCCCCGATTGCTGCTTCCAGAGTCATCAAATGAGGCTCTTTTACCGAATCAGCCGAATTCGCCTCACCAATTCGCACCTGTTCATTTTCACTCATAATGACGTCAGCCCTTCCTCTTTAAATTCATTACGTAGCATTTTCTATTATATTATATCAAAAATAGTGACATAAGCCTAATTTTATAGATTTACAGTTATTTTAAAAGAGTAAAAAACTTAATCGCCGCTTTACACAATTTTAGAAAAATAATCATCATTTTAAAATTAATTAAGCTACACTATATGGTTACATTTTGTCCCGCCATCAATCAACTGCTCCTATTTTTTGTGTTTTAGCAGTAGGCAAATACGATTATTTAGTATATACTAAATTAAGACTTTTACTATCTGTTAAATTAACGAAATTTAGTGTATACTAGAGGAATCGCTATTAAATACTAAGGAGGTTACAATGAATAACATTGTAGTTATCGGCAGTTGTAACATGGATATTACCGTCATGGCCGATAAACGTCCCGCAGCCGGTGAGACAATCATGGGCTTGGGACTTAATATTTCGCCGGGCGGCAAAGGGGCTAACCAAGCAGTAGCCTCCGCCAAGTTGGGGGCTCATGTTACCATGGTCGGATGCATCGGCGATGATGCTTATGGCCGCATGGTATTAGACAATCTCCACAAATATAACATAAACACCGACTACCTTACCGTTATAGAAGGTGAAAACAGCGGTACAGCGCACATTACCTTAGCGGAAGGCGATAACAGCATTATCGTTATTGCCGGCGCCAATGCTAAAGTCGATTCGAAAGTCGTCGATAATGCGTGGGACGCCATCAAAACAGCTGATTTAGTCCTCGTACAAAACGAAATTCCTTTATCGACAATTGGCTATATTACGGAAAAATGCGCCAAAAACGGCATCAAAGTGCTCTTAAACCCCGCTCCGGCTGCCGATTTAGACAGTGCTTGGCTCGAAGCAGCCACATATATTACACCTAATGAACACGAATTAGCTGCACTATATCCGGGACAGGCAACGGAAGACACCATGCTTGCCAATGAAGGAAAGATTATCGTAACTCTCGGGAAGCAAGGCGTGGCTTATGCCAAGGACGGGAAGGTTCACACCGTACCCGGTTTTACCGTAACACCGGTAGATACAACCGGTGCCGG
Source organism: Veillonella sp. LMAG:90 (assembly GCF_008679445.1). Classification (NCBI taxonomy): domain Bacteria; kingdom Bacillati; phylum Bacillota; class Negativicutes; order Veillonellales; family Veillonellaceae; genus Veillonella; species Veillonella sp. LMAG:90. The sequence goes on from NZ_NAND01000001.1 coordinate 2,303,015, forward strand.
CGATACTTTTAACGGAGCCTTCGCCACAGCCATCGCCAATAATAAATCCATGGATGAAGCCCTTCAATACGGTAATGCCGCAGCGGCTCTTTCCATTTTAAAACTAGGTGCTCAAGAAGGTATGCCTACGGCCGATGAAGTAGCCGCCTTCTTAGCCAAAAGGAGTTAATCATGCAAAAAGGTGGAATCTTAAACAGTCACATTGCTAAAGTATTAGCCGATTTAGGTCATACCGATACAATTTGCATCGGTGATTGCGGTTTACCCGTACCGGCCGGTGTGCAGAAAATTGACTTAGCCCTCACCTTCGGAACCCCAAGTTTTGAAGCGGTAGTGCGTGTCTTAAAAGCCAATATGCAGGCCGAATCAATTCATATTGCCTCCCCTATGGAAGAAATGAATCCCCATAACTATGCCGTTCTTCAGGAATTATATCCGCAAGATCGCTACGAATGGGTCAGAACCGACCACGAAGCCTTTAAAGAAGCAACGAAACAGTGTAAATGCATTATTCGCACCGGTGAAACCACACCGTATGCCAATGTAATATTACAGGCGGATTGCATTTTTAACGACGAAAAATAAACGATTAGGAGTTTTCAATGGAAATCAAAATGACAGGGATTGCCAAAGCCTTTGGAACCAACCAAGTTCTTAAGGACGTGGCCATCACCCTAAAAGCCGGCGAAGTTCACGCCCTCATGGGGGAAAACGGGGCGGGTAAATCTACCTTGATGAACATTCTTACAGGCTTACATAAAGCGGATGCCGGCGTTATTACAGTCGATGGCGTCGCCACGACCTTCGCCAATCCGCGCGAAGCAGAGAAAAACGGGATTGCCTTTATCCATCAGGAATTAAATATTTGGCCGAACCTCAGCCTGTTGGAAAACCTCTACCTCATGCAACCGAAACGAAACGGCATCGGCATGTTGGATAGAAAAGCTATGCTCGCCGAAGCACAGGCCAAATGCAGGGAATTAAATATCGAATTGCCCCTCACGAAAGAAGCGGGGCAATGCTCAGTCGGTCAACAACAGATGACCGAAATTTTGCGTGTACTCATGCTCGATGCCAAGGTCGTTATCATGGATGAACCGTCGGCCGCTCTCACCGAACGCGAAACGGAAACCTTGTTCCGCATGATGCGCCAATTAAAAGCCCAAGGCGTAGCCATCGTATACATCTCCCACCGGATGGAAGAAGTATTCAGTGAATGTGATGTTATTACCGTTATGCGCGATGGCCACACCATCAGCACCAAACCGGTTCAAGAAACAACGGTTGATGAAGTTGTGCATCACATGGTAGGTCGTTCCATCGATGAATTTTATCCCGATAGAACCACGGCACCGGGCGACGTGGTACTCACCGTTAACGGCTTAAAACCGAAAGATTTCAACAGCACCATTTCCTTTGATTTACGTAAAGGCGAAATATTGGGCGTAGCCGGCCTCATGGGGGCAGGACGCACCGAAATCATGCGCGCCATCTTCGGCATCGACAAACACGATGGCGGCGAAATTATACTAAATGGTAAACATCTTCATTTCAAAAAACCGGAAGATGCGATTAAAGCCGGTATTGCCTTCATCACGGAAGACCGCAAAGGGGAAGGTCTGATTCTTGACTTTTCCATCGGCAAAAATATTACCTTGCCTAATCTCGGTCAAGTATGTCCAAACCATGTGCTCAACAGCAATAAACTGGTGGATTTTGCGGACAACTTATCCAAACGCTTAGGCGTCAAAACTCAATCGGTTCACTTACCGGCCTCCTCGTTATCCGGTGGTAATCAGCAAAAAGTAGTTATCGCCAAATGGATTGGTTTATCCCCATCCATTATCATCATGGACGAACCGACCCGCGGTATCGACATTGGTGCCAAACGCGATATTTACGATTTAATGAATGAATTAACGAGCCAAGGAGTTTCCATCATTATGGTCTCCTCGGAACTCCCTGAAGTTATCGGGATGAGTGATCGGGTCATGGTCATTCACGAAGGAGCCGTTGCAGGTATACTAAACCACAACGACGCTTCACCGGAAGCCATCATGAACCTAGCAACAGGAGGACAATAATGAACCAGAATATTACGGAAACACTCAAAAAATTAGGCCCTCTCATCGGCCTGATTGCCTTATTTATTATCATCGCCTTTATGAACGACAGCTTCTTGGAATTCTCCAACTTGCGCAACTTATTACGCCAAGTATCCATTAATGCTATCATCGCCTTCGGTATGACCTTCGTTATTTTGACGAGCGGTATCGACTTATCCGTAGGCTCCATCCTCGCTTTATCCAGTGCCATCATGGCCAACTTCATCGTTGGCGGCATGAATCCGGAAGTGGCCATTCTCGCCTCCGCCGGCGTGGGCATTATCCTCGGCGGTATCAACGGTATCGTCATTGCCTACGGTAAAGTGGCACCGTTTATCGCCACCTTGGCAACCATGACGATTTATCGCGGGGCCACCTTAGTTTTTACGGACGGCAACCCTATCAGCGGTTTGACCAGTGATCCTTTGTTCCACGGCTTCGGCCAGGGCGATATCGCAGGTCTGCCCGTACCGGCTATTACCATGTTTGTATCCTTCCTTATTTTATGGTTTGTTTTGCAAAAAACATCCCTTGGCCGTCAGACCTATGCTGTCGGCGGCAGTGAAAAGGTAAGTTATATTGCCGGTATCAAAATTAACCGCGTTAAAATCTTCGCTTACGCCTTAACCGGTATGCTCAGTGCCATTGCAGGCGCCATCATTACATCCCGCCTCAATTCGGCGCAGCCGACAGCCGGTATGGGCTATGAACTTGACGCCATCGCCGCTGTAGTATTGGGCGGTACCAGTCTTGCCGGCGGTCGCGGTCACATTGTAGGTACCTTAATCGGTGCCCTCATCATCGGTACCCTCAACAATGGTTTAAATATTCTCGACGTTTCCAGTTTCTATCAACAAATCGTCAAAGGTATTGTAATTCTACTTGCAGTCCTCGGGGACCGCAAAAAAGCGTAGGAGGTTAGGAATGAAAAAATTATTAACAGTCATCGCTGCCGTAATCTTAGTTATCGGTCTCGTAGCCGGTTGCGGCTCTTCCAACAATGGTGGTGGCGATAAAAAACAAGGTACTATCGGTTTCTCCGTATCTACCTTAAACAATCCGTTCTTCGTATCTTTAAAAGACGGTGTTGAAAAACAGGCTAAAGAATTAGGCCTTAAAGTTAAAATCGTTGACGCTCAAAACGACCCTGCTAAACAGGCTAATGACATTGCCGATTTATTAGAAAGCGGCGTATCCGTATTGATCGTTAACCCGGTTGACTCCGCTGCTATTGCTACTTCCGTTGAAGCAGCCAACGCTAAAAACATTCCGGTTATCACTGTTGACCGCTCTACCGACAAAGGTAAAGTAGTAGCTCACATCGCTTCCGATAACGTTAAAGGCGGCGAAATGGCAGCTCAATTAATCGTTGATAAACTCGGCAATGGCACTAAAGTTGCTGAAATCGAAGGTATCCCGGGCGCTTCCGCAACTCGCGAACGTGGTCAAGGCTTCCATAATGTTGCCGACAAATCCTTAGACGTAGTAGCTAAACAGAGTGCTGATTTTGACCGCACTAAAGGCTTAAACGTTTCCACTAACATTCTTCAAGCTAACCCTGATGTAAAAGCTATTTTTGCTCACAACGACGAAATGGCTCTTGGTGCCATCCAAGCTGCTAAATCGGCAGGCAAACAAGTTTTCATCGTAGGTTTTGACGGTACTGCCGATGCTGAAAAAGCTGTTCAAGACGGCACTTTAGCGGCTACTATCGCGCAACAACCTGAATTGATGGGTAAAATTGCTGTAGATACTGCTTCCAAAGTTATCAAAGGTGAAACAGTGGAAAGCAAGATCCCTGTAGAACTTAAAGTAGTAACTAAATAAAACATATGCTTTGATACGTTGATAGAAACATTGATAGAAATTAAGCCTCCCCTGCCAGTTGCAAGGGAGGCTTTTTATTGATTATAACTCATTTATTTTATACTTAAAACGCATCTATGTTGAATTTTCTATTTAATTCAACACTAAAGAGTGGTACAATAAATTGTATACGAAATCGTCTGACAGCCATACTCTCGTCAGATAAAATCGCTAAATTCTCAGACAAAGACGCTATTATAAACAGAACATATACTTTTTGTCTGATACCTCGGATGCTTCGATTCCGACCTTGAAAGGAGATATTAATTATGAGTAATTTTACTGTAACTGCTACTGACAAAAAGCTGCTCGACCTTTTGGCGACAGACGCGAAATTAACCCATGACCAATTGGCGGCCATGTTAGGTGTAGCCGAAGCTGAGGTATCTGAACGTATCGCCGTGCTGGAAGCGGAAGGCATTATCAAAGGCTATCAAGCCGTAATTGACTGGGAAGCCATCGATGCCAATAAGGCAACCGCCCTCATTCAACTTAAAGTTACACCGGAACCTGATCAAGGCTTCGATAAACTCGCGCATCGCATCATGCAATTCGAAGAGGTGGAAGGTGTCTATCTCATGTCCGGCGGTTATGATTTGACCGTTATCATTCAGGGCCAAAGCATGCGCGATATCGCCCTCTTTGTTGCACGTCGTCTTTCCACTTTGGAAGGTGTCCAAGGCACGGGTACGCACTTTATCTTGAGCCGCTACAAAGACCGCAATGTAATCTACCATGACGAAGAACAAAAAGAAACAAGGAGTAATGTGTTCTATGATTAATTATGATAAATTTTTAAATCGTGAGCTGTCCAATGTAAAACCGTCCGGTATTCGCCGTTTCTTCGACATTGCCAGCGAAATTGATGATGTTATTTCCCTCAGCATCGGCGAACCGGATTTCACCACGCCATGGCATATTCGTGAAACCGGTATCGATACCTTAGAAAAAGGTAAGACCTGGTACTCACCAAATCGCGGTTTTGCGGACTTACGCGAAGAAATCAGCCGTTGGTTCACTCGTAAATACGATGTAACGTATGATCCCGCTACCGATATTCTGGTCACTGTTGGTGGTTCTGAAGCTATCGATTTAGCTCTTCGTGCCCTCATTAACGAAGGTGACGAAGTACTCATTCCGGTGCCTAGCTTTGTTTGCTACACGCCGCTTACGGAAGTAGCCAAAGGTGTGTCCGTACCGGTGGAAACCAAAGCGGAAAATAACTTCCGTCTTACGGCCGAAGATATTCGCTCCCACATTACACCTAAAACCAAATTGCTCGTTTTGCCATTTCCTAATAATCCAACCGGTGCGATTATGCGCCGCGAGCACTTAGAGGAAATCGCCAAAGTCATCGAAGAACATGACTTGCTCGTTATTTCCGATGAACTCTACAGCGAATTGACCTACGGTTCCGAACAACATGTAACCATCGCATCAGTTCCGGGCATGAAAGAACGAACCATCGTCATTAACGGCTTCTCCAAAGCCTTCGCTATGACGGGATGGCGTCTCGGCATGGCCCTCGGTCCAAAAGAAATTATCACGCAAATGACGAAACTTCATCAATATGGCATTATGAGTGCCCCATCGGTTGCTCAATATGCTGCCATTGAAGCGTTGAAACACGGGGATAAAGATATTGAATACATGCGCGATCAATACGATATTCGTCGTCGCCTTTTGGTTAAAACCTTTAACCAGTTGGGCCTCACTTGCTTCGAACCGGAAGGCGCCTTCTACGTATTCCCGGACATCCGCTCCACCGGTCTCGATTCGGAAACATTCTGTGAAAAATTGCTTTACGCCAAACACGTAGCCGTCGTACCGGGCAACGCCTTCGGTGATTGCGGCGAAGGCTTCGTGCGTGTAGCCTATGCCAATTCCTTAGCGAATATTAAGGAAGCGTTAAAACGCATTGCTGAATTTTTGGAAGAATTGAAAACTCAATAAAATAACTCAAAAAACGCCTTTGCATACCGTGAAGGCGTTTTGCTTGCCCGCAGCTTTCCCTCTTAGAGTCAGCCTAAACCAGGCATGCAAAAAGCCCTCTCACCGGTCGTGAGAGGGCTTTCATTATGCAGTTATTCAGGTGTCATTTAAAGCTATAAGCTTCCCTAAAGCCCTAAATAAACTACGCCTTATTAGATATATTTTTTAGCCAACGCTTCGAAATCGGCTTCATGGTCCTGAATCCAAATATCGTAGGCCACGCCGGCATCATTTAAAGTCTGTGCCAATTCAGCAAAGAAAGCCGGTAAATCAGCTGTTGTAATGGCGCCCAAAGGTTCGCCGAACGTTACAACGCCCAATTCATCGCTGCCGCCTTTAAATAAGTTGAAGGCCGGTTGTGGTTTGCCGTCAACTTGTTTTACGAAACCGTGTAAACCTAATGTGCCGATTTGATGAGTACCGCAAGAAGATGGGCAACCGGAAATGTGGATTTTTGGCAATAAGCTGTCATCAATACCTTCCGCTTTTAAGTGAGCCAAAATGTCTTTGTAAGCAGCCTGAGAGTTCTGGAAACCTACCTGACATTTAGAAGCGCCTACGCAGCATACGCTGGCGGAAAAGTTGGAAGTAGAGCTGTCGTCTTTGATTAAATCATATACTTTACGAGCTTCGTCAGCGGTCAAGTTAATGAAGTAAGTACCTTCTTCACCGGTCATACGAGCTTCGGTACCTTCCAAGGAACCGACGTATTGGAATACGTCGCGAGCCACTACCGGCTGCGCATGGCCTCCTACCGGATGATAGTATACATAGTATAAACCGTCTTGAACCTGTTCACCGATTAAACCGTTAGCTTTCGCCAATTCTTCTTGAGTCAATTTACCATTGCCGGTTTTAGTAATCGTAGTATCAGGTAAAGTGTAATCCAAATCTTCTACGCGTTTGGTGAACAACAAGAATTTGTTGAATGTTTCACGGAATTTATCTTCGCCCATTTCAGCAACCATGTAACGAGTACGGTTTTTGCTGCGAGTCTTATAATCCGCATTTTCAATAAACGTACGAACCATGGCTTTGATATAGTATAACATTTCGGACGGATCTACTTTTTCAGCCAATAAAATGCCTTTACGCGGATTGCCGCCGAGACCGCCCGCTGCATATACGGTAAAGGTACCGTCAGCTTGTGCCCAGAAACCTAAGTCTTTAAAAGTTACATGTGTTGCATTTTCAAGACCGTTAGTGAACGCAATTTTAAGTTTACGCGGCATTTTAAAGTCAGGAATTAACGTCAAAATATATTCGCTGGCCACTTGTACATATGGTGTAATGTCAAATGGTTCGCCCGGTGTTACGCCACGCAACGGACTGGCCGCAATATTACGCGGATGGTCACCACCGCCACCACGGGAATAAATACCCTGTGCATGGCATTCTTTGAACATTTCAATAATTTGTGGACCCTGAAGGCTGTGAATCTGAATAGATTGACCGGTTGTGAAATGCAAATGCGGCAAATCATTGCGTGTGAATAAATCAGCTAAGAAGGCAAGTTGCTTTTGCGTAATACGTCCCCCGGGTAAACGCAAACGGAACATGCCCGTATTAGCGCCGCGTTCTGCATAGGTACCGAACGGGCCGGACAAGCCTTTGTAATCGTTAACTGAAATTTCTTTGTTGAAGAATTGTTCGCTTACTTTAGCAAACTTCGGTAAATCTTTGATGAGGCGTGCTTTCACCTCTTCTGTTAAAAATGTCATCTGTATCCCTCTCATTTCTTTATAATGACATACTTATATCAACTTCAAATACAACTATTTCAATCGTAACACGTCCCCCGAACCGCGTCAATATTGAACACGACTCGAGGGCCGAAATATGTCTCTATTTAATTTGATAACGTTAATCAATACGCATACAAATCAAACCAATAATCAGTATAAATCTATTGTAACAAGGGTGTTGTGACAATTGTCACATTTGTAAAATTGTCACATCTGTAACAATCGGCCGCATGGCAATTGTCAGCTTTTATTACCTATGATAGCCTCCCTGTTTAGCTCTAGGCGGTTGTAAAATCATAGACCACATAATCCCCGCTTTTAAGCCCCCCGGCGGCAGGCGATGATTGCCACCGTGAAAAACATGGCGCCCCGTCATAGACGCAGTCGGTTGCCATACATTCGGTGCCGGCACCGTTTTAGCCGGTTGTGCCGATGGTATGGTCGTCCGATTCGGTGAAATCGTAGCCGTCTTTGGCACCTGACGAGTCGATGTTTGACGTGTAGCTACCGTTGTCGTCGTTTGTTGACGCGTCGAATCTCGTCGCGCCGGTTCTACAGTTGGCTCTACGCGCTGTCTGGCCACTACGATAACCGGTTCTTCCCGTCTTACATCGTTCGGCACAGGCACAGATTCCGGTCTCGAAGCTTCTTGCGGCAGTGATGCTTCACGTGGCAACGCCGCTTCTTGAGGACGCGGTGCTTCGTTAGAGATGGTGGTCGGCCGTGGCGTTGGTGGCGCCTTACGTTCCATTTTAATGCCGTAATGGCGTTCCATCTCTTCCCAGGTCATAGCCTCTTCACTACGACCGCGCGTATTGGCATTACCGGTTTGCGTATTGCCGGCAGGCCCCATGCCTCCCGTTGTACGATTACGCTGCCCTTCACTTGGCGGCATAGGATTCGTCGGTTGCTGTGACCGCGGTCCCGGACGGTTCTGCTCACCCGGATTCGACCAATCGTAATCAGTCCTATTTTCTACATTCGTATTGTCTTCATTAGGATTACCATCTTGAGGATTACGCTTCTTTTTACGGGTACTCAAAATAACATTCCCCAATATAATCAATACGACTAATAAACCCAAATCCATAGCTTACCTCCGCTATTTATTGCGCGGATTTGGCTGAGTTGTCAGTTCGGTGGTTTCCCCTTCAGCGATAGTCTCACGCATTTTGGTATCTGCCATAATATTGTTCATATTGTAATAATCCATAACACCCATATGACCATCACGCAATGCTTGCGATAAAGCCTGCGGTACTTCGGCTTGCGCTTCCACAACTTTCGCCTGCATTTCCTGCGTGTAGGCTCTCATTTCCTGTTCTTTCGCAACAGCCATGGCACGACGTTCTTCCGCTTTCGCCTGAGCGATATTCTTATCCGCTTCCGCCTGATCCGTCATGAGCTGAGCCCCGATATTACGTCCTACATCAACGTCGGCAATATCGATGGACAAGATTTCAAACGCAGAACCCGCATCAAGCCCCTTATTCAATACGGTACGGGAAATATGATCCGGATTTTCAAGCACATCCGTATGTTCTTCCGAAGAACCTACAGTCGTTACGATACCTTCGCCGACACGGGCAATAATCGTCGCTTCACCGGCACCGCCGACCAAGCGATCAATATTGGCACGCACCGTTACACGGGCGCGAACTTTAAGTTCGATACCGTTTTTAGCAACGGCGGAAATCGTCGGTGTTTCAATAACTTTAGGGTTAACACTCATTTGAACTGCCTCAAGCACATCACGACCGGCCAAGTCAATGGCGGCAGCACGTTCAAAGGTCAACGGAATAGACGCCCGTTCAGCCGCGATTAAAGCATCAACAACGCGGTCTACATCACCGCCGGCTAAATAATGCGCTTCCAGTTGGTTAACATTAACCGAAAGACCCGCTTTATTGGCTTTTACCAATGGCAAAACAATCTTCGACGGCGATACACGACGTAAGCGCATCCCGATCAAAGTAAAAATACCTACATTTACCCCGGCCGCCAAGGCGGAAATCCACAGTCCTAACGGTACAAAGTGGAAAAACAGGGCTGCGACTATGACGACGGAAACAACAATAAACATAAAACTAAAATTAACTAACGCTTCCATAGAGCCTCCTCTTCACTTATGAAAAAATATATGACAAGTCCGCCATTTACGGACACCAAGAACTTAATGGATTATATTTTGTAACGCTTATTCAGACTCTACTTTTCTAACTACAACACGGCCACCGGTAACGGCAACAACCACTACTTTAGTGCCCGGTTCATAGAATTCTCCGTCCGTTACTACATCAACCGGTGTATCGTCAAAAATAACGCGCCCCGCCGGCCGTAAAACAGACTGGGCAATCCCTTCGCGGCCCAATAAATCGGTTCGCTCATCATTACCGCTATAACCGCGGTCCTTCGTAGACTCCAGCGTTAACGTCAAACGTCTACCTATCCAAGTATGCGGTGCTTTTTTGACTAACCAAATACCGACAATGAGCGCAATAACCGATACAATCGCAACTACAATCGACGCCATAGCACCGGCGCCCAAGTAAAAATAAAGAGCGGCCAACAAGAGAACCATACCGCTCACGCCGAATATACAAGTACCCGGCACAACAGCCTCGATTCCCAGCAATACAATGCCGCCGATGAATAGATACGTTATCATCACGTGCCTCCTTTCTCGAAATATATCTCTTAATTAATAATATTCAATACGTAAAGTATGAACTCCTCTTTTTAAAGATAATTTGTTTGAAAAAACGACTGCAGTAAAACATGAATTTAAAAGCATATTTTATCTGCAGCCGCCACAGCTCTCAATACTTTTATTAATTTTTTCGCATGTACACAAAAGAAAGCCCCCTATCGCCCTGTTCAATTGTCTTTTTTTTGATTATACACCATCAGCGATTATATGCCCCCTTTTTAACTGTCCGTCATAATGCACAAAACCTCTACGCACGATAATAACCGTTCACGTAGAGGTTTTATTTTCACTAATAGCTTTTATTAGCCGGCTCTCGATTATTCAAACATAGCCGGCAAATTAGGATTTTCATAGGCTTCAAAGCACATCAAAACCTGTTCCTTAGAGCACTTTTCAACAGCCATATTATCCGGAATTTCGTCTTTACTGAAAAATCCCGTTGCCGTTGTTTCAATGTTCTCTTCAAAATGACCGCCTTCGAATTCACACATAACGAACACTTTGAAAACACCATAAATTAAATTCGTTACATTGTGCTTGCGCCAATCCTGAATTGCAATGAGGCGTTTAGCTTTTACGTCATAGCCGGATTCTTCTTTCACTTCTTTTTCCGTATTGGAGGCAATCGTTTGATCTACATCACACCAACCGCCCGGGAGTGACCACTTACCGGTGTTTTCACGAACGAGGAGAATCTTGCCATCAACGAACACAGCCGCTCTGGTATCAATCTTCGGCGTCTGGTACCCTTCTTCATTGCAAAAGATATCATATACCTTGCCCACAGGAATATCCGTTTTGACTGCCACCATTTCAGCTGCAATTTGACGAAGCTCTTGGTAGCGCTCCAAATCGTATTTGTCTTTACCGTATTCCAGCCCCGCCTGCGCTATACTCTGGATTCGAATTGCAAAATCAAGCCACTTATCGTTCATGTATATGCCTCCCGATATCTCACTTAAAGAATAAATATGCTTTTGCTATTATTATTCTATACGAAGTATTCTAAAACCTTTTTACAACAAAAAAACTCTGCTCATGGCACATATCCATTCTGCAGAGTTTAATTATTTATATCAATCATTATGTTATCAAAACTAATGGCGGAGAAGGAGGGATTTGAACCCTCGCACCGTTGCCGGTCTGCCGCATTTCGAGTGCGGTCCCTTCAGCCTCTTGGGTACTTCTCCTTGTTTTTACGACGCTCTTTAAAAAAGTCCTTCATTATCTGACTGCATTCGTCAGCCATAACCCCGCTTAAAATCTCAGGCTCGTGATTCAAGCCCGGATGGGTCAGTACATTAAATAAAGACTCTACAGCGCCTCCTTTGTAATCGCTACTGCCATATACAACACGGTCAATCCGGCTGTTAATAATGGCTCCGGCGCACATCGGACACGGTTCTATAGTAACATAAAGCGTGCAACCGGTCAACCGCCAACGGTCAAGTATTTCACAAGCTTCGCGAATGACTAAAATCTCCGCATGAGCCGTTGCATCGTGATCTAATTCACGGCGATTATGATGACGCGAAATAATCTCGCCATCCTGGACAATAACGGCACCGATGGGAATCTCGCCAAGGTCATAGGCTTTTTTTGCTTCTTGTAAAGCTTCCTGCATATATTCTGCATCCGTCATAACCTACCTCCTTAAGCTTAACTCACGACTTATTACCGCGCATAACCATTATTGTAATTTTATCCGATTATGGGGTTCCAACAGGTCACCAAATTTGAACCGTATCTATTGTATCATGGTTTTTAGGTTTATTAAATAAAAACTTCCTACTGTTATACGGAAAAATTTTTCCTTATATATATAAATAACATCTTATATTCTTATTCATTTCCTATACATCCAAATTTCACTGTAATTTCACGAATTTTACATACAAATTTCATAATTCCCCTGTATGCTATACCCATAGCAGAAAACTAAAACTCCAATCCGAGTTTCCAAAATTAGATGAAGACGAAATTGGTAACGTTACTAAAAAGATTTCGTTATTCCATGATTGAGTTACAAAAAGTTCTGCTACACTATCTCTCGTTAATATAGCAAAGGAGTCTTAGTATGAAAAAATCGACTCAGAATTTATTGAGAAAGGTTGCTTTGCTAGGTGTTCTAGGCGGCACCCTTTGGGGTACCTCAATAGCTGCTGAGCCGGCTGCAACACAACAAGCAACCACAACTCACGTAACAACCGCTAGTGCCGGTATAGAGGGCCCTCAAACGGCAACCGTACAAGATGACGGTTCCAATAGCCCTACCATTTATGACAGAATGTTACGCGCCCGTTCCATGGCTCGTAACCAGGTAGAAGCTAATACCGCTATCTTCTTGATGCCGGAAGCTAACTACGGCGCTAATCGCACCAATGCCGGTCAAATGCCAAATGCCTACGACCGCCAATCCCATCGTGGTCAGGAACGCCAGTATCAGCCAAATGGCGACAACAGAATGCAACCGCAAGCTAATGAACAGGGTTCCGAGCAAGGTCAACGCATGGAACGCCACAGCCAACCTCCTATGATGAATGACCAAAATGGTCGTCAAGGTCAGCCGCCTATGGGTCAACCTCCTATGATGCATGACCGGGATGGTCATCAAGGTCAACCTCCTATGGGCCAACCTCCTATGATGAATGACCAAAATGGTCGTCAAGGTCAGCCTCCTATGGGACAACCTCCTATGATGCATGACCGGGATGGTCGTCAAGATCAGCCTCCTATGGGACAACCTCCTATGATGCATGACCGGGATGGTCGTCAAGGTCAGCCTCCTATGGGGCAACCTCCTATGATGGGTGGCCAAGGTGGTCCGCAGGGTATGCCTCCTATGGGACAGCCTCCTATGATGGGCGGTCAAGGTGGTCCGCAGGATATGCCTCCTATGGGACAGCCTCCTATGATGGATGGTCAAAAACATCATGAAGGCCCGCATCATAATGACAAAAAGCATATGAAAAAGTACGACAACAACCGTCAGTACGAACATGCAACCCCGACTTCCTACACGGATGTCAATTTCTAAGAAATATCTCCTTTTTAAGCTTTCTCAAACACACACGTAAAAACCAACACAACTAAATAAACTCTCAACACACAACACACAAACACACAACACACAAACACACAAACACACAACACACAAACACACAACACACAAACACACAACACACAACAAAAAAGCCTGTGGATTCTAGGATTTGCAGGCTTTTTTGCTTTATTCCCTTATCGCCGTATTCTTCAACGCAACATACGCTATTCCTCCCAAATATGTTATACTTAAGAAACCCCATATAAGTTTTCAGGGTATTACAAGCATATTTTCAAATGATATAGAAAGAGTATTCTTATGAGATCAAAATCAAACTCCATTTGGCAACGCGCCGCCATGATGACTATCATCGGCACCACGCTATACGGCACCGCTTTTGCGAGCGAAGCTGTTTTGCCAAAAGAAGCCATCCCGCGCCTGCAATTGCCGACACAGGAAACGCTCTTAGAGAGTAAAAATGAACACCAAAAAACTTCCAAAGCCGTCGCCAAGCAGACTCAAGCGGCGATAAATCCCAATCAGTTATATGCCGATAAACGTTTGATTAACCCTTATACGGCGTATATGTGGCGCGAAGATAACGAAAATACGGCTACTTTACCTCCGGCTTTTCGCACGTCTCGCGACCGTTTTAAAACAGATCCCAATTTACCTACCCGCAAGGGCTTGGATACCTTAAATATCTCCGGCAGTTCTCAGCCATCGGCGGAGCAATTGGCACAAATCGCCAATACCTTGCGCACCAAGACCGACGGTCCGATTTATGTAGTGGACTTACGCCAAGAAACTCACCTTTTTGTAAACGGAATTCCTGTGAGTCACTATGGCAAACGCAACTGGGGCAATGTGGGCAAATCCTATCAAACTATCATCAATGAAGAGCGGGACTACGCCAATAAATTGGTAAATACGGCCCTTCCTATCGCTTTTTTAGATGCGAATAAAAACGCCATTAACGAACAGACGCTTACAGTTACATCAGCCAAAACCGAGGAAACAATAGCCAAAGAATTGGGCTTACGCTATGTGCGCTTTACCGCTACCGATCACACCTGGCCGGATGAAGCCTCCATCGATCGTTTTATTGCTTTTTACAAAACACTACCAAAGAACGCATGGCTCCACTTCCACTGCGAGGCCGGCAAAGGCCGTACCACTGCCTTTATGGCTATGTATGACATTATGAAAAACCCGGATATACCGTTAGCCGATATTTTAGCGCGCCAGCAGTTGATTGGTGGCAATAATGTGGCGGCTACATCCGATAAAGATACTTGGAAGGCTCCCTATTACGAGGAAAAAGCGGTTATGATTAACAAGTTCTATCGCTATGTACAGCAAAATTATCAGACAGGCTTTGAACTCAGTTGGAGCGAATGGTTAAATCCAAAGCCTCAGCCGTAGCAAGGTTATTTTGCCAAAAACTCCGCGCAAAACTTAATACGCGCAGTGCTAACTAACATGGACATAAAAAAACTCCGATACACGCATCACCGCATGTACCGGAGTTTTTTGTTAAGGGTTAAAGTAGATTATTCAGCCACAGCAATTACTTCAACTTCTACGGAGAAGTTAGCCGGTAGTTCTTTAACGGCAACGCAGCTGCGAGCTGGTTTGCTAGTGAAATATTCAGCATAAATAGCGTTAAATTTAGCAAAATCGTTAATATCAGCCAAGAAGCATGTCGTTTTAACGACTTTGGAGAAATCAGTGCCTGCTTCTTTCAAAATAGCTTCGATATTTTTCATAGCTTGTAAAGTTTCAGCTTCAACGCCGCCTTCAACCAATTTACCGGTTTCAGGATTGATACCACCTTGACCGGAAATGAATACGAGACCGTTGGCTTTAATAGCTTGAGAGTAAGGGCCCAAAGCTTTAGGGGCGTTTTCAGTAAATACAGGTTTCATAAAAAACTCCTTTCATGGACAATTACACGCGTAAACTTGTATAATTTGCTTATAGACTCATTATAAATTAAGTTTACGACGATGTACAATATCAAATGGACAAAATAACCTGAAATGTTTACCTCAAAATGTCATAGACTCATTTTGTAAATATTTAAGCACCTAAGGAGGCATCTGACTATGACCACAAAACGCTCCCCTGAATCTAAGGTAACACCGAACACAACAACGAACACAACGCCGGACACAATCTATAGTTACACAACAACCTTCCCCGACATAGGCGTCATTACCCTGTACAGTGATGGTGATAACCTAATTGGCCTCAGTATGCCGAGCCAGCAGTACCGATTGGAGCCAACTGAAAAGGAAATCACCGATAAAGAATTACCGATTTTTAAAACTACGGAAAAATGGCTCACCAAGTACTTCGCCGGCAAAGAGCCTAAAAAATTCCCACCGATTCGCTTCATCGGCACTCCGTTCCGCCAAAAAGTTTGGCAAGCCTTATTAGAAATCCCACACGGCGAGCTCGTCACCTATGGAGACTTAGCTAAAAAGCTCTATCCTAACGATGCCAATACGGGCATCCGCGCTCGCGCCATAGGCGGTGCTGTCGGTCACAATCCGATTCCTATTATCGTACCTTGTCATCGTGTTGTAGGTGCCAACAATAACCTCACCGGCTATACCGGCGGTTTAGACGTCAAAATCAAACTCCACACCTTAGAAGGTGTGGACATGGAGCCCCTAAAGTGGCCGAAACGAACAACGAAAAATACATTTTAATGCTTGGCCCCTTAATGCTTAACCCCTACATATCCAGTTTCCTACACAGCTAATTTCCTACACAGCCGGTCCGGAAACTAACGGCCCAATATGACAAGCTAATAGTATTATATGCAAAGAACCTGATCAATAAATAATCAGGTTCTTTGTACTTTTATATAGTTTTCTCCGAATTCATAAAGGTTTACAACAGTTTACAATCGTCTATAACTCTTGAATGAACTGCACGAAGCGTGGTGCAAATTCATCTCGTTCCAGATCGGACGTAAGCATTACATACGCTACCGGATTCGGCTGCGTCAATACAACGGCGCCCTGTAAATAATACGGCAATTCAAAGCCGTTCGCATTCACAAATACACGAGCCGATGCCATGTAGGCCGGATGCGTATAATGTGGTAATAACGCCCAAGGTGTCTGGTCTTTAATCGTTACCGACGTATAGGCATAATCGGATATACCGCTGAAAATAGTAGCGCCCAAGACGTTGTTCTCTAAGCGACCGTCACCTTGCATCCAATAAGAGTTAAGGACCGGCAACTGCAAATCGATAAGGTCTTTTTGAAGCATCGTCGAGTAACCCTTCGTCGTTTGCGGCGTCAAGACTAAGCCAAATACAGTGGCCGTCTTGCGACCTTCACTATCCTTCATTTGCCATTGGTACACATCAGTCTTTTCACCGAGGCGATAATCTTCAAAATACTGCAAGCGTTCTTTTTGCATTTCATAACGCTTAATACTATCTAAGCGTTCATCGCCAACCAACAATTTATCAGTCACCCAATCGCGAAGTTCCGGACCTCTGGCAATCGATTCTTTCGTATCTTTTTCAAGGAATTTCCATAAGGTCGGTACAATCACCGTATCAGATAGCTTTTTAACCGTTAGGTCACGCGGTACCACGATATTTCCGTCATGACCTAAAGCTCTCATGTGTGTTGTCGAGGTTTTAGCCGGAATAGCGGCATTTTTCGTATCAGCATCAAACGCTCTGACTTGAGGTTCAAGCCCATACATGCGTTGCCACTGCTTTTGCCAATAATTAAAGTCCCCGTCATTCGTGGTTAATACTGTTATAACCGGACCCTCTTTGTCAAAACGAACTAAATTCAAACCACCGAGCGGAATTTCATAGCTGTCAAAGGTAAAAACTTCACGAGCCTGAGAGTATAGGACCGGCCCAAAGATGGAGTTCAACTGTTCCATTTGGTCTAAATAATCCGCTTTAATGTCCGACGTAGCAAAGATTTTTTTCAAACCGTCGCGAAGGCTGCGATTAAGCTCCAATTTTTCTTTGGCACGCTCATTCGTCTCAGCTTGTGTTTTCAATTCACCGGCCGCCTTATCTAGATCAGCCACTAAGGCTTTCACCAAATTGTTCTTATGTTTGTCAACAAACTGATTGAATGACGCTGCATCCCGCATCACAGGTACAGCCTCGGTGCCTTTAACCATAGCCGCGTAGAACGCGTTCGCATCATATTCAGCCGGATACGGCGCAAGCATAGCTTCTTGCTGCTTCGTCAGTTCATCGCCCAAATCACGAACCACCTGCCACGTATGACCTAATTGATCTTTCGAATCACCCGTATTAGATACTTGCGACATATAGGCCGCTGCAATGGCCGCCGTTTTGGCAAACTTCATAGAATCACGCTCTTGTACACCGTCTCTGCTGTTTATAACGGATTTTTTAGCATTGGCTACTGATTTATCCGCCGCATCCCACAAAGCGTTACTGATTTCAAGATTAGCTCGTTCGCCTTTGATATAATCAGGTCCCAGCGCCAAATCCACTACATATGCCGTATGAACTCCTTCCGCATCTTCCCCGCGCAATTGATATAAGTTCCAGTCGCGATAAATCGTGCCGTTAAAATCCTTCAACTCTTTTATGTTGAGTTCTTTCTTGCTAGCCATGTCACGAATATCTTTAACATATTCCGCATTCAATTCTTTGGCGGAAATAAATTTTGTACCGTCAACCATCCCCATTGGCGTCATCATCCGTTTTAAGTCAAACACGGTAACGCCCGCCGGTAAGTTCACCGTTTTATTGTCTACGGTAGTCATCACCGTGCTTACGAGCTGGGGCTTAATGGCTATAGTATCAGGTGATACTTTTGTTTCAATCGCGTCACTGCTTGCTACGATACCATAACCCAAGCTAATCGGCGCCAACGTACTACTTGTTGCTTCCGCTGCCGAAACGCCCGAAATCGCCGGTGTGGCCAGCCCCAATAACGCAGCCAATACCAATCCTTTCAGATACTTGTGTTTCATCTGATTCACTCCTTTATATCTACTTACTATTCCCTTAGACTTTACGATTCCCTTAGTCTTTTCCTGAGAATATGACCGCTTCTTTATACCTAGCAAACATAGCGTGCTACTGTATACAGTCTTATTCTTCCGTAAATCCCGTATTGTTGTGCTTTACTTTTTCAAGCAACAATTGTTGTTTCAATTCGTGTAATTTTTGACTGATATTCACCTTAACAATTGGCGGGCGATTCAAGCGGAAATATTCAGGCCAGAGCAATTTAATTTGCTCATTTGCATAACTTACGATTTCAGGCAAGCTTGGTACATTATAGACTAATTCGCCGTTTTCAAAAATCGGCACCAACAGTTCCACTACGTCGAAGCTGTCAGCCGCTAAATGGGTCCGTTTCCATGGATACATGGCATTTTGGAAGGTATATGGTTTGGTCGTATCGATTGTTTCATCGAGGAGGCAAACCAGATCGCCGATTAACTTGCGATTGCGACGGTTAATGAGGCGCAATACTTTTTTACGGCCCGGATTCGTTACTTTTTCTACATTATCCGAAAACTTCATGGTTGGTACAAAGGAGCCATCGGTTTTCCATTGACCGGCCAATTTATACACGCCGCCCAACGCGGATGTGCCGTCGGCGGTAATTAGTTTGGTACCTACGCCCCAAGCGGAAATGGCACTGCCTTGGCTTTTCAAGTCGGCGATGGTGTATTCATCCAAATCATTGGATGCAAAAATCGTAGCATCCGGGAAACCTGCTTCCGCCATCATTTGATGAGCTTCCTGTGATAAGTACGCCAAGTCGCCGCTGTCGAGACGAATACCGTACCCCTTAGGCATGGTGCCACCGCGGCGTTCTTTCACTTCTTTGAAAACTTGAATGGCATTTGGCACACCTTGTTTCAATGTGTCATAGGTATCTACGAGGAGTACCAACATATCTTCGTATTGTTCCGCATAAGAACGAAAGGCCGTGAGTTCATCAGGGAAACTCATGATCCAGCTGTGCGCCATGGTGCCTACCGGTTTAATACCGTATTGTGATGCGGAGTACACATTACTGGTGCCGTTAAACCCACCGATAATGGAAGCTCTGGCACCATAAACGGCGGCATTGGTCCCCTGGGCCCGACGCATACCGAATTCGGCGAGGCTGTCGTTACCGGCCACACTACGGATACGACGCGCTTTGGTAGCTATCAGTGATTCATGATTGAGATACATGGATAAAGACGTTTCAATGAGCATCGCTTCGTCTTTAGGTGCTTCAATACGAAGCAACAATTCCCCCGGGAAGGCAACAGTCCCTTCCGGTGCCGCATACACACTGCCGGTGAAGCGGAAATCTTTTAAATAGTCGAGAAAATCTTCTTCAAATAAACCGGTTTCACGTAAATAGGCAATATCATCTTCGTTGAAGGACAGATTTTTTAAATAATCGATAACGTGCTCTAAGCCGGCCACTACCGTATACGCACCATCAAAAGGGTTTTTACGATAAAAACGGTCGAAAACGCAAGGAGTACGATGCAGACCTTCCTTAAATAACCCTTGCATCATGGTAAATTGATACAAATCCGTTAATAAAGCTTTACTAATCACAGTACATTCCTCATCTCTTCTAATAAATATATTAATTGTGTTGACATAAACTATTAACCCGATATACTAGAGGTAATAGAGTATTTATGGGAAGTGTAAAACTTCCGTAAATACCACACTTCTTGAGACAAAAGTTAATAAACCTTTGGGGGTAACAATTTACAACTAAGTTTATTTTAGTTACAATTGTTAAGGGTTATCTTTATATAATTCTACATTTATAGAAAGGAATCCTCTTTTTATGTTACAAGCTCGCTTATGTTTATTACTCACTGCGTTTGTTTGGGGCTCCACCTTTGTAGCCCAACGTCTTGCGTCTGATGTAATCGGTCCCAATGCGTACAATGCGATACGCTTTTTGTTGGGAGTATTAACCGTAAGTCCGTTTTATTTTTGGATAAAAACGGGAGCACCTTTGAAAAAGCCGCACTGTTCCATCATCTGGCCCTCCCTGGCCCTTGGCTTTATGTTATTTTTAGGTGCCAGTTTGCAACAATATGCCATCGCCTATACGACGGCGTCAAAAGCCGCGTTTTTAACAGCCTTATATGTGGTCCTCGTACCACTGCTTGGTCTCTTTGTAGGTGAACGACTCAGCTTAACCGCCTTAGGCGGCGTTATTTGTGCCATCATCGGAGCCGGCTTGTTAAGCTTAAAGGACAGTTTCATTCCTTCTTACGGCGACGGAATCATCCTGATTTCCACGTTGTTCTGGGCCATTCACATTTTGCTGTTAAATACGGTATCCAAACAATATAATCCGTTCTTACTGTCCATGGGTCAGTTTTTCGGCTGTGCCTTGTTCTCAGCCATAGCCTCCCTATTTTTGGAAACCACAACTTTTCAAAATATAGCCGACTCTTGGCTTTTCATCGTTTGGGGCGGCGTTTTATCGGCCGGTATCGGTTTTACAGGGCAGCTTTTAGGGCAACGCAAATTGCCGCCGACGGAAGCATCCCTTATTCTGAGCCTCGAAATCGTATTTACCGGTATTTTAGGCTATTTAATTTTGGATGAACGGCTTGATTATCAGGAAATCTGGGGGCTCATAGCCATGTGTTTCGGCGTTTTGCTGGCGCAACTACCATCCCCACCACAATTATCTATAGGACCGTTTTTCGGTCGAAAGGACTAATTTTGTATGACTGCTTCACAACTTTATCGCTTAGCCCGGCCCCGCACGCTAACAGCTGCCTTCAGCCCGGTTATTCTCGGAGCCTCCTATGCGGCGACGCTGCACACAGCGGTTCAGAGCCTTTGGCTAAGCCTGTTTTACACCTTATTAATTCTAATCTGCGTCATGAGTTCGCAGATTGCCGCCAATATTTGGAACGAATATTTCGACTTTAAATCCGGTCTCGACTTAAACCAAGCGGCCGGCAACAGCGGCACCATCGTCCGTGAAGGAATTTCGCCACAGCAGGTAAAAAAACTGGGCTATATCTTTTCCCTCACGCCGCTCGTGCTCGGCATTTTCTTGGCATCGCAAGTATCTTGGTGGTTATTGCCGGCCGGCGCCGTTTGTATTCTGATCAGCTTATTCTACTCGGGCGGTCCAAAACCGATTTCGCGCACACCGTTCGGCGAACTCGCCTCAGGTGTGGCCATGGGTTTTGCCATTGTCTATATTACGGCCTACACCTGGACGGGCACGCTCTACTGGGACTTCTTAATCCCGGCCATTCCGTCTACCATCCTCATCGGCAATATCATGATGACCAATAATCTGCGCGATTTCAGCAATGATAAAGCCCACGGACGTCGTACTTTGGTTATCCTTTTAGGTAAAGACGAAGGAATCCGCTTATTGCGAACCTTATTTATCGTCTGCGTCCTTTGGTTATTCTTATGGGTATTTTTAGGGCATTTGCCATCAGCATCCTTGCTCGGTATCATAGCTCTCTTCCCGGCTTTTAAAAGCGCTGCTATCTTGCAACGCTATGCGGACGTGGTAAAAATGAACGAAGCTATGAAATTTACGTCCATCAGTGTGACACTCTATCATCTGTTGGTAAGCGTTGGACTGTGGATTGGGTGAAGTAAAAACCGAGACTTATAGGACAAAAACAACCTTAATATTTATAACGGATAAAACAGACTCCCTTTTAGGCAGACACAGGAAATAAAACTTGTGCTACTTAAAAGGGAGTTTTTTGACTCTATATTATTCAATGCAGTCTTACAATTAACTATTGTTTTCTAAAAATCAAATCCTTCTTTCCATGGTACTCCATATTTTTTTAATACATCTTCATAGTTTTTTCCCTTCCATATAGGGCGCTCCATGAAATACGAGTTTTCTCTATCTGAAAATGTATGTTTAATACAAAATTCCTTTATCCCCTGCAAGTCCTTCTCACACAACATACCTTTTATAATTATACTTTCTTCATCCCATCCATTATCACTAATATACTGATAAAAAGACTTACATATATTTATATTAACTCGATATTTCATAGCATGTCTGTATATCTCTAATGGTAAAATATATGGATATTCCGCTAATAAAATTGAAGTTGAAAAAACTTTTTCAGCCAAATTTGTTAAATGACTATCAAAATCTACTTTTTCTAAAGCCTCCAAAATACTCTCCAACTCTTCTTCATTTGCAATAGTTATATTTTTCGTTAAACCATCCATATACTCTTCAATCTTTTTATAATAGTCTTTATATATTTTCATTTTTGTATATTCCCAGAATATTTATTTCTATCTTCTAATATATTCTTCTAAAATAAACATATTTCAAATATTAACACAATTATATTGGTACGGATTAAGCCAATCTGTTATTTATTGTTTTTCAACTGGTCGTATCTGGTTATTGTATACTGATTTTATAATTTATAATATCGTTTTATCCAGCTACTACCTATTCTTCCAATAAAAATACAAACTACCAATCCTAAAATAGCTTCTATCATGTAAAATTCACTAGGTAAATAAAGAAATGCTATGCCTTGATTTATAGTCCATAACCCGCCTAAACTTTTTAAATAATAATACTCTCCTATAGTAATAACTCTACACATCTTAAATATTATTTTAAAATACAAACTAGGCTCTTCTACTAAACTATTTCCTCGATATTTTTCTAATTCATAATCAACCACCCACCCATTATGCCTCATGCTCCAAGTAGATAATTCACAAACAATAATAGCAAAAGAACTATTAAGAAATATATCTAGATGGTATGGAGCTGGCATTCTAAAAACATACCCTAACAGAAAAAAACAATTACGAAAATTAATAATAGTTTTATTCCAAAATACGAGTTTATGTTAATGTACCCCAATAAAATTCACCTCGCTAATAATAGTATAGTATTACTAAATTGCAATATGAAATTTCAATTCTTTATAGCTGATGCCAAGAATGCTTCCAAATAGTTCTGACATGGCCCATATGTATCATCATTATATTAATCTAACGCACCATACAATGCGTGAATGCGGGCTTGAGTCATTGGCATATCCTTTGCATTATACAATGCTCTTGCATAATTAACTTGATCCGCATGGCTAAGCCAATTATATGTGATTACATTTAACGCCGTTGCTGCCCCGAATGTTTGTCCGGTCACCACATTGCCCACAACCAAGGTAGCTAATTTATGGAGTTCTTTGTTCTTTATTTTTTCCTAATACGGGTTGTAAGGATTCATTTATTCCCACTGCTACTGCACCGTACCGAATACCTTCATTGATGGTAGACATGACTTGACCTCCTACACTAACCGTATATTCGAAATATGACATTATAATTTTTATATATCCATTATCTTTTACTGTTAGTTAGCTATAAATTCAATGTTGTCAATATATTGTTATAATAAATAGATATCATCCATTTTCCTGTATAGCTGTTATCTCGCTTATATATTGGGCCTACATTAATTATATAAAGGTCATTATAAACATTAATGCCACCGGATTCGCTTATCGAATCAATTGTATAATTTTTACTCAAAAAGTATTGCCTCAGTTCATCTGAAAATTCCTCTTTATTTTTATCCGCTTTTATCACTACATAAACACCTTTTTGAGCAAATAGTCCCCCTTCAATAGTTGGTGAAGTTACACTATAATTTTGAACTATTTCCATACTTTTTAAAACGCTAACCAGATTTTGAGCTCTTGAATCTATATACGCTGAACAAAAGAGTTGAAAGAGCAAACTGGAAACTATAACTATAGCTAAAATAGCTCCATAAATGACAAAAATATTTTCCTTCACATATCTAAAAAAAGCTATTATTCTCTCTTTTTTTATACCTTTACTCAATTGCATTATTTCTCCCTAATAAATAATGTATATCCAACACGTTCTTAAAACCTAAGTCTTTGAAAAATAGTATTAAAGCCTACTGTAACTAACCAATGATTATGAGCTAAAGGTTTCTGTCTCATCGGCCCAAATAAATCAATCTCATATCTTTCATTTCTAAATTTTAGATTATTCTTATGTAAAGAAACCGGCTCCCACCCATGATGGAGAAAATACTCTATTATTTTGGCCCTGCTTTCCATGGCATCATTAATATCCCCTCCCATATCAATATTAGCCGTTACCTCTTTTGCAATGACAATATTACCTGTTCCTACTCTTAGGTTCAAAACCCTGTTATCAAAAACCTCTAAACTATAAATGACCTTACTTAACTCACCATATTGTCTTTCTATTTCTTCCGGGAAAGTCCAATTATATATTCTTCCGCCTATTGCCACTAACAAAAAAATCCCTAAAAAAATATTTCTTACAATAGGACTATACTTATTCCAGTACAATGCACAAAGCTTTTTATTCTTTTGCCACATATTCTCCCCAATACCTTTAAAAATACAGTTTTTTCCTACTAAAATACACATTCAGAAAAGACATGGGTTTCTTCCGTTTTTGTTTTTCAATTAATTATCAAACTACAACCATATATAAAACCATTTTTTTAACCTTGCAAATCCTATAACAAAAAAAACAATGACAATAAAGCCTCTAATAAAATCAGCAAATCCCGCTAAGAAAAAGTAAATGCACCCGCCTAAATAAAATACAGCCCAAATCCTCATAAACATACGCCTTAATGGATTCTTTTTAACATATTCTAATGTGGATTCATTTTCATCACAAACAAGTCGCTTTAACATATTCGTTTTTGTAATTCCTTGATTATGCCATAATTTAAAGATATCAAAAACTTCTTTTTTTACTAAAATAATATGATATATCGTAACTCCATAAAATACTAACAACCCCAGAAAAGCAATCCTATCTATATCATGATTCAAATAAAAATATTCGTAAAAAAGAAAATAATTATAGATTATTGTCAATATTAAGAACCCTATAGTGATTTTTATTTTATTCAAATAATTTGGCCCCAAATTATTACTCCTTTTCAAATTGAATCTAAAATAATTTAATATCCAATATGTATTAACTGAGATATTGCCTCTAAATTCACTTCGCCACTATATCCTGTAATCAGCTCATTCTTATGCGAAAAGAACCCTAATAATTGACTTGGTAATTCATAAAAATGATTCGTTAGTGAATCATACATATAATAATGATAATACTTATATTCTACTCCATCTTTTATAGATTCAAACCATAATGCCCAATCTATAAATGGCTCTTCACCACTATCAGGTATAAATCTTACAATTTTAAATCTACCCAAATCACCTTCAAATTTTAAATCACCATAACTAGGTTTAACAACAGTATAATTATGATTTCCTGATAAAGTCATATTCTCAATTTTATCATTCAAGCTTAAAATAAAACTATCTTTATTGCTCCCCCAACTTTGCAAACTACTATATCTAGGTACCAAAAATAACTTCTTATTTGCCTTCGACATTACTACAGAAATATAATTTATATCATTTTTATAAATAACATTTCCACTAATGCTGATAGAAGGTATCCCATTTATATCTGATAAAATCCTTTCGATTTCTAAAGTTTGCTTATCTACTTTATATAAATAATGGTCTATATAAATATAATATGATAAATTAGTAATCCATAATTTAGGATATATGCTATATACAAATTGTTTATCCATACTTTCAATCTTTATAGCTTTATAATCTGATTTGGATTTAATGCATAGTATTAAATCCAATGACCGATTCACATAAATTATAATAAGCTTATTTTTATCAATCTTACTATCTACCGCAAAATTATATATTTCATCTTGCTTAATAAAATTTCTAAGGTCTAGACTGACATTATCGTAATCATTATAAGGAGCAATAAATGTATAATGATATCCATCCTTTATTACAATAATATCTTTCTTAGTCCACTCAAAATTTGACATCTCTTTTATATAATAACGTGTAACACTAAAAAAAAATATTGCTAAATTGCAATATCAAATTGAACACTTTGTAAATCCACTAACTTCTTAACTTCTTCAACAAAGGCTTCTTGCGGCGTACGGTAATTTAGGATCTTACGAGGTAAGGAATTACACCAGTCGGTTGCCCGGCGAAGTGTTGTTTCGGATACGTCACGAATTGGTGTTCCTTTAGGAATAATGCGGCGTAATAAACCATTATGTCGTTCATTAGAGCCACGTTCCCATGCGGCATATGGATGAGCAAAAAAGATCTGTAAATTCTCTGTTTCAAGTTCAGTAATAGACGCAAATTCAAGGCCATTATCAGCTGTAATTGTCTTGCAGAGTTGCTGTAATGAAATATCGGTACTAAAGCCTAATAGCCAGTTGTGTAGCGTGTTTTTTATGTCAACTGCTTTAGCGGAAGGTGACCGTAACGTTACATAAATTCGTGTTTTACGTTCTAATAGAGAGATAATTACTTCATCATGCTTATCTTTAATGCCTCGAACGGTATCGAGTTCCCAATTTCCAAATTCCTCGCGAGTCAAAACAGATTCATCACGTAGTTCAATAGACTTACCTAGATTTTTCTTGTGCTTACGCGTAATAGCTTTACGCATTGAACGGCGTAGCACTAGCGGTAAATCCATTGGTTTAACGCGGAGAAGGTCTTCATGAAGGTAGTTATATAAAGTTTTAGTAGACACCATTTCATTACGTACAAACAAGCACTTACGCAATGCATAGCCTACGGCAGCATCAAATGACCATTTATGCTCCAATACCTGGTCTTCAACCCAAGTAAGAAAAGGTGTAATCATACCGGCTTTTCGAGTATTAAACGAGCCTTTACGAGAGGTTTCATACTTTGCCTGTCCATGATCGGCTAGATACACCATGACCCGTTTACCAGCCTTTATTTGTTCAACAGTACCTCGTTGAATTTCAGCATGAATGGTTGTACGAGAACGGCCTAAAGCTTTAGCAATCGACAGTTTTGAAGCACCCGCTTGCAATTGTTTTTCAATATGAAAGCGTTCTGCGTAAGATAAGTGTTTGTTTGTACGTAATGATGTGTTATGATTAATAGAGTCCATAGTGATATCGATACCTCGTGTATAAGATTTTAGATTAGAGACCTTAATCATAACACAAATCGATATTCACTATGGTTTTTTTTATGTGTTCAATTTCATTGTACAATTAACCAAAAAAAAATATTATTAAAACACTTATACAAAAAAAGACTAAATATTTATTATTCTTCAGTTTTGTATATCCACGATACCAATCCATATCCTTACTATCCTCTAATTCAATATTGGTAGTAAAAAAAGAAGGTCCACATAATCCATTGCATCATCTTCTGCAATAGACAGGGGAATACCTTCTGTCGTTACTCGTTCAATTCGGTTTTGCTTATTACTGTCAATTTAATCCATGCCTGTTTCATGCTAACACTCCTCAACTGATTAAAGAATATAGTTCCACCGAAAACAGCATTCACATTTATTACATCATTTATTACGTTGATTATATAAAAAGGTAATCAATTTGTAAATAACAAATCAAACAAGCATAAATAAGACAAAAAAACTGCCACCGGAAACCGGTGGCAGAAAAATAATGTTTTAAGTTTATACTCGAAGAAGAACAACAAAAACTCAACCCACATATTTTATTATCTTATTTATCCCAATCCCGTTCCTGATTGGCCATGGAGAACCCTTCCTGGTTATTCATGGAGAAACCGTCCACCCGTTCATAATCGACAGTCATATCATAATCTTCAAATGTCTGATTCAAATGTTTAACGAGACCCCACGGATTCTTGAGTGATAGTTTAGCTTCTTCGCCTACCAAAACCCAAAGAATTTTATAATGCTTCGGATCGACTTTCAAATGTTTTTCACCTTTACCATCCGTAAAGTAGATGAGCAAATCCGCTTGCATTTGATTAGCATAATGAACTACCGGCGTGAAAAGCGTACTACCACGAGCCGTTACACGCGGCTCAACATCGTTCATGGTTTTTACCGGATAGGTGCGGCGAATGACACTGTCGCATTCCACCACGGTAATTTCAAAATCATAAGCCTTGGTAATTTCCAGTACTTCCAACATGGCTTGACGGAAAGCACCATCCGTAATACTGCCGCTACAATCAAGCGCAACCACAATTTTAGCACGACGCTTGCGCAAAGTACCGCGAATTTCCAATCGTTCCGGCTGACGACGACTACGACGAGTAGTCGTTTTTTTATGCCCCCACGCAACGGAACCGACCAAGCGTTTTAAGTAGACTGACCACGGCAAGGATGCCCGATGTTTTTTCATATCACTCAAAAGGCCCGACAAATACCCGGCCAATTCGCCTTTTTCAGAATTCTCCACCATCTTATTGGTCAGCTGTTGTTGGGAATCGCCATCCACTTCATCGGACTCGCTCCAAAGGTCATGGCTGTTGGCTATATCAAAGGCTTCGGCCACGCCGGGCGAACTCATAGCCGCATCACTTAAGCTGTCTTCCACTTCCGTTTCGCCGTCTGTTTCACGCGCAATATCTATGTGTGCCTGAATCTCGTCCACATAATATTCTAGTGGCTTAAACGCCACCACGGTAGTGCCGAAGTTCTTATTGAGCCACTTTACGTCAATCGCATTGGGCGGCAATGGGTCAATATAGTTATTAACCACGATGTCCATGGCCAGATTAATGGCAAGTGGCGAGTACCGCTGATATAAACGCTTAGCGCGCACCAAATGGAGCGAAATCACATGAAGAATTTCATGCTTAATGGAACTAATCATTTGCGCCGGCGTCATGTCGAGAAAAATGAGCGGGTTAAAGTACATCACATAGCGACTGCCTTTAAAATTAATGCCCGTGCCGCTGGTCATACCAAAGCGCAATTCCTGACCGACCTGTAAAAAGAAATAGCCGAAGAATGAATCGCTTTCGATAAGGCGCAAATTCAATTTTGACACAAGTTTGAAAAAACGGTTTTCATAGTCTTTATCGACGGTAAAATCGGTCGTTCCGGCCGTCAAATCACGTTTGCCCGCAGCCAACGCCGCCGCTTCCGTAATGGCATAGCCGATGGAATTAGTATACGCATTATCCTTAATTTCCTGGGCCCGTTGGAGCGCATCACGCTCTTGCTGCCAAGCCGTTACCAGTTTTTTGGTAATCGCCAATAGAGCCACGCGTTCCGCTTCAAGGGGATCCTGATTACTAAGGTTGCCGGCTTCAAGCTTGGCTCCGCCGTTTTTATCCTTTTCGGCATTGACTTGCCAATCAGGTTTTAACGTCCGCCGCGTTACAATATCTATTTTACCATTCATAGCTTATAAGCTCCGCTGTAAATCAAAGAAGTTATTGACGAACTCATCATTTTTGATGGCTTCCTTATAAAAACGCGGATAGGTATTACGGATATCCTTCATCACAGCCATCTGTAAATCTTCCGGATAGGCTTTTAAAAAGTCCATAAAGCGATTAATAACAGCCTGAGCCGCTGCATCGTCTACAAACAACTGGTTCGCACGCAGTTCAATGACGCGCATTAAGTTTTTAGCCGTCAAATACAAACGAGTATGGCTTTCCTTTTTGAGTCGTTCAAGAACGGATTCTGCCATAGTTTCACCGTTAAATACATCATCATAAGTGAGTAACGGTTCATGGTCGGCTTCTACGAAGCTCACAAATTCCTGGGCAATCACCTTACCCACATTACCGCGAATAACGTTGAAGAACACATCTTTACCGACTGCCTCTTTATTCGCTTTGTACATGGCATACAACGCGGATACACGTTCATAACTACGCGGTGTTGCGTAAATATCGTCTTCGTTCATCTTGTGCAAATATTCCGGATAGGTACTGATGAATTCCATAACCATCGGTTCCAATTTGGCTTCCGCCGCCCAATCGAGCCACTGCATATAATCCGGCTCCATCTGGAGCCACACGAAACGGTTCTGCTGGGCCACGTCCATTTCAACGGTCTGGTAATCGTAGCTGTTAGTCGGGTTCATGGCCGCTACAATATGTACGGAATGTCCAAGGTTAAAACCGTTGATTTCACGGTTCAAAATAAGGTTCATCAACTCCTGCTGTACCGCATGTTCACAGCGGTTGATTTCGTCGATGAATAAGAGCACCTGCTGCCCCGCCGCCATATAGTCGGCAATCTGTTTTAATTTATAGTGAATGGCATAGACTGTCACTTTTTCCGTAACCGTCGT
Organism: Veillonella sp. LMAG:90; assembly: GCF_008679445.1. Taxonomy (NCBI): domain Bacteria; kingdom Bacillati; phylum Bacillota; class Negativicutes; order Veillonellales; family Veillonellaceae; genus Veillonella; species Veillonella sp. LMAG:90. Next base: position 2,333,685 of record NZ_NAND01000001.1, read on the forward strand.
GCCGTCATTCATTTTTCGTGAAAAGCTGTCTACCGTCGGCAAACCGCCGATTTCGCCTTCTTTTAATAAGTTGCCGTCGATGGTTACGAGCGACCAGCCGTTTTTTACAGCCAAACGATGTGCCAAGGAGGTTTTACCAATTCCCGTTTCACCGACTAAAAGCGGTACCTGACCGGCCGATAATACCAACTCAACACTTCTCATTGTTTCTACAAAGTTCATATATGTTTTCCTTTTCCCTTATTTAATATATTTTCGATTGTGATTTTCATCCGGGACAGCTTTTATATAAGCGTCCGAACTCTATTAAAATTTCAACAGTTCATCAACTGCGATGTGTCGTATTAAAAACCTTTAAAACTTTAAAATCTCATCAACCGCGATGCGCCGTATTAAAAGTCTTTAGAATTTTAAAAGCTCATCTACCGCAATACGGCGTGCTTTTTGAGTTCCGAATTGATCGATAAGACCGACCACATCCGCTTCAAACCCTTTATTATGCTTGCCGATGTACGTGCAATTAAGTAAATCACGCACGTACTGTTCGCTCGTGTTTTCATCAGCCAAAATTTCTTTCAAACGTTCTTCCAAGTAAATCGACGGAATCATGTAATCCGGTGGCAAATACTTCGTAATCAGACTGCTGATGCCGATAAAATGGAGTGCCTGGTCCACTGTCACCGTCCCCAACAAGCGTACCGCCTGAGGGTCTAACGTGACCGCCAAATCAATGGCTTCCGGTACCGGATCTTTAATATAGCTGAGAGCCTGATAATTCTGACCCACCGCAGCCAGCTGCACCGCTTTGGACGGGTTCTCAATAAATTTGATGGCATCATAATTCGACGTGACCGCCAAAATCTGAAGCTCTTCGCTCGGGTCTTTTACATATTGAATGGCCCAGCCCGACTCGGCTAAGGCCAAGCGAATCAACGATTCGTCGGGATTTTCAATCAAGCCCAAATTATTCCAGCCTTTGCTTACCACTTGTTCCAGTACCTCATGGGACGGGTTTTCAATGTACTGAATGGCCCGCGGAGCGTTCGACAGAGCTATATCTATCATTTCAGGCGTCGGATTTTTGATGAACTGCAGCACCATACCGTTTTTGCGTAGGGCGGTCAACTTCATCTCGTCCGTCGGATTATCCATCTGCGCCAAGGCAAACGGATTAATACTTAATATGCGTAAATTCTTTTCATTATCCATGTTGTGTCCTTATTTCTTATACTACGAGTTTAATTCTAAAAACACGTTCAGCATTCTCGCTGATTTATATTGCATCAATTGCAATCTTTTATATTGTAATCAATTGCATTCTATTATATTGAATAATTTCGTTTCTATGTATATGATACCACTTCTCAATAGTTTTGTCCTTAAAATTATGGCAAAAAAAGAAAAGCCGCCTGGCTCGACAGCTTTTCTTTACCGATAATATACACTATTAAATTCAAGATACTTATAATTTATTAGTTATGATTTATATTTTACTAAGAAATCTAGAATATGCTGATTAACCATATCCGGCTGCTCTTCCGGTACGAAGTGCCCACAGTTATCTATGCCATAGCCTTCAACCTGTTCCGCTTTAGCCTGCCAACCGGCTAATACATCCCAAAGCTTACCGACTACACCGTTTTTGCCCCACATAACTAATAACGGCGTCTTTATAACTACCTTATCGTCAATATCTTTTTTGTCAAACTCACGGTCAATCGTGGCTGATGCCCTATAATCTTCCGAAATACCATGAATTGTAGCCGGATCTGAAAAACAACGAATATATTCCTGCATTACGTCTTCCGGAAAGTTAGCCCGTGCAGTTGGTCCGATTTTTCTCTCCAGGTTAAAACGAATAAAATATTCCGGTGCCGCACCCAATAATGTTTCCGGAAAACCATTTGGCTGAATATAGAAAAACCAATGATAATATTTAGTAGCAAATTCTTCATTCGTATCAGCATACATTTCCAATGTTGGTAAAATATCCATCATCGTGCATGTTAAAATACGCTCCGGTTTATCTACTATCATGCGATGACAAACACGAGCACCGCGATCATGACCAATGAGATGGAATTTTTCAAAACCAAGCTTATTCATCACCGTAAAGTGATCTTCCCCCATAACGCGTTTCGAATAATTAGCATGGTCAGGTAAACCCTTTGGCTTTGAACTGTCGCCATAACCACGAAGATCCGTCATAACCACCGTATATTGCTCAGCCAAGCGTGGCGCCAAGAACCGCCAGATTAAATGTGTTTCCGGATGGCCATGCAATAAAAGCACCGCCGTATCCCCATGGCCGCCTATCCAAGTATTAATTTGAACACCGGGCTCGGTTTCTATAAATTGTTGTGTAAATCCCGGAAAGTATTTATCTTCCAACATACCCATACCTCCTATATATTAGGCGTTCAGTTTTGCCCGAATCATATTCTTGATGCCACCCGCTTCAAGAATAGATAACACATACGGCGTGAAAGGTTCCACTTGAGCCACAACCTTACCGTCTGCTGTGAGCGTACCTGCTTCCAAATCTAGCGAGATTTCTTTATGGTTTAAATCCAATTTACTAATACCGGGGCACACTACGAGCGGCAAGCCGAGATTAATGCCGTTCCGATAAAAAATTCGTGCAAATGATTCCGCAATTACGGCGCCGGCTCCAATGCCTTTCAAACAAATTGCCGCATGCTCACGGGAAGAGCCGCAACCGAAATTGGTGCCGCCCACAACAATGTCACCGGCTTTAAATGTACTCGCAAACGTTGGGGCAGCACCCTGCATGGTGTGCGGTACGATATCTTTCAAATCGGTAAGTTCTACAAAGCGACCCGGATAAATCTGATCTGTATCAATATTGTTGCCAAAAGTAAATACTTCGCCCTTAATAATTTTGTCCATAACTATTCTCCTCACTGACTATTACTCGTTTCACTGTATACCATTACTTACCCATTATAAGTATAGTGTGGGATCGGTAATCTTACCGTTAATAGCCGATGCCGCCACGGTTGCCGGCGAGGCCAAGAAAATATGAGCATCTGTAGAGCCCATGCGGCCAGGGAAGTTACGATTAGTTGTCGTAATACAATATTCACCGGATGAAATCATACCTTCGTGAGTCCCTAAACATGCCGCACAACCCGGTGTTACGAACGTAGCCCCCGCTTCAACTAAGGTCTGTACATAGCCTTTAGCCATAGCTTCTAAAAATACGCCTTTAGAAGCCGGTACAATGACAAAACGAACAAGACGTGGGATATGTTTCCCTTTCACAATTTCAGCGGCCACTTTTAAATCTTCTACGCGGCCACCGGTACAAGACCCCAAATAAGCCTGATTAATCGTCTGACCTTCATATTTTTTCAAATCAAACACATTATCTACACTGGATGGTGCCGCTACTTGAGGTGTGAGATCACTCACGTTAAAAGTGATTTCATCGGCATATTTGAAGTCCGCATCCGTTGTGTAAACTTCATAGTCTTGCCCTTCCACTAAGCCTTTGCTTACCAAAAATTCCTTAGTTACCGCATCCGGCTGGATGTAGGAAGTTTTGGCCCCCATTTCAGTCGTCATGTTGCATAATGCCATGCGTTCGGACACGCTCAACGCATCAATGACAGGCCCTGCAAATTCAACCGCTTTATATACGGCAAAGTCTGCTTTCAATTGACCGATAGCATGTAAGATAATGTCTTTCGCATAAACGCCTTCCGGTAAAGTCCCTTCAAAATTAATCTTAATAATTTCAGGTACGCGGAACCACAATTGACCGGTTGCCAAAATAATCGCTAAATCGGTAGCACCTACACCGGTACCAAAAGCACCAAAGGCACCATGGGTGGTTGTATGGGAATCGGTAATAACAATGATGCCCCCCGGTCTTGACCAACCTTTATCGGCCACAACCTGATGGCAAACACCTTGGTCGATATCCATTAGTTTTTCAATATGTTGTTCTTCACAAAACTCTCTGAATTGGCGTTGATTATCCGCCTGAGTAATCGTAGACGCCGGTGCATAATGGTCTAAAAACATAGCAATGCGATCCGGATGACTCACTTTAGTCGCCCCCATTTCAAAAAAGGAACGAACCGTTTGCAAATACAAATCATTAATCCCGGCTAAGTCAATCTCACAATTAATAATTTGGCCGGTCTTAACCGAATCCAAACCGGCTTTTTTTGCCAATAATTTTTCAATAGCGTGCATAATATCCTCCTCATTTAACCTTGTCCATTAATAATCAATACCTAAGTTTTACATTTCCTACGGCTTGTATGTTAGCCACACTGCTTATGCTTGCTTTCTTATAATTCAAAGTATACAGCCGATATTATATAGTGTAAAATATTAATAAATAATCATTTAATAGTTTAAAACTATCATAGTTTATAAAATACAATTACTTGGCACATACAATTAAAGGAGGGCTCTGTTTTGGATTTATTGAATACGATTACCCTGACACAGCTGAACTACTTCTATACCGTCGTTAACTCTAAATCGGTCCATGAAGCGGCCAAAAAACTATTAATTACACAACCCAGCCTTTCCGTGGCTTTAAAAAATTTAGAAACCGAATTACAACTGTCCCTCTTCGATAGAAGCAAACGTCAACTGACATTAACCGAAACGGGCAAGCAATTTTACATGGAAGTAACGGCTCTATTAAATCACACAGCTAACTTGGAGGATCGCATCAAGCTGTTACAGAAAGGTCGCCAATTTATTCGCTTAGGCGTAGCCCCTATGATGAGTCCCTTTATATTTCCGGTCATCTTTAACCATTTTCAAAAAGCCTATCCCCATATAGAGTTTGAAGTTTATGAATCCGGCGTTCTTCGCTTAAAACAAATGCTAAAAGAACAAAAATTAGATATAGCATTCCTCATTGAAAATGAATCAGACGCCCAATTGTTAGACTTTACTACATTATTGAAAACCGAATACCATCTTTATGTCGGTCCGGACGATCCGTTGGTGAAACTTGCCGAAAGTCGCCCGAATCATCTGCTCACCTTAAATGATTATAAAAATATCCCTATGATTTTTTACAAAGAAACATCCTATATACAGGCCATCATTACCAAGTATTTCCAGCTCTATAACGTGAACCCTAGAATCCGCTTACGCACGAATCAAATCCACACTATCAAGCAATTAGTCGGAAGTTCGGCTGCCGCTGCCTTTATGACCGACAAAGTTGTTACCCCTAAAGATAATTTGGTTCGTCTCCTCACAGATATTACCTTCCCTATCACCATTGTTCTGGCAACGAATAAACAGACTGTTCGGACACCGGCCATGCAGGAATTCATTCAGTTTTTTGAAAACAATAAGGAACTTATCTAAAGCAATATCTATATAACCTAAAAAGTGACTGTAACTAAATGCTTATTCGCATATTAGCTACAGTCACTTTTTATATATCACTATTAAATTTCACTACCAAAGCATATCGATCTGCTTTTACCAAAGGCCCAATACCTTCCACCAGACGGAGCCAATGCCAAACCAGATTACTATATTAATTACAGAGACTTGGAAGCCCAACTTCCACCACGTCGACTGTGGTACATAACCTGCCCCGAAGTAAATCGGCGCCGGCGCCGCTGCATAATGAGTCAGCGACATACATAAATTAGAAGCAAAGGCAAACACCAATACTGCTAAATAGGCCGGTGCGCCGGCTGCTACAGCGATTGTAATAAAGGTCGAGTACAATGCTGTAATATGAGCCGTCAAGCTGGCAAAGCCGTAATGAATATAGAAGTAGATGAGCAATAGAATAACCAAGGTTGCGAGCCAGGATACACCGACTAAAGCACTGCTGATATGCCCCGACATCCAATCGATGACGCCGGATTTAGCCAACTGACCCGCTAAGCCTACCAAAGTCCCCATCCAAACGAGAGTATCCCAAGCACCTTTTTCATCCAATACATCCTGCCAAGACAAAATTTTGGTTACCAGCATACTGGACACGCCCAATAAAGCAACTACGGTTGCATTTAAGCCCGTAAGGTTCGATGTGCTCCACAACAACAACGCCCCTACGAATATAAAGGCTACGGCTTTTTCAGCATAACTTATAGGTCCCATCTCCGCCAACTCTTGCTGTGCCAAGGCTTGTGCTTCCGGCGTCTTCTTCAATTCCGGCGGATACACTTTATACAGATAATACGGAATCACGGCCAACGCAATGAGACCGGGCACGATGGCAGCCAACGCCCAAGTGCCCCACGTCATATTAATACCCAAAGCCTGACTGGCCAACAAGATGGCCAATGGGTTCCCTGCCATCGCCGTCATAAACATAGCCGATGTTACGGTGTTCCCCTGATATTCAGCTTGTATCAAAAAGGCGCCAACCCGACGAGGATTTTTATTCGGTTCGGAATCAAAGGCCGACGCCAAGCCCCTTACGATAGGAAACAATATACCGCCGGCGCGCGCTGCATTGGACGGTGTGGCCGGACTGATAATCAAATCGCTCAAAATAATCGTATAGGCCAACTTTAACGTGCTCGTTCCCATTTTAGTAATTAACCAAAACGCAATACGGCGACCGAGCCCCGTTTTTATAAAACTCTTCGCAAACAAAAAGGCTGCCACAATTAACCAAATACTGCTATTGCCAAAGCCGGCTAACGCTTGACTCGGTTTTAAAACATTCGCTAATTGGGTGATTGTAATACTGATTAATGCAATGGCGCCGATCGGCAGCGGTTGCATTATGAACCCAATAATCGTACTCAAAAATATAGCCAGCAAATACCATGCCTTCGTGGACAAGCCTGCCGGCACCGGTAAAACGGCTATAATAACACCGACCATAATCGGTATTATCCAAGACGCTATCGTTTTACTCTTATTGTTCATAACTATCCCTATGTCCCTAATCTAAAGGTATGACCTCTAATCACACGAACGTAAATAGCGCTCTACGCTTAATCACGTTTATATTTTGCTACTTCTTGTTTCTGCAATACATTGCCTTCTGTATCAATCCCTACGATTACGCGGAAACGATCAAAGTATAACTTTTTAATAGACTCAGTGCCCAATTCAGGATACAGAACAACTTCAGCCGACTTAATGCGAGCCGCGTTGATGGCTGACGCACCGCCTACACCTAATAAGGATACACCACCGTATTTTTTACATAAATCAGCTACGTAAGGTGCGCGGTCGCCTTTCCCCAAGAAAGCTACGACGCCCAATTTGAACATCATTTCTACAAACGGATCCATACGCGCCGCAGTTGTAGGACCATTGGAGTTAAATACCTGGCCCGGTTGCGGTGGACATGGACCGGCATAATATACCAATTGATTGGTTCAGTCTAACGGTGATTCTTCGCCGGCTTCCAACAAATCCTGAATACGTTTATGAGCCGCATCACGACAAGTATATACATAGCCGGATAAATATAAAACGTCCCCTACTTTTAATTGTTTTACAAATTCTTTCGTTAATGGTAATTGTACATCCCGTTCCATAATAGCCTCCTAAATAACTTCACTTGCTTGACGTGCTGCATTACATTGGAAATTAATAGCTACCGGCAAGGCTGTAATATGTACACCATGATAGTCAATATGCACATCCAACGCCGTTACCGTACCGCCCATACCGATAGGACCAACGCCCGATTTATTAACTGCTTCCAAGAATTCTTTTTCTAATTCAGCATAGTATGGATTTGGATTGTGTTCACCGATAGGACGAAGTAAGGCTTTTTTCGCCATCCAAGCGCAGGTATCCATGGTGCCGCCGATACCGATACCGATAATATACGGTGGGCAAGGATTACCGCCTACTTTAGCTACGGTTTCAAGTAAAAATTGTTTTACCCCTTCTTTGCCTTCGCCCGGTAATAATACTTTAAAGGCACCCATATTTTCACTGCCGCCGCCTTTAGGCATAACCGTTACTTTTACTTGATCGCCCGGTACGATTTCAACATGCAACATAGCCGGTGTATTATCATTGGTGTTTTCACGATTCAACGGATCCGCTACTACCGATTTACGTAAATAACCGTTCGTATAACCGCGACGAACCCCTTCATTAACGGCATCTTCCAGTGGCATACCTTCCCAAGCCACTTCCTGGCCACATTCTAAGAGTACAACAGCTACGCCGGTGTCATGGCAACATGGCAATTGTTCTTTTTTAGCAAATTCACCGTTTTTAACAATAATTTCCAAGGCTTTTTTGCCAATTGGCGACTCTTCGTTTTCAACGGCTTTACGGAATGCATCCATTACATTATCATTCAATTCACAGCAGGCTTTGATACACAACTTTTCAATGACAGGAATTAAGGCTTCTGTCTGTAATACTCTCATGTTAACCCTCCTAATTTGAAATACACTAAACTTTTATCCATTGTGTTGTAACAACTTTTGTTAGCACAAGCATAACAAGACTATAACTTTTTTGTGAAATATGTTATAATAATTATGCAATAAATTTAATTTATAGGACTAAATATAATTTATATATAGTTCATCATTATATTCGCAATATGTATATTTAGCGTATCATTGTATTCGCACTATACAGCAAGGATGGTACTATGGAGTTAAAACAATTAGAATTTTTCATTTCAGTAGCCGAACTGGGTAACATGACTAAAGCCGCACAGCAACACTATGTATCACAACCTAATATTACCGTTGCCATAAAAAAGTTAGAGGATGAATTAGGCGTTGAGTTGTTTAAAAGAGAGTATAAAAAGATGACCTTGACTGAAAAAGGGCACCAATTTTATACTTCGATTAAACACGTATTGGCGGAGCTGGAAAACTCAGTGGCCGAAATAAAAGATGAACGGCATAAGCTCTCCGGCACAGTAACCATCGGTATCCCGCCGATGATTAGTGCCTATTTGTTCACTCCGTTACTGAATCACTTCCGCCAAGAATATCCCCAGTGGGAGTTAAATGTCCTCGAAGAAGGCTCTGTCGGTGTGTCTGAACGCGTGTTAGCCGATGAAGCCGATTTGGGGATTGTCATTATCGATAATATATCGCCGAAGCTGGAAGCGATGCCCCTCTTTAAAAGTGAACATAAATTATGTATTCCCAGCGGACATCCTTTTCACAGCCTCGCCCAAGTTGCCTTTGATAAACTCAAAGAAGAATCCCTCATACTGATGAAAATAGACTCGGTTCATCGTAAAAACGTATTAGCCAACTGCGAAGCATGCGGCTTTTTGCCTAAAATTGTACTCTCGTCCAATCAGATTAAAACAAATATTGATTCCGTAGCCAAAGGCGTGGGGCTCTCCTTTTTATTGGATATAGCCAAATTAGAGCGAAATGATGTCCAACTGATTTCCATGGATCCACCCCTTACCGTGACCATCGGGTTAGTCTTTCGCAAAAACAAATACCTATCCTACGCGATGAAAGATTTAATCAATTTCATCAAACACTTCCCGTATCCGCAAAAAATAAATTGAGCCAAAAAAACGCCCCCGCTTGCACGCTGTGCAAGCGGGGACGTTTTCACAAACTATGTAATTATACGAGCCATTCGAGACTCACATCAAGCAGTCAGCTCTTATTTAGTAGCTGCCGCATAATGAGCGTTTACTTGATCCCAGTTAACGAGATTCCAGAAAGCGGCGATGTAATCAGGACGAGCATTCTTGTATTTCAAGTAGTATGCATGTTCCCACACATCAAGGCCCAATACCGGAGTTTTGCCGTCACTAAGTGGGGAGTCCTGGTTAGCCGTGGACAAGATTTCCAATTTGCCGTTGTTTACTACGAGCCAAGCCCAACCGGAACCGAAACGACCGGTAGCAGCTTTGCCGAATTCAGCTTTGAAGTTTTCGAAGTTGCCGAAAGCTTCATCGATAGCACCGGCAATAGCGCCCGTAGGGTTACCGCCTGCATTCGGTGCCAAAATGTTCCAGAAGAATGTATGGTTAGCATGACCGCCGCCATTGTTGCGAACAGCCGTGCGGATATCTTCCGGTACAGCGTTTAAGTCAGTGATCAACGCTTCTACGTCTTTTTCACCCAATTCAGGATGTTTTTCAATAGCAGCGTTTAAGTTAACAACATAGGTGTTGTGGTGTTTATCATGATGAAAATGCATTGTTTCTGCATCGATATGCGGTTCTAAAGCTTCGTAAGCATATGGTAATTCAGGTAATGTGTATGCCATAAAAATACCTCCTTCCCCGTCCAAGGGGATAAAAATAAAATACATAACAAAAATGTTACGAAAAAAGAATTATCGAATTTTATAATCATCGATTGCCTTTTGGCAACCGCAATCCACTAGATTTAATTTTTTCAATATTTCTATGTGTTAATGATAACATTTTTCATTTATCTTGTCTAGTAGTAAAAACGTAAATTTGCAATAAACATTTTGTAAGTGTGTTATTTCACAATTCAAACGGCTTTATTCCTATATGTCCACTTTATATTCAAAATTTTAAATATAAAATTTAATGCCGGCTTATAGCTTGAGTCACGCTTAATTTTTAATTCCCACTATTTTTGTAGCTATAGCTACAGACTATTGGTATCCCCTGCTTTATAATATAATCATAAGAAACAAAGTCATATTTTATGGATAAAAACAATCCAAAAAGACATTTCTTAGTCATACACCGTAATGATAGCTAACAATAATTTTTGTTTTTTTGACATAAATTTTTATAGATATGTCATAAAAAGTCTTATTTTTACACATCTTTTATTTTTAGCATTTTAACAATCGAAAATTAATATCATTACAATTATTGAATTAAATGCCAATTCGGTATACACTTAAAGCATCTTATAATAATTCTTTATTTCCTTAATGGAGGTGCCGCAATGCAAAATACTGCATGGAAAGGCTTCATTACAGGTGTATGGGATAAAGCCATTGACGTTCGTGACTTTATCCAACGTAACTATAACCCCTATGTTGGGGACGACTCATTTTTAGCCGGTCCTACGGATCGTACTCTTAAACTTTGGCAAGAAGTTCTTCGTCTGTATGAGGAAGAAAAAGAAAAAGGCGGCGTTATCGATGCCGATACGGATATTGCCACTTCGGTGTCCTCCCACGGCCCCGGCTACATTATCAAAGAATTAGAACAAATTGTTGGTCTTCAAACCGATAAACCGTTGAAACGCGCTATGTTCCCGTACGGCGGTTTACGTACAGCCAAGAGTGCTTTACAAGAATACGGTTTCGAAATGGACGCTCAGCTGGAAGACTTTTTCAAAAAGCATCGTAAAACTCACAATGACGGTGTTTTCGATGTGTATACGCCGGAAATGCGTGCCGCTCGTTCCGCACACATCATTACCGGTTTACCGGATGCGTACAGCCGCGGTCGTATCATCGGCGACTATCGCCGTGTAGCCCTTTACGGGATTGACCGCTTAATCGAAGAAAAAGAAAAAGATTTCGCCATCACTATGGGCGACATGACGGCTACGATTATTCGCGACCGTGAAGAAATTCGTGACCAAATTCGTTCCTTAAAAGAATTAAAAGCTATGGCGGCTTCTTACGGCTTCGATATCAGCCAACCGGCCAAAGACGTAAAAGAAGCGATTCAGTGGTTATACTTCGGTTATTTAGGCGCTATTAAAGAACAAAACGGCGCTGCCATGTCTATCGGCCGTAACACTGTCTTCCTCGACATCTACGCCGAACGTGACCTTAAAGAAGGCCGCTATACAGAAGAAGAAATTCAGGAAATGGTTGACCATTTCATCATGAAACTTCGCATGGTGCGTTTTGCCCGCATTATCGAATACAATAACCTCTTCACCGGCGATCCGGTTTGGACAACCGAATCCATCGGCGGGATGGGCTCCGACGGTCGTCCGCTCGTTTCCAAAATGTCCTTCCGTTACTTGCACACGCTGACCAACTTAGGCCCGGCTCCGGAACCGAACCTCACCGTTCTCTGGTCCCCTCGCTTGCCGGATGGTTTCAAACGTTTCTGTGCTAAATTGTCCATCCAAACGTCTTCGATTCAGTATGAAAACGACGAATTGATGCGTCCTAACAGCGGTGACGACTATGCTATCGCCTGCTGCGTATCACCAATGCGTATCGGTAAAGAAATGCAGTTCTTCGGCGCTCGTTGTAACCTCGCTAAATGCTTGCTCTATGCAATCAACGGCGGTGTCGATGAAAAACTCAAAAAACAAGTTGGACCTAAATATCGTCCGATTACTTCCGAATACCTTGATTTCGATGAAGTAATGGAACGTTTTGACGACATGATGGAATGGTTGGCCGGCGTTTACGTGAATGCCCTCAACATCATTCACTACATGCACGATAAATATGCATACGAAAAATTGGAAATGGCGCTTCACGACCGCAAAGTTACGCGTTGGTTTGCCACCGGTATTGCCGGTTTATCCGTAGTAGCCGACTCCTTGTCCGCTATTAAATATGCCAAGGTAAAACCGATTCGTGATGAAAACGGGGTAGCTGTTGATTTTGAAATCACAGGGGATTTCCCTAAATACGGTAACGACGATGACCGTGTTGATGATTTGGCGGCCTTCGTTGTATCCGCATTCATGAACAAAATCCGTAAACATCCTACCTACCGCGAAAGTGTGCCTACCATGTCCCTTTTGACAATTACATCCAATGTAGTATACGGTAACGCCACCGGTAGCACACCGGACGGCCGTAAACAGGGTACACCGTTTGCACCGGGCGCTAATCCGATGCACGGACGCGACTCTCACGGGGCTGTTTCTTCCATGGCGTCAGTTGCCAAAATGCCTTGGCGTGATGCGAGCGACGGTATTTCCAACACCTTCTCCATCATTCCGGATGCGCTTGGCAAAAATGGCGAAACCATGGTTCGTATGAGTGATTTAGACATCGATCTGGATCTTGATGCAGTTTTACAGAGCGATATGCCGACCGGTTTACCTGTCAATAATGAAAACCTGGCCTGTCGCGAGCCTAATGTTTCCATTTCCGAAAAGGAGGACAAGTAATATGAGCAACGAACAACAAATCGATAATTTAGTAGAGTTATTGGATGGCTATTCTGAAAAAGGCGGTCATCATTTGAACGTCAACGTTTTCGACCGTGAAATGCTCCTCGATGCACAGCAGCACCCTGAAAAATATCCACAGTTGACCGTTCGTGTATCCGGTTATGCCGTGCACTTCAACAAATTGACGAAACAACAACAGGATGAAGTTATTTCTCGTACCTTCCACGAACAAATGTAACTTCTATCCCTCCCCTTCTCAGTAGTTATATATAGTGCAATAGGCTCCCCGTATCGAGGAGCCTATTGTCATATAAGGGTGTAAAAAATCTCCCTTTGCCCTTCGCATTTTGTATTTTGCTTCTTACTGGTAATTCTTTTGCTTCTATTTTTTATTACGAAAGGCGTATTATGATTGGACGAATTCATTCTCTGGAAACCATGGGCACCGTTGACGGCCCCGGTGTACGAATGGTGCTATTTTTACAGGGCTGCCCGATGCGCTGTGCCTATTGCCATAACCCGGATACGTGGGATGCGCAGCAAGGTAAAAATATTACCATCGAAGAAGTATGGGAACAATTTGAGCGCAATCAGAGTTTTTATAAAAACGGCGGCCTCACCGTCACCGGTGGCGAAGCATTAATGCAGCTGCCATTTGTTATCGAGCTATTCAGCTACTTTAGAGAACGAGGCATTCATACTTGCCTTGATACGAGCGGTATCTACTTTGAAGAAAGCAAACGAGAGCAATACGAAAAGCTGATGGCCGTAACAAGTCTCGTTATCTTAGATTTAAAAGAAATCGACGACGACAAACACAGCGCCTTGACCGGTCAAAGCAATAAACAAATTTTGAAATTTGCCCGCTTCATCGATGAGCACAATGTGCCGATTTGGGTGCGCCATGTTGTGGTGCCTACTATAACGGATAACGCAGATCGTTGGTATCGACTCGGCTTTTTCGCCGGCTCTTTGAAAAACCTGGAGACCATCGACTGCCTGCCGTATCACGTGATGGGTACGGCTAAGTACAAGGAAATGGGTATTGCCTATCGCCTGGAAGGCATCCCACCGGCCAGCAAAGCCTTAGCATCCAAAGCATCAAAAGTGATGCTGGAAGGGATAAAAGCGTATCGGCGGCATTGGTGGAGTGCGTTGGCACCGGCTCAGGAATAGCAGTCGCCTACAGTATTCTAATTACATTGGAATTGCAAAATAAAAGCCCCATATACCTATCTTTCAGTCCCAACCCATTCGGCTAATGGACATTCAAGATAGGTATATGGGGCTTTTTTCTCTAAGCACATTCCGCCGTAATTCGGATCACTGTTGTGCAACTAGCAATTCCCGCGGCCGGCGCAACTCAGAAGAATGCGGAAATCTTTTATCCCTTCTACAGACTAAACATTGAGACTACTTAGTGAATCGCCTAAGAGCGATTTGCTGCAGGCCGGAAGGTTGCCTTCACCATGCGATAGCCGTGGTGGAAAATTAATTTGAAACAACCTATTGAATATTCAAATCAGCTAATAGTTGCCCTACGTGTTCTTTAGCTTTTACTCCACGGTAGATATGGGTTAACACGCCTTTTTCGTCGATGACAAAGGTGGACCGTTCGATGCCGATGGAGGTTTTGCCGTAGAGTTTCTTCTCTTTCATGACACCGTAGGCATTACAAAAGGCTTCATCGGTGTCGGCCAAGAGATTGAATTGCAGATCGTATTTTTCTTTAAAGTTCACATGACGTTTTACCGTGTCGCGACTGACACCCAAAACAACATAACCGGCATCTTGCAATTTTTTGTACGCTTCATTGAATTGTTGTGCTTCAATGGAGCAACCAGGAGTATTGTCTTTCGGATAGAAATATAAAATAACTTTTTGCCCTGCTAAATCTTTTAAGTTAACGGTTTCATTGACATCATTTACAACGGAAAAATCCGGTGCTTTGTCACCTACTTTTAAGTCTGACATAAGATTCACTCCCAACATAGAATTAATTAAACTACTGATTACAGAAAACTGAATCAGTTTTTTTAATTATACTATGCTTTAGGTTCTTCTTCTATAATATCATAAAGTTTTTTAAAAATTTCAGGGTCACAAGGATACTCTTCACCATTAACACCACGAATTACCCAATCCCCCGGATTTGTGCGTACTACGCCGTTTAACGTTAATAAATAACGTTCCCCGTCTTCTCGTATAGCAGTTAATTCATTCGGTTTATGACGGATAGCTATAGCTTGTTCCTCATAGCTTTTCTTATCATAATAAAGAGCATGTGTTTCTGATGCACAAAATTCAACCAATACTTCCGAAATAACAATTGGATTGTCCTTATTTTTACACACATTCACAATATACTGTGCAAAATGAGGATCAAAATTTAGTTCCAAAGGAACTTCCGTTTCGTCAGAAACATCTTTATAAATTCTTATTTGTAACAGCTCCGAATCAATAACGAGCCATCGATAATCCAATTTATATGCCCCGGCTAATACACTGGCTAAATTTTCTTTCTCAGTCATGCCCTTACCTCCTTACCTATAAAAGAATGTCCGGTATTCGCTTTAACACTCATCAACATTCTATTAGGCTTGCGATTGCCAATCTGCCGGATAGGTAACATAAACAAATCTTGCTTTACCTTTTACAGAAAACTGAATTGAACTTCCCTTTGGAATCAAAAGGATTTCACCCGGTCCGGCTGTAATCGTCTCGCCATTAATAATAATACTTAACTCACCATCAATTACATAATCAATTTCATCATAATTCAAAGTCCAGTCGAATGTAGTGTCTTCCATAAACATCAAGCCACAGCCTAAACGTGGACTTTCATCTAATGAAAACAAATCTTTAGTATATACTTTATCATTAGGGTTCCCGGTATCCAATCGATCTTCTTCAGTTACATCAATCATTGGTAGCTTTACTACACCGACACCACTATTTGATATAGACTTAGTAACCATTAATTTTTCGTTCACAACTTGGCGCACTAATGTTTCTATCATTTCACGAGTGATATTTGACATTTTCAGCACCTCATTTCTTAGCTTTTGCCATAATGCGTTTAGACATAAACATAGCGACTAAAATTGCAGTTACACCGGCTACCAATTTGCCTACAATCATAGGGAAGATCATCTCTTTAGCCACACCGGCAGTAAAACCTAAATGATCTCCAAGGACAAAGGATGCCGAAACAGCGAATGCAACATTCAAGATTTTTCCGCGTGTATCCATATCTTTGAGCATTTGGAACATAGGGATATTGTTTGCTAATGTTGCTACCATACCGGCTGCAGCTACTTCATTCATACCTAAAGCCGAACCCATTTTCATAAGCGGTTTGTTAAATACTTTAGTGATAAAAGCCACCAAACAAAATGCACCGGCTAAAGTCAACGCAATACCACCTACGATTTCAATCCCCTCAGTTACAGGTGCAATACCTTCAATTACAGTAATACCAACCAATAATTGTAATGCTCCTAAAATTAGACCAAGTACAGCAACAATTACAACCCCTTGTCCAAAAACGGTAAAGCATTTAATCATCATTTCCGGGGCCAACCAAAGGCCTAAAATAACAAGCACTGCAAAAATTACGATAGGAACTAAGTTGGCTAAAATCATACCTAAACTCATACCGGCAGCCAAACCGCCTGCTAAACAACCTAAAGGAGTCGTAACGATGCCACATAATACTCCTGTTGCCAAATACTGATGATCTTCTTTTTCAATAATTCCCAAAGCAACCGGAATTGTAAATACAATAGTAGGCCCCATCATAGCACCCAAGATAGCACCGGCAAATAAACCGGCTTCCGGATTTAATGCCATTTGTTGAGCTAACGCAAAGCCCCCCATGTCATTGGCCAATAAAGTGGTCGCAAACATTGATGGGTCAGCTCCCAACATTGTATAAACAGGAACAACTATCGGACTTAACACTTTAGCTAATATAGGTGCGATGGTAATAATCCCCACCATTGACATTGCTAAAGCACCCATTGCCATTATTCCTTCTTCAAATTTTTCACCTAAACCAAGTTTATTGCCAATACACTTATCTATGCCCCCTATAATCATAAAGAGGACCATGATATACATAATAATTTCATTAATACTCATAGTTGCATCTCCTAACCGGCGGTATCAATCGAGTCAATAACCCCAACAATCATTGCATCGATAGGCGTATTAAGATTTTCTGCAGAAATTCTGGCCGCCGCACCTAATGTAACCAATACGGTATCACCGATACCGGATCCGGCATTATCTGCCGCCACAAATGATTCTTTCTCGGTTACCCCATCGACTTCTAACTCTCTAACAATCATAAATTTCCAACCATTAAGCTTTTCATCTTTTCTGGTAGACCATAAACTACCAATCACTTTAGCAATCAGCACAGTATCACTCCTTATAAATTCAAATTATGCTCTCGAATATAATCCTGCGCTAATGGCGTAAGTCGTGCATTTGTCGGCATTTTTTCTCCGGAATTTACCATTTCAACTACTTTAGCAACCGTAATAAATACCGGTTTTAATGTTGAGTTGCTATTTTTCCGTTTTACTTCATTACTTTTTTTGCCCGTATACACAGATTGGACATTATCGCCAAAAGAAACTCCAAACTGTTTACACTTACTTAATATACTCTGCCATTGTTGCTTTAATGCATATGGAATAGATCCATTATTCATCTTAGTGATTTCAGGAATCCGATGTATAATCACCGGCCTTCGCAGTAATAAAGATTCCACAATTTTTTTCGTGGTATCATTTTGCGGCATAAGATGTGCCACTTCACTTAACTCAGGCAATGACAAAAACTCAATATTTAATGCTTGCTTATGGTCGGTAATATTAATGTTTTCAGCTTGTATACCGGATACTTTTTCTTCATGTCTTATAATCTGTTTCATAGCATCCTTAGTATCACTACTCAATGCATTAATTCCAATTTTGGGTTTAACATTTTTATCAGAAATTTCTTTCCAAATTCGATTAGTAATAGTTTGAACAATAGTCTCTAATTCACTTAATGTCATAACTATCACCTCTATTCTATAATTTCCCCAAGATCACCATTTTTCAAGTCACAGGCATTAGCTTCATCAAAGTCAATATGCATAAAAGTTTGATACTTAGGGCTTACTCTTATAACTACATCATCAAAAATAAGTGGTCTATCCGTATGAGTTTTTACTTTTACAATTTGCCCATTAGTAACGCCTAAACGTGCTGCATCAGCCTCTGCTACATGAACATGCCGTTTAGCGACAATACAAGCTTCCTCTAAGGCTATATGTCTATCTTTATTTACGATTATTATTCCGGCTGAGCCTTTCAAATCCCCACTTTCTCGAGTAGGTGCTTTCACGCCCAACAACCGAGCATCGGTTAAAGAAACCTCTACTTGAGAATGTTCTCGCTCGGGTCCTAAAATAACAACATTAGTTAGCATCCCTTTAGGCCCTACCAAATTTACACGCTCTTGGCAAGCAAACTGTCCGGGTTGCGATAATTCTTTAACTTTAGTTAACTCATAGCCTTCACCGAACAAACGCTCTATATCTTGCCTACATAAATGAACATGTCGACCAGAACCTTCAATTACAAAAGTCTTATCTTTATTTGGTAATACTTCTCCAATTTGTTTCAATACTTCATTAACAATATCATCTATAACATTCACCCTATCACCTCCTTACGAATTATCAAGGATTCCTTTTATCTGACTGATCCAGTCAGAAAACGATTGTGAAATTGTATTGTACGGCTTTAATAAACTTTCAACATATTCCAATTGTCGCCGCAGAGACATCACTGAGCATTGCCAAAGACGCCATGAGCATAATTTAAAATTAAATACTTGCGGCGGTAATGATAATTCCATCTGTAAGGGCACTTTATATTGTTTTACTTTAAATTCTTCAAGTGCCAATTGCTGTCGTTGCCAATATTGCCAAAGCTGTTCATCAAAAAAATCATCCGCTAACAAAGGGAAATATAACAAATCTCGAAGTTTTAATATTTCATTATCCAGATAACTTAACTCATCATGACAATATACTTCCCTAGCACACGATGTTGATGTCTGCAAGTTATCGGAATCGTTTGAATTTTGGCTAAGCTGCAAAACCTGAATTTGATGTTCTCGTAAATAGGATTGAGCTGATGGCGTAATTATACTAGGTTCAGATACCTTTAATGCTTCGCCGCTATGAAGTTGTTGTTTCCGTAATAATTGACGTATTGTTTCTTCAGTTATAACTTTCATAGGAACCCTTTCTTATGAATAGAGAGCGCTTTACGCGCTCTCTATCACTACTTACGCACTGCCCGTAATTTCGTAACCGGTAAATTATTCAGCTTTGCCAGGTAAAATTGCATCTACTTCAGTATGTGGACGTGGAATTACGTGTACTGATAAAAGTTCGCCTACGCGTTCAGCAGCTGCTGCACCAGCATCAGTAGCTGCTTTTACAGCACCAACATCACCACGAACCATAACTGTTACCAAACCGCCGCCAACTTGTTCTTTACCGATAAGTGTTACATTCGCAGCTTTTACCATTGCATCTGCCGCTTCAATAGCGCCAACCAAACCTCTTGTTTCAATCATTCCTAATGCATTTGTGCTCGACATAATAATTACCTCCTAAAAATAACTAGTGAACATTAAAATTAAAATAATTTGTAATATATCTAATTAATATTATTACCATCCAAATAAAAGCTATTTCAATTTAGCCATAATTTGTTCTACAATAGCACGAATAACTACTTCTTGTGATTCAACTCCTAATGTAGCACCAACAGGCACACTATCGGCGTTTTCAGTTTTACGTAAATCTTCCAATTCGCGGACACCATACGCTACTCTTCGTAAGTTAAATAAATTCTGAGGACCTACGTTATCTGATGTAGCACTGCCCCCCACTGCTCCACACCCCAAAGTTAATGAAGGTGTGATATTAGTAGTAGCTCCGATTCCGCCCAACGCCCCCGGCGTATTTACAAGTAATCTTGACACCGGTTTACGTAAACCGAATTCACGTACAACATCATTATTTTCAGTATGAATAATTAGAGTATGACCTGCACCTTCATTCTCTAAGATGCGAATCGATAAATCACAAGCTTCTTCCCAATTAGCAACCGTATAAAAAGCAAGAATTGGCGCTAATTTTTCATGAGAGTACGGATACTTAGGTCCTACTCCGGTTTCAGGTGCAACTAATAAAATTCGATCGGATGGAATTTCAAGGCCAACCAATTTAGCGATAACTTGTGCTGACTTCCCGACGATTGCAGGGTTCATAGTCCCATTAGCACGTAGAATAAAGGTACCTAAACGTGTAGCTTCTTCCGGGTTTAAAATGTATGCGCCCTGGGCCTCTAACTCTTTTAAAATTGCATCTTTATTAACAGTTTCAGCAATGATGGATTGTTCTGAGGCACAAATAGTACCATTATCAAACGTTTTGGAATCAATAATTCTCTTTACTGCTAATTTAACATCCGCACTTCTTTCGATATAAGCAGGACCGTTGCCCGGACCAACGCCCAAAGCAGGTGTACCGGAAGAATAAGCAGCCTTTACCATAGCCGAACCACCGGTTGCTAAAATTAAATCTGTATTCTTACTTTTCATCAATTCGGCAGTGCCTTCCATGGTCGGCATTGTCATATAAGATACAGCATCTTCAGGTGCTCCGATTCCTTTCAATGCTTTGCGAATAATTTTTACGGTTTCACCAATACATTTAATTGCTGTAGGATGTGGTGAAAACACAATACTATTAGCCGCTTTTAACGCAATCAAAGATTTGAAAATTACTGTAGATGTTGGATTTGTTGACGGTACCAAACCGGCAATAACACCTACCGGAACAGCGACTTCCATAACCTTATTAACTCTATCATCATTAATGACACCAACCGTTTTCATATCTTTCATATGAGCATAAACTTGTTTTGATGCAAACGCATTTTTTAAAACTTTATCTTCCCATTTACCGAATCCGGTTTCTTCATGGGCTAGTTTTGCTAAACGAACACGTTCTTTATAAGTCGCTTCGCAAACGGCTTTTGTAATATCATTAATTTGACTTTGTGTAAGTACTGCTAATTTTTTTTGGGCTTCTTTTGCTTTTGCCAAAAGAAGACGAACCTCTTGAACGGATTGTAAATCCTTATCAACTAAGTTCAAAACGTGCCACCTCGTTTCACTTCATCTATAATCACTTTAATGAGGGCCTCTTTATTGGCAAATTTAATTGCTGTTCGTTTCATACCGTGTACATTCATGGCATATGCTTTTTTACGCAAATCTACAACTTTATACGCCATTAATTTTTTTCGTAATGCACTCTCATCAAAATTTTTCTTTTGTTCTTCTATATCTTCAGTTTCCAAAGCTACCTGTGTCTCTGAATTCTTTTCAGGATCACCGGCAAGGTCTTCTAACGGTTCTGTCTCAGAAGTCTTTAACCCATTATTTGTGTTTGCTGTTATTAACTCTTTATCTGCATCATCAGATTCAGCACTTTGTGCTAACTTACCACCCATTAACTTTGCAATAGCTTCATCAGCTCGTGAGATTACATGACTCGTGCAGTAGCAACCAAGCTGTTTCGCTATAACTACGGCCGCATCAACCGCCGCTTGAACTGCTGCTACATCACCGACAAGCAAAATCGTTCTTCGACCGCCACCTACACGTTGTTCACTATTCAATTCCACATTTGCAGCCTTTAAGGCTGCATCAGCAGCACTAACAGCACCTAGGAAACCTCTTACTTCTACCATGCCTAGTGCCTTCATTTAGTCCTCCTTAATAGCTTAATGGATTATCAGCTACATTCTGAATAGCTTGAGCAAATGCGGTACATGCTGCTTTACAAGCAGATTGACTACCTGTTAACAAGCCACCGCCAAAGTTAGTTTCAGATGGAGGACCATAAAATACACATAATCTAACATCTGCAGCTTTTAATGCCGCATCAAGGCCAACCATAGCTTCACAAGGTGGAGCAATTAAATAGGCAATAGCTTCACCTTCATTAATTTCCGCCGATTTAGATAAAAAACGACCGGATCGAGAAATTACATGTGCAAAATATGGTATTGAACCATCTTCATTAGCACTGATAAAACTAGCTTCTTCTGTAATTACATGTACTGCGGTTTCTAAGCCACTAGTAATTTCTGCCGGACTTGGACCGGCTAAAATCCCGATAACTTCACCAGCTAATTTAGTAGATGCGTTACCGGCACCACCATAAAAGCTTTTAGCATAAACAACATCAACTTCTGCGGTTTTTGTAGCTTCATCCAAAGCAACATATGTAACATCATCACAGTCTGCCGTAATGATGCCCAATGATCTTTGAGCACTTGTCAAACCTAATTGCGTTGCAAGTCCGGCATCCACATTAGGAATAATTTGTACGCTCAATACGTTAGCACCTAAACGTTGATTTTTCACAAACGTCCCTCCTTTACCTATTTCAATTCAATACCGGATTTTTTCTTTTCCAACATGTTTTTAATAATATCTGCAATATAGGCACCTGCTTCTACAGCCGGTGTACCACCTTTATGTATATTAGACACTACAGTACGTCGTGATTCAGGCATTCCTACGGTAGGTCGATATGCTATATATGCACTCATTGATTCAGCTGTTACCAAGCCTGGGCGTTCGCCCACAAAGAGACATACCACATCAGCATCACTAATTTCGCCGATTGGATCCATTGCCGGTACACGACAATACTTAACAAATAAAACCTTATCAAAATCGAGATTGTATTTTTTAAGGCCCTGTTTTAAAGCCGGAATAACATCACGAATATTTGCTTCAATGGCTGCTGAACTTAAGCCATCACCTACAACGACTTGAAGTTTGGCGCCTTTTTTGACATTCTGTTTAATAATTTCGGTATTGGCTTCGTCAAAGATTCGACCATGATCCGGTCTCGTAATATATTCATCTTTATTTTTGCATACCGTTCGAACCGGAATAAATCCCATTTCTTCAACCAATTCAGGATTAACATCTGAGAATACCGCATCTTGAGCAGCTGCATGATCCGCCCGGAAGCGCAAAACCGACTGTGTTTTATATCGGGTTCCGCAACGGCCTACACCCAACCGTGCAGCCGTATAACTTTTCATTTTCAAATAACCTTCTCTATCATGCGGATTATCTACTAACAATTGCTTCTTTAAATCGACTTCTGAAATATCCGGTAGAAATTCATTTGAAATAATATTACTCCCGACAGAATCGCCTAACTTATTTACTTCTTTGGTCCGTTTGGCAGGTTCAACGCTATCTAATCCTTTAGCTTTTACTAACTCACCTAAAATAGATTCAATCATCCCTTTTAATTCTGTTTCATTCATCCTTATCACCTCGCTTATTTCAAGAATACAGATGCATCGCCTGCTATTGGAGTCAATTTACCATTATCCATAAAGCCCATCTTTTCCAACCAAATTTCAAATTCTTTAATGGGACGTAAATTAAACATATCGCGAATTGTTGCCGTTTCATGAAAACCGGTAGTTTGATAGTTCAACATAATATCGTCAGCATGTGGAATACCCATGATATATGTACAACCTGCACTTGCTAAAAGTATTGTCAGGTTTTCCATATCATTTTGATCCGCTTTCATATGATTGGTGTAACATACATCACAGCCCATAGAAATACCGGTTAGTTTACCCATAAAGTGATCTTCTAAACCGGCACGAATAACTTGTTTAGAGTCATATAAATATTCCGGTCCGATAAAACCAACTACTGTATTTACGATATAAGGGTCAAATTTTTTAGCAAAGCCATAGCATCTTGCTTCCATTGTTACTTGGTCGGCTCCGTTATGTGCATCTGACGATAATTCGGACCCCTGTCCTGTTTCAAAATACATTACATTAGGTCCTGCTACACGACCTTCTCTTAAAGCCAATGCTTTTGCTTCTTCCAACGTTGCAGCATTAAGACCGAAAGCAGTATTACCTTTTTCAGATCCCGCTATAGATTGGAACACCAAGCCTGTTGGTGCACCTTGACGAATTGCTTCCATTTGAGTCGTTACATGTGCCAATACACAGGTTTGAGTTGGAATATCCCATTCACTTCTGAACTCTTCAAATTTATGTAGAATTCTTTTTACACTTTCCACTGAATCATCAACCGGATTTAATCCAATTACGGCATCACCGATGCCATAGGATAAACCTTCCATAACCGATGCCATGATACCGTCAATATTATCAGTTGTATGGTTAGGCTGTAATCGAGCCGAGAATGTACCTGGTCTACCGATTGTTGTATTAGCCGTTTTTTCAATACGAATTTTTTTCGCTGCAACGATTAAATCCATATTTGACATGAGCTTACATACAGCCGCAATCATTTCAGCAGTCAATGCGCGTCTAACAAACTTAATATCATTATCCGTAGTGGTATCAGATAATAACCATTCTCTTAATTCTTCAACGGTCCAGTTCTTAATAGAATCAAAAATTCGAGTGTTAACCTGATCAATAATAATTCGTGTTACTTCATCTTCATCATAAGGTACAACAGGATTATTAAATAAGTCGTTTAGCGTAAGTTGTGCTAAAACTGTTTTTGCTGCTACGCGTTCTTCAGCAGAAGCCGCCGCTACTCCGGCCAACTTATCCCCTGATTTTTCTTCATTAGCCTTGGCCAATACTTCCTTCACAGAGCCGAACTCATACGTATTACCAAAGAGTCGAGTCTTTAAAATCATGCTTCCATCACTCCTTCTAATTAAAAACAAGTGTTTTGATAATGACCGGCAATACATTACCTCCGGCCACAGGCGTACCAATATCTATATAATCACCGTTTTCGGCGACAATAGAATCAATGCAAACAAACGGACTTTTTTCCGGTAACATAGAATATATGCTATTGCCCAAAGCTTTCGCCATATCTTCAGTCACAATAATCAATAAGGGAAATCCGGCTTCTCGTAATTTTGCTACCCCTTCTGTAATTCCCATTGCATAGCGCTGAATATCTGCAAATGACGGAGATTTTATTCCTTGAAAAGAAAGGGCCACATTTGTTAATTGATTATCATCCGTTAGATACCAATCTAATTTACTACGAATTTGAGCGGCCAATTCCGAAGCTTTTAATTGTTCATCCTCTTTAGCAAGTTTTAAAACCGGCACATTTTTTATAGGTAAAATTTCATCCGTATAACTGATAGTTGAGCCACTAACTTCTGCCGTATGAGAACCGGCACCAACCACTGTTGCCCGTATTGTTTCTACTGTGTCAAGCACATGACATTTGGTAAAAAATAATGAATTTTTTATACGATTGCCCAATAATAATCCAACATCACCATATTGAAACCAATCTGTAACGTTATCAGCCTTTATACAATCAGCAACACCGCCGGAAAAAGTAACTGCATTAACATCTGTCTTTATTTTTAAGTCATGATGTGTAATTAACAGATTATAGAATGGCGTTTCTTCGCCTAATCCTATAGATTGTTCCAATGCGTTCACCAATTCATCTATAATAGGCATCAAGTCCTCCGGCACCACATGATTACCAACTGCTAAAGATAAATGCTTTTTCTCTATAATTTCTAATATTTTAGGTGCTATATATGTAATAGTATGACTATCGGAATCTATCTTAATAAGCCTGCCACCAATATCGAAGCAAGCTGTATCAACAACATCGCCGGCTCTAAACATTGCCAGATTACTAGTACCTCCACCTATATCAAAATTAACTATATTACCTCTATGTTCACGTGATAAGGTTTCAGTTCCGGCCCCTTTACCGGCAATTATACTTTCCAAATCAGGACCGGCCGTAGCCACTACAAAATCTCCGGCATATCCGCTTAAAGCCTGTAATACTTTTGATGAATTAGATTTTCGAGCTGTTTCACCGGTTATAATGACTGCGCCCATTTTTATATCATCCTTAACAATGCCGGCCTTATCATATTGTAAAGCTACGAATTCTTTTATTTTATTTTCGTCAATTTCAACTTGATTAATAAGCGGAGTAAAAATAATATCACTTCGATAGATAACTTTTTTATCGGAAATTTCTATTCGCGGTACCGTAAACGCAGATGCAAAATTCTCTACGGTCAACTCTGATAAAATAAGCTGTGTTGTGGATGTCCCTAAGTCAATCCCTACCGTCAATAGTGTTTCTTTATCCATGTGGCCTCCTTTCTTAACGATACAAAAAAGGCGCTTAAGCATAAGAAATAAAAATCATTCTTTGCTTAAGCGCCTTTGCCTTCGCTATACAACTACATCGTTGCTTTTTTGAAATCGAAAATATACTTTTGTCCCCGATTTACCGGACTCAATATTTAATTTACCTTTTAATTTATCTTTGACGTATCCATTGATGATAAGAAGCCCTAAACTATCAGCTTTGACAGTCTTAGTATCAAATCCACAACCATCATCGGATACCTCAATATAAATTTTAGAGTCTACTATTTTACCGATAATCTGCACTTTTCCTGACTGATTAGGTAAATATGCATGATCAAAAATATTTTGTAATAATTCATTTACAATCAAAGAGATTGTAACAACTTGGTCAGTTGTTACGTATATTGAGTCATCTACATGCATAAATATTTCAATATCTCTGAAATTTCCAAACATATGATGGAAATTATGGATGACTGTAGTTAACGTTTGTTTTAACGAAGTATAACTGTCAACTTGTTTAGAAAGTAACTCATGAGTTGACGCAATCGTCATAATACGCGATATGCTATCATGCAACACTTTCTTCGTTTCGTCTGACTGAGCCCTCCGTTCTTGTATCTTCAATAAAGATACTATTGACTGCAAGTTGTTCTTTACACGATGATGAATTTCACGAATAGCAACTGCTTTTAATACAAGTTCTTCTTCTCGCTTTTTTACCTCTGTTGTATCCTGAATAATCACAACTAAACGCTGCTTATTTTTAATCCAACTGTACTTAATCGTAAAATAATACTGCAAATAATGGGTCTCCACATCAAAAAACCAATTACTTGATGAGCGTTCTGCACGAAATTTAATATAATCAAATGTATAATAGTCTAATGTTAAATTATCATAAAATAAACCAATTATTTCATCTTGATAACCCAATTTTTTATACAATTGCTTTGCTTCTTCATTGGCCGTTATTAAATAACCATCGCCATCGAAAATAAGGACATTTTCAGATAATCGATCTACGAAAAAGTTCTGTGCCTCTTCTTCCGCACTCATAATAGTACTTGGCTTTAAATCATTAGAAGTGGCCATTCCAGGCGTTCCTGCATCAGTTTCTACAATTAAAACACCGATAGTTTTGTCCAATAATTTTATGGGGTAAATATTTTGTGTAATTAGTTTTCCTTCTTGAGATACCGCAATAAGCCCTAATGTATTTAAACCGGTTGCAATAGATCGTAAAACACCTGGTTCATTTTCCAATAAAGCATCTAATCCTACTACCGTCTTTTCATACATAGACGGCTTAATTAAAGGCTGTCTATGATATACCACTAAAGCAGATTTCGTTACTTCATTATAAATGTCAATAAATACATCTGCATCAGGATATAATAACGAATCAGCCAAATGATATATAACTTGTACTAATTCTTTAACTTCATCCGCAGTTAAGTCCGAATAGGTATCACACAGTTTGCGTAAAATTGCTTCATCCGGATTAGCTATATCTAACGCCATATCATTCACTATCCATTATAATTAATTCAGCAATTTCACTCATTTTAGAGCGTCTATCCATACTCAAGCGGCGTAATTTTTTATAGGCTTCATCCTCAGTAATTTTTAAATCACGGCATAGAATTCCTTTAGCCTTTTCAATTACTTTCCGTTCTTCTAAACGAAGCTTTAATCCCTCAATTTCTTGTTCTAAATTTTCAGTTTGTTGCCCCTTAGCGATTGCTACTTCAATAGTCGGAATAAGAGATTTTTCATCAATTGGTTTAATTAAATAGCCTGTTGCACCAAGCTTTTTCGCTTTTTCTGTATTTTCAAAATCTCCATAAGCAGTTAAAAAAACTATACTGCTCGCCAATTTATCTTGCGCAACTTTTTTTGCTGCCTTTAAACCATCAAGTACCGGCATTTGAATATCCATCAATACTAAATCCGGTTTTACATTACGGCAAATCTCTACTGCCTCAAAGCCATCGGCTGCTTCGCCGCTTACTTCATAGCCTGCATCTGTTAAGATATCTTTAATATCTAAACGAGTTATTGGCTCATCATCGACAATAACTATTCTTCCTCGCATAAGTAGGTCTCCTCGATTTCTTAAGTTCTGGTAATTTCACAACCTAATGCAAATTTTAAAATATTTCGTAGCCCGTCCACAACAGCTCGCAACGCCGTTTCAACGGAACTAACATCACCATAAATAACCACCGATCCGGAGAATCGGTCTACAAAACCAATTTTAACATCACCACTTTTAGTTGCTATATCAACAGCGATTATAGCTGCTTCTGCCGGTGTTATTGTTAAAATCCCAAGTGCATTGTATACATCACTGGGTAATCCCAACTTGCCATAAATCTCCTTAGCCGGATTGGCAATAATATGGGCTAGCGTTATCTGTTTCCCAGGAACGTATTCTTGAATCATACGCTGTTTTTCTTCCATAGCCACACCTTTCCAGCATTACCTTATCAGACTGACGGTTAAGCAATTTGATTTAAAATATTTTTAATATCATCTGCCGTAGGTATTCTTGGATTAGCAGCTGTACATGCATCAGCTAACGCAGCTTTTGCAATAGCATCACCGCTCTCCATAATTTCACTACGATTAAACCCACAATCAGTTAATGTTAAAGGCATTTTCAGAGTACTCTGTAAATGCTTAATCTGCCGAATTAAAGCAGCCACTCCGATTCTCGGATTTACACTAGTTGTCGCTTTAACAATATTCGCCAATCTAGTATATTTCTTAGCAGCATATAAATCTTTGTTTTGATAATCACCATTATACGCCACAATATGCGGCAATAAAATAGCATTGATTCGTCCATGCGGTACATGGAATCTACCGCCGATAGCGTGTGCCATACCGTGATTTAATCCCAAGTTCGTCAAATTAAATGCCATACCGGCCATACAGGAAGCCACATGCATCTGTTCTCTGGCATAACTATTCGTACCGTTCGAAAATGCTTCCGGCAAATATTCAAACACTAATTGAATTGCATATTCAACTAATACTTTTGCCATAACATTTTCATTCAATGATACATAGGATTCAATTAAATGAACTAAAACGTCCATGCCTGTATCAGCCGTAATACTAGGCGGTACACTCATTACTAAGCGAGTATCTAAAATTGCAATATTAGGTTGTATTTCATCGGTAACAATCGGATATTTTGTTCCTGTTTCCAGCATTGTGATTACTGAAAAATTTGTTACTTCTGAACCGGTACCACTTGTGGTCGGTACAGCAATAAACATTAAATCTTTATTGGCTTTAACGCGATTGCCGAAATACAACATAGCTTTCCCCGCATCAATAGCAGATCCACCACCTACTGAAATAATTGCATCAGCATTTGATTCTACTAAGTGACTTACACCGGCAGCGACTACTTCAGTCGGCGGATCCGGAACAATATCACTAAAAATCTCTACTTCAGCAAAGTCTAAGTTCTCCGTTACATGTGAAATCATTCCAGACTGAACCATAAATGGATCCGTCACTATGAAAACCTTTTTTACAGGGAGATCACGAAGACCTTGCAACGCATCTTCCCCTACCCATAGTGTCGTAGGAAATTTAATTTTCTGCATACATGCTCTCCTGCTTAACAAATAAAAAAAGAAGCCCTCACGGAATACACCCTCCGTTTAAGCTTCATTGCAAACCATGCACGCCATTGTACACGAAAATCTTATAACAATAATTTATACTTAACCAAAAAAAATGTCAATAAAAATTACGTATTTCAATTATGCATAATCTATATACTATTTCAAATTTTCTCCGATTTATACCTAAATTAGCAGTTATTTTAACTTGTTCTCGCTTTGACTATGATATAACACCCGATGACAAAAGGGTTCTTTACACTTATAACAAAAGGGCATGGAGTACTAACTCCATGCCCTTTTCCTATTTTTGAACTAATGTCACACTCCACTGTGCTGTGCTCTCTCATCATTGAACGACTAACATTAGTCCATCAATAGACGCACGTCTCTGTGCAAGACAGATTAATACATGCCGGTTTATTTTCTGCATTAATTCCAGTGAAGTACTACAATGCCACAAAAACAACATCCTGTCTTACCTTGAAACAGCATGTGTAATGAAATCCGCGAAAGACCTGACTTAGGCAAAAGCCATCACAGTGGCGGGACCGTGTTAGATTCTCACTAACTTCCATCGTCAGATTTCATATTTCTATTAATCTAAAAGTAATAATAACATATCTTAATCAATTCTGCAAGAACAGGATAATCCCAATAATTATTTTATATTTTTGGTCTTAGCATTATGAAATACTTCAGCACTTCTGGTATAAAATATATCTTCCATACCTTGTTTAGTGTTTAAGTATCTTGCTAAAGCATAAAAATAGTCTGATAATCGATTAACAAACATAACCAACTCTCCCGGTATTTTCGCGGTCATCTGTAATCGAACTATTCGTCGTTCGGCCCGTCTTGCAATCGTCCGTGCCATGTGAATCATACTGGCCTCACGAGTTCCACCGGGCAAAATAAAACGATTAATCTCCGGTGATTTAGCCGTATACTCATCAATTCGGGCTTCCAACCATGATATAGCATCAACAGGTAAAGTTATTTCTCGATTTAACGACTCCGGAGTTGCTAAATCAGTACCTACATCAAATAAGAAATGCTGTAAATGTTGTAATTCATTTTTTTCCTCGAATAAAGACGAATCAAATTGCGATATAGCATAACCAATCCACGAATTTAATTCATCAATAGTACCATAGGTATCTACTCGATCTGAATCTTTTGATACTGCAATACCGCCCACTAAACGGGTCATCCCCTTATCGCCGGTTTTAGTGTAAATTTTCATAGTAAAGCTCCTTTCTCATTACATGGTATATATATCATTGAAATACCGGTAATTATAGAGAATATTATGAGAATCACTAATTATTCCTCATTAAAAATCCTCTTTCAAAGCCACTATGCTTTATTTACACTTCATTGTGTTAACTTGATAATACAAATAAGCCTCATTTTTGTCAATTTACTAATTATCATAGATTGCTGACTATTTACATTTATTTAAAAATCCTGTATCTTAAAACTACATACAGTAAACTCTTGCTTAACATTCCTTTTTATTATACACCGTTAATAAGGAGTGTTTTTATGAAAAAAATTATGTTTGTTGGCCCCATTGGTGTTGGTAAAACAACTCTAACACAGCGAATTGAAGGTGTTGAAATCATTTACGCAAAAACACAAACGGTTCAATTTCATGACGATATTATTGATACGCCGGGTGAGTTTGTCCAACATAGACTTATGTACAACGCCCTTCTAGTTACTGCTGCAGAGGCTGACATTTTAGGTTTTCTCATTTCCGCAAAGGAAAAAGAGCAAATGTTTCCTCCGGGATTTGCCAGTCTATTTAATAAGCCTGCTATCGGTATTATCACAAAAATGGATTTAATAGATGAAAACGATGATATTGAATTTATTAAAAATCAACTTGTAATGACCGGAGCTTCACCAATTTTTAAAGTAGGCATCAATAGTGACAAAGGTATTCAAGATCTTTTAAACTATCTCAATACCTTAGATAAATAATAATGAACGGAAAAGGAAGTGCTTAAATCTTGGCACTTCCTTTTTTACACTCTATTTATGCTAAAAATATTCTTTTCAAATAAAACCGGCCCAAAAGTTTCAATAATTGCCCTATTATATCTAAATATCTAAAATTTTCACTATACAAATATTCCAATTTACGTTATAATTACATTGGAAGAATCAGATTTAATATGACAGTTTTATCAGCATCAATTTCTAATGAGACTGTCTCAAATATAGGGAGGTATTTATGAAGTTTTTATCATCAACAGTAACAACGGGAATTTCTTTTGGATCCGCCTTGGCCATGGTGATTAGCTATGCCAACTGGCATTCCATCCCTTGGGCAATTCTTCACGGCCTATTCGGATGGTTTTACGTTATATATTACGCTTTATTCAAATAGATCCCCCTTAATCCCACTCCTAAAGAAGGAAGGCATTGCCAATACCGAGCGGCAATGCCTTCCTTCTTTTTACTTTATTATTTCCTGACCATATCAGATGGGGTGAACACCCTCAATTACTTACTGTTCTTGACTTGTAAAACCACCGCTTTACTTGCTATACTATTCATATAAGAAGTCGTTAGAGTAAGATGCTGGGACGATGATTGTCCGATGGCGTTCATTACTTGACGACTCTTTTTTACGTAGAAGAACCGTGATTCCAGTTTAATGGGCAAAGTAATTAATAAACCACACAATACAAGGTACCGCAAACAAGTCTACCAAGAAGGCGCCACATAGTGGCACAATGAGAAAAGCTTTAGTAGATGGACCGTATTTTTCAATAACGGCTTTCATATTCGCCATCGCGTTTGGCGTAGCACCCAAACCATGACCGGCCATGCCGGCACACATAATAACCGCATCATAGGATTTCCCCAAAACCGGGAATGCCACGAATATATTATACACAATCATGAAAAAAACTTGCGACATGAGGATGACAATCATCGGCAATGCCAAGTCGGCCAGTTCCCACAATTTAAGGGTCATGAGGGCCATGGACAAGAAGATGCCAAGACACACGTCGCCAATAAGCCCAATGGTCGGATTATGCAATTCAACAAGATTAAATTTGTCGTTGATATTGCGTAATAAAACGGCAAAGAACATCCCGCCCACATAGTTAGGTATAGCAAAGCCGAAAGTACTTTTTACGAAAACGGCTAATTCCATGCCCACGACCATACAGATAGCGATGATAAAACCATGCAGCAGGAATACATGAGCTGCCACTTCTTCACTCACTTCCTTGCCCTCTTCGATTTTTTCAACCGTTAACGCTTCATTCACACTGGTTGTATCCGGATCTGCCACTTGCTCTATCTCTTGAGCTAAACCGGCTGTTTTACCTTCTTCCGCTAATTCTTCGTTTTCAGTGGAGCGCAGATTATATTTATTAAGAAAAAATCTAGCGAGAGGTCCACCAATTACACCGCCGGCCACAACGCCAAAAGTAGCAGCCGCCATGGCCACCGCCGTAGCTCCGTAAACGCCCATAGCTTCCACTTCCGGACCAAAGGCTCCGGCATTACCGTGACCACCTTCCATGGATACGGCGCCCATTAAAACGCCCAGTAGCGGATCAAGACCGAGCACTTTGGACCAAGAAACACCAATTACGTTCTGCATAAGGGACAAAAAAGCACATAGAGCCCAATAATAAAATAATAACTTGCCACCTTTTTTCACCAGTTTAAGACTCGCTATAAGCCCAACGGTAGCGAAGAATGCCAGCATAAACGGCGTTTGCAATATAGTATCCATTTTAACGTTTAAAATATTCGTCTCATGTAGCACTAACATAATCAGGGAAAACAACAATCCACCGGCTAGCGGTGCGGGAATACAGAATCGACTCAAAAAGCCAACTCGATTGACAATAATGCGTCCCAATAAGAGTAGGAAGATTGCCAGCGCCAATGTAGCAATCATATCAAGCTCAATTACCGGAATCCCTTGATCCATAAAAAAGTTCATACTTTCGCCTCCTAGCCAAAACAATATCATTATGGCTAACACCCTATTTACATGTAAGCAGCGGCCCCACCCGGCCGCCAAAGGCTATAGTTATTATGTTAAAGGCTACTATGCTACGGCTCCCCGGATACTACAATTAGTACTATAGCTGACAATCCGACTTCTTTCCACGCTACAAGGGTACTCATAATAAAGCACACCAAATGCTTATCATAATGCGCACCAAAATACTCACAATTTTAAGTATTCGTTATAAATTTAAATTCTCCTGCTACGAATTACGTATAACTCAAAAATATAGAATATATAATTTTTAATCATAGTTCCTACAAAAAAAACCACCGCAGTCTATGAACTGTGGTGGTTTTTACTTTAAACAGGACAATCTCTTCCCACACCTTAATGCGCAAAGTAATTAATAAACCATACGATACATGGTAAGGCAAACAAGTCAATTAAGAAGGCCCCGCAAAGGGGTACGATTAAGAACGCCTTAGTGGATGGGCCGTATTTTTCAGTAACAGCCTTCATATTCGCCATAGCGTTTGGCGTAGCGCCCAACCCGTGACCGGCCATACCGGCACACATAATCACCGCATCATAGGTTTTACCCAATAATGGGAATACAGCGAATAAGCAATAAACAATCATGAACACAACTTGGGCACCTAATACGATGAGCATTGGAATCGCTAAATCAATGAGTTCCCACAATTTAAGGGTCATCAAGGCCATGGATAAGAATACACCTAAGCAATAGTCGCCGATTAAATTAATCGTTTCCGTATGGACTTTAACCACATGGAGTTGATCGTTAAGGTTACGTAAAATTACGGCGAAGAACATGGCCACCACATAACTTGGAAGTGCTATACCTAAAGCAACTTTGAGCCAAGCGGCTACAGCCAAACCTACGGTCATACAAACAGCAATAATCGCGGAATGGGTAAACAAGGAATGAGCCGACACTTCCGATTCAGCGTATTCACTTTCCTGTTTGGCCGATTGGGCTACATTGATATTACCGGAATTAGCCGCTGAAGCTGTTTTACTACCGGCGGCGCCTACGGCAGCACCGTCAGCCAGTTCTATCTCTTCTGTGGAGCGCAAATCATATTTATTTAAAAGATACTTGGCAATCGGGCCGCCGATTAAACCACCGGAAACAAGCCCAAAGGTGGCAGCCGCCATAGCTACCGCTGTAGCCCCAAATACACCCATCGCTTCCACTTCAGGGCCGAAAGCACCGGCTGCACCGTGCCCACCTTCCATCGATACGGCCCCCATTAATACGCCGAGCAACGGATCGATGCCCAATACTTGTGCCAAGGATACACCGATTACGTTTTGCATAAGGGATAAGAAACCGCAAAGAAGCCAATAAAATAACAGCAATTTGCCGCCTTTTTTTACAAGCTTAAGACTGGCAATCATCCCAATAGTGGAGAAAAAAGCCAACATAAACGGTGTTTGCAATAAGGTATCCATCTTAATAACTAAGATATTCGTTTGGTGAAAAATTAACATTAATATAGAAAAAAGCAACCCGCCGGCTACCGGGGCCGGAATACAAAAGCGGCTTAAAATAGTAATGCGATTAACCATTACGCGACCTAGCAGCAATAATAGAATCGCCAATGCCAATGTGGCAATCATATCCAGCTTAATAACCGGAATCCCTTGTTCCCATAGAAATGTCATAGTTTCGCCTCCTGAATAACAATGCCTTGCAACTCACAGAATAAAAAATAATGCATTTTAAGTATACAATATATTACTTCTACTCATCTACATGATTCTCCTGCTTTTTGTATACAAAAAGGCAAAATATAGACTATAAAAAAAGAACCCGCTTACAATAAGCCGGCTCCTATGAAAATTAAATCCAAGAAATTAAGTCTATTAAAATTAAGTCCATGAAATTAAGTCTATAAAAAGCAGAAACAGCATCCTCTTTCTGCTCCAGAACGAGAATGCTGTCAATTGTTACACCAAATAATACACTTAACGCAACCAAGTTGTCTACACGCGGTAAGCTTTGCCCCCATTGCCATCGGTAAATGGCTTGCGGGTCACTAAAACCGAATGCTTCTTGCAAGTCTTTAACGGAGTATCCGCTTTTAATCCGTAAAGCCTGAATCTGGGCGCCTGTTGCTACCATATCAATTGCGGGGAACATCTTCATAATAGTCGCCTCCTACCAATGAATGACCAAGTACCATTTGTTGATTCGCTTGTTAAGTTACCTTTTTATTATAGCGTAAAACCGTATTTTTGTCATTAAACTGCAAGTTCAAACGATGATAGTTGTCCTACCGCAATAAAAGCGTTGTTTTTTCAAAACCCTGAGGCGTTATCTTTATTTAGTTCCTATTATTTACTGTCTATTATTTAATGCCTATCATTTGCTTTCTTTAATCTTATCATAGTTAAACAAGATATTAAGCACCACAGCGGTCAAAGCACCTACTACAATACCACTTTCCAGTAGGATACGCACGGACGACGGAAACTGAGCGAATAAATTTGGCGTTACCGTCACGCCCAGGCCCAATGTAATGGAGCAAGCCGCAATAAGCATCGTGTTCGAATCGGTAAGATCCGCTTTGCCCAACATACGAATGCCGGCCGCACACACCATACCGAACATGGCAACCATGGCACCGCCCAATACAGACGTTGGAATAATCGTTGCCAAAGCGGCGAATTTAGGCACCAAGCCCAATACGACAAGCATAATACCGCATACTACGATTACCGTGGTTTTGCGTACTTTGGATAATTCCACGAGCCCCACATTTTGTGAAAACGTGGTGTATGGGAAGGAGTTAAAAATACCGCCTATAATGGAAGCCAAGCCTTCCGCGCGATAG
The DNA here is from genome assembly GCF_008679445.1 of Veillonella sp. LMAG:90. NCBI lineage: Bacteria > Bacillati > Bacillota > Negativicutes > Veillonellales > Veillonellaceae > Veillonella > Veillonella sp. LMAG:90. Next base: position 2,370,468 of record NZ_NAND01000001.1, read on the forward strand.
CCGTGAGCGAGATCTTGCGGTGTTAATTTACGATTGCAAATTTCACCTAAGGCCAAGAACACACCGGTCGATTCCACCATACTTACCATGGCCACAATGGTCATAGTCAAAATAGCGCTGGCGTGGAATGTGGGTAGGCCAAAGTAAAACGGTTGTGGAATATGAGCCCACGTAGCTTCCGCCACCGGCGCAAAGTCAACCATACCTAAGAAGAAGGCCGCTATTGTGCCCGCAATGAGTCCCAGCAATACGGAAATGGCTTGAATATATCCTTTGAAAAGGCGATTTAAAATAAGTATGAAGGCCAACACGGCAAAACCGAGGCTCAAATTCATAACACTGCCAAAATCCGGGCTGCCAAGGCCGCCCGCTAAATTATTCATAGCTACGGGAACCAAGGTAACGCCAATAACAGTTACTATAGAGCCGGTGACTACCGGCGGGAAGAACCGCACTAATTTACCAAACCAATGCGAAATAATAAACACAATAAGACCGGATGTAATGATGGCCCCGTAAATAGCCCCAAGGCCCAGCTCTTTACCAATGGCAATCATAGGAAATACGGCCGTAAAGGTACAGCCCAGCACTACCGGTAAGCCGATGCCGAAAAAGCGATTACGCCACACTTGAAGCAGCGTCGCAATCCCTGACGTCAATAAATCGGCCCCAATTAAATAGGCAATCTGCATAGTCGTCAGATTTAAACTGCTGCCCACGATAATCGGTACGATAACAGCACCGGCATACATGGCCAATACATGTTGCAAACCTAAGAAAAAAGTTTGACTTTTACGTAATTCCATTATTCTGCCTCCTTCGGCTGACGCGCTTTTAATTCTACCGCCATTTTGCCCTTACCTTTACCATCCGGACTGCCATGCGTATAGCCGACTACGTCAAAATATTCGGCACAAGCATCGGCAATGGTCTCGTAATCTTCGTTTTTACTCTTCGTACACGTTGAAATATGCACCACATCCACACCTTTTTTGCGAAGGGTTTCCAGCTTTTTCGTTAAATCACCGCCGGAATGGCTAAATCCGACTAATTCAATCTCTTCCCCTTCATAGCGGGCAAAGGAATCTTTCTTACCCATGAATGCCCCTAAACAACCGCCGCAAGAGCAACGCTGCATCGTATCTTCATTGACTAAAATAGCTATTTTTTTCATATATCCACCTGCGTTTCTTACAATCAACTTAAACTTTAACAATTATTTAAAACATCTGAGTAATTCTAAAACCTAATTATCTTAGTTTTTCTAATCGACTTAAAACTTTTACTTCACAAATCGTGAAATTATTGTTTAAATCACACTTTTTCGAAGATATGTCAAATACCCTTTACTCATAAATAAGACATATTTTTTCATGTATATACGAACAAATTAACACATAATACCTGTATATTATATAACAATCCGCCTAAAATCGGTGTTGCTCCGGCTTCATTTTCAGCGGCTTTACTATTTAAATTATTCATAGTTAAAATCACTTTTATACATTGTTTTAATCTTGAAAAAAGCGTACAATACAAATATAAACACCGTTCAAATTATGTAAACATTAGGAGGTAAATCCATGGCTTATGCAACATTTCGAATTCCACACACCATCATTCATGGCGACGATGCCCTCACTCATCTCTCAAAATTAGAAGGCAAACGCGCTACAATCGTAACCGGTGGCAACTCCATGCGCAAATTCGGCTTTCTTGACGAAGCTAAAGCCCAACTTGAAAAGGGTGGTATGGAAGTTCAAATCATTGACGGCGTAGAACCGGATCCATCCATCAAGACTTGTATCGAAGGCGGCGCTAAAATGGCCGAATTCCAACCGGATTGGATTATTGCCTTAGGTGGTGGCTCCCCTATGGACGCAGCCAAAATCATGTGGGTATACTACGAATACCCTGGCTATGATTTCATGGAACTTGTGAAATTCAACTTCCCTAAACTACGCACTAAAGCTCGCCTCATCGGTATCCCATCCACCAGTGGTACTGCTTCGGAAATCACGGCTTTCAGCGTAATTACCGATACGGACAACAACATTAAATATCCATTAGTATCCCCTGATTTAGTACCGGATATTGCTTTATTAGACAGCCGCATTCCATCCAAAATGCCGCCGCTCATTACAGCGCAAACCGGTATGGACGTAATGACGCATGCTGTTGAAGCTTATGTATCTACAGCAGCCGATGATTTCACCGATCCATTGGCACTCCATGCTATTCAATTGATTTTTGAATATTTGGAAACAGCTTACCAGGAACCTGACAATATTAAAGCACGCGACAAAGTACATAACGCCTCCACTATGGCCGGCATGTCCTTCACCAACTGCTCCTTAGGTATCGTTCACAGTATGGCTCACAAAATCGGTGGTGAATTCCACTTAACTCATGGCGAAGCTAATGCTATCTTGTTACCATACATCATTCAATACAACAAAAAAGCTACCCAGAAATATGCTCAATTGGAAGGTATTCTCGGTATTGAAAACCTTGAACGCGCCATCTGGAACCTCAATAAACGCTTAGGCTTAAGCAAAACGATTAAAGATGGTTTAAATACTGTTATTCCGGAAGACAAATTCTTAGCCGTTCTCGATCGTATGAGCGAACGCGCTCTTGAAGACGCTTGCACGTTGACTAACCCACGTAAACCAACCGTAGAAGATATTAAGAAAATCTACGAAGCAGCTTACTACGGTAAGGATGTAAACTTCTAAGATACGTATTACTTATCGGGTATATTACCTAACGGGTATGTCTGCCCCTATTATTTAGTTAGGTCTATATATCCGGCAGCACTTAACTAGGCATTATTTAGGGAGATGAGCATACGTCACTATGCTCAGTTATCTAATTACTTCCGAATTCCAAATAAAATAATGCAACAAACGCGGTTTGACCGAAAGGTACAAACCGCGTTTTCATTTGATGAGACAAACTTATGTAAAGCACAAAACTAATTTTTCCCCAAAATCAGCCGTTAACTCCTACTTTTTGAACAATGTAATCCATAAACGTTTTCATTGTTTCCCATTTAGAGTTGTTGTTACGATATACAAAGCAAACCTGAAGATTTAACGGTTTGGCTAATGCATAGATACCATCCTTAATGCCAAGTGCATCCAATAAATGACGGGAAATCAAAGACCCCGCTTCATTGCGCTGACAATAATCAATCATGGCATACGGATTAGATAAACGTACCAAATGTGGTAAGGACTGACGTCCTTCTTCCGAGAAGTAGGATTTCAAACGATGGCTCATGAAATATTTTGGTGGATACATAACCATTGGATAATCCAACAATTCTTCAGTGTTCAATACTTTACCGGCCGGTAATTCGCGCTTAGGCGCATAATAAACTACAGAATCTTCACGGATAGCAATACTTTCATAGCTACTCATATCTTTATTATTTGGCAAGTAGCAAGTACCAATGTCAATGCGGTTTTCACGCAAATCCAGTAACATTTCTTCTTCTTCCATGTCATAAATGGAAATAGAGAAATTGGGGTTAGTCTGTTGAAAATACGATACATGCGCATTCATACGCACATCACCGATACTCCGCAAAATACCTACGTTGAGCATAGGCCGTTCTAACTTATTGGCCAAACGAATGCTATGAATAGCACGTTCCAGTGTTTCAATAATATGCTCTGCTTCCGGTAAGAATTTCTCACCTTCCGCTGTAAGGCGGCTACCACGGGTAGAGCGAGCTATTAATTTTACACCAACTAAACGTTCCAGTTTTTTCATCTGCGCACTAAAAGCAGATTGTGTAATATTAGCAGCTTGAGCAGCTAACGTGAAGTTACCCATTTTACTATAGGTTATAAAACTTTGTAACTCTTGCAGAGTAGGTAGTTCATCCATCTTATCATCTCCTTTTCATGCATTACATATTCATACATTCATAATAAGTATAAAATTCCCTCAACGACTGATGAAGGTAGTCTCTCTTCTTTAACCTTAGTATACCATGTATTGATTCAGTTAGAAAAGAGATATGTACAAAAATTTTATAAATTTATCGATACTTTCGAACATTAAATGATGACATTGGCGGTATTATTCAAAACATTTATTAGATAATTTTATTCATTCATTTATAAATCCTCTTAATCAACGAAAAATAACTATACCCAATCAAACAAGTATGGATATTTTGTGCTATATCCCCTATAAGTTACTTGATAATAATCTACGCATCACTTCTCATGATTTTTTCATGTTTATAAGATACAACGAATATTGAAAGTAGTTTTCTTTATAAAAATATTGAATAAAATTTGTGATAATGCAATTTTAAAACTTTCGTTTTTCACGCAATTTTATAAAAAATCTCAGAATTTTGTATTGATTTATAATACTATTCACTTGAAAAACACATTCATCCTCATCATGAATACTTTTTGAATATTTATTAATTCATAACCTAAAGCAAAGTAAAATTCTTAGACTAAGAGCAATAAAAAGCGCACCTAATTGAAAATAGTCGATATATTTACTTCAAGTTAGCAGGAGTTTTCAAAAGGATAACAGATTGTCACTAACCTACCAATAACCTTATAATAACCTTATGATGACCGTATGACAACCTTATGATAACCTTGCAATAAACTGCAGATATTTAGGCAATATAAATTGACAGTTAGCCTCGTATATGCTATCATTATTGGGTATCTTATTAGGATACAGATATTATTTTTTTATTTTTACTATGAGGTGATAAACACATGGCAACGAGAAGAGAAGCACGCTTTAAGTTATGTCGTCGCTTCGGTGTGAACGTTTTCGGTCACTCCAAAGCTTTAAAGCGCGTAAAGAAGGACCAACGTCAGAAAAAAATGTCTGAATACGGTTTACAATTATTAGAAAAACAGAAAGTTAAAGCTTATTACAACTTGCTAGAACGCCAGTTCGTACGCTATTATGATAAAGCGAAAAAAATGCAGGGTGTTACCGGTGAAAACATGTTAGTATTGTTGGAATCCCGTCTTGACAACCTCGTATATCGCATTGGCTTCGGTAACTCCATCCGTCAAGCACGTCAGATGGTTAACCATGGCCACATTCTTGTTAACGGCCGTCGCGTAGACATTCCTTCCTACCAGTGCAAACCTGGTGATGTAATCGAACTTCGCGAAGCATCCCGTGACAACGAAATGTTCAAAACAAACTTCCAGGAACTTCGTTCTTTCGAACTTCCTTACATTACTAAAGACTTGGAAGCCTTCAAAGGTACTTTCAACCGTCTTCCTGAACGTTCCGAACTTCCTATCGAAGTTAACGAAACGCTCATCGTCGAATTGTACTCCAAATAATAAGTACTTTACGCAGAACGCAAAAGAGCAACAGCCGAGGCTGTTGCTCTTTTTTATTTTAAATTGCTAAATTGCAATATCAAATTGAACACTTTGTAAATCCACTAACTTCTTAACTTCTTCAACAAAGGCTTCTTGCGGCGTACGGTAATTTAGGATCTTACGAGGTAAGGAATTACACCAGTCGGTTGCCCGGCGAAGTGTTGTTTCGGATACGTCACGAATTGGTGTTCCTTTAGGAATAATGCGGCGTAATAAACCATTATGTCGTTCATTAGAGCCACGTTCCCATGCGGCATATGGATGAGCAAAAAAGATCTGTAAATTCTCTGTTTCAAGTTCAGTAATAGACGCAAATTCAAGGCCATTATCAGCTGTAATTGTCTTGCAGAGTTGCTGTAATGAAATATCGGTACTAAAGCCTAATAGCCAGTTGTGTAGCGTGTTTTTTATGTCAACTGCTTTAGCGGAAGGTGACCGTAACGTTACATAAATTCGTGTTTTACGTTCTAATAGAGAGATAATTACTTCATCATGCTTATCTTTAATGCCTCGAACGGTATCGAGTTCCCAATTTCCAAATTCCTCGCGAGTCAAAACAGATTCATCACGTAGTTCAATAGACTTACCTAGATTTTTCTTGTGCTTACGCGTAATAGCTTTACGCATTGAACGGCGTAGCACTAGCGGTAAATCCATTGGTTTAACGCGGAGAAGGTCTTCATGAAGGTAGTTATATAAAGTTTTAGTAGACACCATTTCATTACGTACAAACAAGCACTTACGCAATGCATAGCCTACGGCAGCATCAAATGACCATTTATGCTCCAATACCTGGTCTTCAACCCAAGTAAGAAAAGGTGTAATCATACCGGCTTTTCGAGTATTAAACGAGCCTTTACGAGAGGTTTCATACTTTGCCTGTCCATGATCGGCTAGATACACCATGACCCGTTTACCAGCCTTTATTTGTTCAACAGTACCTCGTTGAATTTCAGCATGAATGGTTGTACGAGAACGGCCTAAAGCTTTAGCAATCGACAGTTTTGAAGCACCCGCTTGCAATTGTTTTTCAATATGAAAGCGTTCTGCGTAAGATAAGTGTTTGTTTGTACGTAATGATGTGTTATGATTAATAGAGTCCATAGTGATATCGATACCTCGTGTATAAGATTTTAGATTAGAGACCTTAATCATAACACAAATCGGTATTCACTATGGATTTTTTTATGTGTTCAATTTCATTGTACAATTAACCTTTTATTTTAAATTATTTTACTTCCACAATTTCATAACTTCTGGAACCGAGGCCCATTTGTTCAGCACGTTTCAGGGCCGCTTCCCAGTCCGTATTCGGCGAAATAGTATGGAAATGATCCCAACTCTTTTCTTCCGCTTCGTCAAGCATACTGCCCGGCATTGGTGGTTGCGCATTCACTTTATCGACACAAGCCTGATCGAGCGCTACGAGGTCATAGGATGCCATAATCCCTACATCCGGTACGATTGGCATATCATTTTCACCATGACAGTCACAATATGGCGATACGTCCATAACAAAGCTGATATGGAAACGCGGACGATTGCGAACGACAGCGGCTGTATATTCCGCCATTTTTTCACTCAATACGGTATTGGCTTCATCCCATTTCGGCGAAATAGCATCAACCGGACATACGCCGACACAGCGACCGCAACCTACGCATTTTTCTTCCGTAATGAAGGATTTGCCGTTCGTTACATGCACCGCATCATGAGCACAATACTGTTCGCATTTATGGCAACCTACGCAGATTTCCTGCTGCACGAAAGGTTTACCGGCACTGTGCTGTTCCATTTTGCCAGCACGGGAACCGCCGCCCATGCCAAGGTTTTTAATAACGCCGCCAAAACCGGCTGATTCATGACCTTTGAAGTGAGTCATGGAAATGATGATGTCTGCGTCCATCAAAGCTTTACCAATTTTAGCTTCTTTGACATACTTCCCATCCGGAACCGGTACCAATTCTTCATCTAAGCCTTTTAAGCCATCGGCGATGATTACATGAGCCCCCGTATTGTACGGATTAAAACCATTCTGGTAGGCCGATTCGATGTGATCGATAGCGTTTTTACGACCGCCTACATATAATGTATTGCAGTCTGTCAGGAACGGTTTACCACCTAATTCCTTAATAATTTTCACGATACGTGCTACATAAGGCGGTTTAATATAAGCTAAGTTTCCCGGTTCGCCAAAGTGCATTTTAATAGCTACATATTTATTGTTAAAATCAATTTTGTCCATGCCCGCACGGCGCACCAACCGTTCCAATTTGTCCAAAAGACTTTCTCCTACGCGTGTGCGCAACGATGTAAAATATACCTCTGACATACCTATGTCACTCCTTACCTGTTTACCTAAACGAATTTGCGGTCGTTACCCTACGACCTAACCTATATCTTTATTATACTCTATTTATTATCAGATAGGTATCAACTAAATATTTTTTATAAAAAACAGCCATGAGTCTTAACGATAATGAGGACTCATGGCTGTTTTAGGCTCTTTGTCAAATTTTGGGGCGCTAAAGAGTCTATGCACTTTGAGGAAGGACATGCGACATAACTGTTGCGTGTCCTTTTCTTGCATTGATGAATAAAATCCGGTTTCGGAAGTAGTGGAAGTTCCGTATCCCAAAAGAGCAACGTTTTAAAACTTTAATTTTGTTGTTGCAACCCTCGGTAAAGCCGTTTGAATATGGTAAGGTTAAGGCATTAATAATTTCGTCGCTCCAAGAGGAGAACGTTTTTAAGAGGGATTGAAATTCAGATAGTTCAGAGTCAAAAACTAATGAAAGCCATTCATTTATGGACCTTAGAATATCGCGCCTCCGTTTAAATTTCAACACTGTATGGAAGGTATATTTTAGCATATAGGCACGGTGTAATCTCGATGAATAGTGAAACATATCCATCAGTTTTGCATATTCATTGTCAGTTAAATCCTTAAAATGTTTAGTCAATATTCGCTTATTCGTTTTGAAGGTTCGGCTTGCATTAGTTAAAGTATTTTGCTCAGCTTTACGCACTCGCTCAAGGGCAAAGGTCACCAGCCGGATTAAGTGGAATCTGTCAGCAACAATATGAGCTTTAGGGAAGCATTGCTTCATGACGGAGCGGAATTGGAGGGACATGTCCATTGTGATGTATTTTACGTTGTTTCGTACGTGTCTTGGGAATTGCAAAAAGTACTGTATTAGCTTGACTGTATCTCGTTTAGGCAGAATATCCAGTATTTTATGGTCAGTAGGATCGGTAAGGATGACCTGGTATTTTTGGCCGGCTGCATTGCCTTTAAATTCATCAATAGATAATACCGAAGGTAATGTCTTGGGCCGGCTATAGTTAATTTCCTTAAAAATGCGAATAACTTGAGTTACGCTAATATGACAATGTTTAGCAACTGCTGTTAGAGATTTTACCTCTGACAATTCAGTAATGACCACTTCTCGTAGTCGGGGGGTAGTCCTAAGATAGCGCGTAGAGAACTCTGTTTTTTCATTAAACGTGCGTCCGCAAGTGCAGCTATACCGGCGTTGACGATAGATAAGGCGAATCGGCTTTTCATTGGTTGTAGTGTGGCGGATTGTACGATGTGTATAGCCTTTTATACGCGTTGTTTCCTTATGGCAATTAGGACAAACATGAGGTTTTACCGGCACCATCACATGTAATACATATTCTTCTGAAGTTTCTCTCATATTTTGGATATGTGAATCTTTTATTCCGAGCATTTTTCCTATATAATTAAGACTAGACATATTGAATAAACATCCTTTCGTTAATTGTTAGCACCTTTATTGTATCGGATTTTATTCAATATGTCTTTTTTTGTGCAAAAAAAGTAGGCGCCAAGAGGACACGCAACTAGCGTTTCTCTTTAGCGCCCCAAAATAAATTATAGAACCCTGTTTTAAGTATTCAGTTAATTCTTTTGCTTAATACTCATTTTAATAGAGATTTTATTACGATTCTTCACGTAATAAAATTAGCGTTTTAACGTTGTGCTAAGTATTCCTTTTAGCGATAGGCCACCCGTTCCGGCTGCATATCATGGAAATGAAGACGTTCTTTGGCTACTTTTTCCCATTCAGTGCCCGGTTTGCCGTAGTTTGCATACGGATCGATAGCAAGACCGCCACGTGGCGTAAATTTGCCCCATACTTCGATATATTTTGGCTCCATGAGCTTAATTAAATCCTTCATAATGATGTTTACACAGTCTTCGTGGAAATCACCGTGATTGCGGAAACTGAACAAATACAGTTTAAGCGATTTACTTTCTACCAGACGTTCATCCGGCACATAGGAAATGTAAATGGTCGCAAAATCAGGTTGCCCCGTCATCGGACAAAGACTTGTAAACTCAGGACAATTAAATTTTACAAAATAATCATTGCCCGGATGTTTATTGACGAATGATTCAAGCACTTCCGGTGCATAGTCCATAGGATACTTGGTTTGTTGACTGCCAAGGCCGTGTACGCCCTGCAGTTCTTCACTGGTTCTTCCGCTTGCCATTAACGGCACCTCCTTACACAGTTTTAATAGTAAAACTAATTACATAGTATAGAATTGGTAATTATTTAGAGTGCAATTTCATGTTTGTGTAGTTTGTATGCACCATAATTATTCGTATTATAAACGGCTGGCTTCATTCACATCAAGTATAGCTTCTTCATCGCCGGCAGCCGCTTCAGCTGTTTTAACAGTCTCTTTCTTAGATTGTACCACACCGAGCATGGTACCGGCATAGCGTTCTAAGCCGTTAACAATAAAAAAGCTCACTACTGCAGAAATGCCCTGCCCCACTAATAGTGAAGTTACGAGTAGTAAATACGGTAAATTCAAAATCGGTGCCAACCAAAGTGGCACTACCAAACTGGGAACCAATGTAATAAAGGGAATGACAATCCAATTACCGAGGCCGCGTTTTTTACCATACGCAATACCGCCGGCCGTCATAAGACCTACCAAGCAGCCACCGATGGCATCAATCGGCCCTAAACCGCCCATAAGCAAGTTACTCACCAAATTACCGATACCGAAGGCCAGTACGGAAAACGGGAATAAGGCGGCTAAACCGTATAAAGCCGTAGCAATACGCACTTGATACTGCCCGAAAGCAAATCCTTGCGTCATCATCATAATCACAATATACATGGCTAAACAAAGCCCTGAAATAGTCAGCTTTTTTGTTGTACTTAAAGTATTCATTTTTATAATCTCCTTAGTTTTATTTAAAGACAGGATGGTTACGAACTGTCTAACAGTAAACAGAGTAACAGGCGACACCTTGGTATCGCCTGTTACCGATACAAGCGCTATGGCACCCGGTAAGACGTCACATCACTTGTTAAAATTACTGTTGTCGTACATCTTATTTGAATTCATTGCACAAGCCGCGGAACATGGCAGCATCAGGTTTTACTACGTCATGAACCAAAGCACGTACATGAGAACCACCGTTAGCGGCAGCCATTGCTTTTTCGAAGGATGGTTTCGTCGTATCTTGGTAGATAAGACCGGTCAACAAGCCTTCATGTTCGCCCAATGTTTTAAGGGCAGCGGCACGATCGGTAGGATCATAGCCTTCAATCGTCGTTAAGGACGTTAAGTTTTCTTTGAAGTAATCATAACCGTTACGTTTGTTGTAGGTTACGCAAGGACTAAATACGTTGATGAAAGAGAACCCTTCATGCTGCATGCCTTGTTTAATCAATTCAACGAGTTCCGCACGATTAATCATGTAGCCTTGCGCTACGAAAGTAGCACCGGAGGCAATTGCTGTTTCACAAATTGGCAATGGAGATTCAAACGAACCATGTGGGGACGTTTTAGTTACAAAGCCAATATCGGAACGAGGGGATGTCTGACCTTTGGTCAAGCCGTAAACATGGTTATCCATAACAACGTAAGTAATATTTACATTACGTTTGAATGCATGAATCGTATGGCCCATGCCGATAGCGAAGGCATCACCGTCACCGCCGCAAACAACAACATTTAAATCTTCATTAGCTAATTTTACCCCTTGAGCATAAGGTAACGCACGACCATGAGTCGTATGAGCACCGTATGCATAGAAGTAACCACCAATACGGCTGGAGCAGCCGATACCGGAGATAACGGCTAAATTATCCGGACTAATATCAAGCTGAGCTACCGCATCGGTAATGGCAGCCTGTACCCCATAGTGCCCACAGCCGGGACACCAGTTAGGGCGAATATCATTTCTGTAATCGGTCACTTGTGCCATATTATAAAACCTCCTTAATTGCTTTCTTCACATAGGTTGCTGTGAATGGATTACCATCATATTTTAAGCAACTATGGAGCTTACATTTATTAGGCATATTAATACGGAAAATATCAGCTAATTGAGCCGTTGCGTTTTGTTCGCAAATAACAACTTTTTTAGCTTTTTCATAGAATGGCATTAACTGTTCTTTAGGGAACGGTTTAATCAAGCGAAGTTGTAAGTGGTTAACTTTAACACCTTCAGCTTCAAGTTCAGCTGCTGCTTCTTCAATAGCGCCACGGCTGGAAGCAATACCGATTACCAATACATCACATTCATCATGTTTTGCATTGTTAAGGAATGGTTCATATACTTCGGCAACTGTGCTCAATTTACGCAAGCGTTTGTCAGTCTGGCTAACGTGCATAGTCGGAGCTTCAGCAGGTTTACCTTCTTCATTATGTTCAAGACCGGTGGACAAGAACATACCGTTCTTCATACCAGGAATAGTACGAGGGGAAATACCGTCTTCAGTCAATTCAAAACGTTTGAAGTAATGAGGACGTTCCAATGCAGGTAAGTCTTCTTCTTTCATCAGTTTACCGCGTTCGATAGGTACACGGTTCAAATCAAAGGAAGGAACGGACTGTTTGTTAAGGCCCTGTTGTAAGTCAGGCATAAAGATTACCGGACATTGATACATTTCAGCCAAGTTGAATGCTTTTTGAATTTCGTAGAAGCATTCTTCAATGCTGGTTGGGGAAATAACAATATTGGCATAGTCACCATGAGCATTATGGCAAGCAGCGTTGATATCGGAAGTTTCTACTTTAGTAGCCATACCGGTGGATGGGCCGGAACGTTGTACATCGATAACGAGCATAGGAAGTTCCGCCATAGAAGCCATGGATAAGGATTCAGCCATAAGGCTGAGGCCCGGGCCGGAAGTACAAGTGAAACCGCGAACGCCTGCATATACACCGCCCATAGCAGTCATACAAGCAGCAATTTCATCTTCTGTCTGAACAACGGTAGCGCCGATATGGTCCATTTTCTTAATCATGTATTCCATAACTTCAGACGCCGGCGTAATCGGATAGGATGCCATGAAACGGGAACCTGCCGCAATAGCACCTAAAGCCAAGGCTTCATTACCCAATAAGAACATCTGGTCTTTTGGTTCCGGAACAGGTAATGTATCTACGTCGCCTTCGCCGCGTTTTTCTACGATAAGTTTGTAACCGTCTTCAAAAGCGTTTAAGTTTTTGTCGATTACATCTTCGGCTTTCTTCGCAAAACGAGCGGCAATCGCTGTTCTGAACGGAGCTTTGTCAAATCCTAATAGAGCAACCGACATACCTAAAGCAACAATGTTACGCATTAACAAGGAACCTTGCTTCATGGCGGTTTCGGTAATAGGAACGGCTAAGCAAGTGATTGGCTCACCTTCATATTTGGAGAAGTCCGGGTTAACTTTGCTGTCGCAAATAATATAACCGCCTTCACGAACTTCTTTGCCGTGCATGTCAACAGTTTCCTGATCCAAAGCAACTAAGAAGTCGATGGATTCGCCTACTGTCATGATTTGCTCAAGAGCAATACGCAATGCAAACGTTGTATGCCCACCTTTAATACGGGAAGCAAATAAACGTTGGCTGTACAAAGAGTAACCCTCTTTAGCTAAGATTGTGGCCATAATTTCGCCGCAGCTTTCGATACCTTCGCCCTGCTGGCCACCCATTTTCCAGATAAAATCTTTACGTTTTTGCAAAAGATTCACCCTCCTTAGGATTAACATTACTTGGTATAGTGGATCTGTTAAATCTTTCAACTACTTTACATTTTAACATTTTTATACAAAATCATCAATCATCATCAGCTAAAGATAAATTATGCCTATGCCTTGGATGCAATCCGCTAAATTCGCTATATTATCGTAATATTCTATAGTGTATAAAAAGTGAAGCATTAATCACGCAATACATATTAACTCATCACCACAGAATATTTATTCACACAGTATTACTATTAAACAGCCGCTTTAAAGTACTCAATGGTAAGACTTTTTCATTAGAAATAGCCTTACCATAATGATTTTTCATAAAGTTAAGCATTAAATCGGGCAACAAAGACAAGCAAAATAGTAAAAATTTTACAACTAAACTTTTGCATTTTATTAATTTTTTACTTATGTATATAAGTAAACTGCTAAATTGCATTTTCGAATTAGAAATGACTTGAAATACGCTATAAAGGAATATAGTCAAATTCATAGTCAAATTCTAAGCTCAAATCTTGACTGTATTCAGTAAGCTATGAGCAAATGATATATCCCTACAAAATAGTTCGTCTTTAACGCTTTACAACGATTTAATTGCTGCTCGTTTTAAACATAATTCTAAAAAGTTAAGGTACTATATGCTCAAACTTTTGCCATTATGCTTGCAAGCTGTCAATAACCGCTTGGCGTCGTTCTTCGTCAAAGAAGATTTCCTCCAAACAGAGCCCTTGTGGCGGTGCCGTTTTACCGATAAGCCGCCGATTGCGAGCGGCTAACAGTTCCGGTATCTTAGCCGGCTCGATTCGCCCGAGCCCTACATCCACCAAAAGCCCCGCTATATTTCGCACCATATGATACAAAAAGCCATCCCCGATAACGTGAATATACACGGCCGGGCCGTTAAACTTTAAAGACACGGCAAACATAGTTTTTACCGGATTAGCCGGCGTTGAATTAGCGCCCTGTAAAGTAGTAAAGTCATGCGTTCCTTCCAGCGCTTTAGCCGCTGCCACCATAGCCTCGCGATTTAGCGGCTTTTTTACATGCCAGTGAAAGCGCATGCCAAGGGGATCTTCAATGACATCATTGTGAATAGTGTAGATATATTCCTTCCCTACTATTTTCCAACGGGGACGCCAATCTAACGGTATTTCTTCCGCCCGGCGAATTACAATAAAAGGCGGTAAATGTGCAATTAAAGCACGTGTCAGGTTTTCCACGGGAACACGCCCGGTTGTAAAAAAGGTCACTACCTGAAACTTAGCATGCACGCCTGCATCAGTGCGCGAAGCGCCATAAATAGAGATGGGCTCATTACACACTTTAGTGAGCGCCGCTTCCAAGCAGTCCTGCACCGTAATGCCGTTAACTTGGCTTTGATAGCCGTTTAATTCCGTGCCGTCATAAGCAACGATTAAACGAATATTGCGTTGTTCTGTCGCCAATGACAACCCTCCTTAGCCAATCGGCACAAAGCGTAAAACTAATAGTACTACAGTAATCACCAGTACGCCGGCAATGCCGATGTAATCATAACTTGTAATGGTTAATTCTTTCATGCGCGTACGGTTTTCACCACCGCGATAACAACGTGCTTCCATAGCTACCGCCAATTCATCGGCACGACGGAAGGCGCTGATAAAAAGCGGTACCAATAAAGGCACCATATTTTTAGCACGTTTTACCAAACTACCGGTCGTAAAGTCGGCACCACGCGAAGCTTGAGCCTTCATAATACGATCCGTTTCTTCCAACAAAGTGGGAATAAAACGTAGGGCAATGGTCATCATCATAGCGAGTTCATGAGCCGGTACACCGAAACGGCGGAACGGATTCAAGAGATGCTCAATCCCGTCAGTCAAACGAATTGGTGATGTTGTATACGTAAGTAATGACGAGAAAATAATCAAAAATACCAAGCGGGCCGCCATATAGCTACCCATGCGCAAGCCTTCTTCACTGATGTGTAAGAAGCCGTACTGCCAAATCATCGTGCCCGGTGTTGTGAAAACATGAACACCCATGGTAAATACGATGATAATCCACAGCGGTTTAACGGAGTTCCAAACGAGGCGCATCGGTAAGCGCGATAACGCCACCGTAAATAGCGTAAACAACCCTACCAGCGTATATGCCAAAGTCGTTTCCGCCAAGAAAATAGCTATAATAAAAATCATAGTCGCCACAATCTTAGCGCGCGGATCCATGCGATGCAAAAAAGAGTCGCCCGGAAAATATTGTCCGATAGTAATATTACTTAGCATGATTTACCTCCTTTAAAGCAACTTCAATCGCCTTAACAGCATCATCTACGGAGATAACCTGCTGCGAAACCGGTAAGCCGCGGTCACGCAAATATTCCACCAACTTGGAAACAGGAGGTACATCCACACCGGCAGATTGCAATTCCTGTCGTTTGTTCATAAAAATGTCGATAGGTTTACCATCAAGCTGAATCTTACCGTTATCGATGACGATAAGGCGATTCGCCATGCGCGAAATATCTTCCATATTGTGAGATACGAGAACTACGGTAATGCCTTTTTTAGCATGTAAGTCGATGATTTTTTGGAAAATCTCTTCACGACCAAATGGGTCGAGGCCGGCCGACGGTTCGTCCAAAATAAGATAACTTGGATTCAGTGCTACCACGCCGGCAATAGCGACACGGCGCATTTGTCCACCGGAAAGTTGGAACGGCGAACGATTAGCGTAGGTTTCGTAGTCAAGTCCTACAAAGTCCATCGCTTCCCGTACGCGGGCGTCTACTTCATCGGCGCTGAGTCCTAAGTTCTTCGGACCAAAAGCAATATCTTGCGCAATCGTTTCTTCAAATAATTGATGCTCCGGATATTGGAACACCATGCCTACTTTATGACGCATTAATTTGGCTTCTTCTGTCTTAAGCGCCGCATCGACACCATCGATAGTAACCTGGCCCGTCGTCGGATGCAACAGCCCGTTCAGATGCTGTACCAAAGTGGATTTGCCGGAACCGGTATGACCGATGATGCCCACAAAATCGCCTTCATTGATTGTTAAATTAATTCCTTTCAGCGCTTCTTTGCGAAACGGCGTATGTTCCCCATACACATAAGAAACGTTGTTTAAAATTATTGGCATAATTGGTCCCCCAATTCTTCTTCAGTAATAATTTCATTCGACAGACTTACCCCATCGAGTCGCAATTTAGCGGCTACTTCTGCTGCCACCGGCACATCCAGGCCTAACTCTTTAAGCATCGGTACCTGTGAAAAGATTTCACGTGGTGTACCGTCATGCAAGAGTTTACCGTTTTTCATTACCACCACACGGTCCGAAGTCACCGCTTCTTCCATGAAGTGCGTAATGTAAACAATCGTAATGCCTTCTTCTTTATTTAAACGATGGACTGTCTCCAATACTTCTTTACGTCCTACCGGATCAAGCATAGCCGTTGGTTCGTCCAGTACGATGCAATCCGGTTTCATAGCCAATACACCGGCAATGGCGATGCGCTGTTTTTGTCCGCCCGATAAAAGTCCCGGGGAATGAAGGGCATAATCCGTCATATTAACACTGGCCAAGGCTTCATCCACCCGGCGGCGAATCTCAGAAGGCTCTACACCTAAATTTTCCGGTCCGAAAGCCACATCTTCTTCAACTACGGCGGCTACAATCTGATTGTCCGGATTTTGGAAAACCATGCCCACATGCTGACGAATATCCCACAAATTTTTAGGATCCTTCGTGTCCATGCCAAGTACGGTAACAGCCCCTTTGCTAGGCGTCAACAAAACGTTAAAATGCTTAGCTAAGGTACTTTTACCACTGCCGTTCGTGCCGATGATACTTACAAATTCCCCTTTACGAATGGCGAGGCTCACATCATCAAGGGCATATACTACATTGCCGGACTCATCTTGATAGGTATGACTCATGTGTTCGGTTTGTATCATTATATCCTGTGTGCTCATAATATCCTCAAATCTTAGTAAATTTATATGATTAAACTCTAATATCACTATATTGATAATATAAAAATAGCAACGATTCGTCAACCTATTAAATTGTTTAGGTTGTCAATATCGTTTCTATTTGTATATTACCAATTTTGAAGGTATTCCCTCAAAATTAGAAATATTTAGCCTCACGCCACATCAGCCATAACTAATCCTATCGTAAAAAACAGATATCTCATTATAGCACAGTATTAACGAGCATAAAAAAGCGGTGTTGCTAACATCCGTTGCAACACCGACTTCTTAATTATTAAACAAGCTCGATAAGTGCTAATGGAGCCGCATCGCCTTTACGAAGGCCAAGCTTAATTACACGAGTGTAACCGCCCTGACGATCAGCATATTTTGGAGCAATTTCGTCAAATAATTTTTTTACTACATCTTCGTCCATGAGGTATGCAAGCACCTGACGACGAGCATGAAGATCACCACGTTTTGCAAGGGTAATCATCTGGTCAGCTAAGCCACGTAATTCTTTAGCTTTAGCTTCAGTCGTTTCAATGCGATCATACTGGAAGAAAGATGTTAACATACCGCGGAATAAAGCTTTGCGAGCAGAGCTGTCACGGCCTAATTTTCTATACATTAGTCATCCTCCTTATTCGCCTTTTTTCTTCAAGTAAAATGGTCCCAAAGGATGTTTCTGAAGTTTTTCTTCAATTTCATCAATGGATTTTTTACCTAAATTACGTACCTTACCTAAATCATCCATACTCTTATCCAAGAGGTCCGCAATTGTATTGATGCTTGCGCGTTTCAAACAATTGTATGCACGAACGGATAATTCCAAATCGTCGATAAGGATTTTAGATGGACCGTCATCATCCGGTACATCTACGCCGCCCACTTCGCCTTTACCGTCCAAGTCACTATTTTCACTTGGAACGTCAAATTCTTCAACCGAATGAGCAAGCTTGGTGAAGTTTTTCAAATAGCCAATCATAATATTAGCCGAACGTGCTACTGCTTCCGCAGCGGTAATGGAACCATTGGTAACAACTTCGAGAGTTAATTTATCAAAGTCCATTTCATTACCTACACGCACATCACTTACTTCATATTTCGCACGAAGAATTGGAGAGAAGATGGAATCGATTGGAATACGACCGATTACATCATCATCTTTTTTATTCTTCGTAGATGGCACATATCCTTTACCACGTTCAATGCGAACATCCATTACGAGATGAGCCACTTCATCCATCGTAGCGATTACGAGGTCAGGATTTAAAATTTCTAATTCCGGTGGACAGAATCGTTCCAATTCACCGGCTGTTAGAACGCCCTCTTTCTGAATATCTACGTGGAGATCTACTGGCACTTGTGCTTCGCCGTCAAGACGGAAACACAATTGCTTGAGGTTTAGGATTATATCCGTTACGTCCTCACGAATACCAGGAATTGTAGAAAATTCATGAAGCACACCATCAATTTTAATAGAAGTGATAGCTGCTCCATCTAAAGACGAAAGCAGAATTCGACGTAAGCTGTTACCGAGCGTAATCCCGTAGCCGCGATCTAATGGTTCACAGACGAATTTACCATAACGACCGTTGTCGCGTACTTCAACTTTCTCGATTTTTAATTTCTTTTCTTCGCTCATCAGGACAATCCTCCTATAAAACACGTCGTCTATCTATAGTATATCATAGCAATCGCAAAATGCGATTACTTAAAACTATAAATTATACACGACGACGTTTTGGAGGACGGCAACCATTGTGAGGAATCGGAGTAACGTCTTTAATGCTGTTTACTTCGAGACCAGCAGCCTGCAATGCACGGATTGCAGCTTCACGGCCGGAGCCTGGACCTTTAACGAATACTTCAACCTGACGTAAGCCATGTTCCATAGCTGCTTTAGCTGCTTGTTCAGCTGCCATCTGAGCTGCGAATGGAGTGCTTTTACGGGAACCACGGAATCCAAGACCGCCTGCAGAAGCCCAGGAAAGTGCATTACCGTTTGTGTCAGTAATAGTTACGATAGTGTTGTTGAATGTGGAACGGATATGAGCCGCACCGGATTCAACGTGTTTCTTTTCTTTTCTTTTAGTTCTTACTACCTTTTTAGCCACGCTTTATCCCTCCTTTATTATTTCTTCTTCCCAGCAATTGCTTTTCTAGGACCTTTACGAGTACGAGCATTTGTCTTAGTGCGTTGACCGCGCAAAGGCAAGCCTGCACGATGACGTTTGCCGCGATAGGAGTTGATTTCGATTAAGCGTTTAATGTTGAGTGCTTCTTCACGACGAAGGTCACCTTCAACTTTATAATCTTCATCAAGAATCGCACGAATTTTCGCAACTTCATCTTCAGTAAGGTCACGAACGCGAGTATCAGGATTAATACCAGTTTTTTCCAAAATTTCTTTGGACAAAGTAAGTCCGATACCATAAATATAAGTTAAACCAATTTCCACACGTTTGTCACGTGGTAAATCTACACCGGCTATACGTGCCATCTATTCATCCACCTCCTATCAATTATCCTTGTTTTTGTTTATGTTTCGGGTTTTCGCAAATTACCATTACACGGCCTTTACGTTTAATGATTTTGCATTTTTCGCATATCTTTTTAACTGATGGTCTAACCTTCATAAGTACCTCCTTTGTGTCGCTGCCGCTTACTATTTAAAACGGTAGGTAATACGACCACGATTTAAGTCATATGGTGTCAGTTCCATAGTAACTTTATCACCGGGAAGGATACGAATAAAATTCATACGCATTTTGCCTGACACATGAGCAAGTACCACATGACCATTTTCAAGTTCTACCTGAAACATGGCATTAGGTAATGCCTCTACGACCGTACCTTCCACTTCAATAACGTCTTCTTTTGACATATCATTTCCTCCGGCTACTGGTTATTTTATCAACCTGGGTTCATCACGCATGGTCAAAATTTCAGGGCCGTTTTCAGTAACAACCACTGTATGTTCAAAGTGCGCTGCCGGTTTGCCGTCACGAGTAACGGCTGTCCAGTCATCGTCCAGAACCTGCACTTCGTAAGTCCCCATAGTAATCATTGGCTCTATACAAAGCACCATACCCGGCTTTAATAAGGGGCCATGCCCAGCCGGACCGTAATTTGGAATCTGCGGATCTTCGTGCATTTCACGACCGAGGCCATGCCCTACGAAGTCTCGCACAACACCAAATCCAAATTTTTCACAATACGTCTGAACAGCGTGGGAAATGTCCCCCACTCTGTTCCCGACAACTGCTTGTTCAATACCTTTGAACAAGCTTTCTTCTGTCACCTTGAGAAGTTTCATAACTTGAGGTTTGACCTTCCCAATAGGAATGGTTACGCAGGAATCACCATGATACCCATTAACTGAAGACACGAGGTCGATACTAATAATATCGCCGTGCTTCAGCTTGCGATGAGCATTGGGAATACCATGAACCACTTCATCGTTGATAGAAGCGCAAATTGTTGCAGGATACCCATAGTAACCTTTGCAGCTTGGTTCACCACCGTGGCTGCGAATATATTCTTCGGCAAATTGATCCAACTCAAGT
Organism: Veillonella sp. LMAG:90; assembly: GCF_008679445.1. Lineage (NCBI taxonomy): Bacteria > Bacillati > Bacillota > Negativicutes > Veillonellales > Veillonellaceae > Veillonella > Veillonella sp. LMAG:90. The sequence goes on from NZ_NAND01000001.1 coordinate 2,391,407, forward strand.
GTTGTTACACCCGGTTTAGCTAATGCGATAAGCTCTGTTAACGTATCAGCAGTGAGTTTACATGCCTGACGGATATACTCAATTTCATGTTGCGATTTCAAAATAATCATTGATTATTTCTCCAACGCTTTAATGATATCTGTAAATACTGCATCCACATCCTGTAATCCGTTGATTTCTACATATAAACCACTGTTACGATAGTAATCAATTAAAGGCTTAGTAGATTCGTCGTATACAGCAAGACGTTTCTGTACTGTTTCCGGTTTATCATCGTCACGATTTTCAAGACGTGCTCGTTCACTGATGCGACGTACTAACTCATCGTTAGGAACGTTGAGATTAACTACAGCATCAAGAACAATTCCCATTTCTTTTAATATAGCATCTAATGATACTGCTTGGGCGGTCGTACGTGGGAAACCGTCAAGGATGAAGCCGTTTTTGCAATCATCTTTAGCAAGACGTTCACGTACGATACCAACCGTAACACTATCCGGTACGAGTTGGCCCGCATCCATGTATTTCTTAGCCTCAAGACCAAGAGGGGTACATTCCTTTACCGCTGCACGGAACATATCACCGGTTGAAATCTGAGGAATACCATATTTATCGATTAAACGAGTAGCCTGAGTACCTTTACCGGCACCGGGAGGTCCCATTAACAAAATATACATAGCTATTTTCCTCCTATTTAACAAAGCCCTTATAGTGACGGGTTAAAACTAAAGACTCAACTTGTTGCATTGTATCTAAAGCAACGCCGACAACGATAAGTAACGCTGTACCACCAAAATACACACCTTCGATGCCTGTAATACCACCGATAAAGTTAGGTAAAATAGCAACGAGAGCCAAGAATAAGGCGCCCGCGAAGGTAATGCGAGTCATTACGCGATCTACATAATCAGCAGTAGGTTTACCCGGACGAATGCCAGGGATAAATCCACCGTATTTTTTCATATTATCTGCCATATCCGTAATGTTAATTGAGATAGCTGTATAGAAGTACGTAAAAATAAAAATCAATACAGCATATAATACTGTCTGCAATGGGGTTCCCCATGTGAAATAATTAGCCAGTGTTCTCACCCAGTCAACCTGCACAAACTGAGCTAACGTCACAGGGAACATCAAAACGGATGACGCAAAGATAATTGGAATAACACCTGCCTGGTTGACCTTAAGAGGAAGGAAGGTTGAGTGTCCACCGTACATTTTACGACCAACAACGCGTTTGGCGTATTGAATCGGAATACGACGTTGACCTTGTGTTACCGCAATTACAAATACGATCATTGCAACAGCGATAATCGCAAATAATATTGCTTGGAAAATATTAATTGTTCCTACTTGTAAATATTCGTAGATAGTGCTGAATCCGGATGGGAAACGCGCTACGATACCGGCAAAGATGATAAGGGAAATACCGTTACCAATGCCGTATGCTGTAATCTGTTCACCAATCCACATGAGGAGACAAGTCCCTGCTGTAAGGATGATGGCAGTTACAATAACTGATAAGAAACTGTTGTCAATAAGTGCACTATTAGCACGTAACGCATAGGACATACCGAAAGCTTGGACAAATCCAAGAATTACGGTGCCATAGCGTGTTACTTTGGCAATTTTCTTACGTCCGTCTTCGCCGTCTTTACTCCACTGTTCAAAGGTCGGTACTACCGCTGTTAAGAGCTGCATAATAATCGACGCATTAATGTATGGGGTAATACTCATGGCAAAGATGGAGAACTTACTTAACGCACCACCGGCGAATAAGTCTAAGAGACCAAATAAGCCGCCGGATGTAAATAAGCTTTCAATAACAGAGGCATCTACGCCAGGGACCGGGATATGAACGCCTGCCCTAAACACGATAAACATAAGTAATGTATACGCTACTTTATTGCGTAGCTCTGTTATTTTAAAGATGTTCGAGAGGCCTTCTAGCACCCTAGATCACCTCTACTTTTCCGCCTGCTGCTACAATCTTTTCTTCGGCAGTTTTAGTAAAACCATTAGCAATAACTGTTAATTTCTTTTCTAACGTGCCATTACCAAGGATGCGAATACCATCACGTACGTTTTTCAAAATGCCCATTTCGATAAGAGCTACCGGATCAACCGTAGCACCATCTTCGAAGCGGTTAAGTTGGGAAATATTAACTTCCGCATATTCTTTAGCGAACACATTTTTGAAACCACGTTTTGGTAAACGGCGATAAAGAGGCATCTGGCCACCTTCGAAGCCGGAACGTACGCCACCACCACTACGGGAGTTTTGACCTTTCTGACCACGGCCAGCGGTTTTACCAAGACCGGAACCAAGACCACGACCACGACGAGTGCGTGTCTTTTTAGAACCTGCTGCTGGAGCTAATTCATGAAGTTTCATTCAGTGCACCTCCTTATCTATATTATACTTCTTCTACAGTAACTAAATGTCTAACTTTGTGAAGCATACCCTGAATTTGAGGTGTAACTTCTTTAACTACCTGAGAGTTAGTTTTCTTTAAGCCAAGAGCTTTTACAGTTGCGCGCTGATCTTCAGGGCGACCGATTAAGCTTCTGGTCAATGTAATTTTTACCTGTGCCATTACAGTCAATCCCCCTTATTAGCCGTAAATCTCAGCTACAGTTTTGCCGCGAAGTGCTGCCACTTCTTCAACACGTTTTAACTGTGCCAAGCCTTCAATTGTTGCGCGAACCATGTTGTTAGGATTGGAAGAACCAAGGGATTTCGTAAGGATGTTACGAACACCTACTAATTCCAATACGGCACGCACAGGGCCACCTGCGATAACCCCGGTACCTTCTGCAGCCGGTTTCAAGAAAACGCTGCCTGCACCGAAACGACCGGTTACAGTGTGAGGAATTGTACCGTTTTTAATAACAACGTGAATAAGATTTTTCTTAGCATCATCAATGCCTTTACGAATTGCTTCAGGCACTTCTGCCGCTTTACCTAAGCCAACGCCTACGTAACCGTTGCCATCACCGACAACTACTAAAGCGCTGAAGGAAAAACGACGACCGCCTTTTACTACTTTGGCTACGCGGTTGATGAATACTACTCTTTCTTTAAGATCAAGACTGGTGTAGTCAATTCTCGCCATGTCTAAAGTTCCTCCTTCTTAGAATTTCAAGCCAGCTTCACGAGCGCCTTCTGCAAGGGCCGCTACACGACCATGATAGATGTAACCACCGCGATCGAATACTACTGTTTCGATGCCTTTTGCGATAGCACGTTTAGCAACTAATTCACCAACAGCTTTAGCTGCAGCAGTGTTGCCACCATAGTTCAAGTTTAATTCTTTATCTAATGAGCTTGCTGCTACCAAAGTAGTACCAGCTACGTCATCAATAACCTGTGCATAAATGTTGCTAAGGCTACGGAATACGTTCAAACGTGGGCATTGCGCCGTACCGGAAATGTGACGACGAATACGAAGATGACGTTTTGCTCGAGCAATATTTCTTGTGGATTTACGAGCCAAGATGTTCACTCCTTTCTAAATTCTACTGATATTATTTGCCTTTAGCGCCAGCTTTACCAGCTTTACGACGAACAACTTCGCCTTCATAACGGATACCTTTACCTTTGTAAGGTTCTGGTTCTCTCCATTTACGAATATTAGCAGCTACAGCACCAACCACTTCTTTGTCAGCACCACTAACAATGATTTTGTTAGGAGCCGGCACATCAATGGTAATACCAGCAGGAGCTTCCATCTCTACTGGATGAGAGAAACCAAGGGTAAGCACTAATTTGTTACCTTGTTTGGCCGCTCTGTAACCAACACCGTTGATTTCCAATGTTTTAGCAAAGCCATCATGAACGCCTGTTACCAAGTTAGCAACAAGAGCTCGAGTGAGGCCATGTAAAGAACGGTGTGCTTTATCTTCGCTCGGACGAGCTACTGTGATTGTGTTACCTTCCACAGTAATAATCATATCCGGATGCAATTCACGAGATAATTCACCTTTAGGGCCTTTAACAGTCATTACGTGGTTTTCGTAGTTAACTGTAACGCCTTCAGGGATCTCGATAGGCATTCTACCGATACGTGACATTATTTCTACCTCCTATTGCCTGATTACCATACGTATGCGAGTACTTCGCCACCAAGACCTTCTTTACGAGCTTGTTTGTCGCTCATAACGCCTTTAGATGTGGAGATAACTGCAATACCTAAACCACCAAGTACGCGAGGGAGTTCTTCCTTCTTCGCATAAACACGTAATCCCGGTTTGGAAATACGTTTAATTCCAGTAATTACTTTTTCGTTATTGGAACCATATTTTAACGTTACTTTTAAAACTGTGTGTTTGCCGTTTTCAACGGTTTCAACGCTCTTTACAAACCCTTCTTCTTTAAGGATTTCAAGAACGGCAGCCTTCATGCGAGATACAGGAATCTCTACGGATTCATGAAGAGCAGCATTTGCATTACGGATGCGCGTAAGCATATCCGCAATCGGATCGGTCATTACCATATTCTAAAAACCTCCTCCCGTAATCCAATTACCAACTGGCTTTTTTAACGCCAGGAATCTGTCCTTTGTATGCAAGTTCACGGAACGCAATACGGCTAATACCGAATTTACGCATGTAGCCATGAGGGCGACCGGTCAAGTTGCAACGATTATGTAAACGAGTTGGAGAAGCATTTGCAGGCAATTGTGCCAATGCTTCATAGTCGCCGGCTGCTTTTAAAGCTTCGCGCTTAGCAGCATATTTAGCAACGATTTTCGCACGTTTCTTTTCGCGTTCAATCATAGATTTTTTAGCCATCTATAAGTTCCTCCTAATTATTTTTCAAAAGGCATGCCACAAAGAGTCAACAACTCACGCGCTTCTTCATCAGTTTTAGCGCTTGTAACTACGATGATATCCATACCTGTTACACGTTCTACCTGATCATATTCAATTTCAGGGAAGATGAGCTGTTCTTTAAGACCCAATGCATAGTTACCGCGGCCATCAAAAGCCGTTGCACTCACGCCTCGGAAGTCACGTACACGTGGCAAAGCTACGTTGATCAACTTGTCTAAGAACTCATACATGCGTTCGCCGCGAAGAGTTACCTTAGTACCTAAGGCCATACCTTCACGAACTTTAAAGTTAGCGATGGATTTCTTAGCTTTGGTGATTACCGGTTTCTGACCGGCGATAATAGTGAGGTCGTTAACGGCAGCTTCCAATGCTTTAGCATTACCAACTGCATCGCCAACACCAATATTGATAACGACTTTTTCCAATTTAGGAATTTCCATTACGTTTTTGTACTGGAATTTTTCCTGTAAAGCCTGACGAATTTCACTAGTATATTTTTCGTTTAAACGAGACATTAGTTAAAAGCCCTCCTTTCCCTTATTATTTATCGAGTACGGCACCGCTTTTCACAGTCGCACGTACGAATTTACCATTTTGTTCTACTTTTTTGATACGAGTAGGCTGTTTAGTTTCAGGATCGATTACCATTACGTTGGAAACATGGATAGGAGCTTCCTTAGTGATGATGCCGCCCTGAGGGTTAGCCTGGCTTGGTTTCGTGTGGCGTTTTACTAAGTTAACACCTTTCACGAAAACGCGCGATTTCTTAGGTTCAGTTGCGATAACTTCACCTTGTTTGCCTTTATCTCGACCGGAGATAACAACAACAGTATCGCCTTTTTTTACTAGAAGTTTAGTTTGGGACATCGTCGCGTTCCTCCTTCTTATAATACTTCCGGAGCAAGGGAGATGATTTTCATGAAGTCTTTTTCACGAAGCTCACGAGCTACCGGTCCAAAAATACGAGTGCCACGTGGGCTCTTGTCATCTTTAATTACTACTGCTGCATTTTCGTCGAAACGAATATAAGAACCGTCCTGACGACGGATACCTTTTTTAGAACGAACAATAACGGCTTTAACTACGTCGCCTTTCTTGACAACGCCACCGGGTGATGCATCTTTTACAGAAGCAACGATTACGTCACCGATATTGCCGAATTTGCGATAAGAACCGCCCAAAACTTGAATACACATAATACGTTTTGCGCCAGTGTTATCGGCAACATTCAAAATTGTTTGTTGCTGGATCATCGTATTTCCTCCTTACATCACGTATTATTTTACTTTTTCAATAATTTCAACCAATCTCCAATGTTTATCTTTGGAAAGTGGACGAGTTTCTACAATTTTAACTGTATCGCCAATTTGGCACTCATTGTTTTCATCATGAGCTTTAAAGCGTTTGCTTGTTACCATTGGCTTGTTATATAAAGCGTGAGGCACTTTACGTTCAACGGACACAACGATGGTTTTGTCCATTTTGTTACTTACAACTTTGCCTACACGTACTTTTCGTACATTTCTTTCTTCTGCCACGACCATTAGCCTCCTTTTCAATCCAAAACAAATTTGTTATTATGCGTTTCCTTTAAGAGCAGCTTCACGCTGAATTGTTTTAATACGCGCAATAGTTTTCTTAACTTCACGAATACGCATTGGATTTTCTAATTGACCAGTTGCGAGCTGAAAACGGAGGTTAAACAACTCTTCTTTAAGGCCGGAAACTTTTTGTTCCATTTCGGCAGCGCTCATGTTACGGATGTCATTAACCTTCATTTACGTCACCACCCAATTCTTTACCCTTAACAACGAACTTAGTTTTGATTGGAAGTTTATGACCTGCCAATCGCATAGCTTCACGAGCTACTTCTTCAGATACGCCGTCCATTTCGAACATTACGCGACCTGGTTTTACTACAGCAACCCAGTATTCAGGCGAACCTTTACCGGAACCCATACGAGTACCAGCTGGTTTAGCAGTGATTGGTTTGTCTGGGAAAATTTTGATCCAAACTTTACCACCACGTTTAATATAACGAGTCATAGCAATACGAGCAGCTTCGATCTGACGGTTTGTGATCCAAGATGGCTCTAATGCTACTAAACCGAATTCACCGTGAGCAACTGTGTTACCACGCATTGCGCGACCTTTCATACGACCGCGGAATTGTTTACGATGCTTTACGCGCTTTGGAATAAGCATTAGTTGTCACCTTCTTCCTTCTTAGCAGGTGCTTGTTTTGCCTCCGGCAATACTTCACCTTTGTAGATCCATACTTTGATGCCGATACAACCGTAAGTTGTATGAGCTTCAGCAGTACCGTAGTCGATATTGGCACGAAGTGTGTGCAATGGGATACTGCCTTCACGGTAGGATTCGCTACGAGCGATTTCAGCGCCGCCTAAACGACCGCTAACCATGATTTTAATACCTTTTGCACCAAGACGCATTGTGCGACCTACGGCTTGTTTCATTGCACGGCGGAAACCGATACGGCGTTCCAACTGGCTGGCAATGTTTTCAGCAACTAATACGGAGTCCATATCAGCTTGCTTAATTTCAGCGATGTTTACATCGATTTGTTTATCAGTGAAGCGTTTTAACGCTTTGCGGATATCTTCGATACCTGCACCACCACGACCGATAACCATACCTGGTTTTGCAGTGTGGATAGTTAATTTAATACGTTTATTAATACGCTCAATTTCAATGCGGGAAATACCGGCAATGAAAAGGGTTTTCTTCAAGAAGTTACGAATTAAAACGTCTTCGTGAAGATTTGCAGCGTAATCTTTATCAGCATACCATTTTGCGTCCCAATCTTTTACGATACCAACACGCAAACCATGGGGATTAACTTTCTGACCCACTATATTCCCTCCTTCTATTAAGCTCTTTCAGAAACTACTACTGTTACGTGGCTGGAGCGTTTCAAAATTTTGAAAGCCTGTCCACGGGAACGAGGATGAATGCGTTTCATTGTTGGACCCTGATCAACGAAGATTTCGGATACATAAAGATTGTCAACATTCATATCAAAATTGTGTTCTGCATTTGCGATTGCGGAACGCATTACTTTTTCTACTACATCGGCGCCAACTTTCGGAGTGAACTTCAAGATGGCAAATGCTTCGCCGATATTCTTGCCGCGCACGAGGTCAGCAACAATACGGATTTTACGAGGCGCGATGCGCACGTGTCTAGCGATTGCTTTTGCTTCCATTATCTAATTCCTCCTATATTATTTCTTACCGGTTGTTTTTTCACTCTTAACGTGACCTTTGAAAGTACGAGTTGGAGCGAATTCGCCTAATTTATGACCTACCATATCCTCTGTAACGAATACAGGTACGTGTTTGCGACCATCATGCACAGCAATTGTATGGCCTACAAAGTTAGGGATAATAGTAGAGGCACGAGACCAGGTTTTTACAACTTTCTTATCATTAGTTTCATTTAAGGCATCAATTTTCTTTGCAAGCGAAGCTGCAACGAAAGGGCCTTTTTTTATAGATCTGGACACTGTCTTATCTCCTTCCTGCTATCCTATTTTGTACGACGTTTAACAATCAAGCTGCTAGAAGCTTTTTTCTTGTCGCGAGTTTTAACACCATGTGCCGGTTTACCCCAAGGTGTAACAGGATGTTTACGACCTACAGGAGACTTACCTTCACCACCACCATGTGGATGGTCACAAGGGTTCATTACAACACCACGGTTGCCAGGACGAACGCCCATCCAACGATGGCGACCGGCTTTACCGATTGTAATGTTTTCATGATCAATGTTACCTACAACACCTACGGTTGCACGGCAGTTGATATGAACACGACGAAGTTCACCGGATGGTAAACGAAGTAATGCATAGGAACCTTCTTTAGCCATAAGCTGAGCAGAAGTACCTGCGGAACGAACGATCTGGCCACCTTTACCGATTTTCATTTCGATGTTGTGTACTTGAGTACCCAAAGGAATGTTGAGTAATGGTAAGCAGTTACCAGGTTTAATATCGGATTCAGGACCGCTATATACAGTGTCGCCTACTTTCAAGCCATGTGGAGCAAGAATGTAGCGTTTTTCACCATCGGCATAGTTAAGCAACGCAATACGAGCACTACGGTTAGGATCGTATTCGATGGATGCTACTTTAGCCGGGATATTATCTTTAACACGTTTGAAGTCAATAATACGGTACTGACGCTTGTGACCGCCACCTTGGTGACGTACAGTCATTTTACCGGTGTTATTACGACCGCCTGTCTGAGAAACCTTAGCGAGCAAAGACTTTTCAGGTTTGCTTGCAGTGATTTCAGTGAAGGCAGATACTGTCATAAACCGACGACCAGCGGAGTACGGTTTGAATGATTTAATTGCCATTATGGGGCCTCCTTACTAGACTATCTTAAACACCTTCAAAGAATTCAATGGATTCGCCAGCCTTCAAAGTTACGATAGCTTTTTTGTAATCGCTACGTTTACCCTGTGTACGGCCCATGCGTTTTACTTTACCAAGAACTCGAATGGTAGCTACTTTTTCTACCTGTACGTTGAAGATTTTTTCTACAGCTTGACGAATCTGCACTTTGTTTGCAGTCAAAGGCACACGGAACGTGTATTTGCCTTCTTCCATAAGCAGAGTTGTTTTTTCTGTAATAATCGGACGAATAAGAACATCGCGTAATTCCATTATGCGAGCACCTCCTCAATCTTTGCTACGGCACCTTCAGTAATGAAGAGCTTATCGTAGTGGAGAAGATCGAAAATGTTCACGCCTTCACAAGCCAAAGCTTTAACGCCTTGAATGTTACGAGCGGAACGTTCTACATTAATATCACCTTCGGTGATAAATAATACTTTAGCGTCACCTACGTTGAAGTTGTTAAGGATGTTTAATACTTCTTTCGTTTTTGGAGCTGCTAAGGTTAATTCGTCCAATACGATTAATTCGTTGTTGTTTACTTTATCGCTAAGAGCAGATTTAACTGCAAGACGTCTAGCTTTACGAGGCATTGCCTTGTAATAGCTACGAGGTTGTGGACCGAATACGGTACCACCACCAACCCATAAGGGCTACGAGTGGAGCCTACACGAGCACGGCCGGTACCTTTTTGTTTCCAAGGTTTACGACCACCGCCGCGAACAAGACCTCTCGTTTTAGTTGCGTGAGTGCCAAGACGTTCGTTAGATAACTGACGAACTACGGCTTGATGCATAACAGCTTCGTTAACTTCAACTGCAAATACTGCATCATTTAACTGTATTTCACCGACTTTAGCGCCGGACATATTGTATTTTGTTACTGTTGGCATTAGAGATCCTCCTTTCGACAATGTTATTTAACAGGTTTCACCGTGTTGCGAACCATTACTAGGCTGCCTTTAGCGCCCGGAATGCCACCTTTAACTAAAAGTAAGTTACGGTCTGCATCAACTTTTACTACAGATAAGCGCTGTACGGTAACTCTGCCGCCACCCATTTGTCCAGGGAGTTTCTTGCCTTTGTATACCTTACCGCCGCCACCGGAGATCATAGGACCGATGGAACCAGGTTCACGATGAGATTTGGAACCGTGAGTTACAGGACCACGATGGAAGTTGTGGCGCTTAATAGTGCCCGCAAATCCTTTACCTTTACCTGTACCTACAACATCAACCAACTCACCTTCTGCGAAGATATCAGCTGCCAGAGTTTGGCCCACTGTGTAATCAGTTGCTTCAGCAAGGCGAAGTTCGCGAAGATATTTAACCGGTGCTACGCCGGCTTTGTCGAACTGGCCTTTTACAGGTTTAGTTAAATGTTTTTCTTTAATGGAGCCATAGCCGAGCTGTACTGCATCGTAACCGTCGGATTCAACAGTTTTAACGCGCACTACTACGCTTGGGGTTGCTTCCACTACAGTGACAGGAACGAGTTTACCTTCAGCAGTGAAGATCTGAGTCATTCCTAACTTTTTACCCAAAATAGCTTTAGACATAATCGCACCTCCTTATTATAATTTTATTTCAATAGACACACCAGCCGGTAATTCAAGACGGGTGATAGCATCTACTGTTTTCGCATTTGATTCAAGAATATCGATTAAACGTTTATGTGTACGCATTTCGAATTGTTCACGAGAGTCTTTATTGACATGTGGTGAACGAAGAATTGTAAAAATATTTTTTTCAGTTGGCAATGGAATTGGACCGGATACTAATGCACCGTTGCGTTTTGCAGTGTCAACAATTTTTGCCGCGCTCTGATCAAGAGCTTTGTGATCGTATGATTTTAAACGAATACGAATTTTTTGCTGTTTAGCCATGAATAACTTCCTCCTGTCGCTCATTTCATGAATGAACTGCTCCATAGAAATTCTCCTCCGCAGAGGCAACCTTCTATATCATAGTTTAAAAACACAACACAAGAGCGGCATGCAAATGCCGCTCTGCGCTGCACAAAGTATAGGTTTGTGACCTACATTTACTACTTAATTATCCTTCGATAATTTCAGTAACAACACCGGCGCCTACTGTGTGGCCACCTTCGCGGATAGCGAAACGAAGACCAGCTTCAATAGCGATTGGTGTAATCAATTCAATAGTCATAGTGATGTTATCACCAGGCATACACATTTCAGTACCTTCTGGCAAGTTGATAACGCCGGTTACGTCAGTTGTACGGAAGTAGAACTGTGGACGGTAGTTGGAGAAGAATGGAGTATGACGACCACCTTCTTCTTTAGTCAACACGTAAACTTCACCTTTGAATTTAGTGTGTGGGTGAATGGAACCCGGTTTAGCCAATACTTGACCACGTTCGATGTCTTTGCGGTCTACACCACGAAGAAGAGCACCAACGTTGTCGCCTGCTACTGCAGAGTCCAAAGTTTTACGGAACATTTCAAGACCGGTTACTACGTAGCTTTCAGCTTTTTCTTTCAAGCCAACGATTTCAACAGTGTCGCCAACTTTAACTTCGCCACGTTCAACACGGCCGGTAGCTACTGTACCACGACCGGTAATTGTGAAAACGTCTTCGACCGGCATCAAGAAAGTTTTGTCAGTGTCGCGTTCAGGAGTTGGGATGTAGTCATCAACTGCCTGCATCAATTCTTTGATTTTTTCTACGTATTTAGCGTCGCCTTCCAAAGCTTTCAAAGCGGAACCTACGATAATAGGTACTTCGTCGCCAGGGAATTCGTAAGTGGAAAGGAGGTCACGAACTTCCATTTCTACTAATTCGATCAATTCATCATCGTCAACCATGTCAGCTTTGTTCAAGAATACAACGATAGCTGGTACACCTACCTGACGAGCAAGAAGGATGTGTTCACGAGTCTGAGCCATAGGGCCGTCAGTTGCAGCGATAACCAAGATAGCGCCGTCCATCTGAGCAGCACCGGTGATCATGTTTTTAACATAGTCAGCATGGCCTGGGCAGTCAACGTGAGCATAGTGACGGTTTTCAGTTTCATATTCTACGTGAGAAGTGTTGATTGTGATACCGCGTTCACGTTCTTCAGGAGCTTTGTCGATCATGCTGTAGTCCTGGAACTGAGCTTTGCCTTCTTCAGCAAGTACTTTAGTGATTGCTGCAGTAAGAGTAGTTTTACCATGGTCAACGTGACCGATAGTACCGATGTTAACATGCGGTTTAGTACGTTCAAATTTTGCTTTTGCCATTTTGAATTGTCCTCCCGGATAATTAAAATTTTACTTATTGTGTTAACCCTTAAGGGATTAGCCGTTTTTCTTTGCCTGAATTTCTTCAGCAATTTTCTTAGGCACTTCTTCGTAATGGTCTACTGTCATAGAGTAGTTACCACGGCCCTGAGTTTTGGAACGGAGGTCCGTTGCATAACCGAACATTTCGCTCAATGGAACGAATGCTTTGATATGCTGGCTGCCGTTACGAGCTTCCATGCCTTCCATACGACCACGACGAGAGTTCAAGTCGCCGATTACGTCGCCCATGTATTCTTCCGGTACATCAACTTCTACCGCCATGTATGGTTCGAGAAGTACTGGGTCAGCTTTACGTGCACCTTCTTTGAAGCCCATCGAGCCGGCGATTTTAAACGCCATTTCGGAGGAGTCAACATCATGGTAGGAACCGTCAAATACGATTACTTTGATGTCAACCATTGGATAGCCGGCGATAACACCGGATTCCATAGCTTCCTTAACACCGTTTTCAACCGGTCCGATGTATTCACGAGGAATTGCACCGCCGACGATTTTATTTTCAAATTCGAAGCCTGCACCAGGTTCTTGTGGAATTAATTCCAACCAGCAGTCACCATATTGACCACGGCCACCGGACTGACGTACGAATTTACCTTGAGCTTTAACGGATTTGCGAATCGTTTCACGGTAAGCAACCTGAGGTTTACCAACATTACATTCAACCTTGAACTCACGGTTCATACGGTCAACGATAATGTCGAGGTGAAGTTCACCCATACCGGAAATGATTGTCTGACCGGTTTCTTCATCAGTACGAACTTTGAAGGTTGGATCTTCTTCAGCCAAGCGGGCTAAAGCGATACCCATTTTTTCCTGGTCAGCTTTAGTTTTTGGTTCAACTGCTACGGAGATAACAGGTTCTGGGAATTCCATGGATTCAAGAATTACCGGAGCCTTTTCATCACAGAGAGTATCACCGGTGGTTGTATCTTTCAAGCCTACAGCAGCTGCGATATCGCCGGAGTAAACGCGTTCGATTTCTTGACGACTGTTAGCATGCATCTGAAGGATACGACCGATACGTTCTTTCTTACCTTTTGTGGAGTTGAACACGTAAGAACCGGATTCTAAGGAACCGGAGTATACGCGGAAGAACGCTAATTTACCAACATAAGGGTCAGCCATGATTTTGAAGGCCAATGCGGAGAATGGTTCTTCATCGGATGCAGGGCGAGTTTCTTCAGCACCTGTATCAGGGTTAACACCTTTAATAGCTGGAATATCAAGTGGAGATGGCATGTAGTCAATAACTGCATCCAATAACATCTGCACACCTTTGTTCTTATAAGAAGAACCGCAAAGTACAGGGAACAATTTGTTTTCACAAACTGCTTTACGAAGAGCCGCTTTTAATTCATCAATGCTGATTTCTTCGCCTTCCAAGTACTTCATCATGATTTCGTCGTCAGTTTCGGCAATAGCGTCTACCAACATTTCACGACGTTCTTGAGCTACTTGTACATAGTCTTCAGGAATATCAGTGATTTCGAATTCTTTACCATCATCGCTGATGTAGATTTCGGCTTTCATAGTCATCAAGTCGATGATGCCTTTGAAAGTATCTTCAGCGCCGATTGGTACTTGAAGAGCAACACTGTTTGCACCCAAGCGTTCTTTCATCATGTTTACAACATTGAAGTAGTCAGCGCCTACGGTATCCATCTTATTTACATAAGCGATACGTGGTACGCCATAGGTAGATGCTTGACGCCATACAGTTTCAGACTGTGGTTCAACGCCACCTTTAGCACTGAATACTGCAACGGAACCGTCAAGTACGCGCAACGAACGTTCTACTTCTACAGTAAAGTCAACGTGACCCGGGGTATCAATGATGTTGATGCGATGTTCTTTCCAGTGACAAGTAGTCGCAGCAGACGTGATTGTAATACCACGTTCCTGTTCCTGTGCCATCCAGTCCATCGTCGCAGCGCCTTCATGAACTTCACCGATCTTGTGAACTCGGCCTGTGTAGTAAAGAATACGTTCCGTTGTGGTTGTTTTACCGGCGTCGATGTGAGCCATGATACCGATATTACGAGTTTTCTCTAGCGAAAATTCTCTTGCCACGAATGTCAACTCCTCTTACTAATTACCAACGATAATGAGCAAATGCTTTATTAGCTTCTGCCATTTTATGAGTGTCATCTTTTTTCTTAATAGCTGCGCCAGTGTTATTGAACGCATCCATTAATTCACCGGCCAAACGTTCTTTCATGGTGCGTTCGCCGCGAAGACGAGCGTAGTTTACCATCCAACGAATACCTAACATCTGACGACGATCGGCACGAACTTCAACCGGAACTTGGTAGTTGGCACCGCCGATACGACGAGCACGAACTTCCAATACAGGCATTACATTTTTTAAAGCCTGATCAAATACTTCCATTGGGTCCTGACCCATTTTGGAACGAATAATTTCAAATGCATCATATACGATAGTTTCGGCAATACCTTTTTTACCATCGTACATTACTTTGTTAATGAAGCGTGTAACCAATTTGCTGTTGTACACCGGATCCGGAAGTACATCACGCTTCAACACAGGGCCTTTTCTTGGCATGTTATTTCCTCCTCTACGATGTGTGATTTCAATTGTTTAGCTATAATTATTTCTTAGCTTTTTTAGCGCCATATTTGGAACGGCTCTGCATACGATTCTGTACGCCGGCTGTATCCAAAGCACCACGAACAATGTGATAACGCACACCTGGTAAGTCTTTAACACGACCACCTCTGATAAGTACTACACTGTGTTCCTGTAAATTGTGACCAATGCCTGGGATGTAAGCAGTTACTTCAATAGCGTTTGTCAAACGAACACGGGCAACTTTACGAAGCGCGGAGTTCGGTTTCTTTGGAGTAGCAGTATATACACGAGTACATACACCACGTTTCTGCGGGCTTTCTTTAAGTGCAGGAGCGTCGGATTTCTTTGTCAAAGTTTGACGGCCTTTGCGTACTAACTGGTTAATAGTTGGCATGTGGGCACCTCCTTTCCAAACAATTAGATTTATAATTGATCTATAGCAACAAATTGTCACCACAGATATTACCAAATTTAGCGCAGCACCCCAATGGCAGCTGCTTTTACTTTAATCTTGCCGGCCTTACCAAGTTCTTCCATGGAGTGTTCTTGATTTACCGGTACGGCGTTTTTCTCACAAAGTTCAAGTATGGGCAACACCACTCGATCGTCGCTGTTATTAGCAACAAACACCATCTGAACTTCGCCGCGCATAATCGCTTTCGACGTTTGTTTAGCTCCGATTGTCTTTTTCGCTGATGTTAATACTTCGATTTCCATACCATTACTCCTTGATTTTTCTTGTACTCAGGCACACTCTCCCCCGAGCACTATAACAGTTTAGCATTACTACCCCATGCCTGTCAACAACTTTTATAGCCTTTTTACCGCATTAAATCAACATTTTATATGTACACTTATCCGTGTGTTTCAAAAGGCTTTATTTTTGCATATTTCACATAATTTTATACAAAATTTACGTAATTTTTCTTCATTTTATACAATTCTATGCATCGATTGCTAAATCAGCATACATAGATTTCGAATTAAATATAAAAGAGTGCCATTATTTTTACATAATAACACTCTCTTACATAACTATATTTATGACATTGGCTCCGGTAAAGATGAAAACCGTAAGGCCTCCTCTCTACCGATACACCAATTGTCAAGACTTTACTTATTCTTCAGCAGCAGCCGGAGCGTCAACCGTTACCACATCGTCGATTTGAGGTTCTTTTTTAGTAACCTTAATCTTACGATAACGGCTCATGCCGGTACCGGCCGGAATCAACTTACCGATAATAACGTTTTCTTTGAGGCCCAATAACGGATCGATTTTGCCTTTAATAGCAGCATCGGTAAGAACACGCGTCGTTTCCTGGAAGGATGCTGCCGACAAGAAGCTGTCAGTAGCCAACGCAGCTTTAGTGATACCGAGTAAAATACGTTTACCCGTAGCCGGTTGTTTGCCGTTCAAGATAAGACGACGGTTTTCTTCTTCAAAGGTGTTAACATCGATAGGATCGCCAGGTAATAAGTCGGCATCGCCCACTTCTTCTACCTTCACTTTATGAAGCATCTGGCGCACAATAACCTCAATGTGTTTATCGTTAATTTCTACACCTTGAGATTTATATACTTTCTGTACTTCATAAACGAGGTAGCGCTGAGTAGCTTCAGTACCCATTACGCGCATGATGTCATGCGGATTAATGGAACCTTCTGTTAAACGGGCACCCAATTTAACTACATCACCGTCACGTACGATAATGCGGGCACCGTATGGAATGAGGTAATCATATTCCACACCGTCTTTGTCGGTAACAAAGATAGTGTTAGTACCTTTTTTATTGTCATTAGGAACTACGCGAACTGTACCTTCCACTTCACTGATGATGGCATGACGTTTAGGACGACGTGCTTCGAACAATTCTTCAACACGTGGCAAACCTTGCGTAATATCATCACCGGCAACACCGCCTGTATGGAATGTACGCATTGTAAGCTGTGTACCCGGTTCACCGATGGACTGAGCTGCGATAATACCAACAGCTTCACCAACCTGTACCTGGTTGCCGGTACCGAGGTCACGGCCATAGCACTTCATACATACACCATAAGGGGAATGACAAGTCAATACGGAACGAATCTTAACCGTTTCATAGTGTTTAACTACTTCATCAGCCAATTCTTCCGTAATTTCGCCATTAAGCGGCACGATAACTTCGCCGGTTTCTTTGTTGATTAATTCTTCAGCAGCCGTACGGCCTACGATACGGTCTTTAAGCGGTTCAATAATACCGGAACCTTCAACGATGGCTTCCACTTCAATGCCGTGGATATCATTGTTGCGTACCTGTACTTCCTTAACATCACTGTCAAGAATCGCTTCAATGCCTTCTTCAGTAAGAGCACTGTGAGCCGGGAATACTTCGTTACCTTCGCTGTCAACTACAGCGTTAACGGTATCTTTGCCGAGCATATTTTGAACCATGGTTTCACTCAATGTCTGACGAATGCCTTCATCGGTTTCACCAAGGCTGATTTTTTGAACCAAGTTAGTATGGTTAATATCGCTGTCGCTACCCAAATGAGCACCGCGAAGATCGATATCGGTGATCTTATGATCGGCTAAAGCTTCAAGATCTTGAAGAGTCAAGATAGTTTCAGCGGCCAATACGAGTTCACCCGTTGCAGGATCTACAACATCTTTATCGAGTACGCGACCAATCAATTTATCTTTCAACAAGGAAAGAGCCTGACGAGTGGAGCTTGCCAAACGAGCGCGTTCACGCACTAAGTCAATGCCTACTACGTCACAATCTTCTTCGCGAACGATAACGTCTTGCGATACGTCAACGAGACGACGAGTGAGGTAACCGGAGTCAGCTGTACGAAGCGCCGTATCGGCCAAACCTTTACGGGCACCATGGCTGGATGTAAAGTAATCCAATACAGTAAGGCCTTCTTTAAAGTTAGCCTTGATTGGCAAGTCGATGATTCGACCGGATGGGTCGGCCATCAAACCACGCATACCGGCCAACTGACGAATCTGCTGTTTGTTACCACGGGCACCGGAGATAGCCATCATGTAAACCGGGTTGAAACCTTCCTGGTCACGCATCATGGTATCCATCATGGCATCCGTTACGTCTTCCGTAGCCTGAGTCCAAAGTTCGATAGTCTTGCGATAACGTTCGTCTTCGGACATGTAACCACGACGGTAGTTACGGGATACTTTTTCTACATCTTCGTCCGCTTTTTGTAAAATTTCCGCTTTTTCAGTCGGTACTTTAATATCCGCAATCGCGATAGTCATACCGGCACGACGAGCGTAGGAATAACCTAAGGATTTTACGCGGTCAAGAAGTTCAGCGGTTTTTTCGTTGCCGAATAACTGGAAGCATTGGTCAACTAATTTACCAACCATCTTCTTGTCCATAACGCGACCTAATGTATAATGTCCGTCTTCCTGTAATTCGTATTGACGAAGTTCAGGGTAGAGGGCGTTGTTAAAGATCAAACGGCCGGCCGTCGTTTCAACACGACCATGGCCTTCTTCACGAATGTATAAAATATCTTGCAAGCCGATTACGCCGGAATCATAAGCCAACATAACTTCGTCAAAGTTAGCGAAGTATTTAGCTTTTTCCTTCGTATGTTGACGTACTACGGTTAAGTAGTAAGTACCCAAAATCATATCCTGGGAAGGAACCGCTACCGGTTTACCATCCTTAGTGGATAAGATGTTATGGGACGACAACATGAGGGTACGCGCTTCGGACTGAGCTTCTACGGACAATGGCAAGTGACAAGCCATCTGGTCACCGTCGAAGTCAGCGTTGAACGCAGTACATACTAACGGATGCAATTTAATGGCACGACCTTCCCAAAGGATAGGTTCGAATGCCTGGATACCCAAACGGTGCAATGTCGGTGCACGGTTTAAGAGTACCGGATGTTCTTTAATTACTTCTTCCAAAGCTTCCCAAACGCCCGGGCCGATTCGTTCTACCTGACGTTTAGCAGCTTTAATATTGCTTGCCTGTTGGCGTTCTACCAAACGTTTCATAACGAAAGGTTTGAATAATTCGAGCGCCATTTCTTTAGGCAAACCGCATTGATGCATTTTGAGTTCCGGACCAACTACGATTACGGAACGGCCGGAGTAGTCAACACGTTTACCCAAGAGGTTCTGACGGAAACGACCTTGTTTACCTTTAAGCATATCGGATAAAGATTTCAAAGGACGGTTGCCCGGACCTGTTACAGGACGACCGCGACGACCATTGTCGATCAAAGCGTCAACCGCTTCTTGCAACATACGTTTTTCGTTGCGCACGATAATATCAGGAGCGCCTAAATCTAATAAACGTTTTAAACGGTTGTTACGGTTAATTACACGACGATATAAATCGTTAAGGTCAGATGTAGCAAAACGACCGCCGTCGAGCTGAACCATAGGGCGTAATTCCGGCGGAATAACCGGTACTACATCCATAATCATCCATTCCGGTTTATTGCCGGACTGACGGAATGCTTCAACTACTTCCAAACGACGTACGGCACGAATTTTACGTTGGCCCGTAGCCGTTTCGAGTTCACTGCGAAGTTCAACATTAAGGCTTTCCAAATCCAATTCGGCAAGTAATGCTTTAATGGCTTCGGCCCCCATGTCAACGCACACGAATTCCACTTCTTCTTGAGCGCCTAATTCGTAACGTTCTTCACGAGTCAATTCTTCATATTCTTTTTCTTCTTCGGCAATTTCAGTGTTAGCTTTTAATGCTTCATTAGCAGCTATTTTGCGTTGTGCTTCGGCAATAATCGCCAAACGGTCGCGGCGCTGAGCCACAGTTTCAATTTCAACCTGTTTGCCGTTGATTTTGTAATCTTCTTCATTGAATTGCGCTTCATATTCACGGAATTCAGTTTCAGATAACAACTGACGTTTCATGAGCGGCGTGCTGCCCGGATCAACTACGATGTAAGCAGCAAAGTAAAGTACGCGCTCTAAGGAACGTGGTGATACATCAAGGATAAGACCCATACGAGATGGGATACCCTTGAAATACCAAATGTGAGATACCGGTGTAGCCAATACAATATGACCCATGCGCTCACGACGCACTTTAGAACGAGTCACTTCTACACCACATTTATCGCAGACTACGCCTTTATGGCGAATGCGTTTATATTTACCGCAATGACATTCCCAGTCCTTGGTCGGTCCAAAAATACGCTCGCAGAACAAGCCGTCACGTTCCGGTTTAAGCGTACGATAGTTAATTGTTTCCGGCTTTTTAACTTCCCCATAGGACCAATCTAAAATTTGTTCCGGCGAAGCCAAGCCGATTCGCATAGAATCGAATTCATTAACGTCTAGCACAAGTATCGCTCCCTTCTTTCGGATACTCAAATATTAGTCTTCATCAGTTTCGGATTCGCCGACATACGTAGCCATAGTGCTAAGTATGTCGTCATCTTCCCCGCTCGTTACCGGTTCTTCTTCGATAACATTCGCTTCTTCCGTATCGTCAGCTACTGCATCTGAGCCTTCCATTACTTCTTTGATTTCATCTTCATTGGTATCTACATCATCGTCGTCATCAAGTTCTTTGATTACAACTTCTTCTTGATCTTCGTTCAAAATCTTCACATCAAGACCGATACTCTGAAGTTCTTTAAGCAATACTTTGAAAGATTCCGGTACGCCCGGTTCAGGAATATTTTCACCTTTAACAATCTTTTCGTATGCTTTCACACGACCTACCACGTCATCAGACTTAACAGTGAGCAATTCCTGCAAGGTATACGCTGCACCATAGGCTTCCAACGCCCATACTTCCATTTCCCCGAAACGCTGACCGCCGAACTGAGCTTTACCGCCCAATGGCTGTTGCGTTACTAAGGAGTAAGGACCGGTTGAACGAGCATGGATCTTATCATCAACCAAATGGTGAAGTTTTAACATGTATACGTAACCAACGGTAACTTTGTTATCCATCGGTTCGCCCGTACGGCCGTCGTACAATACGGTTTTACCGTCATCATTTTTACCGGCAATACGGAGGGTATCGAATACGTCACTTTCGTGCGTGCCGTCAAATACCGGTGTAGCGATATGGATACCGGCTACATCAGGTTTTGGCATGCCGTAAGTTTCGTAGTCATAACCGTAAGATTCCAAATCTTTGCGGATTTCTTCGCGTTTTACACGAGCCGATTCAATAGCATCGATGATGTCAACCACTACCGAAATGTCTTTTAATTCAATCTGTAAAGATTCTTCCATTTCCGGAGCTTGGTCTTCATCGTCAAAATATTCAATTTCAGCATCGCTGTATTCTTTTTCGATAGCGCGCAATTCGTCATAACGTTCGCGGCCACCGAGTTCAGTCAATTGTTTCTGTGCTTCCGCCAAGATTAAGCTCAACGCTTCTTCGCGGCGTGCATCGATTTCACTGTCCACATCAAGATGGGCAACAGTTACGTTTTCCGCCACTTTAGCTTTTAAAGCGTCCATTTCGCCGTATAATTCTTTAATGCGGTCGATATTATCCCAATAACGGCTGTCGGCTTTCGCTTGGTTCAATACATTTTGAATCTTGAGGTCGGTAGCTTTAATCTGCATACCGAGGCCCTGAACAGCCCAACCGAGGTGAGTTTCCAATACCTGACCGATGTTCATACGAGAAGGTACGCCCAATGGGTTCAATACGATTTGAACCGGTGTGCCGTCCGGCAAGAATGGCATGTCTTCCTGACGCATTACGCGGGAAACGACACCCTTGTTACCATGACGACCGGCCATTTTATCGCCTTCGTGGATTTTACGTTTTTGTGCAATATATACACGAACTAATTTGTTAACGCCCGGTTGCAATTCATCACCGTTTTCACGAGTGAAAAACTTTAACGTCAACGATTTTACCGGATTCACCATGCGGCACACGAAGGGAAGTATCACGTACTTCACGTTCTTTGTCACCGAAGATGGCACGCAATAAGCGTTCTTCCGGCGTTAATTCAGTTTCACCTTTTGGGTGTAACTTTACCAACTAAGATATCCCCCGGATGAACTTCCGCACCGATGCAGATGATACCTTCTTCGTCCAAGTTGCGAAGATTGTCATCGCCCGTATTCGGCAATTCACGGGTAATTTCTTCGGCACCCAATTTGGTGTCGCGTGCATCACATTCGTATTCTTCAATATGAATGGATGTATAAATATCTTCTTTGCAAAGCTCTTCGCTAAGCAAGATAGCATCTTCGTAGTTGTAACCTTCCCACGGCATGAACGCCACGAGCACGTTAAAACCGAGTGCCAATTCACCGCCGTCAGTAGCCGGGCCGTCAGCCAATACTTGGCCTTTAACAACGCGGTCGCCGCGGAATACGATTGGTTTCTGGTTGAAACATGTGGATTGGTTGGAACGAAGGAATTTATTTAATTTGTAAACGTCAACACGACCGTTGTCGCGCTGTACATGGATTTCATTACCCCAACAACGAGTAACGATACCTTCTTCTTTAGCCAGTACACAAACGCCGGAGTCAGTGGCTGCTTTGTATTCCATACCGGTACCTACAAGCGGAGCCTGAGCGCGGAGCAAAGGCACGGCCTGACGCTGCATGTTCGCACCCATCAAAGCACGGTTAGCATCGTCGTTTTCGAGAAACGGAATCATAGCGGTACCGATGGAAACAACTTCCTTCGGACTAACGTCCATGTAGTCAACTTTTTCAGGTGCTACTTCAAGGACTTCAGAACCGCGACGACAAGCGATATGCGTATCTACGAAGTTACCTTCGCTATCGAGAATGGAGTTAGCCTGTGCAATGGTCATGCCTTCTTCTTCGTCGGCCGTCATGTACACAACCTGATCCGTAACTTGTACTTTAATAATTTTGTTGGCCTGATCGCCGGTACCGTAGATTTTTTCTACACGACGATATGGCGCTTCAATAAAGCCGAATTCGTTAACTTTCGCATAGTTGGAAAGGGAAGAAATCAAGCCGATGTTCGGACCTTCAGGTGTTTCGATCGGACACATACGACCATAGTGGGAGTGATGCACGTCACGAACTTCGAAGCCCGCACGTTCACGAGACAAACCACCAGGTCCCAACGCGGACAAACGACGTTTGTGCGTCAATTCGCCAAGTGGGTTAGTCTGATCCATGAACTGGGACAACTGAGAGGAACCGAAGAATTCTTTAATAGCTGCCACTACCGGACGAATGTTGATGAGCGCCTGTGGCGTAATCATAGCATTGTCTTGAATCGTCATACGTTCGCGAACTACACGTTCCATACGAGTTAAACCGATGCGGAACTGATTCTGTAACAATTCGCCTACGCAACGCAAACGACGGTTACCCAAGTGGTCGATATCATCCACATGACCAACGCCATCCATCAAGTTCAACAAGTAGCTGATGTTGGCAATCATATCTTCGCGAGTTACCGTACGATGTTCAAACGGCAAGTTGCTGTTATTGCAGATAACTTTGAAGGAGTGGCCTTCAGAGCTCTTCACATAGAATTCCGCAAAACCTTCACCGCTGAAAACGCCGCTATTCGCAACGATATCGAGCTGTTCTTCGTTCATTACTGTATCAGCATCAACGATGATTTCGCCGGTTTCCATGTTTACGATTGGCTGAGCCAAAGTCTGACCTAACATACGTTGACGCCAGCCTAATTTTTTATTCAATTTATAACGACCTACGCGCGCTAAATCGTAACGACGCGGATCGAAGAATAAATTGTCGAATAAATTACGTGCACTTTCTACTGTAGGCGGTTCGCCCGGACGTAATTTTTTGTAAATTTCAACCAACGCTTCTTCGGAAGATTCGGTGGTATCTTTTTCAAGGGTGCGAAGCAAGCGTTCGTCATATACGCGATTGCCTTCTTCGTCAGTTTCACCATTCCAGAACAATTCCAAAATGGATTCATCCGTGCTCCAACCAAGGGCACGAACTAAAATTGTAGCCGGTAATTTACGATTACGGTCGATACGTACGGATACGATTTCGTTAGCATCTGTTTCAAGCTCAATCCAAGCACCACGATTAGGAATGACTGTGGAACCGTACAAGCGGTTACCCATAGTATCGATTTCACGAGTGTAATATACACCCGGGGAACGAACCAGCTGGGATACGATAACACGTTCCGCCCCGTTGATAATGAATGTACCGGTTTCGGTCATCAACGGGAAGTCGCCCATGAAAACTTCCTGTTCTTTAATATCCTGGTTTTCAGGATCATTATTAATCAAACGAACGTTAACACGCAATGGCGCCGCATAAGTAGCATCACGGTTCTTACATTCGTTAATATCGTATTTTGGCTCCCCAAGGCTAAATCCTTCAAAAGAAAGCACTAAATTACCTGAATTGTCTTTAATCGGAGAAATATCGTCAAAAATATTTTGTAAAACCGCTCTCCAAAAACCACTCATAAGACTTGCGTTGCACGTCCAATAAATGTGGCATTTCTAGAACTTCGTTAATTTTAGCATACGTATAACGCGTTCTTTTACCTACCTTCTCAGGTTTGAACATACCAGCTTTCACCCCTCATTTCAATTGGCTTACCTTCTATTCTATAACGGTATGACATCAGACAAAAATCCAGGTCTCAGTTTTCCTGTTAACGCAATGACAAAATAAGCAAGGCTCTCATTTTTTTATTTTGAACCTTGCTTCGCCTTCGGTTAACACAACCTTGGAAGATTTACCCTTATCAGTAACGATGTTATAGTCATATTATTGAGTACCCCTTAATTTATACGACGCATTCGTACGCCTATAAAATAATATTATACATTAATCAATATATATCTGAGTACATTTGCAATTTAGTATTATATCATTATAAAATTGCTTTGTCAAAAATATTTTACAAAAAAAATTCCCGGACAATGACTGCAAAAATTTTTTGAAAAATCACTTTGCCCATTCTCAAAACTCTGCTATACTGAAATCAATATATAACCATGACATGAAGGGGGAGCACCACCAAAAGGGTGCTCTCCCTTCATGTCTTTTTTTATAGGAATTTTATAAGGAGGCATCCATGATTGTCAACGGCAAAGAACAAACGCTTACGGAATCTGTGACAGTTTCCGCCTTTCTCGAAACTGCGGGCTACAATTCCAAACGCGTTGTGGTGGAGCGAAACCGCATCATCATTCCGCAAAGCGAATTCGAATCAACTTGGTTACTGGACAGCGACACGCTGGAAATTGTTCACTTCGTAGGAGGCGGCTGATGAATATTACAGTAAACGGCCAAGCCCGGTCGGTAGCTCCCGGCTCGGTTACGGCGGATATCATTACCAACGGCAGCGATGACCTTTGGTTACTAAACGGCTTTGCCGTCGATGGGGCAACGCCCCTCAAAGAGGGCGATGCTTTATTACGCGTGTCACGCACTGAAGCACCTGACGAAGCAACGTAC